>NZ_OZ034707.1:0-1766692 GCF_964026865.1 Wolbachia endosymbiont (group A) of Clivina fossor | reverse complement strand
GTCGTAGGCGTGTAGGTAAGGTTACTTGCAAACATTACCTGAATGACTTTAGTTTTACTTTCATAGAACTACCAAAATTTCCAAAAACAAAAGAGGATCAACTAGAAAACATAGTTGAGAAATGGTGTTATTTTTTTCGATACGCAGCAGAAACAAGGGAAGAGGACCTGGATAAAATAGTTGGTAGCAATGTAATAATAAAACGAGCATATGAAGAGATGAACAAGCTTAGTTGGTCGGAAGAAGAATTACTAGCATATGAACAAGAGAAGAAACGCCTAATGGATGAGATGGCTGCTAATAAAATCTAAGAACTCACGCCAAGAAATTTTGTGCACATGAGTTAGTGAACAATTCATGCCTCATTAATTAGCTCGTTTGTAAGTTTGCAGACATACTTTGAGGTTTAAGTGTAATAGAAACACGGTGGCCATTTAAAGCGTTTTAAAAGGTTTTTATAGCGTTGTTTGTAATTAGGTAAATTAATAGCTTTATTCAGAAAATATCTGTAATACCCTTTAGAATTTGAATAAAAGGGTAAGTCTTAGTGTAAGCAAATCTGTATGGCAGACTTTTTCTTATTTAAGTGTTTGTGATATCAAAATACTAAAACATTAAAGTATTAAAATAGTAAAGTATCAGAATATTAAAATACTAAAATATCAAAATACTAAAATATCTTGACTCTAAATAGAAGTATGAGAAGACATCTGGATTAAAGTATGCTCTTAAAAGAAATTTGCCTTTTTTACTGGAAGATGTGGCAATTGAGCCAGCCAGAGAGTTTTGTGTATATGCAAAAAACTAATGAGAGAGCAACAATTTAAGAGTTTGCTAATAGGATATTTTCGAATATAATTGAGTATAATTGGATAAGAATACGGATATGTTTGATATTTCAAAAATTGAAATAACACCTGAAATACTAAAATTAGTTGCTGAGATTGATGAATTTAAAGGAGCATGGCAATTATTTGGTAATTTAGCTCCAGAACGTTTACAAATGCTCAAAAAAATTGCAACAATTGAAAGTATTGGTTCTTCTACTCGTATTGAAGGGGCAAAATTATCAGACCGTGAAGTTGAACAATTATTATCCAAACTTGATACACGCTCATTTCGTTCTCGGGATGAACAAGAAATAGCTGGGTATGCGTATGTGTGTGAGGAGGTATTTCAAAACTTTGAAACTATGCCGTTCACAGAAAACATCATAAAACAGTTTCATATCTGGCTTTTGCAATTTTCATATAAAGATCAAAGACACATGGGAGAATATAAGAAATTTCCCAATCATGTTGAAGCGTTTGATGAATCTGGAAAAAGCTTAGGCATAATTTTTGAAACAGCTTCTCCATTTGAAACGGTGATACAAATGCAAGAACTTATTTATTGGACTAGCCAGCAATTAGGAGTGAAATCGTCACACCCTCTATTAATTATTGGCATTTTTATAGTTACTTTTTTGGCCATCCACCCCTTTCAAGATGGAAATGGAAGGTTATCACGTATTCTTACAACTTTCTTGTTGCTAAAGTTAGGGTATACATACGTACCTTACAGTTCTCTTGAAAGTGTAATTGAAAGTAACAAGGAGAGTTATTACTTAGCTTTGCGTCGTACTCAACAATCTTTGAAAACGAGCGGCTATGATTTTAATCCATGGCTTATGTTTTTTTTAAGATCACTGCAAAAGCAAAAGTCTCATCTTGAGCAAAAGGTGTCACATGAAAAGGTATTAAATCTTTATTTACCACCACTTTCAGCCAAAATATTAGTTTTGCTTAGCAAACATGGACGTCTTACAATGAAGGATTTAGAAAATATTACTAAAGCAAACCGCAATACCTTAAAGAAGCATGTATCTAATCTTGTGAAGAGTAATTACATTACTCAGCATGGAAAAGGAAAAGCAACTTGGTATGTAAGCATTTAGTTAAAACGCAAAAAACTGTAGCTGAGCCAGAAAGGCTGGATAAATTAGCTAAGTGATGTAAGAGAAACCATCTTTTGTCCTGACGATATCTGCGATGTTGAAGAATGACGCTGTTTCCGTTCGAGCACCTTTTTCTTGTTTTAGTATGTGTGGTATAAGAACCTGTTCATAATCTTTTCAGGAGTAAGGCAGTGAAAGCCAGAACGACCATTTGTAGGCTAGTATTGAGTTTTCGCTCACAATTTTTCCACAATCTTCTACATTTTTCTAACCAAGCAAAAGATCGCTCCACAACCCATCTTTTGGGCAATACAACAAAGGAATGTAATTCATTTCTTTTTATCACTTCAACGGTTGCACCAATAATCGTTTTTATTTGAGTTGCAAAATTCTCTCCCGTATAGCCTGCATCAACCAGTACATTTTTAACTCCCGAGAGGTTTTCTTTTGCATTTTCTACCATTCTCACAGCACTGCTACGGTCAGTTATCTCTGCTGTTGTTACATAAATTGCATGCTTGCGTATCTACTGCAATATGGCCCTGAAATCTTTTTGCCTGCATCATAGCCTTTTTCTTCAGCAGTATCTGCATTTTTTACACTCTGTGCATCAATTATGCAGAAGCTGGTTTTTTCTTTCCGACCATTGTTTTGTCGCAACTATTTTTTTTTAACACCAGCTCCAGAACACTTTCTTTATTTGCATCTGGTTTTTCACTCCACTTCTTAAAATAGTCGTAACAATTGCGCCATTTTGGAAACTCTTTTGGTAGCATTCTCCACTGACAACCGCTTTTCAGAACGTATAATACTCCACAAAATACATCATACAAATCAAGTTTTCTTGGTTTTGTTTTTTTTCTACAGGACTCTAGATCTGGTAATATAATCTCAAATCTTTCCCAACTTATATCACTTGGGTATAAACTCCTCATATATCCTAACTTATATACATTATCTCTTAGTTTATTCCTTTCTTGAGATCATGTACAGGTTCTAAGACATTAAAGTATCTAAGTATCAAAATATCTAAATATTAAAGTATTCAAACATCAAAATATTTAAATATCAAAATACTAAAGTATCTAAGTATCAAAATACTAAAATATCTTGACTCTAAATATCGGAATATCATAATAGGCTATATCAATTAATGTAGGGGATATGATAATAGTTGTCGGTGGTCAAAAAGGGGGTAGCGGCAAAACAACTATAGCCACGAATATAGCGACGATGCGCGTCATGGAAAATAGAAATGTCCTTCTCTATGATATTGATCCGCAAAGGACAGCTACCTTATGGGTATCAAGACGAAGGGAGGACCAAAGTCTACCGGGAATTAGCATTAGTCGAGAGGTATTAGGTAAGCGAACAATTGATGTTGGTATAGTAATAATAAATCAACTACAAGCTTTACGGTCCGAACATCAAGAGGTTGTTGTTGATGTAGGTGGTGCTAATAATCAAGTATTGAGAGCTGCTTTGTCATTAGCTGACCTAGCTATATTTCCCATGGTTCCATCTGGATTTGATATGTGGACAATTGAAACTCTTAGCGATTTAGTTGCCGGTGCTCAAAGATGCAAGAAAAACTTTAACGCAAAAGTACTACTTAATAAAGTTAATACCAACCCAGTCACAGCTAAAAAAGAAATCGAAGAATGTGATGATTTTTTAAGTGATTTTGACAACCTAACAAGATTCGATAATTTTTTAAGTGAACGAATTGCGGTACGACGAGCCTCTAACGAAGGTATGGCAACTGTTGAATATAAACCAGCAGATTTAAAGGCATCTGAGGAAATCAAATCTATTTATAAGGAGGTCTTAAATGCCCGAGTTACAGCCTAAAAAAAGAAGAAAAAAACCTACATTTCCAGAAGGTGAATTTAATGAGATACCTAGTGATTCTGCTGTAAGTTATACAAATGAGGATCAAAAGAGTTTTGTTAAAGAAATGGAGGAACCACGACGACTAATAACGGCAAAAATACCACTTAGTTTATATAAGAAACTAAGAGAAACAGCCTTTAAAACAGAAGATAAAATCACTCGTATCATAATCAAAGCTGCAGAAGAGTACATTAAAGCCTTAGAGAAATAATATGTAATACCAATTCCTAAAAATAAATAGACGAATAAAGAAAAATTTCTAAAATAGAATAATTTAAGAATTAGTGGGGAGTTATGGCAGGAAAAAGTAAAGCAATAGGAGAAGAATTATATAATAAGTGTAACCTGGAATTAAAGAAGCACGGCATAAGAGGAGAGATAGGAAGAAGATTACAGGCAATAATATCTGCAAAAGAATATGGAATAACAAAAGTTGCTCAAATATACCGAATTACTAGAACTACATTGATGAAGTGGATTACAAGATTTAAGGAAGGAGGAGTCAATGCGTTTAAAATACAACCAGGACGTGGAGTAAAGCCGAAGTTGAGCTACAAGCAGCAAGAAGAAATTAAAAATGTCATAGCAGAAGAAGGAGCCAACCTAACGGCTAAGAAATTAAAAATCATAATTGAGAAAATGTTTTCTATTGAGGTAAGTAAGTCTACAGCACATAGACTGATGCAAAAGTTAGGTTTTTCGTATATTACTCCAAGGCCTGTGCACAATAAACAGGATAAAAATAAACAAGAAGAGTTTAAAAAAAAATCTTAATGAAACTATTGTCACGTATCCCGAAAAAGAGCTATTTTTCTTCGATGAGTCGCGGTTTGGCACACATTCAAAGATTGGACACGGGTGGTTTAAAAAAGGCATTAGGACACAGGTTAAGGTAAAATTAGGTAGGCAAAACTTTTATCTCTATAGTGCAGTTAATCCTAGAAATGGAGAGAGTTCTAGCTTATTCGTACCAAACGTCAATACTGATTGTATGAATATATTCCTTGAGCAGATGTCACAATATTTAGGAACAAGGGAGGCATTTCTTGTTGTGGATTGTGCAGGATGGCATAGATCCAAAGGTTTAAAAATACCACAAAATATTACCTTAATCTATTTACCTCCATATTCACCAGAGTTAAATCCAGTAGAGCGTTTATGGCAATATTTGAAAGACAATCTCATTAAAAATAGAATATATGACTCTGTTAGTTTATTGGAGGATACTGTATGTGCATTCATTCGTAATATTACGGAAAGTTCGATCAAAACCATTTGTTCTGTGAGTTATTTGCCTACTTATTTATGAGATTTGGTATTAGAGGTAGTATGCCTATGCGCCCTGAAATAGAGAAAAATTTTAAGACCCTGTTAGTACACTTTGCAGGTTCTTGAAGATATCTCAGGATCAAAAATAGC
Organism: Wolbachia endosymbiont (group A) of Clivina fossor; assembly: GCF_964026865.1. Classification (NCBI taxonomy): domain Bacteria; kingdom Pseudomonadati; phylum Pseudomonadota; class Alphaproteobacteria; order Rickettsiales; family Anaplasmataceae; genus Wolbachia; species Wolbachia endosymbiont (group A) of Clivina fossor. The sequence goes on along the minus strand of NZ_OZ034707.1, from coordinate 1,761,444 downwards.
GCCCTTTAGCTAGAAATGCCCTATGAAAACTAGATTTTCTAAAGATACGTGCATGTTTTGTAATAGTTGTTTTACCAGACTCTGTAATGCCCAAAGCAGTTAGAAAATCCTTCTAAGACTGGGGTTATAGAGCGTAAGTACATAAATTGAATTTTATAGTTTCAATATGCAAGAAAAGGTTAAAGATGGCAACACTTACACGAACATTATGATTTGAAAACAGGGTTTTGCACAAAAAAACAAGGCTTGCTGAACTTCCTACAAAAACATAGTTGATCTCTCTGGAATTAAGTAGTTTATCACTTAAACAACTAATTTTATATCTTCATCAACGTCCATCGACCCTGAGCCCTCCTTCCTGATCCATTCTCTACCTTAAACCGGAGGCTCCTCAAACTCTAAATCTTGTTTTCGTCGCCTCTCCCCTAATTATATACTATATTATATATAAAATATAATATAGTATATAATTTATAGGGGGGTAACCAAAAAAATGAGCTTTTTTTGAGCTGAGCAAAGCCACCTAAGGTAGAGAATGGATCAGGAAGGAGTGGTGTATAAAATATATTTAATGTTTATAGAATATCTTCTAATTGAAACAGGAAAAGTGGTTACGTAAAAAATATATATATGTTTATAGAATGTTTTAATCTCCGTAAATGTATTCTCTATGCTCTATTGCAGTAATTATTACTATACGTTCTGATTTAATTACTCGATAGATCAAGCGGTAATCACCTGTTCGTATTCTACGGTATCCTTTGAATTCACCAAGCAAGGGATCCCCTGACTTCTCAGGGGAAAGCGTAAGGCGCTCTTTTACAATTTCTTTTATCCTTGACCATATTGTCTTAGGAAGGTTTGGAATATCTTTGTGAACTACATTTTCCTCATAACAGATTAAGTAATTATCACCAGTTGATGTCTTCATGCCTAATGAATTTTGCATTTCGAGTGTCGCGTTGAACAGCGAGTTTGGCTATCGCCATATCTTCTTCATTTTCAATTGCTTCTTGTATAAACTGCTCTGCTAGCTCTTGAACTGATTGGTTTTTTACTTTAGCTAGACGAGCAAGATCTTTTAAAACTTTTTCACTAATATTAACGCCTGAATCTGCCATATGTTTTACCAAAGTCTACTACTATAGCAATTTTACAACATCTTTCTAAATTTTTCAATAAAGAAAATAGTATATAATTTATAGGGGGGTGTACCAAAAAAATGAGTTTTTTTTGAGCTGAGCGAAGCCACCTAAGGTGGAGAATGGATCAGGAAGGAGTGGTGTATAAAATATATTTAATGTTTATAGAATATCTTCTAATTGACACAGGAAAAGTGATTACGTAAAAAATATATTTAATGCCTACTAAGTATCTTCCTAGCCTTCTCGTAAATGGTATCTCTGTGTCCTATTGCAACGATGGTTACTTTGTGTTCTACAGTGTTTACGCGATATATAATGCGATAATTACTAACTCTTAGCCTTTTGTGTCCTTTTAAGCTATGATGTAGCGGCTCACCAAGTTTTATTGGATCAACTGTAAGTCGCTCTCTTATCGCTTTTTTGATTCCTGTCTTTATATTCTCTGGTAAGGATGGTATATCCTCCTCACGAACACGCTTGAGGTATTTGATGGTATATGGTTTATTCCCAGACGTCTTCACTATCTTCTATTTCTTCTGCACCATCAACGTCATACTCATTAGCAACTGCAGATAACAGAATATCTTCTTCTTCAAGTTCAATTGCCTCTTTGATTAGCCTTTCTGCTAGCTCTTGAGCAGACTGGTTGGAAAGTTTAGCTAAATCAGCAAGATGCTGTGAAGTTTCTTTACTGAGAGCTATACTAGCGTTTGCCATAAGTTTTACCAAAGTCTACTAATAATTATACAGCATTTTTTTTAATTTTTCAATAAAGAAAATGAATTAGGAAAGATGCCTGTATAGGAATACATAATATAACTGTGTAGCAAAAATAAGATTTCTATTTGTAGAAAGTAGTGTATAACCGTTAATATTTTTCGGGCATTTTTACTATGGCTTTGTTAAAATTTCTTGATGCACGAACCGATTGCGCTTTCAAGAGAATATTCGGTACTGAGAGGAATAAAGACATCCTCATTCATTTTCTCAATGATATTTTAGGCTTTACTGGTTTGGCTACTATCCAGAATGTTCAATTTTTAGCTGCCATTTTGGATTTTGAGATTGCCGCTAAAGAGCAGGGCATTTTTGATGTTCTTTGTGAGGACTCTCAAGGTTCCAGTTATATTGTTAAAATGGCATTCACTAAGACCAAAGGTTTTGAGAAATGTGCCCAATATTATGCTGCTAAAACTTACGTAAACCAAATAGATATAGATAAAGTAGATCAAGAGTATCATAAACTCAAGAAAGTTATCTTTATAACTGTTGCTGATTGTATTATTTTTCCAAACAAGAATGAGTACAAGTCAGATCATGCTATTCTAGGTAAGGTTACTTGCAAACATTACCTGAATGACTTTAGTTTTACTTTCATAGAACTACCAAAATTTCCAAAAACAAAAGAGGATCAACTAGAAAACATAGTTGAGAAATGGTGTTATTTTTTTCGATACGCAGCAGAAACAAGGGAAGAGGACCTGGATAAAATAGTTGGTAGCAATGTAATAATAAAACGAGCATATGAAGAGATGAACAAGCTTAGTTGGTCGGAAGAAGATTACTAGCATATGAACAAGAGAAGAAACGCCTAATGGATGAGATGGCTGCTAATAAAATCTAAGAACTCACGCCAAGAAATTTTGTGCACATGAGTTAGTGAACAATTCATGCCTCATTAATTAGCTCGTTTGTAAGTTTGCAGACATACTTTGAGGTTTAAGTGTAATAGAAACACGGTGGCCATTTAAAGCGTTTTAAAAGGTTTTTATAGCGTTGTTTGTAATTAGGTAAATTAATAGCTTTATTCAGAAAACATCTGTAATACCCTTTAGAATTTGAATAAAAGGGTAAGTCTTAGTGTAAGCAAATCTGTATGGCAGACTTTTTCTTATTTAAGTGTTTGTGATATCAAAATACTGAAACATTAAAGTATCAAAACACTAAAATATCAAAATATCAAAATATTAAAGTACTAAAGTATCAAAATATTAAAGTACTAAAGTATCAAAATACTAAAATATCTTGACTCTAAATATCGGAATAGAATTAAAGTAGGGAATAGTTGTCGGTGGTCAAAAAGGTGGCAGTGGCAAAACAACCATAGCGACGATGTGCGTCATGGAAAATAGAAATAACCTTTACTACACCCAGTGTACAGGATTTTTAATTTTTCAATAAAGAAAGGAAGGAGGGCTATATAATCTCTATTGTATAAATTACTCATAAATCTCAATGGTAATGAAACAAATTAAAAAGAGCGCCTTTTTGCCTATAGATGGGGATTTGAGCGAATTTGTGATATTTGCCTTCCCAATAACGAAGTTGGTATTAGATATGCAGAGGTTAATATAAATGCATTGTTGAACTTAACACTCCTCCGACAATGTTATACCAAATCTCATAAATAAGTAGGCAAATAACTCACAGAACAAATGGTTTTGATCGAACTTTCCGTAATATTACGAATGAATGCACATACAGTATCCTCCAATAAACTAACAGAGTCATATATTCTATTTTTAATGAGATTGTCTTTCAAATATTGCCATAAACGCTCTACTGGATTTAACTCTGGTGAATATGGAGGTAAATAGATTAAGGTAATATTTTGTGGTATTTTTAAACCTTTGGATCTATGCCATCCTGCACAATCCACAACAAGAAATGCCTCCCTTGTTCCTAAATATTGTGACATCTGCTCAAGGAATATATTCATACAATCAGTATTGACGTTTGGTACGAATAAGCTAGAACTCTCTCCATTTCTAGGATTAACTGCACTATAGAGATAAAAGTTTTGCCTACCTAATTTTACCTTAACCTGTGTCCTAATGCCTTTTTTAAACCACCCGTGTCCAATCTTTGAATGTGTGCCAAACCGCGACTCATCGAAGAAAAATAGCTCTTTTTCGGGATACGTGACAATAGTTTCATTAAGATTTTTTTTTAAACTCTTCTTGTTTATTTTTATCCTGTTTATTGTGCACAGGCCTTGGAGTAATATACGAAAAACCTAACTTTTGCATCAGTCTATGTGCTGTAGACTTACTTACCTCAATAGAAAACATTTTCTCAATTATGATTTTTAATTTCTTAGCCGTTAGGTTGGCTCCTTCTTCTGCTATGACATTTTTAATTTCTTCTTGCTGCTTGTAGCTCAACTTCGGCTTTACTCCACGTCCTGGTTGTATTTTAAACGCATTGACTCCTCCTTCCTTAAATCTTGTAATCCACTTCATCAATGTAGTTCTAGTAATTCGGTATATTTGAGCAACTTTTGTTATTCCATATTCTTTTGCAGATATTATTGCCTGTAATCTTCTTCCTATCTCTCCTCTTATGCCGTGCTTCTTTAATTCCAGGTTACACTTATTATATAATTCTTCTCCTATTGCTTTACTTTTTCCTGCCATAACTCCCCACTAATTCTTAAATTATTCTATTTTAGAAATTTTTCTTTATTCGTCTATTTATTTTTAGGAATTGGTATCAGTTTATCTGATTCCTATAAATGTTAATTCAGCTATTTTAAAGGTAGAATACCCTGGGTTACATAGCCTTAACATGCACCCACTGGCTAGTTATATCCAAACCTACATTGAGCGAGATGTTCGACAACTTAAAAATATTGAGAATATTGCAAACCTTCCTCAACAGGTCGAGTAGCTTAATTTATCATCTTTTGCTCAAGATTGTGGCATTTCTCATACAACCGTGCGACAATGGCTGAATATTTTGGAAGCTAGTTACCTAATATTTTTTCTTCAACCATTTCACCAAAGTTTCAACAAGCGTTTAATCAAGATGCCAAAGTTATACTTCTATGACACTGGTCTTGCTTGTACGCTCCTTGGCCTTGAAAAGGAGAATCAACTAGAAACACACTACCTTAAAGGAGCTCTGTTTGAAAATTTGATTGTTTTGGAGATTTTCAAGAGGCGCCTCAATCAGGGGTTACCTGCTAATCTATATTTTTGGCGTGACCGAACGGGACACGAAGTAGATTTATTAGCAGAATGGGGTGGATGCTATTGAAATTAAGCACGCTTCAGAGTGATTTTTTTTAAAATGTACAGTATTTCTGTGAACTCTCTCAAACAGCTAAGGGGTTATACAGGTCAGCAGACACGCAAAAGTTAAACTTGTGCCAATAAATGAAATAGATCAACTTACCCAGTTGCTCGGTTGAAAGCAAGAGAAGACAAGGAGCAGCAAACAAACAATTTTTATTATTTAATTGCTAGTCTGATATGTTATACCAATTCTCAATAATAATGAGACAAATGAAAAAGAGTGCTTTCCGCCTATAACTGGAGGTTTAAGTGAATTTATCGTATATTCTATTTGTCTTCCCAATAACGAAGTTTGGTATTAGGCAATCGTGTTGGGTACAAAAATGGATAACTATGCGGGAATTAATAAACGTGTTATAGCGTTTATAGTTGATCAAATAATATTTCCTGTCTTTTTTCTATTCATTTTGTCCATATCATCAGGTGAGACCTTTACTGAACTTGTTAATGTTGTCTTCAGTTATACTGATACAGACTTTTTAGTGCAAGAAGGAGTATTAGGAATATTACTGCTTATAGTATTGGAAACATTAATGATAGCAAAACTTGGCTGGACTCCAGGAAAGTTGTTATGTGGCATATACATAAAAGATGCAAATACACTTGAAAATATTGCTTTAATGCAAGTAGTGATAAGAAGCACTCTTAAGATGCTTTTGTTGGCACCTTTCTGTATTTCTGAGTGGTTTTTAATGTTACCAGTCTTGGTTTTAATATTTGCAGTATTTGATAAACGCAAGCAGTTCTTCCACGATAAAATTGCAAAAACAGTAGTAATAGATTACAGACCTGAAAAATGCCACTTAAATTTAAACTGCGTGGAAATAACTAGGCGTGTTATAGCATATATTATTGACAGTCTTATACCAAACTTCGTTATTGGGAAGACAAATAGAATATACGATAAATTCACTTAAACCTCCAGTTATAGGCGGAAAGCACTCTTTTTCATTTGTCTCATTATTATTGAGAATTGGTATTACTATTATGGGAACTTCTTTAGTCTATTTAATTCTTGTAGGAGTGATTTTTCACATTGCTGGATTTAAATTATTCATTACACGTAGTTGCTTATTTTTTTTGCTACCAATAGTATTTGGAGTATTCATGATAAGTAGAATTATTGTGATAATTTCAGAATACTTTATTTCTGGTACTCTGGTAGGTTTTTTACCACTTGACAATAGTATGTTTGCAAAATTTTCATCTATTGTTTTACAATAATCATCTACAAAACAGAACAATTCTGTTATATTCTTATTCATTGGGTAACCTCCTATTATCGCTAAAATACTGGAGTTTACCCTCTTTTCCCCTCCTCTCTTACTATTTTTCTAATCCATAGTTAGCGTCTTAAGGGTATTACCTCTTATGAATTTATATGTTATCAGTGCTCCAGAATTATTTATACTAAATCCTCTTCACCACACTCTTGAACCATGCAGCTAAACATACAAATTAATAAATTATTATAATTTTTACTAAGATACTAATATAGTTAAGATTTAATAGTGAGGTATCAAAATGAAAAAATACACTAATGCATGGTTAAAGACTGACTCAAATAATCACGATTGTGCAAATGATGGCACCTGCGGGCAATCTATAAGGGATTTTAGGATTGATGATTCTAATATTTTCTTCCATGATGGCGATGGAAAAACGATTGCACAGATACCTTATTTGCCTGGTAGATTCCCTAGTAAGTACAATAATAATTTATATAACGAGACATTTCAACAAAAATTTAATAAGTGTACAATTCCAAAAAAGATTCAAGATCTATTGCCTAATCAATTTAATTTTGAATATGGAAAGTTGAATTGCGTAATACATTATGACGATGTATCGCAACGGGAGCAAGATCAAATAAAGCTTGATATTCAAAATGCTTATGAGGCATATAAAGCAAAGTTTTGTATAAATAGTGATACTCAAGTTACTGTGAATACCTATATTCTTAATAATGATCTTGATTATGAGAAATATGGCACTTTGGTTCCTGGGTTTTCAAAGAGTCAATCTTCGCTAAATAATTCTTTGGGGATAACAAATGGAGAAAGCATATTGCTCCATAAAGCTAGTGGTATGGACAAAGTTTTGGCTCATGAATTCGCTCATGTGTTTCAATTGAAGTTTTCCACAGCAGAGGTAAGGCAATTAGACGATGCAAATAGAGAGCTAATGGCAAATGCCATTGGACTGGAGGTAGAAGAAAAAAACCATGAGGTGATAGAAAAAAACTACAAAGCCCTTTGTGAACAAAAAGGTGTAGATGAATATAAAGATTTTGGATCGCGGGTTGATTTTAAATACAAAGGTACAACTTGTACTATATACCGCCAGAACCTTTCAGAAGAAGAAGAACTTCAAATTATAAAAAATGTCAAGAATGTTTGTGGACTAATAGATTGGTATAAAGATTTTGGATCGTGGTTTATTTTTGAATACAAAGGTACAACTTGTACTATATACCGCCAGAACCTTTCAGGAGAAGAAGAAGAACTTCAAATTATAAAAAATGTCATGAATGTTTGTGGACTAGTAGATCAATATACAGAATATAACCGGGAGTCTCAATATGGACAGAGGTTTCAAATTGAATACAAAGGTACAACTTGTACTATATACCGCCAGAACCTTTCAGAAGAAGAAAAACTTCAAGTTATACAAAATCTCAAGAAGAATGTTTGTGGACTAGTAGATGCATATAAAGATCATGGACTAGTAGATGAATATACAGATCGTAGAGGTGCATGGACGGATCATAAGTTTGTAGATCGTGATGGACGGCTGTTTGAACTTGAATACAAAGGCGTCTTTTATTTAGTACAACACAAGAACCTTTCAGAAGAAGAAAAATTTCAAATTATACAGGATATCAGGAGCTCTTATGAGTCGCTTGTTAGTCAATGTGATAGATTAGGGAAAAAGTATGAAAGTTTAGTAGTGATTGAAGTTGATAAAAGTAAGGACATAGATATAATATATTGTTATGATCTCAAGGATGGTACACTCAAAGAGTTAGATAAGACACATACTGTAATTGCTATTGAATGATGGAGAGACATACTCCATTATTTTAGCACGAAGTAACAAGTTCAATAGAATTAGTTCTTCAAAAATAATTTAAACTTTTACAGTAGGAGCAGTCTTATGAAATATTATAGTGGATTAGATGTCTCACTCAAGGAAACTTTTATCAGTATCGTTGATGAGAAAGGAAAAATTGTTAAAGAAGAAGTTATTGTAAGTGAAAGCAGTACAATAGCGGAGTATTTGCTTAGTCAAAGCAAAAAATATGAAGCAATAGGGATAGAAAGTGGACAACTATCAATATCAATGTGCAAAGAATTGAGGAGATTTGGATTGCCAGTAACTTGTGTAGATGCAAGGCATATGGCAGCAGCATTGTCTGCAAGAATCAATAAGAATGATAAAAATGATGCAAGAGGTATAGCACAAATGATGAGAGTTGGGCTATTTAAAGAGGTATTAGTAAAGTCAGATGAAGCTTGTCAGATTAAAATAATGCTTGGAAGCAGAAGACAATTAACACGTAGCAGAGAGAAAATTGAGGGAACAATAAGAGGATTATTAAAAATATACGGGATAAAAATTGATCAGCGTGCCAGATCTACAAGTTTCATTTTAAAAGTGCAAGAAATAATTAATGAGCTAGATGAAATTAGCAAGAACTCAATTGAAGCATTAGTACATAGCTTAGAAACAATAGAAGAATCGATAAGAAAACTTGACAAAATGCTCTCAGAGCAAGGTAAAAAAGATGAGGATTGTAAATTATTAACTACTGTTCCAGGAGTTGGTATTATAGTAGCAATGACATACAAAGCTGCGATAGATGATGCATATAGGTTTGAAACATCTTATGCAGTTGGAGCCTATATGGGATTGAGCCCAAGACAGTACGCTTCTGGAGAGATTGATCGGCATGGAAGTATATCAAAAATGGGACCAGTAGAATGTAGGAATGTGTTGTACGAAGCAGCACAAGTCTTACTGGTAAAATGTAAAAGGAAATTTAAATTGAGAAGCTGGGGATTGAGGCTTGCAAAAAAGAAGGGTATGAAGAAAGCAATTGTTGCCGTAGCGCGGAAGTTGTCTGTAATTATGCATAGGATGTTGGTTAGTAAAACAGAATTCTGTTATCAATAAATGCAAAAAGTAGATAATTTGATGTAAAGTAAAGATAGCAATGCCGATGGAAGGGATAAGCAAGATCCTAGGTTGAAGCATAGACTTCGTAAGACACATGTTGCCGTCCACTTCCGCCTAACAAGTATAGTGCGGCTTGGCTAAAATACAAATTAGCCATATCAGACCGCGGAGAGAACCATGGAAGCATGCTATTTTAACTTATATTAAGACTATGGAGGGAAAGAATGATACCTTAGTTTTTATAAGCTTAATGAATATGTGGATAAATACTTTAAATGTGTGTGGCGTATTTATCCACATATTCATTGGCTGCATAATTTAAAAGAGATTAATTAGAAATTTAGTGCTGGTGTTTTGATTGCCAATAAAACCCCTTTTGATTGAATAAGATAATACGATAGTAAATAAAAGGTTGTATCAGACCTGAGTTTTACATCAAAAAATATTTTTCATGATACAAAAAATTATTATTGACTTTCATGCAATTAGAGAACTTATAAGCAGAAGTAAACCTGAACAAGAGGTGGATGAAGTAGAAAACGAAAGTCCAAAACCAGAAAAGGGATCTGAAGTAACAATTAATGAAGATGCAGGCTCAGAAAAAGAAGAACAGAGTAAGGCAGAAAACGAAAGTCCAAAACCAGAAAAGGGACCTGAAGTAACAATTAATGAAGATGCAGGCTCAGAAAAAGAAGAACAGAGTAAGGCAGAAGAGGAAAAAAGTAGCCAACAAGATACTCAGCAACCCAGTAACTTCCTATCCAATATTATTTTTTCAGCAATAAAATTCATTATTGATTCTATCTCACCGTTCTCTTCATGGTTATATTGGTCTAAAGAGGAAGAACCTAATCAACAAGAAGAACCTAATCAACAAAATGACAATGTTGCAGAAAATTTTGTAAACAATCATCACTTATCAGATGATTATCACCCAACTGATGAGTTCATGTAACCCCAGTTGCGGATTAGAAAGCAGTGAAAAAGCCAGGAAAATAGGGTAACCTCCGTAAATTATTCACAAAATAGAGAGGTTACCCATGAATAAAAATATAACAGAATTATTTTGCCTGATCGACGATTTTTGCAATTCAGTTGACAAAAATTTTGCAGAAAAACTTCTACCAAGTGGCAAAAAACCAACCAGGAGGCCAGAGATTACGCATTCAGAGATTTTTACCATAATATTGCTATATCAAGTGCGACAATTTTAAAATTTTCTATGTGCATTATTTGAAATTATTATACGAATCAGCGTTTCCAAAATTTCCATCCTATAGTAGGTTTATTAGGCTAAAATCGCGGGTTTTATGGTATTTAGCGCTCTTAATGCAATGGTTTTGCGAACAGTCAAAAGTGACAGGGATTTCGTACATAGATGCAACATCTATCGCTGTTTACCATCCAAAAAGGACCTCGAGAAACAAAGTTTTCAAAGGGTTGGCAAAGATTGGAAAGACTACCTATGGGTGGTTTTTCGGTACATCTAGTAATCAACGAAACTGGCGAAATTCAAGGGGTTACGGTGACAAAAGGCAACGTTGATACCTGTGCCAAATTTAACTCAGAAATTGACTGGATTATTGTTTAGAGATAAAGGATATATCAAAAAAGATCTTTTTCACGAATTATTCGATAGAGGGTTAAAGCTTGTAACCAGTATAAAAAAGGGTATGCAAAACTCATTAATGGCGCTAAATGAGAAGATTTTGTTAAGAAAAAGATCGATTATTGAGACAGTTTTTGGCTCTCTGAAAAACAAATTTGAGATTGAGCATACTCGCCACAGATCAACGGTAAATTTTTTGGTACACATCTTTTCTACGCTTGTTTCATATTCCATGCAGCCGCTGCATTTCTAAGCTTTACTTCGTTGGCTAATCCGCAACTGGGGTATGTAGTGTAAGAGCTTGTCCGGAAACTAATAAAAGGCTATAATATCTGAAATTTTAGTATGGGGTAAAGATGAGAAAAAAGTATCCAACAGATCTAAGTGAAAGGTAGACCGGCCGATTCCAAGAAAAATTGTTCTCGTGCGATCCGATAGTCATGAAATCGTGATGGTTAAATTACATCCGCCCTAACATCGGGTTGAAATCATAATCCACACTTTGGAAAAGTGGCGATTTTCTAGGGTGCAAGCATGGATTAAAAAGGGATAATATTAAACTTTGTAATAAATCCCCCTAAGAAAGTTAGATATGGTTACGAAAGGAACTTATGTCTGAATTGTCGTTAGTTTTGATATGCGAAATAAAGTTGATACGCATAAACCAAAAGGTACGGAGGAATGAATAATTGGAATGAGAGCGTCCAATTAAGATGTTTTTCAATCTCCCGGCAAATAGTAAGAACCTAAGTCTTCTAAGAAACTTCCGTATCCGTTCAGGCAATGGCGTCAACTTAAGGAAAAATATCAGTGATTGTGTATAAAATTTCTCTCTAAATTTTTTATCATTAAATTATCCAAAGAGTGCAATAAACAGCACTTTTGTTTCTGTTTTATTTCAACAAAGAAGTCTAAAATGTGTCCTTTTTAGGTGAAACATGCAAAGCTGATTACCTCACTTTTTGACCGAGAAAAATTTACTTTGGAAGATACCAGCAAAGCTTATGTATTAAGGTGGCACATAGAGGAGTGCTATAAACGGCTCAAAATAGGTGCAGAATTAGAGAATTTTTCTGGAGAGGCTGTATTACAAGAATTTTGGGCGAACTTAGTTATGTGTAATATATTATCGCTTCATATGTGTGATGCACAAGGGCCTTGGAACCCAGATCAAATTACTGAGTATCGTTTAAATTTTTCAGTTTTATTTGGTGTGATGAGACAGAAACTTTATCAAGTGCTTGTTGCGCCAAAAAACTTTCAAGCCCTTTTTAAGTATACGCGCTAAAGTTAAAATCCGACCAGGACGACTGTATAGCCACAATAAAGTGGATAAGCCTAAACGTCATCACGTTTTTAGGAGAGTTTGCTAATGGAGGCTCTTAAGTTGACGCCATTGCCTGAACGGATACAAAAAATTATGCTTTACATAGCATAAAATTTACAGTAAACCTATTGAAAGGAGAATCCTCGCGATGAAAGAAAATCATTAAATTTTAGAAGAAGTTGTGTAAAGAACAACTTCGTCCTTTACACAACTTAAATTATATAGTAATCATTTCTTAGCAACAAAAAAAGATTACCAGCACCACCATGCAAAAAGATTTTTACTTTAATAAAAGAGAAAGTCAAGAAAAAAAAATCCTGACTTCTTATTATCGTATATCCCATAACTTCAACATACGTGGCAGCTCGCATTTAGTTAATGTCAACAGCAAACATCTTCGAGCGCAAATCAACTCTAGAAGAAGAATAAAAGCGCGAGAAAAGTCAGTTGAGCTCAAGCTTCCAGTTAGAACTTTCGACGATGAAACGCGTCTTACTGCCAGTGAACTATTACAAGTTTTAAAAAATAAGGAAGTAAGATGGTTTAAAAATGGAACTTCTGTTCCAGAAGAACATAGTACCTATCTTTCAGGAAAGTTCAATCCGCATAAGGCAAAGAAAATCTTTTCCAATGCAGCCCAAAAAGAGGCGGAAAAATACTTTGTAGAGATAGTAAATGATAAGTTTTACAGTCTAAAAACTTCGCAAGCCCCGGACGTACTATCTATTAGAGAAGATGCCATAAAAAAAGTTTTAGAAAAGTTCCAGGACCACCCTGAAATTGAGGCAATAAAGGTCTACGTCAAAAATCTCTGGATAACCTTTGATGAGCATTTATACAGCATTAGAGGTATGAAAGAAAAAGTCGACCGCCACATTGATTTTATAATTAAAAATACTAATCAGGAGAGGGAGGAAAAACTACTTGCAGGAGGAAAAACGCCAGACGACGTATATCAAATTTTCAGGACGGTACAGGGATATAACCTGTACCAAATAAGTCTGCTGAGCGAGCGAGGAGGAGCTGCTGTTGAAATATACGTAAGGAAAGAGCTGGAGCGGCGGCTAAAACTGCTTTTCAACAGGTTTAAAGACAGAATGATCAGAATTGGTGTTGACACGGAGAAAGACTTTTTCTCGATCGCGCGGCGGCATTTTTCCTTTCTATTCACGAAGAAGTACATTCGCAATAGAAGAAGGATATTGCGGGAGCTACGCCATATACTATCTTGTATTAGAGAAAATCCGTTTGATGTTCTAAAGGATTACGACAAATTATGCAATCTACAGGGAGTTAGACCCCCCTGAATAAGAAGTAAAAATGTTAACGTTTCACCTGAAAGTGACCCTCTTATTGCCTAATTGAAGAAAACTCATTAAAAACTTGGTAACTATACAAGTTTTTATATAAATAGTTCTACTTTTATTCTAAGAGAGTAGTACTAAGTAGTTTTTCTTTCTATTTTTTCTAAAAGTTATCCACAATTTTGTTAGTAACAATGTATATAAGTAGATATTATATATTTTTTAGTATATTCTTATTAAAGAAGTGGAAAGTGCCCCCTAATATAAAAATAAAGTTATAAGAACTAATACCTGAGTTATCCACAACTTTGTTGATAATCCAAGATACCGATAGCTTTAGGTTTACCTACAATTTGATAAGCGAAAACTCATGAATCCTCTGACAACGTTGCATATTTTGACTCTGCATGTTCTTTGGGACCATACATCCAAGAATTGTTTTCTTGAATTCTATTTTTTGCGACATTGTCGTAGGCGTGTAGGTAAGGTTACTTGCAAACATTACCTGAATGACTTTAGTTTTACTTTCATAGAACTACCAAAATTTCCAAAAACAAAAGAGGATCAACTAGAAAACATAGTTGAGAAATGGTGTTATTTTTTTCGATACGCAGCAGAAACAAGGGAAGAGGACCTGGATAAAATAGTTGGTAGCAATGTAATAATAAAACGAGCATATGAAGAGATGAACAAGCTTAGTTGGTCGGAAGAAGAATTACTAGCATATGAACAAGAGAAGAAACGCCTAATGGATGAGATGGCTGCTAATAAAATCTAAGAACTCACGCCAAGAAATTTTGTGCACATGAGTTAGTGAACAATTCATGCCTCATTAATTAGCTCGTTTGTAAGTTTGCAGACATACTTTGAGGTTTAAGTGTAATAGAAACACGGTGGCCATTTAAAGCGTTTTAAAAGGTTTTTATAGCGTTGTTTGTAATTAGGTAAATTAATAGCTTTATTCAGAAAATATCTGTAATACCCTTTAGAATTTGAATAAAAGGGTAAGTCTTAGTGTAAGCAAATCTGTATGGCAGACTTTTTCTTATTTAAGTGTTTGTGATATCAAAATACTAAAACATTAAAGTATTAAAATAGTAAAGTATCAGAATATTAAAATACTAAAATATCAAAATACTAAAATATCTTGACTCTAAATAGAAGTATGAGAAGACATCTGGATTAAAGTATGCTCTTAAAAGAAATTTGCCTTTTTTACTGGAAGATGTGGCAATTGAGCCAGCCAGAGAGTTTTGTGTATATGCAAAAAACTAATGAGAGAGCAACAATTTAAGAGTTTGCTAATAGGATATTTTCGAATATAATTGAGTATAATTGGATAAGAATACGGATATGTTTGATATTTCAAAAATTGAAATAACACCTGAAATACTAAAATTAGTTGCTGAGATTGATGAATTTAAAGGAGCATGGCAATTATTTGGTAATTTAGCTCCAGAACGTTTACAAATGCTCAAAAAAATTGCAACAATTGAAAGTATTGGTTCTTCTACTCGTATTGAAGGGGCAAAATTATCAGACCGTGAAGTTGAACAATTATTATCCAAACTTGATACACGCTCATTTCGTTCTCGGGATGAACAAGAAATAGCTGGGTATGCGTATGTGTGTGAGGAGGTATTTCAAAACTTTGAAACTATGCCGTTCACAGAAAACATCATAAAACAGTTTCATATCTGGCTTTTGCAATTTTCATATAAAGATCAAAGACACATGGGAGAATATAAGAAATTTCCCAATCATGTTGAAGCGTTTGATGAATCTGGAAAAAGCTTAGGCATAATTTTTGAAACAGCTTCTCCATTTGAAACGGTGATACAAATGCAAGAACTTATTTATTGGACTAGCCAGCAATTAGGAGTGAAATCGTCACACCCTCTATTAATTATTGGCATTTTTATAGTTACTTTTTTGGCCATCCACCCCTTTCAAGATGGAAATGGAAGGTTATCACGTATTCTTACAACTTTCTTGTTGCTAAAGTTAGGGTATACATACGTACCTTACAGTTCTCTTGAAAGTGTAATTGAAAGTAACAAGGAGAGTTATTACTTAGCTTTGCGTCGTACTCAACAATCTTTGAAAACGAGCGGCTATGATTTTAATCCATGGCTTATGTTTTTTTTAAGATCACTGCAAAAGCAAAAGTCTCATCTTGAGCAAAAGGTGTCACATGAAAAGGTATTAAATCTTTATTTACCACCACTTTCAGCCAAAATATTAGTTTTGCTTAGCAAACATGGACGTCTTACAATGAAGGATTTAGAAAATATTACTAAAGCAAACCGCAATACCTTAAAGAAGCATGTATCTAATCTTGTGAAGAGTAATTACATTACTCAGCATGGAAAAGGAAAAGCAACTTGGTATGTAAGCATTTAGTTAAAACGCAAAAAACTGTAGCTGAGCCAGAAAGGCTGGATAAATTAGCTAAGTGATGTAAGAGAAACCATCTTTTGTCCTGACGATATCTGCGATGTTGAAGAATGACGCTGTTTCCGTTCGAGCACCTTTTTCTTGTTTTAGTATGTGTGGTATAAGAACCTGTTCATAATCTTTTCAGGAGTAAGGCAGTGAAAGCCAGAACGACCATTTGTAGGCTAGTATTGAGTTTTCGCTCACAATTTTTCCACAATCTTCTACATTTTTCTAACCAAGCAAAAGATCGCTCCACAACCCATCTTTTGGGCAATACAACAAAGGAATGTAATTCATTTCTTTTTATCACTTCAACGGTTGCACCAATAATCGTTTTTATTTGAGTTGCAAAATTCTCTCCCGTATAGCCTGCATCAACCAGTACATTTTTAACTCCCGAGAGGTTTTCTTTTGCATTTTCTACCATTCTCACAGCACTGCTACGGTCAGTTATCTCTGCTGTTGTTACATAAATTGCATGCTTGCGTATCTACTGCAATATGGCCCTGAAATCTTTTTGCCTGCATCATAGCCTTTTTCTTCAGCAGTATCTGCATTTTTTACACTCTGTGCATCAATTATGCAGAAGCTGGTTTTTTCTTTCCGACCATTGTTTTGTCGCAACTATTTTTTTTTAACACCAGCTCCAGAACACTTTCTTTATTTGCATCTGGTTTTTCACTCCACTTCTTAAAATAGTCGTAACAATTGCGCCATTTTGGAAACTCTTTTGGTAGCATTCTCCACTGACAACCGCTTTTCAGAACGTATAATACTCCACAAAATACATCATACAAATCAAGTTTTCTTGGTTTTGTTTTTTTTCTACAGGACTCTAGATCTGGTAATATAATCTCAAATCTTTCCCAACTTATATCACTTGGGTATAAACTCCTCATATATCCTAACTTATATACATTATCTCTTAGTTTATTCCTTTCTTGAGATCATGTACAGGTTCTAAGACATTAAAGTATCTAAGTATCAAAATATCTAAATATTAAAGTATTCAAACATCAAAATATTTAAATATCAAAATACTAAAGTATCTAAGTATCAAAATACTAAAATATCTTGACTCTAAATATCGGAATATCATAATAGGCTATATCAATTAATGTAGGGGATATGATAATAGTTGTCGGTGGTCAAAAAGGGGGTAGCGGCAAAACAACTATAGCCACGAATATAGCGACGATGCGCGTCATGGAAAATAGAAATGTCCTTCTCTATGATATTGATCCGCAAAGGACAGCTACCTTATGGGTATCAAGACGAAGGGAGGACCAAAGTCTACCGGGAATTAGCATTAGTCGAGAGGTATTAGGTAAGCGAACAATTGATGTTGGTATAGTAATAATAAATCAACTACAAGCTTTACGGTCCGAACATCAAGAGGTTGTTGTTGATGTAGGTGGTGCTAATAATCAAGTATTGAGAGCTGCTTTGTCATTAGCTGACCTAGCTATATTTCCCATGGTTCCATCTGGATTTGATATGTGGACAATTGAAACTCTTAGCGATTTAGTTGCCGGTGCTCAAAGATGCAAGAAAAACTTTAACGCAAAAGTACTACTTAATAAAGTTAATACCAACCCAGTCACAGCTAAAAAAGAAATCGAAGAATGTGATGATTTTTTAAGTGATTTTGACAACCTAACAAGATTCGATAATTTTTTAAGTGAACGAATTGCGGTACGACGAGCCTCTAACGAAGGTATGGCAACTGTTGAATATAAACCAGCAGATTTAAAGGCATCTGAGGAAATCAAATCTATTTATAAGGAGGTCTTAAATGCCCGAGTTACAGCCTAAAAAAAGAAGAAAAAAACCTACATTTCCAGAAGGTGAATTTAATGAGATACCTAGTGATTCTGCTGTAAGTTATACAAATGAGGATCAAAAGAGTTTTGTTAAAGAAATGGAGGAACCACGACGACTAATAACGGCAAAAATACCACTTAGTTTATATAAGAAACTAAGAGAAACAGCCTTTAAAACAGAAGATAAAATCACTCGTATCATAATCAAAGCTGCAGAAGAGTACATTAAAGCCTTAGAGAAATAATATGTAATACCAATTCCTAAAAATAAATAGACGAATAAAGAAAAATTTCTAAAATAGAATAATTTAAGAATTAGTGGGGAGTTATGGCAGGAAAAAGTAAAGCAATAGGAGAAGAATTATATAATAAGTGTAACCTGGAATTAAAGAAGCACGGCATAAGAGGAGAGATAGGAAGAAGATTACAGGCAATAATATCTGCAAAAGAATATGGAATAACAAAAGTTGCTCAAATATACCGAATTACTAGAACTACATTGATGAAGTGGATTACAAGATTTAAGGAAGGAGGAGTCAATGCGTTTAAAATACAACCAGGACGTGGAGTAAAGCCGAAGTTGAGCTACAAGCAGCAAGAAGAAATTAAAAATGTCATAGCAGAAGAAGGAGCCAACCTAACGGCTAAGAAATTAAAAATCATAATTGAGAAAATGTTTTCTATTGAGGTAAGTAAGTCTACAGCACATAGACTGATGCAAAAGTTAGGTTTTTCGTATATTACTCCAAGGCCTGTGCACAATAAACAGGATAAAAATAAACAAGAAGAGTTTAAAAAAAAATCTTAATGAAACTATTGTCACGTATCCCGAAAAAGAGCTATTTTTCTTCGATGAGTCGCGGTTTGGCACACATTCAAAGATTGGACACGGGTGGTTTAAAAAAGGCATTAGGACACAGGTTAAGGTAAAATTAGGTAGGCAAAACTTTTATCTCTATAGTGCAGTTAATCCTAGAAATGGAGAGAGTTCTAGCTTATTCGTACCAAACGTCAATACTGATTGTATGAATATATTCCTTGAGCAGATGTCACAATATTTAGGAACAAGGGAGGCATTTCTTGTTGTGGATTGTGCAGGATGGCATAGATCCAAAGGTTTAAAAATACCACAAAATATTACCTTAATCTATTTACCTCCATATTCACCAGAGTTAAATCCAGTAGAGCGTTTATGGCAATATTTGAAAGACAATCTCATTAAAAATAGAATATATGACTCTGTTAGTTTATTGGAGGATACTGTATGTGCATTCATTCGTAATATTACGGAAAGTTCGATCAAAACCATTTGTTCTGTGAGTTATTTGCCTACTTATTTATGAGATTTGGTATTAGAGGTAGTATGCCTATGCGCCCTGAAATAGAGAAAAATTTTAAGACCCTGTTAGTACACTTTGCAGGTTCTTGAAGATATCTCAGGATCAAAAATAGCGCCCTTTAGCTAGAAATGCCCTATGAAAACTAGATTTTCTAAAGATACGTGCATGTTTTGTAATAGTTGTTTTACCAGACTCTGTAATGCCCAAAGCAGTTAGAAAATCCTTCTAAGACTGGGGTTATAGAGCGTAAGTACATAAATTGAATTTTATAGTTTCAATATGCAAGAAAAGGTTAAAGATGGCAACACTTACACGAACATTATGATTTGAAAACAGGGTTTTGCACAAAAAAACAAGGCTTGCTGAACTTCCTACAAAAACATAGTTGATCTCTCTGGAATTAAGTAGTTTATCACTTAAACAACTAATTTTATATCTTCATCAACGTCCATCGACCCTGAGCCCTCCTTCCTGATCCATTCTCTACCTTAAACCGGAGGCTCCTCAAACTCTAAATCTTGTTTTCGTCGCCTCTCCCCTAATTATATACTATATTATATATAAAATATAATATAGTATATAATTTATAGGGGGGTAACCAAAAAAATGAGCTTTTTTTGAGCTGAGCAAAGCCACCTAAGGTAGAGAATGGATCAGGAAGGAGTGGTGTATAAAATATATTTAATGTTTATAGAATATCTTCTAATTGAAACAGGAAAAGTGGTTACGTAAAAAATATATATATGTTTATAGAATGTTTTAATCTCCGTAAATGTATTCTCTATGCTCTATTGCAGTAATTATTACTATACGTTCTGATTTAATTACTCGATAGATCAAGCGGTAATCACCTGTTCGTATTCTACGGTATCCTTTGAATTCACCAAGCAAGGGATCCCCTGACTTCTCAGGGGAAAGCGTAAGGCGCTCTTTTACAATTTCTTTTATCCTTGACCATATTGTCTTAGGAAGGTTTGGAATATCTTTGTGAACTACATTTTCCTCATAACAGATTAAGTAATTATCACCAGTTGATGTCTTCATGCCTAATGAATTTTGCATTTCGAGTGTCGCGTTGAACAGCGAGTTTGGCTATCGCCATATCTTCTTCATTTTCAATTGCTTCTTGTATAAACTGCTCTGCTAGCTCTTGAACTGATTGGTTTTTTACTTTAGCTAGACGAGCAAGATCTTTTAAAACTTTTTCACTAATATTAACGCCTGAATCTGCCATATGTTTTACCAAAGTCTACTACTATAGCAATTTTACAACATCTTTCTAAATTTTTCAATAAAGAAAATAGTATATAATTTATAGGGGGGTGTACCAAAAAAATGAGTTTTTTTTGAGCTGAGCGAAGCCACCTAAGGTGGAGAATGGATCAGGAAGGAGTGGTGTATAAAATATATTTAATGTTTATAGAATATCTTCTAATTGACACAGGAAAAGTGATTACGTAAAAAATATATTTAATGCCTACTAAGTATCTTCCTAGCCTTCTCGTAAATGGTATCTCTGTGTCCTATTGCAACGATGGTTACTTTGTGTTCTACAGTGTTTACGCGATATATAATGCGATAATTACTAACTCTTAGCCTTTTGTGTCCTTTTAAGCTATGATGTAGCGGCTCACCAAGTTTTATTGGATCAACTGTAAGTCGCTCTCTTATCGCTTTTTTGATTCCTGTCTTTATATTCTCTGGTAAGGATGGTATATCCTCCTCACGAACACGCTTGAGGTATTTGATGGTATATGGTTTATTCCCAGACGTCTTCACTATCTTCTATTTCTTCTGCACCATCAACGTCATACTCATTAGCAACTGCAGATAACAGAATATCTTCTTCTTCAAGTTCAATTGCCTCTTTGATTAGCCTTTCTGCTAGCTCTTGAGCAGACTGGTTGGAAAGTTTAGCTAAATCAGCAAGATGCTGTGAAGTTTCTTTACTGAGAGCTATACTAGCGTTTGCCATAAGTTTTACCAAAGTCTACTAATAATTATACAGCATTTTTTTTAATTTTTCAATAAAGAAAATGAATTAGGAAAGATGCCTGTATAGGAATACATAATATAACTGTGTAGCAAAAATAAGATTTCTATTTGTAGAAAGTAGTGTATAACCGTTAATATTTTTCGGGCATTTTTACTATGGCTTTGTTAAAATTTCTTGATGCACGAACCGATTGCGCTTTCAAGAGAATATTCGGTACTGAGAGGAATAAAGACATCCTCATTCATTTTCTCAATGATATTTTAGGCTTTACTGGTTTGGCTACTATCCAGAATGTTCAATTTTTAGCTGCCATTTTGGATTTTGAGATTGCCGCTAAAGAGCAGGGCATTTTTGATGTTCTTTGTGAGGACTCTCAAGGTTCCAGTTATATTGTTAAAATGGCATTCACTAAGACCAAAGGTTTTGAGAAATGTGCCCAATATTATGCTGCTAAAACTTACGTAAACCAAATAGATATAGATAAAGTAGATCAAGAGTATCATAAACTCAAGAAAGTTATCTTTATAACTGTTGCTGATTGTATTATTTTTCCAAACAAGAATGAGTACAAGTCAGATCATGCTATTCTAGGTAAGGTTACTTGCAAACATTACCTGAATGACTTTAGTTTTACTTTCATAGAACTACCAAAATTTCCAAAAACAAAAGAGGATCAACTAGAAAACATAGTTGAGAAATGGTGTTATTTTTTTCGATACGCAGCAGAAACAAGGGAAGAGGACCTGGATAAAATAGTTGGTAGCAATGTAATAATAAAACGAGCATATGAAGAGATGAACAAGCTTAGTTGGTCGGAAGAAGATTACTAGCATATGAACAAGAGAAGAAACGCCTAATGGATGAGATGGCTGCTAATAAAATCTAAGAACTCACGCCAAGAAATTTTGTGCACATGAGTTAGTGAACAATTCATGCCTCATTAATTAGCTCGTTTGTAAGTTTGCAGACATACTTTGAGGTTTAAGTGTAATAGAAACACGGTGGCCATTTAAAGCGTTTTAAAAGGTTTTTATAGCGTTGTTTGTAATTAGGTAAATTAATAGCTTTATTCAGAAAACATCTGTAATACCCTTTAGAATTTGAATAAAAGGGTAAGTCTTAGTGTAAGCAAATCTGTATGGCAGACTTTTTCTTATTTAAGTGTTTGTGATATCAAAATACTGAAACATTAAAGTATCAAAACACTAAAATATCAAAATATCAAAATATTAAAGTACTAAAGTATCAAAATATTAAAGTACTAAAGTATCAAAATACTAAAATATCTTGACTCTAAATATCGGAATAGAATTAAAGTAGGGAATAGTTGTCGGTGGTCAAAAAGGTGGCAGTGGCAAAACAACCATAGCGACGATGTGCGTCATGGAAAATAGAAATAACCTTTACTACACCCAGTGTACAGGATTTTTAATTTTTCAATAAAGAAAGGAAGGAGGGCTATATAATCTCTATTGTATAAATTACTCATAAATCTCAATGGTAATGAAACAAATTAAAAAGAGCGCCTTTTTGCCTATAGATGGGGATTTGAGCGAATTTGTGATATTTGCCTTCCCAATAACGAAGTTGGTATTAGATATGCAGAGGTTAATATAAATGCATTGTTGAACTTAACACTCCTCCGACAATGTTATACCAAATCTCATAAATAAGTAGGCAAATAACTCACAGAACAAATGGTTTTGATCGAACTTTCCGTAATATTACGAATGAATGCACATACAGTATCCTCCAATAAACTAACAGAGTCATATATTCTATTTTTAATGAGATTGTCTTTCAAATATTGCCATAAACGCTCTACTGGATTTAACTCTGGTGAATATGGAGGTAAATAGATTAAGGTAATATTTTGTGGTATTTTTAAACCTTTGGATCTATGCCATCCTGCACAATCCACAACAAGAAATGCCTCCCTTGTTCCTAAATATTGTGACATCTGCTCAAGGAATATATTCATACAATCAGTATTGACGTTTGGTACGAATAAGCTAGAACTCTCTCCATTTCTAGGATTAACTGCACTATAGAGATAAAAGTTTTGCCTACCTAATTTTACCTTAACCTGTGTCCTAATGCCTTTTTTAAACCACCCGTGTCCAATCTTTGAATGTGTGCCAAACCGCGACTCATCGAAGAAAAATAGCTCTTTTTCGGGATACGTGACAATAGTTTCATTAAGATTTTTTTTTAAACTCTTCTTGTTTATTTTTATCCTGTTTATTGTGCACAGGCCTTGGAGTAATATACGAAAAACCTAACTTTTGCATCAGTCTATGTGCTGTAGACTTACTTACCTCAATAGAAAACATTTTCTCAATTATGATTTTTAATTTCTTAGCCGTTAGGTTGGCTCCTTCTTCTGCTATGACATTTTTAATTTCTTCTTGCTGCTTGTAGCTCAACTTCGGCTTTACTCCACGTCCTGGTTGTATTTTAAACGCATTGACTCCTCCTTCCTTAAATCTTGTAATCCACTTCATCAATGTAGTTCTAGTAATTCGGTATATTTGAGCAACTTTTGTTATTCCATATTCTTTTGCAGATATTATTGCCTGTAATCTTCTTCCTATCTCTCCTCTTATGCCGTGCTTCTTTAATTCCAGGTTACACTTATTATATAATTCTTCTCCTATTGCTTTACTTTTTCCTGCCATAACTCCCCACTAATTCTTAAATTATTCTATTTTAGAAATTTTTCTTTATTCGTCTATTTATTTTTAGGAATTGGTATCAGTTTATCTGATTCCTATAAATGTTAATTCAGCTATTTTAAAGGTAGAATACCCTGGGTTACATAGCCTTAACATGCACCCACTGGCTAGTTATATCCAAACCTACATTGAGCGAGATGTTCGACAACTTAAAAATATTGAGAATATTGCAAACCTTCCTCAACAGGTCGAGTAGCTTAATTTATCATCTTTTGCTCAAGATTGTGGCATTTCTCATACAACCGTGCGACAATGGCTGAATATTTTGGAAGCTAGTTACCTAATATTTTTTCTTCAACCATTTCACCAAAGTTTCAACAAGCGTTTAATCAAGATGCCAAAGTTATACTTCTATGACACTGGTCTTGCTTGTACGCTCCTTGGCCTTGAAAAGGAGAATCAACTAGAAACACACTACCTTAAAGGAGCTCTGTTTGAAAATTTGATTGTTTTGGAGATTTTCAAGAGGCGCCTCAATCAGGGGTTACCTGCTAATCTATATTTTTGGCGTGACCGAACGGGACACGAAGTAGATTTATTAGCAGAATGGGGTGGATGCTATTGAAATTAAGCACGCTTCAGAGTGATTTTTTTTAAAATGTACAGTATTTCTGTGAACTCTCTCAAACAGCTAAGGGGTTATACAGGTCAGCAGACACGCAAAAGTTAAACTTGTGCCAATAAATGAAATAGATCAACTTACCCAGTTGCTCGGTTGAAAGCAAGAGAAGACAAGGAGCAGCAAACAAACAATTTTTATTATTTAATTGCTAGTCTGATATGTTATACCAATTCTCAATAATAATGAGACAAATGAAAAAGAGTGCTTTCCGCCTATAACTGGAGGTTTAAGTGAATTTATCGTATATTCTATTTGTCTTCCCAATAACGAAGTTTGGTATTAGGCAATCGTGTTGGGTACAAAAATGGATAACTATGCGGGAATTAATAAACGTGTTATAGCGTTTATAGTTGATCAAATAATATTTCCTGTCTTTTTTCTATTCATTTTGTCCATATCATCAGGTGAGACCTTTACTGAACTTGTTAATGTTGTCTTCAGTTATACTGATACAGACTTTTTAGTGCAAGAAGGAGTATTAGGAATATTACTGCTTATAGTATTGGAAACATTAATGATAGCAAAACTTGGCTGGACTCCAGGAAAGTTGTTATGTGGCATATACATAAAAGATGCAAATACACTTGAAAATATTGCTTTAATGCAAGTAGTGATAAGAAGCACTCTTAAGATGCTTTTGTTGGCACCTTTCTGTATTTCTGAGTGGTTTTTAATGTTACCAGTCTTGGTTTTAATATTTGCAGTATTTGATAAACGCAAGCAGTTCTTCCACGATAAAATTGCAAAAACAGTAGTAATAGATTACAGACCTGAAAAATGCCACTTAAATTTAAACTGCGTGGAAATAACTAGGCGTGTTATAGCATATATTATTGACAGTCTTATACCAAACTTCGTTATTGGGAAGACAAATAGAATATACGATAAATTCACTTAAACCTCCAGTTATAGGCGGAAAGCACTCTTTTTCATTTGTCTCATTATTATTGAGAATTGGTATTACTATTATGGGAACTTCTTTAGTCTATTTAATTCTTGTAGGAGTGATTTTTCACATTGCTGGATTTAAATTATTCATTACACGTAGTTGCTTATTTTTTTTGCTACCAATAGTATTTGGAGTATTCATGATAAGTAGAATTATTGTGATAATTTCAGAATACTTTATTTCTGGTACTCTGGTAGGTTTTTTACCACTTGACAATAGTATGTTTGCAAAATTTTCATCTATTGTTTTACAATAATCATCTACAAAACAGAACAATTCTGTTATATTCTTATTCATTGGGTAACCTCCTATTATCGCTAAAATACTGGAGTTTACCCTCTTTTCCCCTCCTCTCTTACTATTTTTCTAATCCATAGTTAGCGTCTTAAGGGTATTACCTCTTATGAATTTATATGTTATCAGTGCTCCAGAATTATTTATACTAAATCCTCTTCACCACACTCTTGAACCATGCAGCTAAACATACAAATTAATAAATTATTATAATTTTTACTAAGATACTAATATAGTTAAGATTTAATAGTGAGGTATCAAAATGAAAAAATACACTAATGCATGGTTAAAGACTGACTCAAATAATCACGATTGTGCAAATGATGGCACCTGCGGGCAATCTATAAGGGATTTTAGGATTGATGATTCTAATATTTTCTTCCATGATGGCGATGGAAAAACGATTGCACAGATACCTTATTTGCCTGGTAGATTCCCTAGTAAGTACAATAATAATTTATATAACGAGACATTTCAACAAAAATTTAATAAGTGTACAATTCCAAAAAAGATTCAAGATCTATTGCCTAATCAATTTAATTTTGAATATGGAAAGTTGAATTGCGTAATACATTATGACGATGTATCGCAACGGGAGCAAGATCAAATAAAGCTTGATATTCAAAATGCTTATGAGGCATATAAAGCAAAGTTTTGTATAAATAGTGATACTCAAGTTACTGTGAATACCTATATTCTTAATAATGATCTTGATTATGAGAAATATGGCACTTTGGTTCCTGGGTTTTCAAAGAGTCAATCTTCGCTAAATAATTCTTTGGGGATAACAAATGGAGAAAGCATATTGCTCCATAAAGCTAGTGGTATGGACAAAGTTTTGGCTCATGAATTCGCTCATGTGTTTCAATTGAAGTTTTCCACAGCAGAGGTAAGGCAATTAGACGATGCAAATAGAGAGCTAATGGCAAATGCCATTGGACTGGAGGTAGAAGAAAAAAACCATGAGGTGATAGAAAAAAACTACAAAGCCCTTTGTGAACAAAAAGGTGTAGATGAATATAAAGATTTTGGATCGCGGGTTGATTTTAAATACAAAGGTACAACTTGTACTATATACCGCCAGAACCTTTCAGAAGAAGAAGAACTTCAAATTATAAAAAATGTCAAGAATGTTTGTGGACTAATAGATTGGTATAAAGATTTTGGATCGTGGTTTATTTTTGAATACAAAGGTACAACTTGTACTATATACCGCCAGAACCTTTCAGGAGAAGAAGAAGAACTTCAAATTATAAAAAATGTCATGAATGTTTGTGGACTAGTAGATCAATATACAGAATATAACCGGGAGTCTCAATATGGACAGAGGTTTCAAATTGAATACAAAGGTACAACTTGTACTATATACCGCCAGAACCTTTCAGAAGAAGAAAAACTTCAAGTTATACAAAATCTCAAGAAGAATGTTTGTGGACTAGTAGATGCATATAAAGATCATGGACTAGTAGATGAATATACAGATCGTAGAGGTGCATGGACGGATCATAAGTTTGTAGATCGTGATGGACGGCTGTTTGAACTTGAATACAAAGGCGTCTTTTATTTAGTACAACACAAGAACCTTTCAGAAGAAGAAAAATTTCAAATTATACAGGATATCAGGAGCTCTTATGAGTCGCTTGTTAGTCAATGTGATAGATTAGGGAAAAAGTATGAAAGTTTAGTAGTGATTGAAGTTGATAAAAGTAAGGACATAGATATAATATATTGTTATGATCTCAAGGATGGTACACTCAAAGAGTTAGATAAGACACATACTGTAATTGCTATTGAATGATGGAGAGACATACTCCATTATTTTAGCACGAAGTAACAAGTTCAATAGAATTAGTTCTTCAAAAATAATTTAAACTTTTACAGTAGGAGCAGTCTTATGAAATATTATAGTGGATTAGATGTCTCACTCAAGGAAACTTTTATCAGTATCGTTGATGAGAAAGGAAAAATTGTTAAAGAAGAAGTTATTGTAAGTGAAAGCAGTACAATAGCGGAGTATTTGCTTAGTCAAAGCAAAAAATATGAAGCAATAGGGATAGAAAGTGGACAACTATCAATATCAATGTGCAAAGAATTGAGGAGATTTGGATTGCCAGTAACTTGTGTAGATGCAAGGCATATGGCAGCAGCATTGTCTGCAAGAATCAATAAGAATGATAAAAATGATGCAAGAGGTATAGCACAAATGATGAGAGTTGGGCTATTTAAAGAGGTATTAGTAAAGTCAGATGAAGCTTGTCAGATTAAAATAATGCTTGGAAGCAGAAGACAATTAACACGTAGCAGAGAGAAAATTGAGGGAACAATAAGAGGATTATTAAAAATATACGGGATAAAAATTGATCAGCGTGCCAGATCTACAAGTTTCATTTTAAAAGTGCAAGAAATAATTAATGAGCTAGATGAAATTAGCAAGAACTCAATTGAAGCATTAGTACATAGCTTAGAAACAATAGAAGAATCGATAAGAAAACTTGACAAAATGCTCTCAGAGCAAGGTAAAAAAGATGAGGATTGTAAATTATTAACTACTGTTCCAGGAGTTGGTATTATAGTAGCAATGACATACAAAGCTGCGATAGATGATGCATATAGGTTTGAAACATCTTATGCAGTTGGAGCCTATATGGGATTGAGCCCAAGACAGTACGCTTCTGGAGAGATTGATCGGCATGGAAGTATATCAAAAATGGGACCAGTAGAATGTAGGAATGTGTTGTACGAAGCAGCACAAGTCTTACTGGTAAAATGTAAAAGGAAATTTAAATTGAGAAGCTGGGGATTGAGGCTTGCAAAAAAGAAGGGTATGAAGAAAGCAATTGTTGCCGTAGCGCGGAAGTTGTCTGTAATTATGCATAGGATGTTGGTTAGTAAAACAGAATTCTGTTATCAATAAATGCAAAAAGTAGATAATTTGATGTAAAGTAAAGATAGCAATGCCGATGGAAGGGATAAGCAAGATCCTAGGTTGAAGCATAGACTTCGTAAGACACATGTTGCCGTCCACTTCCGCCTAACAAGTATAGTGCGGCTTGGCTAAAATACAAATTAGCCATATCAGACCGCGGAGAGAACCATGGAAGCATGCTATTTTAACTTATATTAAGACTATGGAGGGAAAGAATGATACCTTAGTTTTTATAAGCTTAATGAATATGTGGATAAATACTTTAAATGTGTGTGGCGTATTTATCCACATATTCATTGGCTGCATAATTTAAAAGAGATTAATTAGAAATTTAGTGCTGGTGTTTTGATTGCCAATAAAACCCCTTTTGATTGAATAAGATAATACGATAGTAAATAAAAGGTTGTATCAGACCTGAGTTTTACATCAAAAAATATTTTTCATGATACAAAAAATTATTATTGACTTTCATGCAATTAGAGAACCTGGGTAAAACACCAAAATGTAATTTTCTAACTCCTGTATTGAATCCTTTTGCTCTGAATTTAATTCGCTTTCAAAATGAATGTAGTGTTCTGTTACGCTAAATCTTATTATTTTGGGGGTAGAGAAATTCTTTACTTGATAGTGGTGAACGGCAAAAAATCTTTCTAAAATTGGCTGGTATTTTAAATTCCACAGTTGTTCAGATAGCTTATCACTTCCTAGTAAAAACCTTTTTCCCCTCTCTTCTATACTACTTACTGGAAAACAAGCATTTACTTCTCCTAAATTCCAACTATCTGATAATACTATCTGCGCCTTTGCAAACTTAATTGCTGGTAATAAGCTCTGTGGTAGCGGATATAGTGCTTTGAAGTTATACCACACATGATTTCTTTCATAAATACCGTTATAATTCTTTGTGTGAGGCTCGGTTTCTCCAAGGATTGCTACATCTAGCCGGTATATATCATTGCTCAAAGCTCGTTCATAATGATCTCGCAAGTAACTATCTATAATCTCTACTAATGGACCATTAGACCTGAAAAAATTCACTCTTCCAAATGATAACACTGGGCCATCTTCTTCTATTTTTACACCTGAGTAATCCGATAACAAACTGCCAAAAAAGCTTTCATCTAAAATAAACCTATCAACGTTATCGTTAAAAATCCTCATTAGTCTCGATCTTGCTGGCAATGATAGCTTTGCTAATTCTACTACTGCATCTACGAAGAAGTCGTTTGGTACGTTTCTTATCCCTATCTGTAATTCAAAAAAGTGTTTACCGGGTGGCTCTTCAATAATTGTAATATCTTCTATACTTGCCCATTTTAATGCTATTTTCAGTGACGCCGGTGTTCCTCTTAAACGCTGAAATTTTATTCCTTCCTCTACGGCTTTTCTTTTGTCTTTTACCCAACGCAGAATCTCTTCTAACCCATATTCCTCTATTATCCATGGTAATACTTTTTCCCCTGGGCTAAATTTAAATCCTTTTACGCTGCTTGGATCAACTTTGTAATCGATTGCATCAACCAGTGCTTTTTCTTGTTTTGTTGCATTTGGCGGTAATAGCATTAGTTCAACTCAACATTTAAACTTTTTAAGAAAGCACATTCATTCCCCAGTACCACAACATCCTCTCTTGGCTCGATTAATTCTACGTTTTCTACTCCTTCTACGAATAAATTCGCTATAATCCACGATCTTGTCACCTTCCATCCCAATCTTTTCGTTGTTTCAAATTTTTCGATAAATTTCTTCTTTACCGTTTCAATAATATCTGGTCTTTTAATGCTAATTTTACTGTGGATATCTATTTCAATAATATTGCAACCAACTACTGTTATCGTATCTGTTAATACCCTTATATCATCCCTGGTGACTCGCTTTCTTACAATATCAAGTAGTTCTTCAGACGCTATGCTATTTGTGGATAACTCCGTGGATAAAATCGAGATCTCTACACTTCCTGGCACTTTTGATTCAACCAGCGCATCCTTTACTCTACTATCTGCTGAGAGTGCTTGAAACCGATAATTTCCTCCCGTGCTCCAGCCAACTATTTTTGCCTTGATTCTTTTCCTAAAACTTTCATCATTTTCCCCGTTCTCCCTTTCCACTCCGTAAAATTCAGCTAAATTATCAAGATCTTCTCCCATTGCAAACTTAAGTAAATTACTTTTTACTGCTTCGTTTATTCTTTCTCTCAGCAAAAGTTCTCGCCATGCTGCTACCTCCAGAATCTTCATCGCTGGGTCACTTTCTACTAATGCTGTAAAACTTGCATCATGCTTCACTAACTCTTCCTTCATCCGAGCAAAAATCTCTTCAAAGTTCAGTGGTTCGATAATATTTGGCTGCTCCATCTTTATACTACAATTCCTTCAAAATGAATATTTTCTCCATTTGGTGTATATATCCCTTCCAGGGCAATAGTGACTTTCCCTTCTTTCACCTCTGTGATTTTTACCTTTTCGAGTTTGAATCTTTTTTCCCATTTTTCTAGTGCTCCTGCTGTTGCCGCATAAATTTCCAGCGTAAAGTCCCTATTGATTGGCTTATCCACTAATTCAAATAGTCGTGACCCATAATTTCTCCGCATAATACGTGATCCTATCGGTGTGGTTAAT
Source organism: Wolbachia endosymbiont (group A) of Clivina fossor (assembly GCF_964026865.1). Taxonomy (NCBI): domain Bacteria; kingdom Pseudomonadati; phylum Pseudomonadota; class Alphaproteobacteria; order Rickettsiales; family Anaplasmataceae; genus Wolbachia; species Wolbachia endosymbiont (group A) of Clivina fossor. Next base: position 1,730,062 of record NZ_OZ034707.1, on the reverse strand, counting down.
ATATCAATTATTGATTGTTTCAAATGTTCTATTCCTTCTAATTCCTTTCCCGTGCTAGCATTCATGCCTCTCATTCTGCAAATACATTTTTGCTAACACCTATCACTTTAAAACCACACGATACCAAGTCTCCTGTTCTTGTTACCCCAATACCATTCACAAATACGCTGTTTGATCCTTGTGTTATCGTCTCTCCCAGAGTTACAATATCACCTTTTCGACACACAGATCTACCGTTTACAAAAACGTCGTTACTACCACTCATACAAACATGTGCCGGTATTCCACTGCAATAATCTCCTACACAAACTATAGCTCTTCTATTAATTAAGGTCGATTCTCTTTGCATTGAGTTTTATACCACCCTTGGTAATCTTTACACTTGATTCTCCAACCCTAAAAGTAATCTTATCAACTACAGATACTTCCAAATGATGGTTTTTCTTGTCATATGATATTTTTGTCCCGTCTTCAAATAAAAAACAATCTACCTCTTTTTTGCTTTCCGGAGCAGGGTATTTTTGTTGGTATATCCCAGCTAAAACAACTCCTAACGATAACTCTCCAAGTGGTGAAAATATCACAACTTGCTCATCAATATTCGGTGCAAACCAACTTATATCTTCTCCTGCTCTTGCCGTTACCCATGGAAGCCAATCGGTTATAAATTCTCCTACTTTTACCCGCACTCTTGCCTTTTCATAGTCTACTTCTTTAACTAGACCTATACGAATAATGTTCGCTAGCTTTCTATTTAGCTCTGCAATGGCAAAATTATGCTCTAATACCAAACTTCGTTATTGGGAAGACAAATAGAATATACGATAAATTCACTTAAACCTCCAGTTATAGGCGGAAAGCACTCTTTTTCATTTGTCTCATTATTATTGAGAATTGGTATAACATGTACATCTCCTACATTTATGGTATGTGGTATCACACCTATTTCAGACCATCTCGACTCACCTGTATGTAGCTCGTGGATCCATTCGACCAGCCACACTAGATATGCATCTAATTCTGGTCTAAAATTGTCTACTTCCGCTGATATAAATTCACCTGCTGAAACATTGTCCACGTTCCAAGTATTCTTATTTACTACTCTTGCTACTTCTGCTGCCAGTGACCTCACAACTATCGAGATGATATGAATTGTTATTGCTTGGCTGGAAGCATGAGAAGATAATAACTTCTCAGAGTGGATAGGTGGCAGGTTGAAAGGATTCATGAGGCCCTATTTTGCTTTTATATGCAATAATGGGATTAGACCTCGTTATCGAGATTAACCGCCCCTGCCACCGAAAACCATCGTGCGGCCCATAAAATTTGGTGACCGCGTATAGGAGGTTGGACCAACCGGTAATATTCTACTCTGATATTTTGTAGTATTCAATAAGAGGGAAAATTTATGCGTTACATAGGTGTTGATTTACATACTAATAGCTTTACTGTTTGCTACTTAGAAACAGGAAAGCAAGAATATATTCGCACATTTCACTTACAGAACTTGGACAATTTCGTTGAAGGTCTTAAATCAGAAGATGAAATAGCTTTCGAAGCTACAGGTAATAGCTGTTTCTTTTATGATGCAGTGTCATCTTACGTCAAGCGCGCAGTGATAATTGCACCCTGGCAATTTGAAGTTATTCGCCGCTCTGTAAAGAAGACAGACAGGCATGATGCAAGAGCTATTGCTTTCTTTCTAAGCAAGGATATGTTGCCTGAAGCGAGATGTAAAAGCAAACAATGCCAGCAGTTAGCTTCTCTTCTTCGAACAAGAGAGCAGTTAGTGAAATCACAAGTATCTCTAATCAATAAAATGCACGGTCTTTTTAATTATCATGGGATAAAAATTAAGAAGGAAACGCTGACAACTAAAGCTGGATTTGAACGCTCTATTCAAAAACACAATTGGGATTATATAGAAAAGATAGAGATTGAAGTAATTATCTATCAACTGGAAGCTATTAGAGAAAATCTCAAGAAGCTTAAAGAAGAAATTACTGCTTTTGCTAAGCAACTTCCTGGATTTAATAACCTTATCAGTATTAAAGGTATTGGTGCAATTTCTGTAGCAGTTTTTATCACGACAATTGGCGATATTAATGATTTTAGCAATCCTGAAAAGCTCACTGCTTATTTCGGAGTTGTACCATCAGTTTCTCAATCTAATCAGCAATGTACTATTGGAAGAATCACCAAATATGGGCCAAAAATGGCACGAACTTCTTTAGTACAGTGTACCTGGGTCGCTATACGATATAGTCCTTACCTGAAAAGTTTTTACGAGCATGTGAAAAAGAAGCGTGGTTCTGCTAAGGCTATTATTGCAACTGCTAGAAAATTTCTAACAACCATTTTCTATACACTGAAAAGGAACTGGATTTTTGAAGATTTTACAAAATTTGAATTTTTTATTGAACAATAATTGTAAGGGAAAATATGATACCTTAGTTTTTATAAGCCAAATGAATATGTGCTTTAAGTGTATGTAGACGCACATATTCATTAGCTACATTAATTTAAAAATATTAATTAAAAACTTAGTATTAGTATTTTTGTTGTCAATGAAACAACTTTTGATCGAATAAGATGGTACAGTAATAAATAAAAAATTACATTAGAGCTGAATTTTACATCAGAAAATGTTTTGAGTAATACAAAAATCATTATTGACTTTTATGCAATTGAGAGCTACCGATCTCTGACAGACATTTTCTACATACTTAAAGACAACCGGGTTTTTAAAGATTTTACAAAATATGAAATTTCTTATTGACAACAATCATAGGAGGAATTCTCGACTGTTCCATCAACTATCACTCTTGCCTCAAATCTTGCTTTCAGCGCCAATTCCTCTGTTCCCGGATCTTTTCCTGGTTCTAAACTCACAAGCTCTACAAACACTGCTGGGGCTACTATTTCCCGACGTACCGCTCTATACACTTCACATGTCTGTATCGCTGGTATCTCTTCCCTGAGCTTATTACAAATTGCCTCATGTAAATTTCCCCAGAACATTATTTCATATAATACCAATTCCTAAAAATAAATAGACGAATAAAGAAAAATTTCTAAAATAGAATAATTTAAGAATTAGTGGGGAGTTATGGCAGGAAAAAGTAAAGCAATAGGAGAAGAATTATATAATAAGTGTAACCTGGAATTAAAGAAGCACGGCATAAGAGGAGAGATAGGAAGAAGATTACAGGCAATAATATCTGCAAAAGAATATGGAATAACAAAAGTTGCTCAAATATACCGAATTACTAGAACTACATTGATGAAGTGGATTACAAGATTTAAGGAAGGAGGAGTCAATGCGTTTAAAATACAACCAGGACGTGGAGTAAAGCCGAAGTTGAGCTACAAGCAGCAAGAAGAAATTAAAAATGTCATAGCAGAAGAAGGAGCCAACCTAACGGCTAAGAAATTAAAAATCATAATTGAGAAAATGTTTTCTATTGAGGTAAGTAAGTCTACAGCACATAGACTGATGCAAAAGTTAGGTTTTTCGTATATTACTCCAAGGCCTGTGCACAATAAACAGGATAAAAATAAACAAGAAGAGTTTAAAAAAAAATCTTAATGAAACTATTGTCACGTATCCCGAAAAAGAGCTATTTTTCTTCGATGAGTCGCGGTTTGGCACACATTCAAAGATTGGACACGGGTGGTTTAAAAAAGGCATTAGGACACAGGTTAAGGTAAAATTAGGTAGGCAAAACTTTTATCTCTATAGTGCAGTTAATCCTAGAAATGGAGAGAGTTCTAGCTTATTCGTACCAAACGTCAATACTGATTGTATGAATATATTCCTTGAGCAGATGTCACAATATTTAGGAACAAGGGAGGCATTTCTTGTTGTGGATTGTGCAGGATGGCATAGATCCAAAGGTTTAAAAATACCACAAAATATTACCTTAATCTATTTACCTCCATATTCACCAGAGTTAAATCCAGTAGAGCGTTTATGGCAATATTTGAAAGACAATCTCATTAAAAATAGAATATATGACTCTGTTAGTTTATTGGAGGATACTGTATGTGCATTCATTCGTAATATTACGGAAAGTTCGATCAAAACCATTTGTTCTGTGAGTTATTTGCCTACTTATTTATGAGATTTGGTATAACTCATTTGCTGATCAAAATACTTCTCAAATACTCTTTCTACTTCATTATCAACTAACTCTTTCATTATTTCCCGAGCTTGCGTGTTTACTTTAATTTCATCTATTGGTAACGGTGTCATATACCTTCTTCTGAATATTCCTATATGACCATTTTTCATTGTTGCTATAAATGCTCCTTCATACATACGGCTTCCTACCTTTGCTCCTATCTTTGTCTGTTTTATGCTCCCAAGTTTTGCTACTCCTATCCACTGCGAACTGAGCTTTACTATCGACCATAAACGCTTTCTATTTGCTTTATCCACACTTAACTTTTTTCTCATTGCTTTTTTTGGTATTTGTTTTTCTTCGCTAACTTGTTTAACAGTTTGCGATCTTACCCACAGTGCTGTTTTGTTTAATGCCCTCACCGCTGCTTTTTCCACTTTCGCTTTCTCTGCATCTATGCTACCGGTGATTTCTATGTTTATACGCATTTACACCCCTAACGCTTGAATTTTCCATAGCATTCCCGAATTGTCCCTAAGTGGCGGTGTGTGTACTCTGTATCTACAACTACCTATGGAAAAAGTATCTCCTACTACTGGCTGCAATATATCAAAGACACTCACCTCCAAAATCAACATCTCCCCGACAAATTGTCCTTCACCAATTCCATATAATTTATCTGGTTGTTGTTTCAGCACCTGAACCATGTATGACTTATCCTTTGATTCATACAACGCTTGCTGCCCTAGATGTGCAAAACAATCTGCAAATAATCTTTTTATTTTTCCTTGCATATTTTACCTTTATGCACTAATCTCTACATGCACGCTAAGAAGGGGCATACAGGTAGAGCAGTCTCATGCCTCACCACTTTTATAGTTGCTCTACCTGTATTGTTATGCTGCAACGACTTTGATTAATGTTCCTGGACGATGGCACATTGGTAAAGGATTTGACTGAGTATGTAAATCGGTCCCTCTATCAAATCTTCTTGGCTCTTGTTTTGCATATAATGGCTGTCCTAGGGTATTCACCGTCTCATTAAAGTCCGCCGGTGCAAAGTATGTCGTAAATGTGCTTGCTGTTCCTAGTGGAAAACAATGGCCGGTATTTCCTTCAATAAATCTTCTTACGTTTCCTTCAGGATCAGTTGCTTGTCCTCTATATTCCTCAAATGTTATTCCACAGAACGTAAATCCTGACCTCATGTCGTTCCTTAATGCTGCTCCTTCTTGCCATCTCTCGTATGCTTCTTTTACTTTAGCATGAGAAGTGAGTGCATCAAAAAACTCTGGACTTACCAGCGCATGAATCCCAGTCATGTACTCACCACTTAAGTTATCCTCAACATGACGCAATACTTCCAGACACTTACGCTTTACATCGGTTGTTGCTGTTCCCAGTGCAAAATTTACTACTTTAGGTGTAATTTCAAATTCGTTATAAAGATTTAATAACTCTGACCCATCAGCATCAAGAATGATTCCCTTCAGCGCTCCCATCCGCAAATGTTCTAACGTTATCGCATGTTTGTTTCTCATTAGCTGCAAATGATCAGTTATTACATCTGCCAGCGCTTTAAGTTCACTTTCTGACCCAAATGCCCTTATTCCCTGTACTTCCTCTGGCAATACTACATCATCATGCGGAATATGTGGAATGGTAAAAGTTCTTATTTTCCGTTTTCCTCGTTTTCCCACTGTTGCTGGTGCTCCTGGTGATTGCGTTGGTAATAAAGTTAAAACTCCATGGTGTTCTTCTATCGTAATATGTCGAAATCTTACTGACCTACTTGGAAATAAATTTAAATTTTCTGTTCGGCCATAATTTATCGGCAATATGTTCATTGCATTTGTTAATGCTGTCATACTAAATGCCGGATTTGTAAATGGATTTTGCATGTTTTTCCCCCTTGTTTTCCTTACTAATTTAAGTTGAGTTTAGACCCCTTTGCGGATAATAACGCCCCGTGCTTCAAGTTACTTTATTGCTGCAGCTTTTTGCTCTTCTGTTATATTTGCTGGCCATACAACTGCATGATCTGCTAGTATTGCTATACGTGTAATGATTACCGCTTTGGTGGTTTCCGTTGCGTTTACATCATTTGTTATTACACCTATCGCCGTTTGTGTGCCATCTGTAGCCGTTGCATTTATAATTTTAATTAGATCATCTTTATCACGACCAACAACCATGCCAAGCTTTAGGTTTTGCCCCTTTGCTACTGTTATTTGATCTCTTGAATATAGATTAGACGCTTCATATTTTAGAAGATCGCCTAAATTATTTGTTTCAGTTATGCTTGTCATATTTCTCCCCCTTTTTTTCCTTTGTTTATTCCGCTGTGTTTAAAGTCGCTATTCGCCGCGGTAAAAGATATGTTGCTCTATAATTGGCTATTCTGGCGCATTTTGAACACTTATTTACCGCGGCGTATGTTAGACCGCGGTATCAAATGCTCCGACTTTTTGCTACCTGCATCATCAAGTCTTCCGGTGTACTTTGCGGTATTGTACTCAAAATCTCTGTCTTCTTTGTTCTCTCTGCTAGTATCGACATTAATATCTCTTGCGCTTGTTTGGCATTTACATTCTGCTCGATAAATTCTCCTATCTTTTCTGGCATCTTTGATAAATTACATAATCGTATTACCTCTAATACCAATTCTCAATAATAATGAGACAAATGAAAAAGAGTGCTTTCCGCCTATAACTGGAGGTTTAAGTGAATTTATCGTATATTCTATTTGTCTTCCCAATAACGAAGTTTGGTATAATACTTCTTTACGGCAGCTTTCGTACCCTAAACATCTTCCTTGTTCAATTAGATCATCAATATCTATTGCTTGTTCTTTTATCTCAACTTTGCTCATATTATTTCTCCTATAATTATCTATAAATTCAGAAAACGTTGTTATTCCATCAGCAAGTCCTATCTCTATTGCTTTCTCGCCAAAATATAGCCCTGCTTCCGTTGATTTGATTTTTTCCGTGGACAAATTTCTGTTTCGTGCTATGAGCTGGACAAACATCTCATACAGGCGGTCTACTTCCTCTTGTAAGCTTTCCACACTTTCAGACGTTATCGGCTCATGCGGATTTAAATCGTTTTTTCGATTTCCAGCAAATACTGTGGTATATTTTACCCCTTGCTTTTCATCAAACCCACTTTGATCTATATGACTTGCTATTACCCCTATGCTTCCCACTCCTGATGTTCTGCTTACAAATACTTTCTCAGCACTTGACGCTATTGCATACGCCGCAGAATACGCATCATCATTTGCCATCGCTATTATCCTCTTTTTTCCACTTTCCCTTGCACTGTAGATAAAATCGGAAAGGTCGAATAAACCGTTTACTTCTCCTCCGGGGCTGTCTATGTCCAAAATTATTGTTTCTACTTCTTCATCTATTAAAGCTTCTTCTATCTCTTCACGTATCTTCTCATATGATGTCATCCCCAACACATCATCAAAAGCTTCTGCATTCTTCGTCAAGATCCCATGTATCGGTATTACTTTTATTCCCTTTTTATTATTTCTTACTGCATGTTTTATATTTTTAAACGTTGGGTGCTTCTCTGCATGTAATGACAATAAATCAAAGCTTCTTTGCTCTATCATCATCGGTTTATTGAGCCAGCTCACTTATATTATTTCAGTATTAGAATCAAAACTACTGACGTCCGAGTCAAAACTTAATCCCAGTTCACTAGCACGTCTTTGATCTTCAGCAATTTCTTGGTCTATTTCTTCAATATCATAACCTAGCTCTGAAACTACTTCTGACCTGCTCTTAAACCCATTCCTTACTGCCATTTGCTGTGCTTGCTGGTCTTTTAGTGGATCTACCCAATCAAATCCTTGTGCTATCCATTTTACCTCTTTTGCCGCTTTTGCCCCTTTTTCACTTATGTCTAATTCTCCAGATAGTATTGCTAATTCTAACCACCTATCCCATACTGGCCGGCAAAATTGAAATACTACCACGTTATGCTGTAACATTGCACACCTCCGGCAAAACTCTATTAACCCTGCTCGTATCGATGAATAATTGACCCCGGTAAGATCTCCTGTTAGCTGCTCATACGTTATCCCCATACCTACTGCTATTGCCCTCAATTGCTGTTTCATGAATGCTTCATAACTTCCTCCAACATCTGATGGTTCTGAAAATTTGATATCTTCCCCTGGATCTAAAAGTTGCATAGTCCCTGGCTCTAAACCTGACAGCGCTACTCCATGTTCATTACTCTCTCCTTCTCCCATGATGTTTGCTTCTGGATCGAGTCTGGTGATAAACCCTGCAAACATTGCTGCTGTTTTTTTTCTAACGAGTTCAGCATCATCGTATTGATCAAGTTCATAGAGCTTCAAAAGTACTGTAGAGAGCCACGGTACTCCTCGAATTTGCCCAGGTCTCAGAGGTCTATAGATATGTAAAACATCGTTTGCTGGAACTCTCACTGATTCGCCAAATGATCCTTCACCAGGGTGCTCTCGAAAAAGGTAATACGCTTCTCTCTGCCCAAGTCTATTGAACTCAATCCCGTTTCTAATTACATTACCGTTGGCAAGGGTTTGATTGCTCTTATTGTCTAAATGCTCTGATTCAAGTACTTGCAGTTGCAACGGCACACAAAGACCATCTTCTCGTTTTCTTGTTCGGAGTCTTACAAAACATTCCCCTCCCTCTATCATGCTTCTACATACAAGAGCTTGTAATCCATAAAAATCACTCACTCCGCTACTGTCTGCTTCATCTGTCCATCTCAGCCATAATTCTTGCACTTTTTTCCGAAACTCTGCATCTTTGGCTTTTGATTGCGGCTTTATTCCTGTCCCAACAGAGTTACTTACTATCGTATCGATGATGTTTGCCGCATACGAGTTCTTTCTTACCATGTCACGTGATCGACTACGCAGGTGTTCAAGGCTCTGAGACAGCAAATTGTTTATACTTCCTGACTCTGGTTGAAAGTGCAATAATCTTCTGCCAGATCCAGCTCCATCCCATGCTGAACCTTTAGGCTTTGGTGATTTGTGGAATAATTGTTTGAATGATTTGAGTAGCATTACTTTTCCTTGTCTGAAACTTTTGATAATTCAGCTTCTAATTCTTCTATTGTTGGCAGAGCTGTTTTTACCTCTTCTGGTAGATTTTCAGTGATTTGATACTCTGCTAACCCTATTGGCTTGTTCATGTCACGTAATGCATACTCGGCTACAACACCAACTTTAGAGCGATAGAGGATAAGACCAATTGATGGATTATCACCTGGCTGTCTTAATAAATCATCAACTGCTGAAAGGTAAAAATTCATCTTTCCAGTGTATTCTGGCTTGAATTTCCCTGCTTTTAGTTCAATTACAATATAGCAACGAAGCTTAACGTGGTAAAAGAGTAAATCCAAATAGAAATCTCTATTTTCAACCTGTAAATGGTACTGCCTTCCTAAAAATGCAAACCCTTCACCAAGTTCTAAAAGGAAACGTTCTATGTGAGCTACAAGAGCTTTTTCTACTTCCCTTTCATGCGCTTTTTTACCAAGACTCAAAAAATCAAATACGTAAGGATTTTTAAGCGTTTGCTGTGCTAAATCTGATTGAGGCGATGTAAGCTTATTCCTAAAGTTTGTTATTGCTTTACCTTCACGTTTATACAAATTTGTTTCAATTTGCATCGACAAGATATTGCGAGACCAGCCGTGTTCACGCGACTTTTTAGCATACCAAAATCTTTCTTCTTTGTTTTTAATTTCGTACATTATTACGATATTGTGACCCCAAGGTAATTGGTCAACAGCTTGTTGACGAATTTCGTTTTCGCTATATTCTTCCGCAAACCTTCTCATATACTTTAGATTTTGAATGCTAAACCCCTTCATATCAGGAAAAGCATCTCGCAAATCTTTACTTAGTTGTTCAATAACTTTCGCTCCCCAGCCATATTCTTTTTGCCGTTTTAAGATTTCTGTACCAGTATAATGATAGAGCAAAATAAGCTTACTATTAACCGCAAGTGCTGCTTTGTAACGATTAGTAGCAATATGTTCTTTCAACTGCTCTAAAAATTCTGTATATTCTTTTCCTATAATTTTTGTCATAGTGTTCCTTTCAACGATTTTTATCATTATATGATCCCTTTATTCGTTGAAATAACAATCTTTCTCTTCACACCTGCAACTTTTAGCTCAGCTTTAATTCGTTGTCTTAAATCCAATAGATCTTTTATCTGAACTTCTCCATACCTAACCACATGATCACCATACGCAATCGATACCACTCTCTCTCCGCTCTGTAGCTTCCTTATCGCTTCTTCTACTTGAGTTAAATATTCTTGGTTGTACATCAACTTTTCTCACTCAACCATTGACTTCTTCTCACTCTTTTTGACTTTTTAGCTTTTTCACCTGCTAAACTCTCCCATTTACTCTCTGGCCAACGATCAATCCCCAGGGCAATAGACGCAGCTCTTGCGTAAATTCGGCAATCTAGTACTTCATTTCGATCTCTTATCTTTTGCCACTCTTGCTTGGTATACCCTTTTACTACCTTGGTAATTAGTTGTTCTGCAGTAAGTTGCTTAAAATATTCAGGTGGATATTCGGGAAAATGACAATATCCCGGCCCGTTTTTTAAAACATTAAGTAGCTGAAAAAGCTCGGACTTTAATATCGATACCCCAACTGGCCACAGCTTCATTCCTCTCTTTAGCTTTTGTCCGCCAACTGTTACATCAACTCTACTTGGGCTGTTAAGCGGCACTAGCGCTTTGTTTGCTCCTTTTACTGCCATCACTCTTCCAGAGCCTTGGTGACCTCTTACCCAGTTGTATACCTCTTGTGTTGCATACCCAGCATCTACCGCCATCATACTTATCATGTATTCAAGACCATTTTCACCGATAAAATGATGATTCAAAAGCTCTGAAAGTTTTTCCCATACTTCTCCACTTCCAGTATCACCTTCAAATACCTGGTAGTCTATTGACCAACTTTCTCGGTTTCTTCCCCATGCTACAATTTCTGCCTCTAAACGATCTTTTTGTACATCAACCCCTGCCGTCAATATCACTTTGCCCCTCGGCACCGTACCTATCGGAAAATTTTCTCGACGCTCAAATAATTGCTTCCAGTCTGGTACTTCTCCTTTATCTACCCAGGTTTCTCCGAGTGTTGTATTTATCCAAACTTTCAGTAATTGTTCATTTTCCTTCGCATGCAGGTAATCTTCTACTGCTTGTTTCCAACTATACCAGCCAACTGGGCTATACAAGCTTGAAAGGTGGAATCCTTTTTTTTCACCTTTTATTGGATTAGTAGGCCTCCATTTTCCACGGGCTAGCATCTCTGTTTTCTGATGATTTTTTATTTCTCCCCTACACTCTATGCAAACGTAGTGGGCTGTATTTGGATTTTTATCCTTCCACTTTATTTGTGGCCATTTCAGCACCTGATAGTGATCACAATGTGGACAAGGTACAAAAAAGTATCGTTTGTCTGAGCTCTCAAATTCCTTCTCTATTCTGCTGATTCCATGAACAGTTGGGGTTGAAACCAAGAATATTTTTCTCCGCGTAAATGTATTAGTTCGCGCGATACTGAGAAGAACTGGATCTCCTTCTCCTCCTGAATCTCCTGGATATGCATCTACCTCATCTAAAAAAAGATATCTTACTGGCATCGAACGCAGACCCACTGGACTATTGGCACCTGTTACTACTACCGTTCCTCCTGGAAACTCTTTGCTCTGCACAGTATTCCCTGAATCTCTCGACCTTGGGTCTTTTATTTTACTCCTTAAACATGGCGTATCTTCAATGAGCGGTGCAAACCTTCCCTTGGACCAGCGCTTTCCCATTTCTACTGTCGGCTGTACTACCAGCATTGGCCCTGGCGTTTGATCGATAATGTAGCCTATCCAGTTGTTTCCAGCTTCTGTTCCTCCAATTTGTGCTCCTTTCATAAATACTACTTTTTCAGCCAACGAAGACGAAGATAGTGAATCCATTATTTCCTTAAGGTACGGCGTTCTCTCTGTTCTCCATTTCCCTGGCTCTGATGATGCTATTGTTGAAAGTTGACGATTCCTATCTGCCCACTCTGATACTTTTAGCGGTGGATCGGGCCTTATACCAAATCTCATAAATAAGTAGGCAAATAACTCACAGAACAAATGGTTTTGATCGAACTTTCCGTAATATTACGAATGAATGCACATACAGTATCCTCCAATAAACTAACAGAGTCATATATTCTATTTTTAATGAGATTGTCTTTCAAATATTGCCATAAACGCTCTACTGGATTTAACTCTGGTGAATATGGAGGTAAATAGATTAAGGTAATATTTTGTGGTATTTTTAAACCTTTGGATCTATGCCATCCTGCACAATCCACAACAAGAAATGCCTCCCTTGTTCCTAAATATTGTGACATCTGCTCAAGGAATATATTCATACAATCAGTATTGACGTTTGGTACGAATAAGCTAGAACTCTCTCCATTTCTAGGATTAACTGCACTATAGAGATAAAAGTTTTGCCTACCTAATTTTACCTTAACCTGTGTCCTAATGCCTTTTTTAAACCACCCGTGTCCAATCTTTGAATGTGTGCCAAACCGCAACTCATCGAAGAAAAATAGCTCTTTTTCGGGATACGTGACAATAGTTTCATTAAGATTTTTTTTTAAACTCTTCTTGTTTATTTTTATCCTGTTTATTGTGCACAGGCCTTGGAGTAATATACGAAAAACCTAACTTTTGCATCAGTCTATGTGCTGTAGACTTACTTATACCAATTCCTAAAAATAAATAGACGAATAAAGAAAAATTTCTAAAATAGAATAATTTAAGAATTAGTGGGGAGTTATGGCAGGAAAAAGTAAAGCAATAGGAGAAGAATTATATAATAAGTGTAACCTGGAATTAAAGAAGCACGGCATAAGAGGAGAGATAGGAAGAAGATTACAGGCAATAATATCTGCAAAAGAATATGGAATAACAAAAGTTGCTCAAATATACCGAATTACTAGAACTACATTGATGAAGTGGATTACAAGATTTAAGGAAGGAGGAGTCAATGCGTTTAAAATACAACCAGGACGTGGAGTAAAGCCGAAGTTGAGCTACAAGCAGCAAGAAGAAATTAAAAATGTCATAGCAGAAGAAGGAGCCAACCTAACGGCTAAGAAATTAAAAATCATAATTGAGAAAATGTTTTCTATTGAGGTAAGTAAGTCTACAGCACATAGACTGATGCAAAAGTTAGGTTTTTCGTATATTACTCCAAGGCCTGTGCACAATAAACAGGATAAAAATAAACAAGAAGAGTTTAAAAAAAAATCTTAATGAAACTATTGTCACGTATCCCGAAAAAGAGCTATTTTTCTTCGATGAGTCGCGGTTTGGCACACATTCAAAGATTGGACACGGGTGGTTTAAAAAAGGCATTAGGACACAGGTTAAGGTAAAATTAGGTAGGCAAAACTTTTATCTCTATAGTGCAGTTAATCCTAGAAATGGAGAGAGTTCTAGCTTATTCGTACCAAACGTCAATACTGATTGTATGAATATATTCCTTGAGCAGATGTCACAATATTTAGGAACAAGGGAGGCATTTCTTGTTGTGGATTGTGCAGGATGGCATAGATCCAAAGGTTTAAAAATACCACAAAATATTACCTTAATCTATTTACCTCCATATTCACCAGAGTTAAATCCAGTAGAGCGTTTATGGCAATATTTGAAAGACAATCTCATTAAAAATAGAATATATGACTCTGTTAGTTTATTGGAGGATACTGTATGTGCATTCATTCGTAATATTACGGAAAGTTCGATCAAAACCATTTGTTCTGTGAGTTATTTGCCTACTTATTTATGAGATTTAGTATTACTTCCTCAAAATACACTGCAGAAATGTCTTTCAAAGAATTAAGCCAATTATGAAAACTCAAAAAATGCATGCCACCTCCACTGAAACGGCTACCATGAAAGTTTTCACTGCCACTTTGAATTACTCCATCGGTGAAAATAGCCCAGCCGGTTTGTTTGCCGAGGTCGAGTATTAGGATTGACATTTTCTTGAAGCTCTTGTGTTTGAAGCGCGTAGAGGTAAACTAACCTCATCAAAACAATGCCCTTCTATTATATATATACCGGATTTCTTACTACTTTTTCCGGGATTTTTTGAAAAAAAGTTAAAATAATTTTTAATCACAAAAAATGAAGAGACTGTAGAAAAAAAGGTTTTCATATTGCCTTTTCTGTTGTTTTTTTGGCATTTTGTAGTGATTTATGTTAGATTACTTGAGTTTATTTAGGCTAAAATATATGATTTTGTACGATGTCCATTTACGGAAGAACATGGTGGGGTAAGAAATGGCTTCAATCTTTCAATGAAGTTGATTACGATAACCGCCTTTCACGTGGTAGAACTTATGCTAATACTGGTCGAGCTTTTGGTATTCAAATCAATGGCAATACAATTACAGCCAAAGTTAGTGGTTCAAGACCTCATCCATATAAAGTTAAAATAACACTCAATGAATTAAATTCATCAGCTATCCGTTGTATTATTGAAAATTCTCACTCTATATTACCTAAATTAATAAATAAACAATTACCAACACTTTTGTTTGATAAACTTAACGACTCAGGTATTAAATTGTTTCCCTCGAATTGGGAAGAAATGAACGCAAGTTGCAATTGTCCTGATTGGGCTATGCCTTGTAAACATATTGCTGCTGTAATTTATCTTATTGCTGCAGAAATTGATAAAAATCCTTTCGTAATTTTCAATATTCATAATTGTGACTTGTTGTCGCTGATTGATGATTTTGGAAATGGAAAATTAGAAAACATTCAAAGTATTCTAAAAATTAATGATCTATTTAAATCGTCTTCTAAAGTTAAAGTATATGACCAAGTAAACTTAAATGATATTGATCTATCGACTATTCCTAACCTTGCTAGCTGTATCGAAAATATCTTGACGAATAATCCACTCTTTTTTGAAAAAAATTTTCACAGTATTCTGCAAACAGCTTATAAGCATTGGCAAAAATATCCTACGGGGAAATCAGATTATTCTTTCTACTCTTCCAAGAAAAAGCTATCGGAAGAAGAATTGTTTACTAGCAAATGGGGAAGTATTGAACACTGGCAAACATTTCAATTATTTATCGATGACCAATACCAACTTATTCAAGTAAACAATGGTATAGCTAATTCATTTATGCTCAGCGAAAGTGTTTCGAGGAATATAGCACAATTTTTAAACGATATTCCTATTTCATTACTGCACAAGCTTAATCCTGAACTTCGTTTCATGCATATGATTTCACAGTTTGCACGTACGCTCATGGAAAAATCAGCACTAGTACCACAAATACTACAAAATAAGATACCGTCTTGCTAGTCAACAAAAAAATTACTCAAGCTGTATCATAAAATCAAAAAATACTTCCGATTGTGTAACAGTACACAGATTACAGTTAGTGAATATGTTGAATGGATTGGAAGCATTTTTTGATTTTAAACCACAGTCAACATCCTAGTTCTGTAATTCTTGATATGATTTGGATCAAAAGCACTTTTGGATGTCAGGATACCGAAAATGATATGGAGTAGTTTACGCATTGCAGCACCAACGATGGCCATATTATGCTTACCCTTTTCCTTTAATATTTGGCAAAAACTCATAATGATAGGATTGTGATTCTTAGCTACTATGGCAGGAAAGAACAGAGCCTTACGTAATGTTTGTGAACCTGATTTACTTAATCTGGGTTTGCCATATACAGATGAACCTGACGTCATATTTCGTGGTATAACTCCTGCGTATGCTGCCAATTGCCTGGCATCTCTAAAAGCCTTTATGTCAGGAACTTCAGCTAAAATAGCTATTGCTGACTCCTCTCCTATACCTGGAATAGTCAATAGAAGTTGAAAATTTTCCAATAACTCTTTGTGTTGCTTTAATAGTTCATGTATGGAGTTTTTTATTGTTTCTATTTTTTGAGTTATATTCATTGCAAGGTCTTCCCAAGCAGTTGCAACTTCTTTAGGTAGTCTCTCTTTTTTTTCTAGATGATTATTCATTAATGTCAATTCATCTTTTAACGCAGCCGAGCAACGATAAAGATGTCTTAGTTTTTTCAATTCAGAAGAAGGTGGTGTCCAACGAGTTGGTTCCTGTCTTTGGCAATAATCAGCAATAATTTCTGCATCAGTCTGATCATTCTTTTGTCTTACGAGCTTACTCCTCGCATAAGATTTAATACAATAAGGATTTACAACACTAACAAAATGTCCAGCATTGTGCAAAAATTCAGCCAAAGCTTCGCTATAACAACCAGTAGCCTCCATGCATGCCTTTACTTCTTCCACATTATGCTTTTGTAGAAAACTCAGCAGACCTTGAAACCCAAGATCATCGTTCTTAAAGCTCCTTTTCCTAGTTTCACGCTTTTCTTTTTTACTTATGAATGAAAGAAAAACATCAAAGCGATCTTTTGATACATCAATTCCAAGAAAGTTGTTGATCATATATAACCCCATACGTTACCATTTAAAACGAAAAGTAAGGCTAACCTTGTGGATACAGAATTAGAGCCATTTAGGTCTTTCTACGATACCGTCCAGCCTATACTTTTGAGGAGGGAACTCTTATCTTACTTACAGATTTTATATCTAAGAGGAGAAACAGAGTTCTTCCCTCCTCCACCTAATGCTTAAGCTTAAAACATTAGATGCTTTTTACAAGATACAAGAGGAGAAAAAGCCGGATTATGGGTTGATTTTGCTACGAGTGATGGTGGTGACATCTTTGATCTCTGGCGGGATGTTACTGGCAAGACGAAGTTTCTTGATACCATAGAAGATATAGAACAATGGCTTGGCCGTTCAACATTTCAACCAAATCAGTTGGAATACTTAAATCAATCAGAAATACATTGGGATTACCACGATGAAAACAACCAAGTAATAGCTAAAATTTATCGTTATTATGATGCTGCAGGAAGAAAACGATATAGCTGTTTTGATGTAAAAAACTCAAGTAGTACTGCACCAAACCCAAGACCTTTATATAATATTCCAGGTATAATTAAATCTGACAAAATTGTTTTCGTTGAAGGTGAAAAATGTGCTGAAAGTTTAATAAATAAAGGCATAACGGCAACAATAACGATGTTTGGGGCAAATTCACCTATTGAGAAAACAGATTGGACTTTGCTAAAAGGTAAACATATTATCATTTGGCCAGACAATGATGAAGCAGGCAATAAATATGCCAAAAACGCTGAAAAGAAACTTTTAGAACTTGGTGTTGCATCACTTGTCACGCTTAAGATTCCTGAAGATAAACCAAAAACTTGGGATGCTGCTGATTGTATTCAAGAAGGGATAGATGTTGAAAAGTTTTTAGCTACAACTGTTCGCATACCATGTAGAAAAAACGTTACCTTCTTTCTTGCAGATCAATACTTAAACGAAAAATCTTCTGGACCAGGTGATATTATTGAGCCAAGAGTTTTAACTCCAGGTGGTCTTTTAGTATTTGGTGGAGCTCCGAAGGTTGGTAAAAGCGATTTTCTCATCTCATGGCTTGCATATATGGCTGCAGGGACTCCGCCAACAATATTGCAATAAACCTGAAACTTGAGAAGACTATTTCTCGAAAGCTTCTACAAAAAGAACGGAGAGTTGAATTTATTTATAGAGCTAATGATCAAATAACCATATGTCTCGATGAATAATATATGGTAGAGCTCATGGGCAACAAAAAATTAATAGTTCGGATTAGTTGTAGTTATGAAGTAAATCGATTAGCAGAGTTGTATCTATTAGATGCATATGAAAAATTAGTGTTAAGTAAACCAATAAAAGCGAGCAAAAAGGAAGAAAACTCTGAATATAAGAAAGTAGATTTGAGGACGGTAAAATGGTAACAGTTAGTTTATATGCAAGAGTTTCTTCAGGTAGGCAAGCACAAGAAGATACAATAGCAAGCCAAATTGCTGCTATAGAGAATCAAATTAGTATGGATGGACATAAATTATTAAATGAATATAAATTTATTGATAATGGTTATAGTGGTTCTAACATAATCCGTCCTGGTTTGGAAAAATTACGTGATAAAATAGCAGAAGGTAACATTGATAAGGTTTATATTCATTCTCCTGATCGTTTATCTCGTAAGTATGCATATCAGATGATATTACTTGAAGAGTTTAAGAAATTAGGAGTGGAAGTCATTTTTTTAAATTATCAAATTAGCGATAATCCAGAATCTCAATTACTATTACAAATGCAAGGTATGATAGCAGAATACGAACGTGCAAAAATCATGGAACGAAGTCGTCGAGGAAAGATTTATGCAGCAAATAAGGGTTGTATAAGTGTAATGAGTGCTGCTCCTTATGGCTATCGTTATATAAACAAAAATACAGAAACAGGACAGGCCTTATTTGAGATTTATGAAGAAGAAGCTGAAGTTGTTCGTAAAGTATTTTCTTTGGTAGGAAGAGAAAGAGCCAGTATAGGAGAAGTATGTCGTAGGCTAAGTGCTATGTCCATTATGACGAGAACTGGAAAAGAGTATTGGGATAGGGCTGTAGTTTTGAGTATGTTAAAAAACTCTGCTTATAAAGGACAAGCAGCTTTTGGTAAAACAAGGTTTGGCGTAAAACTAAAACATATAAGACCGAAAAAAAACTCCTGCGAGCATCCAAAAGATAATTATTCTACTTATCCTGTTCCAAAAGAGGATTGGATTTATATTAAAGTACCTAGTATAGTAAGCGAAGATTTATTTGAAATCGTTCAAGAACAATTAGCTGAGAATAGAAAAATAGCAAGAACAAGACAAAGAGGAGCAAGACATTTATTGCAAGGTTTAGTAGTATGTAAGCTTTGCAATTATGCATATTATGGTACTAGCACTGCAAGGAATAAGGAGGGGAAAAAAACTAATAATCAGGTATATTATCGTTGTGTTGGCACGGATTCATACCGTTTTGGCGGTAATAAAATGTGTAACAACAAATTAATTCGTACAGATACATTAGACATGGCTGTGTGGGAAGAGGTGAAACATCTATTAAAAAATCCGAATAGAATATTAGAGGAGTATAAACGTAGACTTTCAGAACTTACCACTAGATCAAAAAAGCGCTTTGCTTGAAACACAAGAAGATAAATTAAAACGAGGTATTGCAAGGTTAATTGATAGTTATACTCAAGAATATATTGATCAAGAAGAATTTGAGCCAAGAATTAAAGCAATGAAACAAAACTTAAAAATGGTTGAAGAACAAAAGAAAAAGATATTTGATCAGAAAAAACTCACACAAGAGTTAACTCTAGTAGTAACAAATTTAGAGGGGTTTTCCTCTAGTATTAACTCAAGTCTTAATAATGCAGACTGGCTAACTAAACGTGATATTATTAGAACGTTAGTTAAGCGAATTGAGATTAATTTTGAGGATGTAAACATCGTGTTTAGAGTAAAAGAGCTTCCAGACTCTTTTCATATGGAGAAAAATCAATGCTTGCAATGTTGTTGTAGGGGTAGGCACAGCACGTCAAATAGTATTTGAACTACGTAATGGTGAACGTGTGCCAAACAAGCTTGTTGATAAGATAAATGGCCATTGGCAACTCGTAGACCAGTGGAACAGCTAATTCAACTTTATTATGGGAGTATTTATGTTACAGGATTTAACTGATTTTAATACTGCAAAATCACAAAGTAATTTAATACCAAAAGGTACAGCGGTAAAAGTCAAAATGGCAATTAAACCTGGAGGTTATGAAGATTGGTTCACTAAAAGCTACGCTACTGGCAGCATCTATTTAAACGCTGAATTTACTGTCACTGAAGGGCCATATGCAAAACGTAAGATTTATCAAGTAATTGGTATTAAAAGTGGCAAAGCAAGCGTTGAAAGAGAGGATGTTTGGGGAGAAATGGGTCGTGCTATGATTCGAAGCATTTTAGAGTCAGCACGCAATATTCACCCACATGATAATTCAGAAAAGGCAACTCTTGCTCGTAAGCTGAACTCTATTGGAGATTTAAATGGGTTAGAATTCAGAGCAAAGGTAGGTATTGAAGCTGATCGCTATGGAGAAAAAAACAAGATCACTACAGTTATTACTTCAGAAAATACTGAAAATGATTGGATACCGTTTTGAAGTACGACGAGGCAAAGCTCTGGATTGCTGTCATTGAGAGGGCTATGAAAGATGCAGTAGGAAAAAACGTAAAACTGAAAGAAGAAGCGATAAAATGGTTAAATTCAGAGTCTTTTGAAACTGTTTGTGAACTAGCTGATCTCGATTTTAAACTTGTGAGAGATAGCTTATCTCAAGAACTAAAGGGCCACTTGTATGAGAAGGTAAAACTTATGAGTGCTTAAAAAATTTTTCCACTTTTTTCATAAAAACCCATGGGAAACACGGTATATATATAGTAGAGGGGTCAAACATTTCAATTCTTACACAATCAGGTCGAGCAGCAATAGCAGCAAGTATAAAAGAGCAAGTTATACATCTTGCCTGGGGCAGTGGTGATGGAAACTCTGGAAGTAGCCATCAGGTCGAAAATTCTTTCACCCCTGATGGCGAAATAAAGCTTGATCATACCACTATTAAAAACGTAAAAGTTTTTACAGGACAGACAATTTATCAGCCAAGTATAGACTATACAGTTGATAGCGGTACTGGTGTTATTCAGCGCACAGAAAATAGCTCTATCACGGCAAATAATGCAGTTACTGTAGAGTATACTCAAGATACACCACCAGAGTCCATTACGTCTGAAAAACTGCTCAATGAACTTGGCAGACGCGTTGTCGATGAGGTTCTCTTCTGCGTGGGTGATGAAAATGGAGAGCTTGTTACTCCCTCTGGAAGGTTTAAATCTTCCGCTGTACCAACCAATAATCTTTATCTCAAGTTTACTTTCGATTTCACGGACGCAGCAAATCAAGTGATACGGGAACTAGGAGTTATGGTTGGTACAAAGGTAAAAGAAAAATTACCGCCAGGACAGAGATATTTTGAACCACAAGATATAGAAGACCCGGGGATTTTGTTGGTTTTGGAACATACAGTACCGCTCATTAGAACTGCAGCAACCCGTGAAACTTTTTCATTTGTAGTAACTTTTTGACAATCGTTTAAAATAAAATGACACTAAACGGCTATTATAATCGTTTTGATCCTGACAAAGGGTACGAAAAAAGTTTATTCCTAGCAGGAAGAGGTCTGCAATCGGTAGAATTAAATGAAACCCAAGAATACACTCTTTCTAAGCTTAAAGGCATAGGTGATGCAATATTCCGTGATGGTGATGTAATAGCTGGAGCTGATTGTATCATAGATGGGGAAAAAATTACACTTGAAGCAGGAAAAATCTATCTTCGTGGAGCAGTTAGAAGCGTCGAAAAGGAAGAATTTACTATTCCACTAAATACCACAGTTCGCATAGGTGTTTTTTTCGCCCTATCTACCATTACAGAACTTGAGGATGAAAATCTTCGTGATCCTGCAGTTGGTACACGTAATTATCAAGAAGTTGGAGCTGCAAGGCTTAAAGTTTCCACCATTTGGGGTTATCAAGCAGAAGGTGTTTCTCCACGTTTTTCCACTGATGGAGAATTTTATCCAATTTATAACATTGAAAACGGAGTGTTGGTAGAACATTCACCGCCACCACAAGCAAACATAGTGACCACTGCACTTGCTCGTTACGATAAAGAAGCAAATGGTTCCTACGTCGTAAATGGCCTAGAAGTAATGTTTTTACAGAGGGAAGAAAAAGGGGGAGAAAGAGGGGCACAAATATTTGTGATTAATGAGGGAAAAGCTCATGTTGATGGCTATGAGATTGAACTTCCTCACAGTATTCGTGTTTATTTTGATGAAGATCCAGACATAAAAACAGTTAAATCAGAATTTCACACCTTTCAGCCAAATAGCCAAAGAGTAATGGAGCTTAAAGTTCATGATTTTCCGGTTAGTGAGATAAAAAGGGTAGATATAACTGTTCAGAAAACTATTACCATGACCCATGGTTCATACTCTGGAGTTGTTGATCCGATACCTGACTCTGCAGTTCAGGAGATTATTCAAGTTAAGCAAGGAGACGTAATCTATGAAAACAGTACAGATTACAAGCTCAGTGGAGGAAATGTTGATTGGTCATTACCGGGAAAGGAACCAGCGCCAGGAAGCAGTTACCTGATAACCTACCGCTTTCGCACTCATGTAAGCCCTGAAGATGTGGATGAACAAGGATGTAAAATAAAGGGAGCAGTGGATGGCAGTTTAGTTTCAGTTGATTACACCTGGAAGATGCCCCGCTATGATTTAATCACCATAGACGCAAAAGGGGTAGTAAGGAGAATAAAAGGAATTGCGCATCCTTGGAAACCATCGATGCCTAAAGCCCCTAGCGGACAACTTTTGCTTTGCTACATTCATCAGACGTGGAAAAAAGGGGAAGAGGGGAAAATAAAGATAGTGAATAATGCTATCCATGCTGTGCCGATGAATGAATTGGAAGCAATGAAGAGTGGAATAAGAGATCTTTATGCACTCTTTGCAGAGGAGCGTCTACGCAGTGATGCAAATTCAAGAGAGCCTACTACTAAAAAAGGAGTATTTGTCGATCCCTTCTTTGATGATGATATGCGCGATCAAGGAATTGTTCAGTTTGCAGCAATAGTAAATAAGGAACTGATATTGCCGATAAACGTGGAAATTATTGATGTTGAAAGAGGTAAGGAACCTTATTTATTGCCGTATGAACTTGAGCCAGTGCTTGAGCAGCTTTTACAAACTAAAGAGATGAAGATAAATCCTTATCAGGCATTTGATCCAGTACCGGCAAAAGTTACCATGAACAAAAACATCGATCACTGGACCAAGGTAAAGACCAATTGGTCAAGTCCAGTGACAAGAGAATTTAATACTAGAGAAACAACAGAGCTTCTGTCAAGTAGTACGCATGAAGCTGAATTTATGAGAGAAGCAGTACAAGATTTTGAGATCGAAGGTTTTGAGCCAAATGAGAAGCTTAAAGAGATAAAATTCGATGGCATCGTCATTCAACCCGTGGCATAGGGGGAAAAAAAAGTGGAAAAAAGAGCTAACAACCAGGGAAAATTAAAGGGAAAGGTGAAAGTACCGGCAAATATTCCAGCAGGTACTAAATTAGTACAGTTTTATGGAGATAAAGGAAGCTATGGAGAAGCAACATATACTGGTAAAAAAACTATTACCATAGAAGAGCGAAGAAGAGTTTTTTCCAGCAAACGTGTTGATCCTTTAGCACAGACATTTACCTTGGATGAGAGTAGGCATATAGGAGGTGTAGAGCTATGGTTTACAAATAGCGGCAAAAGACGTGTTGTTGTGCAGATTAGGGAAACAACAGTTGGAGTGCCCTCGCAAACAGTTATCGCTGAAAATTCCATCGAGCCAACTAAGATCAATACTGATGGCACAGCAACACGTATAACTTGGTCACCAGTATTTTGCCATGGAGGGCAAGAGTATGCGATAGTTTTACTTACTGATGATGCAGATACAGCGGTAAAGATAGCAGAACTTGGCAAATATGATGCAGTAAACAGCCGTTGGGTAACGAGTCAGCCTTATCAGGTGGGAGTATTACTGTCATCGAGCAATGCAAGTACATGGACACCGCATCAGAATTTTGACCTTACCTTTCGACTTTTAGCAGCGAAATTTACTGAAAGTTTTCACGTTATTGATCTTGGCAAAGTTACTGCAAATAATACATCAGACTTAATCGCTCTAACCAACATAGAAAAAGTGGGTTTTGATACTAATGTAGAATTTATCTTAACAGATGAGAAAGGAGAAGAAAATTTTCTGTCTGATAATTTGCCGCTCGCACTGCGCGCAAGAATAAGTGGAGAATTAACGGTAAAAGTAGCGCTCAAAGGATCGGGGAAAAAAAGTCCAGTTCTCTACCCTGGGTTACAGTTGGTTCTAGGAAATATAGGGGAAGAAGGAGATTACGTAACTAGGAGCATTACAGCAGGTTCCAACACTAAAATTACCATAACATACGATGCACTAATACCTGGTACTGCAGATGTTAAAGCATATGTGCAGAGAGGGGAAGAATGGCAATTAGTAAATTTAACAACGGGAAAACCAATTGGAGAAAATTGGGTAGAGAGAATCCACGTGCTGACGAACTTTAATGCTAATGAAACAAGGGTAAAGTTGGTGCTTAGCGGAACGGTTGTTTATCGCCCAAGAGTGAAAAATTTAAGAGTGATTATCACATAAATCAATGCCAAATGACCAAACCAAAAGAGGATATCCTTTGCCGCATCCAGAAAACATTGCTGTGCAAGATGTAGTACGTATTCGCAGAGCCATAGAAAAAATAGATGAAGATATTACCGAAAGAGAAGATGAACTTAAAAATAATTTTGAACGATTTAGATTTGAAACTTTTTTGAATTTTTGGGAATGAAGGAAGCAATAGAAGCATTACACCAAAGCAGTTGTGTTAAAAGTCAATAGAAAAAATGAAAATACTGAAAATAATTTTTAAAGACATAAAAAGATGTTGCCAAAAATCTTAAAGAATTTTAATGTGTTAGTTGATGGTCGTGGTTATGCTGGCCGCATCGATGAGATCACTCTACCAAAACTCACAATTAAAACAGAGGAATATAGAGCTGGTGGTATGGATATTCCAATAAGTATTGATATGGGCATGGAAAAGCTTGAAGCAGACTTTATTTTTGCTGAGTATGACTCTGAGCTCTTTAGACTCTTTGGTTTAATAGATGGAAATTCAGTAGCTTTGACTCTTCGTGGTGGAATGCAAGGTAGTAGTAGCAATGATATTGAAGCAGTAATAATCAATTTAAGAGGCATTTTTAAAGAGTTTGACTTTGGTAGCTGGAAGCCTGCTGAGAAAGGAACTCTCAAATGTACAGTAGCCGCTCATTATTATAAGCTCACCATATCTGGTCAGGAACTCATTGAAATTGATGCTGAAAACATGATTCGGAGAATTAACGGTGTTGATCAAATGGCCTTACTGCAAACAGTTTTAGGCATTTAAGTTGTAATTCTTGGCTTAAATTCTTTTAATAAGTGTGGATGTGTATAAGTGCTTTAAATATGTATAAGCGCACTTGTACACATCCACACTAATCTGCTAATGTTGGATCTAAGCAAATTTAGGGCTGTATTCCTTAGTAAAAACCCTGCCATCTCTTACTAAAGAGTTCGCAAGAATAAGCAATTTTCTCATTGCAGCAGTGGAAGCAACTTTATATGGTTTTTTATATTGATCGTACAACCTATCAAAAAAAGTTTTTATGTAAGAATTCCACTCACGAGCAGTAAGGATGCACATATGTAAAACTTTTCTAATTTGTGCTCTACCACCCTGAATACACCTTTTCCCTTTACTAAAACCACTATCTCGATTAAAAGGTGCGACTCCGGAAAGGCTAGATATTTCTTTATGTCTGATAGTTCCTAGTTCTGGTAGATAACAAATCATAGTGATAGCTAAGATTGGACCTGCACCTGGAATACTAGTTATTGATATGTATTTTTTTTTAAGCTCTTGACTTTGATCAACCAATTCTATCATCTGATCTTCTAAGGATTGGATTTGATTTTGCAAAACAACGAGTAGCTCTTCCATTTGTTTGATTATGGATATATCAGTTACCTGATGAGCTTGTATTTTTTGTATTTTTGCTATTTCTACTAGTTGATTTCTGCGAGATAATTTTTGCCTCAAATAGTCAACATTACTATTACTAACTTTTAAAGGAGTAACACGCATATCTGTATTACTAATATAACGTGAGATGATGCTACAGTCTATTTTGTCAGTTTTAGTGGCAATGCCAAGGCTTTTTGCATAATCTCTAACCCATCTAGGTTGAATGACATATACTTCGAAACCATGGCTTAGTAAAGTATAAGCACATAATTTTTCGTACCCACCAGTTGCTTCAAGTCCAACTTTGATTACGTTATGTAACCGCAAAAAGTCGAGTATTTGATCAATAGCTTGAATGTTATTTTCAAATACTTTATGATGTCCAAGTGGATGAATGTGGATATCTAGTTTGCTTTTGCTAACATCAATGCCAGCAATAATATTTGATGAATTCATAATTCCTCCATAGAATAATATGTAGTACTGCATTTTCCACCCTTATATACGAGCCTCAACGCTCAATCAGTTGTTCGGAACTATTCAGTATATAAACAGAAAAGAGAACCTTGCTTCAGTGCGGTCCTTATGACCAAGAATACAGACGGTTCCTCTTCTCTGCATGTTCTTAGTATTACCACTTTGTAATATTTATGAACTTGTTTTTAACATATAAGAATATAGAGCTGGTGGTATGGATATTCCAATAAATATCGATATGGGCATGGAAAAGCTCGAAGCTGATTTTACTTTTGCCGAATATGATGCAGAGCTATTTAGGCTTTTTGGTTTAATAGATGGGAATTCGGTTTCTCTGACGCTAAGGGGTGGTCTTCAAGGCAGTGGAAGTAATGATATTGAAGGAGTAATTATCAACCTTAGAGGCATATTCAGAGAATTTGATTTTGGCAGTTGGAAACCTGCTGAGAAAGCAACGCTGAAATGTACCGTAGCTGCGCATTATTACAAACTTACTATAGGCGGTAATGAGTTAATAGAAATCGATGCTGATAATATGATTCGCAAGATTAATGGTGTTAACCAGATGGCCTTGCTACAAACAGTTTTAGGAATTTGATGTAGTTTACATATTTTTTTATTGAAAAATTCAGAGAAATGTTGTATAATTATCGTGGTATATTTTGGTAAAACATATGGCAGATTCAAGAATTAGTATAACTTTTGATCCAAAAATTTCACATAATCTTATTAAGTTAGCTGGAATCACCAAAGAATCCGTTCAAGAACTAGCAAAAAGGTTAGTTGTAGAAGGAATCGAGTGTGAGATAGATGAGATTGCAGTTGCTGACATTGTTAAGGAATGTACTGCTCCAGGTGCAGAAACAATCGATTATGAGGACTTCAAGCGGGGGTAGAGTATCTACAAAATTGAGCTTTCAAAGAGGTACATTAAAGACTTTCCAGCTTTACCGGAAGAAATAAAATCTAACATTGAAGAAGCTATAGAAAAGGAGCTTAAGATTAACCCCAACAAAGCTGGTAAACCGTTACGTGGTAAATTACTAGGGTTTAGAAGGTTAAGTTTCGATAAATATCGTCTTATCTATCATGTGAATACTTCAAAACGCAAAGTACTTATCATCACAATAGGACATAGAGATAACGTTTACAAGCAGACAGGATTGTTAAATCTACGATCAAAACTTTAAATATATTTTTTATTGAAAAAACTTAGAAAAAGGGTGTTGCCATTCCAATAAAACACAAAGCTATAGGACCATAATCACAATAAAGAAATTAGTTATGTAAAAGCCAAATAGACTTTTATTTAATTAACTTTTGAGGAGAAAAGATGAAAACAGTAAAACTTGATAACCCAATAACAGTAGAAGGAATTGAGGTTTCGGAATTAACTTTTAGACCAGTCAAAGTAAGAGACTGCCTAACAATGGAACGCACTGGTGGTAGTGATTTTGAAAAAGAAGTTGGATTAATAGCAAACCTAGCATCTGTAATAAAAGAAACAATTTGGGAGTTATATTTTGCAGACTACATGAAAGTACAGGAGGAATTAAAGGATTTTTTTTCACCAATCATACAAAGGACTTGAGGTCAAATGTAATAATGCTCGGTTCTGTCGTAGGTGGCGGGATTGAGCACATTCTTGAGATGGAAATAAACGAATTTATTCTATGGGTTAGGGCTGCGGAGGCAATAAAATGTCAACATTATCAGTAAAAATAGGTGCCATACTAGATGGTAGCTTTAATAGCGCAATGGCAGGAAGTAATGCTCAACTTTCTCGCCTTGGAGGTACAATAAAGCAACTTGATGCATCGATGAAATCTGTATCCACGTTTAAGAAATTAAGTCATGATGCATTAGTTGCCAAGCAATCCTGGAGAAGCTTAGGAACACAAGTAAAGTCTTTAGCTCAACAGATAAAAGAGAAAGGAAAGATAGGAGAAACTTTAAAGGCTGAGTTCGATAAAGCCAAAGCATTAGCAGCAGAAGCAAAAACAGCCTATTTACAACAGAAGAAAGATAAAATTTTAAAGGTTAATTTTGATAAAGCTAAAGTATTGGCAAAAGAGGCAAAAGCAGCATATTTACAACATAAGGGAGACAATAAAAATTTAAAAGCTGAGTTTAATAAAGTTAAGGCATCGGCAGCAAAGGAAAAAACAGCATACTTACAGAATAGAGAAGCGCTACATGTATTTAATCAAGAGGTAAAGAAAAGTGGAAAAAATATTCAGTCTCTGATAAGAGATCAATATAAACTAGGTGCTTCTGCAGAGAAGTTGAGAAGTCAGTATAGTAAGTTAAGTACCGCTATCAAAAATCGGGACATGTTTTTGGGAAGAAAAGCATACTTTAAATCACAAATGTTGGAGACGGCTGGACTCGCATTAACGCTTGCAGCGCCAATTAAAGTTGCAATTGACTTTGAAAGTGCTATGGCTGATGTTAAGAAAGTAGTAGATTTTGACGAGCAAAAAAATGAAGCTAACGAGTTTGCTGAGACGTTAAAGAAATTATCCCGTACAATACCACTATCAGCAGCAGAGTTAGCACAAATAGCTGCAAGGACTCCGCCAACAATATTGCAATAAACCTGAAACTTGAGAAGACTATTTCTCGAAAGCTTCTACAAAAAGAACGGAGAGTTGAATTTATTTATAGAGCTAATGATCAAATAACCATATGTCTCGATGAATAATATATGGTAGAGCTCATGGGCAACAAAAAATTAATAGTTCGGATTAGTTGTAGTTATGAAGTAAATCGATTAGCAGAGTTGTATCTATTAGATGCATATGAAAAATTAGTGTTAAGTAAACCAATAAAAGCGAGCAAAAAGGAAGAAAACTCTGAATATAAGAAAGTAGATTTGAGGACGGTAAAATGGTAACAGTTAGTTTATATGCAAGAGTTTCTTCAGGTAGGCAAGCACAAGAAGATACAATAGCAAGCCAAATTGCTGCTATAGAGAATCAAATTAGTATGGATGGACATAAATTATTAAATGAATATAAATTTATTGATAATGGTTATAGTGGTTCTAACATAATCCGTCCTGGTTTGGAAAAATTACGTGATAAAATAGCAGAAGGTAACATTGATAAGGTTTATATTCATTCTCCTGATCGTTTATCTCGTAAGTATGCATATCAGATGATATTACTTGAAGAGTTTAAGAAATTAGGAGTGGAAGTCATTTTTTTAAATTATCAAATTAGCGATAATCCAGAATCTCAATTACTATTACAAATGCAAGGTATGATAGCAGAATACGAACGTGCAAAAATCATGGAACGAAGTCGTCGAGGAAAGATTTATGCAGCAAATAAGGGTTGTATAAGTGTAATGAGTGCTGCTCCTTATGGCTATCGTTATATAAACAAAAATACAGAAACAGGACAGGCCTTATTTGAGATTTATGAAGAAGAAGCTGAAGTTGTTCGTAAAGTATTTTCTTTGGTAGGAAGAGAAAGAGCCAGTATAGGAGAAGTATGTCGTAGGCTAAGTGCTATGTCCATTATGACGAGAACTGGAAAAGAGTATTGGGATAGGGCTGTAGTTTTGAGTATGTTAAAAAACTCTGCTTATAAAGGACAAGCAGCTTTTGGTAAAACAAGGTTTGGCGTAAAACTAAAACATATAAGACCGAAAAAAAACTCCTGCGAGCATCCAAAAGATAATTATTCTACTTATCCTGTTCCAAAAGAGGATTGGATTTATATTAAAGTACCTAGTATAGTAAGCGAAGATTTATTTGAAATCGTTCAAGAACAATTAGCTGAGAATAGAAAAATAGCAAGAACAAGACAAAGAGGAGCAAGACATTTATTGCAAGGTTTAGTAGTATGTAATACCAATTCTCAATAATAATGAGACAAATGAAAAAGAGTGCTTTCCGCCTATAACTGGAGGTTTAAGTGAATTTATCGTATATTCTATTTGTCTTCCCAATAACGAAGTTTGGTATAAGCTTTGCAATTATGCATATTATGGTACTAGCACTGCAAGGAATAAGGAGGGGAAAAAAACTAATAATCAGGTATATTATCGTTGTGTTGGCACGGATTCATACCGTTTTGGCGGTAATAAAATGTGTAACAACAAATTAATTCGTACAGATACATTAGACATGGCTGTGTGGGAAGAGGTGAAACATCTATTAAAAAATCCGAATAGAATATTAGAGGAGTATAAACGTAGACTTTCAGAACTTACCACTAGATCAAAAAAGCGCTTTGCTTGAAACACAAGAAGATAAATTAAAACGAGGTATTGCAAGGTTAATTGATAGTTATACTCAAGAATATATTGATCAAGAAGAATTTGAGCCAAGAATTAAAGCAATGAAACAAAACTTAAAAATGGTTGAAGAACAAAAGAAAAAGATATTTGATCAGAAAAAACTCACACAAGAGTTAACTCTAGTAGTAACAAATTTAGAGGGGTTTTCCTCTAGTATTAACTCAAGTCTTAATAATGCAGACTGGCTAACTAAACGTGATATTATTAGAACGTTAGTTAAGCGAATTGAGATTAATTTTGAGGATGTAAACATCGTGTTTAGAGTAAAAGAGCTTCCAGACTCTTTTCATATGGAGAAAAATCAATGCTTGCAATGTTGTTGTAGGGGTAAGTGCTCCTTTTTTTGTCATCCCAGTGCGTGACACTGGGATGACAGAAGAAGGTGCTGGGATGACAAAATAAGGAGCGTTAGAATGACAAAAATATATTTATAAGGAGGGTTATTATGTCAATAAGATCTACTTCACCAAGAATACATGTGCAACGTAAATCTAAGCCTGAATCTTTTCCAGTTACTTTAGAAGAGGTTAAATCTTTTTTACGCATTGAGAACGATCAAGATGATAAGTTGATTTCAGATCTAATTTTTATGGCAACTGATTATGCTGAGTGGCATATGGAAAAGTCACTGGTGAAACAAACATGGCAAGTTTCATATGAAGATTATGTACCTCGTAGGATCTATTTAAGCTATGGCCCTGTGAGTAAGATAGTATTGGCTACTGCAATGATGTCTAAAGGTCAAGAGAAGAGAACACTTAAGTATTATTTTAGTGATGTAGGGGGCTACGTTGAGTTTTTCAATTATTTGAATGCAATAAGAGTTGATGTTGTATACGAGGCTGGCTATGACAATGTTCCTGAGCAGATAAAACTAGGTATTATGCGGCATGTTTCTGCTATTTACAAAGATCGTGAATCGGGGGTAAGTAGCCATTTGTCTGAAGTGAAGAAGGTGTATTCTCCATTTCGCGAACCAAAGGTTGTTTTGTAGCTCTTTCTTGTCATCCAAACTGGGCTACCTACGTCATACCGTCACGGTATCTCACATAGATCCCGCTAACACGTAGCGGAATGACAGCAGTCCTACGTCATACCGTCACGGTATCTCACATAGATCCCGCTAACAAGCAGCGGGATGACGAGTTTGTATCGGGAAACGCTGCTTATGTTTTAGCTATATATCTTTCGAGGATTAATCATGGAAAAAATTCAAGCTATAAACGAGTTGTACAATAGTATTTATGCAGCACTAAAAGCAAACTCTGATTTAAGGAAATATGTTACTAACATTTATGACTACTTACCTAAACAGGTCACCATTCCTTACCTGAGATTGCATGTAGTGAATTATAATAATCTGCACATGCTGTCCAATTTTGCTACAAAGGCAAGATTTTCATGCGACATATATACCCATCATATAGGCAGTATGTTTGCCATTATAAGGCATATTAACTTGATACTTAAGAGTATTAAATATTCTGATAATGAAACTATTTTGGAAAGTAATTGTGCTATGAGTCAGCACGATGAAATTTTACATTCAACAATTAATTTTGATATTTTAATGAAAGGAGGCGATAATGAGCAAATTACAGCTAAAAATTAAAGATCATGACAATAATTTTATTGTGTTAAATAATATACGAAACCTAAGGTTTACTTTGCGTAATAACAGAGAAGAGGTGAAAGATATTTCTTCTTTTGGCTGGAGAAAAGTGCTCGATTGTGCTGGAAGCAGACACATTACGATAAAAATTAATGGAATTTTAGACTCTGTATTAGCTGATAAATTATTACGTAATTCTGCTATATTAAACTCTAATAATGATTATGAAATTAATTTTAACACTAAGGAAAAGATCAGATTACGGTGTTCAGTTGAACTGTATGAGAGATATTATGACCCTGCTGCTTTTGACAGTTTTACTGTAATTTTAGCGAGTGCTGAAGTTGTAAACGCTTTTCATTAATGTTAATTTAATTTTTTCATATACAATAGTAACTGGTGAGAATTTTAACTAAATTAAAAAAAATCATGAACGACGAAAACCTTTTCGAGGAAGACGGTGGTAATATTGAAGAAAATAACAATGACAGAAGAGAGAGAAGTTTAGAAAATGAAAATCAAGAAGAACAATACAAAGAGGAAGATAAGCAATACATAATACAGTATATTCAAGACTATTTAAAAGTTTTTGAGGATATTCTAAATCAGATCGACGAAGGAATTGATAATTCGGATAGTTACGAAAGGACTATGCAAATAAAGCGAAGCATAGACAGGCTCATAGAGACTTTATATAGTCAGGCTGCATCTGAAGATATTGATGCAGAATTTGAAACCACAAAGCATACTCGCGATAAATCAGAATCTATGAAAAGGGTTAGAGAGAAAAGAAGGAAGCAAGCAATAGAAGAAGTATTAAGTAGCATGTTTGCCCAGCAACAAAAGGAGCTAATGAACGCTAAACACTTAAGTCATGGACATGAAACAGCACATGATGATGAAGCAAAAAAACGAGTGAAGTCTTCAATCAGGGGAGTGTTGTTTTCGGTGATTGCTCATAGGATGGATCCAAGAAGGAGAGCAGGGGAAACTGCTGACGATAACGAAAAGCAAGCTCATATATATGGCAGGGAAGCAGTTGGTGGAGCTTTAGGTGCATTGTTAAAAACATTTTTAACAGCAGTTACTGCCGTTGTGCGCGAAATTGCTAAGCCACTTCAGCATATCAGCAAACAGGAAACATCTTTTGCAAAACAAGTTGAAGAAAGCAGAAACGCAGATTCACAAAAAGGTCGATCTGTGTAGACTTTTCCTTGTAATAATCTTTCGATTCTACTGTCTGTTAATTCATAATTAGGGTTATATAGCTAACTGAAAAAAGGTTACCCCAGAAGGGATAAAAAGGTATAAAATGGCTTTAGATAAGGTAGAATGATGCCAAAGTGAGGATCTGAGGGAACGTGTTTTGAAAGTAGTAGACGAGAAAAAAATGACTATGGAGAAGATAAGCAAGAGAAAAGATAATTGAAAAATTTGGCAATATGTGCAAAGACAAAGATACTCGCCGGATTTAAATCCAATTGAAAAGTTATGGTTTGCCATCAAGCATGCCATAAGAAAAGCTCTGCAGAACTTTTGGCCCGATATCAATTCGGCTATTGATTTTAGCACTCGGGGAAACCTTACTTGGGTTAGCTATAGTTTGCTTGCTCACAAGCAAACTTTCCTGGATCCAAGTAGTCAAGCTACTCGGATGACATCCTCCCTAGTGAATATTGCTCTTAATTTGTAACTAACCTAAGCTATAAATGTTAAGAAATTTACCAGGCAGAAAAAAAAGGCAAAAGAAGCCCCGGTTACTATCTATTTTCAGTATTAACGAAAAATAAAAAGGGTAAGTTAGTAAATCAAGAAGGAAGGGAAAGTAGAATAAAAGAGCTAGGAAAAGTTTTGCTTTGCAGAGAACGTGGAGCAAAGAGATCTAACGTATTATATTTTCAATAACAGGGCAGATTTTCAACAGTATAATGACATTCTGGGTGCTAACAGCGATAGGGCAGAGGGGGTGATCGTAAACAATCGTAATATTGTAACATTCAGATCACGTGCTATGGATAATATCTTAGCTCATGAGATAACTCATTTATTGCAAGCTAAATTTGCACCACAAGCAATTCGAAGTTTCGCTAGTCAAACACCTGAGGTAATACCGTATTTTATTGGAGAAAAGGTAGAGGAATTGAACAACGAAAAAGAGAAATTGAACAACGAAAAAATGCAAGCAGCAAAATCTTCAAGTGAAGCAGAGAATGGGCGACGCCGCCGTCGTTCTATAGATCAATCCCACATAGAACCACCTTTCTCAACTAATTCTGATAATCAGGCTTTAGCTCCTAATACAACAAGAGCGTTACCTTCACTAAATCTTGAATCAAAGATAAAGAACAATCAGGCTACAAGTGGAGCAAGTAAGCCATCTTCATGGATAAATGTTTTTGCTAATACTATAGTAGATGCTGTTAAAGGTGTTTCTCAGTTTATCTCTTCTCCTTTTAAGCCAGCTTATAGATATGAAGCATTCCCAACCTTCTAAAGCTATTACAGCTCAAGGTATTGATACAAATGGTACACTTCTTTTATTAGATGTATTTATAAGAAAAGTTACAGGCCAAAAGTATATTTCTAACGATATAATACCAAATCTCATAAATAAGTAGGCAAATAACTCACAGAACAAATGGTTTTGATCGAACTTTCCGTAATATTACGAATGAATGCACATACAGTATCCTCCAATAAACTAACAGAGTCATATATTCTATTTTTAATGAGATTGTCTTTCAAATATTGCCATAAACGCTCTACTGGATTTAACTCTGGTGAATATGGAGGTAAATAGATTAAGGTAATATTTTGTGGTATTTTTAAACCTTTGGATCTATGCCATCCTGCACAATCCACAACAAGAAATGCCTCCCTTGTTCCTAAATATTGTGACATCTGCTCAAGGAATATATTCATACAATCAGTATTGACGTTTGGTACGAATAAGCTAGAACTCTCTCCATTTCTAGGATTAACTGCACTATAGAGATAAAAGTTTTGCCTACCTAATTTTACCTTAACCTGTGTCCTAATGCCTTTTTTAAACCACCCGTGTCCAATCTTTGAATGTGTGCCAAACCGCAACTCATCGAAGAAAAATAGCTCTTTTTCGGGATACGTGACAATAGTTTCATTAAGATTTTTTTTTAAACTCTTCTTGTTTATTTTTATCCTGTTTATTGTGCACAGGCCTTGGAGTAATATACGAAAAACCTAACTTTTGCATCAGTCTATGTGCTGTAGACTTACTTACCTCAATAGAAAACATTTTCTCAATTATGATTTTTAATTTCTTAGCCGTTAGGTTGGCTCCTTCTTCTGCTATGACATTTTTAATTTCTTCTTGCTGCTTGTAGCTCAACTTCGGCTTTACTCCACGTCCTGGTTGTATTTTAAACGCATTGACTCCTCCTTCCTTAAATCTTGTAATCCACTTCATCAATGTAGTTCTAGTAATTCGGTATATTTGAGCAACTTTTGTTATTCCATATTCTTTTGCAGATATTATTGCCTGTAATCT
Organism: Wolbachia endosymbiont (group A) of Clivina fossor; assembly: GCF_964026865.1. Taxonomy (NCBI): domain Bacteria; kingdom Pseudomonadati; phylum Pseudomonadota; class Alphaproteobacteria; order Rickettsiales; family Anaplasmataceae; genus Wolbachia; species Wolbachia endosymbiont (group A) of Clivina fossor. Next base: position 1,694,266 of record NZ_OZ034707.1, on the reverse strand, counting down.
TCTTCCTATCTCTCCTCTTATGCCGTGCTTCTTTAATTCCAGGTTACACTTATTATATAATTCTTCTCCTATTGCTTTACTTTTTCCTGCCATAACTCCCCACTAATTCTTAAATTATTCTATTTTAGAAATTTTTCTTTATTCGTCTATTTATTTTTAGGAATTGGTATAAGTAAGTCTACAGCACATAGACTGATGCAAAAGTTAGGTTTTTCGTATATTACTCCAAGGCCTGTGCACAATAAACAGGATAAAAATAAACAAGAAGAGTTTAAAAAAAAATCTTAATGAAACTATTGTCACGTATCCCGAAAAAGAGCTATTTTTCTTCGATGAGTCGCGGTTTGGCACACATTCAAAGATTGGACACGGGTGGTTTAAAAAAGGCATTAGGACACAGGTTAAGGTAAAATTAGGTAGGCAAAACTTTTATCTCTATAGTGCAGTTAATCCTAGAAATGGAGAGAGTTCTAGCTTATTCGTACCAAACGTCAATACTGATTGTATGAATATATTCCTTGAGCAGATGTCACAATATTTAGGAACAAGGGAGGCATTTCTTGTTGTGGATTGTGCAGGATGGCATAGATCCAAAGGTTTAAAAATACCACAAAATATTACCTTAATCTATTTACCTCCATATTCACCAGAGTTAAATCCAGTAGAGCGTTTATGGCAATATTTGAAAGACAATCTCATTAAAAATAGAATATATGACTCTGTTAGTTTATTGGAGGATACTGTATGTGCATTCATTCGTAATATTACGGAAAGTTCGATCAAAACCATTTGTTCTGTGAGTTATTTGCCTACTTATTTATGAGATTTGGTATAAGATAGCCTCTACATTAAATAAATCTATCCAGATGGGGGAAGAAGAAGGTAAAAAAGCAGAAGTAGCAAAGAATCTACTTAAAGCGGGTATTTCCCTTGATATCATTCTCCAAACAACAGGCTTGTCTAAAGATGAACTTGAGAAACATAATAAAACAGAGATAGTTAATTTTATAGCCTATAAAACAGGGGAAAATATGAAAGACTGGAGGCTAGCAAGGGGACGTTCTCAGGAGGATTTAGGAAATGAAGTCGGTTTAACAGGTGCGACGCTATGAGCAAGGAACCCATATTATGACAATAGGAAAACTATGTAACGCAGCAGACAAATTATCAACGCACGCCAAAACTCTACTGCCGAAAATTAGTGAACTAATAGAAAAAGGCAATGTTGAAATTGAAAGAAGTAATGAGGATAGAGAAGGAGAAAATGGAGTACTAGATTTAGTGAGAGAGTATAATAAAATTGAGGCTGAAGAAATACGTGATAAATTTTATTCATTAATTATGTCAGTATCTAAAAGAATACAGATTGATAAAGAAAAGGGTAAAAAAATAGGGAGAACAGAAATGGCAAAAAATCTACTTGAAGTGGGTATTCCTACCAATGTAATATGTCAAGTGACTGGCCTACACAATCTTGAAGCTATAAGATAATTTCTTTAGAAAATCTCTTAAACCATTAACCTAACATTACCTCCTTTCACACTTGTGCCATTTCCGCTTAACTTGCTACGCCTGTCAGATTAACGACATTGTGATCTGCTGATTATTTCAACATCACTATCGCTAGAATGTAAAGAGTTCATTGACTGACTGCGTGATATTGGCGGTACCTCATCTAACTTACTACTTGGACGTGACTGATCATCATTGCTACCACTGGGACTTGATGGCCTGCTACGTGACATCGGCTGTGCGTTTGGATCATGTTGCTGATCAGATTGAGTACCAGAAGCTTGAGCACCCTGTTGATTATTGGTAGCTCTAGCATTTTGTTGTTGACTAGCACTTGTTTTTTCCTGCTTTTTTGTTGTTCCTTTAAGGATTTGAGTCATGGATTGTTGTGTAGTGTTTGTATCTCCTGCTATATTTTGTAGCAGCTTTTGTATTTGTGACGTACTAGCTTTTGCCTTCTCCATTTGTATCACTGACCGTGCAATTGTTTTCTGTACTTTAGCTTTTGTCTTCTCCTGATCATCTTCTATTTTCCTCAAGTTAGCTTCTACCTTCTCCTGATCAACTTCCACCTTCTCCAATTTGACCTTTACCTTCTCCTGATCAGCTCGGGCTTTCTGTATACTAACTTCTAACTCTTTACACCTACTCATCAACCCTTCCACTTTACTAACCCCTACATAATTCTCAGGTTTAAATTCTTTTGCTAAATAATCTTTATAGTATATTTTCATTATATTAGTAAATTCCTCTTTCACCTCTTCACGACCTATCTCATCAGTTTCTCTTCCTAAGATTTTTCTTTTCAGCCACCCTTCATGCTCAGTTTTACCATCACAATACCAACGCATTAAATAGAAAGAGGCTTTGTACAGATCTGTTACCCGTTCCTCCTCTTCATAGATATCACTATCTTCATTACTCTCACTTTTTCCCCACAATACATTCCTTATTCCATCTTTTATTTCCCGTTTTGTACTCTTTATCTTTTGTATTATTCCTTCTGATTTTTCTCCTATTTGAGACAGTTCCTTTTCTTTTGCACACACTTTGCTACACATTAATAAGGCATTTATATATTCCACAAACGGCAGCACAAAATACTCATCTGCATCTTTATAATTTTTTGCTCTAAAGGGTTGTAACTTTCCTTGCGTCAAATCCCTAGAGAGTTTTTTTAGTTGTTTTAAAATATTTAATTGTACTCCACTTCCACTTAACATCTTATCTATAGAAGGTTCTATATAACTCAAGTCTTTATCTGTTTCGCAACCTCTTTTTACTGATTTCAGTTTCTCAATCAAACTCTCGTAATCGTCTACATATAAACTACAACAAGCTAGTGCTTTATTCCTTTCTTCTCCTAAGAAACTCCCTCAACTAGCTCTTCCTGTTGCACCAAGATATAACCAAAATCCCGTGCCTTTTTGATCAAATTTTTCACGACTCTCTCTTTGTAACGTGTTTCGTAATAGTTCATTCCTTTTTCTACATACTTTTGTCCGTATCTCAACATTTGATAGAAGATACACGCTAATTTCCTTGCTGTAGCAGTAATTGCTTTTGGGGATCCTAGTTGCTTTTTTAATCTTCTATAATATGCACCCAATGCACTCTTACTTTTTCCCACGGCATAAGCAGCCATTCGAAAGGCATTTGCAGCACGATTGATAACCTCACGAGTTCTTGTCCTAAATACTTTTTCCCCTGTAATCTTATTAGCAGGACTTAGCCCTAACCATGAAGTAAAATGCTTTTCTGATCGCCATTTACTGTAGTTAATACCAATTTCCGAAATAATAGCTTGTACAGTTAGTACATCAAATCCAGGAATTTTAGTAAAATCTATACCGGTTACTCGATACAATTCTTCACGCAAGGCAAAGTTTGGCTTATCTTTTCGATACTTACTTCTTTCCTTGCTTAACTCTTTACTCTCGTCAGATTTCGCTTCAAATGTCTTATAGTGGTTTTCAATATTTTTGTCACACTCTGCTATTTTTTCCTGATAAACATTGTATAGTTCAAATTCCTGCTGTAATGCAAATAAATGTTCCTCTCTGTAGTCACCTGTTAGTGCTTTGGCAATAGCCGATTTATCACTCTTTATTCGCACATCCCTTAATTCAGCTAATTTATTAGGATTTCTTTCACCTTCGATTATAGCCTTAATAATTTGCATTCCAGTGACACCTGTTATATGGCTTATTACTTTATGTAACTGAATATTCATTTGTACTAACGCCTTTTGCATCCTATTAATATGTGTAGTCGCACTTTCTGTAAGATTTTTACGTTGCCGAACATAACTACGCAATATGCACATTTGATCATCTGGCCTAAACGATCCTTGGATTAACCCATAACTGTGTAGTTGTTGTAGCCATTGGCAATCCTGGACGTCTGATTTTCTCCCAGGTACATTTTTTACATGCCTTGCATTTGCCAGTTTTACTTCGAATCCATACGATTCAAGTACTTGGAACAAAGGAATCCAATATACTCCTGTTGACTCCATAGCTACTGTAGTAACTTTACACTTCTTTAACCACTTTGCTATATTGTGAAGATCTTCTGTGAAGCAGCTAAACTTTTGTACACGTTGTTCATCTCTTTCTTCAGGTACACATACATAATGCACAGATGAACCGATATCTATTCCTGCTGCGTTAGGATTCATTATCTCTAATTTACTTTTTGCTTTTTTCATGGTAGCTCCTATAATTTGTAATAACGAAGTGCTTCAGCTTGGGAATGGTTAAGATTATACAATCTCCTAAACGAGGTAGTCATAAAATATGGCTCCATCAATGGTTCGAACGTTCCTCCCAAAACCATGCTATGAAACGGGCACTTATGGCACCAGTGAAAAATTCGGTTATAACTGCAAAAGCACCTCCTGTACAATTGTACTTAAAAACTGCTAAAAACTTAAATTGGAGAGTTTCTTCCTGGTTTGACAGATTTTTCTGTTCGGTGCTATGAAATTATACATTTCCTGGGTCTTGGCTTTGTCGAAACAACTATCTTCTTTTAGTACTTTTCGTCTTGGAAAGAGATTTCTAATAGGGATTGATAACGACTCTGCTATGATTTTTAGCCTTCCAATTGGAATGCCACATGCTCCTTGCTCATATCTTAGCAGTGTATGATAGTTTATGCCTGCCTTGTCTGCTAAGTTTTTCAGGGTATATTTTTGTTTTAACCTCCAGCTCCTTACTTTTTGTGCTATCTGGTACCTTATCGAGATATTTGCCATAAATATTATATAGGTTAATACTACAAAATAAAGATATACAAAATGTTTGCATTTTAGTTGAATATTTCTTCACAATTGTGTATAATTATTAATGCTTTTTAAGTGGATTTCCTATGGCTCTTTCGAAGTTTCTTGACGCACGCAATGATTATGCCTTTAAAAGAATATTTGGCACCGAGAAGAATAAAGATATTCTTATTCACTTTCTTAATGATATACTAGGTCTTACCGATGACAATAAGATTAAAGATGTCTCCTTTCTCAGTCCCGTTCAAGACCCTGTCATTGCCTCTCAAAAGCAAAGCATTGTTGATGTTCTCTGTGTTGATTCTACAGGCATAAAAACAATAATTGAGATGCAAGTCGCTAAAACTACTGGCTTTGAAAAACGTGCCCAATACTATGCCGCTAAGGCCTATTCAAGTCAAGCTGATGTAGGTGATCAGTATCATGATCTTAAAGGCGTTATCTTTATTGCCATTGCCGACTTTGTCTTATTTCCTAATAAGCTAGCTTATAAGTCTGATCATATTACTTTTGATAAGATAACTTTTGAACATGATCTTAAAGATTTTAGTTTTACTTTTATAGAGTTACCTAAATTCAAGAAAAGAGAAGATCAATTAGAAAATATAATAGAGAAATGGTGTTATTTTTTTAGTGCGACCCTGAAAGTCGTGGTTTTGTGGTGGTTAAATTCCACTTTCCCTAGACATCGGGGATAATGTATATCTCACATTTTAAAGGGTGGCAACCTTTGGGATGCAAGCATGAGATAAAAGCAGGTAACACTAAACCTCATGGTGAATCCCTGCAAACAGAGTTAGATATGATTACGAGAGGAACCTATGTTTGAATTGTCGTCAAAGCATAGTATGCGAAAAGAGGTTGAACTACGCATAGACCAAAATGGTACGAAGCAAAAGGGGAACTAAAGATTGAAGACTTTAGTTATTGATGTTCCCAGCTTCCGGCAAATAGTAGGAATCTAAGTTTAACGTGAAACGAAGCCATGGAACGGAGTAACCACATAAAAGCTCTTATATTCATAAAAATATAAGTAGGTAGCCAACCACAAGCTGCTATGTGGAAGGATTGTTTAAGAAGCTAATGCCCAAAGTAATATCTGGGATACGCAGACGTAAACACTTTAATTTGGAAGGTAAAGTGGTGAATAGTAGTGAATATGTTATGGACCAGCAAAAAGCTAGGTATGAATGGAATGGAATTCCTTGGCGAAAGCTGAAGAAATCTTCATTTAAGCTACAAAAACGAATTTACCAAGCTTCTAAATGTAATGATATCAGAAAGATGCATAATCTTCAGAGATTATTACTCAAATCAACAAGTGCAAAAACACTCGCTGTTAGGAAAGTAACACAGGACAATAGGGGGAAGAAGACTGCAGGTATTGATGGAAAGGCTAATCTTAATCAAAAAGAAAGATTACAACTATCATATTCTTTAGATATAAAAGAAAAAGCAAAGCCATCAAGACGCGTCTGGATCCCAAAACCTGGTAAGCCATCGGAGCATCGCCCGCTTGGTATACCTACTATATCCGTGTCGAGCAAAACAAACACTTGTAAAAATGGCTTTAGAACCAGAATGGGAGGCAAAACTTGAGCCAAACACTTATGGTTTTAGACCTGGTAGATCATGTCATGATGCAATTGAAGCCATATTTGATGTGCTAAAACAGAAAACAGCATATGTATTAGATGCTGATATTTCTGGATGTTTTGACAATATTAACCATAATAAACTGCTTGAAAAGCTCAATACCACACCAACGTTAAAGAAAATCATAAGAGGATGGTTAAGGGCAGGCGTTATGGAAGATGGAAAGTTTCAATCCACAAAACGTGGTACAATTCAAGGAGGGACGATCTCACCGTTGCTAGCTTGTGTTGCATTACACGGATTAGAGCAACATATCAAAAAAGCATTAACAAACGAACTCTTTCAATGCATGAAAAGAAAATATGGTAGGATATCGCATAAAAATGCGCAAAAGTCTATTAGTGTAATTTTCTACTGTGATGATTTTGTCGTCATACATGAAAGTGAAGAAATTATTCTTAGGGCAAAAGTTCTAGTTGAAGAATGGTTAAAAACCATTGGATTAGAATTAAAGCCTTCTAAGACAAAAGTTTCTCATACATTAAAAATCATTAATGGAATAAAACCAGGATTTGATTTTCTTGGATTTTCAATAAGACAATATCCAACAAAAGAAAGTAAGAAAGGTTACAAATTATTAATAAAACCAAGTCGTAATTCTATAAAGCAGCATATATTTGCTATTAAACATAAACTTAGAGAAATGCGTGGGGCGCCACAGGAAGTAGTAATAAGGAATCTCAATCCAATCATTAGAGGGTGGAGTCAATATTACTCTTCAGTAGTTTCATGTAAAATCTTTAGCTCATTGGATAATACTATACATAGAAAGCTCTGGAAGTGGGCAGTCTTTAGGCACCCAAACAAAGGGAAATGCTGGATAAAAAGAAAATACTTTAAAAAGTATAATAACGATAACTGGCGTTTTATGACAAGTAACAAGATACATCTTATTATACACAGCGATCATGTTATTAAACGACATATCAAAGTGCAAAAAACCAGATCTCCATATGATGGTGATTGGGTTTATTGGGGTAATCGTCTTAGAGAAATACCAGATAAGCCATCAAGAGTAATAAAACTATTGAAGTTACAACAAAGTAAATGCGGTAATTGTAGACTATGGTTTGAAAGTGATGATATAATAGAAATACATCATAAAGACCGGAATAGACGAAACAATATGATCAAAAATTTATCTTTGTTACATGGGCATTGTCACGATGAATTACACAGGAGGTGTGCATGACAAGCACCAAATTAGAGAGAAGCCGTATGAGGCGCAAAGTCTCACGTACGGTTTTGAAGTCGAGTGAAGAGGGGCGACCTTCTTCACTTAGACAACAACACGCTGGTGAAACAAGTGAAGATGATCTAAAAAAAATAATAGGAAGTGATTTAATTATTGGCAGGGCTTATGATGAGCTGAACCAATATAATTGGAGTAAAGAAGAACGTCTTGCTTATGACCAAGCTAAGAAACGTACCGATGATTATTTATCTAGTCTTGAAGAAAAACTTCATGAAGGCATCCAAATCGGCCATGAAAAAGGTAAAATTGAAGGTAAAATTGAAGTTGCAAAAAACTTACTGAAAGCTGGCGTATCTGTTAACTTAATAGCTGAGTCTACCGGCCTTTCGATAGATGAAATTGAACAACTCAAGAAAAAAGCCTAAGTATTGCAACTCCCTTAAAGCTCTATCCATTTTTAACTTATTATATTTCTTTATCCGCTAGTCTAGAGCCTATATCTAACTCTTCCGCTATTCTCGCTATGGCCTGTTTGATTTTCTCACCAATTCTACGTATCAGTTAAATGCATAATATCTAAATATAGAAAATGTTTTTCATAAAATTTTTCTTGTCCTTGATAAGTTTAGTGTTGATATTTGATTCTAATTTTTGCATAATGCAGTAAGTATTTTTATATGGAGAGTGCAATGCCAAGAAAAACAGATCGTCATGCTACAGTGCTTAAAAAATTACAGGGTGTTATAAAATATGCAGATTCTAAAATTGCTGCTGGAAAGCGTTTAGCTATTGAAAGATGGGTAAAAACCTATACTAGGCAAGTGAAACATCTCGAAGACAGCAAATTAGAATTCTTATGCAACATATTTCGCGATGAAAATTGTTGGTCAGGTACTAGATTGAACAACACAATTTTAGGACAGAGGTTTACTGAAGAAAAATCAGGTGAAATAGAGAACCCGCTTTCGAGATATGACATGGCATGTAGGTATTGTCTGGTAGATAAGATTCATCCTCTCTTTCAAGAGCAATTTGCATCTTACAAGGATAGTTTTCCTTCTGATGCAGTTGATGGTGACAGCAATCCAATAACTGACAGATACATGAGAGACTCATTACTAGAATATATGAAGAGTCAGGATCCTGTATTCAGTTTTTGGATCAATAAAGAGTCTGGAGAATTAGAGCAACATGATAATGCGGTAGATGGTTTTGAGAGAGCTGTAAAATTTAAGTGGAGCGAAGGAGTAGAATATTTTTGTAACCGTTTGAAAAGAGAAGATAAAGATAAGAAGATTACTGAAACAATTATTGCTTTATCCTCTGCTCAATGTAACCAAAATAGTGCTGTCATTCTAGATTTTTGTGTGCGTAACATAGGTGATAAAAATGCCCTGCTAGATAAATTATCACAGGAAGATGAGGGAATATACTCACTTCTTAACCCATTGATACGTTGGGGGTTTGTTGATACAGTTGAGGATGTTGTTGAAAATTTGACTCTTGAACAAACTGTAATACCAGCAAATAAAATACTTTCAAGCCAAAATTACTCACTTCTTCTTTTTTCTATTTCAAAGGTCATGTTACAAAATCCTGGTCTAGAAATTAGAAAGATGATAATAAATCTCTGGAAGTGTGATCGCTTTGATCAGCATAAAAGAGCTGCTGTTGTTTCTGATATATCAATACAAGATACTCTTGCAGCGTTAGTTGTTGATTGGAAACACGATGATGATAAAGGTGATTCTGGAAAGAGAGAAGAAATATTAGAAATTTTATTGTTTGCTAAAAAGTGTTGCTCACCTAAAGATTTTTCATCTTTTAAGGACTGTATAGTTGAAAATTTAAAAATGGTTGGTAGAAAAGGTATGAAAGAGGGTATTGACTACAGTGAATTAGCAAGAAGATTATTTTCTCAGTTAGAGGGGAAGAAGATGCTCTTATCTCCTGAGGTTGTTGCCTATGGTGATCATCCACAGTCCATGTTAGGAACTCCTGGTGTTAGCGGTTTGTCTGGTCACAGTAAATAGAGGTGTTTTATGGATAACAATGACGAAAATATCGGATTAATTAGAAGTCTGTTAAGTGGAGAATGTAGTGATGAAAATTGTGATGATTGTATGGATTGCCATGATTTTATTAAAAGATTTGAATCTTTTTTAGATCAATGCCCATCTTTCTTACATTCCGTAGGTAAAGATCGTTTCTTCCCTGCATTCTTTTTCGGCATGTTTGCCACTGCATTTGATGCTGGTATTTTAAACAATGAAATGGTTTATTTTCGTTTTGATAATTATGATGGGAACAAAAAAGGAAACCTAAAGGTTGCTGTTCTTACTAATGAAGCTGGTGAGCAAGGCAGAAGAATAGTTAAATGTTTCACCATTGCTGATAGGTGGAATAGTGCTGGTTCGAGGTTTAGTGAATGGGAAAGGCTAGAAGTGGAGAGGGAATTTATTGGACAAAACCAACAGTTACAAGGAAATTTGATTTTTATAGAGTACAAGGTGTATGTATGGAGGCAGAATGATGAAGAACCTACAAAATGTGAAGAGTTAGGGAATAGATTTAATGGAAATGATATAGGAAACAGAAATAATAGATTCCAAATCATTACTCCTCATATTGAGCAAAACAACTTACCAAATTTAGCAGGACTTGTGAGTAACAATACAGACAATGTAGAGTATTTAACGGGACAGGTTCTTCGGTATATTTTGAATATCCATAATAGATATAAAAATGCATTGAGTTTTTATGGTAAAGAGTCAGATTATCATGGGTTTTTAGCAGGCTTTTTTATGAATTTTAGGTATCAGCATACAGCTAATATTTACCTTGAGCTATTTGTAGGAGGTGGGTATGCAGATATCACTTTTCTTGTACGTGGTCAAGAAAGATTGACAGATTCTGTTCCCATTATTATTGAACTTAAGGCAGGAGCTACTAGAGATAAATATGCTGATAGAGCATTGGAACAAGCTGAAAATTATGTTAGAAAATGTCCTATTTCATCTGTATCTATCTATACTTCATCAGAAAATGCCGTCTGTGTTGGATTGAATTTTGATCTACAACAGCAGCATTTTATGACTAGTGTGGAAAATTTTTTAGAGAGAGGCTTTCCTTTGGTAGAAAGATTGTTTGAAGCTGTAGTAGAAGGAGAGGTTGAAGTTGAAGAAAACGTTAGAGATTATCTACTTTATCCATCTTTTGGTGTACCTGCAGTACCAGGTGCTAGAAGTGGCAGTGATAGGATATTTTCTTATATGAATGGTTTTACTTTTGGAAGTGCTGCATTTGCAAGAGACACTGTATCAATCGGCAGAAGTAGAATAAATGTGACTAAGTATTTGTTTCACTATCATGATGATGATAGGATGCTGGGTCCACGAGGAAGAATTGCACAAGTAAATGTTGGAGATCGTGCTTTAACTATGGTTTTACGTGCATCTTTTACGAAACAGGAGAGAGTTATTGTATTTCATCTCTACCATATGTTGCGTCATCAATTTCCAGATATGGAGTTAGATTTATCACGATGGCCAAATGCTAGAGTTTATGAAGTAATATGTGAGCTAAATCCTGATAGAAGAGCTGAGGATGATCTAGGTATAACTGTTGGTGTAAGACTATTTCAATCACCTCATAATTATCTGAGAAATAGAGGTACTTTTATTGGTCAACTTGTACCAGTATTAAGTGCTAGAAATGTATATGATATTTCTAATATGGTTATGGAAGATGATTGGCAAAATATAGATAGGCATAATCAACTATTTGAAGCCATTTCTAGAGTGCTAATTCCATTAAAGAATGCAATAAATGTGAATAGTGAGGCCAGATTTCATTCTATATTGCATGGGATATTTTATGCTTGTGATAATCCTGCTAGAGTGCTTATTGAATACCAAGTGGGAAGAGGAAAGAAGTTAGATCTTTTGTTATTAAGACCTATAGAGCACGGTCGAAATACTCATCCAATTGGAGAAGAATTGAAATTTGCTCGTAATGAAGGAGAGGTACAGCAGAAAATGAATGAAGGAGAAGAACAGTCAGCAGGATATATGAGTCAGAGAGGGTATAAGCGTGTTACTGATGGGAATGAGATAGTTTTATCTTGTGCTGTATTCAATAATGATGCAGAACTGCCAAATACTCTTATATCTCTTCCAGAAACTCTTCAGGTATATAATCAACTGGATCATAGTTCTATACGAAGATAATTAGTGTCTACTCAGTGGCTCGTAGAAAATGGCTAAACAGCAAAGTTGTTAGGATAAAAATAAGTTAAATATAGTGTGATTTGGCTGTTTTTTTTGATCTCCTATATAGTGCAAAGCAAAAAATGGATTACTTAAGCTTTTTAAGTTGTATTTTGGCTGTATTACTAACAGATACATTTTCTCTACCATGCTCCTATTAGATACCAAAAAAGATCTATTTTTACTATAAATTTATTCTGATTTTTTATCATTTCCAAATGAATTATTATTAATTTATCAAAAAATTAAGTTAATAACTTAAATAAAACAACCATTTCCAGCACTCAAAACCAAGGGCGGTGAGAAGAGTTTGTTTTGGGATGGGATGGTCTACCATGTGATACATACGAACTCTTTATATATGGTAATTCCATTATACACTGAAATCAGCTATATTGGCTCACTTTCGCTAAATTTACATACGAACCAAATTGCCTCATTTTGTTTCAAACAATTTCACGTTTTTATTTACACAACGCTGCTTTTGTTTAATTTGTTCTCACGAAGGTAGGTACTTTTTTGTAATTTTTGGAAAGAGTAAATAATTAAATTTGTTGTGATGCTAAAGTTATACCAAGTTTCATTGGTAATGGAACAAATGAAAAAGAGCTCTTTTTGCCTATAGTTGGGAAGTTAAGCAAGTTTATAACATATCCCATCTGTCTTCCCGATAACGAATGTTGGTATTAGCTACTTCTTTCAAGCGTATTTTATTTACAGAACTGTTGTGTTTTCCATCTGACAGTTTTACCTAACACGCTTTAAAGACTATAAGACTCATTTAGTTGATCAGAGCTTGAGCGATATCTTTATAATTAAAAGCTTTACATCCAATAGGATCATTTTCCTTTTTAGCACTATAGTAGTTTCTAACGCCATGGCTTAACTGCTTGGAATAATCAAAACTAAATGCTCCATCATCAAATGATTCTTCCTTTAGATTCCTAAACCAGTGTTTTATTTCTTGCTCATGCTCTGGTGGCACTGATGAAGGTTTCTCAGGATGTTGTGCTGTACTATGGCATGATAAACATGAAGATTTTTTATTATCTATTGGACCATTAAGTCTACCCAAATACCCTAAAGAATTTTTTGCCACATCGGGATTTATCCAACATTCTAGTAACCTTTTTCCTATTATATAATCTGCCATAAAATAATTAGGGTCATTACCCCAAGCAATGCCTACTAAATTCATATTCAACCATGGATTTTTGTTATTTATAGTACAATCATAAATAAACGTACCTGCAACCCATCCTGTTTCTTCTGATCTCTTATCTTTGACTAAAAAATCAATTTGAAATAATCTCAGTTGCTTAAGTACTTTTGGAGTTCCTTTCTCAGATTGATTAATATAGCCAGTCCAAGTGATACTGTTTTTAAGAGTTGGAATATCATCCTGCGTTGCTTCTGTAAATACTAATTTTGCACTTACCGTACCATCTAAGAATTTACCTTTAGTAATATCAGGATTGTCTATATCTTGCCATACCTGTCCATACGTATATGCTCCTTGCTCATTAACAATAGAAATTGCCCAATTCTGTAGCATAGACTTTTGACCGCTGTGCAATTCACCAGACTTAAAGGATCTTTCTCTCGTTAAACCATTAACAAATTCTCTACCATTCACCCCATAATGCATCCACAGTGCATGATACCAATTAGCAGTCTTATCACAATGTAAATCAAAATCATAATCAATATTCCCATCATATATATACTTTAAAATTGTATAAGCGTATTTTTGTGGTTCCTCTTTAAATGATATATGTTCCCATGGTCTTTCTTTATTACTAATTTCAGTCGGATAATCAGTCTTAATTCTAAAAACCTTGCCATTATAACCTGAAGGCATCTTATCACATGAAGATATAGCTGTTTTATCAGCATACACAATACTACCGTTTAGTATTAAAAGTAATGAGATTAGTAAGTTCCAAGCTTGCATTTTAACCTTATATAATGCTTCTAACTTTTGCTAAAACTAGATCTTTGCGTAGGTGTTGTTCCTTTACAAATTATTTACGAACCATGCCTTAAATTAACTATTATTATAATAATAGTAAACTAGAAATTTTTTTATGTAAGTCTAGCTTTGTTGCACAATCGCTTACAGATAAGTAAAAGGAACTCATGTAGCAAGTCCAAAAGAAGGCGAATTCATAGAAAATCACAGCGTCAAGTTGAAGAAAAGCGTGTACAGAAGGGATATAAGTTCTCTTCTTAATATGCAGAGTATCTTAGTGAAAAATTATGCTTGTATTAGTTTTACTTACGCTGCATACTACATGCAACATGTTTTTATAGGCTAGAGGTAAATATGTCAATCAGCAGTTTTGAAACATTTAGTAAGGTTATCAGCAAGGAAAGAAGTTCAGAAACAAACGAAGCTGATTATTTATTGGAAGATGCATCAAAAAACCTAGAGAAAGAGCAAGTAGATAATGAGTATGAATTAATTAAAAAGAAATTATTCCCTCATTACTACTATTCACCACTCCCTGCATGCTCTTTATTTGATGACTTAACGAGTATATGGTTTTTTAACGCAACTTTGACAGAAAGTCAAGAGGAGTTAAATGAAGAACTATTAAGCATTCTCAATGTCTACCTATCTCTTTCTGCTTATGAAAGCGAGGGTTATATTGTAAGACTTAAGAAGTTTTTAAAAAACAATAGGGGTAACCCAGATCTAAAGTCTGTTCTTAACCTCAGAAGAGGAGAATCTGGCTTTACAGTATTACATGCGGTATCGAGTATAGCTCGGGAAGGCAAAGAGCATGATTCTATTGTGGGTTTACTCTTAAGTGCAGGAGCCGATCCTAATGTAAAAGATGACAAGGGAAAGACACCCTTACATTCCGCTAGTGGTCCTTGTAGTGTAGCTTCTCTCCTAAAAAAAGGAGCAGATCCCAATTTACAGGATAGTGAAGGGAGAACGCCTTTGCATTATGTTGTTATTAATGATGATTATAGTGATGAAAGTACAGATTTACTCCTAAAGAGCGGAGCTAATCCCAATATGCAAGATAGTGAAGGGAAAACACCTTTGCACCATATTGCTGAATTTGGTATGCATGACGAGTGGGCAGATAACAAAGTAGATTTACTCCTAAAGAACAAAGCTGATCCCGATATACGTGACAAGCAGAAAAAGACTGCGTTACAGGTTGCAATCGATAATCATCACTATGAGATTGAAAAGTGCTTTCTGCCTGACAATCAAAAGAGATTGAGGGAAGAGTTAAATCATATTTTTAGTGAGAACTACTATCATCTTCAGTGCAAAGATTATTCGGATCGCATTGTTAAACTTACTAATGATCTAAAAGAGTTTTTTAGTAAGCACAAAAATGACCAAGATTTAAAGACCGTTTTAAAGATTCGAGGGAGTGGAGGAGCATCTGAGGCACTTGAATACCTAAGAAATATTTTTCTTGGTTATAAAGGCATTACTAAAGTAGAAAACTTACTTTTGGAAGCAGGAGCAAGTGATTCAAAGGAGTTAGGTTATATCAGGGAAGAATGCTTTCCAGAATTTGGGGTTTTAGGGAGCAAATTAATACCAAGTCAGCGGAGAAAGTTGAGTACGTTTTTAGGTAAAGTATCTGAGGTTAAAAATATAGATCAACTGGAAAAAGTTGTAAACGAAGCTATAGAGTCCGGAGTGAGGTTTAATTTTTCTATACGGTCCTCTCAAAGTAGAGAAGTATATAATTTTACAGATCACGTAATAAAAAAGATTAGTAAATTAGGAAAGAATCCTAAAGTTGCTAGTGGTATAATATGTAAGTTAATATCAAGGGGAGCAGTATTATATAACGCAAGTAGTATGGACGTAATTAACAAACTCGAATCAGAATTTGAAGACCACAAAATTAATACGAAAGAAGCTTATGCAGATTATAGGAGTTGTGTCCTAGAATTCATGGAAATTGCTAAAAGTGCAGCTACTGGTGAGGTAAAAGATGCAAAACTGGATAACTCTACTCTTTACTTAGAATACTCGGAAAACAGCATAATAGACATTGCAAAGATCACAAATGGGAAGTTAGGGCTAACCCAGGAAAGTATAGAATGTGGAAGAGATGTAATAAAGATCGGTAAAAGTGAAGTAGAAATTACAACAGAAAATGGCATAAGAAATTACACAGATCTTGCAGAAGGTAGTGATATAGTATTAACTTTCTATACTAGTTTGGGAAAGATAGACGTTAGACTGTATCCTGACGTACAAGATAAAAGCAAAATTATAGTAAAGGTGAATAATAAAGAAGAAGTATTGAAAAAATTCAAGGATCATGAAGAAGAGCTAGGCGAGGATTGTGAACTTGGTAATTGTTGTGTCTACGATGCTATTGAACAGGGATATTTTGAAAGGTCTGGAAAATTGATGCATCCTGAAGTAATAAGCGAGTCTAACAACAAATGGACAGGATGTGAAGAGTTAAGAAGGGATTCTATGGAGGAAATTGCTAGAAGGCATAAGTTATTACAAGATTTACGTAATATTGAATCTAGTATTGTTAAAAAGGAGAAGAGCTTTGACATAAAAACTCATCTGATAGATATCTTTAAAACTCTATCTAGGTTATCTGAAGAAAAAGAGAATATTTCTAAAATAGATTTAGTTAACGCGGCAGAAAGAGAGAGTAAAAGATTAGGACTAGAAGGTAGATACAATTGGAATGGGATTTTTAATTTAGAGAAAGAAGATACTGAAAAGGCAGAAAAACAAGGTGATAAAGAGCAAAAATCAAACGTACCTAATGACTTCTATTTAGGGCACGCAATCAATAATGGAAGCTGTTTTTTTGATTCATTCAGGCAAAGTCTAGAACAACAGAAGGGAATCAAAGTTACTGTAGAGCAGTTAAGGAATGAGTGTAAGAGATTTGCGCAAGACAATCCTCCAGAGTGGTTTATAAGTAAAATTGGCAATGACTTTGATGAGGTTGAAGGTGAGTTCGTAAATCGTGGAATTACGTGTAACCAATATATCAATAGCATTGGAAAGAATGAATTTTGGGGACGTTCCGATATCGAGGGCAGAGTACTTTGTGGTAAGTATGGTGTGAAATTGCATGTTGCAGAGAGTAACTCATTGCACACTACTGATAAGCAACAAGATCCGTTCTTGCATCAGTTAATAGATAGCTCAGGATCAAAAGCAGGTAAGATAGATTGTAATCACAATAGTGTCTTACATATGGTAAATGGAGGCCATGATCATTTTCAACCCCTACTTTATAGAAATAAGGTCTTGGCAAAACAAACGCAAGAACAAAAAGATTCCTTATGCTATTCAAGCTTGCCAAGCTATAGTATGGATGAGTTAAAGATAGAAAAAGCATCTCATCAACATAAGGCACTGCTTGTAAGTAGACCATAGCTTTGTATATGACTTGTTACACAGCAATGATGGAGGAAGTTTATTTAGTAAGTTAAGGAAGAAATTATTTTATTTAAAAAGTTTACTTAATGCTTATGAATTTTCAAGTACACTTTCAGATTCAAGGAGGCTATAGATTGCTCCACATGTACTACTTTCTGGAGTTGTGTGCTGGGGTTTAGAGTATTGCCTTTTTTGATGTTTACAGAATTTTTCTTCAAATCCACTATTAAAATATGCAGCTAAAATTGGATACATTTTCTATCACTGTTGTATCCAATATGCTAAAATCTTCATCACCTATATTGATTTGCTCTTCTACATCAATCTCAACATCTTTTGGCATAGCCCTTTTTAGCAGCTCCTTCTGGCACATACTGTTGCTTTTATAAATTAAGACCATAAAACTTCTCTAATTGCTCACTCCACAGCATCGGTATTTCTTTTAAATCAACTAATTTCAAATCTCTCGGTTGTCTCCCATTTACTATGTCTTCTTTAATCTTCGGAGCTAAATAATTCAGCCTTAAAATTTGCTGTATACGTCTTGTATCTATATTAATTTTTGCACTCAGCTCTTTTATATTTGCATATTTTCCCTCTTCTAGTTGCCGTTTCCACAGATGGGCTCTTACCACTGCTTTCAGTAGCGCATTGTTTGTTTTTCCTTCTGGCTCTACTACTGTGCATTTGTTTCCTTTCTTTTTTATTGGTATAAATTTTTCCTCTGATTCAGAATGCACCTCTATTCCATCCTCTCTCACCATTACTCCCTTTATTAACTTTTTCACTACTTCTTTTTGCTTTCCAAAACTTAAATTTTTCCACTCTTCCGCTTTTTCTCCCCATTTTTCATATAAATCTTCCGCTTTCTTCATCACTTCTTTTTCCACTTCTCCGGCTACTACTGTTCGGTTTATTGATTCACAATTCTTTCCCCCTAAGTGGTTATTACATACGTAATATCGATATCTCTTATTCTCCTTCTTTGCATACGTCAGCGTCATATTTACACTACAGCTCTTACACCTAATTATTCCTCTAAGCAGAGCTTCCTCATATTTTGCTTTTCTATATGGCTGATTCCTTATCAATTCTTGTGCTTTTTTCCACTTTTCTTCTTCTATTATTGCTTCATGCTTTCCTTTATACTGTTTCTCATAATGCCTGATTTTTCCCATATATATTGGGTTTGTTATTATTCTCCTTACCGTGGCCTTTTTAAAGATATCTGATTTCGTTCTGTAACCTTGATTATTCAATTCTCTTGCCAATTCTGCCATTGATCTCAGCTCCAAATATCTTTCAAATATATGTTTCACTGTTTTTGCTTCTTTCTCATTTATTATTAATTCTTTATCTTTTACATCATATCCAAGCGGCAAAGTTCCTCCCATCCATAGACCTTGTTCTTTTGATGTTGCTATTTTGTTTTTTACTCTCTCTACGATCATTTCTCTTTCTAGTTGTGCTGCTCCTGACAATACCGTTTGTACAAATTTTCCCATTGGCGTATTATTGTCAAATATCTGCGTTACTGCTATAAAATTTACTCGGTGCCTTCTAAAAAATGATGTTACTTCAATGCTGTCTTTTGTTTCTCTTGATAATCTATCTAGCGTATATACTACTACACAATCTACTTCTCCTTTTTTTACATCTTCAAACAATTCCTTTATCGCTGGTCTTTCTAAGTTCTTTCCTGAGAAACCTCCATCGTCGTACCTTTTGGCCAATGCTACCCAGCCTTCTCTGCTCTTTATGTACTTTTCACATGCTACTCGCTGCGCATCAAGACTGTTAAACTTTTGTTCTAGCCCATCCTCATTTGATTTTCTTGTATATATCACACATCTTACTTCTTGTAGCATTTTCAACTTCCATTTTTATCACGCATTCCAAATAATAAAGGTCCGTTGTAACTCATTCCCATTATTTCCCCTGCTACTGCCGACAATGACGTGTAAAACTCTTCTCTGTAGATTAAACCCTTATCTGTTACCATTACCGCGTGAGTCTCTTCCCCTCTCTCTAATATTAGCTCTGTTCCTTCTACTGGCAGTTTGTCACTACTTATTCTCTTTCCCTTCTCTAGCCGATCTGCCAGATACTCTAGTCTTTTTGAACCTTTTCTTGATATTTCTCCATACGCCTCCTCTTGCAACCTATATGCTAATCTTGGTACCAGATATTTCTTTGAGTATCTAGGCGCTTCTTCCCCATATACCTTCTTCCATATTCTCCTCAACTCTACCAACGCTTTTTTCTCTAAATTCATTACTTTCTTTTCTATTTCTACACTTTTTTCCATATCTTTTAGCCTCTCACAATTTCTCAAATAACTTTTCAATTCTGTCTGTTTCTTTCTTCAATATCTTGGTTATCTCTTTGCTATTTTTTGCATAATCCATTGCTGTCATTCCAAATTTATCTGCTTGCTCTATTTCAGCCCCTGCTTTTACTAGCTCCTCCACTATTTCTTTTTCACCTACCATACATGCAAGGTGCAATGGAGTGCATTTATTGCCATACTCTTCAGCATTTACATTTGCTCCTGACTTTATCAATTCTCTCACGGTTTCTAGGCGTTTCTCCGTTACCGCTAGATGCAGTGCTGTATATCCTCTTGCATCTGCTGCATTCACATTCGCTCCTTTTTCGACTAATAACTTCACTGTTTTTGCTTCTACTGCATAATGCAGAGCTGTTCTTTCCTTTTCGTCTCTTGCATAAATACTTTTAAATGAGTTCTCTAATAATTCTTTTACTGATTTATTAAATTTGCCAAGCTTTAACATAATCCACCTCACCTTTTCTTTAAAATCAAGTCCCCTTTTTAAGCCTTTCTTCCTACTACATTTTCTACCTCATCTATCATTTCATTCACTTGGCTCATTATTTTGCTTGCTAAATTTTGACATTCTTCCTTTATTAGTGATTTGTCTCTCTTCCTTATTTCTCCTATCTCTATTATTTTTAGCTCCGGCATATAGCTCCTATCCAACATGTCTGCTATTTCTCCCACTAGCCCCTCTATTCCATAGCACGTCAGTTTTCTACTTTTTGTTATTCCTCCTTTTTCTCTCAAAAATTTACTTGCCTTTTCACTTTCTTTGCTATCACATAGACGATACTTTTCACTTTCCCAGATGTAATACATTGGTGTTGCACCATATTTATTCAGTTGATTAACCTCAGCCCCTGCCTTTACTAGCTCTTTTATTATTTCAACTCCTGCTCCTCCTATTTTGCACGCAGAGTGGAGTGGCGTACATCCACTGACATATTGAGTGGCATTTACTTCTGCTCCCGACCTTAGCAGCACTTTTACATTTTCTAAGCTTTTCGCAAATACTGCACAGTGTAGTGGTGTATAACCATTTTTATCTCTTGCATTTACCTCTGCCCCTTTTTTTATTAATAATCTCACTGTTTTGTAATTGGAGATTTCTACTGCTTGGTGCAATATCGTCTCTCCTTCTTCATTTCTTTTATTAATGTTTTTAAACCCGTTACTTGATACTTCTTTAAAAAACTTACTCTTGCTAAAACTCATTTCATACCTCACAAAATTAGCTTTTCTAGCGTCAGATAAATTTCTTATATTTACCTGCTGCTATTCAAGTCATGTCCTTTTTAGCATGAGAAAGCAAGTCTTTTTCTTTTTATTTCATACACTTTTACCTATTATTAATATAATATATGAGTATCTAAATATAAGTACTTAACTTATTATAGATATTACTTGACTATTTTTCCAACTTCTGTGCAAATGTCGATGTTCATGCCACTTTAGTACTCCTGGGTAAAATACTAAAATGTGCTTTTCTAATTCGTGTATTGAGTCTTTTTGCTCTGAATCTAAATCGTTTTCATACTTAATATTGTGTTCTGCTAAACCATATTTTGTAATCTTCTGATCTGTATAGTTTTCTACTTTGTAGTGGTGAGTAACGCTAAACCTTTCTAAAATTGGCTTATGTTTTAAATTCCAAAATTGTTCAGACAGTTTATCGCTTCCCAATACAAATTTATTCCCTCTTTCCTCTACACTACTAACTGGAAAGCACGCATTTATTTCTCCTAAGTTCCAACTGTCCGATAATACTATCTGCGCTTTAGCAAATTTAATCGATGGTAATAAGCTCTGTGGTAGTGGATATAGTGCTTTTAAATTGTACCACTGATGATTTCTTTCATAGATGCCTTTGTAATCCTTTGTGTGAGGCTCTGTTTCCCCAAGCACTGCTGCATCTAACCGATATATGTCATTACTAAGCGCTTGTTCATAATGGTTGCGTAGATAACTCTCTATAACCTTAATTGATGTACCACTAAATCTGAAAAAATTTACTCTTCCAAATGATAATACTGGTCCATCTTTTTCAATTTTTATCCCTGAGTAATCCGATAACAAACTTCCAAAAAAGCTTTCATCTAAAATAAACCTATCAACGTTGTAGTGATCATTGAAAATCCTCATTAGCCGCGATCTTACGGGTAACGATAGTTTCGCAAGTTCCACAACTGCATCTACAAAAAAGTCATTTGGTACATCTTTTATTCCTATCTGCAATTCAAAAAAGTGCTTGCCAGGTGGTTCTTCGATAATTGTAATGTCTTCTATATTTGCCCATTTTAGTGCTATTTCAAGTGATTCAGGTGTTCCTCGCAGTCTTTGAAATTTTACTCCTTCTACTATAGCTCTTCTTTTATCTTTTACCCAGCGCAGAATTGCCCCCAATTCATATTCCTCAATTAGCCAAGGTAATATTCTTTCTTCTAATCTAAATTTAAACCCTCTTATACAGCCTGGATTAACCTTGTAATCTGTTGCTTCTACTAGCGCTTTTTCCTGTTTTATTGCATTTAGTGGCAGTAACATTAATTCAACTCAATCTTTAAATTTCTCAAATTTGCACATTCATTTCCCAGAACCACAACATCCTCTTTTGGTTCTATTAATTCTACGTTTTCCACCCCTTCCACAAACAAATTCGCTATTATCCACGATCTTGTAACATCCCATCCCAGCCTTCTATTTGCTTCAAACTTCTTGATGAACTGCTTCTTGATTTCTTCCTCTGATATTACAGGACTTATGCTCATTCTGCTGTGAATATCTATTTCCGTAATATTGCAACCAATTACTGTTACTGTATCTGTTAAAACCCTTATATCATCTCTAGTAACCTGCTTTTTTACAATTTCAAGTAGCTCTTCTGACGCTATGCTGGTTGTGGATAATTCTGTGAATAAGATCGAAATTTGTACTTTCCCTGGTATAGGTGATTCTACTAATGCATCCTTTACTCTTCTATCTGCCGAAAGTGCATGATAACGATAATATTCTTTGCTTCCTCCTGTTGACCACCCCTTTATTTTTGCTTTGATTCTTTTTCTAAATCGTTCGTCATCTTCTTCTTTCTGCCTCTCTACTCCACAAAACTCAGCTAAATTATCAAGATCTTCTCCTGTTGCAAACTTAAGTAAATTACCCTTTACAGCTTCGTTTATCCTTTGTCTGAGTAACAACTCTCTCCACGCTGCTACTTCCAGAACCTTCATTGCTGGATCGGATTCTACTAATGCTGAAAAGGTTTCATCTCTACTGACTAGCTCTTCCTTCATTCTCGAAAATATTTCCTCATAGCTTAGTTTTTCAATAATATTAGATGTCTGCATTTCTAAACAACTATTCCACTAATATCTATGAATTTGCCTTCTGAAAGATAAATACCTTCTAGTACAAGAGTCATTTTTCCTTCTTTAACTTCAGCAATCTTTACTTTTTCTAACTTAAATCTTTTTTCCCATTTTTCCAGTGCTTCTGCTGTCGCTGCATATATCTCAAGTGTTAAATCTCTATTTATTGGCTTATCTACTAATTCAAATAGTCTTGAACCATAATCTCTTCTCATTATTCTACTGTTAATAGGGGTGGTCAGTATATCAATTATCGACTGCTTTAAGTGCTCTATTCCTTCTAACGCTTTTCCTGTTTTAGCATCCATTCCTTTCATTTTTAGCCTGCAAACACGTTTTTACTGCCTTTTATTACTTTAAACCCACATGAAACTATATCTCCTACTCTTCCTACACCATAGCCATTTGCAAATACTGTTTTTGATCCTTGAATCATTACTTTTCCTTCACTAAAACTGTTTCCTTGTCTGCACGTTGGCTTACCATTTACAAAAACATTGTTACTCCCACTAATGCAAAAATGCGGTGTTGCTTCTCCACAATAATCCCCTAATCGCACAACCGATTTATTCATTTAATTAAGGTTTATTCTATCTGCTTTCAGTTTTATTTCGCTCTTCGTCATCTCTATGCTCGATCCCCCAGCTTTCAATGTTATTTTGTCTACTACTTTAATCTCTAAATGATGATTCTCTTTATCATATAACAATCTTGTTCCATCTTGAAACTTCACACTATTTATTTCTTTTTTATTCTCTGGGGCAGCATACTTCTGTTGATATATTCCAGCCAGCACTGCCCCTAATGATAATTCCCCAAATGGCGACAATACTATCACCTGCTCATCAATATTAGGTGGAAGCCAACTTCTATCTTCTCCAGCTTTCATCGTTATCCACGGTAAATAATCTGTTAAAAATTCTCCTATTTTCACTCTTACTTTTGCTTTTTCATAATCTACTTCTTTTACAACTCCTATACGAACAATGTTGGCCATTTTCCTCTGTAACTCCGAAATTGCAAAATTATTTTCTAACATTTATTTCACCTATTTCTATTTTGTGTGGCCTAAATTTTCCTTCTTCCCAAATAGATCGACCTACGTGTATTGTATGCACCTACTCAATCAACCACACTAAATACGCATCTAACTCTGGCCTAAAATCATCTCCTCCTCCTGATATAAATTCTCCTGGCGAAACATTCTTCACGTTCCAAGTATTTTTATTTACTACTCTCGCAACCTCAGCAGCTAGTGTTCTGACAATAATAGCTGCATTTTCTATTGTGCTATCAATCACAATTCGTGCTTCAAATCTTGCTTTCAACGCTAATTCTTCTGTTCCTGGATCATGTCCTTTTTCAAGACTGCTAAGTTCCACAAAAACCGCTGGTGCTAACAATTCTTTTCTTATCGTCGGGTATACTTCGCATGTTTGTATATTTAGGATTTCTTCCTTCAGTCTAGTACAAATTGCTTGATGTAAATCTGTCCAGAACTTTGTCATATCTTTAAAATATAGTTTAGCTCATGCTTAAAGTATTTCTCAAACTCTCTCTCACTCTCATAATTAACAAGGTCTTTTATTATTCTTGAGCCTTCTGGTTCCACTGGTAGCTTTACTTCTTGTATTGGTAATGCTGTTCTTCCTTCACGCTTAAAAATACCGCTATTTCCTTTTGGCATAACTGCTGCAAATCCTCCTATAAATTGGTGCTTTCCTACTTTCAATCCTCTTCTTGTTTTTTGTATTTTGCCAATTGTCGATTGTCGATGCTCTAATGTCATAGAGATTTGCCCTAATTAACACGTCTAATCTGCTAGTTTTCGCCTTAAAAATTCTTAGCCTTCTTCTCATTACCGTCAATTTTATCTTCTTTTCCTCACTGATTTCCTTAGCTGCTTGCGCTTTTAACCATAGTGCCGTTCTGTTTAATGCTCCCACTATTGCTAATTCTATTTTTCCTCTTTTAGCATTTACACTATCTATTACCTTATTACTATTAACTTCTATATGAATAGACATTTTACACCCCAGATGCTTCGATTCGCCAGATCATTCCAGATTTATCTCTAAGTGGTGGTGTGTGTACTTTGTATTTGCAATCACCTATAACAAAAATATCTCCTACCATTGGCTGCAGTACATCAAATGCACTTACTTCCAACACTAAAGTTTCTCCTACAAATTGTCCTTCACCAATCTCGTATAATTTATCTGGCTGTTGCTTTAATACTTGTACCATGTACGCCTTATTTTTCGACTCATACAAAGCTACTTCTCCTAAATGGGCAAAACAATCTTTTAATAATCTCTTAATATTCTCCTAAGAAACTCACTCAACTAACTCTTCTTGTTGAACTAATATGTAGCCAAATTCGCTCGCTTTTTTGATCAAATTTTTTACAGTTCTATCTTTATAGCGTGTTTCATAGTATTCCATTCCTTTTTCTACATATTCCTGTCCGTATTTGAGCATACTATAAAATATGCATGCCATTTTTCTTGCAGTAGCTGTTATTGCTTTTGGTGCTCCTAGTCGTTTTTTCAATCTTCTGTAGTATGCACCCAACGCACTTTTACTATTTCCTACAGAATGAGCAGCTATTCGCAAAGCATTCGCAGCACGGTTAATGACTTTACGTGTTCTTGTGTTAAACACTTTTTCCCCTGTAACTTTATTAGCAGGACTGAGTCCCAACCACGACGAAAAGTGCTTTTCTGTTGGCCATTTACTATGGTTTATACCAACTTCTGAAATTATGGTTTGTATACTTAATACATCAAATCCAGGAATTTTAGTGAAATCCATACCAGTTATTCGGTGCAGTTCCTCATACAAAGCAAAGCTTGGCTTACTTTTGCTATTTTTATTCTTTTGCTTACTTAGCTGTTTGCTTTCACAAGACTTTGTTTCAAACGTTTTATAATAGGCTTCAATATTTCTATCACATTCTGCTATTTTTTCTTGATAAATATTATATAATTCAAATTCTTGCTTTAGCGTGAATAAGTGTTCCTCTCTATAGTCACCAGCTAACGCTTTTGCAATAGTAGACTGATCATTTTTCATTCGCACGTCCCTGAATTCTGCTAATTTTTCAGAATCTCTTTCGCCTTCAATTATAGCTTCAATGATTTTCATACCAGTTATCCCAGTAATATGACTAATAACCTTGTGTAATTGTATATTCATTTGAATTAATGCCTTCTGCATACGCAGAATATGTGTAGATGCACTTTCAGTGAGATTTTTGCGTTGCCGCACGTAACTGCGCAATACACACATCTGATTATCTGGCCTAAACGATCCATGAAGCAGTCCGTAGCTATGCAGTTGTTGGAGCCATTGGCAATCTTGAACGTCAGACTTCCTACCAGGTACATTCTTTACATGCCGTGCATTTACCAATCTTACCTCGAATTTGTATGACTCAAGTATTTGAAATAAAGGAATCCAGTATACTCCTGTTGATTCCATAGCTACTGTTGTAACTTTACACTTTTTCAACCACTGTGCTAAGTTATGAAGGTCTTCAGTAAAGCAGCCAAATTTCTGAACGCGTTGTTCATCTCTTCCTTCAGGTACACACACATAGTGTACAGCTGAACCAATGTCTATTCCTGCTGCATTAGGATTCACTATTTCTAATTTACTTTTTGCTTTTTTCATGGTAACTCCTACATATAATTTGTAATAGGGAAACGCTTCAGCTTGGAACGGTTGATAGTACAATCTCCTAACCGAGGTAGTCTAAATGACTCCATCAATGATTTGACCGTTCCTTCCAAAACCATGCTTGCATACGGGCACTTAGGCACCATTGAAAATGTCGGTCATAACTGCAGAGGCGCTCCCTGTACAACTATACTTGAAAACTACTAAAAACTTAAATTTGTGTGTTTCTTTCTGATTTGACAGATTTCGTCTGTTCGATGCTTGCATTCTTTCATAAGTATGCTAATAAGGTATATACTAGTAGAGTCCTCTTGTGCCTCACCAACTTGTGGTTACTCTACCAGTATGTTATGCTATGGCGACTTTTACCAAAACGCCCGGACGATGGCACATTGGCAGAGGATTTGACTGTGTATGTAAATCTGTTCCTCTATCAAACCTCCTTGGCTCTTGTTTTGCATATAGTGGCTGTCCTAGAGTATTTACTGTCTCATTAAAGTCTGCTGGTGCAAAATATGTTGTAAATGTGCTTGCTGTTCCTACTGGAAAACAGTGCCCCGTATCCCTTTCTATAAATCTTCTCACGGTTCCTTCAGGATCAGTTGCTTGTCCTCTATATTCCTCAAACATTATACCACAGAACGCAAATCCTGACCTCATATCATTTCTTAGCGCCGCACCTTCTTGCCATCTTTCATATGCTTCTTTTACTTTAACGTGAGAGGTTAATGCATCAAAAAACTCAGGGCTTACCAAGGCATGAACTCCTGTCATATATTCACCACTTAAGTTATCCTCAATATGCCGCAATACTTCCAGACACTTACGCTTTACATCAGTTGTTGCTGTTCCAAGGGCAAAATTTACTACTTTTGGCGTGATTTCAAATTCGTTGTACAGATTTAATAATTCTGACCCGTCAGCATCAAGAATGATTCCCTTTAGCGCTCCCATTCGCAAATGCTCTAATGTTATTGCGTGTTTATTTCTCATTAGCTGTAAATGATCGGTTATTACATCTGCCAGCGCTTTAAGTTCACTTTCTGATCCAAATGCTCTTATTCCCTGTACTTCCTCTGGTAACACTACATCATCATGTGGAATATGTGGAATCGTAAATGTTCTTATACCAAACTTCGTTATTGGGAAGACAAATAGAATATACGATAAATTCACTTAAACCTCCAGTTATAGGCGGAAAGCACTCTTTTTCATTTGTCTCATTATTATTGAGAATTGGTATTACCTTTCTTTTGCCACGTTTTCCTACTGTTGCTGGTGCTCCTGGAATTTGCGTTGGCAATAGGCTTAAAACTCCATTATGTTCTTCTATGGTAATATGTCTAAATCTTACTGACCTACTTGGAAACAAATTTAAATTTTCAACTCGTCCATAATTTATCGGCAATATATTTATCGCATTCGTTAGTGCCGTCATGCTAAATGCTGTATTTGTAAATGGATTTTGCATTTTTTCTCTCCCTTTTTTCCTATTAATTTTAGTTAAACTCCCTTGCGAAGGATGATCCCTCGTCCTTCAAGTTGCTTTATTGCTGCATTTTTCTGCTCTTCAGTGATATTTGCTGGCCACACAACTGCATGATCTGCTAGCATTGCACTGCGAGTAATAATTACTCCTTTCATATCAGAATCTTTGCTATGTATATCGGTTGTAATTACTCCTACTGCTGTTTGTGTGCCGTCTGTTCCAGTGGGGTTCAGCACTCTAATAAAACCATCATCTGTCTTCTTGGCAACTACTGTACCAAGTTTAATATTTTGACCTTTCGCTACAGTTATTTGGTCTCTTGAATATAGACTTGATGCCTCATACTTTAATAAGTCACCTAGATTATTTTGTTCGATTATACAACTCATAAATTTCTCTCCTTAACTACTTACCGCCGCTTTTATCAATGCTATATACGGCGGTTATAAAAATACTTTAACTCCTACGACTTCTTGCTACCTGTATCATTAAATCTTCTCCTGAATTCTGTGGTATTGCACTCAGTATTTCTGTCTTCTTCGTTCGCTCTGCTAGCAGTTCCATTAAAACTTCCCTGGCTTGCTCAACACTTACGCTTTGCTCAATAAATTCTCCTATCTTTTCTGGCATTCGTGATAAGTTACATAAACGTATTAATTCAAGAACTTCAGTACGATACTTAGTTAAATTATCAGTTTCTAGGTCAGTTGTAGTTTGTTCATTCATAGTAATACTCCTGTTTTTATTAATAGATGAAAGAATTGTAATTCCATCTGCAAGACCTATTTCTATTGCTCTCTCGCCAAAATATAGCCCTGCCTCTGTTGATCGAATCTTTTCAATTGAAAGACCTCTGTTCCTTGCTATCAGCTGCACAAACATTTCATATAGTCGGTCTACTTCTTTTTGTAAGCTTTCCAGACTTTCAGATGTCATTGGCTCATGCGGGTTTAAATCATTTTTTCTACTTCCTGCAAATACTGTGGTATATTTTATTCCACATTTTTCATTAAATCCACTTTGATCTATATGACTTGCTATTACTCCAATACTTCCTACTCCTGAGGTTCTGCTCACAAATACCTTCTCAGCGCTAGAGGCTATAGCGTATGCAGCAGAATATGCATCATCATTTGCTATCGCTATTATCCTCTTTTTTGCTCTTGATTCATAAATAAAATCAGCTAGGTCAAATATACCGTTTACTTCTCCTCCTGGACTGTCTATATCCAACAGGATTGTTTCTATATCACTATCTTCTATTGCTTGTGTAATTTGTACTTCTATTTGATTATATGATGTCATTCCGAGCATTTCATCAAAAGCTTCTGACTTTTTTGTCAAGATTCCATGTATTGCTATAATTGCAGTTCTTTCTACGTTACTTTTGATGGAGTGATTTTTGAAAATTGGCTGTTTTTCTTTGTATAGCGATAGTAGCTCAAAACTCCTTGGTTCAAGCATTAATGCTTTTCCTAAGAGCATCATAACCCTTTACAATCAGAGTCAAACATTAAGTTGAGACTATTTGCACGCTTTTGATCTTCTGCTATTTCTTGGTCAATTTCTTCTACATCGTAACCCATTTCTGATACTACCTCTGCTCGACTTTTGAAGCCATTTCTTACTGCCATTTGCTGTGCTTGCTGGTCTTTAAGCGGATCCACCCAATCAAATCCCTGTGGTATCCATTTCACTTCTTCTTTCGCTGCTTTTACTACTTTTTCATCTATACTCAGTTCTCCAGAAAGTACTGCTAACTCTAGCCATCTATTCCAAATAGGTCTACAAAACTGGAACACTATCACGTTATGCTGTAACATTGCACACCTTCTGCGAAACTCTATCAGCCCTGCTCGAATGGATGAATAATTAACACCTGTTAAATCTCCTGTTAGCTGCTCATATGTTATTCCTGTACCTATTGCTATTGCCCTCAGTTGCTGTCTCATGAATGCTTCATAACTTCCACCGACATCTGACGGCTCTGAAAATTTTATGTCCTCTCCTGGGTCTAAAAGCTGCATTGTTCCAGGTTCCAGGCCAGATAGTGCTACTCCTTGCTCACTTGCTTCCTTCTCCCATGATATTTGCTTCTGGATCGAGTCTCGTAATAAATCCAGCAAACATTGCTGCAGTTTTCTTTCTCACCAGCTCTGCATCATCATATTGATCAAGCTCATAAAGCTTCAGCAGTATATTAGAAAGCCAAGGCTCCCCTCTGATTTGCCCAGGTCTTAATGGTCTATAAATATGTAAAACATCATTTGCTGGCACTCTCACTGATTCTCCACACATACTTTCACCAGGGTGTTCTTTAAATAGGTAGTATGCTTCTCTTTGCCCAAGCCTGTTAAACTCAATCCCGTTTCTTATTACATTACCATTTCCTAAAGTTTGATTTGTTTTATTATCTAAATGTTCAGACTCAAGTACTTGCAGTTGTAATGGTACAGAAAATCCATCTTCGAGTTTACGATTTCGGAGGCGTACAAAACATTCTCCTCCCTCTATCATACTTCTGCATACTAGAGCTTGTAATCCATAAAAATCACTTACTCCGTTACTATCTGCTTCATCTGTCCATCTTAGCCATAATTCTTGCACCTTCTTTCGAAATTCTCCATCTCTTGCTTTTGATTGTGGTTTTATTCCTGTTCCAATAGAGTTACTTACTATCGTATCAATTATATTTGCTGCATATGGATTTTTTCTCACCATATCACGTGATCTACTACGCAGGTGCTCAAGGCTTTGAGAAAGCAAATTATTTATGCTTCCCGCTTCTCCTTGCCAATATATTACCCTTCTTCCTGAGCCTGACGCATCCCAAGCAGAACTTTTGATTTTTGGCTTACTAAATAGTTGTTTGAAATTTTTCAGCATCATACTAACCAAAATTCTCTTAATTCTTTCAAAGTTCCGTTAAATTTATTTCTGTCACATTTTCCGATTCCTTCTACTTCATGTGGCTCTGGACTTGTTTTACCGTCAGTATATTGCCATAAAATCCAATCATTCCAGCCTTTTGGTAATGTGAGCTCTTTTCTCCAGCTTGCTATCCATAATGGACATTTTGTCAAAGTTGGCGTGGCAAAATCCTTAAGAAAATAGCTACTGCCATAAATTAGGGGTAATCTTCCTGTTACTTCTTCAACTCTCTTTACAAATTCCTCAGCTTGCTTAACTGTAATATTTTTGCCACTTTTGTTTTCTTCAATATCCAGCGCAAGTATGGTATTTTTGCTTTCGCCTACCGTTTTTAGAAAATGATCAGCTTGATTCTTGCCGTTTCCTTCTGTGCCAAAATGATATGCTCCCCAGAGTAATCCTTCTTCTTCAGCTTTCTTTCTTCTCTTCGCATACTTTGAATCCACATACTTTAGCCCTTGTGTTGCCTTGTGAATTACTCCAACTATACCATTCTCTTTAGCTAACTCAAAATCCACATTTTCTTGCCAATGTGACAAATCTATTATTCCATTTACTGGACTCTCTCTATTCTCCCATAGTTTTATAAAAGTTTTTAATTGCTCTAAAAATTCAGAATATTCCTCTTTTACAACTTTTCTCAGAAAATTTTCCCTCATATAACTCCTTTATTTGTTGCAAAAATAATCTTTCGTTTAGGCTTCATTCCAGCAATCTTTAGTTCACCTTTGATGCGTTGTCTGAGGCTGAGCAAATCATTTATCTGAACTTCAGCATATCTCACAACATGGTCACCATATGCAATTGATACCACTCTTTCGCCACTCTGAAGCTTCTTTATTGCTTGTTCAACTTGAATTAAATAATCTTCGTTATACATTTATTGCTTGCTGATCCATTTGCTTTTGACTATTTTCTTTGATTTTTTACTTTCTGGTTTTTCACTTAAACTATTCCATTTACTCTCTGGCCATCTGTCTATTCCCAGTGCTATCGATGCAGCTCTTGCATAAATTCGGCAATCTAGTACTTCATTTCTTTCTCTTACCTTTTGCCACTCTTGTTTGGTATATCCTTTCACTACTTTACTGACTAATTGCTCTGCCATTAGTTGCTTAAAATATTCAGGTGCATACTCAGGAAAATGACAATATCCTGCTGGCACTTTTTCTTTTTCCCCGTTTTTTAAAACATTAAGTAGCTGAAAAAGCTCTGACTTTAATATCGATACTCCTACTGGCCAGAGCTTTATTCCTCTTTTCAGCTTTTGACCACCAACTGTTATATCTACTCTACTTGGGCTACTAAGTGGTACTAGAGCTTTATTTACACCTTTCACTGCCATTACTCTTCCAGATCCTTGATGACCTCTTACCCAGTTGTATACTTCCTGTGTTGCATACCCTGCATCAACCGCCATCATACTTATCATATATTCAAGCCCATTTTCACCGATAAAATGATGATTTAAGAGCTCAGAGAGTTTTCCCCATACTTCCCTACTTCCTGTATCTCCTTCAAATACTTGATAATCTATTGACCAACTTTCGCGGCTTTTTCCCCATGCTACAACTTCTACTTCTAAACGATCTTTTTGTACATCAACACCTGCTGTGAGGACTACTTCGCCTTTTGGTACTGTGCCAATTTGAAAAGACTCTCTTTTGTTAAATAATTGCTTCCAGTCCGGTACTTCTCCTTTATCTACCCAAGTTTCTCCAAGCGTGGTGTTTATCCAAACTTTCAGCAATTGTTCACTTTCTTTTGCATGGAGAAAATCTTCTACTGCTTGAGTCCAGCTATACCATCCAACTGGGCTATAAAGACTTGAAAGATGAAATCCTTTTTTCTCACCTTTTACTCTATTAGTAGGTCTCCATTCTCCACGCTCAAGCATCTCTGTTTTTTGATGATTTTCTATTTTGCCGCTACATTCAGTGCAGACATAATGTGCTGTTCTTGAGTCGTTGTTTTCCCATTTAATTTGTGACCATTTCAGAACTTGATAGTAATTACAATATGGACATGGTACAAAAAAATATCTCTTATCTGTTGCTTCAAATTCTTTCTCAATTCTGCTTATTCCATGAATCGTTGGTGTTGATACTAAAAAAATCTTTCGCCGTGCAAATGTATTAGTTCGAGCAATACTGAGCAGTACTGGATCTCCCTCTCCTCCTGAATCTCCTGGATAGGCGTCTATTTCATCAAGAAAGAGATATTTTACTGGCATAGATCTCATACCAAACTTCGTTATTGGGAAGACAAATAGAATATACGATAAATTCACTTAAACCTCCAGTTATAGGCGGAAAGCACTCTTTTTCATTTGTCTCATTATTATTGAGAATTGGTATCAGTCCTACACTGCTGTTTGCTCCGGTTATTACTACTATTCCACCTGGAAATTCCTTACTTTGCACAGTATTGCCTGAATCTCTTGACCTTGGGTCTTTTACTTTACTTTTTAAACACGGTGTACTCTCTATTAACGGTGCAAATCTTCCTTTTGACCAACGTTTTCCCATTTCAACTGTTGGCTGTACTACTAGCATTGGACCTGGTGTTTGATCAATGATATAGCCTATCCAATTGTTACCAGCTTCTGTTCCTCCAATCTGTGCTCCTTTCATGAATACTACTTTTTCTGCAGGTGAGAACGGAGAAAGTGAATCCATGATTTCTCTTAAATAAGGAGTTCTTTCCGTTCTCCATTTACCTGGCTCTGATGCTGCAGTTGCTGCTAGAACTCGATACTCATTCGCCCACTCTGACACTTTAAGTTGTGGATCTGGTTTTAAACCTTCAGAAAAAGATGTGGCGTATATCATTGTCTGCATCTACTCATAATTGCAACATCATTAACAGTAGAACTACACTCTTCCAGTTCCATAAACATCTTTTTCTGAAATTCGTTTTCTATATATCTTTTGCTCATCTCACTTATCATTATTGCTATAACAAGCGCAAATACCCCTGTTATTGTTGCAAAAATGATTGCTCTGCTTATTGCTGTTACCGTTAAACCTATATATGCTGCCATTGCTACTGCGCTAACTGTAATACAGATGCACATAATATTATTATGTTTTTTCATCCTTTTATCTGCTATTTCTCTCTGTGCTATATATTTATTATGAAGGGTTGGAAAATTAACAACGGTATCTCTGCAGAGTAACGCTCCATTTTTTTCATTAAATAAAACTTTAAGTAATTCTAAATTATTTGACTTGATTGCTAAGTGCAAAACAGGTGTATAGTTTGCTCCTTTTTTCAGCAATAACTTTACTACATGTAAATGCCCTTTTTCTGCAGCAAGATAAATCGGTGATAGACCTTTATTACTTACAATATCAATATTGATTTC
This sequence comes from Wolbachia endosymbiont (group A) of Clivina fossor, assembly GCF_964026865.1. Taxonomy (NCBI): domain Bacteria; kingdom Pseudomonadati; phylum Pseudomonadota; class Alphaproteobacteria; order Rickettsiales; family Anaplasmataceae; genus Wolbachia; species Wolbachia endosymbiont (group A) of Clivina fossor. The sequence goes on along the minus strand of NZ_OZ034707.1, from coordinate 1,659,777 downwards.
TTCTTTTAAAATTGCATCTACAATCTCAATTTCTCCTCTTTGTGCAGCTAAATGGAGTAGACTATTCTTTTCAGAACCGTATTTATTACTCATCAAAGCCTTCTTTATCTCAGGTTTAGCGTAATCAAATGGTGTTTTACCGCTATCGTCTTTTACCAGAGGGTCTATATCTTCTCGCGTTAGTAAAACTTCTATTGTTTTAAGTCTTTCAGCGTAATGTAGTGGTGTTCTATTTTCGTAGTCTTGCAAATTGACTTGAGCATTAGGCTCCTTTATTAAGCATTTCAGAATATCAAGACATAAATCTCTTTCATCGTAATTAGTATTACTTACAGCTATATGCACAGGTGACAATTTCATCGAGTTTTGTCCCATGCGCGCGCTATTTACATCTGCTCCAAGCTTTAGCAGTAACTTTACTATCTCCAACTTTTTGTTATTAACTGCATAGTGCATTGGTGTCTGGTTTCGTCCATCAAAGACATCTATTTCAGCTTTTCCTTCTTCCACTAAAATTTTGACAACATTTGCATGTCCTATGCCTGCTGCTAGATGTAATGGAGTATGATGCAAAGCATTTCGTACATTAACGCCAATACCTTTTCTGATCAAGTATCTAACTGCATTAACTTCACCTATCATTGCAGCTAAATGAAGTAAGCTATCTTGTTCTGACCCGTACTTGTTATTAATTAGCGCTTGTAATATTTCTGCTTTTTTCCCTTCTTTAGCATAGTCAAGAGATGTTTTACCTTCATTATCTTCCACAAAAGGATTAATATTCTTCTTCGTGAGTAACAAATCTACCATGCTTAATTCGTCAAATTCTATAGCGCAATGTAGTGGGGTTTTTCCATTTAATCCTCTAACATTAACATCTAATCCAGGTTGATTAATGAGGCACTTTATTAACTCTAAACTTAGCCATTTTATATTCAAAATCTTTTTATATTTGAAATTTAGTGTTAGATAATTCTTGGAGTGAGCTTATAATCTCTTCAGTGAGCGTCTTATGAATCTTTTCAGTGTCACTCAGTGATGCAAGCAGTGCTGAAACTCTATTTGGAATATTAAGTAAATTATTACGAACAACTCTTGCTACGTTAAATGCTTCGTTTTTTACCTCATCTACTGCCACAAGTTCTCCTATCTCAGCCTTAGCTTTCGCCTCAAGCAATTTGCCACGTTCCATCTCATTTTTTATTCGCGTTTTTAGCAACATTGTAGAAAGGTTATTTGTATTTTCGTTTTCTGGATTTTTCCTCCTAAGTGGCTGACTTGGATCTCTTATTGCTGCCACCGCTTCATTTGCTTGTTCTCTATTTACCAAACCATTCTCCAACTCAATTATTCCTTTTTTTACTAAATAACAGACATATTGCTTTGATACTCCTATCTCTCTTGCCCATTCTGTTTGTGTGATCTTTTCCACTTTTTTTGCCCCTTTATTGCTGTTTTTCTTCTTGAATTTGTGCAAAAGTTTTGTCAGTACCAGAAAGAATTGCCTTCCTACCTGTGTATATTTGCCAACGCTTTATGGTTACATCTACAAATTTTGAATCTAGCTCTATTGTTTTACAAATTCTTCCTGTTCTCTCACATGCAATCAGCGTACTTCCAGAGCCACTAAATGGATCAAGTACAGTATCCCCAGGTCTGCTGCTATTAACTATTGCTCTCTCCATTAGCTCTACAGGCTTCATTGTTGGGTGCAGTGAGTTATGTATTGGCTTATCATAAAACCACAGATCACTTTGATTTCTTCCTCCATGCCACTCACGTTTATTGCCGCTTTTCCATCCATAGAGCATTGCTTCGTATTGTCTTTGATAATCTGATCTTCCTAGCGTAAAGTGATTCTTTGCCCAAATGATAAATGTTGACCATTTCCCTCCTGCTTCCTCAAATGCTTTTTGCAACGTTGAAAACTCTGATGATGATATGCAGATGTAAATTGCACCTTTCGTATATGCTAAAATATGGGAACAGATGTCATAGAGAAAAAGTTCGTACTTTTCACCTTGATTATCATTTAATATCTTTTTGTCTTGGCTATTACGCCGGGTAGAAAGAGAAGCGTTGCCGCTCCTTTTCCCCCTAAGAACCGTACTTGACAGTTTCCCGTCATACGGCTCAAGCCTTTCAAAGGCAGATTTATTTGCCCGGCTGTTATCGATAGAAGACTGGTTCTCAAGTTTCGTCATAATTACTTCTCCTTAATACAATGTTGGTATTTCTTTCTTTCAAGATTTCGCTTGAAAAAGTATGAATTAAACTTTGGATCATAGGGATTAGCATCTGCTCTTATTTTGACATGTCTCACAATCGGAATTGAGGCAGCTTGCATTAAAGTTACCATGCTACCTTGTCCTTTATCTTTTGAAGACTTAGCAAAGAAGGTCCAGTTATTATTGCCAATGGTGCAAAAGTATCTCTGCTTTCTCCATTGAAAATTTTTATTTGGATGCCTTCTTTTAATCCATCTCAAAAGCGCACCAAAGATCTTATGATCGACATAGTTGAACACTTTCTTTGACACAACATGACGGTAATAATTTGTCCATCCTCTGATCTTAGGATTCAAGGTGTAGATAAGTTGTTCCGTTGTTATTGTGCTGTGAAGTCTCATGGTTTCCAGGATCATTTTTAGGAACTCTTTGATACTTGCTTTAGAAGGCATGATCAAGAGCTTTCCTCGATACTTTCGAATCGTAAATCCTAGAAAATCAAATCCTTCATCAATGGAAGTAATCTTAGTTTTTTCTACTGAGAATTCCAATCCACGCTCCTTCAAAAAGGCACACACTGCTGGTTTTACTTTGTTTTCAAGGACTTCTTTCGATCTTCCTGTAATAATAAAGTCATCAGCGTAGGCGGTAGTATTAACCTTATCGCGCCAAAAGGCAGATTTTTGGGCTGTCTTTTCTAAGCCTCTAAGGGTAATATTCATCAGTGTAGGAGAGATGATCCCTCCTTGAGGAGTACCTTCTTTAGTGATATAAAAAGTGTTCTTATCCATGTATCCTGCTGTCAGCCATTTTTTCAGAATTTTCTTATCCATAGGGCAGTGTTCTAAAAGCCATGCATGACTAATGGAGTCATAACAAGATTTGATATCTGCTTCTAGGATCCATGGTGCCGATACTTTTTGGCACAACGTTTTAAAACATTGGTCAATAGCATCAGCAGCTGATCTTTTATGCCGAAAACCATAGGCATGACGATCTAAAATTGATTCTGAAACTGGTTCAAGTGCTTGCAGATAAAGAGCCTGCATTGCCCGATCCTTCATAGTTGGTATTCCCAAAGGACGTTTTTTTTCCTGCTCTTTTTGGAATCCATACTCGTCGGAGCGGTTGGACGCAATATCCTCGACGCTTTAACGATTGAACAGCTTTGATCTTTTGTTGCGGTGTGCGCCAAACTAAGCCATCAACCCCAGGGGTGTTTTTTCCTTGATTTTGAGTGACTCGTTTAACAGCCAAAAGTTTTGCAGTAAACGAATGTGTCAATATCCATTGCAAAGCTTTCACTTTGCCGTACCTTCTTTCTCGAACAGCCTTTGCAATACGCATCTGGAGCTTTTTGACACCTATTATCACTTTAGTCCAATTAATAGATTCCCATGTAATTGTAGGTGTAGAGGATGCACCAATCGCTGAATATGTCAGTGTTGTCATTTGCTTTTCCTCATATATAAAAAGTTCTCCAAAATCTCTTACAAAGAAAGACCTATCGGACGTAGGCACACTTTTATGTCCAGTAATGTTTCAACTGGTATTCCCACCATTACAGTGAGACCTTTGCTTTTTCCGACATCCCAAACCTGCACTGCCATAAGCATTCCTTACAGTTTGCTGTCCCCACTATGGTAGGGAGCAAGTACAGGGTTTCCACGCTTCCCCAAAAGTAGCTTGTGAACTTAGGTGCCTGCTGTCAACCGAGAAGCTTATAGGTTACGGGAACACAACTACGAGATGTTCCTCCTGCTTCCAATGCCTTTTGGCCCAAGCGTATCAACCGCTTTCGCTTGTCAACGTTTACGGTCTTTATCACAGGTTCAGTTACCTTCACCTTATTCACTATCTAGCACTTACCCTCTGTATGGTTTGAGGGAGAATACGCCTTTTGCAATTTGTATCCCGCATAATGCTTTGTTACATTGTCAGGGCAGCTACTTAATTCATGCCCCTAGATTCATCCGGCAACACGGACGGTTTCTTCTTGATCTTTCTAAGAAAACCTAGAAAATCCTGAGAAACAGCTACTTCTGACGCCTTCGCGTCGCAACATAATCAACATTATATGGAGGATCACAAACAGTAATGTCTGCCATTTTATCATCTAACAGCGCTTTATATGATTCAACTACAGAGCTATCACCACAATAGATTCGATGATCACCTAAAATCCAAAGATCACCTGGTTTTGTTATTTCTACTTTTTTGTCATCAACAACTAAGTCAGAAAGATCTTCTTCTTCACCATCTAAATCATCAAGAAAGTTTTGAACTTTTTCTAGCTCAAATCCAGTCATTTTAAGATCAAACTGTAAATCTTCTAATTCTTGAATTTCTACTTTCAAAAGCTCATCATCCCACTTTGCCCAATTAGCTGATTGATTTGCCAGTAACCGAAAAGCTTTAGTTTGTGGTTCATTTAAATTATCACTTAAGACCACTGGAATACTCTCCATACCAAGTTTTCTTGCTGCTTTAAGTCTTAAATGACCATCAACCACAGTACCATCGCTTTTTGCAACTATTGGTATACGAAAGCCGAATTCTCGAATAGAAGCACACATTCTGTTGACCACATCGTCATTTTTACGTGGATTACGATCATATTCAACTAGGTTTTCAACAGGATAGTAGTGGATTGCTAAATTCATATAATTTAAATCCTTAATAATTAAAAAGTTAATATTCAAAATATCTCTGACGCTAAAGAAGGCCTGGGGTCAGCACCACCAAACCCGCCATTATGGCCGAAAGGACCCACTTTTTATGGATTTTTCATCTTATTAATATCTTTACTGAAATCCATAACATAGAACATTAATGCTAAAGCATCAGATTCATTATCATCTTTAGGCAAAACCCCTTTTTCCTTTACAGCTTCAATAACTTCACTCTTACTTGCATTACCTTTGCCTGTTATAAAGCGTTTTATAGTTTTAACATTAACACCTTGGTAGGGAATATTGTTCTCTTCACACCAAGCAGACAGCACTGCAAGAAAACCACCATAGCAATGAGCTGCATCAGTTCCTAGATGTCTTCTTACTTCCTCAAAATACACTGCAGTGAACTCATGTTTCAAAGAATTAAGCCAATTGTGAAAACTTAAAAAACACATTCCACCTCCACTGAAACGGCTACCATGAAAGCTTTTGCTTCCACTTTCAATTACTCCATCTGTTAGAATTGCCCAGCCCGTTTGTTTGCCGAGATCTAGTGTTAAGATTGACGTACAAAAACTCCTTTGTGTAATTAAAGTTCAATGCCCTGTATAATATATATGTACGATGACTCGCAAATTCGTCCGCAATTTTGAAAAAAAATTAAAAAAAATTTCATATCCTGCCATTTGAGTTTTTACTTATCTTAATAACTATTTTACATAACTTATATTACGCCAATATTTATATTATTATATTATCATATATTATATTTTACCTGTATTTAAATATATATATAATATATATAAGACTTCAGTAATCCGTAAATCCTCTTCACTGGCCGATTTTAGCCACTTAACTTTAGAAACGGCTTTTAGGAATAGAACATAAAAAAGACAATATTATCAATAACTTAACGATTACTGCTTTCTGAAATACTAATTAGTAATTCAGAAATTAGGTACGAAATTGGTAGTTTTTTACCTATGAAAAAGTAGCTTCAGTAGTGTATCAAAACGTTTAAATCTTATTTTAATTTTTAAAGATTTTATTCTTTTAGATAAAAAAATTATTACTACTTTTTTATAATAAATTAGTCATACAAAGTCTTGGTAAAAATCTCTATTCATGAAACTTTTGGAGTTTTTATGAAGAATTCTTATCAAGGAATCGATTCTACAATTGTTAAACATGTGAGATTTCAAGCTTCGCGCCTTAAATCCAAAAGCTGTTTTATTAACGAAAGTCTCGAAGATATAGAACAAGAGCTTTTTTGTCAGGTTTGGCAATATCTTATACCAAACTTCGTTATTGGGAAGACAAATAGAATATACGATAAATTCACTTAAACCTCCAGTTATAGGCGGAAAGCACTCTTTTTCATTTGTCTCATTATTATTGAGAATTGGTATTAACCAGCACGATGAGAAAAGAAGTAGTTTTAGTACTTTCGTTGCTAGATTAGCTAATTATTGTGCTCGCAATATGTTACGCAATCAGTTATGTCTAAAACGTAATATAACTTTTGATGATATAAACGACGATATTCCAGATCATAGGAACTCGGAAATCGAAGCGATAATTCGCACTGACATAAATAATATAATTTCAACTTTGTCTGAAAAAGATAGTAATTTATGTCAATTACTTAAGGTATTTACTATTACTGAAGTTTCTGTAATAACCAAAATACCAAAGACAACTATCTATCGCACACTAGAACGAATACGCAATAAATTCTCAGTTTTAGAGAAGTTATAAGCTCTCGATTATATTTGCTCAAAATTTTTTTTTTGCAAATTGCGGACGAATTGCCTAGGTCATCGTACATATATATTTAGGTACTGGGAGAAAAATGAAAATAATGAACAGCAATGAACGGCTAAAAGTTCAAACAGGTATAAAAATGGTCATCTTTGGTCCTTATGGTATAGGTAAAACTAGTCTCTTAAAGACCATAAATGAACCAACACTTTGTCTTGATTTTGAGGCAGGTTTACTTGCTGTTCAAGATTGGCAAGGGGATTCTGTAAGTATTCGTACTTGGAATGAGGCAAGAGATATTGCATGTCTCATAGGTGGTCCTAATCCTGCGTTAAAATCTGACTCAGCATATAGCCAAAGACACTATGAGCATGTATCCAGTAAATACAAAGAGCTTTCTTCAGAGTTTCTCAAGTATCGATGTATTTTTATCGATAGTATTACAGTAGCCTCGCGTTTATGTCTATTATGGGCAAAAATGCAACCTGAAGCTTTTTCTGAGAGATCAGGAAAACAGGATATGAGAGCTGCCTATGGGTTACTTGCTCAAGAGATGATGGCTTGGCTCAATCAGTTTCAACATATTCCAAATAAAGACATCATTACAGTTGGAACTCTTGGACAATACCTCGATGATTTCAATCGCTCAACTTGGCTACCTCAATGTGAAGGAGCTAAAACTGCAAGTGAAATTCCTGGGATAGTTGACGAAGTAATCAGTATGGTTGGAATCAAGAAAGATGATGGTACAGAGGTTCGTTCATTTGTCTGTCAGACAATTAATACTTGGGGATATCCAGCTAAAGATCGCAGTGGATGCCTGAATATGGTTGAAGAACCGCATCTAGGAAAACTTCTTACAAAAATTAAAACTAAAGCTTTTGCAATTCAACCTGTCACGCCCAACATATAGGAGGTTATTATATGCTACAAAACTTTTTAACTATTGGTCAAAAAATTCCTTTTTTCAGTGTGAAAGAATACTTGGACGATCGATCGCCAATACCAGAGGATATAATCTCACCAAGAATTCTAACTAAAAGAGGTTTGTTAGTATTTGGTGGCCCTCCTAAGATTGGCAAAAGCGACTTTTTGATCTCTTGGCTTGTTTACATGGCTGCTGGTAGATCATTTCTCGGTATGACACCAAATAGACCTTTGAAAATCTTCTACATGCAAACTGAAATTGAATATGAATATATGAAAGAACGTTTGCAACAACTTGATAATGAACTTTTGAATGTAGCTGCTAACAACTTAATCATTACGCCAAAAGTGCACTTATCATTTAATCATGATGAAATAAGTGAAATTAAGGAGATTGTAAATGAACGCTTTAAACCTGATGTTTTGGCCATAGATCCATTACGTAACATCTTTAGCAGTGAATATGGAAATGAAAATGACAATAGTGCTATGCTGTTTTTTCTGCAAAAGACTCTTGAAAAGCTACGCAGTGCTGTCAATCCAGATGCTTGTATTGTACTTACTCATCATACAAAAAAATTATCAAAAAAGATGCTCGAAGAAGATCCATTTCAAGGCCTAAGTGGTGCTGGATCTTTACGTGGATTTTACAGTACTGGTATGGTGATGTTTGCTCATGATGAAGAAAGCAGTGCACGCCAGATAGTATTTGAGCTTCGCAATGGTGAACGCGTGCAAAATAAACTTGTCGATAAGATAAATGGTCATTGGCAGCTAATGGAATAGCTAATTTTCACTTTAAAGTCAACTTATAGGAGAGCGTATGCTACAAGATTTTTTAACTGATTTTAATAACGCAAAACTGCAGAGCAGTTTAATACCGAAAGGTACAATAGTCAAGGTAAAAATGGCAATAAAGCCTGGAGGTTATGAAAATTGGTTCACTAAAAACTACACTACTGGCAGTATCTATTTAAATGCAGAATTTACCGTCACTGAAGGCCCATATGCAAAACGCAAGATTTTTCAGATTATAGGTATCAAAAATGGCAAAGCAGAAGGTGAAGAAGACATCTGGGGAGAATCTGGACGTTCTATGCTGCGTAGTATTTTGGAATCATCCAGAAATATTCATGCAAATGACACTTCAGAGAAAGCAGTTACCGCTAGAAGAATAAACTCTATAGCTGATTTCAACGATTTAGAGTTTACAGCAAAAGTAGGCGTTGAAACTAATAATACATACGGAGATAGAAATAGGATTACTACAGTTATTACTCCAGAATTACAAAAAAGTTTTCAAGATGATTGGTTGCCATTTTGAAGTATGACGAAGGAAAGTTGTGGGCTGCTGTTATTACTAGAGCTATTCAGGATGCAGCAGGAAAAAACCCTAAACTTAAAAAAGAGGCTTGTCAATGGATTCGCTCACGATCTTTTGAAACTGTTTGTGAGCTGGCTAATCTTGACTTTAAACGTCTAAAAAATATGTTGAACAAATTTGGAATAAACAAGGAGAATTTTATGGATTTTTCATCTAAAAATGCTTTAAAAATAAAATCATTATTAATTAATAATATCAAAGATTGTTTATCTTATTTGTTACCTGAAGGCAAATCTTACCAAAATAAATTCTATATTGGCAGTAGAAATGGAAATAAGATAATAGTTGAAATGGAAGGAGAAAATGCAGGAAATTGGTACAACCTGATCGAAGAAAAGAAAGGAAATATAATAGACCTTTGGACTTTAGTTAAAGGTAATATAGATTCTGCTGAAACATGGTTGAACAGTAAAGATGAAAGAAGTTCCATATTACAAGAAAAACAAAACGAAGGAAAAGCATTTTCTGTAAACCATTACTTAAATGACAAATCACCAATGCCACAAGATATAATAGGCCCAAGAATTTTGACACCAGGTGGTCTTTTGGTCATAGGTGGTACTCCAAAGATTGGCAAAAGTCATTTTCTTCTTTCTCTATTAGTACATCTGGCAGCAGGAAGATCATTTCTTGGCATGAAGCCTACAAGACCGCTAAAAATATTCTATCTACAAAACGAAATGGAATATGATTACATTAGAGAACGTATACAACAACTCAACAAACTTCCTCATTTAGCAACAGAAAACTTAATTGTGACGAACAAGATGAATTTGACCTTAAATGAAGAAGGTATAGAAAAAATAAAAAATATGGTAGAGGAAAAGTTTGATTTAGTTGTGATTGATTCTCCTTATAATTCCGTTAACTATGGTCTGCAGCATGCAATAGAAAAACTACGTTCCAAGATTAATCCTATGGCTGGAATAATCATCACAAATCACACCAAAAAAGTACCTACCTCTATATTGGAAAAGAATCCATTTCAAGCTCTCGTTGGTGCTAACGCTTTAAGAAGTTTTTATACATCTGGAATAGTAATATTTCAACCCAATAAACGTACAAATATCTTGCAAGTAGTATATGAACTTAGAAACGGTAGATCTATACCAACAAAATTCATCAATAAGATTAATGGATGTTGGAAAACTGCTAACGTTATAGCTAGAACATAAAAATTCTTCAGGTAGGTATGGATATTTATTGTTCACAAAGAAATGGACATTATAAATTATTAGGGAAGAAAGAACAGTTAAGAACTCAACTCCTATCAAATATAAGGTCATGTCTTTCTTATTTACTGCCAAGAGGAACTTTTCGTGGTGATAAGTTCTATGTAGGTGATCTAAAAGGCAATCAAGGAAAAAGTATGATAGTGGAGTTAACTGGCAGTAAAGCCGGATTATGGCATGATTTTTCTACCGGAGAAGGAGGAGATATTTTTGATCTTTGGGCTGCTGTTACTGGAAAAAATCAATTTACTGATACGATAGAAGATATTGCTAAGTGGATTGGTTATTCGGAAAAAAATAACACTCTGGGGCAACCAACGGCATCATGGAACTATTACGATGAAAGTGATCAAGTGATTGCTACAGTTTATCGTTATAACACTGATTCAGGAAAAAGATATCTTCCTTTTGATGTAAAAAGGTCTAGTTTTACTCCACCACAGATCAGGCCTTTATATAATATTTCAGGTATTATGAAATCTGATAAGGTGATTTTAGTTGAAGGTGAAAAGTGTGCAGATGCTCTGATAGAGCAAGGTATAACTGCCACAACTGCAATGTTAGGAGCAAATGCACAAATAGAAAAAACAGACTGGTCACCACTTAAGGGTAAGCATGTTATTATTTGGCCAGACAATGATGAACCAGGTAAACAATATGCTGAGAAAGTTGTGAAAAAGCTTACTTTTCTTGGTGTTTTATCACTTACTCTTCTTGAAATACCTGACAATAAACCAAAAGGATGGGATTCAGCTGATGGTATAGAAGAAAAGATGAATATTCCTGAATTCATTGAAAATAACTCGAAAAAAATCATCGTTAAGCAATTGCTTAATATTCAAGAATGGAGCGTAGAACGTTTTATAGGTCCAGTACCAGAGCAAAAGTTTCTTGTTGAAGGGTTATTTCCTTTAGGAGTAACATCTATTCTAGCTGCGATGGGAGATACTGGCAAAGGTATGCTTCTGCTTGATTTAGCACTGAAAGTTGCGAGTAGAAAAGATCAGCCATGTGGTTTTGGTCCTTTAGTTACTGAACATGGATCTGTGGTAATTTTCTCAGCAGAAGATGATATGAGTGAAATACATCGTCGTTTAGAGCGTCTTGATTCGCAATGCGAAAGATTAAAATATAAAGATAGGCTCTTTATTGTACCATTACCCAATGTTAGTGGATCACTTACAATCATAAAGAGTGTTTCAGGTAAAGTTATAGAGATTTCTCCTGAATTTGAATCTATAACAAAACAACTTCATAAGATAAAAGACTTAAAATTAATCGTATTTGATCCACTTGCTTCATTTGTGCACGCTGACTTAAATACTGACCCAGCCGTAGGTGATTATCTGATGTCTTTATTATCTGATTTAGCAGGTAGCACTGGAGCATCAATAATTACTGCCCATCATATGAGAAAGCCAAAAAGTGAAAAACCTATATCGACTGTTGAGCAAGCACGTGATGCCATTAGAGGTACATCTGCTCTTGTTAATGGTGTTATACCAAATCTCATAAATAAGTAGGCAAATAACTCACAGAACAAATGGTTTTGATCGAACTTTCCGTAATATTACGAATGAATGCACATACAGTATCCTCCAATAAACTAACAGAGTCATATATTCTATTTTTAATGAGATTGTCTTTCAAATATTGCCATAAACGCTCTACTGGATTTAACTCTGGTGAATATGGAGGTAAATAGATTAAGGTAATATTTTGTGGTATTTTTAAACCTTTGGATCTATGCCATCCTGCACAATCCACAACAAGAAATGCCTCCCTTGTTCCTAAATATTGTGACATCTGCTCAAGGAATATATTCATACAATCAGTATTGACGTTTGGTACGAATAAGCTAGAACTCTCTCCATTTCTAGGATTAACTGCACTATAGAGATAAAAGTTTTGCCTACCTAATTTTACCTTAACCTGTGTCCTAATGCCTTTTTTAAACCACCCGTGTCCAATCTTTGAATGTGTGCCAAACCGCGACTCATCGAAGAAAAATAGCTCTTTTTCGGGATACGTGACAATAGTTTCATTAAGATTTTTTTTTAAACTCTTCTTGTTTATTTTTATCCTGTTTATTGTGCACAGGCCTTGGAGTAATATACGAAAAACCTAACTTTTGCATCAGTCTATGTGCTGTAGACTTACTTACCTCAATAGAAAACATTTTCTCAATTATGATTTTTAATTTCTTAGCCGTTAGGTTGGCTCCTTCTTCTGCTATGACATTTTTAATTTCTTCTTGCTGCTTGTAGCTCAACTTCGGCTTTACTCCACGTCCTGGTTGTATTTTAAACGCATTGACTCCTCCTTCCTTAAATCTTGTAATCCACTTCATCAATGTAGTTCTAGTAATTCGGTATATTTGAACAACTTTTGTTATTCCATATTCTTTTGCAGATATTATTGCCTGTAATCTTCTTCCTATCTCTCCTTTTATGCCGTGCTTCTTTAATTCCAGGTTACACTTATTATATAATTCTTCTCCTATTGCTTTACTTTTTCCTGCCATAACTCCCCACTAATTCTTAAATTATTCTATTTTAGAAATTTTTCTTTATTCGTCTATTTATTTTTAGGAATTGGTATTAGTAGCCCAAGTAGAGTAGATATAACAGTTGGTGGTCAAAAGCTGAAAAGAGGAATAAAGCTCTGGCCAGTAGGAGTATCGATATTAAAGTCAGAGCTTTTTCAGCTACTTAATGTTTTAAAAAACGGGGAAAAAGAAAAAGTGCCAGCAGGATATTGTCATTTTCCTGAGTATGCACCTGAATATTTTAAGCAACTAATGGCAGAGCAATTAGTCAGTAAAGTAGTGAAAGGATATACCAAACAAGAGTGGCAAAAGGTAAGAGAAAGAAATGAAGTACTAGATTGCCGAATTTATGCAAGAGCTGCATCGATAGCACTGGGAATAGACAGATGGCCAGAGAGTAAATGGAATAGTTTAAGTGAAAAACCAGAAAGTAAAAAATCAAAGAAAATAGTCAAAAGCAAATGGATCAGCAAGCAATAAATGTATAACGAAGATTATTTAATTCAAGTTGAACAAGCAATAAAGAAGCTTCAGAGTGGCGAAAGAGTGGTATCAATTGCATATGGTGACCATGTTGTGAGATATGCTGAAGTTCAGATAAATGATTTGCTCAGCCTCAGACAACGCATCAAAGGTGAACTAAAGATTGCTGGAATGAAGCCTAAACGAAAGATTATTTTTGCAACAAATAAAGGAGTTATATGAGGGAAAATTTTCTGAGAAAAGTTGTAAAAGAGGAATATTCTGAATTTTTAGAGCAATTAAAAACTTTTATAAAACTATGGGAGAATAGAGAGAGTCCAGTAAATGGAATAATAGATTTGTCACATTGGCAAGAAAATGTGGATTTTGAGTTAGCTAAAGAGAATGGTATAGTTGGAGTAATTCACAAGGCAACACAAGGGCTAAAGTATGTGGATTCAAAGTATGCGAAGAGAAGAAAGAAAGCTGAAGAAGAAGGATTACTCTGGGGAGCATATCATTTTGGCACAGAAGGAAACGGCAAGAATCAAGCTGATCATTTTCTAAAAACGGTAGGCGAAAGCAAAAATACCATACTTGCGCTGGATATTGAAGAAAACAAAAGTGGCAAAAATATTACAGTTAAGCAAGCTGAGGAATTTGTAAAGAGAGTTGAAGAAGTAACAGGAAGATTACCCCTAATTTATGGCAGTAGCTATTTTCTTAAGGATTTTGCCACGCCAACTTTGACAAAATGTCCATTATGGATAGCAAGCTGGAGAAAAGAGCTCACATTACCAAAAGGCTGGAATGATTGGATTTTATGGCAATATACTGACGGTAAAACAAGTCCAGAGCCACATGAAGTAGAAGGAATCGGAAAATGTGACAGAAATAAATTTAACGGAACTTTGAAAGAATTAAGAGAATTTTGGTTAGTATGATGCTGAAAAATTTCAAACAACTATTTAGTAAGCCAAAAATCAAAAGTTCTGCTTGGGATGCGTCAGGCTCAGGAAGAAGGGTAATATATTGGCAAGGAGAAGCGGGAAGCATAAATAATTTGCTTTCTCAAAGCCTTGAGCACCTGCGTAGTAGATCACGTGATATGGTGAGAAAAAATCCATATGCAGCAAATATAATTGATACGATAGTAAGTAACTCTATTGGAACAGGAATAAAACCACAATCAAAAGCAAGAGATGGAGAATTTCGAAAGAAGGTGCAAGAATTATGGCTAAGATGGACAGATGAAGCAGATAGTAACGGAGTAAGTGATTTTTATGGATTACAAGCTCTAGTATGCAGAAGTATGATAGAGGGAGGAGAATGTTTTGTACGCCTCCGAAATCGTAAACTCGAAGATGGATTTTCTGTACCATTACAACTGCAAGTACTTGAGTCTGAACATTTAGATAATAAAACAAATCAAACTTTAGGAAATGGTAATGTAATAAGAAACGGGATTGAGTTTAACAGGCTTGGGCAAAGAGAAGCATACTACCTATTTAAAGAACACCCTGGTGAAAGTATGTGTGGAGAATCAGTGAGAGTGCCAGCAAATGATGTTTTACATATTTATAGACCATTAAGACCTGGGCAAATCAGAGGGGAGCCTTGGCTTTCTAATATACTGCTGAAGCTTTATGAGCTTGATCAATATGATGATGCAGAGCTGGTGAGAAAGAAAACTGCAGCAATGTTTGCTGGATTTATTACGAGACTCGATCCAGAAGCAAATATCATGGGAGAAGGAAGCAAGTGAGCAAGGAGTAGCACTATCTGGCCTGGAACCTGGAACAATGCAGCTTTTAGACCCAGGAGAGGACATAAAATTTTCAGAGCCGTCAGATGTCGGTGGAAGTTATGAAGCATTCATGAGACAGCAACTGAGGGCAATAGCAATAGGTACAGGAATAACATATGAGCAGCTAACAGGAGATTTAACAGGTGTTAATTATTCATCCATTCGAGCAGGGCTGATAGAGTTTCGCAGAAGGTGTGCAATGTTACAGCATAACGTGATAGTGTTCCAGTTTTGTAGACCTATTTGGAATAGATGGCTAGAGTTAGCAGTACTTTCTGGAGAACTGAGTATAGATGAAAAAGTAGTAAAAGCAGCGAAAGAAGAAGTGAAATGGATACCACAGGGATTTGATTGGGTGGATCCGCTTAAAGACCAGCAAGCACAGCAAATGGCAGTAAGAAATGGCTTCAAAAGTCGAGCAGAGGTAGTATCAGAAATGGGTTACGATGTAGAAGAAATTGACCAAGAAATAGCAGAAGATCAAAAGCGTGCAAATAGTCTCAACTTAATGTTTGACTCTGATTGTAAAGGGTTATGATGCTCTTAGGAAAAGCATTAATGCTTGAACCAAGGAGTTTTGAGCTACTATCGCTATACAAAGAAAAACAGCCAATTTTCAAAAATCACTCCATCAAAAGTAACGTAGAAAGAACTGCAATTATAGCAATACATGGAATCTTGACAAAAAAGTCAGAAGCTTTTGATGAAATGCTCGGAATGACATCATATAATCAAATAGAAGTACAAATTACACAAGCAATAGAAGATAGTGATATAGAAACAATCCTGTTGGATATAGACAGTCCAGGAGGAGAAGTAAACGGTATATTTGACCTAGCTGATTTTATTTATGAATCAAGAGCAAAAAAGAGGATAATAGCGATAGCAAATGATGATGCATATTCTGCTGCATACGCTATAGCCTCTAGCGCTGAGAAGGTATTTGTGAGCAGAACCTCAGGAGTAGGAAGTATTGGAGTAATAGCAAGTCATATAGATCAAAGTGGATTTAATGAAAAATGTGGAATAAAATATACCACAGTATTTGCAGGAAGTAGAAAAAATGATTTAAACCCGCATGAGCCAATGACATCTGAAAGTCTGGAAAGCTTACAAAAAGAAGTAGACCGACTATATGAAATGTTTGTGCAGCTGATAGCAAGGAACAGAGGTCTTTCAATTGAAAAGATTCGATCAACAGAGGCAGGGCTATATTTTGGCGAGAGAGCAATAGAAATAGGTCTTGCAGATGGAATTACAATTCTTTCATCTATTAATAAAAACAGGAGTATTACTATGAATGAACAAACTACAACTGACCTAGAAACTGATAATTTAACTAAGTATCGTACTGAAGTTCTTGAATTAATACGTTTATGTAACTTATCACGAATGCCAGAAAAGATAGGAGAATTTATTGAGCAAAGCGTAAGTGTTGAGCAAGCCAGGGAAGTTTTAATGGAACTGCTAGCAGAGCGAACGAAGAAGACAGAAATACTGAGTGCAATACCACAGAATTCAGGAGAAGATTTAATGATACAGGTAGCAAGAAGTCGTAGGAGTTAAAGTATTTTTATAACCGCCGTATATAGCATTGATAAAAGCGGCGGTAAGTAGTTAAGGAGAGAAATTTATGAGTTGTATAATCGAACAAAATAATCTAGGTGACTTATTAAAGTATGAGGCATCAAGTCTATATTCAAGAGACCAAATAACTGTAGCGAAAGGTCAAAATATTAAACTTGGTACAGTAGTTGCCAAGAAGACAGATGATGGTTTTATTAGAGTGCTGAACCCCACTGGAACAGACGGCACACAAACAGCAGTAGGAGTAATTACAACCGATATACATAGCAAAGATTCTGATATGAAAGGAGTAATTATTACTCGCAGTGCAATGCTAGCAGATCATGCAGTTGTGTGGCCAGCAAATATCACTGAAGAGCAGAAAAATGCAGCAATAAAGCAACTTGAAGGACGAGGGATCATCCTTCGCAAGGGAGTTTAACTAAAATTAATAGGAAAAAAGGGAGAGAAAAAATGCAAAATCCATTTACAAATACAGCATTTAGCATGACGGCACTAACGAATGCGATAAATATATTGCCGATAAATTATGGACGAGTTGAAAATTTAAATTTGTTTCCAAGTAGGTCAGTAAGATTTAGACATATTACCATAGAAGAACATAATGGAGTTTTAAGCCTATTGCCAACGCAAATTCCAGGAGCACCAGCAACAGTAGGAAAACGTGGCAAAAGAAAGGTAATACCAATTCTCAATAATAATGAGACAAATGAAAAAGAGTGCTTTCCGCCTATAACTGGAGGTTTAAGTGAATTTATCGTATATTCTATTTGTCTTCCCAATAACGAAGTTTGGTATAAGAACATTTACGATTCCACATATTCCACATGATGATGTAGTGTTACCAGAGGAAGTACAGGGAATAAGAGCATTTGGATCAGAAAGTGAACTTAAAGCGCTGGCAGATGTAATAACCGATCATTTACAGCTAATGAGAAATAAACACGCAATAACATTAGAGCATTTGCGAATGGGAGCGCTAAAGGGAATCATTCTTGATGCTGACGGGTCAGAATTATTAAATCTGTACAACGAATTTGAAATCACGCCAAAAGTAGTAAATTTTGCCCTTGGAACAGCAACAACTGATGTAAAGCGTAAGTGTCTGGAAGTATTGCGGCATATTGAGGATAACTTAAGTGGTGAATATATGACAGGAGTTCATGCCTTGGTAAGCCCTGAGTTTTTTGATGCATTAACCTCTCACGTTAAAGTAAAAGAAGCATATGAAAGATGGCAAGAAGGTGCGGCGCTAAGAAATGATATGAGGTCAGGATTTGCGTTCTGTGGTATAATGTTTGAGGAATATAGAGGACAAGCAACTGATCCTGAAGGAACCGTGAGAAGATTTATAGAAAGGGATACGGGGCACTGTTTTCCAGTAGGAACAGCAAGCACATTTACAACATATTTTGCACCAGCAGACTTTAATGAGACAGTAAATACTCTAGGACAGCCACTATATGCAAAACAAGAGCCAAGGAGGTTTGATAGAGGAACAGATTTACATACACAGTCAAATCCTCTGCCAATGTGCCATCGTCCGGGCGTTTTGGTAAAAGTCGCCATAGCATAACATACTGGTAGAGTAACCACAAGTTGGTGAGGCACAAGAGGACTCTACTAGTATATACCTTATTAGCATACTTATGAAAGAATGCAAGCATCGAACAGACGAAATCTGTCAAATCAGAAAGAAACACACAAATTTAAGTTTTTAGTAGTTTTCAAGTATAGTTGTACAGGGAGCGCCTCTGCAGTTATGACCGACATTTTCAATGGTGCCTAAGTGCCCGTATGCAAGCATGGTTTTGGAAGGAACGGTCAAATCATTGATGGAGTCATTTAGACTACCTCGGTTAGGAGATTGTACTATCAACCGTTCCAAGCTGAAGCGTTTCCCTATTACAAATTATATGTAGGAGTTACCATGAAAAAAGCAAAAAGTAAATTAGAAATAGTGAATCCTAATGCAGCAGGAATAGACATTGGTTCAGCTGTACACTATGTGTGTGTACCTGAAGGAAGAGATGAACAACGCGTTCAGAAATTTGGCTGCTTTACTGAAGACCTTCATAACTTAGCACAGTGGTTGAAAAAGTGTAAAGTTACAACAGTAGCTATGGAATCAACAGGAGTATACTGGATTCCTTTATTTCAAATACTTGAGTCATACAAATTCGAGGTAAGATTGGTAAATGCACGGCATGTAAAGAATGTACCTGGTAGGAAGTCTGACGTTCAAGATTGCCAATGGCTCCAACAACTGCATAGCTACGGACTGCTTCATGGATCGTTTAGGCCAGATAATCAGATGTGTGTATTGCGCAGTTACGTGCGGCAACGCAAAAATCTCACTGAAAGTGCATCTACACATATTCTGCGTATGCAGAAGGCATTAATTCAAATGAATATACAATTACACAAGGTTATTAGTCATATTACTGGGATAACTGGTATGAAAATCATTGAAGCTATAATTGAAGGCGAAAGAGATTCTGAAAAATTAGCAGAATTCAGGGACGTGCGAATGAAAAATGATCAGTCTACTATTGCAAAAGCGTTAGCTGGTGACTATAGAGAGGAACACTTATTCACGCTAAAGCAAGAATTTGAATTATATAATATTTATCAAGAAAAAATAGCAGAATGTGATAGAAATATTGAAGCCTATTATAAAACGTTTGAAACAAAGTCTTGTGAAAGCAAACAGCTAAGTAAGCAAAAGAATAAAAATAGCAAAAGTAAGCCAAGCTTTGCTTTGTATGAGGAACTGCACCGAATAACTGGTATGGATTTCACTAAAATTCCTGGATTTGATGTATTAAGTATACAAACCATAATTTCAGAAGTTGGTATAAACCATAGTAAATGGCCAACAGAAAAGCACTTTTCGTCGTGGTTGGGACTCAGTCCTGCTAATAAAGTTACAGGGGAAAAAGTGTTTAACACAAGAACACGTAAAGTCATTAACCGTGCTGCGAATGCTTTGCGAATAGCTGCTCATTCTGTAGGAAATAGTAAAAGTGCGTTGGGTGCATACTACAGAAGATTGAAAAAACGACTAGGAGCACCAAAAGCAATAACAGCTACTGCAAGAAAAATGGCATGCATATTTTATAGTATGCTCAAATACGGACAGGAATATGTAGAAAAAGGAATGGAATACTATGAAACACGCTATAAAGATAGAACTGTAAAAAATTTGATCAAAAAAGCGAGCGAATTTGGCTACATATTAGTTCAACAAGAAGAGTTAGTTGAGTGAGTTTCTTAGGAGAATATTAAGAGATTATTAAAAGATTGTTTTGCCCATTTAGGAGAAGTAGCTTTGTATGAGTCGAAAAATAAGGCGTACATGGTACAAGTATTAAAGCAACAGCCAGATAAATTATACGAGATTGGTGAAGGACAATTTGTAGGAGAAACTTTAGTGTTGGAAGTAAGTGCATTTGATGTACTGCAGCCAATGGTAGGAGATATTTTTGTTATAGGTGATTGCAAATACAAAGTACACACACCACCACTTAGAGATAAATCTGGAATGATCTGGCGAATCGAAGCATCTGGGGTGTAAAATGTCTATTCATATAGAAGTTAATAGTAATAAGGTAATAGATAGTGTAAATGCTAAAAGAGGAAAAATAGAATTAGCAATAGTGGGAGCATTAAACAGAACGGCACTATGGTTAAAAGCGCAAGCAGCTAAGGAAATCAGTGAGGAAAAGAAGATAAAATTGACGGTAATGAGAAGAAGGCTAAGAATTTTTAAGGCGAAAACTAGCAGATTAGACGTGTTAATTAGGGCAAATCTCTATGACATTAGAGCATCGACAATCGACAATTGGCAAAATACAAAAAACAAGAAGAGGATTGAAAGTAGGAAAGCACCAATTTATAGGAGGATTTGCAGCAGTTATGCCAAAAGGAAATAGCGGTATTTTTAAGCGTGAAGGAAGAACAGCATTACCAATACAAGAAGTAAAGCTACCAGTGGAACCAGAAGGCTCAAGAATAATAAAAGACCTTGTTAATTATGAGAGTGAGAGAGAGTTTGAGAAATACTTTAAGCATGAGCTAAACTATATTTTAAAGATATGACAAAGTTCTGGACAGATTTACATCAAGCAATTTGTACTAGACTGAAGGAAGAAATCCTAAATATACAAACATGCGAAGTATACCCGACGATAAGAAAAGAATTGTTAGCACCAGCGGTTTTTGTGGAACTTAGCAGTCTTGAAAAAGGACATGATCCAGGAACAGAAGAATTAGCGTTGAAAGCAAGATTTGAAGCACGAATTGTGATTGATAGCACAATAGAAAATGCAGCTATTATTGTCAGAACACTAGCTGCTGAGGTTGCGAGAGTAGTAAATAAAAATACTTGGAACGTGAAGAATGTTTCGCCAGGAGAATTTATATCAGGAGGAGGAGATGATTTTAGGCCAGAGTTAGATGCGTATTTAGTGTGGTTGATTGAGTAGGTGCATACAATACACGTAGGTCGATCTATTTGGGAAGAAGGAAAATTTAGGCCACACAAAATAGAAATAGGTGAAATAAATGTTAGAAAATAATTTTGCAATTTCGGAGTTACAGAGGAAAATGGCCAACATTGTTCGTATAGGAGTTGTAAAAGAAGTAGATTATGAAAAAGCAAAAGTAAGAGTGAAAATAGGAGAATTTTTAACAGATTATTTACCGTGGATAACGATGAAAGCTGGAGAAGATAGAAGTTGGCTTCCACCTAATATTGATGAGCAGGTGATAGTATTGTCGCCATTTGGGGAATTATCATTAGGGGCAGTGCTGGCTGGAATATATCAACAGAAGTATGCTGCCCCAGAGAATAAAAAAGAAATAAATAGTGTGAAGTTTCAAGATGGAACAAGATTGTTATATGATAAAGAGAATCATCATTTAGAGATTAAAGTAGTAGACAAAATAACATTGAAAGCTGGGGGATCGAGCATAGAGATGACGAAGAGCGAAATAAAACTGAAAGCAGATAGAATAAACCTTAATTAAATGAATAAATCGGTTGTGCGATTAGGGGATTATTGTGGAGAAGCAACACCGCATTTTTGCATTAGTGGGAGTAACAATGTTTTTGTAAATGGTAAGCCAACGTGCAGACAAGGAAACAGTTTTAGTGAAGGAAAAGTAATGATTCAAGGATCAAAAACAGTATTTGCAAATGGCTATGGTGTAGGAAGAGTAGGAGATATAGTTTCATGTGGGTTTAAAGTAATAAAAGGCAGTAAAAACGTGTTTGCAGGCTAAAAATGAAAGGAATGGATGCTAAAACAGGAAAAGCGTTAGAAGGAATAGAGCACTTAAAGCAGTCGATAATTGATATACTGACCACCCCTATTAACAGTAGAATAATGAGAAGAGATTATGGTTCAAGACTATTTGAATTAGTAGATAAGCCAATAAATAGAGATTTAACACTTGAGATATATGCAGCGACAGCAGAAGCACTGGAAAAATGGGAAAAAAGATTTAAGTTAGAAAAAGTAAAGATTGCTGAAGTTAAAGAAGGAAAAATGACTCTTGTACTAGAAGGTATTTATCTTTCAGAAGGCAAATTCATAGATATTAGTGGAATAGTTGTTTAGAAATGCAGACATCTAATATTATTGAAAAACTAAGCTATGAGGAAATATTTTCGAGAATGAAGGAAGAGCTAGTCAGTAGAGATGAAACCTTTTCAGCATTAGTAGAATCCGATCCAGCAATGAAGGTTCTGGAAGTAGCAGCGTGGAGAGAGTTGTTACTCAGACAAAGGATAAACGAAGCTGTAAAGGGTAATTTACTTAAGTTTGCAACAGGAGAAGATCTTGATAATTTAGCTGAGTTTTGTGGAGTAGAGAGGCAGAAAGAAGAAGATGACGAACGATTTAGAAAAAGAATCAAAGCAAAAATAAAGGGGTGGTCAACAGGAGGAAGCAAAGAATATTATCGTTATCATGCACTTTCGGCAGATAGAAGAGTAAAGGATGCATTAGTAGAATCACCTATACCAGGGAAAGTACAAATTTCGATCTTATTCACAGAATTATCCACAACCAGCATAGCGTCAGAAGAGCTACTTGAAATTGTAAAAAAGCAGGTTACTAGAGATGATATAAGGGTTTTAACAGATACAGTAACAGTAATTGGTTGCAATATTACGGAAATAGATATTCACAGCAGAATGAGCATAAGTCCTGTAATATCAGAGGAAGAAATCAAGAAGCAGTTCATCAAGAAGTTTGAAGCAAATAGAAGGCTGGGATGGGATGTTACAAGATCGTGGATAATAGCGAATTTGTTTGTGGAAGGGGTGGAAAACGTAGAATTAATAGAACCAAAAGAGGATGTTGTGGTTCTGGGAAATGAATGTGCAAATTTGAGAAATTTAAAGATTGAGTTGAATTAATGTTACTGCCACTAAATGCAATAAAACAGGAAAAAGCGCTAGTAGAAGCAACAGATTACAAGGTTAATCCAGGCTGTATAAGAGGGTTTAAATTTAGATTAGAAGAAAGAATATTACCTTGGCTAATTGAGGAATATGAATTGGGGGCAATTCTGCGCTGGGTAAAAGATAAAAGAAGAGCTATAGTAGAAGGAGTAAAATTTCAAAGACTGCGAGGAACACCTGAATCACTTGAAATAGCACTAAAATGGGCAAATATAGAAGACATTACAATTATCGAAGAACCACCTGGCAAGCACTTTTTTGAATTGCAGATAGGAATAAAAGATGTACCAAATGACTTTT
Source organism: Wolbachia endosymbiont (group A) of Clivina fossor (assembly GCF_964026865.1). Classification (NCBI taxonomy): domain Bacteria; kingdom Pseudomonadati; phylum Pseudomonadota; class Alphaproteobacteria; order Rickettsiales; family Anaplasmataceae; genus Wolbachia; species Wolbachia endosymbiont (group A) of Clivina fossor. The sequence continues at coordinate 1,636,394 of NZ_OZ034707.1, read as the reverse complement.
TTGTAGATGCAGTTGTGGAACTTGCGAAACTATCGTTACCCGTAAGATCGCGGCTAATGAGGATTTTCAATGATCACTACAACGTTGATAGGTTTATTTTAGATGAAAGCTTTTTTGGAAGTTTGTTATCGGATTACTCAGGGATAAAAATTGAAAAAGATGGACCAGTATTATCATTTGGAAGAGTAAATTTTTTCAGATTTAGTGGTACATCAATTAAGGTTATAGAGAGTTATCTACGCAACCATTATGAACAAGCGCTTAGTAATGACATATATCGGTTAGATGCAGCAGTGCTTGGGGAAACAGAGCCTCACACAAAGGATTACAAAGGCATCTATGAAAGAAATCATCAGTGGTACAATTTAAAAGCACTATATCCACTACCACAGAGCTTATTACCATCGATTAAATTTGCTAAAGCGCAGATAGTATTATCGGACAGTTGGAACTTAGGAGAAATAAATGCGTGCTTTCCAGTTAGTAGTGTAGAGGAAAGAGGGAATAAATTTGTATTGGGAAGCGATAAACTGTCTGAACAATTTTGGAATTTAAAACATAAGCCAATTTTAGAAAGGTTTAGCGTTACTCACCACTACAAAGTAGAAAACTATACAGATCAGAAGATTACAAAATATGGTTTAGCAGAACACAATATTAAGTATGAAAACGATTTAGATTCAGAGCAAAAAGACTCAATACACGAATTAGAAAAGCACATTTTAGTATTTTACCCAGGAGTACTAAAGTGGCATGAACATCGACATTTGCACAGAAGTTGGAAAAATAGTCAAGTAATATCTATAATAAGTTAAGTACTTATATTTAGATACTCATATATTATATTAATAATAGGTAAAAGTGTATGAAATAAAAAGAAAAAGACTTGCTTTCTCATGCTAAAAAGGACATGACTTGAATAGCAGCAGGTAAATATAAGAAATTTATCTGACGCTAGAAAAGCTAATTTTGTGAGGTATGAAATGAGTTTTAGCAAGAGTAAGTTTTTTAAAGAAGTATCAAGTAACGGGTTTAAAAACATTAATAAAAGAAATGAAGAAGGAGAGACGATATTGCACCAAGCAGTAGAAATCTCCAATTACAAAACAGTGAGATTATTAATAAAAAAAGGGGCAGAGGTAAATGCAAGAGATAAAAATGGTTATACACCACTACACTGTGCAGTATTTGCGAAAAGCTTAGAAAATGTAAAAGTGCTGCTAAGGTCGGGAGCAGAAGTAAATGCCACTCAATATGTCAGTGGATGTACGCCACTCCACTCTGCGTGCAAAATAGGAGGAGCAGGAGTTGAAATAATAAAAGAGCTAGTAAAGGCAGGGGCTGAGGTTAATCAACTGAATAAATATGGTGCAACACCAATGTATTACATCTGGGAAAGTGAAAAGTATCGTCTATGTGATAGCAAAGAAAGTGAAAAGGCAAGTAAATTTTTGAGAGAAAAAGGAGGAATAACAAAAAGTAGAAAACTGACGTGCTATGGAATAGAGGGGCTAGTGGGAGAAATAGCAGACATGTTGGATAGGAGCTATATGCCGGAGCTAAAAATAATAGAGATAGGAGAAATAAGGAAGAGAGACAAATCACTAATAAAGGAAGAATGTCAAAATTTAGCAAGCAAAATAATGAGCCAAGTGAATGAAATGATAGATGAGGTAGAAAATGTAGTAGGAAGAAAGGCTTAAAAAGGGGACTTGATTTTAAAGAAAAGGTGAGGTGGATTATGTTAAAGCTTGGCAAATTTAATAAATCAGTAAAAGAATTATTAGAGAACTCATTTAAAAGTATTTATGCAAGAGACGAAAAGGAAAGAACAGCTCTGCATTATGCAGTAGAAGCAAAAACAGTGAAGTTATTAGTCGAAAAAGGAGCGAATGTGAATGCAGCAGATGCAAGAGGATATACAGCACTGCATCTAGCGGTAACGGAGAAACGCCTAGAAACCGTGAGAGAATTGATAAAGTCAGGAGCAAATGTAAATGCTGAAGAGTATGGCAATAAATGCACTCCATTGCACCTTGCATGTATGGTAGGTGAAAAAGAAATAGTGGAGGAGCTAGTAAAAGCAGGGGCTGAAATAGAGCAAGCAGATAAATTTGGAATGACAGCAATGGATTATGCAAAAAATAGCAAAGAGATAACCAAGATATTGAAGAAAGAAACAGACAGAATTGAAAAGTTATTTGAGAAATTGTGAGAGGCTAAAAGATATGGAAAAAAGTGTAGAAATAGAAAAGAAAGTAATGAATTTAGAGAAAAAAGCGTTGGTAGAGTTGAGGAGAATATGGAAGAAGGTATATGGGGAAGAAGCGCCTAGATACTCAAAGAAATATCTGGTACCAAGATTAGCATATAGGTTGCAAGAGGAGGCGTATGGAGAAATATCAAGAAAAGGTTCAAAAAGACTAGAGTATCTGGCAGATCGGCTAGAGAAGGGAAAGAGAATAAGTAGTGACAAACTGCCAGTAGAAGGAACAGAGCTAATATTAGAGAGAGGGGAAGAGACTCACGCGGTAATGGTAACAGATAAGGGTTTAATCTACAGAGAAGAGTTTTACACGTCATTGTCGGCAGTAGCAGGGGAAATAATGGGAATGAGTTACAACGGACCTTTATTATTTGGAATGCGTGATAAAAATGGAAGTTGAAAATGCTACAAGAAGTAAGATGTGTGATATATACAAGAAAATCAAATGAGGATGGGCTAGAACAAAAGTTTAACAGTCTTGATGCGCAGCGAGTAGCATGTGAAAAGTACATAAAGAGCAGAGAAGGCTGGGTAGCATTGGCCAAAAGGTACGACGATGGAGGTTTCTCAGGAAAGAACTTAGAAAGACCAGCGATAAAGGAATTGTTTGAAGATGTAAAAAAAGGAGAAGTAGATTGTGTAGTAGTATATACGCTAGATAGATTATCAAGAGAAACAAAAGACAGCATTGAAGTAACATCATTTTTTAGAAGGCACCGAGTAAATTTTATAGCAGTAACGCAGATATTTGACAATAATACGCCAATGGGAAAATTTGTACAAACGGTATTGTCAGGAGCAGCACAACTAGAAAGAGAAATGATCGTAGAGAGAGTAAAAAACAAAATAGCAACATCAAAAGAACAAGGTCTATGGATGGGAGGAACTTTGCCGCTTGGATATGATGTAAAAGATAAAGAATTAATAATAAATGAGAAAGAAGCAAAAACAGTGAAACATATATTTGAAAGATATTTGGAGCTGAGATCAATGGCAGAATTGGCAAGAGAATTGAATAATCAAGGTTACAGAACGAAATCAGATATCTTTAAAAAGGCCACGGTAAGGAGAATAATAACAAACCCAATATATATGGGAAAAATCAGGCATTATGAGAAACAGTATAAAGGAAAGCATGAAGCAATAATAGAAGAAGAAAAGTGGAAAAAAGCACAAGAATTGATAAGGAATCAGCCATATAGAAAAGCAAAATATGAGGAAGCTCTGCTTAGAGGAATAATTAGGTGTAAGAGCTGTAGTGTAAATATGACGCTGACGTATGCAAAGAAGGAGAATAAGAGATATCGATATTACGTATGTAATAACCACTTAGGGGGAAAGAATTGTGAATCAATAAACCGAACAGTAGTAGCCGGAGAAGTGGAAAAAGAAGTGATGAAGAAAGCGGAAGATTTATATGAAAAATGGGGAGAAAAAGCGGAAGAGTGGAAAAATTTAAGTTTTGGAAAGCAAAAAGAAGTAGTGAAAAAGTTAATAAAGGGAGTAATGGTGAGAGAGGATGGAATAGAGGTGCATTCTGAATCAGAGGAAAAATTTATACCAATAAAAAAGAAAGGAAACAAATGCACAGTAGTAGAGCCAGAAGGAAAAACAAACAATGCGCTACTGAAAGCAGTGGTAAGAGCCCATCTGTGGAAACGGCAACTAGAAGAGGGAAAATATGCAAATATAAAAGAGCTGAGTGCAAAAATTAATATAGATACAAGACGTATACAGCAAATTTTAAGGCTGAATTATTTAGCTCCGAAGATTAAAGAAGACATAGTAAATGGGAGACAACCGAGAGATTTGAAATTAGTTGATTTAAAAGAAATACCGATGCTGTGGAGTGAGCAATTAGAGAAGTTTTATGGTCTTAATTTATAAAAGCAACAGTATGTGCCAGAAGGAGCTGCTAAAAAGGGCTATGCCAAAAGATGTTGAGATTGATGTAGAAGAGCAAATCAATATAGGTGATGAAGATTTTAGCATATTGGATACAACAGTGATAGAAAATGTATCCAATTTTAGCTGCATATTTTAATAGTGGATTTGAAGAAAAATTCTGTAAACATCAAAAAAGGCAATACTCTAAACCCCAGCACACAACTCCAGAAAGTAGTACATGTGGAGCAATCTATAGCCTCCTTGAATCTGAAAGTGTACTTGAAAATTCATAAGCATTAAGTAAACTTTTTAAATAAAATAATTTCTTCCTTAACTTACTAAATAAACTTCCTCCATCATTGCTGTGTAACAAGTCATATACAAAGCTATGGTCTACTTACAAGCAGTGCCTTATGTTGATGAGATGCTTTTTCTATCTTTAACTCATCCATACTATAGCTTGGCAAGCTTGAATAGCATAAGGAATCTTTTTGTTCTTGCGTTTGTTTTGCCAAGACCTTATTTCTATAAAGTAGGGGTTGAAAATGATCATGGCCTCCATTTACCATATGTAAGACACTATTGTGATTACAATCTATCTTACCTGCTTTTGATCCTGAGCTATCTATTAACTGATGCAAGAACGGATCTTGTTGCTTATCAGTAGTGTGCAATGAGTTACTCTCTGCAACATGCAATTTCACACCATACTTACCACAAAGTACTCTGCCCTCGATATCGGAACGTCCCCAAAATTCATTCTTTCCAATGCTATTGATATATTGGTTACACGTAATTCCACGATTTACGAACTCACCTTCAACCTCATCAAAGTCATTGCCAATTTTACTTATAAACCACTCTGGAGGATTGTCTTGCGCAAATCTCTTACACTCATTCCTTAACTGCTCTACAGTAACTTTGATTCCCTTCTGTTGTTCTAGACTTTGCCTGAATGAATCAAAAAAACAGCTTCCATTATTGATTGCGTGCCCTAAATAGAAGTCATTAGGTACGTTTGATTTTTGCTCTTTATCACCTTGTTTTTCTGCCTTTTCAGTATCTTCTTTCTCTAAATTAAAAATCCCATTCCAATTGTATCTACCTTCTAGTCCTAATCTTTTACTCTCTCTTTCTGCCGCGTTAACTAAATCTATTTTAGAAATATTCTCTTTTTCTTCAGATAACCTAGATAGAGTTTTAAAGATATCTATCAGATGAGTTTTTATGTCAAAGCTCTTCTCCTTTTTAACAATACTAGATTCAATATTACGTAAATCTTGTAATAACTTATGCCTTCTAGCAATTTCCTCCATAGAATCCCTTCTTAACTCTTCACATCCTGTCCATTTGTTGTTAGACTCGCTTATTACTTCAGGATGCATCAATTTTCCAGACCTTTCAAAATATCCCTGTTCAATAGCATCGTAGACACAACAATTACCAAGTTCACAATCCTCGCCTAGCTCTTCTTCATGATCCTTGAATTTTTTCAATACTTCTTCTTTATTATTCACCTTTACTATAATTTTGCTTTTATCTTGTACGTCAGGATACAGTCTAACGTCTATCTTTCCCAAACTAGTATAGAAAGTTAATACTATATCACTACCTTCTGCAAGATCTGTGTAATTTCTTATGCCATTTTCTGTTGTAATTTCTACTTCACTTTTACCGATCTTTATTACATCTCTTCCACATTCTATACTTTCCTGGGTTAGCCCTAACTTCCCATTTGTGATCTTTGCAATGTCTATTATGCTGTTTTCCGAGTATTCTAAGTAAAGAGTAGAGTTATCCAGTTTTGCATCTTTTACCTCACCAGTAGCTGCACTTTTAGCAATTTCCATGAATTCTAGGACACAACTCCTATAATCTGCATAAGCTTCTTTCGTATTAATTTTGTGGTCTTCAAATTCTGATTCGAGTTTGTTAATTACGTCCATACTACTTGCGTTATATAATACTGCTCCCCTTGATATTAACTTACATATTATACCACTAGCAACTTTAGGATTCTTTCCTAATTTACTAATCTTTTTTATTACGTGATCTGTAAAATTATATACTTCTCTACTTTGAGAGGACCGTATAGAAAAATTAAACCTCACTCCGGACTCTATAGCTTCGTTTACAACTTTTTCCAGTTGATCTATATTTTTAACCTCAGATACTTTACCTAAAAACGTACTCAACTTTCTCCGCTGACTTGGTATTAATTTGCTCCCTAAAACCCCAAATTCTGGAAAGCATTCTTCCCTGATATAACCTAACTCCTTTGAATCACTTGCTCCTGCTTCCAAAAGTAAGTTTTCTACTTTAGTAATGCCTTTATAACCAAGAAAAATATTTCTTAGGTATTCAAGTGCCTCAGATGCTCCTCCACTCCCTCGAATCTTTAAAACGGTCTTTAAATCTTGGTCATTTTTGTGCTTACTAAAAAACTCTTTTAGATCATTAGTAAGTTTAACAATGCGATCCGAATAATCTTTGCACTGAAGATGATAGTAGTTCTCACTAAAAATATGATTTAACTCTTCCCTCAATCTCTTTTGATTGTCAGGCAGAAAGCACTTTTCAATCTCATAGTGATGATTATCGATTGCAACCTGTAACGCAGTCTTTTTCTGCTTGTCACGTATATCGGGATCAGCTTTGTTCTTTAGGAGTAAATCTACTTTGTTATCTGCCCACTCGTCATGCATACCAAATTCAGCAATATGGTGCAAAGGTGTTTTCCCTTCACTATCTTGCATATTGGGATTAGCTCCGCTCTTTAGGAGTAAATCTGTACTTTCATCACTATAATCATCATTAATAACAACATAATGCAAAGGCGTTCTCCCTTCACTATCCTGTAAATTGGGATCTGCTCCTTTTTTTAGGAGAGAAGCTACACTACAAGGACCACTAGCGGAATGTAAGGGTGTCTTTCCCTTGTCATCTTTTACATTAGGATCGGCTCCTGCACTTAAGAGTAAACCCACAATAGAATCATGCTCTTTGCCTTCCCGAGCTATACTCGATACCGCATGTAATACTGTAAAGCCAGATTCTCCTCTTCTGAGGTTAAGAACAGACTTTAGATCTGGGTTACCCCTATTGTTTTTTAAAAACTTCTTAAGTCTTACAATATAACCCTCGCTTTCATAAGCAGAAAGAGATAGGTAGACATTGAGAATGCTTAATAGTTCTTCATTTAACTCCTCTTGACTTTCTGTCAAAGTTGCGTTAAAAAACCATATACTCGTTAAGTCATCAAATAAAGAGCATGCAGGGAGTGGTGAATAGTAGTAATGAGGGAATAATTTCTTTTTAATTAATTCATACTCATTATCTACTTGCTCTTTCTCTAGGTTTTTTGATGCATCTTCCAATAAATAATCAGCTTCGTTTGTTTCTGAACTTCTTTCCTTGCTGATAACCTTACTAAATGTTTCAAAACTGCTGATTGACATATTTACCTCTAGCCTATAAAAACATGTTGCATGTAGTATGCAGCGTAAGTAAAACTAATACAAGCATAATTTTTCACTAAGATACTCTGCATATTAAGAAGAGAACTTATATCCCTTCTGTACACGCTTTTCTTCAACTTGACGCTGTGATTTTCTATGAATTCGCCTTCTTTTGGACTTGCTACATGAGTTCCTTTTACTTATCTGTAAGCGATTGTGCAACAAAGCTAGACTTACATAAAAAAATTTCTAGTTTACTATTATTATAATAATAGTTAATTTAAGGCATGGTTCGTAAATAATTTGTAAAGGAACAACACCTACGCAAAGATCTAGTTTTAGCAAAAGTTAGAAGCATTATATAAGGTTAAAATGCAAGCTTGGAACTTACTAATCTCATTACTTTTAATACTAAACGGTAGTATTGTGTATGCTGATAAAACAGCTATATCTTCATGTGATAAGATGCCTTCAGGTTATAATGGCAAGGTTTTTAGAATTAAGACTGATTATCCGACTGAAATTAGTAATAAAGAAAGACCATGGGAACATATATCATTTAAAGAGGAACCACAAAAATACGCTTATACAATTTTAAAGTATATATATGATGGGAATATTGATTATGATTTTGATTTACATTGTGATAAGACTGCTAATTGGTATCATGCACTGTGGATGCATTATGGGGTGAATGGTAGAGAATTTGTTAATGGTTTAACGAGAGAAAGATCCTTTAAGTCTGGTGAATTGCACAGCGGTCAAAAGTCTATGCTACAGAATTGGGCAATTTCTATTGTTAATGAGCAAGGAGCATATACGTATGGACAGGTATGGCAAGATATAGACAATCCTGATATTACTAAAGGTAAATTCTTAGATGGTACGGTAAGTGCAAAATTAGTATTTACAGAAGCAACGCAGGATGATATTCCAACTCTTAAAAACAGTATCACTTGGACTGGCTATATTAATCAATCTGAGAAAGGAACTCCAAAAGTACTTAAGCAACTGAGATTATTTCAAATTGATTTTTTAGTCAAAGATAAGAGATCAGAAGAAACAGGATGGGTTGCAGGTACGTTTATTTATGATTGTACTATAAATAACAAAAATCCATGGTTGAATATGAATTTAGTAGGCATTGCTTGGGGTAATGACCCTAATTATTTTATGGCAGATTATATAATAGGAAAAAGGTTACTAGAATGTTGGATAAATCCCGATGTGGCAAAAAATTCTTTAGGGTATTTGGGTAGACTTAATGGTCCAATAGATAATAAAAAATCTTCATGTTTATCATGCCATAGTACAGCACAACATCCTGAGAAACCTTCATCAGTGCCACCAGAGCATGAGCAAGAAATAAAACACTGGTTTAGGAATCTAAAGGAAGAATCATTTGATGATGGAGCATTTAGTTTTGATTATTCCAAGCAGTTAAGCCATGGCGTTAGAAACTACTATAGTGCTAAAAAGGAAAATGATCCTATTGGATGTAAAGCTTTTAATTATAAAGATATCGCTCAAGCTCTGATCAACTAAATGAGTCTTATAGTCTTTAAAGCGTGTTAGGTAAAACTGTCAGATGGAAAACACAACAGTTCTGTAAATAAAATACGCTTGAAAGAAGTAGCTAATACCAACATTCGTTATCGGGAAGACAGATGGGATATGTTATAAACTTGCTTAACTTCCCAACTATAGGCAAAAAGAGCTCTTTTTCATTTGTTCCATTACCAATGAAACTTGGTATAACTTTAGCATCACAACAAATTTAATTATTTACTCTTTCCAAAAATTACAAAAAAGTACCTACCTTCGTGAGAACAAATTAAACAAAAGCAGCGTTGTGTAAATAAAAACGTGAAATTGTTTGAAACAAAATGAGGCAATTTGGTTCGTATGTAAATTTAGCGAAAGTGAGCCAATATAGCTGATTTCAGTGTATAATGGAATTACCATATATAAAGAGTTCGTATGTATCACATGGTAGACCATCCCATCCCAAGAAAAATAGTTCTCACCGTCCTTGGTTTTAAACGCCGGAAATGGTTATTTTACTTGAGATCTTAATAATATATTTTGCTAAATTAATAGTATTTTACTTGCGGAAGAATTAATAAGCGTATGATAAAAACAGAATTTAAAAAAAATGAAAGATCAGATTGACCTTATCAAGAGGCTTTTATTGAAAACTATTTCAAGTCTAAAATTTTCTACAATATTATTGGCCCTTTAATTTAACCGACAAGTAACAAAAACTTTTATAGGGATCACAGCAAGTAATCCTTTTTTACCTTTTAGTAGACTTATTTATTAATGTTAAATTTTGCATTTCTTATAATATTATTTACAGTCTCAATATCATTATTAAAAGAGCGATATGCATTTTCTACTGAAGTTTTATCATCAACGAAGTAGTTATAAGGATTTGTCATACGTGAATGAATGTCAAAGAAAACGCACTTACTGTCAATCATACCTCTGTATATATATGTATCATAAGAAGTACCTGCTGTACCTTCACCTGCGTAAAGATATATAAAGTGATACCCATCTATCAATATTTTATCTGGTAACACTTTTTCCTTACTGTTAAAACTCATGAATGTTGGGTAACTACTATAACATGCTTCCTCTGAAACATCACCCTTGCTAATTAGCACATCTCCTCTTATCCGATAGTGGTAGATATCAGACTTATCAATTTCGAATGAGACAACTTTTCTTGAGTCTTTTATGAGAGAGTCATTTTTGTAATGAGCTATCAGGGCAGTATTGTCATCATCTATAATCATGTTACCAGGTAGTGGTAGCTGCAAACCACTGTCTTGATCGTAAAACATATCTGTTTTTTCCTGTGCAAGAAGCTGCAAATTAAAAAAAAGAACGAAGATCAAAATTCTAAATAAAGAAATACTATACATCTGCAAAACTAAAGTTAAATAAGAAAAATCTCTTTCTAATCATACAGGTTACTTTAATTCTCTTCTACTCTATTTACTGATATGCGTTGAACCTATAGTTTGAAAAAATTTAAACCAAATTCCAAAAATGTGTATAGCTAATAAAAGACCTTATATAAGCCTATTAAGGGCCTTTTACTGAAAACCACTTTAGGTTAGAAAATTTTTCTAAAATAGTGATTGACAGGTTACAAAGGTGGAGTATGATGTTGAAATTAGTATAGAGTATATAAATTATTATAGCTCTGTATCTTACGTATGGTTTTGTTTGTGAGGTAAGAATTATGGACTGTGATGAGTTAAGAAAAGCTGTTTTATCTATTATTAAAGATGATGATCCTTATAAAGGATCTAAACAACTTCAATTGAAAAATTGGTGCGGTGCATTTTTAGAAATATTTGACAGTTGGGGTGAAACAAAACTTCCGTTCTTTTTAGATATATTATCAAATGAAGAATCTTGGGAAAAAACCGATACAATACATGGTATCAAACTCAATAGAAGAGTAGTAGCTAAAAAGATGATAGAATCAAAAAGTTCTAAGGGTATAAGTAATCCACTAGATGACTTTGATCGTTACCAGGTTGCATGTTGGTGTTGCTTAGAAGAAGACATAATTTCTCTATTTGAACATTTTAAACGGGAAGATGAAATAAATGAGGTAGATTCAGATGCATTAAAAAAGTTAGTTAAATCAGTAAGTGGGAGTTGGTATACGGACACAATGATGCAATTTTGGTCACATTTCATTAGTGGATACATTTCAGAGTTAGATCTAAAAGGTCAGCATCCTTATGTCTTTGGTTTACATCGTGCAGCAATAAGTTCAAATAGAAGACATGTAGAAGCAGTGGAATTCTTTTGGAATAAGGTTCAGTCATTACCTGAAAGTGAGTTAAGTGCTCAGGAAAAAGATGAAGTTTTTATGAAAATTGCAGTGCATGCAGCACACGATAATGGATATCCTGATGTGTTTGAATTTTGTTTAAGCCAAATAAATCCTGATAGATATCCAGAGCTTTTGAAAAGAGATTTGGAGAAAAATGGTTATTATGGTTCTCTAGGTAGAATGTTAGAAATGTTTAACTTTGATCAATTTCAAAAGTTATTCGACTGCTTAAAGCCAAGTGATGTGGTGGTGGGTAGTTATTATTGTACCTGGTTAAGAAATATAAAAATTGGAGGTTGTTCTGGGCAATACTTAAATGTAGGTGCGAAGCTTTTGATGCATATGTTGATGAAAGATGGATTCGATAGTCATCGTACCTTAGCATTAAATGGAGAAGTGATGAACAATTCTACTTTTCAAGGAAGTTTATTAGTACCTTTGGTTGAGAAAGGTTGTATGGAGCAAGTGTGGGCAATATTGGACAAAACTAATTCTAAACAGATTGAAGAATTTATGAGTTCTAAGCGAGCAGGTTACATATGTTCCATCTTAGAGCAAGGAGATCGCGCTTCATTAAATAAGTTTTTATCTTATAGTGGTTCTGTTGATGTAGATCTTGACCAAAAGAGTATACCTGGTCCAAGTGGTGATTTATCTGATGTAAAGCTTAACAAAATGCATGATAAATCTCATATAAGGTTAGGTGAATAAAAAGTTATTATATAATTTAGGGGGCTATATGTTAAGTCAAGAAAAACCACAAGATTTTGAATTAATAGAGCTGTTAATTCGAGAGACAGCGGGAGTTAGTCAACCTGGCCCAAGTACTTCAACCCAACAAAAAAGTGATTTTGAATCTTTCAAAGCAAGGTTTCAATCATACATTGACCAGGTTTCATCATATTTACATTCGGTAGGTAAAGAAGGGTTTTTTCCGCATTTCTTTTTAGGAAGCTTTTCTATTTTACCAGATACACAAATTGCGGAAAGATTAGGTGTTAAAAAAGTTTATTTTCGTTTTGACACTGCAAAAACATTAAGGGTAGTTGTTGTTAAAAATAGTCGAATTAAAAGTGATGTAGATGCTATTGAAGGTATAGAACTATTTTCTATTTCAGAAGATGGTAATTCTGGTCATCAATTTACTTCTGGTGAACTGGAATATATATTAAAAGAAAATTTGCATCCTGACACTCAACAAAAGATCGGTACGGCACGAGGTATTAAAGATAGAATTAAAGGTAGGGTTAAATCTAAGTTAGTGCAAATCAACAAAAATGAAGAAAATATTTTTGTTGAAACACAAGATAAAGAAATACTTGACTCTGCTATTAGTCATAATTTTTACGAAATTAAAAAAGAAGAGGAAATATGGAAAGATCAAAATGATAATACAAAAAGCAAGCCCGAGGATTATATAGCTGAGTTAACTAATTCTGATGCAAGTAAAGTTGAAGAATCTTCCAAGAAAGTCATTGATAGAATCAGTAAAGTTCACTCAAAATACAAGGGTTCGTTTACTTATGCTGATCAAGCACGAGAAGCAGCACATCATGGGTTTATAGCAGGTGCTTTAGTAAATTTTCGCTATAGACATAATCTCAGGGTTTACTTAGAGCAATTTGCAGGAAGAGGTTACGCTGATATTGTTCTAGTGCCTCGTGGTAAGGATAGGTCATTAAATGCTGTTCCAATTATTATTGAATTAAAAGCAGGAACAGCTGCTGGTACAACACCAGGTAGTGCATTAGATCAAGCAAAAGATTATGCGAAAGGGTTTCAGCCAAATACAATGCGTGTTTTAACCGTTTCAGATAATGTGTTATGTGTAGGGTTAAATTTGGATTCAACTGAAAAGTTTTCAATGTATATATCTCCACCTGCTGACAGGAAGCCTGCTCGACCTACAATACAGAAACTTCTAGAAGTAACTTCAAGTTGGAGTGGTGAAGAAAGTGCGATCGCTGACCTTAAAAAGGAAATAAAACAGCCACTAGAACGTATTTATCATACATTTCCTGGTACGCCAGAGAAAGGAGGTAATTACTTTAGTAGGTTTTTATTAGGGCAACTTCTTCTTGCTAATGAGTTCAAAAGAGTAGATCTAAAGAGATTTATATTTTTATATGATGAATACCCACTCGATTCTACCACAAAATCCGGAAAGCCTGTAACAACTTTTACGTTGATTAGAGGAGGTCGTAATGAAGAGGTATTTATTTTTCATGTTAGAGAAGGAGGAAGAGGGGATCGTAGCAGTAAAAAGATACTTATGCCTGATAGCTTAACAGAACAAAGCAAAATCACAGAGGTGTATATAAGTTTAAGTGAGCAAAAGAAGTCAGATTTTTTTAACATAGAGGAAGTTAATAGGTATGACTCCTTGAGTGAATATAAAAAAAGAAAAGATTTTTTCAAAGGAAAATTAAAAGAAGTTCCCTATCTTAATGGATTGAGAGAAGCATTTGATGAAGCGTTCAAGTCTCAAATTACTCCTGCAGCAGGTAAGGTTCTATCAGTAGATAAATATGATTCACTAACAAGGAAAGTTGGAGAAGGGATGTTTTCTTTTAAGGATTTTATTGGTGAAGAGGCTCATTTTCAAGGAGTGTTACATGGGGCGTTTAGTTATTATAGTGATTTAAAATTAAAAGAATCTCCTAGAGCATTAATATTAACGGAGTTTCAAACAGGGAGAGGAAAACGTATTGATATGGTTGTTCATGGCATCAGTACAGATAAGGATGGAAACGCGAAAGAATACGATCCAGTAGGGTTAGAACTTAAAGGACCAAGGGAAGGTAAGACAGCTGATGCGTTAAAAGATGAGGCAAATAAACAAATAACTGATGAGTACACGAAAGGTGTCACTTACAAAACACTTACAGATGGAAAGGAAGTAGATTTTGTAGGTGTAGTTTTTGATAAAGAGGCAAGTGACGGAAAATCTCTCATCTTAATGAGCAAAGATGAATTTGCTTCTGTTAAGGTAGTTCATAGCTCTATCTTTAGTTTTAGTCAGCAGCAATGTTCTAAAGGAAGAAGAACACGTAGTATAGGAATGCCTTGTATAGATTCATTCGATAAAGAAAAGATTACGGATGAGGAAAAAGAACAACGTATTAAAGAGTTATTCAATGCTGATAAGGTAGCAGAAAGAGTAAAGAATATTGAGTTTTATGACCAGCTTTTTAAGGTTTCTCAGAAGATATCTGAAGGTGAAATTATAGACAAAAATGTTGAAGAAGCATTTGTAGCAAAGATTAAAGACATAGATCTGGATTCAATAGACCCAGAGATTAGGGATATTGTGAAAGAAATGAAGGATAATATAGAGAACAAAGAAGAAGTGAAAAATATTCTGAGAAGATCAGGAATAGCAGAAAGAATAGGAAAAGTAGCAGAAGGTGCAGGTCTTGCCTTTACAGTATTCTTAGTTGGTAAGCATATAGCAAATGGAGATATAGAGGGATTAGGCTACGATGCATTAAATCTCTGGGTAATGCCAAAGATTGGTGAAAAAATCTCTGGAAAAATGTTAGAGTTAGGAACAAAGCTTGATTCTCAGATGCTAAAGAGATTTGCTCCAGTTATGGGACGTGCTATAGGTAATTTTGTGGCATTTTTAGGGTTAGCGGAGTTAATAAAAGCAAGGCAAAGTGCGACAGATCCTGCAGATATAAAGATTGCTGACCTAAACATCGCAACTAATTCTATCTTTACCGCCGCAGATGTCCCTGCGGTTGTTACGGAAACAATGTCAGTAGCAGGCTTAGAAACTGGAGTAGTAGGAGAATTTGCTGGTCCAGTTGGTGCTGTTGTCTCAGTTGCTGTTATTGTCATATCACAGTTTGTAGAAGCAGGGCTTGAGGTAGAAAAATTAGGAGAACATATAAAACTTACAGATCAAGAGAAACATGACTTGTATTGGGATTTTTTCTTGGGTAAAAAAGTACCAGATTATATAGAAAATGATATGGAAGCAGAAAGTATATATAAACAATATGTATTAAAGCTTATAAGCCAATATAAAGATAATTATGATAAAATAGTTATGTCATTGCCTTATATATTGGTTACAAAGGAAAGGCGTGGTGATGCGGAGATACAACTCTTTGGAGCTTATTGTCATACTAACACAAAAATAGTTGATACTAAGTTTGATTTTGGATTCAATACAAATGTTACATATCCGTTTCATATCAGTGATATTAATTCCAGAGTGATTCCTACAAACATTGAAAGTTATAGTGTCGTTTGTGGACCACGTGATAGTGATGTTAAAGTACAAGTTGATAACCCTCCCTGTACTGACTGTGTTGTAAATGGAATTGGTTCAGGATGTGATAATTTATATGATCATAGCAATGTATTACTGAATAGAACATTTGAAAAGTGGTTTTTACAAGAGTACCCTAGCGACTGTTATAATTCGGTTATATATAGAAATACAAATTCCCGTAGGTATGGGAGCATGTATCATATACCATCTCAAAATGCTAATATTAATGTTGTTTTTCAAGAAAAGGATATTTTAAATGGTGATCGAGATAGAAGAGATAAGGTAGAAAATAGATACTATTTTGAAAAGTCGCTAGATAGCTGTAAGGTGCATAATCCTGGTAGCAATTTTTTTTATATAACAGGAAAGTTCTCTTGTGATTTAGGAGCAGATGGACAAAAGAACGTAGTCATAACACAAGGTAATCTTACTACAGATTCAATAAACATACATTCTATTATTGGTAGCAATAAAGCTAATCACATAAAAGTTTCTTATGCAGATTATGTAGACGGTAAAGGTGGCAATGATGTAATAACGGTAAAGAATTTTACCACAATAAAGGGTTATTTTGGTGATTCTATTTATGGAAAAGGTTTAGTATTATTGCCGATAAACTTTAATGATGTAGGTAACATAACCCACGTTAATAACATAACAAACATCTATAATAAAAGTGGAGCCTTTATAAGTGTAGATAAACAAACGTCGGTAAAAACAGCAGATGGTTTATTTGTAACACCAACAAAAATAGATGATAAAACTGGCGTAGTAACAAACTTGCATGTGACAAAAAGCTTGAGGGGTGATGTTGTGTTAGATGATGAATTAGATAATTTACGAAAGATAGACAATTCAAATTTTAATATTACAAAGCAATTATCAAGTGCTAATTATCATAGTACTATAGGTAGTTCCAGTAATCATATTTTTTATCCTGATAAAGAGCATCATAATTTTTACTGGGAAGCTCCAAGTAATATAAGTCATCTTTATCTTTTCGATAACAGAAACGCTAATATTACGATTGCTCAAGCAAATGGCATATTAGATTTTAGCCAATTAAATTGTACATTAGATGATATGCCACTTATAGAAGATAATGAAGGAGAAATAAAGATTAACAGAAATGGCCTAAATGTAACCCTGCTGCCAAATTATAAAGATGTTACAGTTACATTTAATGGGGAAGAATATTACAAACTTCAGAATGGAGAATTAGAGCGTGATTATTGCTCTCATAGTTTGAGAATAGATGGAAGATTTAGTGTTAATGGTACTGACCTTTTAAATCATCATAATTGTTTCACATTTGACTCAGACAAAGTACTTTTTTTGAAGCTAAATAATGATTTGCTATTGTTATCGGACAAAGGAGCATTATCAATATCGGATTACTATTCTTCTGTTCATAAAAATTGGGATTTATCTATAGAGCTAAACAATAGAATTATGGAACCAGAAGAATTTGGAGAAAGAGCTGATGACTTTAGTTCTTTCAGGTATTACAAGCCAGATGAACAAGGATTACAAATTTATCATAATCAGCCTATTAATAAGAATGATATTGGTTTAGTTGATTTGAAAGATAAATCTATATTAGATTTCGATATGAAAGTTATGGATGACACCTTATTGCTATCACATAAAAATAACACTCTTGTAAAAATAGAAAATTGGAATATTTACCAACCAGCAAGAGAAATGATGCTTGCTTTTAATGATGCAATAGTTTCTAACTCAAAGTGTATAGTTTCTACTTGTAAATCAGAAGATATTGTAGTAGAGTTTAACAGAGAAAAAGAGCAAACGCAGTTAGATAAAGAACTGTCAGATGCAGTACAAAGTAATAGTTTTAGTAAAGTTAAAAGTCTTGTAAGTCGAGGTGCTAATATTAATGCTAAAGATAATGGTGGTAACACTCTTCTACATAATGCTGCTAGGGAAAATCGCTTAGATGCAGTAAAGTGTCTTATAGGTAATGGTGCTAACATAAATGTTAAAAATAATAGAAATTTGACCCCTCTACAAGTTGTAGGTTCTAATAGTAATATAGAAAGGGTTTTGAGGCAAGCACACTTAGATAGAGAATTGTTACTTACTGTAAAAAGTGAAGAGGATCTAAAGACAATTAATGGTCTTATTGCTAAAGGTATTAATGGAAGCAAAGATAGGCATGGTATATATTATTTTGCTTGGAGAGGTGATTTGAGCACAGTCAAGTTTATTGTTGAGATGGAGGGTGGTGTTAATGTTACTGATAAATATGGTTGTACACTACTACATTGGGCCGCATTGAAAGGTCATTTAGAGTTTGCTAAGTTTTTAGTTAATGAGAAGAAAGCTAATGTGAATGCTAAGGATATACTTGGCAGAACTCCTATGCACTTTGCTGTTATGAATGATTACTTAGACCTAGTAGAATTACTTATAAGTGCAGAGGCTAATATTGATGCTAGAGACAATAATGGTCAAACACCTCTGTGCGTAGCTGTTCAATATAATAGGCTGGGTATAGTCAACTTTTGGTTAGGTAGAAGTGACCTTAATGATAATACAGTGCTTAAGCTAGCCTATTGTATAAAGGGGGTTATGGAGAAAACAAATAATAATGTATCACCCGGCCTTGAAAAATTAAAAAATAAATTACCGGAATCAGTGAAAAATGCAGTATTCTCTTCAGCGGTATGTATTAAAAATGTTGAGTATGGAAGGTACTTGTACTCACCTAATAATGATTGTATGTACCACTTAAACAATTGTGACAGGGATAGGCGGTATGTGTTCACTTGGCCTTCAAATGGAAGGGGTGGTAAATTTAAGTGGAAGATTGAGCCCAATGGAGATAATGTATATTTAAAGAATGTTAAGTATGGAAGGTACTTATATTCACCTAATAATAATTGTATGTACCACTTAAACAATTGTGACAGTAACAGGCGGTATGCGTTTACCTGGCCTTCAAATGGAAAGGGTGGTCAATTTAAATGGAAGATTGAGCCCAATGGAGATAATGTGTATCTAAAGAATGTTGAGTATGGAAGGTACTTATATTCACCTAATAATGATAAAATGTACCGATTTGACAGTGGCAGGCGATATGTATTTACCTGGCCTTCAAATGGAAAGGGTGGTCAATTTAAATGGAAGATTGAAGATTGTGGATCTACTCGCAATAGACGTAGTATACAAGAATCAAATGGTTATAATCAAACTATAGTAGACTATCAGTCAATATTGACTGAAGAAAATAGTCAGCAAGTAGCAAGTAGAATATCTACTATAGTTGAAGATGTTGAAAGGCACACCTTTTTAAATCAATCAAAAAATCAGTTAGATTTAGATAGTTATTTAAATAATAGAGAGAGAAGCAATGCTGCGGATTTTATGAGGAGAGATATATGTAGTAAACTTAATACAAGTGAGAGAAGAAATATTGTTCTAGGCGGAAATGATGTATGTGCAATTACTTCAGGTCATGAAACACTTGATATTGAAAATCTTCCTATTCCAGAAGTAACAATTTATGATGATTTCAATAAAAAGGAAAGCTTGAGAGATACATTAGATTTACGTCAGCTGGTACAACAAATAAATAGTAACTTGAGTATAGAACTAATATCAAAGGTTACCAAAGATAAAAATGATTTATTGATTAAGCTATCTATATCAGCTACTGGCTTACAGCAAGATGTAGCAACAGTTAGACTAAAAGATGCATTTGTAAATAACTGGTATAAAGAGTTACAAATTATTCTAAATAATGCACCTATGAAAATAGACGATAATTTAGATTTAAGCCCTTTACCTTTAACATTTGATGAAGAAATTGTTGTAGTAACATCTAAGGATGTAGAAGGAAAAGATAAATTAATTATATCTAAAGAAGCAGGACAACTCACTTTTCTTCATTCTGAATATGACTTGATGATTACCAACGCTTTTAATGCTGATGTGGAGACAAATAAATTGTGTACTATATGTCTTAAAGATTTTTATAGGGAACCTAAAATGGAAACATTATCTATAAAATTTACTGACAAAGAAATATTGTTGAGTGATGAAATGGATAAAATAAACAATGCGGATAGTATTAGTGATAAATTAAATATAAATGACTACATTAGTTCGATTGTTAAGTTACAAGAAAGCTCTGCACCTTTAGAAGCTGCAATTGATAACCGTCCTATTAGACACAGAAGGCATAAGGATCATAGTAGACAAGAGGATGATGCGCATCATATAAGACATAAGCATCATAGAGTACAGAAACATAACAGTAATTACCAAGATAGTCATTACTATATAGATCAACCTGAGATAGCAGCAAGTGGTAGTACAAGGCCATCTTCATGGATAAATGATTTGTTTAGTTGGGTAAAAAGCTCTATAAGTAGATTATTAGATTCCAGACCAAGCACTACAACTAAGAGTCCAATCTCACAAGTTGATGCACCAATAGATATAAATGGTACAATAATATTACTTGATTTATTAATTAGAAAAGTTACAGGTCAAAAGTATATTTCTACAATAGATCAGTCTATATCTCCACTAGAGGCACAGGAATATACACTCAATATTACAAAGGGATTTGAGAAAGTAGTAGAGCAAGCTGGATTAAAAAGTGGTGTATCAATGCATCGATTAAATATTGATTATATGGGAATGCAAAAAGAGATTACTAGAAAAGTCATGAGTGGTAAATTTGATGAGGTTTCAGGGGTTTTAAGCTCATATATAGAGAAGGCATGTCCTAGTAGAGAAGCTGGTAAATTAAGTCCGAAGAAATTTGACAAGTTTATGATTGAATTTAATAAGGGGCTAGATATAACATTAAATCAATCAATACAACAAATATTAAATAATAGGAATAGTACATTAGAAGTTAATGATGTAAAAGAACAACAAATAAGTTTAGAGCCTCAAAGTTATTTAAGTAATGCTTCAGTTCATAGCCATTCAAAAGTATCAACTTGTCTTTCTGATGTAGGAGTAACCAAGCTTGGAAATACTTTGAGTAAGTAGATGAGAATATGGAAGGTATAATATGCCAAGTAGTGGAAAATTTAAAGTGAGGGTAGCCAAAATAATTAGGGAAACCAGTAGCAAGTTTGATAGTCTTAATACTAAAATGGATGAAGTAGACATTAAATGCTAAGTGGTTAATGTGTTTTCCATATTGAACTTACAGCACGTAGCTTTGATACAGAAATTTGGATAACGTTATGATAGTAATTTATATAATTCTATGTGTAATCTTTATAGCTGTTTTAGACAGTTCACTAGATTCTTAATTAGGGGATATGTCTAACTTAGAAAAGGTTTTCATAAATGTTAAAGTGAATAAGTAGGAGTATTATGTTTTTTCTTTGAGTTGTGAAATTTCAGAATGAGAGAGACCGGTAATTTGAGCTATAACATCTATAGAGATACCGGCCTTGAGTGAGTTTTTTGCAACTTCAATTTTACCTTTTTGATGGCCGATTTGGATGCCTTCTTGTCTACCTTCATGTTTAGCATCATCGAGTTTTTGTTCCAAGATAGCAGCTTCTTTCTGTAAATCCATTACCCTTTCTTCATAAGCTAATAGGTCCTTCTCATTCCAATGGAACTTATCTAATTCATCATATGCTAGCTTTATTATTGGTGACTTTTCTGCTATTTTTCTTAAATCTTCATCTGTTGTTTCTTCTGCATACTGTTGTCTAAGTGAAGAAGGTCGCCCCTCTTCACTCGACTTCAAAACCGTACGTGAGACTTTGCGCCTCATACGGCTTCTCTCTAATTTGGTGCTTGTCATGCACACCTCCTGTGTAATTCATCGTGACAATGCCCATGTAACAAAGATAAATTTTTGATCATATTGTTTCGTCTATTCCGGTCTTTATGATGTATTTCTATTATATCATCACTTTCAAACCATAGTCTACAATTACCGCATTTACTTTGTTGTAACTTCAATAGTTTTATTACTCTTGATGGCTTATCTGGTATTTCTCTAAGACGATTACCCCAATAAACCCAATCACCATCATATGGAGATCTGGTTTTTTGCACTTTGATATGTCGTTTAATAACATGATCGCTGTGTATAATAAGATGTATCTTGTTACTTGTCATAAAACGCCAGTTATCGTTATTATACTTTTTAAAGTATTTTCTTTTTATCCAGCATTTCCCTTTGTTTGGGTGCCTAAAGACTGCCCACTTCCAGAGCTTTCTATGTATAGTATTATCCAATGAGCTAAAGATTTTACATGAAACTACTGAAGAGTAATATTGACTCCACCCTCTAATGATTGGATTGAGATTCCTTATTACTACTTCCTGTGGCGCCCCACGCATTTCTCTAAGTTTATGTTTAATAGCAAATATATGCTGCTTTATAGAATTACGACTTGGTTTTATTAATAATTTGTAACCTTTCTTACTTTCTTTTGTTGGATATTGTCTTATTGAAAATCCAAGAAAATCAAATCCTGGTTTTATTCCATTAATGATTTTTAATGTATGAGAAACTTTTGTCTTAGAAGGCTTTAATTCTAATCCAATGGTTTTTAACCATTCTTCAACTAGAACTTTTGCCCTAAGAATAATTTCTTCACTTTCATGTATGACGACAAAATCATCACAGTAGAAAATTACACTAATAGACTTTTGCGCATTTTTATGCGATATCCTACCATATTTTCTTTTCATGCATTGAAAGAGTTCGTTTGTTAATGCTTTTTTGATATGTTGCTCTAATCCGTGTAATGCAACACAAGCTAGCAACGGTGAGATCGTCCCTCCTTGAATTGTACCACGTTTTGTGGATTGAAACTTTCCATCTTCCATAACGCCTGCCCTTAACCATCCTCTTATGATTTTCTTTAACGTTGGTGTGGTATTGAGCTTTTCAAGCAGTTTATTATGGTTAATATTGTCAAAACATCCAGAAATATCAGCATCTAATACATATGCTGTTTTCTGTTTTAGCACATCAAATATGGCTTCAATTGCATCATGACATGATCTACCAGGTCTAAAACCATAAGTGTTTGGCTCAAGTTTTGCCTCCCATTCTGGTTCTAAAGCCATTTTTACAAGTGTTTGTTTTGCTCGACACGATATAGTAGGTATACCAAGCGGGCGATGCTCCGATGGCTTACCAGGTTTTGGGATCCAGACGCGTCTTGATGGCTTTGCTTTTTCTTTTATATCTAAAGAATATGATAGTTGTAATCTTTCTTTTTGATTAAGATTAGCCTTTCCATCAATACCTGCAGTCTTCTTCCCCCTATTGTCCTGTGTTACTTTCCTAACAGCGAGTGTTTTTGCACTTGTTGATTTGAGTAATAATCTCTGAAGATTATGCATCTTTCTGATATCATTACATTTAGAAGCTTGGTAAATTCGTTTTTGTAGCTTAAATGAAGATTTCTTCAGCTTTCGCCAAGGAATTCCATTCCATTCATACCTAGCTTTTTGCTGGTCCATAACATATTCACTACTATTCACCACTTTACCTTCCAAATTAAAGTGTTTACGTCTGCGTATCCCAGATATTACTTTGGGCATTAGCTTCTTAAACAATCCTTCCACATAGCAGCTTGTGGTTGGCTACCTACTTATATTTTTATGAATATAAGAGCTTTTATGTGGTTACTCCGTTCCATGGCTTCGTTTCACGTTAAACTTAGATTCCTACTATTTGCCGGAAGCTGGGAACATCAATAACTAAAGTCTTCAATCTTTAGTTCCCCTTTTGCTTCGTACCATTTTGGTCTATGCGTAGTTCAACCTCTTTTCGCATACTATGCTTTGACGACAATTCAAACATAGGTTCCTCTCGTAATCATATCTAACTCTGTTTGCAGGGATTCACCATGAGGTTTAGTGTTACCTGCTTTTATCTCATGCTTGCATCCCAAAGGTTGCCACCCTTTAAAATGTGAGATATACATTATCCCCGATGTCTAGGGAAAGTGGAATTTAACCACCACAAAACCACGACTTTCAGGGTCGCACTAAAAAAGAAACACCACCTTTCTACTATACTTTCTAACTGCTCTACTTTACTTTTTGAAAATTTGGGCAATTCTATAAAGATAAATTGAAAATCTTTTAAGTAATGGCCGTTAGTTTTTATATCACGTATATTGTGAGTAGAAATATAATCAACTTCTTCGGGAAGTAAGTTACAATTTGATATAGCAATAAAGAAGACTTTCTTTAAATCAATGTAGTTGCCAGATTTATCTAATTGTCTTGAGTAGGCTTTAGCGGCATATAATTGAGCGCGTTTTTCGAAGCCCTTGTCTCTAGCGAGCTGGTCAGGTAAGGAAGCAGTATTACTACTACCCCCTCCCTTAGAAACGCAGCATGCAGGTTTCCCCACACTACGCTTGAGCCCCTTATCTAAGTTCTTCTTTTCTAGAACCGGCTTGTCCTTCATGATTCCTCAGGAAACATCATTCTTAATGGTGACACCAACAGTAGAGAACCTTCTCTTGAGAAAGAGCTTGCTAACATTCTTGTTCGTTTCACTCTCTCATCAAAATACTTTTTCCATTTTAAGTCAAGGGGATTTGCATCCGCTCTGATTTTAACATGTCGTCTGATAGGTATATCAATCAGCTTAAGCAGTCTTAAATACCGTATCTCTTTTGGTTTGTTCTTGCATAGGGGTGCAGCAAAAACCCATTGGCGTTGACCCATTACTTTGAAGTAACGATTCTTTATCCAACGTAATCCTTTACGAGGATGTCTTTTCTTTGCCCATTTCCATAAACTATGCCAAATTTCATTGTCGATCTTTCTAAACGCTTTTTTAGCACACACATGGTGATAGTAATTTCCCCATCCTCTCAGTAGAGAGTTGAGTGACTTAATTACTATAGCCTGA
This sequence comes from Wolbachia endosymbiont (group A) of Clivina fossor, assembly GCF_964026865.1. NCBI lineage: Bacteria > Pseudomonadati > Pseudomonadota > Alphaproteobacteria > Rickettsiales > Anaplasmataceae > Wolbachia > Wolbachia endosymbiont (group A) of Clivina fossor. The sequence continues at coordinate 1,611,752 of NZ_OZ034707.1, read as the reverse complement.
GTGTTCGCTATATTTGCTTTTATCAATGTACGTGCTTTATTAAGAAGTCTTTTAATACTTTCTTTCGAAGGTTTAATAATTAACTTCTTATTATATCTACGTACATTACAACCAAGAAAGTCAAACCCTGTTGTGATAGATGTAATCTTTGTCTTCTCTTCTGACAGAATTAAACCTCGCTCATGAAGAAAAGATGATACTAAAGGCTTAACTTCCTTTTCCAGTACTTCATGTGTGAAACCTGAAATAATAAAGTCGTCTGCGTATCTGATTACATTCACTCCACTTCTGATTTTGTTTCTTTTTCTACTGCCGAGTTTACCAAATCGACTTTCCAATAACTTTTCAAGTCCGTTTAAGGCTAAATTGGCTAGTATTGGAGAAATTATACCACCTTGCGGGGTACCTGCAGTTGTGGGATACAGAGTTTTTGATTCTAGGAAGCCAGCTTTTAACCAACTATGCAGAATTTTTTTCTCCATAGGAATATGCTTCATAAGCCATTCATGATTAATGTTGTCAAAGCATCCTTTGATATCACCTTCAAGTATCCATTGTAGTTGATTACGACTTGCCAGTAACAAATGACAAGCTACTGTAGCATCTGCACAGGATCTTTTAGGTCTAAAGCCATAGGAGTGACGATCACTGATCGTTTCAGCTATCGGTTCCAGAGCAAACAGATATAATGCTTGCATGGCTCTATCTTTTATCGTGGGTATTCCAAGAGGTCTTCTTTTGCCATTAGATTTACTGATATAAATCCGTTTTAGCGGAGAAGGTTTATATCCTCTTTGCTTTAACTGCTTTATTCCTTGAAATTTAGCATTGCAAGTTGACCATAGTTGACGATCTACACCCGCTGTGTTTTTTCCTTGGTTTTCAGTTACTCTCTTAACAGCCAAAGCTTTTCCGCTAAAAGAGCGTGTGAGAAGATGTTGTAAAGTTTTTACCTTACCCCATCTTCCTTCTTGGACAGCCTTAACAATACGTCTTTGTAGCCTCACAATAACTTTCTGGCATTTCTTCCATGGCAACTGCTTCCATGCTTCAAAGCTTTTGGTAGATGCACTTACAGGTTTACTTGTAATCATCTGCTTTCCTACCTTAAGTGGTTAACAAAGTTTCTTGTCACGAGGGACCAAACGGAAGTCTGCTCGTTTTCACGCGAATTAATGTTACAAATTCTATCCATTTCGTTACAAAATGGCATTCGCTTTCTCCATTCTCCTTTACCTGCACTTCCATCAGCATTCCTTGCGGTTTGCTTGCCATGTAGGCGAAAATACAGGCTTACCCTGTTTCTCCAGTCATACAACAGTGGGTTAGGTGGCTTCTCTATACCGGTGGAGTTATTATTTGCGTACATCTAGAAATGAAAAATGTAACTTATCCACATTACCTTTTGGTCAGAGCTTATCAGCATCTTTAGCTCTTTCATCGTATCGGTACTTATAAAGCTTCACTTACGTTCACCATACCACTAGCCTAGCCCTCCAACCACATGATGCTTGCAGTTTATGCCCCTCTCACGATTGAGCATCTTCTTTTTCAAGAGGAGGTTCATTGTCCGCATCGCTTGGCACCAACCGGTTGCCCGATTCGCACTGATGCGTAGACTCAGACGGCAAAACATCTGGTTTAATAAGTTTTAGAATCCTTTCAGTTTCTTTCTGAATGAATTCCTCTCCTTTTAAACAATATGACCGAAGACTTTCAGGTCGCACCATTTCCGCAATATACCTATTTCCGAGAGAATCCTTACAGAGGACATCAACGATGCTTTGTTTATCAGAAGCAATCTCAGGATTCATAATGGTGCTGAGGAACTCAACATCCTGAATAGCATTGACTCCAGTAAAGCCTAAGATATCATTCAAAAAATGGATAAGGATATTCTTATTTTTTTCAGTACCGAAGATTTTCTTAAATGTTAAATCTAATTTTGGATCGAGAAACTTCGAAAGAGCCATAGCAAGAGTAAGTAAAAAGCATTAATAATTATACACAATTGTGAAGAAATATTCAACTAAAATGCAAACATTTTGTATATCTTTATTTGGTAGTATTAACTTGTATAATATTTATGGCAAATATCTCGATAAGGTACCAAATAGCACAAAAAGTAAGGAGCTGGAGGCTAAAGCGAGGATATACTCAAAAAGATTTAGCGAATAAAGTTGGCATAACAAATCAAGGAATATACGAGTATGAACAAGGGAGAGCTGCTGTCTCACTTGAAATGTTAGATGAAATAGCAAAGGTATTATCAATCAGTATCATAGATCTACTTCCCGAATCAGATGAGGATAGTGAAGCGGAAGAAAAGCTATCAAACTTGATAGAAGAATACAAAAAGATTGAGAGTCGAGAATTACGCGATATGCTAATCAAGTCTTTATTTAAAGGTATACATGTTTGTAGAGAAAAGGTCAGAGAGGAAAAGAAGATTGAAGTTGCAAGGAATTTAGTGAAAGAAGGAATTTCTGTTGATATTATCTTGCAAACGACAGGCTTATCAAATTATATGATTGAGAAATTTTTGTGATTTCATAAAAACTTAGCCAATAGTGGATTTTTTTGTGATAGAATATATGTTTGCTTCTGTAGGAAAAACAGCTTTTAGAGGATTTATCTATGATAATTCAGAGCATATTGGCTCAGTAAGCTACGAGCTGGGGAAAAAAATAGAAGGTTGTAGGATAGTACAAGGGTATACTCAGGCAAAATTAGCAAGAAAAATTGGTTTAACATATAAGGAAATACATAACTTTGAACTAGGGTGCAAGGCTATTACAATCAAAGAATCGTATATAATAGCAGGAGCATTGTCAGTCAATGTTATAGATCTACTTCCAGGACCAACAGTACTAAGAGAAAACAGTTGGTATGAAGATGAGGATAAAGAAATAGTCTATCTAACAAAAATACATAGAGAAATTAAGGATCAGGAATTACGCAAGAAGCTGTATCCATTAGTAAGGTTTGTATATATTAGCGAGAAAATTAGCCAAGAAGAAGCGAAAATAGAAGTAGCAAAGAATCTAGTGAAAGAAGGAGTTTCAGTTGATATTATTTCCCAAGTGACTCGCTTATCTACTTATGAATATGATGATATAGAGAAAGAAATTTGTACTGATTCTATACTCTACAAAGTGGGGAAAAGGATAAAAGAGCAGAGATTAATACGGGAATACACTCAGGAGGACTTGGCAAATAAAATCGGTTCAACACCTAAAGAAATACACGACTATGAACGAGGATATACAGACATTCCAATTGAAATATTATATAAGATAGCAAAGACATTATCAGTTAACATTAAAGCTCTTGGACTAACAGAATATGAAAATGAGCCAGTTTTTGAGTTTATAGGTAAATGCGAAAAAATTGAGGATCAAGAATTACTGGATACGGTAGCCAGATCTTTATCTGAAGGAATGCAAACTGGTAAAGAAAAGGTTAAAAAAGCAGAGAAAATCAAGATTGCAAAAGATCTAGTTAAGGAAGGTGTTGCTATTGATATTATTGTGCGAGCAAGTGGCCTAACTGCTGATGAGTTGGGTGAGTGTGAAAATTGAATGTGTTTAAGATATAAGTAAAGTTAGTTAATAATTTAACCAGCAGAATTTGCTAACCAACTTTTTTGGCTCAGTTGAATTTTGCTTGGTATAAATTAAGATATGAAATCGCAAAGTTTATCTATTAATTTCTGGTTGTCCTCTATCATTGCATTTGCCTCTTGCTGAAGAGATTTGATATTTTTGAGTGTAATATTGTCCATCTCAGTCGATGCTACTTTCAATTGCGATTGTATTCTTATATATTTATCGTCTATTACTTGTTCTAGTTGATAATCAACGCAATCCAATCCAGAGGCAAACATCACATTCAGTAGTGGCTTGATCCACCCTATTTTGCCAAATTTCCTTGAGTTAGCATACTTTATACTTCTATCTGTTCCACCAGTGCCTATTGATAGCAGTATAATCTCATCATTTGGAAATAACCTCTTACCACTTGCATATGCACAAGCCGCTGGATTATTTGCAAACACTCCACCATCTATCAATACTCTCTCTGTTTGGCTAATTTTCAGACGTTTTGGTGTGAAGTACGTTGGAGCAGCTGTTGTAGCTCTGAGTGCATCTTTCAACTTAATGTTTTTTTCTTTCCAACTTTTGAAGAAAAATTCACAACTATTGTGAATGTCATAACTGGTGAGTAGTAGATTACTCGCAACATCGGCCATAGTACTTTCACCAAAGTATTTGTTGAGAATAAATTCCATATTTCTATATGAGTACTGAGAACCACTCAGCCAAGAAGCAATTGATTTTCTCCAAAATGATGATTGAAAGATATATGCTCCATACTCTTGGTAAAGTTCAACCAAATCATTGGCAGAGTATTGAAGTTTATTGCTTTTACAAAGTCCAGCAACAATAATCCCACCGGTTGAGGTTCCTGCCATTAAATCAAAAATCTGGGAAATTGGCTTTTTTGTCCTAGATTCAATTTCTGCTAGAATAATGGCAGGTATTATCCCTCTAATGCCACCTCCATCTACAGATAAAATGTACTTTGTCACTGTAAAATTTATTTGTGTTTGTGAATAGCTTCAAGTTCGTTGACTTCTCCAGTGAGGTTTTTCACTCTCTCTTCAAGTCGATAGACTATTTCGATTAGTCCTTGGTTTTTTTCTATAAATTTATCATGGATGTGTACACGTAAGTCAAGTTTTGCCAACCACCATATGAATCCTACAGTCTGTAGAACTATTGTTATTATTACCGCTATTGGGATTTTTTGCTTTTTCATGTGAAAGTATTAATCTATTATGGATAGTTTGAGGATTTATATAGAGATCATAGAAAACTTACAGCTTTAGTGATTACTTTTTGTTGATTCGTATTGATCCTCTGCTTTAGCAAGTAGCTTTATGATTTTATCGTAATGTTTGTTATTTTTATTGTGTCGCGATTCCACTACAGCCATATTTCTAGGTCTTCTTCCGTCTTGAGCTGTAGCTGTAGGATTTGCTTCTTTGCTTAGTAAAAACTCAACGATTTCCAAATGTCCCTTATCTGCTGCATGGTGCAAAGCTGTCCATCCCATATACCCACCTGTAGCATTTATATTTGCTTTTTCTTTCACTAAAAACTCAACAATTCTTAGACACCCAGAATCAGATGCATGATGTAATGCTGTTAACTTATTAATCTGTACGCTAGTATCTAACAAATTTTCTACTGAGAATTTAACAATCTCTAAGTTACAATTTTCAGATGCAATTTGTAATATTGTTTTATAATTATCTGTAGCTTTTGCTTTCATATAGCAATAAGTAATAATAACACATACTACTGTTACTATAAACCACCAAAAATGTAGCTTATTTCTTGAGTCTCTATTCATATTCAATACCTTTTTCAATATTAAACATTTGTTTTACTGATTTTTCTTTAACGTTGATGCTGATAACACAGTGCGATAACCTGAACTATCTAACACATGTTCTGCTCTATCGATTACCCATTCACCATCTATGTCTTGATGAAATCCTAACAAGCTAAGTTTTGCCTCTGCAAATAGTTCTGGATTACCAGGCATAGTGACATCCAATACTGCATTATTTCGCTTTAATTGTTTTAACTTAGCATTTGCTGCACTTAATGCTGATTCTACATTAGAGTAAAGCGTTTGTATAGTATAACTTGGACTACCAGAACCAGCTATTTCTGATATAGTTTCACCTTTTTCATAGCTATGCCATTTTGCAATTACTGAGTTGTACCTACTCACGGTAAAGTGAACCTTCCAATTTATTGTGTCTTGAGGTCTAATAGCTGTTGTTCCTAAAGCTTTTCCAGTTGCCGACTTTGCTTTGCCTTTGGGAATAAAAAGTATGTATCCGCCAGCTAACTTTGCCATTGCCTCGCGTTCTATTGCTATTTTTGTTAGTAAACTTATATCACTTTCTTCTGTTTGGTTAATATGTGGAATCAACACATTTTCAAATTCTTCTGCAACTCTGCACCCATATCCGTGCTTTTCTGCTATTTCCTTAACCAAGCTACCTAGAGTAATTTGATGCCATTCTTTAGATGCTTTCTCCTTTAATGATAGTCTTAAATTTGTTGCATGAGCTTTGATTAGTAGAGTCTTAGGTGGACTTTGTATTGTAACTTCGTTGACTGTATATATGCCCATTGGTAAGACTCCAGTTTCTCTGTAACCTAGAGCGATATTTAATTCATTCGGAACATCTGTGTTTTCATCCCTATAATCAACATGTACTTCAACTACATCATCTATAGTTCCAGATTCATCTGTAAGGCGCAATGATATAACTCTATCTCTAATTGATTCACATTTATCTATTATAAAATCTGGCTGCATTTATTCCCATACTTTTAATTTTGACTTTTGTAGAGGTTTTTCTGTTACAGGCAATTTAATTTTTAGTCCTACCGGTAAAAAACTTCCATGTTCTGCAAGGCCTGGATTTTTAAGCAATACTTCCTCCACTATTCCATCGGTAAATCCATAATGTTTCCAGCAAATCAGATCTAGCATTTCTCCTTCTTTAGTTAAGTAATATATAGTCATCTATAGCTCTTCAAACTCAAACTAAATTCAACTTTTCTTGGTAGTCCATTAGGTAAAAAATACATCTGCTTTTCTTCTAACCTAGTAATTACGAATTGTCCTAAAATATTACCTAGACTATCTACTAAAACATGCGGTTTTTCAGCTTCTTTCATATTCTTTAATTGATTTACTCTGTTGAGAGTATTAAGGTAAATAACTCCTTCTATGTCTACATTTTCCACTCCTCGACCAATATTTTGTAGTGACGGCATTTTATCGATACATTCAATTACACTCCAACGATTTTCTTTACTATACTTCAAACTTATCGGAGTAAATTTATATGGACCAAGAGATAACACAAATAAAAAATTTTTAAAAACATAGTTGATCAATAAAACGTCTCTACTGTATCAAATAAAACATCACGTGATTTTTCTCTTATCCTTTTTATTACTTCATCTGCAAGACTACGAACATCTTGATTTGGCTCTGCTTTAATGCTGATAGTGTAATTATTAGTGATGTTCTGAGTTTTATTTTGTTCTTTATTTTCAAATTTACTCCTTCCAAAATCTGCAAATATCTTATCATTATCGCTCTCTGTAAACTTTTTCTCCTCAATAAGGCTTTTGATTCTGAAATTATTCTGATTTCTCTTGGAAAATTCTTTAATTATACTGTTACTTAGCAAAGGATTTCCACTGTTGAGAATATTACTCTTTAGGGGACTATGTACTGCTTTTACTTCAGTTTTTCTTTTTTCAAACTCTTTCAGTGGGCTATTCCCTAATACTTTTCCAAATACACTTTCCCCTATCCATGAAAAAGCTTCTTCTATGGGTTTTATTATCGATTTCCAAAAGCTAGAGAAAAAGTCTTTCACCTTTTGCCAGTTAGTGATAACAAGAGCTGCGCCAGTAACAAGTCCAGCAATTAAAAGCCCTATAGGATTACTCATTACAGCAAGCGTTATTGCTCTTAGTCCTGTTACTACTGCAGGAAAAACTGTAGCTGATAAAAATGAAAATACTCCAAGTAGGTTTGCTTTCAGACCAAAAATCGTACTTCCTAGCAATGTAAATCCGTATCCTAGTCCTACTGCTGCAATTTTTAAACTTATCAAAGCTGCTACAGTACCCATGATCGTCGTGGTTAAAGTTGGATATTTTTCTGCAAAAGAAGCTATATGCTCTGTTATTGTTTTCAAACTTCCAGCTACATAATTCAAGGTAGGTAACATTACTGACCCTAGATTCATGCCAGCTTCAACTATTGCATTTTTAAGTAATTGTAATTTATTAGCTGTAGTGTCTGCACGATTTTTGAATTCTTCTTGCAGAGAGCTTCCGTACTTTTCTGTATTAGCCAGTAACTTTATTGCATCCTCATACTTATTAAAACTTCCAGCTAATAATGCAATATCATCTTGATATTCCTGACCGAAAAGTTTCATCAGGATTGTAGAACGTTCCTGATTATCCATTTTCTTTAGAGTTTGAAAAAAGTGAAGTAGTGCTTCTTCTCCGCTTTCACTGATCCTTTGTACCATTTCTTCCGCGGTTATGCCCATTTCTTCTAGTGCTGCTTTGAATTCTTTTCCTTGACCTTCAGCAGTTTGAAGTTTGCTAAGCAGTGCATTTATAGCAGTTGCAGCTTTTGCTGGTTGTTTACCTAAACTAATAAAAGCATTTACTAAGCTGCTTGTTTGTTCAAACTTTAATCCAAACTGCTTTGCAGTACCACCAACTATTGCTAGAGCTTCAACCATATCTTTTGCTTTAGCAGCAGTGTTATCTGATAAGTGGTTGATTACATTACCAACATGCTCCATTTCACTAACATCAATTCCATAAACGTTAGAAAGTTTAGCTATGGAATCACCTGCTTGCTCTGCAGACATATCAAATGCTGTAGACATTTTTGCTACTGTTTCTGTAAACTTAAAAAGATCTTCTTTCTTGATACCAAGTTGACCACCGCTTGCAGCTATTTGTGCTAATTCTGCGGCTGATAATGGTATTGTTCTTGACATTTCCTTTAACCCTTCAGCAAATTTAGTTACTTCATCTTTTTTATTATCAAACTTTACTACCTTCTTAACATCAGCCATAGCCGATTCAAAATCAATCGCAACTTTAACTGGAGCTGCAAGCGAAAGACCTAGCCCAATAGTCTCTATAATTTGTGACTTAAAATGTGCTTTACTTGCTAAAAAACTTTGGTGACTACGTATTGCAGACCCAAGCTTACCATACTTACCTTTTAGCACTTCAATAGAAGAACCAAGTTTATATTGATCACTTACTAATGACTTAATATTTCTTCCACTTTTTCTTACTTCTTCATTAAATGAATGCAAAGCATCTCTCTTTTTCAAATATGCTTCTTTTGCTTTTGTTGCAGAAAACTTAGCTTTATCAAACTCAGCTTTTAAAGTTTTGCTTGGTTTCTCTATTGCTTTCATTTGTTTAGCTAAAGATTTTACCTGATCCTCAAAACCTTTCCATGACCTTCTGCTAGTTAAAACATCACTACCCAACTGCTTAAACTTTGATACTGATTTTAAAGATGAATCAAGCTTTCTTATATTCTCACCAAGACGGGTAAGTTGACTACTGCTTCCCTTTATTACAGTATTAAAACTGCCATCAAGTACCGCACCTATTTTTATCGATAATACTGACATTTGAACTCCCTAGCTAATTTGCTCCATAAAATAAACTCACTAATCTCCATATCAAGAATGTGCTCAACTCCACCACCTATGATAGAGCCAAGCACTAGTATTTCTAATCTCAAGTTTTTTGGATAATCGGTGAAAAAAAATCCTTTAATACCTCTTGAATTTTCACATAATCAGCAATATCTAACTCTTCAATTGCTTCTTTTGCAACTGATGTCAAATTGGCAGTCAAAGTTACTTCTTTACTAAGGTCACTACCATTTAAGCGTTCAATTGCAAGATAGTCTCTAACTTTTGGACGTCTAACAGTAAGTTCTGAGACAGAAATTCCATCAACTGTTATTGGATTATCAAGTTTTACTGTTGTCATACTTTCTCCTAAAAAATAAAATTCTAAAATCTTTTTAAAACTAAACCTAAATACCTAAAACCGTTTGCAGCAAGGCCATTTGATCAACACCATTTATCTTTCTTATCATATTTTCAGCATCGATCTCTATCAGCTCATTGCCACCTATCGTAAATTTATAATAATGAGCAGCTACAGTGCATTTTAGAGTGGCTTTTTCAGCAGGTTTCCAGCTACCAAAATCAAATTCTTTGAATATGCCTCTAAGGTTGATAATTACTCCTTCAACCTCATTGCTACCACTACCTTGCATTCCTCCACGGAGCGTTAAAGATACTGAGTTTCCATCTATCAAGCCAAAAAGTCTAAATAGTTCTGAATCATACTCAGCGAAAGTAAAGTCTGCTTCAAGTTTCTCCATGCCCATATCAATATTTATTGGAATATCCATACCACCAGCACGATACTCCTCTGTTTTTATGGTAAGTTTTGGTAGCGTAATTTCATCTATTTTTCCTGCATAACCACGACCATCAACAAATACGTTAAAATTTCTCAGTATTTTCGGTAACACTTTGCTTTCTCCTAACTTATTACACTATTATTTACGAGATGAGATTTGAATGTTATTTGCTCAGCCGGATATGGTGGTGTAAACTCAAAGTCAAAATATACTTTTCCGCTTGCGATGTTTGCTGGTGTGTTTAATTCTGAAGTTGCATAACATTTTCCGCTGATAATCGCTCCCTGAGCTTTCAAATTTGCAAGATAAGAATTCACCCCCTCAATTACATCATCTATGTAAGTTTTGGTAATATTGCGATCAACTGCCCATAGATGAGCTCTAAGTAAACTATCGTTGATTAAATCTGCAGTTCTTCTCACTGATAAAAAAGCCCATTTCGAATCATTTGAACATGTCCTATTTCCCCAAAGCCTATAGCCATTTTGATGAATTATCGTTGTTACTTCATTTTCATTTAAGTGGTTTGCTCTACAATTTGTATTACCGAGCGTAAAATCAATAGGTCTGCTTGTGCCAACAATACCATTTATCTCTTTATTTGAAGGTGAATGCCAAAATCCTTGTTCGCTATCTACTTTTGCTATTAAACCAGCTACAAATGGGCTTGCTGGCAAGATTTCTTCTTTTCCTTCAATAAATACCTTAACCCATGGATCAACTACGTAAATTCTTGAGCTGCCTACACTTTTTCTCCACTTGATTGCTTCTTCATCATTGGTATTTGGCCCATCTGCTACTATTATGCTTCTCAGCTTTTCTGCTACGGAAATTAATGCTGCAACCACTGCATCTTCTGGTAGTTGGTGAGTAAATTGAGGTGCAATTAATATTCTTGGGGCAACATGAACTATACTTTCACTGCTGAGGAATGCCTCAATTCCCTGATATTCTCCGGTTTCTTTATCAACACCGCCAATTATATTCTTCAGCGTCTCTTCTTCTTTTAATTTTGGATCACTGTTTTCACTTTCTTTAACTCGAATTACTACTACTGTTGCACCAACTTGTGTAAAGATAGAGCTTACTGCTTGTGGAAGGGTACCTGTTTTACCAAGCTTCGCAGCCTCTTTTAATCTTCCTGCAATTAACACTGGTTTATTTAGCGGAAACTTTTGCTCGTCAGCTTCAGGTGCAGTACCAATTACACCTATCACTGATGATTTAGCTGTGCGTACTGTTCTTGACCCTGAGGTTACCTCAATAACATTTACTCCGTGTAAAAATTCTTCAGCCATTTCTTTGTATTTTTTTCCTGAAATCATCGAGCAAAGTCTGTAGCTCATTTTCACTCTTGGCTTCTTCAATCTTTCTCTTGGCTAAATCTTCAAGCTCTTCACATTTCATTATTTCTTTTACTGCTTTTTTCACTTTTTCCTCAATTATTCTTGCCATTTCAATAACCGTAATACCACGGACTTTTGCTAAAGGTTCTATAATTTCTTTATCCTTTTCATCTATAGATTCTGGTGCTGCTAGAATGCTTTTTGCGGCTTTCGCTTGAATCTCATAAGATTTAGCTTTTTGGTGAGAATGACCTGCATATTGGTGAGTATGATTATCATAATAGAAACGCATACTATCAAATGTACAAAGCTTCGCATTATCCAGTAACTCCTTTTGTATATCTTCTTTAGTACGCTGAGCAATTTCTCCTCCTTCTGTTAAACAATAACTTTTTTGCCAATCAAAATCTTTTGGCGCTTCATACCAATTTTTACCTTTTGGCTTGCTTTCAAGTATTGTTGTTTCTACTTGTTTATCATTTTCAAATCTAATGTAGATAGACATTGTTTGTTACCTCCAAATCTCATGCGTGTTAGATAATCCTGGACATTGCCAAGCCCTTAGCGTTCTCTCTACATCTATCTCAAGCCCCGTGGTTAGAAAATTGCTACGTATGTTATATATTCCCCACTGAATAAATTGACCATAGTTGTATACATAATTTGATGCAAGCATACCTTGACTGACTTGTGTTCTGGAACATAGGTAAGATGATGTGTAAAGTAATGTTGCAACTGTTTTTCCTGCTGGAATTTCCACATTACCAGATCCAGCTAACTTGCTATCAGAACTCGTGTATTGGTAAACATTTTTCCATATTATTCTTGAAATACTTGATTTATTAGAATTGGTATTATCTGGTGTTCCCACAAATAGTCCTGCACCCCCATACTCCGTACTAGAATATGATGATCCAACAAATTCTATTGTTTTATTTATGTTCACATTCGTTGTATTTTTTATAAATACTACTCCAAGTGCAGCATATGGGTAATAGTATATCTCATCATAACTACCCGAAAAACTTTTTATGCATAACTCTCCGTAAATAAATGTTCCTTTACTTCCCTCTATAAAACTTAGTTGTCTTGGCCGATAAAAACTAACGTAATCTGTATTGTACGTATGGCTACCTGCTAGTAGTTGTAACATATAGTCAGTTTTTGTTATATCACTACTCCACTTTCCAAGCTCTGTCGTAAAAGTTCCGTGGCCAAAATAATTATTTTTTCTGCCAAGTACACCAAATAAGAAAGGTAATGACCCTGGTTCAACCATGTTGCGCTTTCTTATTTCATTTATAAGAGACACTTTTAACTGTTCATCCCGAGTTTTTACCTCATTTATCAGGGATGTTTTTAATTGGTTATCACGAGTTTCTATTTCCCCAATAATTGATGAGCCAGATGGTACATTATTAACAGCACGAAAATCTTCTACTAAACCTTTAAGACCATCTTTATGACTATTACTAATGCTATTTATTGCTGCAATATTGGCATTCTTTCTCGTATCAAGTAGCGACAAATTTGTTGTTCCTTTTTCATCAATTCTCTTTAATAACTGCTTCTCTGATTCAGAGATCACTGCTAAAGAACTAGCTTTTTTATTATCCAGATCAGTTAAGTGTTTTTTTGCACTATCAAGAAGTTCTTTTAGCTTACCATCTGTCATCTGTACAATTTCAGAAACTGCACTTTTGTCGACTATTGATTCCAATGCTTTAGCAAGATATGCTAATTGATCTGGTGTACTGTTTTCTGCTAAATCCTTAAGTCTTTTTTGTAGTGCATCAATTATTTCTTTTATTGTGGTCATTTGTACAACGTTGGAAATAGCTTTTTTATCTGCTATCAATTCCAGCGATTTTGCAAGATATGCCAATTGATCAGGTGTGCTGTTTGCTGCTAAATCCTTTATCCTTTGGTATATTGCTTCTTTCATTTCCAAAAATTTAAAAAAGTCTCAAAATTAAACCGCTCAAAATTACTCTTAAGTTGATTATGCTCATCTTCTCTTTCGGTAATATCTTCATCTATTTTCTCAATTGTGGTACGGATACGAACAACATCCTGCACAGCAATATTTTCTGGATGCGGTAAAGGATATCCACGCCTTGTTTTATCATTTGGCATTTTTCTTATGTTATAACAATCCGCAAGTTTTTTACCCTTGGCCGATAGATAACCGTACCACTTAAAACCAATTTTACCCTTGTTTCATTGCCATTAAAGTTTGTCAGTATGTGGACTCTCTCTACCCAATTTTCTCCAATTGGTTTTCCTGATGTTAAATTTACTAATTGCCAATCCACATTTTTTTGCACATACGCTTTAACATCTGCAGTGCCAGGTATCAGCGCATCATATGTTATGGTAATCTTAGTGTTAGCTCCTGCTGTAATGCTCCTAGTTACATAATCTCCTTTTTCCCCTATATTACCCATAACTAGCTGTAACCCAGGATATAGCACTGGACTTTTTTCTTTTGACCCTTTTAAATTTGCCTTTACTGTTAACTCTCCAGATAGTCTTTCACGCAGCGCGAGCGGCAAGTTATCAGATAGAAAATTTTCTTTTCCTTCTTCATCTGTCAGAATAAATTCTACATTGGTATCAAATGCTACTTTTTCGACGTTCGTCAAAACAATTAAATCTGATACATTATTTACAGTAACTTTGCCCAGATCAACAACATGAGAAACTTCACTAAATTTTGCAGCTAGTAGTCGAAACGTTAAATCTAAATTTTGATGTGGAGTCCAGGTGCTTGCATTGCTTGATGACAGTAATACTCCTACTTGATATGGCTGGCTTGTTACCCAACGGCTATTTACTGCATCATATTTGCCAAGTTCTGCTATCTTTACTGCAGTACCAGGATCATCAGTAAGCAGTACTATTGCATACTCCTCTCCTGCATGGCAAAACACTGGTGACCAAGTTATACGTGTTGCTGTGCCATCTATCTTTATATCTTTTGGCTCAATATAACTTTCAGCAATGACAGTCTGCGAGGGCATTCCCACTGCTGTTTCTCTAATCTGCACAGCAACACGTTTTTTGCCGTTATTTACAAACCATAACTCTAGACCTCCTATGTGTCTGCTCTCATTTAAAGTAAATGTTTGCGCTAATGGATCAACTCTTCTTGCTGCGATCACTCTTCTTCTTTCCTCTATGGTAATAGTTTTTTTACCAGTATAAGTTGCCTCTCCATAGCTTCCTTTATCCCCATAAAACTGTACTAATTTAGTACCTGCTGGAATGTTTGCTGGTACTTTCACCTTTCCCTTTAATTTTCCCTGGTTGTTAGCTCTTTTTTCCACTTTTTTTTCCTCTATGCCATAGGTATAATAGAAATGCCATCAAATTTTATTTCCTTAAGCTTTTCATCTGGCTCAAAACCTTCAATTTCAAAATTCTGTACTGCTTCTCTCATAAATTCAGTTTCGTATGAAGTACTTGACAGCAGCTCTGTCGTTTCTTTAGCATTAAATACTCTGGTTACTGGACTTTTCCAATTTGTTTTTACCTCCGTCCAGTGATCAATGTTTTTATTTAGAGTAATTTGTGCCGGGACTGGATCAAAAGCTTGATATGGATTGATCTTTTCTCCTTTAGTCTGTAAAAGCTGCTCCAGTACCGGTTCAAGTTCATATGGCAAAAGATATCTTTCCCCACCTTTTTCAATATCTGCAACTTCTACATCTATTGGCAGAACTAGCTCTCTATTTACTATTGCTGCAAACTGCGAAATTCCTTGATCACGCATATCATCATCAAAGAATGGGTCAACAAATACTCCTTTTTTGGTGGTAGGTTCTCTTGAATTTGCATCACTGCGTAGACGTTCCTGTGCAACAAGAGCATAAAGATCATTTATTCCTTTTTTCATTGCTTCAAGCTCATTCATCGGTACAGCATGAATAGCATTATTCACTATTTTTACCCCTTCGCCTTTTTTCCACGTCTGATGAATGTAGCAGAGCAAAAGTTGTCCGCTAGGCGCTTTTGGCATCGATGGTCTCCAAGAGTGGGAAATTCCTTTTATTCTTCTTACCACCCCTTTGCTATCGATAGTAATTAAATCATAGCGGGGCATTTTCCAGGTGTAATCAATCAAAACCAAGCTGTTATCAACTGCTCCTTTTACTTTGCATCCCTGTTCACTTATATCTTCAGGACTTACATGAGTACGACAGCGGTAAGTTATTTGATAACTACTTCCAGGAGCTGGTTCTTTACCTGGTAATGACCAATCAACGTTTCCTGCGTTTAATTTGTAATCTATACTATTTTCATAAATAACATTGCCTTGTTTAACTTGAATAATCTCAAGTACTGCAGAGTCAGGTATTGGATCAACAGCTCCTGAATATGAACCATGAGTAATGGTAATGGTTTTTTGAACGGTTATATCTACTTTTTTGATTTCACTTATTGGAAAATCATTAACTTTAAGTTCCATTACTCTTTGGCTATTTGGCTGAAAAGTATGTGGTTCTGATTCAACTGCTTTTATGTCTGGATCTTCATCAAAAGAAACACGAATACTGTGAGGTAACTCAATTTCATAGCCATCAACATGAGCTTTGCCCTCATTAATCACAAATATTTTTTTTCCTCCTTCTCCCTCTTCCTTTTGCAGGAACATTACTTCAAGACCATTTACGACGTAGGAACCATTTGCTTCTTTGTCATAACGAGCAAGAGCAGTAGTTACTATATTTGCTTGTGGTGGCGGTGAATGTTCTATTAATACTCCATTTTCAATGTTATAAATTGGATAAAATTCTCCATTTACAGAAAAAGGGGAAGAAACACCTTCAGATTGATAACCCCAAATGGTGGAAACTTTAAGCCTTGCAGCTCCTACTTCCTGATAGTTTCTTGTACCAACAGCAGGATCACGAAGATTTTCGTCCTCAAGTTCTGTAATGGTAGATTCTAGATAATAAACACCTATGCGAACTATAGTACTCAGTGGAATAATAAATTCTTCTTTTTCGACTTTTCTAACTGCTCCACGAAGATAGATTTTTCCTGATTCAAGCGTAACTTTACCAGTTTCTCTATCTATAATACAATTGCTTCCTGTTATAACATCACCATCACGAAATATTGCATCGCCTATGCCTTTAAGCTTAGAGAGAGCATATTCTTGCGTCTCGTTTAATTCTGCTGACTGTAGACCTCTTCCTGCTAGAAACAAGCTTTTTTCGTATTCTTTGTCAGGATTAAAGCGATTATAATAATTTTTAAGTGTCATTTTTTTCTAAAACGTTACAACGAAGGAAAAAGTCTCTCTTGTAGCAGAAGTCCTGATTAATGGTACTGTATGTTCCAAAACCAATAAAATCCCATGGTCTTCTATATCTTGTGGTTCAAAATACCTTTGTCCAGGAGGCAATGTTTCTTTTACCCTTGTACCAACCATAACTCCTAGTTCCCTTATCACTTGATTTGCTGCATCCGTGAAATCGAAAGTAAATTTAAGGTACAAATTATTGGTTGGTACATTTGAGGACCTAAACCTTCCAGAAGGAGTTACAAGTTCTCCATTCTCATCACCTGTGCAGAAGAGAACCTCATCTGCAGTACGTCTGCCAAGTTCATTCAAGAGCTTTATAGAATTTATAGATTCAGGTGGTGTGCTTTGAGTATATTCTACAGTAACTGCACTATTTGCCGTGATAGAGCTATTTTCCGTAAGTTTTATTACACCACTACTGCTATCAACTGTATAGTCAACACTTGACTGATACACTGTTTGTCCTGTAAAAACCCTTACATCTTTAATAGTGTGGTGATCTAGAGCTATTTCATCCTCAACAAAAACTTTTTCGACCTGATGGCTACTTCCAGAGTTTGCATCACCACTGCCCCAGGCAAGATGTATCGGCTGCTCTTTTATGCTTGCTGCTATTGCTGCTCGACCTGATTGTGTAAGAATTGACATTTCCCTTTTTACGCAGACCTATTACTTAATATATACATTTTTCATAGTTGTATGTTTAAGTGAAAGAAAAATATTTTTATCAATTTGTTTTCTTAAATCTTTGTTATAATTTTTACCGTTGACTAGTTTTTGAATTATGTTAAATGTAGCGTATTATATTACACATAATATATGGTTAATCTTTATCCTAGTAGAGAATTCTGGGAGAGTAGTTTGGAAATGCCAGTAGATCATTGGCTGACTAGCTTTCAAAATGAAGAAATACGTAAAAATTGGCTTTATTCTCTTTCAGGTAAACAACTAAATGTTATTTTTCAGTATTCCTTTACACATAAGCAAAATGGCCAATTGTTTGAATTTCATAAACATGATGATATTTCAGTTCAAGAACAACGCAAAATGCTTATAGGTTGCTCAGACTCTTTGTTCAGCTATTATCTACTTAGCCACTTCAACCATTCTAAACTTGAGTCTGCTGTTGTTGAAGTAGCAAGGTCTATTTTGACTGAAGAGTTGATCACAAACTTTTTATGTAAAAATAACAAACATGATAAAAAATCCTTAATTTTTGTTTTATTTCATAGTGACCCAGAATTAATCAAATGTGTTTACCACTTTGATAAAGTACAAAAGAGAGGATTTTCATCTTTTACTTTACAAAATTCACCAAGGCAGATGAAAATTCCATTTAAAAACTTTATATCAAAAGAAGTTACTCACCGATTACTACAAGAATACGATGCTGAAAAAGATGATGGCTTTGAAACTCAACTACAAGGGTTTTTCTATCACCAAAATCGTATATATGTGTTTATACGTCGAGCTAGCGATAAGGACCTACTCTTCAATTCAAATCGTATTATCCATGGATATAGACCAAGTTGGATTATTCTAGATTTTTCACTTCATGGTAATCAAGTAAATCTGTGTGCTAAGAATTTTAATGAAAGCCTAAAAATAGCAAATAGTATCGTAAGTAATTATTTTGAATGTGAATGCTTATTTATCGACATGAAAGACCAGAATTGTACACTTCTTGTTGCAACATTCTTGAAATCTTCCATAGAAGGTACTGATCCTAATATTTGTCTATTTGAGGTAAAATTTCGTTCAACTCAGCTGAAAAAAGACACGTACTTAGTTGTAGTTACTAATCCAGTTAACTCAATTGCTAGGGAATTACAAATGCTAAAACTAACAATTGAGCAAGACAATTCACTTGTTGAATCTATTCGTATTGTATTCCAAGAGAAGAAAGTAACTCTGTTCTTTAAAAGAAATGAACATTATACTATTATTTATTACTCAGAGCACATACTTAATAAAAAAGAGCGTGAAGATTTTAAATCATTAATGAAAGAAACCTATGGACTTACAATCCTCCCAAAAGCAAGCTGTTGCAGATATTCTGAGATCTCATGACTCTTGGATTGATCTTAGTAAAGCTTATTTAGAAACTGCATTGTGGTTGTCTGACCTCAGCTTTATTAAGCTAAAAGAAGTTGATTTTATTATTTGTTCCCGCATAGAAGACCATCTAGATTGGCCTAATGTATTCTACCCAGATTGTAATAATGAAATTCCTATTAGTCGAGATTTTGATGAAGAGTGTGATGACATGATTTGTGAAGATTGTTGTCGCTACATTTTACCAAATACACATCAAAAACAACGATTTCACCTACTATCAACCAATCTTAACTTAGAAAAAATTGCAAGTTGGTTCGAGGATTTATTAAGCGGCTCAAGATTAATCTGGCGAAGAGCAGCAGAAGGAGTTTACCACATAAGCAGCCAAAGTAGTATAGTAAGTGTAATTATTCTTGACCTTTGCACTGATGCAGTACATTTAACCGTAGATAAACTGAGAATTCAGCCCACTATCCTAATTACGGTAAGAGAAAATATACCAAACTTGCCACTAGTTTTACCTATTGTAAAAATGTCTGATCTTTTTTGTGAGCATAAAACTTTAAATGAAATACTTTGTGAAGCAGCTATACCAGAATTAATTGCTAATGTTTCTACGCAAATATTTCCCATTATTTCACTAAAGGAAGTTAAACCTAAATTACCAAAAAAGATTCTACAACTAAAGTTTTCGCATGGTGTAGTTTACATTAATGACATTGAAGTAGTAAATAAACGAGCTACGTTGTGTGTTAGTATTTTTCGTGTTTTATTCAAACAATTCCTTAATGATTTTGAAAATGATGTACCGTTAGAGAAACATATACCCCTTAGCATTGAAAAAATAGCAGACCGTTTAACTTTTCATTCAGAAATCACAGATTTAGAACAACAAATAAGATATCCTCTGAATAAAATGCAAAGAACGATAAAAGAAAAACTAGCCAATCAATTGGGATTAAGCATTAAACGTGATGATGTTATTCAAACCATTGGTTGGCCAGAATTAACTTGTAAAGAACACGGTTATCGTCTTAACCCCTTTACTCTTGTGTTGAAAAAGTAAATTTCTGCTTCACCTCTTGTATTTCCTTTTCTAATTTTCATTTCCACAGTTACCTCAGATTTGATGGCATATTTTTATTCTCTATGAGCTTTAGCCTTCCTACAACGACAAAGCTTTTTGAAACCCTATTCTTTTGCATACTAAATACCGCAAACTTGTGAATACCAACTGCCATTAACCTTACTGATAAACCTTGTCGGCAAGGACTGACCATTTTTTGACTCAAACATCAACTGGCGAATATTTTCCTCTTCGATTGGTTTTAGCATGAGCATACCAGAAGTATAAACATTTCTTAAACTGCTCGCACCACTTAAACTTTGAAAAGGATTTTCCTTAGGAAGCTTTTTATTAACATTGTGAGTTAAGATAACTCCTGCACTTGGATTAATTGTAGAACGTAACTTTTCGACTTTTTCCTGCAAAAAGGAATACATAACATTGTTGTCATTTTCATTTTTATAGTTAAAGACATTGCGTAAAGAGTCAATAACGATAACATCTACCTCTGCTGGGTTGAAAAATTGTTTTACGGTATTATAAACTTTACTCTCGTCAAGTAGTAAATTAGTATCAGATGTAATAGCAAAGTTATTGGCAACTAAGTTCAAAAGTTTGCTGTCAATCTTAAGTTGTTGTAGTCTCTCACGCATATAGTGATAGCCAACATCAGTTTGTAGATAAAAGATTTTTAGAGGTTTTGCTGGTACCATATCAAAAAATGGAATACCTGCTGACATATTAGCAAGCCAAGAAATCAAAAAATCAGTTTTCCCACTTTAGGAGTACCACCAAGTACTAATAATCCACCTGGTATTAAGATTCTTGGGGAAATTATATCTTTTGGTATTGGTGACTTATCGTTTAAATACTGCTTTACAGAAAAAGCTGAGATGTTTTCTTTAACTACTGGATTGGCTGATATTAACAGCTGGTTTATATCTATTTCTTCTACAATAGAATCAAGAGCACTCCATCCACTCTTTTTACCTTCTGGAATGTTTAGAATAGAGCACTTTAGGTTACTCAGCTTATTAGCTATTTTTTCAGCATACTGCTTACCTACTTCATTATTGTCTGGCCAAATGATGATCTGCTTTCCATTAAGAGGTGAAAAGTCTGTCTGATCAATTGAGTCAAACATCACTGTTGTTGCTGTGATACCATGATTTGTTAATTTTTCAGCACATTTTTCGCCTTTTACTATAACTACTCTGTCTGATTTTATGATTTCAGGAATGTTGAAAAGTGGCTTTGAATCACTACTGCGTGTTTTAGTATTCCAAGCATAATAACTGTTATCATTATAAAGATAGACATAAATAATGTCTTTGCCGTTTTCATCACGGTAAATGAATCTTTCAGCATTGAGCCATTTTGATATTAAGCCAATAACGTCAAAAAGTTTAGTTTTACCAGTAACAAATGCCCAAAGACTGATGATATCTCCACTTTTACCGGTAACTAGGCTAGACCAATTTCCTGCCTTCATGTCGACTACGATTTGGTCCTTTTGTAGATCAGCAATACAAAACTTCTTTTTATAGAATTTTCCATTAGGAAAAAGATGAGAAATGCATGCTTTAATATTATGAAGTAGCAGTGATCTAATTCCTAAAACATCTTCAGAATCTTTCCACAAAAAGTTTTCTGTAATACTCCAAAAATCCATATATCCCCCATATTTACTTTTTTACTATTTTTTTACTTTTCAATTTTTTAATTCCAATTAACTGTTGCCTTCATAAAACTCGCGTAACTACCATATTCTGGAGTAATCACTGAGATGATCTTATTTTTTTCACCATATCCACTAGTTTCCGTGCCAATCTTAACTAAACATTCCAGGCCATTTAGTTCTGAAATGGATTTAATTTTACGGGCAAGATTTGCTTCTTCTCGATCATCATGAGGATAGATATTGCGAGCTGACTCCAAAATACTCCTAATCATCGAACGACCTATTTCTCCCCAGACATCTTCTCCATTTTCGTTGAGTTTACTCCCTTGAATACCAAAGATTTGATAGATCTTACGTTTTGAGTATGGTCCTTCTACCACAGTAAATTCGAGATTTAAGTAAATGCTGCCAGTATTTTTACTTTTCGTGAGTAAGCCATTTGGTTCATGGCCTCCAGGACAAATTTTAACCAATACTTTTACTATGGTACCCGCTGGTATTAAACTACTTCTTGGTTTAGCAGTATTAAAATCAGTTAAAAAATCTGTTAGCATATTGTTCCCCATAAATTAAGTAAAAAAAAAGAATCAGCTGCTCCATTGGTCTACAAGCTCCCAACGGCCATTTATCTTATCGACAAGCTTGCTTGCCACACGTTCACCATTACGCAGTTCAAATACTATCTGACGTACAGTACTTTCTTCATCATGAGAAAACATCACCATGCCAGTACTATAAAATCCCCTCAAAGAACCAGCACCGCTTAAACCCTGAAATGGATCTTCTTCGAGCATCTTTTTTGATAATTTTTTTGTATGATGAGTAAGTACAATACAAGCATCTGGATTGACAGCACTGCGTAGCTTTTCAAGAGTCTTTTGCAGAAAAAACAGCATAGCACTATTGTCATTTTCATTTCCATATTCACTGCTAAAGATGTTACGTAATGGATCTATGGCCAAAACATCAGGTTTAAAGCGTTCATTCACAATTTCCTTCATTTCACTTATTTCATCATGATTAAATGATAAGTGCACCTTTGGCGTAATGATTAAGTTGTTAGCAGCTATATCCAAAAGCTCCTCATCAAGTTGAAGTTGTTGCAAACGTTCTTTCATATATTCATATTCAATTTCAGTTTGCATGTAGAAAATTTTCAAAGGTCTACTTGGTGTCATGCCAAGAAATGATCTACCAGCAGCCATGTGGACAAGCCAAGAGATCAAAAAGTCACTCTTGCCAATTTTAGGTGGGCCACCTAGTACTAACAAACCTCTTTTAGTTAGAATTCTAGGGGAAATTATATCTTCTGGTATTGGCGATTGATCATTCAAGTATTCTTTCACACTGAAAAAGGGAATTTTTTGACCGATATTGAAAAAGCTTTGTTCCATAATAATTTCTCCAATTTTTAATTAAATAATAGAAGCCAAGGTTTTGGCTTTAATTTTCGCAAGTAATTTACCTAAATGCGGTTCTTCAACCATATTCAGGCAGCCACTGCGATCTTTAGCGGGATATCCCCAAGAGTTAATAGTCTGACAGACAAATGAACGTTTCTCTGTACCATCATCTTTCTTGATTCCAACCATACTGATTACTTCATCAACAATACCTGGAATTTCACTAGCAGTTTTAGCCCCTTCACATTGAGGTAGCCAGGTTGAACGATTACAGTCATCGAGATATTGACCTAGTGTGCCAACTATGATGATGTCTTTATCTCTGATGTGTTGAAATTGATTGAGCCAAGCCATCATTTCTTGAGCAAGCATTCCGTAAGCAGCTCTCATGTCTTGCTTTCCACTTCTTTCAGAAAAAGCTTCAGGTTGCATTTTTGCCCATAATAGACATAAACGTGAAGCAACAGTTATACTATCTACAAAGATGCATCGGTATTTAGAAACTTCAGAAAGAAGATCTTTATACTTGCCAGATACATGTTCATGGTGTCTTTGGCTGTATGCTTGATCAGATTTTAGTGCAGGGTTTGGCCCACCAATAAGACAAGCAATATCTCTGGCCTCATTCCAAGTGCGCATATTGATAGAATCCCCTTTCCAGTCTTGTACAGCTAAAAGTCCTGCTTCAAAATCAAGACAAAGTGTTGGTTCATTCAAAGTTTTAAGCAGACTGGTTTTGCCGATTCCATAAGGTCCAAAGATTACTACCTTTACACCTGTTACTATTTTTACCCTTTCTTTGCTGTTTATTATTTTTAAAGTCATATATCGCGGCCCTCCTATAAGAGTTATACTAGAACTGTTACTTGTTGTTTGATTTGCTAAAAAAAATTTTTTATGTGCCGTCTTATTCGTTGCAAAGTGTTATAAACTGTTGTGCGTGGTATTCCATTTATTTCAGCTATTTCTGGAACACTGAAAAATTCCAGTTGTCTGCATAGTACTTGCCATTCTTGGGGTAGTGTTGAGATAACATCGTTCACATCAATACGAGTTGTGATTTCAGTGATAAAACGACATCTATCATCAACTACTTCATGTAGATCATCAGGATCAACATAGAATATACCTTGTCTGCCACCACGTTTTTTACAGAGTTGCTTATTGATTAAATTAATAGCTCTACACTTAACAAGTTGACATACAAAGGTAGAAAAAGAGCTTCTACTTTCGTCATATTTCTCAATAGCAGGCCAAATCATACAGAAAAGTTCTTGCTCAATATCTTCAAGACTTTCATGCGCAAAACACTTTAAGTTCTTTATACATTTTGCGTAATGTCTAACGTACTTGACAATTATGGGATCAATTCCTGAGTAAGAATTCTTTGATTTCATTGAAGCTCCTTGAATAACTAACTGTCAAGGATGACCTTTATGGACGGTTAATTGCAGGTTCAGAGAAATTTAAATAATTGCGGTACGATTTTTAACCTATTGATATTCGCTTGCTTTTTTTTGAGAATAATTGCGGTAGCATTTAAAATAATGTCGATGTAAACATTAGCCTTCAAAACTTGAATAACTCTTATATAAGGTTGTTTGTGGTTTTATTATGAATATCGACTCTAAATCTTTAAATGATAAAGCAGAACTATTGCTTAACATAAGATCTTGCCTTTTTTACCTTTTACCAAGAGGAATTTTTCGTGGTGATAAGTTTTACGTAGGTGATGTGCATGGTAACAAAGGAAAAAGTCTGGTAGTAGAATTAAGTGGCAGTAGAGCTGGGTTATGGAATGATTTTGCAACTGGAGAAGGTGGTGACATTATCGACCTTTGGGCAGCTGTGCATAGAAAGAATGCAAGGACAGAGTTTCCTGAGGTAATAGCTTCAATAAGTGAATGGCTCGGAAATAATAAAAAATACAGAGAGAAACAATATGTTGATGAAGACTTCGAGAAATTTATTACCCACAGTTGGAATTATTATGATGAAAATGGCCAGGTCATTGTAAAAGTTTACCGTTCTGATCCTCCTGGAAAGAAAAAAGTATACAAGCCTTTTGATGTCAAACAATCTAAGTTTGCAGCACCAGAGATAAGGCCACTCTACAACATTCCAGAAATCTTAAAGTCTGATAAAGTTATTCTGGTTGAAGGAGAAAAATGTGCAGAAGCGCTGATAGAACAAGGAATTGTAGCTACAACAACAATGTCTGGAGCAAACGCAGATGTTGATAAAACAGACTGGTCGCCCCTAAAGGGTAAACATATTATTATATGGCCAGATAATGATGAAGCAGGTAATAAATACGCAAAAAATGCTGAAAAAAAGCTTTTAGAGATCGGAGTTGAATCACTTGTTATTCTTAATATTCCACAAAATAAAACAAAAGGCTGGGATGCTGCTGATTGTGTGTTAGAAGGAATAAGAGCTTCTGAGTTTATTGAAAGGAGGTTAAAGAAAAATGATAAACTCAATATTTTAGATTGGAATCTCAGCCGTTATTTAGGTGAAGTACCAACACAAAAGTTCCTAGTTGAAGGGTTATTTCCTTTAGGCGTTACTTCAATAGTAGCTGCTATGGGAGATACAGGCAAAGGAATGCTACTACTTGATTTAGCTCTCAAAGTTGCAAGTGATACAGATCAGATCTGTGGTTTTGGTTCGCTTGTAAAAGAGCACGGATCAGTGGTAATTTTTTCAGCAGAAGATGATGCAGATGAGATACATCGTCGCTTAGAACGTCTTGATCCTGAAGGTAATAGAGCAAAGTACCAGGATCGTGTATTTATTGTACCTATGCCAAACACAGGAGGACCATTTTCTATAATAAAAACCAATACGCGTGGTAAATGTCCTGAAACTTCAGAAAAATTTGAAGGTATTAGCGAACAATTAAATGCAATTGAAAATTTAAAACTGATTATTTTTGATCCATTAGTATCGTTTGTTCATGCTGATATAAATTCAGATCCAGAACTTGGGTGGTATTCAACAGGATTGCTTGCAAGTTTGGCAACTGAAACAGGAGCGACTGTAATTGCTGCACATCATATGAGAAAACCTAAATGTGGATCAATTACAACCGTAGAACAAGCAAGAGATGCAATAAGAGGTACAACTGCACTTGTTGATGGAGTTAGATGCTCTTTTGCATTATGGCCTGCACTAGTAGAGCATCAAAATTCAGTGTGTAATACACTAAAGCTTGAAAGAACTCATAGTAAAATTTATCAGGGAGCAGTGGTTAAGTCCAATGGGGCAGCAGACAGAAGTGTAAGAACTTATTTGCGTTCATCAACAGGCTTGCTAGAAGATATATCTGAACAAATTAATGCTATTAAGTCCTCTGATGAAGAGTTAAAAAATATACTTATTCACTACATTAAACTTTCAGCCCACGAAGGCCATCCATTTACGCATACAGGTGGTCCTGGAATTTTCAAACAACGGCATAAATTACCACCTATGTTTCATAATGTTAGCAGACATAAACTTGAACGTTTAGTACAGAGTTTACTAAATGACAATAGGGTAGTAAAAGGTATGGCTGCAGATTCAAAAGAAGATAAGTGGCTTGATGTTCCAACTGGTCCTTTTGCAAGAGGTGAAGGTAAATTTAAGCTGGGTGCAGGGAAATTCAAAGTTGCTAATAGTCTTTAAAAACAGTTTACAGCCATCAGCATAAATCTGCTATAATAAAAGGTTAATTACAAACTTGAAAAAACTTTTATTTAAAAAATGGGTCATACAAAAAGCATTTAAGCCAAACTGGGAATACAAATTTCGCAACTATAGGCAAGCTTGATGTATTTCATTACTTTGGCTAGGCCGATCTGAGTTTTATAGTTTCCGTGATTTCCGGCAAAATTTCAAAATAAGGAAACAGAAATATAATACACCTAAACCATTGAAATTCAGTATTTTTATCCATTTAATATCTATAAGACTTTATCTTTCCATTTCCAAAAGACTTAATGAATCAGATCGCCCTAAAACCCGCTACAGTAGCTAGCTTTCCACTTTCCGAAAATCTTATATATTATTATAATATGTAAATAACACTATACATATATATATACTAATAACAAATAATAATAAACAATATGAAAATATAATGAGGTTAACTAGAATTAAAGTAATGCTTAGGGGGTGAAGAAAAAAGAAGTTAGGGGAACTGGAAAGGTCTTAAAATATTCATAAATACAAGAAATAGCTTTTAATGCGGATTTAAAACGATTCTATGACTTTGGGGTACAATTATACCACCAAGACCTAAGTTGCTTACGTAGAATAGCTTAAAACTCAATTACAAGGGACTTCTAAATTATTTTCTACTTTAAATTTTTACTTGTTATAAAAAAACTTCATTTTAGTTTATCACGTCTTTTATTCGTTGTAAAATATTTTTTCAAACAGGCAAAGTAGTCGTCAACTGATGTTTGAATTACGTATGCTATTCCATCAAAATATAAATCAATAACTGCTGGCATATCAGAGGCTTATAAATATGGTCATAAGTTAGATGCAGAACGTTCTCGTAGACATTTTTACACTTGTGTTGAAGGTATGGAAGAGAAAGTTACAAACCAACTAAATAAGGATATTACAGTGTATGAAAAGATTTTACCAACCGATTACAAATCGCCAGAATATGGAAGTATTGTGCCAGTTGAAGATTCAAACATTTGGCTTTACTATAATTAGATCTCAGCTACAATACCAGACTCCAGAACTCTTCAGTCTTGGCAGAATCTGGTGCAGTTTATGAGATCTGGTACTTTCTGCTAGCAAAAAAATGATGTATTTTCAATAGTTTAAGGGTTGACAGATTTCTGAGCTGTAATCTGGTTTAGGTGGCAAAAAACTTAGGAATATTGAGGGATTTTGACCAGTTTTCAGTTTCCAAAGTTTTCTATTATTATATAATAATAAGTAGTATGAATTAACATATACTACTTTCATCTTACTACTCAAAAAACTTAACTTCTGCGAAAAGGTAAAAGCCACTACAATTAAGTTTCAAAGCGATTCTACAACCCACCAAGACCTATACAAGATAGCTTAAAACTCAATTAAGAGGCATTTCTAAATTGTTTTTTACTTTTATGAAATTTAGCTCTAAGTTTTTACACTTTTTTGATCAAGACTTTTCTTTTCTTCCACCAATTTATCAAAGTCTGACTTATATGACTTATCCTGTGTTTTTCTAAATACCTCATATTCTTTTGTAGCTAGGGCAATTGCTACTTCATGAGAGGTTTTGCCATAATTCCGTAATATGTCTTGCTCATTAAATCTTAAAAATGCATCAAGTTTCTCTTTCCAATCCTTCATATACATTACTTTACCCCTGGCAGCTTGAAACTCTGCGTAATCTATATACATATTTACTATTCTGTTTAGCTGAGCAATTTCATTTTTATCTAAATAGTTTTTTGCTACTTGTGTGTCAGAAAGAAAGATTTTTCCCTTAGGCCCCTTACGCCAATTTGTTAATCCCATATTAGGTTTACTTCTATCCACTCTGTTAGCAATAATTTCTGCTGCTGTATTTCCAGTAATAGCAAAATGCAATTTATTCTGCACTATAGCAAAGAAATTTTTCGTTTCAGTTGAACAGCTTATACCAATTCCTAAAAATAAATAGACGAATAAAGAAAAATTTCTAAAATAGAATAATTTAAGAATTAGTGGGGAGTTATGGCAGGAAAAAGTAAAGCAATAGGAGAAGAATTATATAATAAGTGTAACCTGGAATTAAAGAAGCACGGCATAAGAGGAGAGATAGGAAGAAGATTACAGGCAATAATATCTGCAAAAGAATATGGAATAACAAAAGTTGCTCAAATATACCGAATTACTAGAACTACATTGATGAAGTGGATTACAAGATTTAAGGAAGGAGGAGTCAATGCGTTTAAAATACAACCAGGACGTGGAGTAAAGCCGAAGTTGAGCTACAAGCAGCAAGAAGAAATTAAAAATGTCATAGCAGAAGAAGGAGCCAACCTAACGGCTAAGAAATTAAAAATCATAATTGAGAAAATGTTTTCTATTGAGGTAAGTAAGTCTACAGCACATAGACTGATGCAAAAGTTAGGTTTTTCGTATATTACTCCAAGGCCTGTGCACAATAAACAGGATAAAAATAAACAAGAAGAGTTTAAAAAAAAATCTTAATGAAACTATTGTCACGTATCCCGAAAAAGAGCTATTTTTCTTCGATGAGTCGCGGTTTGGCACACATTCAAAGATTGGACACGGGTGGTTTAAAAAAGGCATTAGGACACAGGTTAAGGTAAAATTAGGTAGGCAAAACTTTTATCTCTATAGTGCAGTTAATCCTAGAAATGGAGAGAGTTCTAGCTTATTCGTACCAAACGTCAATACTGATTGTATGAATATATTCCTTGAGCAGATGTCACAATATTTAGGAACAAGGGAGGCATTTCTTGTTGTGGATTGTGCAGGATGGCATAGATCCAAAGGTTTAAAAATACCACAAAATATTACCTTAATCTATTTACCTCCATATTCACCAGAGTTAAATCCAGTAGAGCGTTTATGGCAATATTTGAAAGACAATCTCATTAAAAATAGAATATATGACTCTGTTAGTTTATTGGAGGATACTGTATGTGCATTCATTCGTAATATTACGGAAAGTTCGATCAAAACCATTTGTTCTGTGAGTTATTTGCCTACTTATTTATGAGATTTGGTATTACATAGTCTACTGAAGTTGCGTAAATATCTGTGATTTTCTGATAAGCCATACGCTCACTTGCACGAATTTCTCTAATTTCTTCAAGCAACTCATCAAAAAAATGAGTATCAAATCTAGAGCCATTTTTAAATCTATTGCTATCAATCACGAAACCTTTGAAAATATACTTCTTTAGCTTATCAGTTGCCCATGTACGAAAAGCAGCACCACGCTCTGAATTGACACGATAACCAACTGATATCACAGCCTCTAAATTGTAGAAAACCACATCACGTTTTACTTCTCTTTCTCCCTCTTTTTGAACTATCGAGGATTCCTCGGTAGTTGAGTTTTTATCTAGTTCTTTACATAGATAAATGTTCTTTAGATGCAATGAAATATTATCAGTTGAACAGCCAAATAACTCAGCCATATGTTTCTGAGTAAGCCATAGATTTTCATTTTCAAATCTAACTTCAATACATACCTTTCCATCATCTGTTTCATAGAACAAAATTTCATTATGATTTCTGTTCATACACTCCCTTTAACACCCTTTGAAAAGCAAATAAAAAGTACTACTAATGATTAGATTGATATAAGTAAACTTACGTGTAAGTTTAACATCGTTTTTATCCATTGTAAAGAAACAATTTATATGAAGGAGAAAACTCACTTTGCAATAGCTTTCATAAGTTCCTTGTATCTCTCATCTTTTTTTATTGAGTGTTCCCAGAAAACCTTTAAATTAGCTGATAGCAAGAGAAACAAAGTGTTTGCTAAGTTGCGTAATTGAGAAGAAATAACTTAACTCAAACAAAAAAAATTTAGTGCAAATCAAATTTCCAACCTCATTTCTAGTATATATCTGTTAAGAGGTAGTTGAAAGAGCTACTATAACGTAGACAACCTTAATCCATATACTTCTTAGGAGTAGCACATGATTCTCGAATTTCCGTTGTTGGCCAACAAAAAAACTATAAACCGCTTTTTGATAGTACGTTCGAGGAACCAAACGATATTTTGGAATCAGTGCTACTTATAGTTTTAAATAATGTCAACCCTAACACTAGATCTAGGCAAACAAACCGGCTGGGCAATTCTAACAGATGGAGTAATTGAAAGTGGTAGCAAAAGCTTTCATGGTAGCCGTTTCAGTGGAGGCGGAATGTGCTTCTTAAACTTTCGTAATTGGCTTAATTCTTTGAAAGACATTTCTGCAGTGTATTTTGAAGAAGTAAGAAGACATCTAGGAACTGATGCAGCGCATTGCTACGGTGGTTTTCTTGCCGTTCTATCTGCTTGGTGTGAAGAACATCATGTGCCGTACAAAGGTGTTAATGTTAAAACTATAAAACGCTTTATAGCAGGCAAAGGCAATGCAAGTAAGAGTGAAGTTATTGAAGCTGTAAAGAAAAAAGGTTTTTTGCCTAAAGATGATAATGAATCTGATGCTTTAGCATTAATGTTTTACGCTATGAATCTCAGTAAAGATTTTAACACATTAAAAATACCGTAAAAGTGGGTCCTTTCGGCCATACTGGCGGGTTTGGTGGGTTTGACCCCAGGCCTTCTTTAGCGTCAGAGATATTTTGAATATTAACTTTTTAATTATTAAGATATGAATTTAGCAATCCACTACTATCCTGTTGAAAATCTAGTCGAATATGAGCGTAATCCACGTAAAAATGACGATGTGGTCAACAGAATGTGTGCTTCTATTCGGGAATTTGGTTTTCGTATTCCAATAGTTGCAAAAAGCGATGGAACTGTGGTTGATGGTCATTTAAGACTTAAAGCAGCAAGAAAACTTGGTATGGAGAGTATTCCAGTTGTTTTAAGTGATAATTTAAATGAACCACAAACCAAAGCTTTTCGATTACTGGCAAATCAATCAGCTAATTGGGCAAAGTGGGATGATGATCTTTTAAAGGTAGAAATTCAAGAGTTAGAAGATTTGCAGTTTGACCTTAAAATGACAGGATTTGAATTGGAAAAAGTTCAACGATTTCTCGATGATTTTGATGGAGACAATGGTGAAGATTTTTCTAACTTAGCTGGTGATGACAAAAAAGTAACAAAACCAGGTGATCTTTGGATTTTAGGTGATCATCGAATCTATTGTGGTGATAGCTCTGTAGTTGAATCATATAAAGCGCTGTTAGATGATAAAATGGCAGACATTACTGTTTGTGATCCTCCATATAACGTTGATTATGTTGCGACGCGAAGGCGTCAGAAGTAGCTGTTTCTCAGGATTTTCTAGGTTTTCTTAGAAAGATCAAGAAGAAACCGTCCGTGTTGCCGGATGAATCTAGGGGCATGAATTAAGTAGCTGCCCTGACAATGTAACAAAGCATTATGCGGGATACAAATTGCAAAAGGCGTATTCTCCCTCAAACCATACAGAGGGTAAGTGCTAGATAGTGAATAAGGTGAAGGTAACTGAACCTGTGATAAAGACCGTAAACGTTGACAAGCGAAAGCGGTTGATACGCTTGGGCCAAAAGGCATTGGAAGCAGGAGGAACATCTCGTAGTTGTGTTCCCGTAACCTATAAGCTTCTCGGTTGACAGCAGGCACCTAAGTTCACAAGCTACTTTTGGGGAAGCGTGGAAACCCTGTACTTGCTCCCTACCATAGTGGGGACAGCAAACTGTAAGGAATGCTTATGGCAGTGCAGGTTTGGGATGTCGGAAAAAGCAAAGGTCTCACTGTAATGGTGGGAATACCAGTTGAAACATTACTGGACATAAAAGTGTGCCTACGTCCGATAGGTCTTTCTTTGTAAGAGATTTTGGAGAACTTTTTATATATGAGGAAAAGCAAATGACAACACTGACATATTCAGCGATTGGTGCATCCTCTACACCTACAATTACATGGGAATCTATTAATTGGACTAAAGTGATAATAGGTGTCAAAAAGCTCCAGATGCGTATTGCAAAGGCTGTTCGAGAAAGAAGGTACGGCAAAGTGAAAGCTTTGCAATGGATATTGACACATTCGTTTACTGCAAAACTTTTGGCTGTTAAACGAGTCACTCAAAATCAAGGAAAAAACACCCCTGGGGTTGATGGCTTAGTTTGGCGCACACCGCAACAAAAGATCAAAGCTGTTCAATCGTTAAAGCGTCGAGGATATTGCGTCCAACCGCTCCGACGAGTATGGATTCCAAAAAGAGCAGGAAAAAAACGTCCTTTGGGAATACCAACTATGAAGGATCGGGCAATGCAGGCTCTTTATCTGCAAGCACTTGAACCAGTTTCAGAATCAATTTTAGATCGTCATGCCTATGGTTTTCGGCATAAAAGATCAGCTGCTGATGCTATTGACCAATGTTTTAAAACGTTGTGCCAAAAAGTATCGGCACCATGGATCCTAGAAGCAGATATCAAATCTTGTTATGACTCCATTAGTCATGCATGGCTTTTAGAACACTGCCCTATGGATAAGAAAATTCTGAAAAAATGGCTGACAGCAGGATACATGGATAAGAACACTTTTTATATCACTAAAGAAGGTACTCCTCAAGGAGGGATCATCTCTCCTACACTGATGAATATTACCCTTAGAGGCTTAGAAAAGACAGCCCAAAAATCTGCCTTTTGGCGCGATAAGGTTAATACTACCGCCTACGCTGATGACTTTATTATTACAGGAAGATCGAAAGAAGTCCTTGAAAACAAAGTAAAACCAGCAGTGTGTGCCTTTTTGAAGGAGCGTGGATTGGAATTCTCAGTAGAAAAAACTAAGATTACTTCCATTGATGAAGGATTTGATTTTCTAGGATTTACGATTCGAAAGTATCGAGGAAAGCTCTTGATCATGCCTTCTAAAGCAAGTATCAAAGAGTTCCTAAAAATGATCCTGGAAACCATGAGACTTCACAGCACAATAACAACGGAACAACTTATCTACACCTTGAATCCTAAGATCAGAGGATGGACAAATTATTACCGTCATGTTGTGTCAAAGAAAGTGTTCAACTATGTCGATCATAAGATCTTTGGTGCGCTTTTGAGATGGATTAAAAGAAGGCATCCAAATAAAAATTTTCAATGGAGAAAGCAGAGATACTTTTGCACCATTGGCAATAATAACTGGACCTTCTTTGCTAAGTCTTCAAAAGATAAAGGACAAGGTAGCATGGTAACTTTAATGCAAGCTGCCTCAATTCCGATTGTGAGACATGTCAAAATAAGAGCAGATGCTAATCCCTATGATCCAAAGTTTAATTCATACTTTTTCAAGCGAAATCTTGAAAGAAAGAAATACCAACATTGTATTAAGGAGAAGTAATTATGACGAAACTTGAGAACCAGTCTTCTATCGATAACAGCCGGGCAAATAAATCTGCCTTTGAAAGGCTTGAGCCGTATGACGGGAAACTGTCAAGTACGGTTCTTAGGGGGAAAAGGAGCGGCAACGCTTCTCTTTCTACCCGGCGTAGCAGTCAAGAAAGAGAGGATAAAAAGATACTAAACGATAATCAAGGTGAAAAGTATGAGCTTTTTCTCTATGATATTTGTACTCATATTTTAGCATATACGAAAGGTGCAATTTACATCTGCATATCATCATCAGAGTTTTCAACGTTGCAAAAAGCATTTGAGGAGGCAGGAGGAAAATGGTCAACATTTATCATTTGGGCAAAGAATCACTTTACGCTAGGAAGGTCTGATTATCAAAGACAATACGAAGCAATGCTCTATGGATGGAAAAGCGGCAATAAACGTGAGTGGCATGGGGGTAGAAATCAAAGTGATCTGTGGTTTTATGATAAGCCAACACATAACTCATTACATCCAACAATGAAGCCAGTAGAGCTAATGGAGAGAGCAATAGTAAACAGCAGCAGATCAGGAGACATAGTACTTGATCCATTTAGCGGTTCTGGAAGTACACTGATTGCATGTGAGAGAACAGGAAGAATTTGTAGGACAATAGAGCTAGATTCAAAATTTGTAGATGTAACGATAAAACGTTGGCAAGTATACACGGGAAGAGATGCAATTTTAGCCGGTACTGGTAAAACTTTTGCAGAAATTCAAGAAGAAAAACAGTAGGAAAAAAGTGAAAATTACACAAACAGAATGGGCAAGAGAGATAGGAGTATCAAAGCAATATGTCTGTTATTTAGTAAAAAAAGGAATAGTTGAGTTGGAGGATGGTTTGATCAATAGAGAACAAGCAAATGAAGCAGTAGCAGCAATAAGAGATCCAAGTCAGCCACTGAGGAGGAAAAATCCAGAAAACACAAGTAATCTTTCTACAATGTTGCTAAAAACGCGAATAAAAAATGAGATGGAACGTGGTAAATTGCTTGAGGCAAAAGCTAAGGCTGAAATAGGAGAACTTGTAGCAGTAGAGGAAGTAAAGCGCGATGCATTTAACGTAGCAAGAGTTGTCCGTAATAATTTGCTTAACATTCCAAATAGAGTTTCAGCGCTGCTTGCATCACTGAGTGACACTGAAAAGATTCATGAAACATTGACTGAGGAAATTACAAACTCACTTGAAGAATTATCTAACACTAAATTTCAAATGTAAAAAGATTTTGAATATAAAATGGCTGATAACCTAAGTTTGGAGTTAATAAAGTGCCTCATTAATCAACCTGGATTAGATGTTAATGTCAGAGGGTTAAACGGAAAAACTCCACTGCATTGCGCTATAGAATTTGACGAATTAAGCATGGTAGATCTGCTACTCACGAAGAAGAACATTAATCCTTTCGTAGAAGATAATGATGGTAAAACATCTCTTGACTATGCTAAAGAAGGGAAAAAAGCAGAAATATTACAAGCGCTAATTAATAACAAATACGGGTCAGAACAAGATAGCTTACTTCATTTGGCCGCAATGATAGGTGAAGTTAATGCAGTGAGATATTTGATCAGAAAAGGTATTGACGTTAATGCACGAAATGCTCTGCATCATACTCCATTACATCTAGCAGCAGGCATAGGACATGGAAATGTTGTCAAAATTTTAGTAGAAGAAGGAAAAGCTGAAATAGATGTCTTTGATGCACGAAATCAGACACCAATGCACTATGCAGTTAATAATAAAAAGTTGGAGATAGTAAAGTTACTGCTGAAGCTT
This sequence comes from Wolbachia endosymbiont (group A) of Clivina fossor, assembly GCF_964026865.1. NCBI lineage: Bacteria > Pseudomonadati > Pseudomonadota > Alphaproteobacteria > Rickettsiales > Anaplasmataceae > Wolbachia > Wolbachia endosymbiont (group A) of Clivina fossor. The sequence goes on along the minus strand of NZ_OZ034707.1, from coordinate 1,575,969 downwards.
GGAGCAGATGTAAATAGCGCGCGCATAGGACAAAACTCAATGAAATTGTCACCTGTTCATATAGCTGTAAGTAATACTAATTACGATGAAAGAGACTTATGTCTTGATATTCTCAAATGCTTAATAAAGGAGCCTAATGCTCAAGTCAATTTGCAAGACTACGAAAATAAAACACCACTACATTACGCTGAAAGACTTAAAACAATAGAAGTTTTACTAACGCGAGAAGATATAGACCCTCTGGTAAAAGACGATAGCGGCAAGACACCATTTGATTACGCTAAACCTGAGATAAAGAAGGCTTTGGTAAGTAATAAATACGGTTCTGAAAAGAATAGTCTACTCCATTTAGCTGCACAAAGAGGAGAAATTGAGATTGTAGATGCAATTTTAAAAGAAGAAATCAATATTGATATTGTAAATAATAAAGGTCTATCACCGATTTACCTTGCTGCGGAAAAAGGGCATTTACATGTAGTAAAGTTATTGCTGAAAAAAGGAGCAAATTATACACCTGTTTTGCACTTAGCAATCAAATCAAACAATTTAGAGTTACTTAAAGTTTTGTTTACTGAAAAAAATGGGTCTTTGCTCTGCAGAGATACCGTTGTTAATTTTCCAACCCTTCATAATAAATATATAGCACAGAGAGAAATAGCAGATAAAAGGACGAAAAAACATAATAATATTATCTGCATCTATACTACAGTCAGCGCAACAGCAGTAGCAGTATATATAGGGTTGATAACAACAACAATAAGCAGTGCAATCATTTTTGCAACAATAACAGGGATATTTGCGCTTGTTATAGCAATAATGATAAGTGAGGTGAGCAAAAGATATATAGAAAACGAATTTCAGAAAAAGGTGTTTATGGAATTGGAGGAGTGTGGAGGAATAAACTCTACTGTTAACAATATTGAGATAGAACCAATTATGAGTAGATGCAGACAATGATATACGCTAGAGCTTTTTCTGAAGGTTTAAGACCAGATCCGCAGCTTAAAGTATCAGAGTGGGCAAATGAGTATCGAGTTTTAGCAGCAACTGCAGCATCAGAGCCAGGTAAATGGAGAACGGAAAGAACTCCTTATTTAAAAGAAATCATGGATTCACTTTCTCCGTCCTCACCAACAGAAAAAGTAGTATTCATGAAAGGAGCGCAGATTGGGGGAACAGAAGCTGGTAACAATTGGATTGGCTACATCATAGATCAGACTCCTGGTCCAATGCTGGTAGTACAGCCAACAGTTGAAATGGGAAAACGTTGGTCAAAAGGAAGATTTGCACCATTAATAGAGAGTACGCCATGTTTAAAAAATAAAGTAAAAGACCCAAGATCAAGAGATTCAGGGAATACTGTACAAAGTAAGGAATTTCCAGGTGGAATAGTAGTAATAACTGGAGCAAATAGCAGTGTAGCACTGAGATCTATGCCAGTAAAGTATCTCTTTCTTGATGAGATAGACGCGTATCCAGGAGATTCAGGAGGAGAAGGAGATCCAGTACTGCTCAGTATTGCTCGAACTAACACTTTTGCACGGCGAAAGATTTTTTTAGTATCAACGCCAACGATTCATGGAATAAGCAGAATTGAGAAGGAATTTGAAGCAACAGATAAGAGATACTTTTTTGTACCATGTCCACATTGTAATTACTATCAAGTTCTGAAATGGTCACAAATAAAATGGGAAAACAACGACTCAAGAACAGCACATTATGTCTGCACTGAATGTAGCGGCAAAATAGAAAATCATCAAAAGACAGAGATGCTAGAACGTGGAGAATGGAGAGCTACAGAGGCAAAAGAAGGGGAGAAAAAAGGATTTCATCTTTCAAGTCTTTATAGTCCAGTAGGCTGGTATAGTTGGACTCAAGCAGTAGAAGATTTTCTTCATGCAAAAGAAAGTGAACAATTACTGAAAGTTTGGATCAACACAACGCTTGGAGAAACTTGGGTAGATAAGGGAGAAGTACCAGACTGGAAGCAATTATTCAACAGAAGAGAATTTTTTCCCGTAGGTACAGTACCTAAGAGAGAAGTGGTACTTACTGCAGGTGTTGATGTTCAAAAAGATCGGTTAGAAGTAGAAGTTGTAGCATGGGGAAAAAGCCGTGAAAGTTGGTCAATAGACTATCGAGTATTTGAAGGAGATACAGGAGGTGGAGAAGTATGGGGAAAGCTTTCAGAGTTACTCAATCATCATTTTATCGGTGAAAATGATCTTGAATATATGATAAGCATGATGGCGGTAGATGCTGGATATGCAACGCAAGAAGTATACAACTGGGTAAGAGGTCATCAAGGATCTGGAAGAGTAATGGCAGTAAAAGGTGTAAATAAAGCACTAGTGCCACTTAGTAGCCCAAGTAGAGTAGATATAACAGTTGGAGGGCAAAAGCTGAAAAGAGGAATAAAGCTATGGCCAGTAGGAGTATCGATATTAAAGTCAGAGCTTTTTCAATTACTTAATATTTTAAAAGAAGAAGAAGGAAAAGCTCTACCTGGATATTGTCATTTTCCTGAGTATGCACCTGAATATTTTAAGCAGCTAACGGCAGAGCAATTAGTCAGCAAAGTGGTGAAAGGATACACCAAACAAGAGTGGCAAAAGGTAAGAGAAAGAAATGAAGTACTAGATTGCCGAGTTTACGCAAGAGCAGCATCGATAGCACTGGGAATAGACAGATGGCCAGAGAGTAAATGGAATAGTTTAAGTGGAAAAATGGAAAGCAAAAAGCCTAAAAAATTAAGACAGAGTAAATGGCTTAGTAGTCAAAATGTACAGTGAAGAATATTTAACTCAAGTTGAGAAAGCAATTCAAAAACTGCAAAGCGGAGAAAGAGTTGTCTCAATTGCATATGGTGATCATGTTGTGCGGTACGGGGAAGTTCAAATAAAGGATTTATTGAATTTAAGACAACGAATTAAGGCTGAGTTAAAAGTTGCAGGTATGAACCCAAAGAGGAAAATTGTTTTTTCAACGAGTAAAGGAATTTTATAAATGCTGCTAAAAACCTTCAAGCAATTGTTTAACAAACCAAAAATCAAAAGTTCTGCTTGGGATGCAGCAGGCTCAGGAAGAAGATTTTCTCACTTTCAACCAGAGTTAGGAAGTATAAACAATTTGCTGTCTCAAAACCTTGAAACTTTACGTAGTCGATCACGTGACATGGTGAGAAAAAATCCATATGCAGCAAATATAATTGATACGATAGTAAGTAACTCTATTGGAACAGGAATAAAACCACAATCAAAAGCAAGAGATGGAGAATTTCGAAAGAAGGTGCAAGAATTATGGCTAAAATGGACAGATGAAGCAGATAGCTGTGGAATAAGTGATTTTTATGGATTACAAGCTCTAGTATGCAGAAGTATGATAGAGGGAGGAGAATGTTTTGTACGTTTAAGAACGAGAAAGCTGGAAGATAGATTTTCTGTGCCATTACAACTGCAAGTACTTGAGTCTGAACATTTAGATAATAAAACAAATCAAACTTTAGGAAATGGTAATGTAATAAGAAACGGGATTGAGTTTAACAGGCTTGGGCAAAGAGAAGCATACTACCTATTTAAAGAACACCCTGGTGAAAGTATGTTTGGAGAATCAGTGAGAGTGCCAGCAAATGATGTTTTACATATCTATAGACCATTAAGACCTGGGCAAATTAGAGGAGAGCCATGGCTTTCTAATATACTGCTAAAGCTTTATGAACTTGATCAATACGATGATGCAGAATTAGTGAGAAAAAAGACAGCAGCGATGTTTGCAGGGTTTATTACGAGACTCGATCCTGAGGCAAATATTTTAGGAGAAGGTGAAAGTAATGAGCAAGGAGTAGCACTATCTGGATTGGAACCTGGAACAATGCAGCTTTTAGACCCAGGAGAAGACATAAAATTTTCAGAGCCGTCAGATGTTGGAGGAAGTTATGAAGCGTTTATAAGACAGCAACTCAGGGCAATAGCGATTGGTACAGGGATAACATATGAGCAGCTAACAGGAGATTTAACCGGCGTTAATTATTCATCAATCAGAGCAGGATTAATAGAGTTTCGTCGTCGATGCGCTATGCTGCAACATAACATTGTGGTATTCCAATTTTGCAGACCAGTATGGAATAGATGGCTAGAGTTAGCAGTACTTTGTGGAGAACTCTGTATAGATGAAAAAGTAGTAAAAGCAGCGAAAGAAGAAGTGAAATGGATACCACAGGGATTTGACTGGGTGGATCCTTTAAAAGATCAACAAGCACAGCAAATGGCAGTAAGAAATGGATTTAAGAGTCGATCGGAAGTAGTATCAGAAATGGGTTATGATGTAGAAGAAATTGACCAAGAAATAGCAGAAGATCAAAAGCGTGCAAATAGTCTCAATTTAATTTTTGACTCTGATTGCAAAGGGTTATGATCCTCTTAGGAAAACCATTAATGCTTGAGCCAAGAAGTTTTGAGCTATTGTCATTGAACAATCAAAAACATCCCACGTTTAAAAACATAAAGCACTCCATCAAAAGTAACGTAGAAAGAACTGCAATTATAGCAATTCATGGAATTCTGACTAAAAAACCAGGAGCTTTTGACGTCTTTCTGGGAATGACATCATATGAGCAAATAGAAGAGCAAATTACACAAGCATTAGCAGATAGTAGCATAGAGACAATTATACTGGAAATAGACAGCCCAGGAGGAGAGGTAAACGGTATATTTGACCTGGCTGATTTTATTTATGAATCAAGAGCAAAAAAGAGAATTGTGGCATTAGCAAATGATGATGCATATTCTGCTGCGTACGCTATAGCCTCTAGCGCTGAGAAGATTTTTCTCACCCGCACTTCAGGAGTTGGGAGTATTGGAGTAATAGCAAGTCATATAGATCAAAGTGGATTTGACGAAAAACAGGGAATAAAATACACCACAATCTTTGCTGGTAGTCGAAAGAATGATTTAAACCCACATGAGCCAATGACGTCTGAAAGTCTGGGAAGCTTACAAAAAGAAGTAGACCGACTATATGAAATGTTTTTGCAGCTAATAGCAAGGAACAGAGGTCTTTCAATTGAAAAGATTCGATCAACAGAAGCAGGTCTATATTTTGGCGAGAAAGCAGTAGAAATAGGTCTTGCAGATGGAGTTACAACATTTTTTGAATTTATCAATAATCATAAAAGTAGGAGTGTTAGTATGACAACTATTGAGGAGAACTGTCGTAGAGAAATTTTAGAGATAATAAGATTATGTAATATATCAAAGATGCCAGAAAAGATAGGAGAATTTATTGAGCAAGGCGTAAGTATTGAGCAAGCCAGGGAAGTTTTAATGGAGTTACTTGCAGAGCAAACGAAGAAGACAGAAATACTAAGTGCAATACCACAGAATTCAGGAGAAGAGTTGATGATGCAGGTAGCGAAAAGTCGTGCGCAATCAAACATTTAAAGTATGTGTATAACCGCCGTGTATAACAACCACAAATATGGCGGTAAAAAAATAAAAAAAGGAGAAAAGGAAATATGACATGTATAACCGAACAAAATAATCTAGGTGACTTATTAAAGTATGAGGCATCAAGTCTATATTCAAGAGATCAGATAACAGTAGCCAAGGGGCAAAATCTGAAGCTAGGAACAGTTATTAGTCGTGATAAAGACAACATGATTAGGATAATCAATCCAACTGCCACAGATGGGACACAAACGGCGATAGGAGTGATAGCAAGCGATGTAAACGCAAAGGAAAATAGTAAAGGAGTAATTATTGCTCGCGGTGCAATGCTAGCAGATCATGCAGTTGTATGGCCAGCAAATATCACTGAAGAGCAGAAAGCTGCAGCAATAAAGCAACTTGAAGCACAAGGGATCATTATCCGCAAGGGAGTTTAAAAAACTATTAAAACATATATAAGGGGGAAAAGAAAGAATGCAAAATCCATTTACAAATACAGCATTTAGCATGACAGCACTAACAAATGCGATGAATATATTGCCGATAAATTATGGACGTGTTGAAAATTTAAATTTATTTCCAAGTAGGTCAGTAAGATTTAGACATATTACCATAGAAGAGCAAAATGGAGTATTAAGTTTATTACCAACGCAGTTACCCGGAGCACCAGCAACAGTAGGAAAAAGAGGAAAAAGAAAGGTAAGAACATTTACGATTCCACATATTCCACATGATGATGTAGTGTTACCAGAGGAAGTACAAGGAATAAGGGCATTTGGATCAGAAAGTGAACTGAAAGCGCTGGCAGATGTAATAACTGATCATTTGCAGCTAATGAGAAACAAACATGCAATAACATTAGAGCATTTGCGAATGGGAGCGCTCAAAGGAATAATTTTAGATGCTGATGGGTCAGAGTTATTAAATCTGTACAACGAATTTGAAATAACACCAAAAGTAGTAAATTTTGCACTGGGAACAGCAACAACAGATGTAAAACGCAAGTGTCTGGAAGTATTGCGCCATGTTGAGGACAACTTAAGTGGTGAATATATGACTGGGATTCATGCGCTGGTAAGTCCTGAGTTTTTTGATGCACTCACTTCTCATGCTAAAGTAAAAGAAGCATACGAGAGATGGCAAGAAGGAGCAGCACTTCGAAATGATATGAGATCAGGATTTACATTCTGTGGAATAACATTTGAAGAATATAGAGGGCAAGCAACTGACCCTGAAGGAACTGTGAGAAGATTTATTGAGAAAGATACAGGGCACTGTTTTCCAGTAGGAACAGCAAGCACATTTACAACATATTTTGCACCAGCAGATTTTAATGAAACGGTAAACACACTAGGACAACCACTATATGCAAAACAAGAGCCAAGAAGATTTGATAGAGGAACAGATTTACATACGCAGTCAAATCCATTGCCAATGTGCCATAGACCTGGCGTATTAGTAAAAGTCGCTATAGCATAACATACTGGTAGAGTAACTACAAGGTGGTGAGGCACAGAACGACTCTACCGGTATGCGCTTTCTTAGCATGTAAAGGTTAGTATATCAAAAAGAAATATGCAAGAGAATATTAAGCGATTATTGGAGGATTGTTTTAAGCATTTAGGAGTGGAAGCCACATACTGTAATAAAAATAAGGAGGGTATTCGTAAAATAAAAGTGCTAATTAAACGTCCTGACACTACGTACTCTTTAGGTGCAGATGGAGCATTAACTCAGCAAATTGCTTCTATAGAAATACGTGATCAGGACGTTACTTCCTTTAGCATAGGCGATTATATCAAGATTGAAAAAAGGTTCTACAAGATTTTTGAACCACCGTTAAAAGATTCTTCGAGTGAAATATGGAAAATTGAGGCAATAGAAAGTGTTTGATATTAAAATTAGTAACAATATTAATGAAATAATCTCCAATATTGAAAGAAAAGAGCAGAAAATAAAACTGGCAGCTATAAAAGCACTAAATAGAACAGCACTATGGTTAAAAGCGCAAGCAGCTAAGGAAATCAGTGAGGAAAAGAAGATAAAATTAAGTTTGATAAGAAAGAGATTAAGAATTTTTAAGGCGAAAACTAGCAGATTAGAAGTGTTAATTAGAGCAAATCTCTATGACATTAGAGCATCGACAATTGGCAAAATACAAAAAACAAGAAGAGGATCGAAAGTAGGAAAGCATGAGTTTATAGGAGGATTTGCAGCAGTTATGCCAAAAGGAAATAGCGGTATTTTTAAACGTGAAGGAAGAGCAGCATTGCCAATAAAGGAAGTAAAACTACCACTGGAACCTGAAGGCTCAAGAATAATAAAAGACCTTGTTGATTATGAGAGTGAGAGAGTGTTTGAGAAATACTTTAAGCATGAGCTAAACTATATTTTAAAGATATGACAAAGTTCTGGACAGATTTACATCAAGCAATTTGTACTAAGTTAAAGGAAGAAATACCGGCTATACAGACATGTGAAATTTATCCATCGATAAGAAAAGAATTAGTAGCGCCAGCGTTATTTGTAGAGCTTGTGAGTTTAGAATCGGGAAAAGATCCTGGAACAGAGGAATTAGCGCTGAAAGCAAGATTTGAAGCGAGAATTGTAGTTGATGGAACAGTCGAGTATTCCTCGTTAGTTGTAAGGTCATTAGCAGCAGAAGTAGCAAGAGTAGTAAATAAAAATACTTGGAACGTGAAAAATGTTTCACCAGGAGAATTTATCTCTGCGGAAATTGACGGATTTAGGCCAGAGTTAGATGCGTATTTAGTGTGGTTGATTGAGTGGGTGCATACAATACACGTAGGGCGATCTATTTGGGAAGAAGGAAAATTTAGGTCACACAAAATAGAAATCGGTGAAATAAATGTTAGAAAATAATTTTGCAATTTCGGAACTACAGAGGAAAATGGCCAACATTGTTCGTATCGGGATCATTAAAGAAATAGATTATGAAAAAGCAAAAGTAAGAGTGAAGATAGGAGAACTTTTAACAGATTTTCTTCCATGGATAACTTCTAGAGCAGGAGAGGAAAGAAGCTGGTTACCACCAAGCATAAATGAACAGGTAGTAATATTGTCACCATTGGGAGAGTTATCATTAGGAGTAGTACTAGCTGGAATATATCAGGAAAAATACCCTGCACCAGAGAATAAAAAAGAAATAAATAGTATAAAATTTCAAGATGGAACAAAGTTGTCATACGATAAAGATAAACATCATTTAGAGATTGAAGTAGTAGACAAAATAACACTGAAAGCTGGGGAATCAAGTATAGAAATGACAAAAAGTGGAATAAAATTGAAGGCAGATAAAATAAACCTTAATTGATGAATAAATCGGTTGTGCGAGTAGGAGATCATTGTGCAGAAGCAACACCACATTTTTGCATTAGCGGCAGTAATAATGTTTTTGTGAATGGTAAACCAGTTTGCCGAAAAGGAGATAATTTTACAGAAAGTAGAGTATTAACTGAAGGGTCAAAAACAGTGTTTACAAATGGGTATGGTATAGGAAGAGTTGGAGATTCAATATCTTGTGGTTCTAAAGTAATGAGTGGTAGTAATAATGTTTTTTCAGGATAAAAATAAACCATCTGTTATACTTACAAAAAGTAAGGTTATGAACATGGATATAACTACTAGCCTATTAGGAGACGTTAGTAATTTAATAGATAGAGCAAAGAATCATCTTTCTGTTCAATTCAACTCTACTCTAGTATTGCTAAACTGGCAAATTGGCTCCAGAATTGACCAAGATATCCTAAAGCACAAACGTGCAGATTATGGGAAGCAGGTCATCACTCAGCTTGCAAAAGAACTTCAGATTAAATATGGACGTGGGTTTGATAGAGCGTCATTATTTCGTATGGTGCAATTTTCTAAATTCTTTCCTGATCAAGAAATTGTCGCGACACTGTCACAACAATTGAGTTGGTCACATTTTGTAGAAATTATTGCAATTTCTGATGAGCTGAAGCGTAATTATTATATAGAAATGTGTCGTATTGAAAGGTGGAGTGTTAGGGCACTACGTAGTAAAATCGATACTATGTTGTATGAACGTACAGCACTAGCAAAAAAACCTGAAGATTTCATAAGAAGGAGTATAAAAAATTTACGTGAAGAAAATATGTTAGCACCAGAATTCATTTTTCATGACCCATACTTCCTTAGCTTCATGGAATTGCCATCAAGTTATAGTGAGACTGATCTAGAAAATACAATCTTGGATGAATTGACAAAGTTTTTACAAGAATTTGGAAATGATTTTTGTTTTGTAACACGTCAAAAAAGGATGAGTACTAAAACAACTGACAGGTATTTGGACCTGCTATTTTTTCACAGAGGATTAAAGCGCCTTATAGCAATAGAACTAAAAATAGGTCGCTTTGAACCAGCTTATAAAGGACAGATGGAATGGTATTTAAATTGGTTAGATAAAAATGAACGAAAAGCAGGTGAAGAAAAACCGTTAGGGATTATTTTATGTGCTGATAAGGATCAAGAGGATATAGAATATCTTGAACTCGAAGGCTCTAATATTCATGTTGCACAGTATTTAACACAGCTTCCTTCTAAAGAAATTCTTGAAAAGAAGTTGAGGAAGGCTATTTCTATAGCACGTGAAAAACATGCAAGTATTAAGTCAGAGCCATGAAAAATATATGAAAGGAACGGACGCTAAAACAGGTAAAGAATTAGAGGGAATAGAACATTTAAAGCAATCAATAATTGATATACTGACCACTCCTATTAACAGTAGAATAATGAGAAGAGATTATGGTTCAAGACTATTTGAATTAGTAGATAAGCCAATAAATAGGGATTTAACTTTGGAAATCTATGCAGCAACAGCAGAAGCACTGGGGAAATTTGAGAAGAGATTTAAGCTAGAAAAAGTAAAAATGACAGAGGTGAAAGAAGGAAAAGTAACGCTTGACCTAGAAGGATTATACTTACCAAGCGGGAAAAACATTCATTTTGATGAAATTGTAGTTTAAAGATGCAGCAGCTAAATATTGTAGAAAAGCCAAATTTCGAGGAAATATTTTTAAGAATGAAGGAAGAGTTAGTCCGTAGAGATGAAACCTTTTCAGCATTAGTTGAAAGTGATCCAGCGATAAAGATTCTTGAGGTAGCAGCATGGAGGGAATTGTTACTAAGACAAAGAATAAATGAGGCAGTAAAAAGTAATGTACTGAAGTTTGCAATGGGAGAAGATCTTGATAATTTAGCTGAGTTTTATGGAGTGGAGAGACAAAAAGAAGATGATGATGAACGATTTAGAAAAAGAATTAAAGCAAAAATAGTGGGCTCAAGCACGTGTGGAAGCAAAGAACACTATCGATATCATGCACTGTCAGCAGATAGTAGAGTAAAGGATGCGTTAGTAGAATCACCTATACCAGGGAAAGTACAGATCTCGATTTTATCAACAAAATTATCCATAACTGGCATAGTGTCAGAAGAACTACTTGAAATTGTAAAAAAGCAGGTTACTAGAGATGATATAAGGGTTTTAACCGATACAGTAACAGTAATTGGCTGCAATATTATGGAAATAGATATTCACAGCAGAATGAGTATAAATCCTATAATATCAAAGGAGGAAATCAAGAAACAGTTCATTAAGAAGTTTGAAGCAAATAGAAGGCTGGGATGGAACGTTACAAGATCATGGATAATAGCGAATTTGTTTGTGGAAGGAGTGGAAAACGTAGAATTAATCGAGCCAAAAGAGGATATTGTGATACTAGGGAACGAGTGTGCAAATTTGCGAAAATTAAAGATTGAGTAATGCTATTACCACCAAATGCAACAAAACAGGAAAAAGCGCTAGTAGATGCAACAGATTATAAGGTTGATCCAAGCTGTATTAGAGGATTTAAATTTAGATTGGAAGAAGAAACATTGTCGTGGATAATAGAAGAATATGGTTTAGAAGAGATATTACGCTGGGTAAAAGATAAAAGAAAAGCCATAGTAGAAGGAGTAAAATTTCAAAGACTGAGAGGAACTCCAGCATCACTAAAAATAGCACTAAAATGGGCAAATATAGAAGATATTACAATTATCGAAGAACCACCTGGCAAGCACTTCTTTGAGCTGCAGATAGGAATAAAAGATGTCCCAAATGATTTTTTTGTAGATGCAGTAGTAGAACTGGCAAAACTATCATTACCAGCAAGATCGCGGCTAATGAGGATTTTTAATGACCACTACAACGTTGATAGGTTTATTTTAGATGAAAGTTTTTTTGGAAATTTGTTATCGGATTACTCAGGTATAAAGGTTGAAAAGGATGGACCAGTATTATCGTTTGGAAGAGTAAATTTTTTTAGGTTTAGTGGTACATCAATTAAGGTTATAGAGAGTTATCTACGCAACCATTATGAGCAAGCATTTAGTAATGACATATACCGGTTAGATGTAGCAGTACTTGGAGAAACAGAGCCTCACACAAAGGATTACAAAGGCATCTATGAAAGAAGTCATCAGTGGTACAACTTAAAAGCACTATATCCACTACCACAGAGCTTATTACCAGAAATAAAGTTTGCGAAAGCGCAAGTTATATTATCGGACAGTTGGAGCTTAGGAGAAATAAATGCATGTTTTCCAGTAAGTAGTGTAGAGGAAAGAGGGAATAAATTTGTATTGGGAAGCGATAAACTTTCAGGGCAGCATTGGAATTTAAAACACAAGCCAATTTTAGAAAGATTTAGCGTTACTCACCACTACAAAATAGAAAACTATACTGATCAGAAGATTACAAAATATGGTTTAGCAGAACACAATATTAAGTATGAAAACGATTTAGATTCAGAGCAAAAAGACTCAATACACGAATTAGAAAATTACATTTTAGTATTTTACCCGGGAGTACTAAAGTGGCACGAACATCGACATTTGTACAGAAGTTGGAAAAATAGTCAAGCAATATGTATAATAAGTTAAATACTTATATTTAGATCCTCATATATTATATTAATAATAGGTTAAAGTGTATGAAATAAAAAGAAAAGGACTTGCTTTCTTATGCTAAAAAGGACATGACTTGAATAGCAGCAGGTAAATATAAGAAATTTGTCTGGCGCTAGAAAAGCTAATTTTGTGAGGTAAGTATGAAGTTTAGCAAAGAAAAGAGAGAATCTTTTAGTAAGTTTTTTAAGGAAGTATCAAATAACGATATTAATAAAAGAAATGAAGAAGGAGAGACGATCTTGCACCAAGCAGTAGAAATCTCCGATTACAAAACAGTGAGATTATTAATAAAAAAAGGGGCAGAGGTAAATGCAAGAGATAAAAATGGTTATACACCACTACACTGTGCAGTATTTGCGAAAAGTTTAGAAAATGTAAAAGTACTGCTAAGAGAAGGAGCAGAAGTAAATGCCACTCAATATATTACCGGATGTACACCACTGCACTCTGCGTGCAAAATAGGAGGAGCAGGAGTTGAAATAATAAAAGAGCTGGTAAAGGCTGGAGCTGAAGTTAATCAACTGAATAAGTACGGAGCAACGCCAATGTATTACATCTGGGAAAGTGAAAAGTATCGTCTATGTGATAGCAAAGAGAGTGAAAAGGCAAGTAAATTTTTGAGAGAAAAAGGAGGAGTAACAAAAAGTAGAGAACTGACGTGCTATGGAATAGAGAGGCTAGTGGGAGAAATAGCAGACATGTTGAATGGGAGTTATTTACCGGAGCTAAAAATAATAGAGATAGGAGAAATAAGGAAGAAAGATAAGTCACTAATAAAGGAAGAATGTAAAAATTTAGCAAGCGAGATAATGAGCCAAGTAAACGAAATGATAGATGAGGTGGTGAGAAGGAAAGCTTAAAAAAAGGGTCAAAAAAAAGGTGAGGTAAATTATGTTAAAGTTTGGCAAATTTAATAAGTCAGCAAAAGAATTATTAGAGAACTCATATAAAAATATTTATGCAAGAGACGAGAATGGAAGAACAGCTCTACATTATGCAGTAGAGGTAAAAACAGTAGAGTTATTAGTCGAAAAAGGAGCGAATGTGAATGCTAAAGATATAGAAGGATACACAGCACTGCACCTAGCGGTAACGGAGAAACGTCTAGAAACCGTAAGGGAATTGATAAAATCAGGAGCAGACGTAAATGCTGAGGAATATGGAAATAAATGCATACCTCTACACCTTGCGTGCATGGTAGGTGAAAAAGAAATAGTGGAGGAGCTGGTAAAAGCTGGAGGAGAAATAGAACAAGAGGATGAATGTGGGATGACAGCAATAGATTATGCAAAAAATAGTAAAGAAGTAACTGAAGTATTGAAGAAAGAAACGGACAGAATTGAAAAGTTATTTGAACAAATAGAACCTTCTATGAGAGGCTGAAAATATGGAAAGAGAAACAGAAAAGAAAGTAATGAATTTAGAGAGAAAACCTTTGGATGAGCTGAGAAAAATATGGAAGAAGGTATATGGAGAAGAAGCGCCTAGATACTCAAAGAAATATCTGATACCGAGATTAGCTTATAGAATGCAGGAAAAAGCGTATGGAGAAATGTCAAGAAAGGGAACAAAAAGACTAGAGTATCTGGCAGATCGGCTAAAGAAGGGAAAAAGAATAAGTAGTGACAAACTTCCAGTAGCAGGAACAGAGCTAATATTAGAGAGAGGGAAAGAGACGCATGCGGTGATGGTAACAGATAAAAGTTTAATCTATCGAGAAGAGTTTTATACATCATTGTCAGCAGTAGCAGGGAAAATAATGGGAATGAGTTACAACGGACCTTTATTATTTGGAATGCGTGATAAAAATGGAAGTTGAAAATGCTAAAAGAAGTAAGATGCGCGATATATACAAGAAAATCAAATGAAGATGGTCTAGAACAAAAGTTTAATAGTCTTGATGCACAGCGAGTAGCATGTGAAAAGTACATAAAGAGCAGAGAGGGCTGGGTAGTATTGGCCAAAAGGTACGATGATGGTGGATATTCAGGGAAAAACTTAGAAAGACCATCGATAAAGGAATTATTTGAAGATGTAAAAAAAGGAGAAGTAGATTGTGTAGTAGTGTACACACTAGACAGACTATCAAGAGAAACAAAAGACAGCATCGAAGTAACATCATTTTTTAGAAGACATAGAGTAAATTTTGTAGCAGTAACGCAGATATTTGATAATAATACGCCAATGGGAAAGTTCGTACAAACAGTGTTATCAGGAGCAGCACAGCTAGAAAGAGAAATGATAGTAGAGAGAGTAAAAAATAAAATAGCAACATCAAAAGAGCAAGGATTATGGATGGGAGGAACTTTGCCGCTTGGATATGATGTAAAAGATAAAGAATTAATAATAAATGAAAAAGAAGCAAGGACAGTGAAGCATATATTTGAAAGATATTTGGAGCTAAAATCAATGGCAGAATTGGCAAGGGAGTTAAATAGAGAAGGTTATAGAACAAAATCAGATATCTTTAAAAAAGCAACGGTGAGAAGAATAATAACAAATCCAATATATATGGGAAAGATAAGACATTATGACAAACAGTATGAAGGAAAGCATGAAGCGATAATAGAAGAAGAAAAATGGCAAAAAGCACAAGAATTGATAATGAATCAACCATATAGAAAAGCAAAATATGAGGAAGCGCTACTTAGGGGAATAATTAAGTGCAAGAGCTGTGATGTAAATATGACACTAACGTACTCAAAAAAAGAGAATAAAAGGTATCGATATTATATATGTAATAATCATTTAAGAGGAAAAGGTTGTGAATCAATAAACAGAACTATAGTAGCTGGAGAAGTAGAAAAAGAAGTAATGAAGAGAGCAGAAGATTTATATGAAAAATGGGGAGAAGAATGGAAAAATTTAAGTTTCAGAGAACAGAAAGAAGTAGTGAAAAAGTTAATAAAGGGAGTAATGGTGAGAGAGGATGGAATAGAGGTGCATTCTGAATCAGAGGAAAAATTTATACCAATAAAAAAGAAAGAAAACAAATGCACAGTAGTAGAGCCAGAAGGTAAAACAAATAATGCGCTACTGAAAGCAGTGGTAAGAGCCCATTCCTGGAAACGGCAACTAGAAGAGGGAAAATATGGAAGTGTGAAGGAGCTGAGTGCCAAAATTAGTATAGGTACAAGACGTATACAACAAATTTTAAGATTAAATTATTTAGCTCCAAAGATTAAGGAAGACATAGTAAATGGGAGACAGCCAAGGAGTTTGAGGTTAGTGGATTTAAGAGAAATACCAATGTTATGGAGTGAACAATTAGAGAAGTTTTACGGCTCAGCGTCGTAACGTTTATAAAAACAACATGAAAAAACATCGAAAAAAGTATGTGCCAGAAAATTAAAAAAGGTTATTGCAAAAGGAGCTACTACAAAGGGCCACACAAAAAGATGTTGAAATCGATATAGAAGAGCAAATAAATGTTACAAAATCAATTATGTAAAAATATCAATACAAGTGATGAAGATTTTAGCATATTAGGTGCAACAATGGTAGAAAATGATCCAATTTTAGCTGCATATTTTAATACTAAACCTGGAGTATAAAAGGCAGCTCAGCCAATTGTATGTTCCATATCCTCATTTTGTAGCCAGCTTAAAAACAATATAAAAGAGTATTCTTAGAAGATCATAGACATTGGTACGAACTCCTTAATCTATAAATTATAGTAGTTTATATTTAAATAATAATCCCCAACTTTTTAGGGAGTGTTAAATAAACTGTGTCAAACCAAGAAATGATGTATTTTAGTTAATATAAAAACGGAGGTTTTACACATGAGTGAAAAAATAGCAAATAACTATGTTGGGTTAGTAAATTATCAAGAGTTAGAGTCAAATATCCTGTCATCTATACGAGAAGGTAGGCCACTTACCGGAAGAGATGGAGCGCTAACACCATTGATAAAGAAGCTGCTAGAGGCAAGTTTAGAAGGTGAAATGGAGAGCCATCTATCAAATAATAGGAACGAAGAAAACAATCGCAGAAACGGCAAAAACTCAAAGACTTTACGAACAAGTTCCGGATCATTCGAACTGCTAACACCAAGAGATAGAGAAGGAAGTTTTGAGCCACAAATAGTCAAAAAAAGACAAACAAGCCTGCATTCTGAACTTGAAACAAAGATCTTGAGCATGTTTGCTAGCGGTATGGGATATAGAGACATAATGTCACACGTCGAAGAAATTTATGACAATAAGATATCGGTTGCTGAAATATCCAGTATTACTGATAAATTATTGCCAGTTATCAACGAATGGCGTAGTCGTCCTTTACAGGCAGTGTATCCGATAGTTTTTATGGATGGAATGTTCTTTAAAGTAAAAGAGGATGGACGCTGTGTAAGCAAGTGCATGTATAATATATTAGGGATAGATCAGAATGGCAGAAAAGAAGTACTAGGCTTTTATTTAGCTGAAAGTGAGGGAGCTAATTTTTGGTTGGGAGTGCTAAACGATCTTAAAGAAAGAGGAGTAGAGGATATTCTGATAGCTTGTGTAGATGGTCTCAAAAGCTTTCCTACAGCTATAAACAGCGTCTTTCCTAATACAGAAGTACAATTATGTATAGTGCATCAGATACGCAATTCATTGAAGTATGTGGCTAGCAAAGATACAAAGAGCTTTTTAAGTGATTTGAAGAAGGTATATCAAGCACCAAGCAAGGAAATTGCTGAGAATTATCTACTAGAACTAGATGAAAAATGGGCCCTATGGTTATAAAATCGTGGCAGAATAACTGGGAAAATTTGTCTAGTTATTTCAAATATTCTGATCCAGTGAGGAGAGTGATTTACACCACTAACCCCATAGAGGGATTACACAGGCAAATTAGGAAATTCACCAAGACCAAAGGCTCATTTACCAGCATAAATGCCTTGTACAAGCTGGTATATTGTGCTATAAAAAAGGTGGAAGAAAAGTGGACGGTGCCTGTACGTGATTGGGCATTAACTATGTCCCAGCTCGACATTTTCTTTCCTGGTAGATTGAAAATTGAGTTGAGCTGAAAATTCGGTTTGACACAGTTTATTTAACCATACGCGTCAAGTTAAGGAAAAGTGGTATAAGGAAGAAAGGAAACGAAAAAAAACTATTTTATATATTAAGTAATAAAGTTATTAATTTATAGATTCTTCTGAAAAAATCATCTTCTTCTAGATAAGAACTCCCTAAAAAAATAAATGTAACAAATAAAATGCCCATCTCAAATGTTGCTATATTTCACGATATTTCCTTAACTTGACGCGTATGGTTTATTTAACACTCCCCTTTTTTAGCAAATTAATCTACCTAGAAACTTCTCTCCTAGGATCAGAAGTCCTTCTTAACTCTTCACGTTCTGTCCATTTGTTATTAGACTCGCTTATTACTTCAGGACGCATTAATCCACCGGATCTAGCAAAAACACCTCGATCTATAGCTTCAATAACCGATAAACCTCCCAATAAGCAATTTTGCCCTATTTCTTCACAATTTTCTATTCCTTCATTACAATCTTCTATTGCTTGATTATAACTGTCTATTTCATCGAGTAGAAGTAGGCCTTCTTCACTCACCTCTACTTTTATCCAATTTTTATTTGCCTCATCAGGATATAATCTAACCTTTAATTCTCCCAAACTAGTATAGAAAGTTAATACTATATCGCTGCCTTCTATAAGATCTGTGTAATTCCTTTTGCCGTTTTCGGTTTTAATTTCTACTTCACTATTACCAATCTTTACTATATTTCTTCCACATTTTACATCTCCATGGGTTAAACCCAAACCCCTTGTCCCATCTGTTATCTTTGTAATATCTATTTTACTATCTTTAGAATATTCTAAGTAAAAAACTGAGTTATCTACTCTTGCATCTTTCAGCTCACTATTGGTTGCACTTTTTGCGACTTCAATAAACTTATGAGCATTGCTAATATAATCTCTATAAGCTTTTTTCATGTTAGCTTTATGCTCTTTAAATTCTGATGTCAGTATGTTAATCATATTAGCGTCAACTGTATTACCAAACACTGCTCCTTTTGATACTAATTGACATATTATACTACTAGCAACTTTAGGATTTTTTTCCAACTCACTGATTCTTTTCATCACATAATCGGTAAAAGTGTATTCATTACCTGAAAAAAAATCTTGTGAAGAAGAATAATTTAAACGTATACCAAACTTGATAGCATCATTTACAATCTCTTCAAGTTCAGCCATGTTTTGAGCTTGAAACACCTTATCATAAAACCTATTTAACTGTTCCTTCTGATTTGAAGTCAAATTGACGAGTAATGTACTGGCCTGTCCTTTCTTTTGCTGACGATAACTGATATTTATATCATAATCTAATGCTCCTGCTTCTAGAAACATTTTTTTTAATTCTTGAGCAAAATCTTCATTGTCCCAAGCAAAACGGTTAACATATGAAAATACTTTTGATTCACCCATTCCTTGCCGAATATTTAGCACCACTTTTAAGTCTGAATCTCTTTTATGCTTACTTAAAAACTCCTTTAAATTTTTAGTGCAGTCTGAATCGAGTACAAGTAAGTCATACAATTCCTTATTCATCTTTTTCTGTTTATCAGTTAAAAATAATTCTTCAATATCATAGCAGAGGTTATTAGTTGCTATTCGTTGTGGAGTTTTACCCTTTCTACTTGTTATATTAGGTTTAGCTCCTTTCAAAAGAAGAGAGTTTGCATTATCGTAATGACCTATGGCAGCAGCAAGGTATAGTGGTGTTTTTCCTTTGTTATCTTGTATATCAGGATCTGCACCTGCACCTAAAAGTAAATCTATAGCCTGATCTCCTGTACGACGAAATTCACCAATATTTGCTCCTGCAATTGCATGCAATACTGTTGATTCAGATTCTCCTCTTCTTAGGTTAAGAATTACTTTTAAATCTTTATTGTTTTTATTATCATGTAAAAATTCTTCAAGAGGTTCAGTATTATCAAATGAACCACAGTTAGAAGCTAAACATTTTAGGGCATTGAGTAACTTTCTATCTAACTTTTTTTGACTTGGAGTAAGATTATGCTCAAGAGCAGACCAAACACAAATCTGCTCGCTTAGTCCAAGTTTGCTATCCATTAAAGATGATGGTTCATTATAATTTCTAACTGATGGTAAATCCCCTGAGTACCACATATCATTCATCAATTCATTTAATAAATGCTCTTTAGATGATAGATGTTCTATAATGGACTCATATTCAATATCAGATAGTTCTGGTTTGGATTTTGGTTTTAGTTGATTGATGATAGATTTTACTATCCCAGTAGACTCACCCATATTTACCCCTCTAAGATACATAGTACATTATATGCGATATGTAACATTAAGTCAATAACCATAATCTTTTTACTACTCATATGATTAAGCTTTTGTTAAGCTTTTATGGTAAGTAATATAAGATCTTTCGAGCAGGTCAAAAAGTTACCTACAACTGCAGGTCTGAGCTAGCTTCACTTTGTTTACCTTAGGTAAGGTAATTTTTTCAGAAGGTTGGTATAGTGTTTCCTGTTTTTCAAAATATCCTTGTTCAATCGCATCATGTACTGAATATCCACCAAGTAAACAATTTTCTCCTATTTCTTCTTCAAAATTCTTTAATTTTTTCCATTTTTCTTGATCTTTTACTTCTACCTTTATTAGATCTTGCTTATCAGGATATAATCTTACTTCTAATTCCCCCAAACTGGTATGAAAAGTTAGTACTATATCACTACCATCTGCAAGGTCTGTGTAATCCCTTACACCATCTTCTGTTATAATCTCTACTGCACTTTTACCGATCTTTATTATATCTCTTCTATATCCTATTTCTCCTTGATTTAGTACTAGATCTCTTGCTTTATCCGTTATCTTTGCAATACATATTATGCTGTCTTCTGAATATTCCAAATAGAGAGTAGAATTATCTATTTTTGCATCTTTTATCCTACCATCTGTTGCATTTTTGGCAATCTCTATTAATTTTTTAGCATGATCATTATAATCTATGAAGGCTTGTTTCATATTAGCTTTGTGGCTTTTAAACTCTTTCAGTTCATCAATGACAAGCATACTGCTTATAGTATGTAATACTACTCCTTTTGATACTAAGTGACATGCTATACGACTAGCAACCTCTACATCACTTGCAACTTTGGAGTTCTTTTTTAATTCACTAATTTTTCTTATTACACAATCTGCAAAGCCATATTTACTCTCATATTCCTTATCATACAAATTTCCTGGTATAGCAAAATTTAACCTTACTCCTGCTTCGATAGCTCTTTTTACAACTTGCTCTAATTCGTTCATGCTTTTGGTTGCATTGGCCATATCTGAAAAAGTTTTCAATTCCTCTTGTTGATTGAATATTAAAATGTCCCATAAAGCAGAGGTTTTAGGCAAATATTCTTTGTCCTTCCATCCTTTGTAATCAATCGCTCCTGCTTCTAATAGCAATCTTTCTGCTTCTTTAAAACGAATTTTATCACCATAACAAGCCTCTCTAATCTTTTGAAAAACTTGAGACTTTCCTTCACAATCACGAAGATTCAAAATCTCTTTAAGACCTTTATTTTCTTTGTGCTGATTTAAAAACTTTCTCAGTTGATTAGTGTCAAGGCTATGACTGCAAATATCTTCTAAATGACTTTTTGCCCTGATTTGCTCCTGAGTTAAAAAGATTTGTTCTAAAATATTCACTTCAAAAGGTTTTTTGTTAATAATTACAATATCTAAAGGAGTTTTTCCTTGTTTGTCAGGTTGATTACGTGCTCCTTTGTTCAGAAGCAAAGGTATATTTAAAGTATTATAATAAGCAGCATAGTGCAAAGGTGTTTGCCCTTCACTGTCAACTATATTAGGATCAGCTCCAGCTTTTAAAAGTAAAGTTATAAATGCTCCACAGGTCATACCTTTTTCTACTGCCAAATGCTCCATACTTTGTATTACATGCAGTATTGTCAGCTTAGACTTTCCTCTTTGAAGATTGAGAACAACCTTTAGATCATCATTACTTTTGTTATCTTGTAAAAAATTCTCAAATCTTGTAATGTTACAAAATGGAAAGTCTTTTAGAAGATTTAACAATGCTTTATTCAAGTTTTCTTGGCCATCTTTTAAGTCAGATGCGCTGTCAGATATTAAATTATTGAATTCTTCCATTTTTATAATAGAGGTCAAAGGGCCGTTATCACTAAGCAGCAATGAGTGTTTAAGTAACTCATACTCATCATCCACTTGCTCTTCTTTCTGTTTTGCCTCTCCCTCTTCCGAATACTCTATACGACCATCTTTAATGACTGTAATAAAATACTTCAAAAATTCAACATTTCTGTTTTCCAGTAAAGGACATGCTCCATTTTTCATAAGAATCGAGATCATTTTTGTATCTCGGCCAGCCAAGTATAATGGAGTTTTTCCTTTTTTATCTAATGCATTAACATCGGCCCCATTGTTTATTAGGTGTTCCACTATTTTTGTTTTGTGATTCAAAATAGCATGATGCAAGGGAGTACTTCCATCATTATATTTCTTCTTAACATTTGCGCCGCTTTTTATCAGGACCTCTACCATTCTTGTGTTTCCTTGCGAGATGGCATAATATAATGGATCATGATTATATATATCCACTGCATTAACATCAGCCCCTTTTTGTATAAGAGTCTCTACTATTCGTTTATTGTTTTTCAAAACAGCAAGCTGTAACAGGCCAGATGTACCTACTTGTTTTAACTTCTCTTCTATTTTTCCAACCACATTACTTTCATTTGAACCAACATTAGTATCAATAGAAGCTAGTATTTCTTCCAACTTATCAAAGCTCATAACTCTACCTCAGTTTAAAATCTTATGTATTATTATTATATACCTGACATAAAAACAAGATCTATGCAACATTCACTCTTAAGGTGTTATCGGTTTCTGGTAAACTTTGTCTCTCTACTTCATATTGATTGAGCTTAGTACTAGGCTTTAATACTGCATATGTAATGCCACCAGCAATGGCTCCAACTATCAATGCAACAATAACTAATATTGATAAACTTACATGAGTAACAATACATCCAATGGTTACTGTCAACATGGCTATTACACCTACAGAGAAACCAATCTTTATTGCTTGTGAAGTTTCAGAATGCTTCTTTTCTTGAAAATTAAGATACTCAACTATATTTTTGTGGCTGCCTCTATCAGCTAAATCCAAAGGAGTATTACAATCAACGTCCTTTACGTCAATAGTAGCCTTTTTTTCCTCTACAAGATATTGAACTATGTCTGAGCGACCCATTCTAGCAGCTTCATGCAACGCAGTACTGCCATTTTTGCTTTTTGCTTCAACATTAGCCCCTTTGTCTGATAGAACTTGAACTACTTTTAAGTGACCTATCTCAGCAGCAATATGCAAAGCAGTACAGCCTTCGTTATTTCGTGCTTCAAAACTAGCACCCTTTTCTAACAGACATTGAACTATTTCCAAATGACCACGTCCAGCAGCTTCATTCAAAGCAGTATCGCCATCCTTGTTTTGTACCTCAATATCAGCACCTTTGTCTAGTAGAGCTTGTACTATTTCTAAGTAACCCTCTCGAGCAGCAATATGCAAGACATATTTGAAACTCTTCTTTAGTATGTCAGTATTATCCATTTTATCCAATAGAGCTTGAACTACTTCTGAGTGACCATTTGCGGCAGTATAATGCAAAGCAGTTAAGTCATCATTTTCTTTTGCCTCAGAAACGGCTCCTTTTTCTAATAGAAATCGAACTACTTCTAAGCGGTCCTCTCTAACAGCAATATGCAAAGGAGTTTCATTATCATCGTTCTCTTGATTAACGTCGATTCCTTTTTCGTCTATAAAGTACTTAACTACTGCTAAGCAACCACCTTCAGCAGCATAATGCAAAGCAGTGGAACCTTGGTTGTCTCGTGCATCAACATCAGCCCCTTTTTCTAACAGAAATTGAACTATTCTTAAGTGACCTTCTCTAGCAGCATAATGCAAAGCAGTACGCCCTTCGTTACCTGGTTCCTCAACACTAGCTCCTTTTTCTAACAGAAATCGAACTACCTCTAAGTGGCCATCTTCAGCAGCTATATGTAAAGGAGTATCATTATCATCGTTCTTTTGGTTAACATTGATTCTTTTTTCATTTATAAAGTACTTAACTACTGCTAAGCAACCACCTTCAGTAGCACAATGAAGAGCAGTACAGCCTTCGCTATTTCGTTCTTCAACACTAGCTCCTTTTTCTAACAGAGCTTGAACTACTTCTAAGTTACCATGAAAAGCAGCACAATGTAACTCAGTATTACTATTACTTTCTTGTACATGATGTTCATCTATTTTTAAGTAACTACTGAGAGTAGCTAAATATGACAGCGTAGTTCTCACACTCACACCAACTTGATAAATTGGTATGGTGCATGTTGCATAAAAATCTTGTTCTTTCAACTGATTAGAACACATAATTTTACCTCACTTTAAAAACCTATGCTTTGATTATTACATACTTGATATGATCAGCAAGAGTTTTATATGTTTCTCGAAACTGCAAATTTGTTGTACATAGGTATAGAAAAATATCTTTTATTTCGAATTTGATAGAAAAATACTTCAACTTAGTGTCATAAGGATTTCAATTATTTACTCCTTCAAAAAGGATCGTATATTTGTGAGAACACGTTGCGTAAAATAGGATTGTAAAAATAAAGGTGTGGAATTATTTCTATAAGCTTAAGCAGATTACTTCATATGTAAATTTAGCAAAAGTAAGCCAATATAGCTGATTTTAAGATATAGTGAAATTATTATATTAAAAAGTTCGTATAGATCACATGGTAGACCAA
Source organism: Wolbachia endosymbiont (group A) of Clivina fossor (assembly GCF_964026865.1). NCBI lineage: Bacteria > Pseudomonadati > Pseudomonadota > Alphaproteobacteria > Rickettsiales > Anaplasmataceae > Wolbachia > Wolbachia endosymbiont (group A) of Clivina fossor. Next base: position 1,551,687 of record NZ_OZ034707.1, on the reverse strand, counting down.
CGCATTCCAGAAAAACTTCTTCTCACGCTAGCTGGTTTTGGTTGTTGAAAATAGCTAGATTACTTAAATTTTTAATACTAATTAATTTAAAATTAATATAAAACTTATGATAATTTTCTACTTTAAATAGATAAAGCTTTTCTCCCGTTATCCTTCTCAAAATAATCTACCTCTACTGAGAAATTTACTTGATGCAGAGTGCTGGTGTAATGATACATCCGTCACTTTTGTAGTACTTAACATACTTGCAACTCCCATACGTCCAGTTTCTCTAGCAAGATCTAAAGGTGTTTTGCCATTATTATCTTTAACTTGAGTATTGGCACCTCTATTAATTAGAAACTTTGCAGTGATTTCTTTAAAATACCCATCAACACCAGCAGTATAGTGTAGCGGAGTTAAACCATTTGCATCAATTTCATTAATGCTTATTCCTTTGTTCAAGAATAGCTCTATAACATTAGGGGTTGTGCGTCCTCCTCCGCGAGCGGCAAGATGTATAGGCTTTTGACCACCAACAGTTTTAGCATGAATATCAGCCCCTTCATCAATTAGCAGTTTTACAGCCTCCAATTTAGCATGTTTGGCAGCATAATGTAGCGGAGTCAAACCATTTGTATTAGTATCATTAACATTTACTCCTCTACTTAAGAAGCACTTTATAATATTAGCAGCATTAGCAGTTTTGTACCCTCCGTGAGCAGCAAGGTGTATAGGCTTTTGACCCTTAATGGTTTTAGCATGAATATTAGCCCCTTTATTAATTAGAAATTCCGCAAGCCTTAAGTGACCGAACTGGGCAGCATAGTGTAGTGGGGTTAAACCATTTTTATCGGTATTTTCAATGCTTACTCCCTTACTTAAGAACAAATCTATAATATTTATGTGCCCTGCGTAAGCAGCAAGATGTATAGGCTTTTGACCACAAGTATCATTAGCATAAATATTAGCACCTTTATCAATTAGAAATTTTGCCACTTCTAATTTATTCTCGGATGCAGCATAGTGTAATGTGGTCCTACCAATTTCATCAGCATCATTAACACTCTCTCCCTTGCTTAATAAGAACTCCACAACATTTTTATGACCTCCAATGATAGCACTATGTATAGGTTTTTTGCCACCAATTCTATCCTTAAAATTAATGTTAGCTCCTTTACTTATAAGAAACTTTATAGTACCTAACTGACCAAACCTAGCAGCACAGTGTAGTGGTGTTGTATCATTATTGTTAACCTCATCAACGCTTACTCCTTTGCTTAGGAGAAACTCTATAATATTGTTACGACCAAGCTGAGCAGCAAGATGTATAGGCTTATTGCCATTAATATCCCTAACATTAATATCTGCCCCATTTCTAACAAGCTCTTTAACCTCGCTAAGGTTATTTTGTTCTACGGCATTATGCATAAACCCTCCTAAAATATTATACTACTACTAAAATAAAATCTTTCGAGATAACAAAAATACCATACCAATATCTTTTGCTCCATTTTTTGCACATAAAATTTATTATAAGCTGATGCTCTCATGTTGATTTCTCCTCGATTCTTGTACTTTCTCTGCCAAAGTTTTAGATGTACTAGGGGATTGACTAGGTTTTTCAGACCTTTCAAAATACCCATGTTCAATAGCATTATAAACTGAATACCCACCAAGTAAACAATTCTCACCTAGTTTTTCTCCACAATTTTTTAATTGCTCTAGCAGATCTTGATTATTTACTTCTACCCTTATTCGACCTTCATTTTGCTTATCAGGATATAATCTAACTTCTAATTCTCCCTGACTGGTAGGGAAAGTTAACACTATATCACTACCATCTGCAAGGTCTGTGTAATTTCTTATACCTTTTTCCGTTATAATTTTCGCCTCACTTTTGCCGATCTTTATTATATCTTTTCTAGATTGTATGTTTCTCTGGTTTAGTACCAAATTTTTTGCTTCATTTGTGACCATCGCAACATTTATTGTGCTATCTTCTGAATATTCTAAGTAAAAAGTAGTGTTATCTATTCTTACATCATTTAGCCTACCATTGGTCGCTCTTTTTGCAGCTTTAATAAATTTATGAGCATTATTCATATAACTTGCATAAATTTCCCCCATATTAGTTCTATGATCTTTAAATTCTAATTCCAGTTCGTTAATTATATCCATACTGTTTCTATTATACAAAATTGCTCCCTTTGAAATCAATTTACATATTATATTACTTGCAGTTTTAGGATTCTTTTTTAACTCGCCAATTCTTTTTATCACATAATCTGCAAAATTATACCAATCACGTAGACCAAGGTCCTGTGGAGAAAAGTCTTTGTTAAAACCTAGTCGCACTCCAGACCTGATGGCCTCATCTACAACTTTTTCTAGTTCGTCCATATCTTGAGCTTCAGATACTCTATTCAAAAATTTATTTAACTTCCTCTCTTGGTCTGGTGTTAAGTTTTTCAAGAAAGAACTAGAACATTGCTCTTGTGTGCAAGGATTTACACGATGACATGGTAACCCTGCTTCCAAAAGTAAGTTCATTGCTTCTACACCGACAGTTTGATTATGCCAATAAACATATTTTACACATTCTACTGCTTTTAAACTGTCTACTTTTCCAATACTCAAAGCCACTTTTAGGTCTGGGTCATTCTTGTATTTATTTAAAAACTTTCTCAGGTTGTCAGTAAAGTATTTTGAGTCATTTGAATTCACACGCAAACCTTCACTTAATTGTGCGTTATTGAATATCACATCATTTAATAGCATGGCAAGCACGCTATATAACTCTTTACTAAGTTCCTTTTGTTTTTCAGTTAAAAGGAGCTCTACCATATTGTAGAAACCACCTCCGACTGCAACCTGTTGTGGAGTTTTTCCTTGTCTATCACATATACTTGGATTAGCACCTCCCCGAAGTAGTGAGCTTACACCTTTACTATTACCAATAGCAGCAGCATAGTGCAAAGGTGTTTCTCCTTCAGTATTCTTTGCGTTAGGATCTGCTCCTGCTTTCAAAAGTAAATCTATAGTTCGATCTACCCGATCACGAATCGCTTCCCTTGTACGAGCTCCTGAAACCGCATGCAATACCGTTACCCCAGATTCTCCCCTTTTAAGATCAAGAATGACTTTTAGATTTGGATTATTTTCATTACTTTTTAAAAATCCTTCAAGTACATTAGCACTACCATTATCATAATCAAAAATATTATCTTCATACCAGTCTAGGTATTTTAAAATACTTAGTAGTTCTATGTTTAACTTCTTTTGACTGTCCGTAAGATCGTACTCTTGAACAAACCAAACACACACTTGTTTACGTAATGAATCTCGACTATCCATCAAAGATGGTGGCACCATATTATAACTTTCAAATGGCGAAATGACTGTTTGAGTCCACCAAGAATCACCCTGATTACATATTTCATCTATTTCACTCTTTGAATATCCTAGAGTCCTTAAGGTTTCTAACCGATCATTACATGAAACTTGTAACAGATATTCTTCTTTAATGAGCTCATATCCATCATCAAATGGTTCATCTGTTTCAAAATACTCTTGATTAATACTTTCTTGCTCTTGCCCATTAATTTGTTTATTTTGCTCGCTGATAGGTTCTACAATATGTCCTACAAGCTCTTTAATCTTAACCATACTCCCCTCCTAGTATAGATAAATAATATATTGTATATAATATATAACATGAGTCAAGCTAATTGCAACATAATATTTTTATTATTTTGCAATGTTTGAGCTTTCATAGAAGATCAGCAGTCCATATGCCATATGTGGCAAAAGTAGGCCAATTCTGCGTTATGCTGGATTACTATAAAGAAGAGCTTGTTGTGTATACTTAATCATTTGGATGAAGCCTGCAACGTTGTAGAATGCTTAGCAGTAGATATACCAGAAAGTGTACTCTTAACAATAGCCCATTTACCCACATTAGAATCCTTTTGCTTCTCTTTACTAATTTTTTCATTCCATTCCAAATCAAGAGAAGTAAGATTTGGAAGCTTACCATCTCTTAATGCTTCACTTAAAGCTTTTACACCTTCAGCACCAATTTCATTCCATCCCAAATCAAGAGAAGTAAGATTTGGAAGCTTACCATCTCTTAATGCTTCACTTAAAGCTTTTACACCTTCAGCACCAATTTCATTCCATCCCAAATCAAGAGAAGTAAGATTTGGAAGCTTACCATCTTTTAATGCTTCACTTAAAGCTTTTGCACCTTCAGCACCAATTTTGCTACCCCTTAAATTAAGCGAAGTAAGCTTTGTAAGATTGCCGTTAGCTAAAGCTTTTGCACCTTTATAATTAATTTCATTTCCTATCAAATGAAGAGAAGTAAGATTTGTAAGCTTAGCTAATTTTTCCAGATCTTCAGCACCAATTTTATTCCTTACCACATAAGAAGGAGCAAGATCTGGAAGCTTAGATAAAACTCTTGCACATTCAACACCAATTTTATTCATCAAATGAGCTGATTCCTTTGCGCTTTTATCATCGATTTTTACCTTTTGTAAACTAAGTTTAGTAATATTTGTTCTATTTTGTAAAAAGCTTACCAATTCACTTATATTTATTTTAGTACCTATTATTATTAAAGAATCACCTCTAATACCAAATCTCATAAATAAGTAGGCAAATAACTCACAGAACAAATGGTTTTGATCGAACTTTCCGTAATATTACGAATGAATGCACATACAGTATCCTCCAATAAACTAACAGAGTCATATATTCTATTTTTAATGAGATTGTCTTTCAAATATTGCCATAAACGCTCTACTGGATTTAACTCTGGTGAATATGGAGGTAAATAGATTAAGGTAATATTTTGTGGTATTTTTAAACCTTTGGATCTATGCCATCCTGCACAATCCACAACAAGAAATGCCTCCCTTGTTCCTAAATATTGTGACATCTGCTCAAGGAATATATTCATACAATCAGTATTGACGTTTGGTACGAATAAGCTAGAACTCTCTCCATTTCTAGGATTAACTGCACTATAGAGATAAAAGTTTTGCCTACCTAATTTTACCTTAACCTGTGTCCTAATGCCTTTTTTAAACCACCCGTGTCCAATCTTTGAATGTGTGCCAAACCGCGACTCATCGAAGAAAAATAGCTCTTTTTCGGGATACGTGACAATAGTTTCATTAAGATTTTTTTTTAAACTCTTCTTGTTTATTTTTATCCTGTTTATTGTGCACAGGCCTTGGAGTAATATACGAAAAACCTAACTTTTGCATCAGTCTATGTGCTGTAGACTTACTTACCTCAATAGAAAACATTTTCTCAATTATGATTTTTAATTTCTTAGCCGTTAGGTTGGCTCCTTCTTCTGCTATGACATTTTTAATTTCTTCTTGCTGCTTGTAGCTCAACTTCGGCTTTACTCCACGTCCTGGTTGTATTTTAAACGCATTGACTCCTCCTTCCTTAAATCTTGTAATCCACTTCATCAATGTAGTTCTAGTAATTCGGTATATTTGAGCAACTTTTGTTATTCCATATTCTTTTGCAGATATTATTGCCTGTAATCTTCTTCCTATCTCTCCTCTTATGCCGTGCTTCTTTAATTCCAGGTTACACTTATTATATAATTCTTCTCCTATTGCTTTACTTTTTCCTGCCATAACTCCCCACTAATTCTTAAATTATTCTATTTTAGAAATTTTTCTTTATTCGTCTATTTATTTTTAGGAATTGGTATAATATACGAAAAACCTAACTTTTGCATCAGTCTATGTGCTGTAGACTTACTTACCTCAATAGAAAACATTTTCTCAATTATGATTTTTAATTTCTTAGCCGTTAGGTTGGCTCCTTCTTCTGCTATGACATTTTTAATTTCTTCTTGCTGCTTGTAGCTCAACTTCGGCTTTACTCCACGTCCTGGTTGTATTTTAAACGCATTGACTCCTCCTTCCTTAAATCTTGTAATCCACTTCATCAATGTAGTTCTAGTAATTCGGTATATTTGAGCAACTTTTGTTATTCCATATTCTTTTGCAGATATTATTGCCTGTAATCTTCTTCCTATCTCTCCTCTTATGCCGTGCTTCTTTAATTCCAGGTTACACTTATTATATAATTCTTCTCCTATTGCTTTACTTTTTCCTGCCATAACTCCCCACTAATTCTTAAATTATTCTATTTTAGAAATTTTTCTTTATTCGTCTATTTATTTTTAGGAATTGGTATAAGTAAGTCTACAGCACATAGACTGATGCAAAAGTTAGGTTTTTCGTATATTACTCCAAGGCCTGTGCACAATAAACAGGATAAAAATAAACAAGAAGAGTTTAAAAAAAAATCTTAATGAAACTATTGTCACGTATCCCGAAAAAGAGCTATTTTTCTTCGATGAGTCGCGGTTTGGCACACATTCAAAGATTGGACACGGGTGGTTTAAAAAAGGCATTAGGACACAGGTTAAGGTAAAATTAGGTAGGCAAAACTTTTATCTCTATAGTGCAGTTAATCCTAGAAATGGAGAGAGTTCTAGCTTATTCGTACCAAACGTCAATACTGATTGTATGAATATATTCCTTGAGCAGATGTCACAATATTTAGGAACAAGGGAGGCATTTCTTGTTGTGGATTGTGCAGGATGGCATAGATCCAAAGGTTTAAAAATACCACAAAATATTACCTTAATCTATTTACCTCCATATTCACCAGAGTTAAATCCAGTAGAGCGTTTATGGCAATATTTGAAAGACAATCTCATTAAAAATAGAATATATGACTCTGTTAGTTTATTGGAGGATACTGTATGTGCATTCATTCGTAATATTACGGAAAGTTCGATCAAAACCATTTGTTCTGTGAGTTATTTGCCTACTTATTTATGAGATTTGGTATTACTATATCTAAGTTACTTGCTACACGTAGAATGTTATCGTTAATATTAGCACCTTTCTCTACAAGACATACAGCTATATCTGTGCTACCTTTATAAGCAGCAATATACAAAGGAGTATATCCATACCTATTAACAGCATTAATATCAGCACCTTTTTCTATAGGATGTTTAACTGCTTCAAGATTACCTTCTTCCACAGCTAAATGCAAAGGCGTATTCCCTTCATCATTCTTAACATTAACATCTTTCTTATCTACTAAATACTTTTCTATGATATTACACATACCAACCCCACTAAATTAATAAAACTATTACATTCTACAGACACAAACATTATTTTTTTATTAACTGCAAAACCCGTATAAATTCCTATATGCACTGCTCATTCTCTCTCATGAGGGCATTCATAATTATGCTAATATCTTATATATATTAATTAACAACCTCACTTTCTTCCCTCTTCAATGGCCTCTTCTATAACAGCAGCTACTTCGTTCAGCTTCTTCAACTGATTGATTTCCTGGTTTTTACGCATTTCCTTCAGCACCTTTTGATAAAGATCTTGCTTTTTCTCATTATCAAGTAGTTTACAATATAGTTTTAGCTGCTCAGGGGTCTTTGATAGTAGTCGTGCTAACACTGATTCTCGGTTATTGTTATTATTACTCATGTAAAAATCCTCACTAATTAACGCTTCAATTTTTTTTAATGTTTACTACTGTTTTCTTAGTAGTATTGGCATGAAGCCATCTATTTTAGCGGAAGTCAAGAAATTTTTAAATATTTATTTGTTATTAATAATGGTAAATATATTGGCTTCGGTAGCTTCACAAACTTGGGCTAGAAAGATCCAGTTGTTCTGTATTTTCTACTCTCTCGAACTTTGTATTCGGCTTTAAAGCATCGTACAACGCAAAACCTATACATGCTAGTCCAACTATTCCCACAGCTATTGCTACTGTAACATGGACTTCCAAGACATAAAATACAACACTACCCACCAATAATGCTGTGCCAACAATACCAGCCATGATTGCTCGTCTTTGTTGCATTACTTTTGTTGATGATTCTTCTTTTTCGTTTACAGTGTTTTCTTTTCCAGATCGATTATCAAAACATGATTTCATTTCAGTAGAAGACAAGGTATTGGCTTTATCTGTACTATCAGCAGTACTTAGAGTTGGTTGTGCGGCAATTTCTGTTAAAATATTGGTGGTACTGTTTTCGCATATTCCAGTATTATCAAGCTTTTCTATTGAAGCAGCGATGTGCTCTATAGCTATTGTATTACTTTCATTACTATTTTCGCATGGCTCAAGATATTCATGTTCTATAGATTCTTCAAGACTACTTTTATTACTATTTTCATATGCGTCAGCCGGTGTCTCGATATTACCGATAGTATCTTGAAGCACTTTTTCACTTCTAGCTGTAGTAGTTTTGGCTGTTACAACAGTGGACTGCTGGGTTACTCTCTTATTAACAAGTTCTCCGGAGAATTTTAAGATTTCTTCTACAGCCTCACTATTTTTACGTGCTTCAGCATAGGTGAATGGAGTGTAAGTTGTTTCCTTGTCATTTGAATGTTTTATCGTTATTCTTTTTTTGACAATCTCTTTCAAGATACCATTTTCCTCAGAGATTTTTAACACTGCTCTCATAATGTCATTGTCTCTACGTGATATAGCATCTGTAAGTATTGTATGAGTTTCTTCCCGACCATCTGAATGTTTTGTGGTCATTTCTTCATTCAGAACTTCCTTTAATAGTTTTTGTTTTTTGGCTTCTTCTAAAAGATCTTTTACAGCTTGATTATTTTTATGACTTATAGCATAATGTAGTAGTGACAATGTCTCCTCTCTACCCTGATACTCGTAAGTTATTTTCGCTAAAAGAATCGTGCTTGCGTTATAGCTGGACTTTTTGAATATTCTATTTCTAAACTTTTCGGCAACACCTTCCCCTTCTTCTATTTTTCTTGCTAGTTTTTGTATATTCTTTTCATCTTTATTTGTTAATTCATATATGTCACATACTAATGTCAATTTTGACGTTTTCATAATGTTTTCCCCTATTAAGATTTATTGATTTAGTGGTAGTAGTTGCAGTTGCTCACCCCATAAAGTTGGTGCTTTCTTTCAATCAAAGGTATTCTACTGTTTTAAATTCCCTGTAAAGATTTAGCTTATCTTTTACATCTAAACAGCATTAACACGATTTGGCTTTTTGTAGATGAGTAATTCTCTAGGAATTATCCTATTGAATTCTATGATATTTTTTGCCACATTGTCTAAAGTGCCCAGACACTGGGATCCAGAAAAGTTTGCTTGTAAGCAAGCAAACTAGCATAGAAAGTGGTTACAACATTTTCGATGAGATTATATGGAAAACTGGATCCCAGTGTCTGGGCACTGGGATGACAGCAGTCCTACGTCATACCGCGATTCATTCGCGGTATCTCTTAACATAGATCCCGCTAACAAGCAGCGGGATGACACCTCTCTTGGGCTCTTTTAGCTACAAACATTAAGAAATTTACTAAACGAAAAAAAAGGCAAAAGAAGCCCCGTGGTGCGAGTTTTGACTCTATATTACTGTAAGTGGCGCTGTAATAATGTGCTAACGCTTAAAATAAGCGCGGTTTGGCTGAATGTAGAAAAAATTTAAAAGACATGCAGCCGCTATAATTTTATGTAATCCGCCAAAAAATACCCTGAGTTTTTTACTGAATTTTGTCATTGAGCCTGCAGGTCAAAAACAAGTTTTGAGTCATAAATACCCTTATTGTCATGATATGTATAACAATGTTACAAAAAATAATATCATAGAATTCAGTAGAATAATTCCTAGAAAACCCCTACATACTAAAAAAAGCAAAATGCTGTTAAAATGAGCTTAAGAATAAATAGCAAACATCTAACATAACAATTCTATTTGTAAATCAGGTGAGGCTTATCCTATAGAAAGCTTTCGAACTACGCAAGCGTATCTTTTGCCTTTAGTATTTCTTTATTGTTTAAGATAACTGTCTGAGCTCCTCTGCCTTAGCATTATATCTCCACTTTCTGCAAGTTATTCCATTAAGTAGTAAAAATATTAGACTTGCCGCAAAACTAAGAAAAAAAGACCAAAGATAGAGCAGATTGAACTTACAGTAAAAATAGAACAAAAAAACTCCAACAATAAATTATACAAACTTCATCAGGTTAACTTTAACTTAAGAAAACATAAATCAAATTTTCTTGCTCAAAGACCTTGCTTTTTCTCCAACCTTACTCAAACGTACTCTAGCTTAATGCATAATTTTACCCATAAACAACCTTATCTTTGGTACTTTTATTAGTTACAAGTCATCTAGAAAACCCAGATGCTCTACGAAGCCCACCAATCAATATCAGATCCTGCTCTTGTCCTACAGCATTTAATATAGCGTATAACAAAACCATCGCATCTCCCCCAGTAATACGCTTGCATCCTCCACAAAATTCGTATTCACTTAACTGTCGATTTGCCTCCACCCTTTTTCGTTCAACTTGTTCTGCGGTGTTAGCATACTTCAACTCTATTCCAATTGGATGAGTATCATCATTTTCCGCAGATTTTGATAATACTAGGTCTATTTTCCTTCCTCTCTGTAGCTGGAACTCAATAATTACCTTGGCAGGATTATCGCAACTTTGAAATATCCCACGCAACAAAGCCTGAAATTTAGCTTCATTGTTCACGAGTAGACGGTTTCCATTTAATAACGGAGACAACAGACGAGAAATCTCATTAAATAAAACTTCATACCTAGCCCTGTACTCACCATTAACATTACCATCATTACCAAAATTAGGCTCAGCACTCATCAACTGATCTGCAAGTTGATGTAAATTCCTAACATTACCCATTTGTTCTGAAAACCTTCCCTCGAAATAACCTTCACTATGAGAACGTGAGTAAGCACGTAGTGATTCGAATTTCTTTGCAGAAGCCACTTCCAGATGACCCTGGACATCTACTTCACAAAGTACTTGACGCACCTTAGCATCATCTGTGGCTTGAGGCAGTAACGACAGGTTCAATGCCTTGTCTGGTAAAGTCTGCCACTTTAAACGACGAAAAATGTGAAGCACAACAAAACCAATATTTGATAAAAATAGAGCTAAAGTTAACGCATGGCTTACAACATCTGCTGCATCTCCCCTACCACCTGTACGTTTCATTTTCTCTCCCTGAGAGTGGTTAAATAGATACTTGGTAACCCTTACCTCCCGCCCATCATTTGTTTCTAAGTCCCTCCTTGTAGATAAAACATTTCCAAAAACAAACGATGACGTACAGGAAAAAGTGTTACAATGAGGCGATTGAGTGAACTCTGATGCTATGGGTTGTAAAAAACGTTTTACATTTCCCCTAACTCCATTTCCATGAGGATGTAGTAAACCCGGTATTAAGGAAAGACCACCTTCTGAAAAGGCCTGCACAGAAGTTCGGAGACCAGCACCTCCACGTAATTGAAAATTTAACGCTACACAAACAGCACTTGGTGATGAGGTATGAATAGGCAAAGACGAAACAGAACAACTTTTAGCATAATCTTTAGCTTGCTCTAATCCTTCCTCATCACCAACCTTCAACTCAATTATAATTGGAACCGAATCATTTGTCTGATCAACACCACGAACAAGCAAAACAACATCTGCATAACCTTTTCCTATAAGTAGCTCTGGGTAGAAATCAGCCACAGCTCGGTATCTAAAATTTACTAAAAACCCACACAGAAAACCGTGGTAATCAGACTCTGCACGAAACACTAAGCTATCTTCATGTTCATCATGGATATCAATAACATATTCCAAAATTCTTTTAACATTAGTACGCACTTCTCCTGTATCATCATTTGCCAACTCACTCATCAGGTCTAACAATTCACCTTGTTCTCTGATTGGGTTAATTTCATGAAAAATTGGAGCTCCAGGTTCATCACGTTGAGGAAATCTATCTATTTCATGAATAAACCTACATTCTTCTCCAAACCGAAATATTTTATACTCTTCCCAATCCAGATCCTCATCTTCCTGTAATTCTTGTGGAAGATTCTCTTCTACCTGCTGCTTCTCTTCTGCACTAAACCTTGACCCAGGGCTGTTCTCATTATCAGCAACAGTATAACACCTGACTATTCTTCTATTTTCTTTATTAGTGAGAACAGCAACTTTTAGATTTCCATAATTGTCAAAACGAAAATAGACTCTTTCATCTTCAACTAATATACCTGCATCATGTGCAGTAGAAAACATACCAAAAAAGAATGTAGGAAAAAAGCCAGGCTTATTAGCCGAATGCAAAAAAGATGGACAGTTGTTTAAAAAACCTACAAATTGTCTACTAAACTCATCACAACCTCCACTTAATAAAGCCCTAACTAATTCACGATCTTCATTACTACCATGCATAAATACTCCTATTTGTTAACAACTGCAGCAGGCGAAATACTAACATTAGTACCCACTAACGTAGATTGAGGACCTTCAGTGCTAGCAGAGAATAAATTCAAATTTCTCGCTGACTTACACAACTCTTCTATTAAATTGCAGGAGCTAGTTGCATCTATCATCTTAGAATTCCTTGTTTTATCTAAACTATTTGCTATCCTCTCTTTTAATGATTTAAAGCTTTTGTCTGAACAACAATCTTTAGCAAACTTTAAAATACTCAAGACCAAATCAACTTTTTCACCATCGCCAGCACTTTGAGTATCCTTGCTGTTCTCCTGATCTACAATCAAATTTGAAATTGCATTTTCCATTGCAACAAAAGCAATCCTATCTTTAAAAGGATCGACAACATTTATTTTATTTTGGTTAAATACACTAGATTCCCAAAGACTGCTAATAGCTGACCTTGCTTCATTCCTGTTATCCAAGTCATAATCTTTAGAAACTACAACAAATGAAAGCGATGAGAGAAGATGTGCATATCCTCTAGGTGAAAGCATTTTCTCTACTTCAGATCTTGAACATCCCTCGCTCAAGTACTGGATAACATACTTAGTTGTGCAAAGAAAACCGTGCTCTACTAAGTAACTAAGAGGACGATAGATCACACCCCTATCTTTCTTATTCGGTAGCCCAAGTAGTGACTTATGATCTACTTTTGCGCTTATGACTTTACCTAGAAGGGAATTTAAGGTAGAAGCAAGTTTATAGCTAGATTGCAATGGAGATAATTTTGCAATAGCAGAAACTAGCAATTTTTCTCTCTCTTCTTTCACTAATTTTTCTTCAGAACACAGACGATTATAGAAGTGTTCCACTCCCTTACTCCACTTGAAATCTACAGCCTTATTAAATCCATCTTCTGCTTCTATATTTTCTCTAAGGTTACCTGATTCTTGATCAATCCAGAAATTGAAAACAGGATCACGTCTTCCCATGGAACTTAACAATTCAACTCTTGCAAGCTTATCACTGCAAGCTAAATTCCTATCTTCCTCACATGCACCTTTATGAGATAAGTCAGATCTAAAAGACTCTAACGCCTTGTCAAATAATTGCTTAATTTCACTCTCTACACACTCAATACATGCTATTTTATATATAGCAAATGGATTCAACACACCTGATTTAGCTAATTCTCCTACCAATTTAGCAACATCTAGTGTCGCACCTGACCAACAAGATTCATCACGAAACGCATTACATAAGAGGTCCGATTGCTCAACGGTTAGACCCTCTACTGTTACAGGGTGAGCCTTGACCCATTCCTCAATAGCTGAAGTTCTATCACCTTTAACAACATCCTTCAGCTTACTTATTACTTTGCTAGAGATAATCTCTTTATTTTTTTTAGGATCAGAACTGAGACGAGATCTTTTGCTTGGGCCTGCATTACCCTTCAAATCTTCCGTTCCACGTTTAGTTTTACTTTTTGGCATCTAATTACCTCAAAATCAAATATTCAATGAAGGTATTATACAAGCATTAGAATAATATATAAATCGAAAAATTAGTGTGCACCTAAATTTAAGCAGTAATTATAGACCTGCTGCAAAAGAGGAGATATTAAAGAGAGATGTAGCAAGAGGGAATGAGCTTAAATTATCAAATTAACGTTATTCTACTTTACCTCACTAGCATTTTCCTTACCTTGAGCCTTACTATTACTCACAAATATAAACGTTCGTTACATAGCTCTTAATATGTCTAAAGAGACGAAATTTCCCGAATTATTTATAATGAACCCTTACGATCACATTCTGGGGACGTACATCAGAAAACTTTTATATTATTAGTTTTGTAGTAAAATTATATGAGTACATCGTATCTATTAAATCAGAAGCTTTATGGATTACAGATTGAGAGCTTATTTGTTTGGGGTTATCTGGTTTATACTTAGCTTACTTAGTAGTGTAGCTAATGATACTATATCAAAATATCTAAGTTTACATCTTCAGAGTTTTGAAATAATTTTTTTCCGCTTTCTGTTTACCACTATTACCCTTGTACCTTTTATGTTTTACTATGGAATAGAAACTTTTAAAACAAGTCAAATATCTACTCAAATAACCAGGGGTGGGTTGTTGTTTTGTGGAATGACCTTATGGACTTACGGGTTGACTGTTTTCCCCATAGTAACTGCAACGATTATAAGTTTTTCTATACCATTATTTGTTATACTTCTTGCAATTCCTTTTCTGGAAGAAAATATAATTTGGCAAAGATGGGTAGTAGCTGTCATTGGTTTTATTGGTATTGCTATTACTACTAAAGCTTATAGTGAGGATTTTAATCCTAAAATTCTTATTTTTATTGTATCTGCATTGATCTTTGCTATATTGGATATACTTAATAAGAAACTTGTAATAAAAGAGTCAGTAATAAGTATGTTATTTTATTCAGCTCTAACGACAACTATTTTTTCTACTCCACCTTTGTTATTTTATTGGCATATGCCTTCCTTGTTGGAGTTAGTATTACTGCTGATTTTAGGAATAAGTTCAAACCTAATTCTGTTCTTCATGTTAAAAGCTTTTGCTCTTACTGATGCTACTGCACTTGCACCGTATAGATACATAGAGCTAATAATTTCTGCAATAGTAACATACGTTATATTTAATGAATTACCTGATAAAAGTGCTTTATATGGTACTTTGATATTAATACCATCAACCTTATTTATAGCTTATTCGGAAGGTAAGGCAATTAAGAAAAATAATGTAACAACAAAAGTTTATAATTGTTAATGGTATTTATTTTAGATGCTAAGCTATATTTTTAAGGTGATAATAAAATGCACATAACTATTATAGGAGTAGGGTATGTAGGATTAGTATCTGGTACAATGTTATCTGAGCAGGGCCATAAAGTTGATTGCATTGACATAAATACTGAGAAGATTGAACTTTTGAAATCAGGGAAAATTCCTCTATATGAACCTGGATTAGCAGATTATTTAGAGAATAATATAAAGTCACAAAGGATAAGATTTTTCGATTCGTATTTTCAAATAAATCCCAATACAGAAGTAGTATTTATAACTGTAGATACTCCATCAGACTCCCTAGGAAATGCAAATTTACAGAATGTATATAATGCAGTAAGTGAAGTTTCTGAGAGAGTTAATCAAGATTGCTTAATAGTGATAAAGTCAACTGTTCCTCCTGGTACTGCAGAAAATATATATAATTATTTATCTAATAAGGGCTATAACTTTGATTTGGGGGTTAATCCAGAGTTTCTCAAGCAAGGCTCTGCAGTATCAGATTTTTTATACCCAGATAGGATAATAATAGGAGTAAAAACTAAGCTAGCTAGAGCAAAACTAGAAGTTATATATAGATCATTTATAGATAAGAATATTCCGTTAATAGTCACTGATACAGTTACTGCTGAAATGATTAAATATGCTTCTAATGCTTTTCTAGCAACAAAGGTTGCTTTTATCAATGAGATGGCAGGTTTATGTGAGCTATTAGGAGCAGACATTGACCTTTTAGCTAACAGTATGGGAATGGACCATAGAATAGGTAAGGAATTTCTCAAAGCTGGTCCAGGATTTGGAGGATCATGTTTTCCTAAAGATTTGTCAGCTTTAATAAGGCTTGCTGAAGATCACAATGTCAAGCTACAAATTTTAAATTCAGTTAAGGAATCTAACTATAATCATATAACAAACATTGCTAAAAAGGTAGAATATGTATTAAATGGAGTCCAAAATAAAAAAATAGCAATATGGGGGCTAACTTTTAAGTCTGGTACTGATGATGTAAGAAATAGCCCAGCTATAGATATTGCACAATTGTTAGTGAATAACAAGGCTAAAATTACTGCATATGACCCAATGGGGATGGATAATGCTAGGCAAGTTCTAAAGGATATAGAATACGCGGACAATGCTATAGGGGCTGCAAGGGACGCGGAAGCCTTGTTATTGTTAACGGAGTGGAAAGAATTTAAAAATCAAGATTTTGCAAGTTTAAAGAGTATTATGGCTGCACCTAATGTTTTTGATTTCCGTAATTTATTAGATAGCGAGCTATTACTAAGATATGGTTACCATGTTTATTCCTTGGGTAAAAAATCTATCTACAAAGTTTAACTGTTGAGAAATTTTTTTTACACCGCTTTACTTAGTTTTTTTAGATCTTTGCTTGATAGTATGGAAAAGCAAACGAGTGCAACAACAGAGCAAATGGAAAAAAATGAAAACATAATACTGTTACCACAGTGCTTAACAAGTACTCCTAAGAGCACGCATGAAAATATTGAACTTGCAATATACCCAAATAATCCTGTTAAGCTTACAATTGCACATACATTATTTTGTGGAGCAATTTCTACAGCTATAACACCTGTCAGTACTTGCACTCCAAATATAAAGAATCCTGATAAGATTGCACCAAGGTTCATAAGAATTATGTTTTGACCAAAGTTCATTGCAATAAAAGTGAGTGCTATACCCAACATATAAAGTGATGCCAGCAAGCTTCTATTTTGAAAGAAGTACATATCACTAATTCTTCCTGTTATTAAAGTTCCAAGGATTCCACCTAAATCATATACGCCTGTTATTAGTGAGGATTGTACAAGAGAAATTTGTAATTTATTCTTTAAAATTATAGGAAACCAAAAGAAGATTCCCATTTTTATAATATAAGCACAAAAAGTAGCACAACATAGAAACCATATGGAACTTGTTACCTTGATACCTATTTGAGATTTCTGCACCTTATAATAGGTAGTAAAGTTGGCACTTTCTTTGTAATATGCCTTTAATATTATATAAATTCCAAAAAGTAAGCATAAGAAACCAGAGTACAAAAATGCACTTTTTGCATCATATATTTTAATTATACTTGGTAATACAATTAAAGTAATACAAGAACCAAGTTGCTGAGATGCGCTCATAACTCCCCATGATGATGCAATTGAAGAGATGCTAGAGTTTGTAACCATAAACTTGGTAATAGCTGGCCAACCTAACCCTTGTGTCCAAGCTAATAATATTAATGTTAACAGTAATAAAGTTAGATTATTATATGATAAAGTTATACCAATGGTTAATAATCCAGTTGCAATATTGCATAGCCCAAACATAAATAATGGATTATTTTTGGAGTCCATGATTATTCCATTAACAAATTTTGATACTCCATAAAAAAAAGAAAAGCAGGCAAAAAAATAGCTTAATTTTACATGGTCAGTATCTATTAACAGTGGTAGAGCAATTGGTATACTTTGTCTTGATAAATAAAGCAGCATATATCCACAGAAGAATAGTAAATATTGAAAGAAGACAAAGTTCACACCTATTCCCAAATAGCTCTATGCAGATGCTAGCATAATACTATATTGGTATAATATTGTTTGACAAGAAGTTTGCAAACAATTAGTGCAGAAAATTACTTAGTATCTTTCTTATAGCAGATACAGTAGTATTAATATCTTCATAGCTTATATCTCTATGTGTTATAGCTCTGATTTTACCTTTGATGTTAGCCATTCTAATTCCATAATTTGTCATTAGTACGTTTATTAATTCTTGAGTAGATATACAATTAGTACGTAATGAAAAATACGCTATATTAGTTTTATACAGGTCGATATCAATTATAACTTGATCTATGGAGTCTAGGCCTTCTATAAGGTGCTGCATTTTTTTATGATCTTCTTCTAAAGAATTTACATTATTACGTAGAGCATATAAACATGCAGCTGAAATAATGCCAGCTTGGTGCATACCTCCGCCAATTTGAAACTTATAGTACCAAGCTTTTTCAATAAAATCTTCACTTCCAAGCAATATTGCGCCCATTGGAGCACCTAATCCTTTACTAAAATCAATGAATACCGAATCAAAATAACTTGCATACTCCTTTGGAGATATTTTAGTATGAGCACAAGCGTTGAACAGTCTTGCTCCATCTAAATGAGTGAATACGTCATTCTCTTTGCAGAGACTTGAGATCTCTTGAATATATTCTAAAGGCCACACAGCTCCACCACCAAAATTTGTCGTTTGTTCGATAGAAACAAGCCCAACTCTCGGAATATTTCTTAAACTAGGACGAGTAATAAACTCAACAATTTGTTCTCCAGTAAATATTCCTCTTGTACCTTTGATGGGCAAAGGAGTAGCATGTGCCTGGGCTGCGATCAAGCCAGATTGTACTATGAGTGGATGTGAAGTTTCATCAAGCAGCAAGTAATCACCAGGTCTTTGAATGTGTACTTTATAAGCAATTACATTGGACATCGTTCCTGAAATCAAAAAGATTCCTGCAGGTTTACCTAATATTTTACATGCGGTTGCCACTAATTCGTTCACAGTTGGATCTTCACATGCAGCTTCGTTTCCAACTTTTGCTTTAGCCATCGCTTCCCTCATTTTAGCTGAAGGGTCAGTGTTTGAATCGCTAAAGAAATCTATTTTTACTCTCATATTAAATTTAACACAACCTCCTTTATAATTTCAGCAGCTTTCATGATGTCTGTTTCCTTTGTGCCAAGATGGGTAACTGCTCTTATATGAGACTCGAGCCAAGGAAAAAGCAATAAACCATAAGCTTGGCACTTACTCAAGAAAACCTCATTAGTTACATTTAGTGCTTTTATACTAAAGCTTACTATATTAGTTTCTGGATAAGGTAGTACCAGTTTTATGTGTGGAATTTCCTTAATCTTGTCTGCAAACAGTTTGGCGAGTTTATTGTCTTCTTTAAGCCTAGAAATATTGTTCTGTAGTACATACTTTGCTGCATTAGCACAATACCCTATCTGATGATAACCACTACCTAGCCAAACCTGTAGCTTTTTAGCCCTTTCAATTATCTCTCTTTTACCCATAAGCATTGAACCAAAAGGAGCTCCAAGTCCTTTGGTAAAAGAAAAGCTCATTGTATCCACATATTTAGCATAATCTGCTAAAGCAATATTTGTTTCGACATGAGCATTAAATATTCTTGCACCGTCTAAATGAAGATTTACATTGTGAGCTTTTAAAAAGTGATATAACTCGACTTGTTTTTCAAAAGGATAAATTTTACCATTAAACCCATTTATACTATTTTCTATAGAAACAAGACTCACCTGAGCAAAAATTTTATACCTTGGCTTAGAATTAATAGCATATTCTACTTCATCAACATCTAAGATTCCTCTATTATTTCTAATACAATTAAATACGATATTATTTACTTTTGCATTGCCTGCGCTATCGAAAAAATTAACGTGGTAATTATAATGAGTTATTAGTTCATCACCAGGACTTGTTTGACTGGCAATGGCTAATCTATTTGCAAGCATACCGCTGGTTGCAAATAATGCTTCTTCTACTTTGAATAATTGTTTGCAATATTCTGATAAGTCATTACAGCTTTTGTCTTCACCATAAGCAAAATCTCCAACAGTTGCATTACTTATTGCATGTATAACGTTGGAGCTCTGCAGAGTTGTAGTGTCACTTCTCAGATCAATAATTTTTTCCATCTTATTTTTTGCCATTCAAACAACCAATTTGAGCATTCCAAAGTTCCTTGTAAAGACCTTGCTTAGAAACTAATTCAGCGTGTTTACCATCTTGGACAATTTTTCCTTTGTTAAATACTAGAATTCGGTCCATGTGTAAAAGTGTAGAAATACGGTGTGCTATAGTAATCGTAGTTTTATTTTTCATCAATTTGAATAAACTCATTTGAATTGTTTTTTCTGTTATAGAATCTAACTGACTAGTTGGTTCATCGAGAAATAATATTGGAGCGTTTTTTAAAAATGCCCTGGCTATTATTATTCTTTGTCTTTCTCCTCCAGATAGCTTGATGCCTTTTTCTCCGACTGTAGTTCCATATTGATCTGGTAGAGTCATAATGAAATCGTGAATACCAGCCAGCTTTGCAGCTCTCATTATTTCTTCGATAGTAGATTGAAGTCTACCATATATGATGTTTGCTAAAATAGTATCATGAAATAACAATGGGTCTTGAGGTATTACAGATATTTGTTGCCTCAAAGAACTCTGTGTAACTTCTGATACTATTTGATTATCAATCTGTATATTACCTTTTTTAACATCAAATAGCCTTAGGATTAAGTTTATAAAAGTAGATTTACCACCTCCAGAACAACCAACTAGACCTACTTTTTCGCAAGGATTAATGGTAACTGAGAAATCTTGAAATAATGACTCCTGACCTTCATAAGAAAAAGAAACATTATTAAACGTTATTTTTCCACTTAATAAATTTAATTCTTTAGCATTTTTCTTATCTTGAATTTCTGGTACGGTAGTTAAGATTGGCAATGCATCTGAAACTTTGCCGAAATGAGTAGAAAATTGCGTAAGATTCCTAGTTAGATGGTTAAGAAACTCTATAATCGATATATTAATTCCAAGTACAAGAGCTATATCTCCTATTGCGATCTTGTTCAATTGATAGTCATAAATTAAAAAGTACAAGTTTACTGCTTGGAGTATATCAAATGAATAGCCATATATAAACCAAAGACAAAAGTATGCCCATTGTAATTTTCTCTCTGCAATAGTTCTTTTCTTGCATATTTGAAAAAATTTGTGTCTCTCATGTGCTTGCTGAGAAAATAGCCTTACTGATATAACATTTAAAATACTATCTGCTATACTAGCTATTACTTGTGAATTTTGTTTAGAGTAATTATCAGCTAGTTCAGTAAGTACACGAAAGCTGAAAATCGATACTAAAATAAAAATGCTTACCCAAGTGAATGTAGCGATTGCAAATTTTATGTTTACTAATGATAAGGTATAAATAGCTAAGACTAATGCTATGCTGTAACCGAAAAAACAATCTATAAGCAATCTTATTAACTCTATCACACTATCCATTAAGCTACTGACCTTATGTACTAAGCTTCCAGATAAATTGTTCTGATAATAGGAATGGTCTTGTTGGAGTAGTCTACAAAAAGATATATCAGCTATCTTTTGACGCATTAAGGTAAACATTCGAATGTCAACAAAATAGCCATAGAATCTAAAAGCAGTAGTGATAAGTAATGCCATACCAAGATAAGCGCTTACAGGTAATAAAAGATTCTCAATTACATTACCTTCCTGATATTTTACAGCTGTATCTAGAATATTTTTTACTAAATACTTTCTAAAAGACAAATCAACAGCTACCACCAGGGCAACTAAAGACATTATAAGTACATTAAGTTTGAATTTAGATACTATATTCAAGATGAACATCAATACACATTTGAAGCTATCAACTCTACTTCTGTTCATTTATAATGCTAGCTCCACTACGTTGACTTTTTTATTGAGAAATACAAGTAGTGAAAACCATAAATTTTTGTATATTTTTCCTGAGATGTCTCCAGCATCATGTAGTGCTGATGCTCGATTCAGAATAAGTAGCTTATATAAATCTCGCTTAGCCTCAGTAGTGTCGATCTCAGAAATATTTGTAGTTGTGTCTGTAATAAAGGCTAACCAGCTCTTGATAAGTTCTTCCATGTTTTTTGCTTTTACACTTTCCTGGTAGCCAAACAATGACAAGCATTCTCTCAGTACAGATTCTGTTAACTCACCACAATTGAGTATACCAAAAACTGAAGGCTGAGGTTTTGGCACATAGGGAAGATCTTGATCTTTTATAATCCACCTTGTTACATAAGCAAATCTATCTTTAGCATCTGTATTCTTATCACTACCATGCCATAACCGTGAATCAAAAACTATTGCATCTCCTGCTGAAATAGGTAATGACTTGATTTTGTAATTTTCCCGATTATTTGAGTACTGATCAAAAAAATATGGGTACCAAAAATCAACTAAAGGCTGTATTTCCCATTTATGACTGTTTTCTATAATTTGCAGTGCACCTGAAGTTTCACTTACATTATTCAAAGCTAACCAAACAGAAAAGTGGTAAGGATCATTGAAACTATAGGAGATGTCTTGGTGGAAGGGAACTGCATCTATTAAATCAGCAGTTTTACATATAACATTTGATTTTTTCTGCAGTATCTGACACTGAAGTGACTTTTCAAGGTAATTTTTAATAATTTCATCTAATGCTTGAGAGATAATTCTAGTTACTTGAGATGACGTGCCCCATCTGCCGGTACAGTTTAAGTAGTCAGAAGTTGAAACACTTAGTTCTTGGGATAGCTCTGATATCTTATTTGTTATATCACTTAAAGACTGAGTTATTAGCTTTAAAGGAACCAGATTTTTGATAATAAAAAAACCATTTTTTTGTAGTATTTCCATATGATTAATACCTGACATCAATGACTGATAAGTAATCTGTTAAAGGCACAACAGCAAAAATTTTGAATCCTTTTACTTGTTTTAATATTTTTTCCCAATCGCTTAATGTTCTTAGTTTACCTCCTGTTTCAACCATTACATTAATATCTACAGAGCCTCCAGTTGGAGAGCGGTAATCTAAAATAGTTTCTATCAATAAAATACGAGATATTCCTTTGACCAATTTTAAATAAGATAATACTTTATCATCATCATAATGCTGCAGAAAGCGGCAAAAGACACCTAATTCATAATTTGTAACTGATAGTTCTTCCTGAGTTATAAGTTTGACTTTTAAATTTTCTACTAACTGTCTTGGTACTTTATGTTCGTTATATAGGCCTATAGAACCTTTATTGTGTATATCAGAATAAGCAAGAAATAAAGAGTGTACACCAAATAGCAATATATTCTTAGCACCATCTATATTAATCCTAGAATTAAACTCTTTAGTATCAAACCTAGAATATCCTAGCAATACTTGGTAAAACGCTATTTTCTTATCTTCTGATGCTTCTCTTTCCTTAAAAGATTCAAATGAAGAGATGGACTTCTGTTTTAGTATATCGGCAATCTTTAACCAATTCTTTTCAGCGGCAACTCTTGCCCACATCGTTGCTGCTTTTGGCAAAAATGGTATTTCCTTAAAACACTTACCTTTTGATGATAGTTGCCATAAGTCCTTGTCCTTATCGTAATCAATAAACCCTATTTCCCACAACGCCCTTAACAGCCTTTCTAGATTTGGTACGATAATGTTTAACTTTTTAGATAAAACTGGCATAGTTGCAGGTAAAATATTTAACAAATCAAGTTCAATAGCAACGCTTGTTAGGTAAGTTTTCCAAAAGGCTGAAAGTTCTGCAGAAATCCTATGCACTTGAGATTCTTTACCTAAATCAAAAATACTAAACTTTACATTTCCGGTAATATTGATTTGTCCTAACACACCTTCAAAAGTTTCAACCTTTGCCATGCCATTATAGAATGCTTCTACCATTTTAAATCTCTGCTGGTAAACAGGATCACCATTAATATCTATATGAAACCAACCATGTTGATCTTCTGCAATAGAATACCCTTTATGAAAAACATTAAGTTTTTTATACCATTTATTATGTACTAACTTTCCATGATGATTAATATGTGTAGCTTTGCCATCCTTATAGACTACAGCGATACCATCCTTAAAATCTCCAACATAATCATATTCCTCCTGATAAATCCTGTTGCCATTTAAATTAATATGAAAACATTTATCATGTCTTCTAACTACACAAGCATCTTCCTGATAATTTCCAATCCATTGATACGACTGTTTGTATACTCTACATCCAGATGAATCAATATGGTAACACCCTGTATCATCTTCTACGGCTGCTCTATTGAAGTAGAATCCAAAAGTTTTTAGAAATCTATGATGATAAACTGCTTCTCCTCTCACATTGATATGATAAGCACCTGTCTGATCATAAACCGGTGCAAGACCGGGCTCATGAAATTTACCAACCTTTATAAACCTATTTTCATACAAAGGATTTCCTAGTAATTCGTGAAAACTCTCACACGGTGAAATTTTAATAGATTTAAGATTATCTTTGATTAATTGATTAAAGGTTTTCTCATGTTGCATGTTTTGCATAATTTGTAATTTAAATAATTCTTTTGTAAGCTTAGGTACTCACTACTCTGCCATATTTCCTCGAGTTTAACCTCATTAACATTACCAAAATTTCCTAATGTCTTACGGAGTTCATCTGGAGCACAGCAAGGACTAAACTTTCCTTCATTGTTTATCCATGCTTCTTTACCTAAAAATGGGCATTGACCACCTGGAGCCAAATCCTTAATACCTTCTTGAGAAAGGATTGTGAAATTTTCTAATTTTATCTTTTTACCATTTGGCAATAGAATATTATCTCTAAGTTCGTATAACCTTCTCACCTCCGTGTTCCATCTACTAATTGCTAACTCATCTCTTCTCATAGATAGATCCTTAATTTCCTCAAAATGTGCCCAAAGATGATGTCCTTTAACTCTATCTATGCCGTTTTTTATGGCCATCTTAACTATGTCATAGAGTTCATGTAAATTACTTTCCAAAAATGTTAATTGTAAAGTAACGGTACACCTTTCACCTGTATCGCTAAAGTATTTATCTCTAACTTCAAGGAAAGTTTTTAAATTTTCTGTCACTACTTCCCATTTTGAACCTTTCATGATTCTTTCATGAGTTTCTTTAGTTGCCCCATTCCAGGAAATCTTAACATCAGATAAAATTGGTACCAATAGTTCAGCCCATTTTCTAGCTCCTTTAATGGGAAAAGAACCATTGGTTGTGAGGTTAAGCTTAAGACCGAACTCATGGCACAAATTGATTATTTCATCAAAGCTTTTATACATTAAAGGCTCACCCATAGTAGAAGGAATGATTTCCCTTAAAGGTGTTCCAGCTGCTTCCTTAATTACTTTTCTGATAGTTTCTATCGACAGTATCTTAGGTTTTATTCCTTTAGCTTTCTTTTCTTCTTTAACTTTGCTGTATGGTGAAAAACATTCGCACATTATACAAGCAAAATTGCAGTAATCTGGATTAGTATCAAAAGTAATTCTCCAAGGACCGGGTTTCACAGCTACTGATTTGCCTTTCTTTTCAATAGCATTACGGTAAATCTTGTTAAGTTTCTCAATATGCTCACTCATAGAAGGTATATTCCCATTTTCAGTATAAGGATAGCCTTTTTGGGTAAGTTTATTGTATAATTCCTGATTTGTAGATAGGACTTGCATTTTTTCTGACAAACTACTTGCATCTCTGTGCTTAAATAATAGTCCATCTCTTACATATTCTGCCATACCACCATAATCGGCTGTTATAACTGGTATTCTAAGTTGCTGTGCTTCATGTATTACTAATGGTGAATTTTCACCCCAAATTGAAGGAACGACTATTGCATCAACTTTATTAAATACGTCAGTAACTATATTCTTATTATCATAACTTCCCATCCACTCTATTCTTTCTTTAATAACAGGTGAAAACTGATCGGCAATCGCTTTTAAAGCTTTAGTTTCTTCTCTTGCTGCTCCCCAAATTCTAAGTTTTGCTTTAGATGATAAGTGAGAAAAAGCTTTCAATAATAGATTAACACCTTTTTCGGGAGTATGAGTACCAATATAACCGAAAATAAACTCTTTTTCTTGTGCTCTATTTCTATTCTTAAGACGATTGAGATCAAAACCATAATCAAGATAAGAAATTTTGTTTATCGGAACATAAAAATCCTGAGTAAATTTATCCATCAAGAATTTCGATGGGGAAATAAAGTAATCTATATAGTCTATTATTTTCCTTGTGTGCTTCATTCTAGTTGCAACCCATTGTTCCCAATAATTTATGTCTAAATTCAGGAATTCTTCATCTCCTGTAAAATATCCTTTGTAACATTGAGTTGCACATTTTTGATCCTTTTGTCCATCACAAAGCCGTAACAAATCTTCAGAATTGCGTTGAATAAACCTTCCTCTTGGACACATTAACCAAAAGTCATGTAGCGTAAAAATTGTAGGTATATTTTCTTTAAAAGCAATTTCTGGTAAAGTAATTGATAGATGATTAAGATGACCAAAATGTATAAGATCTGGCTGAAAGTTATCTATTACTCTTTTAAATTGTATATCTACTTCTTCATTGATAAATTTGTAACGATATTTAGCTGTGGGTATATTAATTAAATGCAGTAAGATTCGAGAGTCACTACTATCTAGGACTGTAGTGTAATAAAAATCAGGTAAAAAGCTATTTTCATACCTAGTAAATACTTGTACCTCATTGTTATTTGCTAGTTCATGAGCAAGAGTTTGGCTATAAACCTCTGAACCAGCACTATAATAAGGAGGGTAACCATGAATAACTTTTAATATTTTCATATATTACCATATCTATATTGTTAGGATATTCTTGTGTATTGTTTTGTAGACTTTTTATAAATTTACTTAATCCTACTTCTAATGAATGTTTTGGAGACCAACCAAGTAGCTCTTTAGCTCTAGTAAAATCACCATGAAACTTAGTTACATCAAAATTTCTTGGAGGATAAAAATCAATTCTAGAATCACTTTTCGTGACTTTTAATATTGTTTTTGCTAAGTTTTCTAAAGTACATGGGCTATTAGTAGTAAGATGAATAGCAGGAAGAGAAGATTTTTCGCTTTGTAAATATTTAACAGTTAAGCATATACCCTCTATAACATCATCCAAATAGGTAAAATCAAAAACACATTCTTTACCTTCTATTTTAATTGGATCACCTCTTAATGCATTAATACAGAGTGCAGGAATTACTCTACTGTTATGATCTAGTAAACCACCGTATACATTTGAAAAGCGTAATATTGCTACATTAAAATCTTTTGAACTTGTTATTTGTTCCTCAATAAATGCTTTACCTTTTGCATAATTATTTATTGGATCGATACTAGCAGATTCTGTAACTGGCAGTTCCTTCTGCTCTCCATAGACTTCCCTACTACTTGCATATATAAACCATGGTTTATTTGGAAGTGACTTACATAACCCTAAAAACCGCATTGTACCATCAACATTAATTTTTTGACACAGTGTAGGATAAAGTTCACCATGTATAACTCTAGAAATTGCAGCCAGATGAATGATTCCTGTACACTGAGCAAGTAGTGGTACTATATCTTCTGAAAAAAAACTGAGTGGATTATCGCGAAACCTAATATCGCAGCTTATTACTTCATGGCCTTGGTTTTCTAACTTTTTCACCAAGGTTGACCCTATCAAACCTGCAGCACCTGTTATTAATATCCCCATGTATACCCTCTACTACAACTAGGAAAATTTGTCATACCAATTATCTTACAAGTAAGAATTAAAGGGTATTATAAAACCAGTATAAAACAAATGTCAACTTAAATTAATGAATAAAAAAATGTAGTTATGAAAGAAAAGTTGGCTGCCTTCTTTCTTGAAAATAGTGTTCGGCTTTAATCAAATCCTCCTTATTATTTACTCCCATTGCTTCTCTTTCATCAGAAACTACATAACCTACACTCAAGTTATTGGTTGCTGCAATGGGCACTATATCATTAAGACAATATTCATTGGTCGAATTATTAAATTTTATTTCTTTTACTAAGGTAAAGAGATCTTTAGCATATGAAACCATTATTCCAGAGTTTGCAAGAAGCATTTTATCTCCATTTTTTAGGATTTTTTGAACATTTCCGTAATTATCAATTACTAATCTTCCATATTGTTCATCTTGACTATTGAATCCAAGAAGAACTAAATTATTATACTTTAAACAATCAGTCATTTTCATAACTGTATCACTAGATATAAAGGGAGTGTCTCCATACTGTATTAAAACTATGTCTTGATCAGATAACTCCTCCAGATTTTCTAGAGCAATTTTAACTGCAGTGCCAGTGCCTGTAATATCTTCTTGCATTATTAGTTTTATATTGTATTGATCGATTATACTTTTTAGGCTATCAAAGTTTTCTAAATCTTTTAGAAGGGAGTTGTTAACAACAATTGATAAGCTTTTTAGACTCAGCAATTTTGCATTAGAAATTATATGTTCTAAAAGAGTAAGATTTCCCACTTGGTGCAACGCTTTTGAATATTCAGAATTCATTCTACTGCTCTTTCCTGCTGCTAATATTATCAAAATGTTACTCATACATAACTCAGGAATTGATTAGGTAGTAAGTTAATTCATAATTAGTAAGATGTAAATCCCACTGTAATTTTTGTATATTTTCTAGATCTTGGCACCCTCATTAGAGTTTCATTTAAGAGAGCTATAACTTTAAACTCTTTACTCTATTTTCTACGCTGACATCTTGTAAACTCTGATCTGGACTTTTTAATATTTCTAATAATCTACTTGCAAGGTTTGAGTGTTTATTGATTACTGCAACCTGGACTAATGACTTGTCTTGATCATTACGAGCATTTGTTACAGCTACGCGCTCATCAGGTTTTATTGCTTTCAGCTTACTGATAATTTCAACATTACCATTTTTTGCATTCTCAAACAGCTCTTCTACTAATTTCAATAGGTTAGTAATATTTTGGTCTCGAGAAAGATCAAGTGGTGCTTTACCTTCTTTATTCTTGATGTTATAAATTGCACCATGTTTCAACAAAGATTTTACAGCTTCGAAAAAGCTATTTTCAGTAGCAACATGCAACGATGTAGTGCCTTTAACTATTGTTTTAGCATTAATAAAATCACTCAATTTATTGTGGCTTACACGTTGTAACAAAGCTTCAATAATTTCTTTATGACCTTTGGAAGCAGCAGTGTGTAATGGTGTATTACCTTTGTTAGTAACTTTAGTAGCATCAGCTCCATTTGCTAGCAAGATATTTACAACTTTTATGTGCCCATTATTAACAGCATAATGTAATGGCGTTCTTCCATCCACGTTTTTCGAATCAATGATTGCTCCATCTCTAATGGAACTCTCAATTCCTAAATAATTATTATCTTCTATAGCCTTAAATAACTTCTCAGTCAATTTTAGTAATTTTATAACTTCTGGGTTTCCTCTTCTTTCCGCAAAGTGTAATGGTAAAACATATCTACCTCCTTCAGCTCTAGCATTAAAGTATGCTCCGCTCATAAGTAGAGACCTAACTATATCTAAATTACCAATTTGTGCCCCTAAGTGTAAAGGCGTAGCATTTTTATCCATTTTTGCATTAACATCCGCTCCATTTATAATAAGAGTTTTAACTACCTTAGGATGACCATATTGAGCTGCAAGATGTAGGGCTGTGCCTTTATTTTGATTTTCTTTTACATTTACATCAGCACCATGTTTCAATAGAACGGTTGCTATCTGATCATAACCTTTTTCTGCTGCAAAATGTAAAGGAGTCCAATTTGTGTGATCTAAAGCATTAATATCTGCTTCCTTTTCTAAGAGCAATTCAACCACCTCTAAATGATCATGGTCTACTGCAAAGTGTAGAGGTGTAGTACTTTTAACTGTTTTAGCATTAATGTCTGCTCCTTTATCAAGCAAAGATTTAGCAACTTCTAAACTACCATCATATGCTGCACAATGTAGAGGAGTCCAACTTCTGTTATCTAGAGCATTAATATCTGCTCCATTTGCAATCAAGAAATTCATTATTTCCAAGTGATTATGTTCTGCTGCCAAATGTAGAGCTCTTCTACCATCATCCATCTTTGCATTTATATTTGCTCCTTTTGCAATTAAGCTCTCTACTATTTTTAAAGAAAAACCATTATATGCTGCATTATGTAAAGGAGTCCAATTCTGATCATCCACGGTGTTAATGTTTGCTCCATTTTTAATTAAAAAATCACTCACCTCGAAATGACTTTGCTGAATTGCTAGATGCAAAGGTGTAAAACCTTCGTTTTTTTTAGCATTAACATTGGCTTTTTTCTCTATTAGTAGCTTCACTACTTCTAAGTGACCATTCTGAGATCCTATATGTAAAGCTGTGGAATTATCGTGGTCCTTAGTATTAACATCAATTCCCCTTACGAGAAGAAGAGACTTAACTACTCCAAAGTGATTACGTTCTGCTGCTAAATGTAGAGGTGTAAGATTCTCATAATCCTTAGCATTAACATTAGATTTTGCTTTTAGTAAAATGTCTACTAACTCTAAAAAGCCATTTTGAGACGCTAAATGTAGAGGTGTAATCTTATCATCTGTTTTTGCATTAACGTTTGCTCCCGCTTCAAGCAGAACTTTAACTATATCTAACTTACCAGTTTGTGTTCCCAGATGTAAGGGTGTAATGTTTGCATCAACTTTATGATTACCTATGCCTGAAGATCCAGCGTTAATATTAGACCCTTGTGAAATAAGAGCTTTAACTACTTCGAGGTTACCATTTTGTACTGCAGAATGCAAAGGTCTTGCTCGATCATTATTTACAGCATTAACATCTAATCCCTTTTCAATAAAAACATTTACTATATCTAGATGACCATTCTCTGCTGCTAGGTGTAAAGGTGTATTAAGTTTATCTGTTTTAGTACTAAGATCTGCTCCATTTGCAATCAAGGTGTTGACTATATCTAAATATCCTTGCTGGGATGCAAAACTTAAAGGTGTAAAGCCTAGAATGGTCTTATGGTTTACATCTGCTCCATGAGCAATAAGAAAGTTAACCATCTCTAAGCGATTTTTTGCAATTGAAAAATACAGTGGCGTAAAGGCATCGTACTTAATCTCTGAGTTAATATCTAAACCCTCTCCTAATAAAGTGTTGACTAAATCCAACTGACCATTTCCTGCTGCTAAATGTAGCGGCGTAAGACTAAGATGTTTCTGAGTTTCATAGTTTTCATTTAAAAACTCTACAAAAAATTGCAGCTGATCCAGATTATTAGATATTCTATTAGTAAACATAAAGGCCTCGCATTGAAGAATTTATGTAAAATATAGCATCTACAAGTTTTTAAGCAAGATAAATCTTCTTCTTAAAAAAGATACTGTAATCCAATCTGTGTGCTTATAACTTTTTTATTTGATCATGAGAGACACCTTCCTTAAGTAGCTACATCAATTTTCTCTGTTTTTGCCCTTTTTTTTCGCTGATGATGATGTCTTCATTCTTCTCAGTAGCCAACATTCTTTACGTGCACCAAGGAACTTAGAAAGAACAATAGGAAATCCACTTAAAAAGCATTAATAATTATACATAATTCTAATGATCTTCATGAAAGGGCTTAGAATAGAATTTAATAGACAATCTGATTTTAATTGATATTAAACTGATCAGACTGAGAGTTGAAAATATGGCAATAATTCTTTTAGACACAAAAACTATAAATCGTATAGCAGCGGGAGAGGTAATAGAAAGGCCAGCGAGTGTAGTAAAGGAATTAGTAGAAAATGCAATAGATGCTGGAAGTACAGAAATAGAGATCAAAATAGAAAGTGGTGGACGTAACCTTATAACTGTGACAGATGATGGAAATGGAATAGAAAAGGACGACTTAGAACTAGCATTTATGAGGCATGCCACTTCAAAATTAAGCGATAGTGAGTTAATAGAAATCAAGCACCTTGGGTTTAGGGGAGAAGCTTTACCTTCAATTGCAGCAGTAAGCAGAATGAAATTATCGTCTAAGGCAAGTGGAGCAAAGGAAGCATGGTCTATAAGGTATGAGGGAGGAGAAAAAATAAGAGAGATTACCCCTTGTTCTTTGTTGCAAGGTACATATATTGAAGTTCGTGACTTATTTTTTGCTACACCAAATAGACTAAAGTTTCTAAAAACCGAAAGGGCAGAAACACAAAGTATTGTTGATATTGTGAATAACTTAGCGATGATTAATTATAGTATTGGGTTTACTCTCACTTCTGGTAATAAAAAGCTCTTAAAATATGTTAAGCAAACTTCGCTGTTCAACAGATTATGTGAAATAGAAGAAGAATTTCAAAGCAATTCACTGGAAGTTAAAGAGGAAGAAGAAGGCATCAAACTTAAGGGACACATCTGTAAACCTAATGTCAATCGTGGCAACTCAACTCAGATTTATACGTTTGTTAATGGAAGGCCAATAAAAGACAATCTACTTGTTGGTGCAATTAGATATGCGTATCACGATTTTATTCCAAACAATAGGTATCCTTTTGCAGTGTTGCATTTAGAAGTACCATATGACCAAGTAGATGTAAATGTGCATCCAAATAAATCGGAAGTAAGATTTCAGAATAAAAGGCTAATATATGAAATAGTGAGAAGAGGGATAATAAAAACACTATCAACGAGATTTGCAGCGGGTGATCAAGGTATTGAAGAGGAGCTAATTTTTAATGATAGTAAAAGCCAAGAGCAGGTTGATAGTCAAGAGAAAAAAGATCAAAAAGAGTTTTATGAAAAGAGACCAAGTCTTTTAGAAAATCGTCTAATGAAAGAATTCAATGCACCAGATGAAAGAAGGCAAAGCTTACCAGAAACGTTTAAATATGGAGAATCTCCACCCCAAAAGGGAACGATGGTTTTAGAAAGGAAGCAAATTGATTTAATAGAGGATTATCCTCTGGGATATGCACGCTGTCAGGTCTACAATACTTACATTATTGCTGAGGCTAAAGGCAAATTAATTATAGTAGACCAGCACGCAGCTCATGAGAGGTTGATCTATGAGTGCTTAAAACAAAAATCAAGCATAAAAAGGCAAAAGCTTCTTCTTCCTGAAATAGTCGAGATTAAAAACCAAGCAGGAATGGAGATGGTTGAAATGTATAAAGATAAGCTTTTCGAAATGGGTTTTGGTATTGAAATACAATCAGAAGATAAAGTAACGATAAAAGAAATACCTGCAATCTTGGGAACAATAGATATAAAAGAGATGCTAGTTGATATAGTAGATAAGTTAATGGAAATGGAAGATACGTTGCCAATAGAGGATAAGGTGAATAAAATATCAGCCACAATCGCTTGCCATGGAGCAGGAAGAAAAATGAAATTGGAAGAGATGAATGAGATACTAAGACAAATTGAGAAAACTCCATATTCTGGTCATGAAAGACCAACTTATATAGAAATGAAACTAAGTGATATAGAAAAATTGTTTGAAAGGAGATGAGTTCAGTTTGTCAAAAAGGTTCCCAATTAAGTATACGTAACAGCTCTTCTGGTTATGGAGTATAAAATGTGAAAAAAGAGAATAAATGCTCTAATTTTTTAGATTACAAAGTAATAGGACAGGAAGTAAGAAATCGTAGGTTAGCAAAGGGATATACTCAAAAAGATTTAGCAAAAAAAATCGATACAACATATCAGGTAATACTGCAATATGAAAAAGGAACACGCAGAATTTCAATTAAGAAGTTATATGAATTAGCAGAAGCATTATCAACAACTGCTAGAGATCTAGCTTGCGGACAAGAAGTATCAAATGAGGAAAGGTATGAGGAAGAAGAGATATTAAATCTAGTAAGAAGACATAAAGAGATTAAGGACCAAGAATTACGTGAAACGTTTTATTTATTAACTAAATTCATCCGTATTAGTGAGGAAGAAAGTGGAAAGGCAGTAAAAGTAGAGGTGGCAAAGGGTTTAGTTAAGGAAGGAGTTTCTGCTCATGTTATCTCTCAAACGACCAGTTTATCTATTGATGAATATGATAATGATGAGGAAAAAATTTCTATTCCGTATAAAGTAGGTCAAAGAATAAAAGAATGGAGATTGATACGAGGATACACTCAAGAAGATTTAGCAAGCAAAGTGGGCGTAATAAATCAAAGAATATATGAATATGAACAAGGACGAGCTGCTGTTTCACTTGAAATGTTAGATGAAATAGCAAAGATGCTATTAATTAATATTACAGATCTGCTTCCAGAAACAAGAGAAAATGAGAATAGTGAAGTGGAACTATCAAGGTTAATAGAAGAATACAAAAAGATTAAAAGCCAAGAATTACGTCATGTACTAATAAAATCTCTGTTTGAAAGCATACAAGTTTGCAAAGAGAAAGTGAAGAGAGTAGAAAAGATGAAAATTGCAAAGAATTTAGTTAAGGAAGGAATTTCTATCAATATTATTTTAAAAACAGTGGGCATCTCTTTAGACGAAATTCAACAAATTTAAAATAAAAAATCAGTATCTATTAATATCTTTACTTTTTGATGAAAAAATAAGTAAAAAAGATTGAAAAATTGATTTGACTTCACTCAAAAGCTATGGCCTTATGCCAATGCTGACAAAAAACAGCAGTAAATATATAAAAACATTTTGTTATTAGTGAAGGGTAATTTTTATGAATAATAAGGAAAACAGTAAAGATCGTAGAGAAGAAATAGAATTCAGAGCATTAGAAAGCAACGGTAAAGCACTACTTGATCGTGAAGTAATAGAAACGTTTCTAAGTGCAGTGCATGACAGGGAAGAAGCTCGAATTATTGCTAGAAAGCTAATAGATAGTTTTGGAATAGGAGGAGTTTTAGGCCAGGAAATAGATGACTTGAAAACTATAGAAGGGATAACTGACTCTACAGTAGCAGTAATTTTATGCCTAAAGGAAGCTGCAAAGAGAGTACTGAAGTTGCAAGGAATTTAGTGAAAGAAGGAATTTCTGTTGATATTATCTTGCAAACGACAGGCTTATCAAATTATATGATTGAGAAATTTTTGTGATTTCATAAAAACTTAGCCAATAGTGGATTTTTTTGTGATAGAATATATGTTTGCTTCTGTAGGAAAAACAGCTTTTAGAGGATTTATCTATGATAATTCAGAGCATATTGGCTCAGTAAGCTACGAGCTAGGGAAAAAAATAGAAGGTTGTAGGATAGTACAAGGGTATACTCAGGCAAAATTAGCAAGAAAAATTGGTTTAACACATAAGGAAATACATAACTTTGAACTAGGGTGCAAGGCTATTACAATCAAAGAATCGTATATAATAGCAGGAGCATTGTCAGTCAATGTTATAGATCTACTTCCAGGACCAACAGTACTAAGAGAAAACAGTTGGTATGAAGATGAGGATAAAGAAATAGTCTATCTAACAAAAATACATAGAGAAATTAAGGATCAGGAATTACGCAAGAAGCTGTATCCATTAGTAAGGTTTGTATATATTAGCGAGAAAATTAGCCAAGAAGAAGCGAAAATAGAAGTAGCAAAGAATCTAGTGAAAGAAGGAGTTTCAGTTGATATTATTTCCCAAGTGACTCGCTTATCTACTTATGAATATGATGATATAGAGAAAGAAATTTGTACTGATTCTATACTCTACAAAGTGGGGAAAAGGAT
The DNA here is from genome assembly GCF_964026865.1 of Wolbachia endosymbiont (group A) of Clivina fossor. Lineage (NCBI taxonomy): Bacteria > Pseudomonadati > Pseudomonadota > Alphaproteobacteria > Rickettsiales > Anaplasmataceae > Wolbachia > Wolbachia endosymbiont (group A) of Clivina fossor. Next base: position 1,516,234 of record NZ_OZ034707.1, on the reverse strand, counting down.
AAAAGAGCAGAGATTAATACGGGAATACACTCAGGAGGACTTGGCAAATAAAATCGGTTCAACACCTAAAGAAATACACGACTATGAACGAGGATATACAGACATTCCAATTGAAATATTATATAAGATAGCAAAGACATTATCAGTTAACATTAAAGCTCTTGGACTAACAGAATATGAAAATGAGCCAGTTTTTGGGTTTATAGGTAAATGCGAAAAAATTGAGGATCAAGAATTACTGGATACGGTAGCCAGATCTTTATCTGAAGGAATGCAAACTGGTAAAGAAAAGGTTAAAAAAGCAGAGAAAATCAAGATTGCAAAAGATCTAGTTAAGGAAGGTGTTGCTATTGATATTATTGTGCGAGCAAGTGGCCTAACTGCTGATGAGTTGGGTGAGTGTGAAAATTGAATGTGTTTAAGATATAAGTAAAGTTAGTTAATGATTTAAGGGAATGTTCAAAAAAGTGTGTCAAACCGAATTTTTAGTTCAACTCAATTTTTAACCTATCAGGAAAAAAGATATCAAGTTGAGATATAGTTAGAGCCCAATTAGGCAAAGCCATAGCCCATTTTTGCTCTATCTTTTTTATAGCACAATATACCAATTTGTACAAGGCATTTGTACTGGTAAATGAACCTTTGGTTTTAGTAAATTTTCTGATTTGTCTGTGCAACCCCTCAATTGGATTGGTGGTATAAATTAGCCTTCTAACAGGGCCAGAATACTTAAAATAACTAGACAAATTTTCCCAATTGTTTTGCCACGATTTTATGACTAAAGGATATTTTTCACCCCATTTTTCCTCCAGTTCAAGTAAATAATTTTCGGCGATTTCTCTACTTGTAGCACGGTATATTTTTTTCAAATCATTCATAAAAACTTTTATATCTTTGCTGGATACGTATTTTAGTGAATTTCTTATTTGGTGCACAATGCATAACTGTACCTCAGCATTGGGAAATACGCTATTTATAGCTGTAGGGAAGCTTTTTAGACCGTCAACACAAGCTATCAAAATGTCTTCTACTTGTATCTTGTCAAAAGCATCTAATGTTTTAAGCTTAAGCATTAGGTGGAGAAGGGAGGAACTCTGTGCTTCTTCTTAGATATAAAATCTGTAGAGGAGATAAGAATTCCCTTCTCAAAAGTATAGGCTGGACGGTATCGTAGAAAGACCTGAATGGTTCTAATTCTGTATTCACAAGACTAACCTTACTTTTCATTTTTAATGGTAACGTATGGGGTTATATATGATCAACAACTTTTTGGGCATAGATATATCAAAAGATCGCTTTGATGTTTTTCTCTCATTTATAAGCAAAAAAGGAAAGCGTGAAACTAGAAAAAGAAGCTTTAAGAACGATGATCATGGGTTTCAAAGTCTACTGAATTTTCTACACAAACATAATGTAGAAAAAGTAAAAACCTGCATGGAATCTACTGGTTGTTATAGCGAAGCACTGGCTGAATTTCTACACAATGCTGGACATTTTGTAAGTGTTGTAAATCCTTATTGCATAAAATCTTATGCAAGGAGTAAGCTGATACGACAAAAGAATGATCAGACCGATGCAGAAGTTATTGCTGATTATTGCCAAAGACAGGAACCTTCTAGTTGGACACCACCTTCTCCTGAAATGAAAAAATTAAAACATCTTTATCGTTGCTCAGTTGCGTTAAAAGATGAGTTAACATTAGTAAATAACCACTTAGAAAAAAAAGAGAGACTGCCTAAAGAAGTTGCAAATGCTTGGGAAGACCTTGCAATGAATATAGCTCAAAAAATAGAAACAATAAAAAACTCCGTACGTGAACTATTAAATCAACACAAAGAATTGTTGGAAAATTTTCAACTTCTATTGACTATTCCAGGCATAGGAGAAGAATCAGCAATAGCTATTTTAGCTGAAGTTTCTGATATAGAGGTTTTTAGAGATGCCAGGCAATTGGCAGCATATACAGGAGTTATACCACGAAATATGACGTCAGGTTCCTCTGTATATGCCAAACCCAGATTAAGTAAATCCGGTTCACAAACATTACGTAAGGCACTTTTCTTTCCTGCCATAGTAGCTAAGAATCACAATCCTATCATTATGAGCTTTTGCCAAAGATTAAAGGAAAAGGGTAAGCATAATATGGCCATCGTTGGTGCTGCAATGCGTAAGCTACTCCATATCATTTTCGGTATTCTGACATCCAAAAGTGCTTTTGATCCTAACCATATCAAAAACTACAGGGCTAAGAGGTTGACTGAAGGTTTAGTACTTTAAAATCAAAAATGCTTCCTATCTATCTTATGTAAAGTGGTATCTTACACAAATTTATTGAATGTTGTTGGTTAGTGGATATGTTGATAAGTAAACTTCATCTGTTTTGTGCGTATAAAACTAATTTACTTATCAACATATCCACTAACTATAATCTGTGTACTGTTACACAATTGGAAGTATTTTTTGATTTTATGATGCAACTTGGGAAATTTTTATAATTTTTTTGTTGACTAACAAGACGGTATCTCCTCTCTCTTTTAAGTCATTTAATACGCCTAGCCAGAAGTTAGCTCCCTCACTTTCTGCTAAGTAAAAACCCAGTACTTCTTTTCTGCCATTTTGGTCTATTCCTAATATATTGTACATGCATTTACTTATGCAATGTCCATTCTCTTTGACCTTAAAAAACATCCCATCCATAAATACTATCGGGTATACTGATTGTAGGGGACGACTCCTCCATTCATTGATTATAGGCAGTAATTTATCTGTAATTCCAGATATCTCTGCTGCAGATATTTTATGGTCATAGATTTCTTCCACATAGGATCCTGTATCCCACACCGCTTGCAAACATGTTCAAGACCTTTGTTTCAAGTTCTGGATGTAAGCTTGTTTGCCTTTTTTTCACTATCTGTGGTTCGAAACTTCCCTCTCTATCTCTTGGTGTCAATAGTTCAAATGAACCTGCACTCGTCTTCAAAGTTTTGCCATTCTTTCCGTTTCTTCGATTCTTTTCTTCTCTTTCATTAGATAAATGATGCTCTATTTCACCTTCTAGACTTGCTTCCAGCAGCCTTTTTACAAATGGTGTTAATGCTCCATCTCTCCCCATCAATGGTTTACCTTCTCTTATTGATGACAGTATATTTGCTTCCAGCTCTTTGTAATCTACTAGGCCAGTCGTTCCATTTTCTATTTTGTAACTCATATATCAAACCTCTATTTTTTGTTTCTATTTTATTTTTATTTCTCGGTTTGACACACTTTTTTGAACATTCCCTGATTTAACCAGCAGAATTTGCTAACCAACTTTTTTGGCTCAGTTGAATTTTGCTTGGTATAAATTAAGATATGAAATCGCAAAGTTTATCTATTAATTTCTGGTTGTCCTCTATCATTGCATTTGCCTCTTGCTGAAGAGATTTGATATTTTTGAGTGTAATATTGTCCATCTCAGTCGATGCTACTTTCAATTGCGATTGTATTCTTATATATTTATCGTCTATTACTTGTTCTAGTTGATAATCAACGCAATCCAATCCAGAGGCAAACATCACATTCAGTAGTGGCTTGATCCACCCTATTTTGCCAAATTTCCTTGAGTTAGCATACTTTATACTTCTATCTGTTCCACCAGTGCCTATTGATAGCAGTATAATCTCATCATTTGGAAATAACCTCTTACTACTTGCATATGCACAAGCCGCTGGATTATTTGCAAACACTCCACCATCTATCAATACTCTCTCTGTTTGGCTAATTTTCAGACGTTTTGGTGTGAAGTACGTTGGAGCAGCTGTTGTAGCTCTGAGTGCATCTTTCAACTTAATGTTTTTTTCTTTCCAACTTTTGAAGAAAAATTCACAACTATTGTGAATGTCATAACTGGTGAGTAGTAGATTACTCGCAACATCGGCCATAGTACTTTCACCAAAGTATTTGTTGAGAATAAATTCCATATTTCTATATGAGTACTGAGAACCACTCAGCCAAGAAGCAATTGATTTTCTCCAAAATGATGATTGAAAGATATATGCTCCATACTCTTGGTAAAGTTCAACCAAATCATTGGCAGAGTATTGAAGTTTATTGCTTTTACAAAGTCCAGCAACAATAATCCCACCGGTTGAGGTTCCTGCCATTAAATCAAAAATCTGGGAAATTGGCTTTTTTGTCCTAGATTCAATTTCTGCTAGAATAATGGCAGGTATTATCCCTCTAATGCCACCTCCATCTACAGATAAAATGTACTTTGTCACTGTAAAATTTATTTGTGTTTGTGAATAGCTTCAAGTTCGTTGACTTCTTCAGTGAGGTTTTTCACTCTCTCTTCAAGTCGATAGACTATTTCGATTAGTCCTTGGTTTTTTTCTATAAATTTATCATGGATGTGTACACGTAAGTCAAGTTTTGCCAACCACCATATGAATCCTACAGTCTGTAGAACTATTGTTATTATTACCGCTATTGGGATTTTTTGCTTTTTCATGTGAAAATATTAACTTGTTATGGATAGTTTTGGAAATTTATATGCAGATTATAGAAAACTTACAGCTTTAGTGATTACTTTTTGTTGATTCGTATTGATCTTCTGCTTTAGCAAGTAGCTTTATGATTTCCTTGTAAGGTTTATCTTTATTGTGCCTTGACCTTAATACAGCTACATCTCTTGGATTTTTTCCATCTGTGTCTCTAATGGTAGGGTCTGAACCTTTGTCTAATAAAAATCTAATTATCTCCAATTTGCCTTCATATGTAGCTGCATGTAAAGGTGTCCATCTTTCATATTTCGTAGCATTTATATCAACTCCTTTTTCTACTAGGAATTTTACAACCTCTGCACATCCCTCTTCTGCAGCATAATGTAGTGCTGTTAATTTAGGGATCTGCACATTAATATCTAATAGATTTTCTACTAAGAATTTTACAGTCTCTAAGTTACAATTTTGAGAAGCAATGCGTAACATCGTTTTATAATTATCTGCAGCTCTTGCCTTCATGTAGGAATAGGTAGCAATAATACATACTATTACTGTTATAAGCCACCAAAAATGCAGCTTGTTTTTTGTATCTTGACCCAATTTATCCATATTCAACATCTTTTTAATATTAAATAGATCATTTACTCATTTTTTATTAACATTACTTACTCAAAGATGCTGACAACATAGTAAGGTAACCTGAGCTATTTAAAGTATGCTCCGCTCTGTTAACTATCCATTCACCATCTACCGCTTGATTAAAAGCTATAAGATTAAGTTTAGCTTCTGCAAATAACTCTGGATTACCAGGTATAGTGATATCCAATACTGCATTATTTCGCTTTAGTTGTTTTAACTTAGCATTTGCTGCACTTAGTGCTGATTCTGCATTTGAGTACATTTCTAACATAATATAACTTGGCTCGCCGCTACCAACTGTTTCTTTAATAGTTTCACCCTTTTCATAGCTATGCCATTTTGCCACTACTGAATTATACTTATCACGTACGGTAAAATGCACTTTCCAGTTAATTGTATCTTGAGGTCTAATAGTCGTTGTTCCTAAAGCTTTTCCTGTGGCTGATTTTGCCATATTCTTTGAAATAAACAATATATACCCACCAGCTAATTTTGCCATTGCTTCACGCTCTGTTGCGATCTTTGTTAACAGACTTATATCACTTTCATCTGCCTGATTAATATGGGGTATCAATACATTCTTAAATTCCTCAGCGACTTTGTATCCATATCCATGTTTTTGGGCTATTTCTTTTACTAAGTTTTCTATGGTAATTTGGCGCCATTCTTTTGATACTTTTGCCTTCAAAGATATTCTTAAATTTGTTGCATGAGCTTTGATTAGTAGAGTCTTAGGTGGACCCTGTATAGTCACTTCGTTGACTGTATATATACCCATTGGAAAGATTCCAATTTCCTTATAACCTAGTGCTATGTTCAATTCATTCGGAATATCTATGCCTTCATCCCTGTAATCAACACACACTTCAACTACATCATCTATTATTCCTGATTCATCTGTAAGGTGCAATGATATAACTCTATCTTTAATTGATTCACATTTATCTATTATAAAATCTGGCTGCATTTATTCCCAGACCTTTAATTTTGACTTTTGTACTATTTTCTTAATAGTAGGAAGCTTTATCTTTAATCCTGCGGGCAAAAAGCTTCCGTATTCTGCCAAACCCAAGTTCTCTGCTAGTACTAATTCCACTACTCCATCAGTAAATCCGTAATGTTTCCAGCAAATCAGATCTAATACCAAACTTCGTTATTGGGAAGACAAATAGAATATACGATAAATTCACTTAAACCTCCAGTTATAGGCGGAAAGCACTCTTTTTCATTTGTCTCATTATTATTGAGAATTGGTATAACATCTCATTTTCTTTACTCACATAGTATATAGTCATCTATAGCTTTTTAAACTCAAACTAAATTCAATTTTTCTCGGTAGTCCATTAGGTAAAAAATACATCTGCTTTTCTTCTAACCTAGTAATTACGAATTGTCCTAAAATATTACCTAAACTATCTACTAAAATATGTGGTTTTTCAGTTTCTTTCACACTCTTTAATTGATTTAGCACGTTGAGATTATGCAGATAAATCATTCCTTCTAAATCTATATTTTCTACACCTTGACCGATATTTTGTAATAGTGGCATATTTTCAATACACTCAATCGTGCTCCAACGATTTTCTCTGCTATACTTTAAACTTGTGGGAGCAAACTTATACGGACCAAGAGATAGCATCAATAAAATGTCTCTACCGTATCAAATAAAACATCACGTGACTTTTCTCTTATCCTTTTTATTACTTCATCTGCAAGACTACGAACATCTTGGTTAGGTTCTGCTTTAATGCTGATAGTGTAATTATTAGTGATGTTCTGAGTTTTATTTTGTTCTTTATTTTCAAACTTACTCCTTGCAAATATCTTATCGCTCTCTGTCTCCTCAATAAGGCTTTTGACTCTGAAGCTATTTTTATTTCTCTTTGAAAATTCTTTAATTATACTGTTACCTAGCACAGGATTTCCACTGTTGAGAATATTACTTTTTAGGGGAGTGTGCACTGCTTTTACTTCAGTTTTTCTTTTTTCAAACTCTTTCAGTGGGCTATTTCCCAATACTTTTCCAAATATACTTTCACCTATCCATGAAAAAGCTTCTTCTATGGGTTTTATTATCGATTTCCAAAAGCTAGAGAAAAAGTCTTTTACCTTTTGCCAGTTAGTTATAACAAGTGCTGCGCCAGTGACAAGTCCAGTAATTAAAAGTCCTATAGGGTTACTCATTATAGCGAGTGTTACTGCTCTTAGTCCTGTTACTACTGCAGGAAAAACTGTAGCTGATAAAAATGAAAATACTCCAAGTAGGTTTGCTTTCAGACTAAAAATCGTACTTCCTAGCAATGTAAATCCGTATCCTAGTCCCACTGCTACAACTTTTAAACTTATCAAGGCTGCTACAGTACCCATGATTGCTTTGGTTAAAGTTGGATATTTTTCTGCAAATAACGCTATGCTTCTAGTTTTTTCTTGTAAAAATTCAGCTATAGATTTTAAAGTAGGCAGCATCACTGAACCCAGGTTCATACCAACTTCAGCTATTGCGTTGCGAAGAAGTCGTAATTTACTGGCTGTGGTGTCTACACGGTTTTGAAATTCTTTCTGCAACGAGCTCTTGTACTCTTCTGTGTCAGATAGTAACCTTATAGCATCTTCGTATTTGTTAAAACTTCCAGCTAATAATGCAATATCATCTTGATATTCCTGACCGAAAAGTTTCATAAGGATTGTAGAACGTTCCTGGTTATCCATTTTCTTTAGAGCTTGAAAAAAGTAGAGTAATGCTTCTTCACCGTTTTCGCTTATTCTTTGTACTATTTCTTCTGCAGTTATGCCCATTTGCTCTAATGCTGCTTTAAAATCCCCTCCTTGTTCTTCAGCAGTCTGAAGTTTACTAAGTAGAGCATTTATAGCAGTTGCAGCTTTTGCTGGTTGTTTACCTAAACTAACGAAGGCATTTACTAAACTACTTGTTTCCTTGATGTCAAGACCAAATTGTTTTGCAGTACCACCAACTATTGCTAGAGCTTCAACCATATCTTTTGCTTTGGCAGCAGTGTTATCTGATAAGTGATTGATTACATTACCAACGTATTCCATTTTACTAACATCAATTCCATAAACGTTAGAGAGTTTAGCTATAGAATCACCTGCTTGCTCTGCAGACATATCAAATGCTGTAGACATTTTTGCCACTGTTTCTGTAAACATAAAAAGATCTTCTTTCTTGATACCAAGTTGACCACCACTTGCAGCTATTTGTGCCAGTTCTGCGGCTGATAATGGTATAGTACGTGACATCTCTTTTAACTTCTTTGCAAATTTAGTTGCTTCATCCGTTCCTTTTTTAAAATCTACCACTTTTGTAACATCAGCCATAGCACTTTCAAAGTCAATTGCAACTTTAACTGGAGCTGCAAGCGTTAGCCCTAGCCCAATAGTCTCTATAATTTGTGACTTAAAATGTGCTTTGCTTGCTAAAAAACTTTGGTGACTACGTATTGCAGATCCAAGCTTACCATACTTACCTTTTAATACTTCAATAGAAGAGCCAAGTTTATGTTGGTCACTTACTAAGTACTTAATATTTCTTCCACTTTTTCTTACTTCTTCATTAAATGAATGCAAAGCATCTCTCTTTTTCAAATATGCTTCTTTTGCTTTTATTGCAGAGGTTTTGGCCTTGTCAAATTCTGCTTTTAAAGTTTTGCTCGGTTTCTCTATTGCCTTCATTTGTTTAGCTAAAGATTTTACTTGATCTTCAAAGCCTTTCCATGACCTCTTGCTAGTCAAAACATCATGACCTAACTGCTTAAACTTTGATACTGATTTTAAAGATGAGTCAAGCTTTCTTATATTCTCACCAAGATGAGTAAGTTGACTGCTACTTCCTTTTATTACAGTACTGAAACTGCCATCTAAAACTGCTCCGATTTTTATAGATAATGTTGACATTGTACCTTCCTCGCTGCTTTATGCCATAAGATAAATTCATTAATCTCCATATCAAGTATTTGTTCAACCCCGCCTCCTACAACAGAGCTGAACATTAATACTTCTAATCTCAAGTTTTTTGGATAATCGGTGAAAAAAAATCCTTTAATACCTCTTGAATTTTCACATAATCAGCAATATCTAACTCTTCAATTGCTTCTTTTGCAACTGATGTCAAATTGGCAGTCAAAGTTACTTCTTTACTAAGGTCACTACCATTTAAGCGTTCAATTGCAAGATAGTCTCTAACTTTTGGACGTCTAACAGTAAGTTCTGAGACAGAAATTCCATCAACTGTTATTGGGTTATTAAGTGTTATAGCTTGCATGTTCCTCCTTAAAAAGTTAATTAAATAAAAGTCTATATCGGCTTTTACATAACTAATTTCTTTGTATGGTGCTATAAATAGGATTAGCTTTGATAAGAATCTTTTCTGTGTTCAATTGAAGTAATAACTACTGTATGTTCTGGTACATCTATATAATAAAGTATACGATAGGTACTCACCCGTAGACTACGTTGTCCACTTAAGTTATGCTTTAATGGCTTTCCAAGTCCAATTGGATCAACTGTTAGACGCTCCATTATTGCCTTCTTAATCATTAACTTTACTTTTGCTGGAAGAGCCGGAATGTCTTTCTTTATAACAGATTCTGAATAGTCTATATTGTAAGGCTTAATCCCAGAAGGCATCTTGATGTTTAACCCTCTTTTCTTTATAGCGTTCGTCAGCAATCTTAGATAATTCCATATCTTCAATTTCTTCTTCCATTAATTCAGTTAATAACTTTAAAACGGACTTGTCTTGAGATTGTGCTACACTAACAAGTAAACCAGTTAGCTGCTCTATGGAATTTGTATGAGCTTTAGAATCCATATTAACTATATACCTACAACTTCTTATATTTTAACATTTTTATGTAATTTTGTCAACCATATTAGATCCCTAGAATCGTTTGTAGCAAGGCCATTTGATCAACACCATTTATCTTTCTAATCATATTTTCAGCATCGATTTCTATCAGCTCATTACCGCCTATAGTAAGTTTATAGTAATGGGCAGCTACAGTACATTTCAGCGTTGCTTTCTCAGCAGGTTTCCAGTTACCAAAATCAAATTCTTTAAAAATGCCTCTTAAATTGATTATTACTGCTCCAATATCATTACTTCCACTACCTTGCATTCCACCTCTGAGCGTCAAAGATACCGAATTTCCATTTATCAACCCAAATAGCCGAAAGAGCTCTGTATCGTATTCAGCAAAAGTGAAATCTGCTTCAAGCTTTTCCATGCCCATGTCAATATTTATTGGAATATCCATACCACCAGCACGGTACTCTTCTGTTTTTATGGTAAGCTTTGGTAGCGTAATTTCATCTATTTTTCCTGCATAACCACGACCATCTACAAATACGTTAAAATTTCTCAGTATTTTGGGTAACACTTCGCTTTCTCCTAACTTATTACACTATTATTTACAAGATGGGATCTGAATATTATTTGCTCAGCTGGATATGGCGGTGTAAACTCAAAATCAAAATACACTTTTCCGCTTGCAATATTTGCCGGTGTATTGAGTTCGGGTGTTGCATAACATTTTCCACTGATAATTGCTCCTTGCGCTTTTAAACTTGCAAGGTAAGAATTCACCCCCTCAATCACATCATCTATATAAGTTTTTGTGATATTGCGATCAACTGCCCAGAGATGAGCTCGAAGTAAACTATCGTTAATTAAATCTGCAGTGCGCCTTACTGATAGAAAAGCCCATTTCGAATCGTTTGAACATGTTCTATTTCCCCAAAGCCTATAGCCATTTTGATGAATTATCGTTGTTACTTCATTTTCATTTAAATGGTTTGCTCTACAATTTGTATTACCGAGCGTAAAATCAATAGGCCTGCTTGTTCCAACAATACCATTTATCTCTTTATTTGAAGGTGAGTGCCAAAATCCTTGTTCGCTATCTACTTTTGCTATTAAACCAGCTACAAATGGGCTTGCTGGCAAGGTTCCTTCTTTTCCTTCAATAAATACCTTAACCCAAGGGTCAACTACGTACACTCTTGAGCTGCCTACACTTTTTCTCCATTTTATTGCTTCTTCATCATTAGTATTTGGTCCATCTGCAACAATAATTGCTCTTAATTTTTCTGCTATGGAAATTAAAGCACTCACTACTGGATTTACTCCATCTATTTCAGGTAACTGATGAGTAAACTGAGGTGCAATTAATATTCTTGGAGCAATATGAACTATGCTTTCACTACTGAGGAATGCCTCTATCCCTTGATACTCTCCAGTCTCTTTATCAACACCGCCAATTATATTTTGGATAGTTTCACTTTCTTTGAGCTTTGAATCGCTGTTTTCACTTTCTTTAACTCGAATAACTACTACTGTTGCACCAATCTGGGAAAATATTCCGTTTGTTGCAGAAGGTAAACTGCCACTCTTTCCAAGTCTTGCTGCTTCTTTTAAGCTTCCTGCAATTAACACTGGTTTATTTAGCGGAAACTTTTGCTCGTCAGCTTCAGGTGCAGTACCAATTACACCTATCACTGATGATTTAGCTGTACGTACTGTCTTTGCTCCTGAGGTTACCTCAATAACATTTACTCCGTGTAAAAATTCTTCAGCCATTTCTTTGTATCTTTTGTTTAAAATCGTTTAGTAAGTTCTCTAGCTCATTTTTACTTTTGGCTTCTGCAATTTTCTTCTTGGTAATGTCTTCCAACTCTTCACATTTAATTATTTCTTTTACTGCTTTTTTTGCTTTTTCTTCAATTATTCTTGCCATTTCAATAACTGTAATACCACGGACTTTTGCTAATGGTTCTATAATTTCTGTATCCTTTTTACTTATAGACTCTGGTGCTGCTAGAATGCTTTTTGCGGCTTTTTCTTGTATTTGATACGATTTAGCTTTTTGGTGAGAATTTCCAGCGTATTCGTTAGTATAGTTATTAAAATAAAAACGCACACTATCAAGTGCAGAAAGTTTCGCATTTTCCAATAATTCCAGCTCAATATCTTCCTTATTCCTTTCAACAATTTTCTCTCCTTCTGTTAAACAATAACTTTTTTGCCAGTCAAAATTCTTTGGTGCTTCATACCAATCATTTCCAGTTGGCTTGTTTTCAAGTGTTGTTGTTTCAATCTGCTTGTGGTTTTCAAAACGTATATAAATAGTCACAAATTCCTCCTCATTGCCATATTTGATCAGTTCGTTCTAACCCTGGACATTGCCAACCCCTGAGCGTCCTTTCCACATCTACCTCAAGCCCTGTGGTGAGAAAATTGCTACGTATGTTATAAATCCCCCACTGAATAAATTGACCATAGTTGTGTACATAATTTGATGCAAGCATACCTTGACTAACTTGTGTTCTGGAATACAGATAAGATGATGTGTAATACCAATTCTCAATAATAATGAGACAAATGAAAAAGAGTGCTTTCCGCCTATAACTGGAGGTTTAAGTGAATTTATCGTATATTCTATTTGTCTTCCCAATAACGAAGTTTGGTATAAAGTAATATTGCAACTGTTTTTCCTGCTGGAATCTCCACATTACCAGATCCGGCTAACTTGCTATCAGAACTCGTGTATTGGTAAACATTTTTCCATACTATTTTTGAAATACTTGATTTATTAGAATTAGTGTTATCAGGAGTTCCCACAAATAATCCTGCTCCCCCATACTCCGTACTCGAATACGATGATCCAACAAATTCCATTGTCTTATTTATGTTCACATTGGTTGTATTTTTTACAAATACTACTCCAAGTGCAGCATACGGGTAATAGTATATCTCATCATAACTACCCGAAAAACTTTTTGTGCATAACTCTCCGTAAATAAATGTTCCTTTACTTCCCTCTATAAAACTTAGTTGTCTTGGCCGATAAAAACTAACGTAATCTGTATTGTACGTATGGCTACCTGCTAGTAGTTGTAACATATAGTCAGTTTTTGTTATATCACTACTCCACTTTCCAAGCTCTGTCGTAAAAGTTCCGTGTCCAAAATAATTATTTTTTCTGCCAAGTACACCAAATAAGAAAGGTAATGACCCTGGTTCAACCATGTTGCGCTTTCTTATTTCATTTATAAGAGACACTTTTAACTGTTCATCCCGAGTTTTTACCTCATTTATCAGGGATGTTTTTAATTGGTTATCACGAGTTTCTATTTCCCCAATAATTGATGAGCCAGATGGTACATTATTAACAGCACGAAAATCTTCTACTAAACCTTTAAGACCATCTTTATGACTATTACTAATGCTATTTATTGCTGCAATATTGGCATTCTTTCTCGTATCAAGTAGCGATAAATTTGTTGTTCCTTTTTCATCAATTCTCTTTAATAACTGCTTCTCTGATTCAGAGATCACTGCTAAAGAACTAGCTTTTTTATTATCCAGATCAGTTAAGTGTTTTTTTGCACTATCAAGAAGTTCTTTTAGCTTACCATCAGTCATCTGTACAATTTCAGAAACTGCACTTTTGTCGACTATTGATTCCAATGCTTTAGCAAGATATGCTAATTGATCTGGTGTACTGTTTGCTGCTAAATCCTTAAGCCTCTTTTGTAGTGCATCAATTATCTCTTTTACCTCAGTCATCTGCACAATGTCAGCAATAGCTTTTTTATCTGCTATCAATTCCAGCGATTTTGCAAGATATGCCAGTTGATCAGGTGTGCTGTTTGCTGCTAAATCCTTTATCCTTTGGTATATTGCTTCTTTCATTTCCAAAAATTTAAAAAAGTCTCAAAATTAAACCGCTCAAAATTACTCTTAAGTTGATTATGCTCATCTTCTCTTTCGGTAATATCTTCATCTATTTTCTTAATTGTGGTACGGATACGAACAACATCTTGCACAGCAATGTTTTCTGGATGAGGCAAAGAGTATCCTCTACTTGTTTTATCATCTGATACCAATTCCTAAAAATAAATAGATGAATAAAGAAAAATTTCTAAAATAGAATAATTTAAGAATTAGTGGGGAGTTATGGCAGGAAAAAGTAAAGCAATAGGAGAAGAATTATATAATAAGTGTAACCTGGAATTAAAGAAGCACGGCATAAGAGGAGAGATAGGAAGAAGATTACAGGCAATAATATCTGCAAAAGAATATGGAATAACAAAAGTTGCTCAAATATACCGAATTACTAGAACTACATTGATGAAGTGGATTACAAGATTTAAGGAAGGAGGAGTCAATGCGTTTAAAATACAACCAGGACGTGGAGTAAAGCCGAAGTTGAGCTACAAGCAGCAAGAAGAAATTAAAAATGTCATAGCAGAAGAAGGAGCCAACCTAACGGCTAAGAAATTAAAAATCATAATTGAGAAAATGTTTTCTATTGAGGTAAGTAAGTCTACAGCACATAGACTGATGCAAAAGTTAGGTTTTTCGTATATTACTCCAAGGCCTGTGCACAATAAACAGGATAAAAATAAACAAGAAGAGTTTAAAAAAAAATCTTAATGAAACTATTGTCACGTATCCCGAAAAAGAGCTATTTTTCTTCGATGAGTCGCGGTTTGGCACACATTCAAAGATTGGACACGGGTGGTTTAAAAAAGGCATTAGGACACAGGTTAAGGTAAAATTAGGTAGGCAAAACTTTTATCTCTATAGTGCAGTTAATCCTAGAAATGGAGAGAGTTCTAGCTTATTCGTACCAAACGTCAATACTGATTGTATGAATATATTCCTTGAGCAGATGTCACAATATTTAGGAACAAGGGAGGCATTTCTTGTTGTGGATTGTGCAGGATGGCATAGATCCAAAGGTTTAAAAATACCACAAAATATTACCTTAATCTATTTACCTCCATATTCACCAGAGTTAAATCCAGTAGAGCGTTTATGGCAATATTTGAAAGACAATCTCATTAAAAATAGAATATATGACTCTGTTAGTTTATTGGAGGATACTGTATGTGCATTCATTCGTAATATTACGGAAAGTTCGATCAAAACCATTTGTTCTGTGAGTTATTTGCCTACTTATTTATGAGATTTGGTATTATATGAAATAATGTTCTGGGGAAATTTACATCAGGCAATCTGTAATAAGCTCAGGGAAGAAATCCCAGCAATACAAACGTGCGAAATGTATAGAGCGGTACGTCGGGAAATAATAGCGCCAGCGGTGTTTGTAGAGCTTGTGAGTTTAGAGCCAGGAAAAGATCCGGGGACTGAGGAATTAGCGTTGAGGGCAAGATTTGAGGCAAGAGTAGTAGTTGATGGAACAGTTGAGGATTCTCAGGTAGTGGTAAGGTCACTGGCAGCGGAAGTTGCGAGAGTAGTGAATAAGAATACTTGGGACGTGGAAAATGTTTCAGCAGGTGAATTTATATCAGCAGGAGGAGATGATTTTAGGCCAGAATTAGATGCATATCTAGTGTGGATGGTTGAATGGGTGCATGAAATCCATGTAGGCAAGTCAATATTTTCAGGCGGAGTTACGCCGCATATTATAGAGATAGGTGAAGTACATGTTAGACCATAATTTTGCCATTGCAGAGCTAAATAGAAGGCTAGCGAACATTATTCGTATAGGTCTAGTTAAAGAGATAGACTATGAAAAGGCAAGAGTGCGGGTAAAAGTAGGAGAATTTTTGACCGATTGGTTACCGTGGATAACAACAAGAGCGGGAGAAGATAGAAGTTGGTTTTCCCCAGATATTGATGAGCAGGTGATGGTATTATCGCCATATGGAGAGTTGTCATTAGGGGTGGTGTTACCGGCAATATATCAGGAAAAGTATCCTCCTCCGGAAAGTAAAAAAGAAGTAAGTAGTGTAAAATTTCAAGATGGAACAAAATTATCGTACGACAAGGAGAATCATCATCTTGAGATTGATGTAGTAGATAAAATAACGTTGAAAGTAGAAGGATCAAGCGTAGAGATGACAAAGGATGGAATAAAACTTAAGGCACAAAGAATAAATCTAAATTAGGAAAAGGAATGAATAAATCAGTTATATGCCTAGGAGATCACTGCGGGGAAGCGTTGCCGCATTTTTGTATAAGTGGAAGCAGAGATATATTTGTAAACGGAAGACCAGTTTGTCGGCAAGGAGATAGTTTTACAGAAGGTAAGGTAATGGCACAAGGGTCAAAAACAGTGTTTGCAAATGGTCATGGTATAGGAAGAGTTGGGGATTCAGTATCTTGTGGGTTTAAAGTAATAAGTGGAAGTAGTAATGTTTTTTCAGAATAAAAATAAACCATGTGCTATACTTACCAAAAGTAAAATTATGAACATGGATATAACTACTAGCCTATTAGGAGACGTTAGTAATTTAATAGATAGAGCAAAGAATCATCTTTCTGTTCAATTCAATTCTACTCTAGTATTGTTAAACTGGGAAATTGGCTCCAGAATTGATCAAGATATCCTAAAGCACAAACGTGCAGATTATGGGAAGCAAATCATCTCCCAACTTGCAAAAGAACTTCAGATGAAATATGGACGTGGATTTGATAGAGCTTCATTGTTTCGGATGGTGCAATTTTCCAAATTCTTTCCCGATCAAGAAATTGTCGCGACACTGTCACAACAATTGAGTTGGTCACATTTTGTAGAAATTATTGCAATTTCTGATGAGCTGAAGCGTAATTATTATATAGAAATGTGTCGTATTGAAAGATGGAGTGTTAGAGCACTACGTAGTAGAATCGATACCATGTTGTATGAACGTACAGCACTAGCAAAAAAGCCTGAGGACTTCATAAGACAAAGCATCAAACAGTTACGTGAAGAAAATACGTTAGCCCCCGAATTCATTTTTCACGATCCATACTTCCTTAACTTTGTGGAATTGCCATCAAGTCATAGTGAGACTGATCTAGAAAATACGATTTTGGATGAATTGGTAAAATTTTTACAAGAGTTTGGTAATGATTTTTGTTTTGTGACACGTCAAAAAAGGATGAGTACCGAAAGAATTGATAGGTATTTAGACTTGCTATTTTTTCATAGGGGATTAAGGCGCCTTATTGCAATAGAACTAAAAATTGGTCGATTTGAACCAGCTTATAAAGGACAGATGGAATGGTACTTAAATTGGTTAGATAAAAATGAACGAAAACCAGATGAAGAAAAACCCCTAGGGATTATTTTGTGTGCTGATAAGGATCAAGAAGATATAGAATACCTGGAGCTTGAAGGATCTAATATTCATGTTGCACAGTATTTAAGACAGTTGCCTCCTAAGGAAATCCTTGAGGAGAAGTTGAGAAAAGCTATCTCTATAGCTCGTGAAAAATACGCAAGTACTAAGAAGAAAATGATTAAACAGATATAACACAAAAGGCAACGTGTTTATGCGAGGAATGGACGTTAATACTGGAAAAGAGTTAGAAGGAATAGAACATTTAAAGCAATCAATAGTTAATATTTTAACTACTCCTATTAACAGCAGAATAATGCGCAGGAGCTATGGGTCAAGATTACTTGAGTTAGTTGACCGGCCAATCAATCGTGATTTTACGTTAGAAATTTACGCAGCAACAGCAGAAGCACTACAAAAGTGGGAAAAGAGATTTAAGTTAGAAAAAGTAAAAATAACAGAAGTGAAAGAAGGAAAAGTAACGCTTGACCTAGAAGGATTGTACTTACCAATGGGGGAAAAGATTCGCTTTGATGGAGTTGTGGTATAAAGATGGAGCAGCCTAACATTATTGAGCCACTGAACTTCGAAGAAATCTTTTCACGTATGAAGGAGGAGTTGATACGTCGAGACTCAAGTTTTACAGTATTGGTAGAAAGTGATCCAGCAATAAAGATTTTAGAGGTAGCAGCATGGCAAGAACTTTTGCTCAGAGAAAGAATAAACGAAGCAGCAAGGGGCAACTTACTTAAGTTTGCAAGGGGAGAAGAACTTGATGATTTAGCTGAATTTTACGGAGTGGAAAGGGAGAACGGGGAAAAGGATGAACGATTTAGAAAAAGAATCAAGGCAAGAATAGTTGGCTCAAGCACAGGAGGAAATTATCGGTATTATGCATTATCAGCAGATACGAGAGTAAAAGATGCATTAGTAGAATCACTTGTACCAGGAAAAGTACAAGTTTCAATCTTATCCACAGAATTATCCACACTGCCAGAAGAATTACTAGAAATTGTCAGAAATCAGCTAAACAGGGAGGATGTGAGGATTTTAACAGATACAATAGAAGTGGTAAGTTGCAATATTATAGAAATAGATATCCACAGTAAAATTAGCATTAAAAGACCAGATATTATTGAAACGGTGAAGAAGAAATTTATCGAAAAATTTGAATTAGCAAAAAGATTAGGATGGAGTGTGACAAGATCATGGATAATAGCGAATTTGTTTGTGGAAGGAGTGGAAAACGTGGAATTAATAGAGCCAAAAGAGGACGTTGTGGTACTGGGGAATGAGTGTGCTTTCTTAAAAAGTTTAAATGTTGAGTTGAATTAATGCTATTACCACCAAACGCAACAAAGCAAGAAAAAGCGCTGATTGATGCAATCGATTACAAAGTAGACCCAAGCTGTGTAAAAGGATTTAAATTTAGCCCAGGGGAAAAAGTATTGCCGTGGATAATAGAGGAATATGGGTTAGAAGAGATTCTGCGTTGGGCAAAAGAGAAAAGAAGAGCGATAAAAGAAGGGGTAGAATTTCAGCGTTTAAGAGGAACACCAGCGTCACTAAAAATAGCATTAAAATGGGCAAATATAGAAGATATTACAATTATTGAAGAGCCACCCGGAGAACACTTTTTTGAATTACAGATAGGGATAAAAGATGTTCCGAAAGACTTCTTTGTTGATGCAGTAGTAGAACTAGCAAAACTATCATTACCTGCAAGATCACGGCTAATGAGGATTTTTAACGATTATTATAATGCGCAGAGATTTATATTGGATGAGAGTTTATTTGGAGATCTTCTTTCTGACTATTCGGGGGTAAAAATAGAAAAAGATGGACCAGTGTTATCATTTGGGAGAGTAAATTTTTTCAGGTCTAGTGGTCCAGTTATTAGGATTATAGAAAACTATCTACGCGATCATTATGAGCAGGCATTAAGTAATGATCTGTATAGGCTAGATGTAGCAATACTTGGAGAAACCGAGCCTCACACAAAGAATTATAACGGTATTTATGAAAGAAGTCATCAGTGGAATAATTTAAAAACGTTATATCCGCTACCACAGAGCTTATTACCTGAGATTAAGTTTGCTAAAGCGCAGATAGTATTATCGGACAGTTGGAGTTTAGGAGAAATAAACGCATGTTTTCCAGTAAGTAGTATAGAAGAGAGGGGAAAAAGGTTTTTACTAGGAAGTGATAAGCTATCTGAACAAGTGTGGAATTTAAAATACAAGCCAATTTTAGAAAGGTTTAGCGTTACCTATCATTACAAAGTAGAAAACTCTACCGATCAAAAAGTTATAAGATTTGGTTTAGCAAAGCACTATGTTCATTTTGAAAGCGAATTAAATTCAGAGCAAAAGGATGCAATACAGGAGTTAGAAAATTACATTTTAGTGTTTTACCCAGGTGTACTAACTTGGCATGAACATCGACATTTGAACAGGTCCTGGGAAGAAAAACAGCCCATATGTTTAATACGCTAAATACTTATATTTATATCTTCATATATTACATTAACATTCGGTAAAAATGTGTGTTTTTTGAAAAAAAGAAGTTGCTTTTCCATGCCAAAACAGCTATAAATTAGGTAGGTGTAGGTAAACATAAGAAATTGATCTTGCACTAAAGTGAGCCAAATTGGCGACTTTATGTATGTTTTTATAGTGGGGTAACTAAAATGTTCAATTTAAATAAAAGACTGGAAAAATTAAAGGAGAATTCATTTAGAAAAATAGATGAGAGAGGAGATACCGTCTTGTTAGTCAACAAAAAAATTATAAAAATTTCCCAAGTTGCATCATAAAATCAAAAAATACTTCCAATTGTGTAACAGTACACAGATTATAGTTAGTGGATATGTTGATAAGTAAATTAGTTTTATACGCACAAAACAGATGAAGTTTACTTATCAACATATCCACTAACCAACAACATTCAATAAATTTGTGTAATACCAAATCTCATAAATAAGTAGGCAAATAACTCACAGAACAAATGGTTTTGATCGAACTTTCCGTAATATTACGAATGAATGCACATACAGTATCCTCCAATAAACTAACAGAGTCATATATTCTATTTTTAATGAGATTGTCTTTCAAATATTGCCATAAACGCTCTACTGGATTTAACTCTGGTGAATATGGAGGTAAATAGATTAAGGTAATATTTTGTGGTATTTTTAAACCTTTGGATCTATGCCATCCTGCACAATCCACAACAAGAAATGCCTCCCTTGTTCCTAAATATTGTGACATCTGCTCAAGGAATATATTCATACAATCAGTATTGACGTTTGGTACGAATAAGCTAGAACTCTCTCCATTTCTAGGATTAACTGCACTATAGAGATAAAAGTTTTGCCTACCTAATTTTACCTTAACCTGTGTCCTAATGCCTTTTTTAAACCACCCGTGTCCAATCTTTGAATGTGTGCCAAACCGCGACTCATCGAAGAAAAATAGCTCTTTTTCGGGATACGTGACAATAGTTTCATTAAGATTTTTTTTTAAACTCTTCTTGTTTATTTTTATCCTGTTTATTGTGCACAGGCCTTGGAGTAATATACGAAAAACCTAACTTTTGCATCAGTCTATGTGCTGTAGACTTACTTACCTCAATAGAAAACATTTTCTCAATTATGATTTTTAATTTCTTAGCCGTTAGGTTGGCTCCTTCTTCTGCTATGACATTTTTAATTTCTTCTTGCTGCTTGTAGCTCAACTTCGGCTTTACTCCACGTCCTGGTTGTATTTTAAACGCATTGACTCCTCCTTCCTTAAATCTTGTAATCCACTTCATCAATGTAGTTCTAGTAATTCGGTATATTTGAGCAACTTTTGTTATTCCATATTCTTTTGCAGATATTATTGCCTGTAATCTTCTTCCTATCTCTCCTCTTATGCCGTGCTTCTTTAATTCCAGGTTACACTTATTATATAATTCTTCTCCTATTGCTTTACTTTTTCCTGCCATAACTCCCCACTAATTCTTAAATTATTCTATTTTAGAAATTTTTCTTTATTCGTCTATTTATTTTTAGGAATTGGTATAAGATACCACTTTACATAAGATAGATAGGAAGCATTTTTGATTTTAAAGTACTAAACCTTCAGTCAACCTCTTAGCCCTGTAGTTTTTGATATGGTTAGGATCAAAAGCACTTTTGGATGTCAGAATACCGAAAATGATATGGAGTAGCTTACGCATTGCAGCACCAACGATGGCCATATTATGCTTACCCTTTTCCTTTAATCTTTGGCAAAAGCTCATAATGATAGGATTGTGATTCTTAGCTACTATGGCAGGAAAGAAAAGTGCCTTACGTAATGTTTGTGAACCGGATTTACTTAATCTGGGTTTGGCATATACAGAGGAACCTGACGTCATATTTCGTGGTATAACTCCTGTATATGCTGCCAATTGCCTGGCATCTCTAAAAACCTCTATATCAGAAACTTCAGCTAAAATAGCTATTGCTGATTCTTCTCCTATGCCTGGAATAGTCAATAGAAGTTGAAAATTTTCCAACAATTCTTTGTGTTGATTTAATAGTTCACGTACGGAGTTTTTTATTGTTTCTATTTTTTGAGCTATATTCATTGCAAGGTCTTCCCAAGCATTTGCAACTTCTTTAGGCAGTCTCTCTTTTTTTTCTAAGTGGTTATTTACTAATGTTAACTCATCTTTTAACGCAACTGAGCAACGATAAAGATGTTTTAATTTTTTCATTTCAGGAGAAGGTGGTGTCCAACTAGAAGGTTCCTGTCTTTGGCAATAATCAGCAATAACTTCTGCATCGGTCTGATCATTCTTTTGTCGTATCAGCTTACTCCTTGCATAAGATTTTATGCAATAAGGATTTACAACACTTACAAAATGTCCAGCATTGTGTAGAAATTCAGCCAGTGCTTCGCTATAACAACCAGTAGATTCCATGCAGGTTTTTACTTTTTCTACATTATGTTTGTGTAGAAAATTCAGTAGACTTTGAAACCCATGATCATCGTTCTTAAAGCTTCTTTTTCTAGTTTCACGCTTTCCTTTTTTGCTTATAAATGAGAGAAAAACATCAAAGCGATCTTTTGATATATCTATGCCCAAAAAGTTGTTGATCATATATAACCCCATACGTTACCATTAAAAATGAAAAGTAAGGTTAGTCTTGTGAATACAGAATTAGAACCATTCAGGTCTTTCTACGATACCGTCCAGCCTATACTTTTGAGAAGGGAATTCTTATCTCCTCTACAGATTTTATATCTAAGAAGAAGCACAGAGTTCCTCCCTTCTCCACCTAATGCTTAAGCTTAAAACATTAGATGCTTTTGACAAGATACAAGCATCGAACAGACGAAATCTGTCAAATCAGAAAGAAACACACAAATTTAAGTTTTTAGTAGTTTTCAAGTATAGTTGTACAGGGAGCGCCTCTGCAGTTATGACCGACATTTTCAATGGTGCCTAAGTGCCCGTATGCAAGCATGGTTTTGGAAGGAACGGTCAAATCATTGATGGAGTCATTTAGACTACCTCGGTTAGGAGATTGTACTATCAACCGTTCCAAGCTGAAGCGTTTCCCTATTACAAATTATATGTAGGAGTTACCATGAAAAAAGCAAAAAGTAAATTAGAAATAGTGAATCCTAATGCAGCAGGAATAGACATTGGTTCAGCTGTACACTATGTGTGTGTACCTGAAGGAAGAGATGAACAACGCGTTCAGAAATTTGGCTGCTTTACTGAAGACCTTCATAACTTAGCACAGTGGTTGAAAAAGTGTAAAGTTACAACAGTAGCTATGGAATCAACAGGAGTATACTGGATTCCTTTATTTCAAATACTTGAGTCATACAAATTCGAGGTAAGATTGGTAAATGCACGGCATGTAAAGAATGTACCTGGTAGGAAGTCTGACGTTCAAGATTGCCAATGGCTCCAACAACTGCATAGCTACGGACTGCTTCATGGATCGTTTAGGCCAGATAATCAGATGTGTGTATTGCGCAGTTACGTGCGGCAACGCAAAAATCTCACTGAAAGTGCATCTACACATATTCTGCGTATGCAGAAGGCATTAATTCAAATGAATATACAATTACACAAGGTTATTAGTCATATTACTGGGATAACTGGTATGAAAATCATTGAAGCTATAATTGAAGGCGAAAGAGATTCTGAAAAATTAGCAGAATTCAGGGACGTGCGAATGAAAAATGATCAGTCTACTATTGCAAAAGCGTTAGCTGGTGACTATAGAGAGGAACACTTATTCACGCTAAAGCAAGAATTTGAATTATATAATATTTATCAAGAAAAAATAGCAGAATGTGATAGAAATATTGAAGCCTATTATAAAACGTTTGAAACAAAGTCTTGTGAAAGCAAACAGCTAAGTAAGCAAAAGAATAAAAATAGCAAAAGTAAGCCAAGCTTTGCTTTGTATGAGGAACTGCACCGAATAACTGGTATGGATTTCACTAAAATTCCTGGATTTGATGTATTAAGTATACAAACCATAATTTCAGAAGTTGGTATAAACCATAGTAAATGGCCAACAGAAAAGCACTTTTCGTCGTGGTTGGGACTCAGTCCTGCTAATAAAGTTACAGGGGAAAAAGTGTTTAACACAAGAACACGTAAAGTCATTAACCGTGCTGCGAATGCTTTGCGAATAGCTGCTCATTCTGTAGGAAATAGTAAAAGTGCGTTGGGTGCATACTACAGAAGATTGAAAAAACGACTAGGAGCACCAAAAGCAATAACAGCTACTGCAAGAAAAATGGCATGCATATTTTATAGTATGCTCAAATACGGACAGGAATATGTAGAAAAAGGAATGGAATACTATGAAACACGCTATAAAGATAGAACTGTAAAAAATTTGATCAAAAAAGCGAGCGAATTTGGCTACATATTAGTTCAACAAGAAGAGTTAGTTGAGTGAGTTTCTTAGGAGAAGATGGTAACACTGTGTTGCATTTAGCAGCATACCTTTCTGATATAAAGTTACTAATAAGAAAGGGAGCAAAAGTAAATATAGAAAACAATAGCGGAGAAACACCATTACACCTAGCAGCATTCTATGGAAAGGTAGAGAATGTAAAAGTACTGTTGGAAGAAGGAGCAGATGTAAATGCTAGAAACGGTAAGAGAAATACGGCATTACATTATGCGAGCCTAATGGGGTATGAAGAGACGGTAAGGGAGCTAATAAAAGGAGGGTCAAAAGTAAATATAGGAAATGAAATAGGAAGACATGAAGCAGTATTTATGAGGGAAATAGGGAACGTGAGAGCAATTTTAGAGGGAGGAGGAGAAGTAAATGCGAAAGACCAAAAAGGATACACACCAATAGATCTAGCATATATGGCAAATAGTGAGGAAATAATGAGAGAGTTAGTAGCGAAGCAGAAGGTTATGGAAGTTGATTGAGAAAAGGAAGGAAATGGTGGAAAAGGAGGTGTTGTCATTAGAGAGAAAACCGTTGGCAGAGCTGAGGGAAAAGGCACAATTATTTGATGATTTGGGAGAGTGCTCAATTGATGAAAGATAGCGCTATGTGTTTCCAAAATTGTGCATAAAAGTAAAACAAAACGAAGGTTAACAGTTGCGTCTTTTTCGCAAGAGTAATGGATTTATGGAAAAAAGGAGTGCCCGAACTATAAAAATATTTACAGGAGAAACAATGAGAAAAAAGGTATTAACTGTAACTTGTCGATATGAGCCTGATGAGTTAGCAGATAAACGCTTATCGGATGTATATGGGCAACTGATAGAGAGATTGATAAAGAGAAAAAAAGAAAATAGAGAGAAAGAAACAAATGAAAGTAGTGAGTTTATATGCGAGAGTGTCATCAGAAAAGCAAGCACAGAAGGGAACAATAGAGAGTCAAATAGCGGAGTTGGAGCGTAGAATTAGTGAAGATGAGCACAAGCTACTAAATGAGTATAGATTCATAGACAATGGGTATAGTGGATCAGATTTAGAGCGTCCCGGTTTAGATAGGTTACGCGATAAAGTAGGAAAAGGAGAAATTGATAAAATTTATATTCATTCACCAGATAGGTTATCACGAAAAACTGTATATCAAATGATCTTGCTCGACGAATTTGAAAAAGCAGGAGTAGAGGTAATCTTTCGAGAGTCCAGAAGAGAACTTAAGGCGATGTGTAAACGCACAATTACCGTCATCTGATAACCTTATACCAATTCCTAAAAATAAATAGACGAATAAAGAAAAATTTCTAAAATAGAATAATTTAAGAATTAGTGGGGAGTTATGGCAGGAAAAAGTAAAGCAATAGGAGAAGAATTATATAATAAGTGTAACCTGGAATTAAAGAAGCACGGCATAAGAGGAGAGATAGGAAGAAGATTACAGGCAATAATATCTGCAAAAGAATATGGAATAACAAAAGTTGCTCAAATATACCGAATTACTAGAACTACATTGATGAAGTGGATTACAAGATTTAAGGAAGGAGGAGTCAATGCGTTTAAAATACAACCAGGACGTGGAGTAAAGCCGAAGTTGAGCTACAAGCAGCAAGAAGAAATTAAAAATGTCATAGCAGAAGAAGGAGCCAACCTAACGGCTAAGAAATTAAAAATCATAATTGAGAAAATGTTTTCTATTGAGGTAAGTAAGTCTACAGCACATAGACTGATGCAAAAGTTAGGTTTTTCGTATATTACTCCAAGGCCTGTGCACAATAAACAGGATAAAAATAAACAAGAAGAGTTTAAAAAAAAATCTTAATGAAACTATTGTCACGTATCCCGAAAAAGAGCTATTTTTCTTCGATGAGTCGCGGTTTGGCACACATTCAAAGATTGGACACGGGTGGTTTAAAAAAGGCATTAGGACACAGGTTAAGGTAAAATTAGGTAGGCAAAACTTTTATCTCTATAGTGCAGTTAATCCTAGAAATGGAGAGAGTTCTAGCTTATTCGTACCAAACGTCAATACTGATTGTATGAATATATTCCTTGAGCAGATGTCACAATATTTAGGAACAAGGGAGGCATTTCTTGTTGTGGATTGTGCAGGATGGCATAGATCCAAAGGTTTAAAAATACCACAAAATATTACCTTAATCTATTTACCTCCATATTCACCAGAGTTAAATCCAGTAGAGCGTTTATGGCAATATTTGAAAGACAATCTCATTAAAAATAGAATATATGACTCTGTTAGTTTATTGGAGGATACTGTATGTGCATTCATTCGTAATATTACGGAAAGTTCGATCAAAACCATTTGTTCTGTGAGTTATTTGCCTACTTATTTATGAGATTTGGTATTAGTTCTCAAAAAGTTAATAGAGATAGTGGCTTTTGTTCTATTGGATCGGCTTCTCCTGCTGTGCCACATAAGGGAAGTGTCTCTTCAGAGCTTAAACAGCCGCAACAGGTAAAGCATATGTCAGAAGCTTTGGGGAAATAAATTTAGGTTTTTAGATATACCTTAACCATCTAAATGGTTTATTAGGGTTGGGACCAAAGTCTCTGACCCTGAAAGCACTGGTGTTAATTTTTCTCATCCATTGTAAATATTGCACCGTACTGTCCACCTGATCATCATAACGGGCTTCTGGGAACATTAAAATCTCATATTCGAAATCGCTGAGCCATACTGCTTGATGCGGCAGAAAAACCCTGCCAGACTCTATAATTGGAACAATTTGATAAAATCGAGTGAGTTTGTCATTGTGTGGTACTATTTCAATAATCGGTAGATCGCTATTTGCCTTTAGCTCTTGTGTTAATTTGCTGCGAACAAGCTTGCGTAACATCAGTACGTGGAACATCCTTAATAGTCTCGATTGACTCTGTAGGTACATTACCATTTTTCTTAAAACCTTTCTCTTCTATAGCTTCCAGAACACTTTTTCCTCCCAAAAGACAGTTTTCTCCTAAACTTTTCTTCTCAGCTTTTAACTTGTTAAGCCTTTCTTCACTCTCATCATCAATTTCTACTTCTATTTTATTACTATCTTTCTCACTAGGACTTAGATAAATATTAATCTCTCCTGCCTCAGTGGTAAAAGACATTTTAATGCTACTTTCTAAGACATCTGTGTAATTTCTTTTTCCATCTTTTGTACCTTCAACTCTTACTATACTCTCCCCAACTTGAAGTATGCCGACTTTTAAATTTAAATCTTCAGCTTTGTTAAAGATTTTCACAGGTTCAATAATACTATCTTGTGAATATTTCACATAAAAACATACATTATCTATGTCTACCTCTTCTGGCTCCCCCTTTTGAGCTTGTCTATCTCTGCCTACAATAATTTCATATGCTATACTCTTTAGCTTGTCTTTAGTTTCTTTATATTTCTTAGAGAGATCATTTATATAATTAGATCCATAATTTTGTGCTAGCTCAGTATTACCGGAGAAAAATTTTTGTCTTGCTTTCCCACCTTTTAACAATAACTTGTTAGTGATGCTTTCTATGATGCCTGAAACTTTATCTTCGTTGCCATCGTCTTGGTCGGCGATACCATCAGACTGCCTTTCACGCGCTCTGGTTTCATCGCGTGGTTTCACACGATTATTAAGAACACCTTCTATTTCTTCAAGTATTAAACTTGTTACAGTTTCTTTATCACCATTGTCATTTTCATTACCATTACTACAACTTGAATTCAACCTTATTCCTTTCTTCAAGTACTCATTTACTATTTTCTCAATACTTTCTAGAATACTTTCTTCAGATTCTTGTTTATTTTGTGCTGTTATACCTCTTATCTTCTCACAAAAATCTTTAATTAGCCCCTCTTCGCTTGTAGTTAATGGTATTTCTAGCTTCATCGAAAGTGAGTCTTCTAGAAAAAGATGATCACTTGAACTACAGCTCGAATCCTCGTCTTTCCGGTCACAATCACTCGGTTCAGTAGAAATTGTTTTATTATCGTCACCGGAGCTATACCCTGGATCATCACGAAGTGTCTGATCATCATTGTGCTTGTTAGGGTAATTACTAGAGTTATTTGTCGAATTCTCTTCATTTTCACAAGAACCATCTGAATGATAGTCCGAATCTTCTTCTGTGTTACAATCACTCAATTTAACAGACTCTATCTGACTATCATCACCAGAGCTATTTGAACAATCATCTACCGAATCATCAGGTGTTGTCGGATTCCCTTCATTTTCATGAGAATCATCTAAATCATAACCCAAATCCTTAATAGCTTGACGGCACTCATGTTCAGTAACATATTCAAATGGAGTCTTTCCACTTTGATCTTGCACATTTTGATCAGCTTTTGCTTTTAAAAGAAGTTCTATAGCTTGAAGGCAGTTATTTTCAGCAGCATAATGTAACGGAGTCTTTTCACTTTGATCTTGCACATTTGGATTAGCACCCGCTCCTAAAAGAAAACGTATACCGCCAGTATCGTTATGTTCAGCAACGTAATGTAACAGAGTTTTTCCATCTTCTCGGTTTTGTACATTTGGATTAGCTCCTGCTTCTAGAAGAAGAATTATATGTTGAATATTATTTAATGGAGCTCTATTGCTTTCTAAAATGTCAGATAATCTTTTATCTAAGTAATATGACAGAGTTTTTCCATGTCGGTTTTTTGTATCTCGATTAGCTCCTGCTTCTAGAAGAAACATTATATATTGAATACGATCAGGATTATCTAATTCATCTCTCTTCATTGCTAACTCATTTAGAATGTCACGTAATTTTTCACTTGAGTAATCTGACAGAGTTTTTTCACCTTGGGTTCCTGTTGTATTTGGATCAGCTCCTGCTCTTAGAAGAAACATTATATGTTGAGCATAATTATCTAATAGACCTCCATTGTCTGCTAAATTATTTAAAATGTTAAGTAGTTTTTCATCTAAGTAATATGACAGAGTTTTTCCATCTTGATTTTTTGTATTTCGATTAGCTCCTTCTCCTAGAAGAAACAGTATATGTTGAGTACAATTGTGATTACCTAATAGAGCTCTATTGCTTTCTAACTTATTTAAAATGTCAGATAATTTTTCATTTAAGTAATCTGACAGAGTTTTTCCAGCTTGGTTTTTTGTATTTTTATCAGCTCCTTCTCCTAGAAGAAAAATTATATATTTAATATTATCGGAATTATCTAATAGATTGCTATCGCTTTCTAACTGATCTAAAATGTTAAATAAAGTTTCATTTAATCCCTCGCTTGGTACCCCACCATTCATATTGTATAACCATTACCCACTAATTCTTTAGTGATTACCGTAATACATAGGTAAGTCAATAAAAAAATACACCTTTCCTTCTTCAGTTCTAAGAAATTGTCAAAAGTCTCAAAAAGATGAGTTAAAATAAAAAGAAGAATAGTGGAAGTTTAGTTGTTTACACTTTCATGCTATGCCCATAGCATCATATATTACTTAACCTTGCAATAATTTTTTTATTCTTGCTGCTTCTTCAAACTCTAAATTTTCAGCATGCTCTATCATTTGCTTTCTCAAGTCATCCTTATTAGTATTTACTTTTGGTTCTGCTATTGCCCTCTCCTGTAAGGTGTTTGATATAGGTTTTATTATAGTCTTCGGGACAATATTGTGCAATATATTATGTTCTTCTTGTTTTTTTCTTCTTCTTTCAGTCTCTCTTAATGCACGATCTAAAGAACCAGTGATTTTATCTGCATACAAAATTACTCTACCTTCAGCATTACGCGCAGCACGACCGATCGTTTGAATGAGCGATGTTTCTGATCGCAAAAATCCTTCTTTATCAGCATCTAAAATTGCAACCAAACCACACTCTGGAATATCAAGACCTTCCCTAAGCAAGTTAACACCTACTAAAACGTCAATTTCTTTAGATCTTAATTTACATATAATTTCTATTCTCTCCAGCGCACCAATATCAGAATGCAAATAACTCACTCTCATATTTAATTCACTCATATATTCAGCTAAATTTTCAGCCATTTTTTTTGTCAGTGTAGTGATTAAAACACAAAATCCCTTTCCTATTGTCACTTGTGCCTCATGAATTACATCATCAATTTGACTCTCTATTGGTTTCACAATGCAGATTGGGTCTGTAAGCCCTGTTGGACGGATAACTTGCTCTATAAATACATTATTGGTCTTTGCCAACTCATACTTTCCAGGAGTAGCTGAAATGTAAATAGTCTGCGGCCTAACTTTCTCCCATTCTTCAAATTTTAATGGACGGTTATCAAAAGCGGAAGGGAGCCTGAAGCCATAGTCAATCAATTTCTTTTTACGTGCCTCATTACCACTGTACATCGCACCAATCTGAGGAACGGTGACATGACTTTCATCAACAAACAAAATTACATCTTTGGGTAAATATTCAAACAAAGTAGGCGGTGGATCCCCAGCTTCCATTCCATAGAGATAACGCGAATAATTTTCAATACCTTTACATATTCCTGTTGTTCTCATCATTTCAATATCAAAATTAGTGCGTTGCTCGAGGCGCTTTGCTTCAACAATCTTGTTTTGCAAGTAGTAATAATCCAAGCATTCATGCAGCTCTTTTTTGATTAGCTCAACTGTCTGCAACAGAGTCTCACGTGATGTAATGTGATAGCTGTTTGGAAAAATGGTGATTGTATTTAGGCTTTTGGTAATATTACTCGTTATAGCATCAATTTCAGAAATTTCTTCTATTTCATCACCAAGCAGCGATAAACGCCAAGCTTTATTTTCATAATAGGCAGGAAATATATCGATAATATCGCCACGCACTCTGAAATATCCTCTCTCAAACCTGGTATCAGAGCGCTTGTATTGGAGATCAGCTAAGTTACTCAAGAAATCATTAACATGAATTTTATCTCCAACACTTAAAGATATAGTCATGCTGCGGTAGCTTTCAGGCGAACCAAGACCGTATATGCAAGAAACACTGGCAACTACGATCGTGTCCCTGCGCTCCAAGAGGGAGCAGGCGGCAGAATAACGCAGCATGTCAATTCTGTCGTTGATTGCAGAGTCTTTTTCGATATAAGTATCAGTTTGCGGCAAATAAGCTTCGGGCTGATAGTAATCATAATAAGAAATGAAATATCCAACAGCATTATTGGGAAATAATCCTTTCATTTCCTCATAAAGTTGTGCTGCTAAGGTTTTATTGTGTGCCATGATCAGCGCAGGTCTGTTTGTCCTTGCTATAACATTTGCCATAGTGAAAGTTTTCCCAGAACCAGTAACCCCAAGTAAAACTTGGTCTCTTTTATTGCTATTTAGCCCCGCAATTAAACTATCGATTGCCTGCGGTTGATCTCCAGCGGGTTGAAAATGTGTAGTGATTTGAAATTTCATAGACTTTACTTACTATCTTTGATTCATTGCATAGTGAACACTATATTGCTTTTAAGATAAGTTGTATAGCTATAAACTTTCCGTAAAGCCATAAAACATTAACCAACAATAGACTTCTTGCATAACCATATAACAAACTTTTATTGGGAATAGAAACGAAAAACTTCCTTGACAAACTCCGCCAGCCCCCTTATCATGAAACTGAAGCTATTTCATTTAACTTCGCAATCTGTGCAGATTAAAACGACAAGAAAACTTGTATTTGTCGTACTATGCTTAATTTTTTGCACGATGACACTCTCGCATATAAACTCACTACTTTCATTTGTTTCTTTCTCTCTATTTTCTTTTTTTCTCTTTATCAATCTCTCTATCAGTTGCCCGTATACATCCGATAAGCGTTTATCTGCTAACTCATCAGGCTCATATCGACAAGTTACAGTTAATACCTTTTTTCTCATTGTTTCTCCTGTAAATATTTTTATAGTTCGGGCACTCCTTTTTTCCATAAATCCATTACTCTTGCGAAAAAGACGCAACTGTTAACCTTCGTTTTGTTTTACTTTTATGCACAATTTTGGAAACACATAGCGCTATCTTTCATCAATTGAGCACTCTCCCAAATCATCAAATAATTGTGCCTTTTCCCTCAGCTCTGCCAACGGTTTTCTCTCTAATGACAACACCTCCTTTTCCACTATTTCCTTCCTTTTCTCAATCAACTTCCATAACCTTCTGCTTCGCCACTAACTCTCTCATTATCTCCTCACTATTTGCCATATATGCCAGATCTATTGGCGTGTATCCTTTTTGGTCTTTCGCATTTACGTCACCTCCCGCTTCTAATATTGCCCTCACGTTCCCTATTTCCCTCATAAATACTGCTTCATGTAGGGGGGTCCTTCCTATGTAGTTCCCAGTATTAATATTTGACCCTGCTTTTATTAGCTCCCTTACTGTCTTTTCACAACTCATTAAGCTCGCACTATGTAATGCCGTATATCCTCCATCATCTATAGCATTTACATTTGCTCCTCCTTCTATCAGTGCTTTTACATTCTCTACCTTTCCATAGAATGCCGCTAGGTGCAATGGTGTCTCGCCTCTATTGTTTCTATCGTTTGTACCTGCACCTTTTTCTATTAATAACTTTATTACTTCTGGATTTGACACTTGTGCTGCTCGGTGCAATATTGTGCAACCTGCTGCGTCTTTTTCATTTATTCCACGAAATGAATTCTCCTTTAATTTTTCCAGTCTTTTATTTAAATTGAACATTTTAGTTACCTCACTATAAAAACATACATAAAGTCGCCAATTTGGCTCACTTCAGTGCAAGATCAATTTCTTATGTTTACCTACACCTACCTAATTTATAGCTGTTTTGGCATGGAAAAGCAACTTCTTTTTTTCAAAAAACACACATTTTTACCGAATGTTAATGTAGTGTATGAAGATATAAATATATGTATTTAATTCATTAAGCATATAGGTTGTTTTTCTTCCCAGGACCTGTTCAAATGTCGATGTTCATGCCAAGTTAGTACACCTGGGTAAAATACTAAAATGTAATTTTCTAACTCCTGTATTGCATCCTTTTGCTCTGAATTTAATTCGCTTTCAAAATGAACATAGTGCTTTGCTAAACCAAATCTTATAACTTTTTGATCGGTAGAGTTTTCTACTTTGTAATGATAGGTAACGCTAAACCTTTCTAAAATTGGCTTGTATTTTAAATTCCACACTTGTTCAGATAGCTTATCACTTCCTAGTAAAAACCTTTTTCCCCTCTCTTCTATACTACTTACTGGAAAACATGCGTTTATTTCTCCTAAACTCCAACTGTCCGATAATACTATCTGCGCTTTCGCAAACTTAATTGCCGGTAATAAGCTCTGTGGTAGCGGATATAACGCTTTGAAGTTATACCACACATGATTTCTTTCATAGATGCCTCTGTAATTCTTCATGTGGGACTCGGTTTCTCCAAGGATTGCTACATCTAGGCGATATATATCATTGCTCAAAGCTTGTTCATAATGATCTCGCAAGTAACTATCTATAATCTCTACTAATGGACCTTCTGACCTGAAAAAATTTACTCTTCCAAATGATAACACTGGTCCATCTTTTTCTATTTTTACCCCCGAATAGTCAGAAAGAAGATCTCCAAATAAACTCTCATCCAATATAAATCTCTGCGCATTATAATAATCGTTAAAAATCCTCATTAGCCGTGATCTTGCAGGTAATGATAGTTTTGCTAGTTCTACTACTGCATCAACAAAGAAGTCTTTCGGAACATCTTTTATCCCTATCTGTAATTCAAAAAAGTGTTCTCCGGGTGGCTCTTCAATAATTGTAATATCTTCTATATTTGCCCATTTTAATGCTATTTTTAGTGACGCTGGTGTTCCTCTTAAACGCTGAAATTCTACCCCTTCTTTTATCGCTCTTCTTTTCTCTTTTGCCCAACGCAGAATCTCTTCTAACCCATATTCCTCTATTATCCACGGCAATACTTTTTCCCCTGGGCTAAATTTAAATCCTTTTACACAGCTTGGGTCTACTTTGTAATCGATTGCATCAATCAGCGCTTTTTCTTGCTTTGTTGCGTTTGGTGGTAATAGCATTAATTCAACTCAACATTTAAACTTTTTAAGAAAGCACACTCATTCCCCAGTACCACAACGTCCTCTTTTGGCTCTATTAATTCCACGTTTTCCACTCCTTCCACAAACAAATTCGCTATTATCCATGATCTTGTCACACTCCATCCTAATCTTTTTGCTAATTCAAATTTTTCGATAAATTTCTTCTTCACCGTTTCAATAATATCTGGTCTTTTAATGCTAATTTTACTGTGGATATCTATTTCTATAATATTGCAACTTACCACTTCTATTGTATCTGTTAAAATCCTCACATCCTCCCTGTTTAGCTGATTTCTGACAATTTCTAGTAATTCTTCTGGCAGTGTGGATAATTCTGTGGATAAGATTGAAACTTGTACTTTTCCTGGTACAGGTGATTCTACTAATGCATCTTTTACTCTCGTATCTGCTGATAATGCATAATACCGATAATTTCCTCCTGTTGACCAGCCAACTATCTTTGCTTTAATCCTTTTCCTAAATCGTTCGTCATCCTCTTCTTTTTCTCTTTCAACTCCGTAAAACTCAGCTAAACGATCTAGGTCTTCTCCTCCTGCAAACTTCAGTAAATTACTTTTTACCGCTTCGTTTATTCTTTGTCTCAGCAAAAGCTCTCTCCACGCTGCTACTTCCAAAATCTTTATTGCTGGATCACTTTCTACCAATACTGTAAAACTTGAGTCTCGACGTATCAACTCCTCCTTCATACGTGAAAAGATTTCTTCGAAGTTCAGTGGCTCAATAATGTTAGGCTGCTCCATCTTTATACCACAACTCCATCAAAGCGAATCTTTTCCCCCATTGGTAAGTACAATCCTTCTAGGTCAAGCGTTACTTTTCCTTCTTTCACTTCTGTTATTTTTACTTTTTCTAACTTAAATCTCTTTTCCCACTTTTGTAGTGCTTCTGCTGTTGCTGCGTAAATTTCTAACGTAAAATCACGATTGATTGGCCGGTCAACTAACTCAAGTAATCTTGACCCATAGCTCCTGCGCATTATTCTGCTGTTAATAGGAGTAGTTAAAATATTAACTATTGATTGCTTTAAATGTTCTATTCCTTCTAACTCTTTTCCTGTTTTAGCATCCATACCTCTCATTTTTAGCTCGCAAACACGTTTTCACTTCCACTTATTACTTTAAACCCACAAGATACTGAATCCCCAACTCTTCCTATACCATGACCATTTGCAAACACTGTTTTTGACCCTTGTGCCATTACCTTACCTTCTGTAAAACTATCTCCTTGCCGACAAACTGGTCTTCCGTTTACAAATATATCTCTGCTTCCACTTATACAAAAATGCGGCAACGCTTCCCCGCAGTGATCTCCTAGGCATATAACTGATTTATTCATTCCTTTTCCTAATTTAGATTTATTCTTTGTGCCTTAAGTTTTATTCCATCCTTTGTCATCTCTACGCTTGATCCTTCTACTTTCAACGTTATTTTATCTACTACATCAATCTCAAGATGATGATTCTCCTTGTCGTACGATAATTTTGTTCCATCTTGAAATTTTACACTACTTACTTCTTTTTTACTTTCCGGAGGAGGATACTTTTCCTGATATATTGCCGGTAACACCACCCCTAATGACAACTCTCCATATGGCGATAATACCATCACCTGCTCATCAATATCTGGGGAAAACCAACTTCTATCTTCTCCCGCTCTTGTTGTTATCCACGGTAACCAATCGGTCAAAAATTCTCCTACTTTTACCCGCACTCTTGCCTTTTCA
Organism: Wolbachia endosymbiont (group A) of Clivina fossor; assembly: GCF_964026865.1. Lineage (NCBI taxonomy): Bacteria > Pseudomonadati > Pseudomonadota > Alphaproteobacteria > Rickettsiales > Anaplasmataceae > Wolbachia > Wolbachia endosymbiont (group A) of Clivina fossor. The sequence continues at coordinate 1,480,304 of NZ_OZ034707.1, read as the reverse complement.
TAGTCTATCTCTTTAACTAGACCTATACGAATAATGTTCGCTAGCCTTCTATTTAGCTCTGCAATGGCAAAATTATGGTCTAACATGTACTTCACCTATCTCTATAATATGCGGCGTAACTCCGCCTGAAAATATTGACTTGCCTACATGGATTTCATGCACCCATTCAACCATCCACACTAGATATGCATCTAATTCTGGCCTAAAATCATCTCCTCCTGCTGATATAAATTCACCTGCTGAAACATTTTCCACGTCCCAAGTATTCTTATTCACTACTCTCGCAACTTCCGCTGCCAGTGACCTTACCACTACCTGAGAATCCTCAACTGTTCCATCAACTACTACTCTTGCCTCAAATCTTGCCCTCAACGCTAATTCCTCAGTCCCCGGATCTTTTCCTGGCTCTAAACTCACAAGCTCTACAAACACCGCTGGCGCTAATAATTCTTTCCTTATTGCAGGATATACTTCACATGATTATACATATTGATGCTCCTATAAAAAATTTGGGTTGTTGAGTTTACCATTTTTAAAATCCGTAAGGATTCTAACAGTCTCTGGCGTATCTTCAAATAAATATTTGCCTTTGGTTTTACTATAATCTTTTCGTATTTTAATTTGGCCATTATCGATTCTATAATAAAGCCAATATTTAGTAACATTGAGGATTTTTGCAATTTGTGGAACAGTAAGGTATCCAGGTACTTTAAGTGGTTGTGATTTATTCTTTTCTCGCATAATATTATTTTTTAATCGAATATTTGCTACTGTACATTCTAAAACGATATTCTTTGAGCATGAGGGAGAACGATGTCCTTGTTTTTCTAAGTACTTAGCGATTTCTGCATCTGTTTTACCTTCTTTACTCAACTCTATTATAGACTGTTCCATTTCTGCTGCTCTAGTCAATGTGTGGAAGGAGCGTACTGGAATAGGAACGTGAGAAGTCGTAGTTTCACCGCCATGCCATACAATGCGTACTTGAAGGCAATCACGTCTGATCCGGTGTGCTACCACCTTATCAATTAGACAACGAAGAAAAGATTTTTGTTGCTGACGTGACAGAACTGATTGATGCCAAATTTCAGGTAATTTCTTACCTACATCTAAAAATACTGTTTTCAGTTCCTCAGATAATTGAGGAATCGGTTTACTTGGATACTGACGTTCACATGTAATTTCCGCTTGCTTAAGTTCATTCAACGCTTGTTCCCAACGTCTTTCAAGTTCTGCAGCTACAAGACGATTATCAGGATCAACTTGATTAAATTGTCGTTCTGTCAATCCCACTTGGTATCTCAGGCGTTCTAATTGTTGTAAATAAGCTTTATTAACTGCTTGTTCAGATTGTAGTTGCGAATTAATAGCCTCGGTATAAGCGTCTAGCTCGATTTGACTAAGTGCTGCAAAAAATTTAGGAACTACTTCATTGTCAATAATATCAGCAGGTAAAAATTGACATGCAGGTAAAAGATATTGTTGGTGTAAGTACTTGCATAAATAATGATTTCCTCCTTTATACTTCACTCTCATTTTGTGTCCACATTCTCCACAATAGATTATTCCATGTAATAATGCTGCACCTGGTCTAGCTATACCACGTGTTCTATTGTGATTATACTCTGCATGATTATCTTTTAGTATTCCCTGAATCTTTATAAAAGTTTCCCAATCTATATAAGCTGGATATTTATCTTTAATCAGAACTTTCCATTCCTCCATTGGCAATTTCTTTGTTGTTTTGTCAGCAGAAGATGGTTTGTGACGTGTAGTACAAGAACGACCATAAACAAATGCTCCTCCATAAGCTGGATTTTTTAGTGTTGAGAGAATTGCTGTAATCGTCGGTTTTTTCCATTGCAATTCTTTAAATTTGTCATACCTAGGAATGGTAAGTTGGTTGTTGTTAAAGTATCTTAGAACTTTTGCTACTGTTCGCTTTTCTAAAAAAGTTTCAAAAATAAGCTTAATACGGTGCTGAACTTCAAGGTTAGGATCCTTATGCACAGAATCATCAATGTTACGAACGAAACCGACTGGAAGGGATAAGGCTAAATCTTGTATCTTGTCAAAAGCATCTAATGTTTTAAGCTTAAGCATTAGGTGGAGAAGGGAGGAACTCTGTGCTTCTTCTTAGATATAAAATCTGTAGAGGAGATAAGAATTCCCTTCTCAAAAGTATAGGCTGGACGGTATCGTAGAAAGACCTGAATGGTTCTAATTCTGTATTCACAAGACTAGCCTTACTTTTCATTTTTAATGGTAACGTATGGGGTTATATATGATCAACAACTTTTTGGGCATAGATATATCAAAAGATCGCTTTGATGTTTTTCTCTCATTTATAAGCAAAAAAGGAAAGCGTGAAACTAGAAAAAGAAGCTTTAAGAACGATGATCATGGGTTTCAAAGTCTACTGAATTTTCTACACAAACATAATGTAGAAAAAGTAAAAACCTGCATGGAATCTACTGGTTGTTATAGCGAAGCACTGGCTGAATTTCTACACAATGCTGGACATTTTGTAAGTGTTGTAAATCCTTATTGCATAAAATCTTATGCAAGGAGTAAGCTGATACGACAAAAGAATGATCAGACCGATGCAGAAGTTATTGCTGATTATTGCCAAAGACAGGAACCTTCTAGTTGGACACCACCTTCTCCTGAAATGAAAAAATTAAAACATCTTTATCGTTGCTCAGTTGCGTTAAAAGATGAGTTAACATTAGTAAATAACCACTTAGAAAAAAAAGAGAGACTGCCTAAAGAAGTTGCAAATGCTTGGGAAGACCTTGCAATGAATATAGCTCAAAAAATAGAAACAATAAAAAACTCCGTACGTGAACTATTAAATCAACACAAAGAATTGTTGGAAAATTTTCAACTTCTATTGACTATTCCAGGCATAGGAGAAGAATCAGCAATAGCTATTTTAGCTGAAGTTTCTGATATAGAGGTTTTTAGAGATGCCAGGCAATTGGCAGCATATACAGGAGTTATACCACGAAATATGACGTCAGGTTCCTCTGTATATGCCAAACCCAGATTAAGTAAATCCGGTTCACAAACATTACGTAAGGCACTTTTCTTTCCTGCCATAGTAGCTAAGAATCACAATCCTATCATTATGAGCTTTTGCCAAAGATTAAAGGAAAAGGGTAAGCATAATATGGCCATCGTTGGTGCTGCAATGCGTAAGCTACTCCATATCATTTTCGGTATTCTGACATCCAAAAGTGCTTTTGATCCTAACCATATCAAAAACTACAGGGCTAAGAGGTTGACTGAAGGTTTAGTACTTTAAAATCAAAAATGCTTCCTATCTATCTTATGTAAAGTGGTATCTTACACAAATTTATTGAATGTTGTTGGTTAGTGGATATGTTGATAAGTAAACTTCATCTGTTTTGTGCGTATAAAACTAATTTATACCAAATCTCATAAATAAGTAGGCAAATAACTCACAGAACAAATGGTTTTGATCGAACTTTCCGTAATATTACGAATGAATGCACATACAGTATCCTCCAATAAACTAACAGAGTCATATATTCTATTTTTAATGAGATTGTCTTTCAAATATTGCCATAAACGCTCTACTGGATTTAACTCTGGTGAATATGGAGGTAAATAGATTAAGGTAATATTTTGTGGTATTTTTAAACCTTTGGATCTATGCCATCCTGCACAATCCACAACAAGAAATGCCTCCCTTGTTCCTAAATATTGTGACATCTGCTCAAGGAATATATTCATACAATCAGTATTGACGTTTGGTACGAATAAGCTAGAACTCTCTCCATTTCTAGGATTAACTGCACTATAGAGATAAAAGTTTTGCCTACCTAATTTTACCTTAACCTGTGTCCTAATGCCTTTTTTAAACCACCCGTGTCCAATCTTTGAATGTGTGCCAAACCGCAACTCATCGAAGAAAAATAGCTCTTTTTCGGGATACGTGACAATAGTTTCATTAAGATTTTTTTTTAAACTCTTCTTGTTTATTTTTATCCTGTTTATTGTGCACAGGCCTTGGAGTAATATACGAAAAACCTAACTTTTGCATCAGTCTATGTGCTGTAGACTTACTTACCTCAATAGAAAACATTTTCTCAATTATGATTTTTAATTTCTTAGCCGTTAGGTTGGCTCCTTCTTCTGCTATGACATTTTTAATTTCTTCTTGCTGCTTGTAGCTCAACTTCGGCTTTACTCCACGTCCTGGTTGTATTTTAAACGCATTGACTCCTCCTTCCTTAAATCTTGTAATCCACTTCATCAATGTAGTTCTAGTAATTCGGTATATTTGAGCAACTTTTGTTATTCCATATTCTTTTGCAGATATTATTGCCTGTAATCTTCTTCCTATCTCTCCTCTTATGCCGTGCTTCTTTAATTCCAGGTTACACTTATTATATAATTCTTCTCCTATTGCTTTACTTTTTCCTGCCATAACTCCCCACTAATTCTTAAATTATTCTATTTTAGAAATTTTTCTTTATTCGTCTATTTATTTTTAGGAATTGGTATTACTTATCAACATATCCACTAACTATAATCTGTGTACTGTTACACAATTGGAAGTATTTTTTGATTTTATGATGCAACTTGGGAAATTTTTATAATTTTTTTGTTGACTAACAAGACGGTATCTCCTCTGGTTGCTTTATTTAGCAGTCCAGCATTTAGTCTGGCTCTTATAGTAGATAACTCCATTTCAGCAAGCTGTCCTTTCAGACCAAGTAACAACCGACCATTAATAGTACCAGGGTCATAAACACCATCCCGATCAGCTATCAAACACTGTTTATAGCCACATATATCCAATAACGGATACCAGTCAGAACAATTACGTGACAAACGAGTCACATCGTAAGATAGGATAATCCCTACCTTTGATAAAGCGACTTTAGCGAGAATCTCTTTATATCCTTCGCGCTTTTCAGCACTAGCACCAGTTAAGCCGAGATCATTATCAATAACAACAATATTATCAGCTTTCCACCCAAGGTCAATTGCTCTTTGTTTCAGTGCATACTGTAACTCCAAACTTTCTTGATTGCTCAGTGCTTGATGAGGTGTTGATTGTCTGATGTAAATTATTGCTTCGCGTGCTAGATGTTGTACTGTGATTAGCTCTGATGTACTCATGAATAACCTTTTTTGATCCTAGTAATATATTTTCTAAAACTTCTGACTTGAGGTGTTGCGGCATTTTCTTCCACACTCTATTTGGTTTACATGGCATAATTTATACTCCTTTGCTAGAGAAACAAATTCGTATAATGAATTCCATGTTAACTTACTGGTGAGTAAATCTTGCTTACCGGCCAAGTTGGTAGCAGAAAAAGGAATACGCAGAGTTATATTACTACGGTAAATAACGAGTACATTACCACTGTTATAGGCTTTTACACTGGCAGATGATATGGGAAAAGTCCTACCGAATAGCGGATGTGTTGGATCTGTAACTGTAATTTCTTTTTGGTTGTTGAAGGGGGTATTAAGGTGATTGATCGCAAGTTTGAATTGCTGGTATTTCTTCCTTCAGTGTGCTGCAAATTGCTTGATGTAAATCTTTCCAGAACTTTGTCATGCATATAATTTAACTCATGTAATGTATAAAATATTTTTCAAATACCTTTTCAACTTCATAATTAACAAGATTCCCTATTATCCTTGAAGCCTCAGGTTCTAGTGGCAACTTAACTTCCTTTATTGGTAATGCTGTTTTTCCCTCGCGTTTGAAAGCTCCTTTATAACCTCTTGGCATCGTTGCAGTAAATGCTCCTATAAACTCATGATTTCCTATTTTCGTACCTCTTTTTGTTTCTCTCATACTGCCAATAGATGAAGCCCTTACATCATACAAGTTTGCTCTTATTAAAACCTCTTATACCAATTCCTAAAAATAAATAGACGAATAAAGAAAAATTTCTAAAATAGAATAATTTAAGAATTAGTGGGGAGTTATGGCAGGAAAAAGTAAAGCAATAGGAGAAGAATTATATAATAAGTGTAACCTGGAATTAAAGAAGCACGGCATAAGAGGAGAGATAGGAAGAAGATTACAGGCAATAATATCTGCAAAAGAATATGGAATAACAAAAGTTGCTCAAATATACCGAATTACTAGAACTACATTGATGAAGTGGATTACAAGATTTAAGGAAGGAGGAGTCAATGCGTTTAAAATACAACCAGGACGTGGAGTAAAGCCGAAGTTGAGCTACAAGCAGCAAGAAGAAATTAAAAATGTCATAGCAGAAGAAGGAGCCAACCTAACGGCTAAGAAATTAAAAATCATAATTGAGAAAATGTTTTCTATTGAGGTAAGTAAGTCTACAGCACATAGACTGATGCAAAAGTTAGGTTTTTCGTATATTACTCCAAGGCCTGTGCACAATAAACAGGATAAAAATAAACAAGAAGAGTTTAAAAAAAAATCTTAATGAAACTATTGTCACGTATCCCGAAAAAGAGCTATTTTTCTTCGATGAGTCGCGGTTTGGCACACATTCAAAGATTGGACACGGGTGGTTTAAAAAAGGCATTAGGACACAGGTTAAGGTAAAATTAGGTAGGCAAAACTTTTATCTCTATAGTGCAGTTAATCCTAGAAATGGAGAGAGTTCTAGCTTATTCGTACCAAACGTCAATACTGATTGTATGAATATATTCCTTGAGCAGATGTCACAATATTTAGGAACAAGGGAGGCATTTCTTGTTGTGGATTGTGCAGGATGGCATAGATCCAAAGGTTTAAAAATACCACAAAATATTACCTTAATCTATTTACCTCCATATTCACCAGAGTTAAATCCAGTAGAGCGTTTATGGCAATATTTGAAAGACAATCTCATTAAAAATAGAATATATGACTCTGTTAGTTTATTGGAGGATACTGTATGTGCATTCATTCGTAATATTACGGAAAGTTCGATCAAAACCATTTGTTCTGTGAGTTATTTGCCTACTTATTTATGAGATTTGGTATAAGTTCACGCAAACCGAGTGAAGAAAGTTTAGAATCACCAATAAGTAGTAGAAGGAGCAGTATGAGCTCAATATTAAGCTCTGCTGGAGAAAATAACGATCCACAAAAAGAAGATACTGGGAATCAAATGCAACCAGAGCAGACTGCAGAAGAAGAGCCACAGGTGTCATCCCAGTGCGTGACACTGGGATCCAGAGAAAAAGAAAGTATGGATCCAAATAGTCAAACTACTCAGATGACAGGCGGTCAGACACAGGATTCAACGCAACCCGAAGAAAAAAGGGATAGAAAAAACGCCACTACAACCGTGCAGAAATTTTCTGTGAATAAGAAAAAGGGTGAAGATATTCCACTTAAACAACCCAATAACAGAAATCTTCACGTTGCACTCGTAGCAGGTTGTGCTCTCTCTACAATAGGGTGCATTGTTGCAGGAGCAATGACATCAGGACTGGTAGGAGCAGGACTACTTGCTATGGCTGCAGTGTTTGCTATAGCAGCAGTAGCTGAATTGCATTCAAACTTCCTATCAAGTAAATTAACATCCATTAATGTGGAACCTCTTGTTGATGATAAAAAGCTTACAGCATGTTCACATCTGTAAAAATTAAATATGTGTTACTTGTAGTGGATAAGTGAATTCAGTTCTTGCCTATTGATATAAAAGTTGTTATATTTGAGGAATATTTAAAGGGTATTTAGTTGATGCGCATTCAATTGAATAAAGTTTTGGTTTTTATAGCCTTATTAAGTTTCATTTTTGCATCATATTCTAGCGAAGCTTCGGTGAGTGATGAATTAAAGGATGTACAAGAAACGGTAAAAGATTTTATTTCTTCATTTTCAATTAAAGATACTGTAGAAAATATGAGTCCTTCAACAATCATAGGGTTGTGTATAGCTGCGGTGATACTTGCAGTAGTGTTCAGAGGTCTAATCTTTTTTATGATAATGTTTGGTGTACTGATCATGATGTTTGGTAGTACAGAAAAGGCAACAGACTACTTAAAAGAAAAATTTAATTTTGCAAAAGATATAAAATTACAATCCGATAGCGAAAAAAAAGATAAAAATTAAGATAGTATTTTTATCTTTTTTAATTATCTTTATTGAATACGCATATGCAGCTAAAAGTACAAGCAATTAACTCTAAGTTTGAAAAAAAGAACAACTTAGCATTACTAGAGAGCATTGATTTAGATTTCATTCCTTATGCTTGTCATTACAATGAAGAAACTATACTAACAAAACAGGGAGAGTTGTTAAAAATAATCAAGTTAGAAGATTATTCTTCTGTTGATAATTACAGCGACCTTAGAACTGAAATTAGAAAAAGCATATCAAAAAATATTAATAGCCTATATTTTACCGTTTGGATTCATACTGTCCGAAAGCGCAATAAATTGAGCTTAAAATGGAATAAAACTGAAGACTTCTCTGATAAGCTACATTCAGCGCGGTTTGATAAACTCACTGATAGTAAATTACAGTATATAAATGAATTATATATTGTAATATTGTTTAGCGATTTTGGTAAGCATACTAATAATTCATTTTTTTTTAATAGAATAAAGAATAAGCATAAGCTGTCTTTACAAGAAAGCCACCAGGAGTTGCAAAAGATAACTGACTTAATTCACGATGATTTAGAACCTTTTGGAGCTAAAAAACTGGGTCTAAGATTTAGTGAAGGTAAAATATATTCTGAAATGATAGAATTTCTCCACTATATTGTTACATTAACGCACAAAGATTATCCAATACATGAAAGGGACCTGTCGCAATATATTAGAAATTTTAAAATAGCTTTTGGTTTCAATACGTTTCAGACAATCTTTGAAAATCAACAGAAATTTGGCTCTGTTTTCAGCATAAAGGAATACCGAGAAATCTCCTTAGGCAATATAGATAGGTGCTTGCAGCTTGAATCTGAATTTATCATTACAGAAATAATGATATTTACTAGTAATAGTAAGGCAATAAAAGAATTTAATAAACAAATTAACATGCTGCAAATTAGTGAGGATAATACCTTACTTAAAAGCTCAGGAATTGAAGAAATAATAGAGCTTGAAAAGACCTCTAGTCTAGACTTCTGCCAACAGAAAATTATTTTTACAATATTTGCAGACGATAGGAATAAGTTAGCCGAAAATATTAGTGATTTATCTTCTATAATGTCATTAATTGGCTTCATGATATTTAGAACTGATCTACATATGGAAAGTCATTTTTGGGCACAACTTCCGGGCAATTTTACCTTTATTACACAACCGAAAAATATATTAGCAAAATATGCTTGCAGTTTTGCTATGCTGCATGATTTTACGTCAGGTACATTAAAAGGAGGAAGGTGGAAAGAAGCGGTAACAGTTTTTTTCTCAAAAGAAGGAAATCCTTACTTCTTTAATTTCTATGGAAAAAGAAATAATGGCCATACTACGATACTTGGAGCTCCAAATTCAGGCAGAACTTCACTCATTAATTTCCTATTATCAGAATCAAGAAAGTTTAACCCAAGAATTGTCATATTGGATAACACTGGAAAGTCGATAATTTTTACTAAAGCAGTGAGTGGTAAATATTATATAATCGATCCGAAGTATAAGGACAAAAGCCTAAAATTTAATCCACTAAACATTGAAGATAGTGCTTCCAATCGCAATATGTTGGTTGAACTGATCAAAAGAATGGTAGCCGATACGAGCTTGGTGGACGTAGAAGAAAAGATAAGAAAAATTGTGGATTCTATATTTGCTATACCCAAGGAGTCACGTTCTATTGCGCAAATTTCTGAGGTGCTTTTGCTCCTCGGGGGTAAAATAAGTAGATGGTGTGACGGTGGTGAGTTTGCTTACTTATTTCAAGATGGTAATGAATCAGATATTGACTGGGAAACAAAAATTATATCTCTCAACACCGCAAACCTCACAAAACGAAAAGAATGTATGTCCGTGATACTTTACTATTTTTTATATTCTTTTGAGGCAAAATGTGATGGCTCGCCTGCAATACTTGTTTTGGATGAAGCATGGGAGATAAGTAATATCTTTCCTACAGAGAAAGAGTTTGATAACTGGATGCAAAGAATGACGGAACTAAATGTTGTAGTAATCCTAAGTACTGAAAACTTAAACCTCACATTTGCTAGCAAATTTACTCAATATTTAGATAAACATGTTGATACAAGGATCTTGATGCCAAACGTCAATGCAAATAGGTTATACATGAAAGCATTTTCTTTATCGAAAGAGGAGCTGAATATAATTCTGCAGACGCCAACACAGGAAGGTTTATTTTTGATAAAGCAGTATAAAGGGTTAGTAACTTTAAATTTAGATTTAAAGAATATGCAAGAAATACATGTACTTTCAGCTAACAAAGAGACGATAAAGTATATGTACGAGGCAATAAAGGAAAAAGGAGAAGAAGTTAATGAGTGGTTACCGGTGTTTTATGAAAAGTGTAAAGCTTAAAGCTAATTTTTTTTTCCTAGTATTAATTTTGCTAATTGCAAGTAATGGATATTCTGATACCTGTGGAAAGATACGTTTTCACACTGAAGCTGAAGCTGCGGCTAACAAAACTGGAAAAGGCTCAGCAAATTTTTTTACCTTTAATTGGAGCAATCTAGATTTTGATGAAAAGTTATTACAATACATTAGAGTCACAGCAATAAAAGACCAAGGAATTGATGGTTATTTCAATCCAAGGATTCAAGTCTGTGATTACGAAGGAAAAGATAACTGCTATCAATTAGGTAACGGAACATCCTGCCGCCAAATATATGGAACACAGACAAGTGGAGCTGGAGTTTCTGCAGTAGTTTTTATCGACTGGGAAGGAGATAAAATGTTAGGTGATGGAAAAATTAAGGAAGGAATTGCAAAAGGTCTCGAGTGGGAGTGGGTAGATAATGTTACTGATGAAGAAAAAAGGAAATTTGCTAATTCTCCTAAAATATGTGCTTGTAGCCAAAAAGCGGCTTGTATAAGTGGTATTTTTGAATGGGCTGATAAAGTAGGTGAAGGAGCAAATATTTTTCGCCCTGGAAGAATGGAAAATGTTTGTGATACTTGCTACCAAGAGAAAATAAAATGTGCTCCTATTCCACTTGCACCTGCCCCCCCTCCGTTTTGTGAACAACTTGCGATGTCACCTCCACAAGTTAGAATTGTTCCTATAACAGATGAAGAAAATGATTACTTTAACCCTAAAGTTAAGGTAATAGCTGGTGATCTAATAAAAGAAGACGGAAAGATTGGAAAAGCATTAGATTTTCCCAGAAAATACAAAAAAGATAAAGCTAAGGAACGCCCTACTTCGGATGAAGTTAGGAAGCATTCTATTTTGGATAAAGATGGCACGACACATTACTTCAAAACTTATAGAGAAAAAGATAAGCTCTGTGCTGAATACCTTGGAACTCAAAGTATAGATGAAAAAAATCCACAGTTCGTCCGCTGTTTCCCGGCACCACCTGCTCCGGAGCCTGAGGTAGTAGAGATAGTAAAAAGTAACACGCCTGGAAAGCAGAGTAACACGTTAAAGATAAGAATGAAGATGAGTGAGAACACTTGTACTTATGAAGCACGTGGAACTTACAGCAATGGTTTATGTACTTTTAATGTTAATGTTGGTTCTTCTACAAACATTGGCCCTCTATCTTTAAAGGTAGTAAAACCGAGAATAGTTAAAAAAACAACTGATAGTAATAACGAAAAAAGTTATATTGATAATATTATAGAAGGTATATTAGAAAGTAATCCGCAACAATTTAAAGTTCTGAAAAAATATGGCTATGTTCCTGATATTGAAACGGAATGTAAAGAGTTTCAGGGAGATAAGTGCAAATTGAACAGCTTAGGACAACCAGAAGTAGAAATAAAATATAAAGAAAATTCTAACAGTAGAATGCTTTGTCTTTCTGGATGGCAGCCAGAACCAGAGGAGTTTGTTCTTGAAAGAGAAAATAAAATAATACCACTAAAATTAATGGGAACAAAATATATTCAATACAATGCTGTTTACTCAAAGGAATCAAATCAGTTCTATTATCTTCCAAGCAAGGAAAGGGAAACAGTCGACCTCTTAAAAATAAAAAGACTTCAAGATCAGTTGGATAAAATAATATTTAATAAGCAAGGGTATGTTTTCTTCCCTGACGACAATAAACAGGAAAAGGGGAAATGCAGTTACTGTGTAAAAAGAAATGATGAAATAGACGATGCATTTAAATCTAGTAAAGGACTGAAAGTAGTATACAAATTGACGGATGTAGAGCATAGAGAAAAATGTAATCAAGGTGATGATGGTTGCATCTGCTCTGATGGAAAATGCAGCCGTTCAAAACAATATTTGAATAAAAATGAAAATGATAAGCAATTTTACTTAAGGTATGAGGAAGTGGATTGTAAAGATAAGGATGGTAAAGTATTAAGAGATGAAAAAAATGAAGTACAAAAGTGTACACAATTAAAAGATCAACTGATTAAAGCAGATAGAACAGAGGTCTTTTACGCTGATAAATTGTGTAGGTTCGATTTAGAAGGTCTCAAAGAGAAGTTAAAAGAGATAATCGAGAAACAACCGGAAAAAGAGAAACAAGAACCGAAAAAAAAGAGCGAAAAGTCCCATGATTTTGGAAATGGAAATCATGATGTGGATGGCTCACAAATAATATCTAGCCATGTTGAAATAGAAGTGTGGGGAAGTGGTGAAGCAGGTCACATAGAAAATACACCCAAACAGTATATGGATATGCACGCCAATAAGGATGCCTGTTCCACTGAAACTAGAGCAGGAATGCCAGGAGATTATATTAAAGCTGAATTGGAAATTGATCCTGATTATCCTATCATTGAGGTTAAAGTTTCGGAGGGAGGAGGTAACCAAGAATCTAGATACACAGATAAGGATGGGGGGCCTATTTTTGTAAGAAAGTGTAGTGTAGGCAAAAAAGAGTGCAAGGATTTAATCACTATGGGAGGTGGAGGTATCTATAAAATGTATCCGCATGGAAATAATTATAATGATTATAGGAGTTATAAGAGTTATATGGAAACAATAATTGATGATAGTGTAAAATTAAAAAAAGAAACCAAAACAACAGGATTGCGGGTTACTGAAGATAATAAAATAACATATATAGAAAATGGTGAAATCAAGTATGAAACAGTAAAGTGTAGCAAGGGTTTTAGAAGCAGTAAACCTGGTGCAGGTGGTTGCATTGATAAAAGCAAAGGAATTTATGGTAAAGGTTCTGCAGGGCAGGTGAAGGTAACGCCTATTATAAAGGGATTTGACAAAAACATAATAAAGGATGCTATTGAAAAAAAATAGGAAATCAATATGATCCCGGGGAGGTTAGGGATTTTTCGAGGAGTGAGTTTGACACGAGTTTAACTAAGATGATTGAAGAGGAACTCAAAAAAGAATTGTTAAGGTAAAAAGATATAACTCTGAAAATTATGCTCTCGTTTTAATAATTAATTAAAGTAAAGCATGTAGTAAATGGTGTATCTTAACAAAAAGGTATAACGAATGTAGGAGGGTGCTTTATGTCTCTAAAGAATAAAATTTCTGAGCTAATAGAACAACAATTTAGCATTAAATACCATGACAATTATTTGGCTACCACTATACATAAGTGGGCTGCAAATGAAATATCTAATTCTATTGCTTTTTGCATAATTGGTTGTGGAAATTGCAAGATTGGATATCAAGATGTTGCAAATTCATTCAACATAACAAAAGAAGAAATTGATCAAGATAATATTGCAAGCATAGAAAGCAAAATAAAAAGTGAAGCTGAAAAATCAGGTAGTGAGTTTCTTAAGTTGATTTCTAGAATGGATCAATCGCTAAGAGAACAAAGTGAAAAGTCTATTGTACAAATTTTAAACTCATCTGCTGAGGAGATGTTACAGAGTTTTTGTGACAGCACTATATGGCAAAATAATTCTCCAGAACCTCAAGAAGTTAGTGCAACTCCTGCTTCATCTGAAGAGTCTGCTACAGAAGGTTTGGAAACTACTACTAATCAAGGTCTTTCGCCAGTCTAATCAACTCCCCATATAGATTCTTTCTGTACCCATGCTTTGCGTTTCGATGAGGACAGCAAACACCATTTTTCACTGCATTTTTTTATTTCTATTACAACAAACTTGTCTATTTTCATAGTAATCTTGCTGTCTACACTCTGTTTTTGATATCCATAAGTATCTTCTTTTATCATTGCGTGGTGCTTATCACTAAGCAGATTGCCTTTTATCCATCCGCAGTCTTCATCTATATCGCAGACCTTTTTCCAACTCTCAAACTCTTCTATCACTTTCAGGGGCAGATTTTTGCAAGTGTATATCCATTTTACAGGATAGTGAAACCCTGGCCCCGTTCTCATGTTGATTTTATTTGATTTGGTTGAAACAAAGTTATTAGCAAACAAGCTATGGCTAAATAATAAAAACAATAGGATAATAGTACTGAACCAAGATCCCAGTGTCACGCACTGGGATGACGTGAGGGATAGTGTAACAGACTTATTCATCATAATTCACGATTAGATTGACATAAGATAAAGAGTAAATTAAAAATTGAATAGATCTTTAAATGCAAAATCAATGCCTATAGAAATATTAATGCCTGCTCTTTCACCGACAATGAGCAAAACTGGAGGAAAAATTGTAAAGTGGCATAAAAAAGAACAAGACAAAGTTGAAGTAGGCGACGTAATTGCTGAGATAGAGACTGATAAAGCCATAATGGAGTTTGAATCTATAGATGAAGGAGTTTTAGCAAAAATTTTAGTAACAGAAGGAACAAGTGGCGTGCCTGTAAATCAACCAATAGCTTTAATGCTGGAAGAAGGAGAAGATGAAAGTGCACTTAACAACTATACTTCAACTTCCATCAATAGTGCAGTTAAAAAGGAAGTGACAAAAAGTGCTGTTGATAATCAAAAATCAGAACACCAAGATTTAAACGGAAAGCCAACAAGTCATTCTTCGGTGTCATTCCAGCGCGTGACGCTGGAATCCAGAAGAAAAGAAGCATGGATCCCAGTGTCAAGCACTGGGATGACAGAGGGTTATGTAGAAGGTAGAATAAAAATAAGCCCATTAGCTAAGAAAATAGCTCAAAATGAAGGGGTTAATGTGCAGCAATTAAAAGGTACAGGACCATATGGTCGCATAATTAAGGCTGATGTGTTGGAGTCTTTAGGTAGTGGTACACGCATTGAAAGTCGTGAAAGGCTCGAGGAAGATACCATGGTTGAAGTAAGCAATATGCGCCAAGTGATAGCACAGCGCTTAACTGAATCCAAACAGAATGTTCCACATTTTTATTTAACTGTAGACTGCCAGGTTGATAAGTTAATATCGTTAAAAAACGAGATTAGCTCAGCAGATGAAAATAACAAAGTAACAATTAATGACCTAATCATAAAAGCTGCAGCTTTCAGCATGAAAAAATTTCCTGATATAAATTCTTCGTGGATAGATAATAAAATACTTAAATACTCGAATGTAGACATTTCAATCGCTGTGGCACTTGAAGATGGGCTAATTACTCCTATAGTAAAAAATGCTGATAAAAAGGGTATTTTATCTATATCAAAAGAAGTGAAAGATTTAGTAAGCAGAGCAAGATCTGGAAAATTAAGGCCAGAAGAATTTCAAGGAGGTGGGTTTACTATTTCCAATTTAGGAATGTTTGGTATAAAAGCCTTCAGTGCTATAATCAATCCGCCGCAATCTTGCATTATGGCAGTTGGTGCATCCAAAAAACAACCAATTGTTATGAATGAGAAAATAGAGATAGCAGAAATAATGACAGTAACACTTTCTGTTGACCATAGAGCAGTTGATGGAGCATTAGGAGCAAAATTTTTAAATGCCTTTAAGCATTATATAGAGAGTCCTCTGGCGATGCTTATTTGAAACCTATTAGCATCGTTATTACAAAATTAATACCTCTAAGTTTATAATTCTACTAGTTAATAGGCTTAGAGGTAAAAAAATGAATACTACAGTAGAAAAAAATAATCCAAAAATTTTTCCTAAAAATGAAGGAAAGATTAACTCAAAAGGCATGGTTGCCCCACCGGTACCACCAAGAGCACCAGAGACCAAGTTATCGTCGCAGAATGAGTTAGAAAAAATAGTAAAGCTTAAGAAAGTTGCTCCACCTGTTCCTCCGAAATCTTCCCAAGCTAAATTTGCTGGAAGGCGAGCAATTTTTGAGCAGAATGGAACACCAAAACAACCAGCTAAAAACACCTCTGATAATCTTGAGAGAACATTTGGTCCAAGAATGCAAAATTTGATGAAAAATCATAATATTGACATTCATGAAAGCACTAATAAATTAAATGCAAGAGAGAAAGAAAGAGAAAACCTAGGTTTTTCTCCTAAACAGCAAAATAACCAAAAGGTTGAGACTAACAAAAAAACTTATAATCCTCTTGATTGGAATCCAATCTATCAAGGTAAAAAGCTCTTTAGCTTAGGCAATACGTCGAGTAATTCGTCTTCATGTAGTGAAAAAAGTAATATTTCAGATATAAGCGATAAGTCTAATAATTCAAACATTGTCAGATGTAATATTACTAGGAGTAACAGTAAGGAAGACCTTCGTAAACCTGATGCTTCATATAATGACAAATCTGCAGGCAAAAAATTATCTAATGTCAATGTAAGCGAATTAATCAGAAAGTTTGAACAAGGTAATGACATAGTAAAGGGGCGTTAATCAAATATTACCCTATCTTTGTATATGCAAAGGTAGGGTATCTTTTCAAAATATTATATCCTTTATAGCTTTGTTAATTTTTGATTCCTTCTCTGCAAAAGCAGCTTCTAGAGAGGTTTTAAGTTTTTCCCATTCCTCTTGACCATTTAGAATTAAAGATTTATATTCATTTTCAATTTTTTCCAATGCTCTTTGACATGAGGAATCTAATACTAATTCCTAAAAATAAATAGACGAATAAAGAAAAATTTCTAAAATAGAATAATTTAAGAATTAGTGGGGAGTTATGGCAGGAAAAAGTAAAGCAATAGGAGAAGAATTATATAATAAGTGTAACCTGGAATTAAAGAAGCACGGCATAAGAGGAGAGATAGGAAGAAGATTACAGGCAATAATATCTGCAAAAGAATATGGAATAACAAAAGTTGCTCAAATATACCGAATTACTAGAACTACATTGATGAAGTGGATTACAAGATTTAAGGAAGGAGGAGTCAATGCGTTTAAAATACAACCAGGACGTGGAGTAAAGCCGAAGTTGAGCTACAAGCAGCAAGAAGAAATTAAAAATGTCATAGCAGAAGAAGGAGCCAACCTAACGGCTAAGAAATTAAAAATCATAATTGAGAAAATGTTTTCTATTGAGGTAAGTAAGTCTACAGCACATAGACTGATGCAAAAGTTAGGTTTTTCGTATATTACTCCAAGGCCTGTGCACAATAAACAGGATAAAAATAAACAAGAAGAGTTTAAAAAAAAATCTTAATGAAACTATTGTCACGTATCCCGAAAAAGAGCTATTTTTCTTCGATGAGTCGCGGTTTGGCACACATTCAAAGATTGGACACGGGTGGTTTAAAAAAGGCATTAGGACACAGGTTAAGGTAAAATTAGGTAGGCAAAACTTTTATCTCTATAGTGCAGTTAATCCTAGAAATGGAGAGAGTTCTAGCTTATTCGTACCAAACGTCAATACTGATTGTATGAATATATTCCTTGAGCAGATGTCACAATATTTAGGAACAAGGGAGGCATTTCTTGTTGTGGATTGTGCAGGATGGCATAGATCCAAAGGTTTAAAAATACCACAAAATATTACCTTAATCTATTTACCTCCATATTCACCAGAGTTAAATCCAGTAGAGCGTTTATGGCAATATTTGAAAGACAATCTCATTAAAAATAGAATATATGACTCTGTTAGTTTATTGGAGGATACTGTATGTGCATTCATTCGTAATATTACGGAAAGTTCGATCAAAACCATTTGTTCTGTGAGTTATTTGCCTACTTATTTATGAGATTTGGTATAACTCCTCATACAAATCAGTATTTACTGATTGCAGTATTACCAAAAACGAAAACAAATTTGGAGCAGGTAATTCTTCTCTTGTGTAATTCAGAAGACACAGCTTTATTTTTTTTACGCAGTATTCTATTGTTTTTAACGATAGTAAAAGGCTTTCTGCATAAAATATAAAACTATCTACAATCAAATTTTTTGACTTTTTCGGTAATTTAATATTTTCAAATAGTTCTTTTGTAAATTTTTCTATCGGTTGCTTCGGTAAATGTAAAGAGAGATCAGTAAAAGATTTTAGGTCAAAATTTGGTCCAAGTATCGTGCTAATGGCTTTATGCACATTGCTCTTATCTTTACTTACAGAAATAATGAAAACCAGCCCCTCCACATCAAGCATATACTTTATAGATTCCAAAAAATCGACAACGAATTTAGGGCGGCACACATCAAGATTATCCACCATTATATAAATGTTTTTGTCTTTTCTAATTCTATTAACTACTTTTGCCAATTGTGTTTTAAAATCCTTAATGTTTTCTTCTCTTCTTTGAAGAGTATTCAACTCTCTCAGTACAGAACCAATATCTTTCCTATCAGCCTCTTTTGTAGCGTCAAGCAATACGGAAAGCATAGCAAGTGGAGATTTACTGATCAGCTTTCCTAGTGTGTTTAGAGAAAATAGTTCTTGGTTTATGTTCTTGAACTGTTGTATAACGCTTCTTTTTACTTCATACGATGCAAATAAATCTTCAAATAGAAAATTTAAAAAAGAAGGAAGTGGTTGATCCAGTGCATTGATATCCCATGCGTTATAGTAAGCTGCAATTTCATTTTGCTGTTTTAACTCTTTTACCCACTCTTTCAGAAAAAACGTCTTACCCCATCCGTCATATCCTTCTAAAGATATTATTGTAAAAAACTGATCAATCGTTTTAATTATAGTGTTGAATTTGCCTGAAAATTGCTTATAGTTTAGACGGTCATTTTCCCAAGCCGCCACTTGAAGTGGTGGCGCTGTTTCTTTCTTCTTGAACGTTATTAACGATGCAAGTTTTTTTAAGCACATAAGACCCTTACGCTATATTTTACTATAGTATTTTATAAGTTAAGAGTCCAGACAATCATTTACTTAGTAATCCATGTTTTTCTAACACATTAATAGAAATGTTTTTCAAGCTACTTACAGGATCAAGCACACCATATGGATCATATGTGATAGTTTTTATTCCTGTTTTTTCTTCTATGCATCTTTCCATGTATTGCACGTAATTTTGTGTAAGATCGTCTATTACTTCCTGTGTTTCCTTTAAACTTTTACAATCTTTGAATTCAGTTACTAGTTGTTCAATTCCACTTTCATAGAGTCCAGAATAGTTTTGAATTATAAAACTCCTGTTTTTAATAGCTTTTTGTATTAAAGGAAACATCCCGTTTATATAAGCTAAGCTTCCTGCATCCAAACTGATATCTATTGTTAACTTTCCTTTTTCCTTCCATAAGTCTATTTTTTCCTCCATGATTTTCCTACTATCACAAGTTTTTATTAATTCTATTAGTGCAGAATTACCATACTTATCAGATACCCAGTCACTATGCACAAAGTTTTTATACACCAGCATTAATGGAAATATAAAGCTTAGGTTATCAATATATCGAGCATATTCGTCTTGATTTACTTTTCTTATTATTTTGCTGAAATTAGGTTTAATAATAATATCCTTATATCGAGCATATTCGTATTCGTCTAGATTGAATTTTCTTGTTATTTCGCTGAAATTGAAATAAGGTTTAATAATAATATCCTCATATCGAGCATATTCGTCTTGATTTAATTCTCTTATTATTTTGCTGAAATCAGGTTTAATAATAATATCCTTTAATAAATCTGTATTGTGAAAATTAATATCGCTTTTTGTTAAAAGTAGATCATTTGATTTAAAATCAAACTCTTTTAATTTTTTCACTTCTAAATTAGGCATTTGTAGTCCTAAGTCAATCTTTATATCCTTTAATATGTATCCAATTCGTTTACTATCTGCGTATTCTTTGTTAAATAACGCAATGAAATCAAGAGCGGTTGATCTTAATTTTTTGATTAACCAATTATAAGTATTACGTACTCCATCTAATACAAAAGTTAACATAACTCCTCATTTTAAAACACTATGTTTTAAGTGTACAATATTTTCAATTAGTAAAGCAAGTTTTTAGGCTGAAGTATGTCACTAAAATTTAGTGTTTTATAAGTAGTGGTAGTATGGTAAGAAACTTATAGCTTGCTAAAAAGAAATGGAATGACTGTGATAATTATTTAATATCCTGTCTTGAAGTAAGTGCTATCCTCAGCGTTCCTTCATCTAGGTAGTCAATTTCTCCGCCCATTGGTATGCCGCAAGCAAGACGTGATATTTTCACATCCAAATTTTTTAGCAATTCAATTATATATTGTGCAGTAACTTGGCCCTCTAATGTCGGATTAATTGCGATAATTATCTCTTCAATTTTAGATTTTGTCACTCTTTCCAGAATAGTATCAAGGTTAAGTTCTTTTGGACCTATGCCATTTATCGCAGACAATCTGCCCCCCAAAACATGGTATAAACCTGAATATATATTTCCTTTTTCAAACGCCCATAGATCACCCAATTCTTCTACTACACACAGTAACTTAGTGTCACGTTTTGGGTTAGTACAAATAGAACAAGGTGACTTAGTATCTAGATTTCCGCAAACTTCACACTCTATTATAAGATCTGCTAGCTCTTTAATCAAAGATACAAGTGGTAGCATAACTTTCTCTTTGTTTTGGAGTAAATGTATAACCAACCTGCGTGATGATGATGGTCCTAAACTTGGCAATTTAGAAAAAGCATGAACTAGATTCTTTATGTTAATGTTCATTCAATAAATTCAGAATAGTTCATCAAATGGTAACATCAAACCCTTTGTAAAGAAAGTGGTAAGTTTCTCTTGATCCCACTTTGATTAGCTATAGAAAAAATTTTTTACTCTAATGCAAAAAATTACTTCCGCAAACTTAAAGCCTGATTATAATAGACTTCTTGCATAACCCAAACTAAGTAGAAAAAAGGTATAGCTGACCCAAGCAACACGTCATACCGCCGCAGTATCTCTAGATCCCGCTAACAAGCAGCGGGATGACTACCCCTACAACAACATTGCAAGTATTGATTTCTCTCCCCATGAGAAGAGTCTGGAAGCTCTTTCACTCTAAACACGATGTTCACATCCTCAAAATTAATCTCAATTCGCTTAACTAACGTTCTAATAATATCACGTTTAGTTAGCCAGTCTGCATTATCAAGACTTGAGTTAATACTAGAGGAAAATCCCTCTAAATTTGTTACTACTAGAGTGAACTCTTGTGTGAGTTTTTTCTGATCAAATGTTTTTTTCTTTTGTTCTTCAACCATTTTTAAGTTTTGTTTCATTGCTTTAATTCTTGGCTCAAATTCTTCTTGATCAATATATTCTTGAGCATCACTATCAATTAACCTTGCAATACCACGTTTTAATTTATCTTCTTGTGCTTCAAGCAAAGCGCTTTTTTGATCTAGTGGTAAGTTCTGAAAGTCTTCGTTTATACTCCTCTAATATTCTATTCGGATTTTTTAATAGATGCTTTACTTCTTCCCACACAGCTATGTCTAATGTATCTGTACGAATTAATTTGTTGTTACACATTTTATTACCACCAAAACGGCGTGCCAATACAACGATAATACACCTGATTATTAGTTTTTTTCCCTCCTTATTCCTTGCAGTGCTAGTACCATAATATGCATAATTACAAAGCTTACATACTACTAAACCTTGCAATAAATATCTTGCTCCTCTTTGTCTTGTTCTTGCTATTTTTCTATTCTCAGCTAATTGTTCTTGAACTATATCAAATAAATCTTCGTTTACTATACTAGGTACTTTAATATAAATCCAATCCTCTTTTGGAACAGGATAAGTAGAATAATTATCTTTTGGTTGCTCGCAGGAGTTTTTTTTGGTCTTATATATTTTAATTTTACGCCTAACCTTGTTTTACCAAAAGCTGCTTGTCCTCTATAAGCAGAGTTTTTTAACATACTCAAAACTACAGCCCTATCCCAATATTCTTTTCCTGTTCGCGTCATAACGGACATAGCACTTAGCCCACGACATACTTCTCCTATACTCGCTCTTTCTCTTCCTACCCAAAAAAATACTTTACGCACAACTTTAGCTTCTTCTTCATAAATTTCAAATAAGGCTTGTCCTGTCTCTGTATTTTTATTTATATAATGATAGCCATAAGGAGCAGCTCTCATTACACTTATATAACCCTTATTGGCTGCATAAATCTTTCCTCGGCAGCTTCCTTCCATGATTTTTGCACGTTCATATTCTGCTATCATACCTTGCATTTGTAATAGTAATTGAGATTCTGGATTATCGCTAATTTAAAAAAATGACTTCTACTCCTAGTTTCTTGAACTCTTCAAGTAATACCATCTGATATGCATACTTGCGAGATAAACGATCAGGAGAATGAATATAAACCTTATCAATGCTACCTTCTGCTATTTTATCACGTAATTTTTCTAAACCAGGACGGATTATATTAGAACCATTATCAATAAATTTATATTCATTTAATAATTTATGTCCGTCCATACTAATTTGATTCTCTATAGCAGCAATTTGACTTGCTATTGTACCTTCTTGTGCTTGTCTCCCTGAAGAAACTCTTGCATATAATCTAACTGTTACCATTTAACCCTCCTCAAATCTACTTTCTTACATTCAGAGTTTTCTTCCTTTTTGCTCACTTTTATTGGTTTACTTAACACTAATTTTTCATATGCATCTAATAGATACAACTCTGCTAATCTATTCACTTCATAACTACAACGAATACAAACTATTAATTTCTTGTTGCCCATTAGCTCTCCCATATGTTATTCATCGAGACATATGGTTATTTGATCACTAGCTCTATAAATAAATTCAACTCTCTGTTCTTTTTGTAGAAGCTTTCGGGAAATAGTTTTCTCAAGTTTCAGATTTCTTCCAATATTGTTGGCGGAGTCCCTACGTCATACCGCCGCGGTATCTCAGCATAGATTCCGCTAACGAGTAGCGGAATGACGAATTTGTTGTTTTTCAAATTGTAGGTAAACCTAAGCCACTTTAGCTATATTTTTCTGGTCTGTTCTGATAAATTTGGTTGAGATTTTTCATCATGTAAACCATGTTCCACTTGTAACCTTGGGGTTTTAAATTGAATAATGGTTCAAATCCACAAGACTCATAAAATTTGTAAGTTTTTAGGTAATTTTCATCTGATGCATTTGGGCTCAGGGTTTCAACAGTCATTTTTCTGGCAGTATTTACCAAACTACATGCTGCTTCGACTAACTTATACCCTACTCCTTGGCGTTGGTAATTACGAAAGACAGCCATCCAATAGATATTGCTGTTATTAGGATAGGGAAAATCTAAACTGAGAAGTCCGATATAGTTTCCATCAATTTTTGCAGCTAAATTTTTGCAAGAACGAACACCCACAGCATAATGCTCATTACACTCTGGCAAACCAAAATACTCTGATAAATCAGCTGTAATCTTGCAGCATAAATCTTCTGCAATATCAGGAGATATTTGTTCAATTTCGACCATAAACCCCTACCAATAAATTTTAACAAAAATACTTTAGTGCATTTTCAAATATAAGCATTCCATCACCATATTTTGGCACAGCAATACCTAAACGCTTGCTCTTTTCTTTTTCAAGAGGCCAATTATCTTGCTGAGTAAAAAATATTCCCCTCTCTGGATGGGGCATTAAAGCTAGCACTCTTCCACTTTTATCTGATAAAGCTGCTAGGTCGTATGTAGATCCGTTCGGATTGTAAGGAAATTGTAGGTTAGCATAGTTGCCATTTTCATCAATGTAACGTAATGCGGTGGAATTGCTCTCAATCAATTGGTTCAAAATATCTTGATCCATAAAAAATTTGCCTTCCCCATGAGCAATAGGGAGATATAGTTCACTCAGGCCCCGTAGCCAAACAGAATTACTCTGCGGATTAACTCCCACTCTAATCCAACGGCATTGATAATTGCCTATATCATTATGGATTAAAGCTAGACTAGAGAACTCTGGAATTAATTTTACTAATATCTGACAACCATTACATATTCCTATAATCAGCTTGTCCTGAGATAAAAACTCTTGAAACTCATCCAACAAGTTGTTTTTAATACGTAAAGCAAACGCATTACCAGCACCAGTGTCATCACCATAGGAAAAACCTCCTGGAATTGCAAGTATATTGCTTAATTTCAGTTCACTTGGATTATCTATGATATCATTAATGTGAACGATTTTTACTTCAATATTGCTAATACCAAGTTTTCTGCTGCATTCCATAAATGCAAATGCGGTTTCTTTTTCGCAATTTAAGCCATAACCAGATAGGACTGTGATCTTCATGAATTGCTAAAAATTAAAAAATTCGAATTTCTTTTTTACAAAATTTGCTACTAAATTTAACGCAAATAACACCAATAATAAAGCTATAATTGCAATAGCAGCAAGTTCAATAAATGCAATTTCAGGACTACTTGACCATATGTATATTTGTACAGGCAGAACAGTCGCCGGATCGAAAAAGGACGTAGGTGTATCAGCAATAAATGCCACCATACCTATCATAAGTAAAGGGGAAGATTCACCTAAAATCCTTGCAATTGCAAGCACAGTACCATGTATTATTCTTGGTAACGCAATCGGTAAAGAGTGATCTAATATCACCTTGATGTGAGGCGCACCGAGCGCAAACGCTGCATCTTTTATCGTAATAGGAACATTCGCAAAGGCATTTTTTGTTGCAATTATAATATTAGGTAACATCATAAATGAAAGAGTCATTCCACCAACAAGTGGTGAAGAGCGTGGTAGCCCAAATATGCCAAGATAGAGAGTTAAGCCCACTACACCAAATATTATTGAAGGCACTGCAGCAAGATTATTCATGCTAATTTCTACAATATTAGTCATTAGCCTATTTTTAGGCATAAATTCGTAAAGACAGATGCCCGACATAATTCCTATTGGTAATGCTAATGCTAGGCACACTATAATTGTCATTAATGAACCGATAAATGCCCCTAAAATCCCTGCATTCTCAGGTTCACGAGAGTCAGATTTAAGGAATAAAGACTTATTAAAAAATTTTTTCACTCTCCTCTTTTCTTTTAGCCAATCAAGTAATTTAGCATAACGATCATTCAAATGTTTATCTTTATTTATTGAATTAATTATACTTGACGCGGTAAACCAGATCTCATATTCACCACTATCTTTTACTTTCTTACGAAAAAATTTCTCTAGTTCTTTGTAAGAATTACGACTTAAAATTTCGTCACTGTCTTTAAAATCAGTTCCTTTAAACACCTTACGTAAAGAATCGTTGAGTAAGCCAATGGACTTATACCGCAAATCACTAGGATTATTTGTTAAAGTAAGATCAGCACTTATTTCAATTGGCAATAAAATTTTCGTTACTGTTAAGGCACTGTAAGAGTTAACTAATATACTCAACAATATACACACAGGACAGCCAAGTGAGATAACTAGTGCCGTGAAAGAGCAAAAGCGTAACGCTCTGTTCTTTTTATTTTTCCTTTTTATACGAGCATGTACACGCCTTGACTGAAGTAATTTAAGGAATTTTTTCTTTATACTCATTTATTTTTCCTGGATCCTATCGTCAAGCCCACAGTTGTACAAACGTCCAGTTTAATAAACGTTGATGTCATTCCAGTGCTTGACACTGGAATCCAGTTATAAAAATATTTACAAATCAGGCAATTGGTAACAGACTCCATGCTAAAAATAACATCCATGATATAGAATAAGGTAGATCCCAGTATCAGCTACTTGGATGACACTGGGGAAGTGTTGGGATGACACAATTGACATCACTCCCTATTGTATCTACTTATACCAATTCTCAATAATAATGAGACAAATGAAAAAGAGTGCTTTCCGCCTATAACTGGAGGTTTAAGTGAATTTATCGTATATTCTATTTGTCTTCCCAATAACGAAGTTTGGTATTAGATTTCTTTTTAACATAAGTAGTACGCTCTTTGATCCTTGCAGCTTTTCCAAATAGTTTGCATAGATAATACAGTTTTGCTCTACGAACCTTTCCTTTTCTTGTCACTTGCACTGAAACCAGTGCAGGAGAATAAACAAAAAATTGAGACACTATACTTTCTCCATGGCTCACTTTTCTGACTGCAAAAGAAGAATGTAACCCGCGGTTCCTTTTTGATATACATACACCTCCAAATATCTGTATACGTTCACTTGCACCGTCAACTACTTTAAAAGTGACCTTCAAATCATCACCAGGACGAAATTCTGGTATTTCTTTAGCTAACACTTGCATTTGCTGTTCGTTAAATTTTTTAAGTAAATTTGTCATTTATCTCTCCATTCAATAATTCAGGCCTACGCTTTTTTGTTATAACATGAGACTGCTTCTGCCTCCAATCACTTATTTTTTTGTGATTGCCAGATAACAAAACCTCAGGTACTTTATATCCCTTCCACTGCTCAGGTCTAGTATATTGAGGATATTCAAGCATACCACCATCATAACTAAAACTTTCTTCAATAATACTATCGGAATTATTTACTACACCTGGAAGAAGTCTAATGCATGCATCGAGAACCACCATCGCAGCTGGCTCACCTCCTGAAAGTATATAATCTCCGATACTTAATTCATAAGGAGTATACGCATCAATTATCCTTTGGTCAATACCTTCAAATCGACCACACAATATTGTTATATGAGGAAACTCTAATAATTCTCTGGCAATATTCTGATTAAACTTAGTTCCAGATGGAGTCATGTAAATAAACTTAGTATTTTTATGAACAGAGAGCATACTATCTACTGCATCACCAACTACATCAGAACGCATAACCATTCCTGCTCCACCTCCATATGGAACATCATCCACAGCTGAATGTTTATCTTTCGCAAAAGAACGAATATTTATTACTTCAAGGTTCCATATTTTTTTTTCTAACGCTTTTCCGGCAAGAGAATAGTTCAAAAACCCGGGGAACATTTCTGGAAATATGGTTAATATTGTAACATTGAATGCCATTAAGGTTTATTTTAAGTTATTTGGAGCTATACTCTAAGAACAGTAAATTGATATAATATATAGTTAAATTAAGCATGTCACTGAATAAAACAATATACGAAGGTAAAGCGAAAGCCATTATTGAAACTGAAGACTCATCAACTGTTATACAGCACTTTAAAGATGATGTTACAGCATTCAATAAGAAAAAATATGAAATTATTGAGGGCAAAGGAATAATTAATAATTATGTTAGTGCTTTTATCATGGAAAAGCTTGAAGAAGCAGGAACTAGCACGCACTTTATAAAAACTCTAAACGAAAGAGAACAGCTAGTCAAAAAGCTCAAGATAATACCTCTTGAGGTGGTAGTTAGAAATGTTGCAGCTGGCAGCTTTTGCAAACGTTTTAATATCAAAGAAGGTGAGGCACTTACATCTCCTATAATCGAGTTTTTTTACAAAAATGATGACCTAGCCGACCCAATGGTGAATGAAAATCACATACTGTATTTTGATTGGCTATCTAGCAAAGAAATGGATGAAGTTAAAACTACAACTTTAAAAATCAACGAAATCTTAGTCCACCTATTTTCAAATGCAAGTATATATTTAGTTGATCTCAAGTTAGAATTTGGCAGATTAATAAATGACAGTACTAAAATCATTTTAGCCGATGAAATCAGCCCTGATAACTGCAGGTTATGGGATAAAAATACTTATAAAAAGCTAGATAAAGACGTCTTTCGTTTGAATTTAGGAGATTTAAAGGAAGCGTACCTAGAAGTTGCAAAAAGACTGTCAGTAAAGTTAGACTAACTAAATACTACTCTATCAAGTGGAGGGTTACATGCCTCATCAAGTTTTCCAATAATTTCAATTTTTTCTCCACGTTTTTGGAAATGATTTTTCACGTTTTGCATATTCTCAGGACTTACGATCAATACCATGCCAATACCACAATTAAATGTTTTTAGCATTTCTTTCTTCTCTATTTTACCCTCCTTTGTTAGCCATAAAAATATATCTGGCCATTTCCAGGAATTAATGTCTATGTTTGCAAATAAGTTTTTTGGAAGAATCCGCGGAATATTATCTATCAAGCCACCACCTGTTATATGTGCAATGCCTTTTACCTTTGGCATAATAGGCAACAAAGAATCAACATATATTTTTGTTGGTTCGAGCAACACTTCTTTCCAAAGCTGATTATTCCATGGAGATGAGTCGTTATAATTTATACCTAAGCCTTTGAAAATATGGCGCACCAAAGAAAACCCATTTGAGTGAATTCCACTTGACTCTAAGCCAACTATATAATCACCTACTTTCATCATGCTACAGTTTGGAAGAATTTGCTTTCGATCAACTACACCAACCACAAACCCTGCAAGGTCATAGTGATTATTATCATACATTCCAGGCATTTCTGCAGTTTCCCCACCAACCAATGCTATTTTAGCTTGCTTGCACCCCTTTGCAATGCCTTGGACCACAGATAATAAAACGTCCTTGCTCAAAACGCCTGTTGCAAAGTAATCAAGGAAAAATAAAGGCGTTGCTCCTTGTGCAAGTAAGTCATTTACACACATTGCAACTAAATCTATACCTATAGTACCATGCCTATTCACTTCTTGAGCTATCAATAGTTTCGTACCTACTCCATCAGTTGAGGAAACAAGTACTGGATGGTCATATTCCTTACTTAGTGCAGCAAAATCAAACAACGCAGAAAATGAACCTATTTCGCTGATTACTTCTTCTCTAGTAGTTTCTTGAGCAATAGGCTTGACTTCTTTTATTAACTTATTATATAGTTCAAGATCTATTCCTGATCTGATATAAGTATTCATAATCCTTCTATAAATTTTAAAATTGTTAATACTATATTAATGCCTTGATATAAAAAGTGCAACGAAACTTTCTCTTAATTGACTATTATATGTTTACCAATATAGGGTAACTTAAATCATTTATAATTATCCAATGAACAAAAACATCAAAAACATACTGTTAATAACGGAGCTGCTATCAGGACGGCTGCTTCATGACTTTGCTAACTCTATGAATGGAATAATGTTTGGCTTAGAAGAGCTTGAAGTAATAGATAAGAACGATGCTGATGCGCAGAAGGAAGCGTTGTCGTTTCTTAAAGAAAGCTCCGATGATTTAATATATAAACATAAAGTTATGAAGCAGGCATATTCTTCTTCAGCAGATAATTACAGCTTTGATCAGACCAAATCTAATATCGAAAATTATTTATTAAAAAAAAAGTAAAGCTTACGTGGAAAATAGACGCATACTCTGCAAAAAATAAGGAAGATTTAATTGAAAAGATAAATAAGATAATTTCTAATATGGTGCTAACTATAGCCAGCGCAGTGGCGGAAGTTGAACTAGTGTCTGTTTTACTGAGTCAAACAGAAGATAAAATGCTATTAACTATAAAAATTCTAAATGAACACAAACCAATAAGCAAATCATTAGTAGACAAATTAATCAAAAAAAATGACACTAATTTAAATACAAAAGATATTAATATCTATATGATCTCTTTATTATTAGAGTACTATAAAACTGAAATGCATTGTACTTGCGAAAATAATTTGCTGGAGATAGGTTTAACTATACCTTGAGTTGCATATTTGGTTATTACAACTTTTTCTTTGTTTCAAGGCAAGACATTCCCCGACAAGGGGTACCAAATCTAATTTTTGTAATCACTTAAGTCTAGTACTATTTTATTAATGTAGCGCTCATTTGCATCTTTGATGATAAACTTCATACCATTTTTATATTTAATGACTTCATCTACAGAAGGCACTTTACCAGCAATCGAAAGAATCAAACCACCAAGTGTAACATAGTCTTCTTCAGGGTCACGTAATTCTATTTTTAGATCCTCTTCTATATCCTTTATAAGAACCCTTGCTGACACTTCAAACTTATTTTGAGACAATTCAGTAATGGTATATTCTGAATTTATTTCGTTCTCACTATCAATGTTTGGTATTAGCTCCTCTATAAGATCGGTCATTGAAATTAAACCATCAGTTCCACCATATTCATCCAATACAATAGCTAAGTATGATTTAGAAGATTTCATCCTAACAAAAAGATTAGTTGTCTTCATCGAGGGCGGAACAAATATTACGCTTTGTATAATATTTCTCAGATTAAAGTTTTTATCCCTATTAAAAATAACATCTTTTACATAAAAAAAGCGTATTACGTTATCAAAGTTATTTCTATAAATTGGTATTTTAGTGTGGCAAGTGTTTTTTATCTTCTTTATTATTTCACGCTCGCTTGACTCAATGTCTACTGCGCATATCTCTGTACGTGGAGTCATTATATCCATTATACCACAATCGCGGAATTTTAATAGACCATTAAATATATTAAGGTCTGGCAGATCTTTCATTAATGCTTCAGTCGCACACTTTTTCAACACAGAAGCTTTTTTGAAAAGGAAGAGAAAAATTCTATATGCTATTTTTTCTACTAAGGTTCCTTTTTTACTCAATTTATTCCCTGTAATGGCAAAAACGTTTTCAGATCAGATTTATCAAGAAAACTGTTATTAAATGTTTAATAAGCATGTGAATAATGTCAAATTAATTTGTGAATTATTTGTTGATATAAAATACCAACAATTGATCAACAATTTTTTCAACGACATATACATAGTTATGTAACAATGCATGATGGTAAAATATTTTCCATAAAAGAAAATTACTAACACTCTGAACATCTTACTTATACACATAAATCATAACAGAAAATCAATAGCATATAGAAGTTGTTAACATATTTATCCACAAATTAAACAACGCCAATTTTTACTGAATTTTAAGTTAGTAACAAGTTGTTGATAGAACTATTATTACTACTATACTTTAGTATACAGAAGAATAGATAAAATAGATTGGAAAGCAGCAAAACAACAATAGTAGAAGTTATCAAACAAAATGAGCCAGGTGAAAGAGTGCCTATTTGGCTAATGCGTCAGGCTGGCAGGTCTCTTCCTGAGTACCGCAAAGCAGTGGAAAATATGAATAATTTTATGGAGATATGCTACAACACAGATTTAGTGACAGAATTGACGTTACAGCCAGTGACAAGATTTGACGTGGATGCGGCGATAATTTTTTCAGACATTTTAATAATAGCTGATGTTTTGGGTTGTGACGTGAATTTCCTGCGCAATGTGGGCCCGAGAATAAAACCTATAAAGAATCCTAAAGAATTGAAAAGTCCACAAGACATTGAAGCTAAAATTTTACCAATTCTAAACGCTATAAAGAAAGTCAGAAGTCAGCTATCAAAAAAAAAGCCTCTTATAGGATTTGCTGGTGGCCCATGGACAGTAGCTTCATATATCATAGAAGGTGGAAGCAGCAAAACTTTTTCCAAAGTATTAAATTTTTACCCTTCGTATTTGAAGGAAATAATTGAACGAATAACGGAAGCAACGATTATTTATCTAATTAAACAGATAGAATTTGGAGCAGATGTTATTCAGCTATTTGACAGTAATGCTGGTGCATTATCGGAACCATTGTTTAAAGAATATGTTATCGAACCAACAAAGAGAATTACCTTGGCAATAAAGGATAGATTTTCTGATTTTCCAATAATAGGATTTCCAAGGTCTGCTGGAAATCTTTATAAGGATTACTGCGAACAAACAGGTGTATCTGCAGTAAGTATAGATTATAATGTCCCAATAGAATGGGCGAAAGCGAATCTAAAAATCCCTCTACAAGGAAATCTTGATCCTAATCTTTTAGCCTATAATAAAACGGAAGCAATAAAAGAAGCAAAACGTATAATAGATTGCTTTAGAGATTCACCCTTCATATTTAATCTCGGACATGGAGTACTTCCTGATACTCCAGTTGAAAATATCACTGCGTTGGTGGATTTGGTAAAAAGCTACTAATACAATACACAAAATTCCTAGCTTTTTTGCTGTACAGGGTTTATCATTTGAATTTAGCTTCAGTAAGATATGTCAGACCTTGCAAAAAGAATGTCCCTAATAAAACCATCACCTACGATTGCTGTAGCTGATAAGGCAAATAAGTTGAAAAATGAAGGAAAAAAGATCTGTGTTTTAGCTGCAGGAGAACCGGATTTTGATACTCCAGATCATATAAAAAAAGCAGCTATTCAAGCAATAAGTGAAGGTAAAACTAAGTATACTGCTGTTGATGGAACGCGTGAGCTGAAAGAAGCAATAATTAATAAGTTAAGAAGGGATAATAACCTCGAGTACACGTTTAACCAAATCTGTGTTGGTACTGGCGCTAAGCAGGTGTTATTCAATTTGTTTATGGCAACAATTAACTCTGGAGATGAAGTTATTATTCCAGCTCCTTATTGGGTTTCATATGTTGATATGGTAAATCTTTTTGGGGGCTTACCAGTTGTAGTGGAATGCAAACAAAATTTTAAACTGACAGCGGAATTATTGAAAAGCAGGATAACTAAAAAAACTAAATGGTTAATTCTTAACTCACCGAACAATCCTGCAGGAGTTGTGTACACATATGATGAATTGAAAGACATAGCACAAATATTGCTTGAATATCCACATGTGAATGTCGTTACAGATGATATTTATGAGCATATAATATACGACGAAAAGTTTTTTACTATCACTCAGGTTGAGCCAAAGCTTTACAACAGAGTTTTTGTAGTCAATGGAGTGTCAAAAGCCTATGCAATGACAGGCTGGAGAATAGGGTATATTGCAGGTAGAAGTGATGTAGTAAAAGCTATCTCTACGCTGCAGTCTCAGAGCACTTCTAACCCAAATTCGATAGCACAAGCAGCAGCAGCAGCAGCATTAAACGGTGACCATAGTTTTTTGAAAGAAAGAACAAGGATTTTTAAGAGTCGTAGAGATTTTATGGTGAAAAAGCTAAATTCTGCTCCGGGATTATCAGCATCCATTCCGCAAGGCGCATTTTATTTATTTGTCTCGTGTGAAGGATTGCTCAGTAAGAGTACAAAAAGTGGTAAAGTAATAAATAATGATCTTGATTTCACTGAATACCTGCTAGAGGATCATTTAGTTGCTGTGGTTCCAGGAATTGCGTTTGGTCTAGAAAATTTTATCAGAATTTCTTATGCAACCTCTCAGGAACAATTAGAAATTGGATGTGATAGTATTACTAAAGCGTGCCAGGAGTTAAAATGAAATAGACTATCCATAAATTACCCATTTCACCGCGTCAAAAATATTCACTAAGGTTATCTTGAATGTTCTAACTTGTATTTTTCTATGGAAGGCGTTTTTATTGAGTGAGCAAGTGTCTTTCTAATATTGAATTCCTCATTTTTTTCATTTCGTTGCAGTAAGTTAATGTTATTTATTTTATTTACTAAATCTTTCCCTTTCTCCAGAGTCTTTAAATCACTTTCGTTAATGTGATGTTCATTGTAAAATTCTGCAACAATTTCTTTTCTTTTCGGGTGAGTATTTAAAAATTCCGACACCTGATGTTTAGCAACAGCTTGAATAAATTTCTTATTAAATCTTGAATCGTTATATAGATTTTCCAAACTTTTGTCATAATGTTTTGCTTCGTTTATAGTGAGTTTTATTATCTCTTCTATGCCACTTAGAAGTTCCCTATACAATTTGTCATATCTATTGCCTGACACATGTGTAGCGAATGTTTGTTCAATGTATTTTGTTATGTAATTTTGCAATGTATTATCTATTGTGCTTATGTTCATCAACCTACCTCAATGTTATATTAACTATTTTACATGTAGAAAGGTTAATATTGAGTTAATAGGGTACTTCTAAAGTCAAATTTTACTGAAAATTATAGTATTTAATATATAATTGTTAGCATGAAATAAAAACATAAATAAAATGGATCTTGTAACAAAAGTGAAGCTCAAGATAAAGATGAATAAGGGCAAAATCATAAATATACTTGTCATTTGTGGTGTAATTTTTTTCATATACCTTATTCATGAGCCAGTTGTAGATATGGTAGAAAAAATTATAAGTAAAATAAAAGGTCTCTTTTAAAAATAGAAAAAGTGAACTTTTTCCATCATCCAAACTTGAACCTGGAAAATTTAGTTAATGCATAAACTACTTATGTTGGCTATGAGTTCAACTGTATAAAATTCCGGTAAATTAAAATAAGTATTCATAAAAATATTGTTTTCTATAAACAGAGTATCTATAATACTAGCTTTGGGGTAAAGTACTGCAGAGGAATTTTTTAATCTGGTTGTTGGCGTCACTGTTTTATGCGTACCAATATATATTACGCGTAATTCCAAACATAATTGCGCCTGGATTGATAACAAAATTTAACATAAGTATTACAGATGTTGGCCAGTTTGGTGGGTTATACTATGTAGGCTATACGCTAGCTCATATACCTGTTGGTCTTTTCCTTGATAGATTTGGGCCAAAATTTGTTTTGCCTGCTTGTATT
The DNA here is from genome assembly GCF_964026865.1 of Wolbachia endosymbiont (group A) of Clivina fossor. Taxonomy (NCBI): domain Bacteria; kingdom Pseudomonadati; phylum Pseudomonadota; class Alphaproteobacteria; order Rickettsiales; family Anaplasmataceae; genus Wolbachia; species Wolbachia endosymbiont (group A) of Clivina fossor. The sequence goes on along the minus strand of NZ_OZ034707.1, from coordinate 1,445,609 downwards.
GTTTTAACATTTACCGGAACATTACCGCTTATATGTTTTGATGAGTGGTATTATTCAATACTTGGCAGAATAGTCGTTGGAATTGGATCATCCGCTTCAGCAATTGGGCTTTTTAAAGTTGCAAGCATGTATTTTGCGCAAGAAAAATCAGCAAGAATGGCTAGTTTATCCATAATTATAGGAACTTTGGGGGGGATATGTGGCGGATTACCGTTAGACTTCTTACTCAATAAATTTGGCTGGAATTATGTTATCTATACCTTCTCAGCATTCGGGTGTTTACTTGCTCTGTTACTGTTCTTAGTAACGCCTGAAAGCAATGCTCAACAGGAAAAAGTTAGCATTAGAGACTTGAAAAACATACTTTTCAACAAGCATATTATTCTAATTAGCTTTTTTGGTGGACTCATGGTCGGTCCAATGCAAGGTTTTGCTGATGGTTGGGCGAAAGCATTCTTTTTTGAAGTATATGAAATGAATGAAGGCTTGGCATCTTCTCTCTCTTCCGTAATATTGATAGGAATGTTAACAGGATCATTCTCTTTGGCTTATTTATTGGAAAAGTATAAAAATAAGCATTATGAAGTAATAATTTCATGCTCATTTGCAATGATCGCCGGTTTTCTATTACTTTTTACTCAGATTGGTGGCTTGTATGTTGTATTACCTACGCTTTTTATTATCGGCTTTGCATCTGGATATCAAGTAGTTACAATTTATAAAGCACTAAGTTATGTAAATAATAACTTAGTAGGCTTAGCTACAGCTGTGTCAAACATGATAGTCATGGGTTTTGGCTATTTTTTTCACACTGGAATCGCAAAAATAATAAATTTGTGTTGGGATAGAACAGTAATACAAGGAAATCCTGTGTATAGTGCTGAATTGCTGATAAAAGCAACATCTATTATTCCTGTATGTTTGCTAATAGCTGTTTTTGGGCTCTTATGGTTAAAAAAGCAGGATAAGTAGTCTTAAAATTGCTTGTGCATCTTAAAATTAAAGCGAGGTTTGATCTATGATGAGTGTTTTAAAAAAAATCTGTGGCTCTAAAAATAGTTTAAAGTCTTTTGATAACGAGGTTTATCAGTTTATAGAAAAAGAGTTACAACGTCAAAAGTCACAATTGCAATTAATTGCATCAGAGAATTTTGCAAGTAAAGCAGTAATGGAAGCACAAGGCTCTTTTCTGACTAATAAATATGCAGAAGGCTATCCAGGCAAAAGGTATTACTGTGGTTGTGAGCATGTGGACAAAGTTGAAAGTCTAGCTATAGAAAGACTTTGTAAGCTGTTCGGTGTTAAATTTGCAAACGTTCAACCTCACTCTGGTTCTCAGGCAAATCAGGCGGTATTTGCTTCACTGCTTACTCCAGGCGATACAATACTTGGATTATCACTGAGTTGCGGTGGACATCTAACTCATGGTGCGGCACCAAGCCTTTCTGGTAAATGGTTTAAGTCAATTCAGTATACAGTTAACAAAGACACTTATCTGCTCAATATGGATGAGATAGAAAAGCTGGCGCTGGAGCATAAACCAAAATTGATCATAGCTGGTGCTTCTGCTTATCCGAGAAAAATGGACTTCAAACGCTTTCGCGAAATTGCAGATAAAGTTGGTGCTTATTTGCTTGCAGACATTGCTCACTATGCAGGGCTTATTGCAGCGGGCGAATATCCATCTCCTGCTGAATATGCACATGTTATGACTTCCACGACTCACAAAACTTTGCGTGGTCCTCGTGGTGGAATAGTGATGACCAATGATGAAATATTACACAAAAAAATTCAATCTGCAGTTTTTCCAGGATTGCAGGGCGGGCCACTTATGCATGTAATAGCTGCAAAAGCTGTTGCATTTAAAGAAGCATTAGTGCCAGAGTTTAAAACTTATAGCAAGAAAATCGTGGAAAATGCGAAAGTACTAGCTCAAGAATTGCAAAAGCATGGACTCGACATTATAACCGGTGGCACTGACTCTCATATAGTGCTAGTTGACTTAAGATCGCAGAAATTAACTGGAAAAGACGTTGTAGATAGCCTTGAGAGGACTGGCATTACCTGCAATAAAAACTCTGTACCATTTGATACAGAAAAGCCAACCATCACTTCAGGGCTCCGTTTTGGCACCGCTGCTGAGACAACACGCGGACTTGAGGCAGAAAATTTTAAAGAGATAGCCAGCCTAGTAAATGAAGTAGTTCAGGGATTAATCAGCGGAAATAGCTCAAGTGTCGAAAAAGCAGTAAAAACTAAAGTTGAAAAGATTTGTAGTAATTTTCCTATTTATTAATTTATGTGGTGTCATCCAAGTAGCTGGTAGAAACGAAAAAACTTACTTGACAAACTCCGCCAGCCCCCTTATTATGACGTCCAGTACAATGTTGCAAATTAAAAATCTCTCCATCCTGTGCTGGTTCTTCGATTCTAAACGCCACTTCTACCTGGTCATAACCAATCTGAATTCGTTCTACTAATGCTTTAATGATGCCACGCTTAGTTTGCCAATCTAGCTGTTCCAAATTAGATTTTACACTGGAATAAAGACTCTTTATACTGTTGATGATAAGGTTCATTCCCTTCTCTATTGCTTTTTGATCAACTACCTTTTTCTTCTCTTCTTCTATCCCTCTTAAGCGTTCCCTCATTCCTTTCATCGTCTGTTTAAATTCTTCCTCACTTATATATCCTTTATCTCCTACATTTTCTTGACTATAATAGTCTTCCATTAACTTTTCGATGCCTTGTTTTATTTGATTTTCCCTTCTTGCAAACTTCTTATCTGATGATTCATCATTTTTATTTTCTGCAATTCTACGGTGATACTCATTTTTTATTATCTCTGGGTTTTTTAGTAAATTTTTCACCTTTTCCCATATAGCTGTTTCTAACATATCTGTACGGACCAATTTATTAGTACACTTCTCCCTACCATCAGTAATACGTATAGTACTACTACAGCGATAATAGCTAAACTTTTTTCCTTCAACTCCACATTGTGCACCACTATACGCATATCCACAGTTTTGACACACAACTAGACCTTGTAATAGATATTTCTTTTTTCCTCCCTCTCTCTGCATCCTTGCTCTTTTTCTATTTTCATCCAGTTGCTTTTGTACTTTATTAAATAACCCTTCATCAACTATTTTTGGTACTGGTATATAAATCCAGCTGTCCTCATCTGTGCGACAGATAGAAACCTTTTGTTTATTTCTTTCTCTTCTTTCAACCCTCTTTAATTTACCAAACGCTGCTTGTCCTTTATATGCTGGATTTCTTAATACCTTCCAAATTATTATTGGACACCACACCTTCTTTCCAGTTCTTGTTCTAATTGACTTATCTCTTAGTCTACGTATCACTTCCCTTATACTTATTCTCTCTTGCCCTACCCACATGAATATCTGCTTTACTATTTTTGCTTCCTCTTCATTTATTTCAAACTTTGTCTTTTCTCTATCTACATGCTTTATACGATTATAACCAAAAGGTGCAATGCCAATTACACTTACACAGCCTTTTTTTGCTCTATGGAGTTTTCCCCTACGACTACGTTCCATAATCTTTGTACACTCATATTCTGCCACTAATCCTTGCATTCCCAATAACAATTTAGACTCTGGATTATTTTCAGTCTTATGATTTAAGAATATTACTTCTACTCCTGCTTTTTCAAATTCATCAAGTAGTATCATTTGATGTGCAGATTTTCTTGATAGTCGGTCAGGTGAATGAATATAAATTTTATCAATTTGATCTTCTCCTACTTTATCACGTAATGCATCTAAACCTTCACGTTCTAAACTCCACCCACTAAGCCCATCATCCTTAAATTCATACTCATTCAATAACTCATGCTTATCTGCAGCAATTCTCCTAAGAAACTCCCTCAACTAATTCATCTTTCTTAACCAGTATATAGCCAAGTTCAGAGGCTTTTTTACTCAGATTTTTCATAACTCTATCTTGAAAAAGCTTTTCATAATAATCAATTCCTCTTTCCACGTACTCCTGTCCATATTTTAGCATACTGTAAAAGATACATGCTAATTTCCTTGCCATAGCAGTAATTGCCTTTGGGGCTCCTAGTCGTTTTTTCCATCTCCTGCACTGTGCGCCCAGAGCGGTATTACTTTTTGATACACAATGTGCAGCAAGTCGTAAGGCATTTGCAGCACGATTTATGACTTTACAAGTTTTCGTACTAAACACTTTTTCTCCAGTGATTTTATTACCTGGACTTAGCCCTAACCAAGACGAAAAGTGCTTTTCTGTTGGCCATTTGTTATGGTTTATACCAGTCTCTGAGATTATGGTCTGTATGCTTAGTACATTGAATCCTGGAACTTTAGTAAAATCTATCCCTATAACTCGGTATAATTCTTCATGCAAAGTAAAGTTTGGATCATTTTTTTTCTTGCCTTTTGCTTTACTTACTGGTTTGCTTTCATCAGATTGTGTTTCAAATGTTTTATAATAGTTTTCAATACTTCTATCACATTCTTTTATTTGCTCTTGGAAGAAAATATACGCTTCATATTCTTGCTTAAGTGTAAACAAGTGTTCTTCTCTATAATCGCCTGTTAATGCTTTTGCTATAGTAGCCTTATCATTCTTCATATTTACACTTCTAAATTCAGCTAATTTTTCAGGATTCCTTTCACCTTCAATTATCGCTTTAATAATTCTTATACCTGTTACACCGTTAATATCACTAATTGCCTTATGTAACTGAATGTTCATCTGAATTAATGCTTTTTGCATACGTTGAGTATGTGTACTTGCACTTCTAATTAGATTATTACGTTGTCTGACGTAGCTACGCAGTACGCAAATTTGGTCATCTGGTCTAAATGATCCTCGGAGCAGTCCATAGCTATGTAACTGCTGCAACCATTGGCAATCTTGAACGTCAGATTTTCTACCAGGTACGTTTTTAACATGTCGTGCATTCACTAATTTTACTTCAAATCCATATGATTCAAGTATCTGAAACAAAGGAATCCAATATACTCCTGTTGATTCCATAGCTACTGTTTTAATTTCACATTTCTTCAACCATTTTGCTAAGTTATGTAGATCCACTGTAAAACAGCCAAACTTTTGGATATGTTGCTTATCTCTTCCTTCTGGAACACATACATAATGCACGGCTGAGCCAACATCAATCCCTGCCGCATCAGGGTTCATTACTTCCAACTTATTTTTTACTTTTGTCATTTTACACCTCTAGTATATAATTTATAATTGAAGAAGCGCTTCAGCTTGGGACGGTAAAATTAAGGCACTCTCCTAAACGAGGTAGTCTGAATAGACTCCATCAATGGTTTAACCGTCACCTTCAAAACCATGCTATGCTACGGGACTTACGACACCACTGAAATGTTCGGCTATAACTGCAGAAGCAGCTTCTTCGTCACGATTATACTAAGATCGTATAAATGAAGAGAGGAGTTTCTTTCTGGTATAACCAACAGTTTGTTGGTTCGTTGCTATGCTTGAGCTCGGCAATTTGACTCTCTATTGTATTGTTCTGCGCTTGACTCTTCGATGAAACTCTTGCATATAAGGCCACTGTTATCATTTTTCTTTATCTCCTTTTCATTGTTTCTTTTTACCGCATACCTTAGTAACAGCTCATAGGCGTCTGCTAGATGTTGTTCCGCTAATTCATCTGGCTCGTATCGGCAAGTTAATGTTCTTTTTCTCATAGTTTCTCCTGCAAATGTTTTTGTAGTGCAAGGAGCCTTACCACTCCTTTTTTCCATCAATCCATTTACTCTTATGAAAAAGACCAACTTTTATCAGCTACAGCCTTCAAATTTGGTCTAGCCCTTCCTTTGCCAACTGCTGTTGCGCTTTCTGATACGACTCTTATTTTTTTAACAAACTTTCCATTTTCTCTGTTTCTTTCTTTAATACCTCGGCTATTTCTTTGCTATTTTTCGCATAATCCATCGCTGTTATTCCAAATTTATCTGCTTGCTCTATTTCAGCCCCTGCTTTTACTAGCTCCTCCACTATTTCTTTTTCTCCTACCATACATGCAAGATGCAGCGGAGTGCATTTATTGCCATACTCTTCAGCATTTACATTCCCTCCTGATTTTATCAATTCTCTAACTGTTTCTAGACGTTTCTCCATTATCGCTAGATGCAGTGCTGTATGTCCTCTTACATCTGCTGCATTCACATCTACTCCTTTTTCGATTAATAACCTCACTGTTTTTACCTCTACTGCATAATGTAGAGCTGTTCTTCCTTTTTCGTCTCTTTCATAAATATTTTTAAACGAGTTCTCTAATAGTGACTTATCTTTTTTACCCAGCTTTACCATAACTTACCCCACCTTTTCTTTAAACCTAAGCCTTCCTTTTTACCACCTCATCTATCATTGCATTCACTTGGCTGATTATCTTGCTTGCTAAATTTTGACATTCTTTCTTTATTAGCGATTTGTCTCTCTTCCTTATTTCTCCTATCTCTATTATTTTTAGCTCCGGCATGTAGCTTCCATTCAACATGTCTGCTATTTCTCCCACTAGCCCCTCTATTCCATAGCACGTCAGTTCTCTACTTTTTGTTATTCCTCCTTTTTCTCTCAAAAATTTACTCGCCTTTTCACTCTCTTTGCTATCACATAGACGATACTTTTCACTTTCCCAGATGTAATACATTGGCGTTGCGCCGTACTTATTCAGTTGATTAACTTCAGCTCCAGCCTTTACCAGCTCTTTTATTATTTCAACTCCTGCTCCTCCCATCTTGCACGCAGAGTGGAGTGGCGTACATCCAGTGACATATTGAGTGGCATTTACTTCTGCTCCCGACCTTAGCAGCACTTTTACATTTTCTAAACTCTTTGCGAATACTGCACAGTGTAGAGGTGTATAACCATTTTTATCTCTTGCATTTACCTCTGCTCCTTTTTTTATTAATAATCTCACTGTTTTGTAATCAGAGATTTCTACTGCTTGATGCAAGATCGTCTCTCCTTCTTCATTTCTTTTATTAATGTCTTTAAATCCGTTACTTGATACTTCTTTAAAAAACTTACTCTTGCTAAAACTCATTTCATACCTCACAAAATTAGCTTTTCTAGCACCAGACAAATTTCTTATATTTACCTGCTGCTATTCAAGTCATGTCCTTTTTAGCATGAGAAAGCAAGTCTTTTTCTTTTTATTTCATACACTTTTACCTATTATTAATATAATATATGAGTATCTAAATATAAGTACTTAACTTATTAGAGATATTATTCGACTATCTTTCCAACTTCTGTGCAAATGTCGATGTTCATGCCACTTCAGTACTCCCGGGTAAAATACTAAAATGTGCTTTTCTAATTCGTGTATTGAGTCTTTTTGCTCTGAATCCAAATCATTTTTATAGTAAACGTTGTGTTCTGCTAAAACATATTTTCTGACCTTCTGATCTGTATAATTTTCTACTTTATAGTTGTGAGTAACGCTAAACCTTTCTAAAATTGGTTTGTGTTTTAAATTCCAACGTTGCCATGAAAGTTTATCGTTTCCCAATACAAATTTATTTCCTTCTTCTTCTATGCTACCAACCGGAAAGCACGCATTTATTTCTTCTAAGTTCCAACTGTCCGATAATATAACTTGCGCCTTCGCAAACTTAATTTCTGGTAATAAACTCTGTGGTAATGGATATAGTGCTTTTAAGTTATACCACTGATGACTTCTTTCATAGACGCCTTTGTAATCTTTTGTATGAGGCTCTGTTTCTCCAAGTACTGCTACATCTAATCGATATATGTCATTACTAAATGTTTGTTCATAATGGTTGCGTAGATAACTCTCTATAACCTTAATTGACGTAACACTAAACCTGAAGAAATTTACTCTTCCAAACGATAACACCGGTCCATCTTTTTCTATTTTTACCCCTGAATAGTCAGAAAGAAGATCTCCAAATAAACTCTCATCCAATATAAATCTTTGCGCATTATAATAATCGTTAAAAATCCTCATCAATCTGGATCTTACAGGCAGTGATAGTTTTGCCAGCTCTACTACTGCATCTACGAAGAAGTCATTTGGTACCTCTTTTATCCCTACTTGCAACTCAAAAAAGTGTTTACCGGGTGGTTCTTCGATGATTGTAATGTCTTCTATATTTGCCCACTTGAGTGCTATTTTAAGTGATTTAGGTGTTCCTCGCAGTCTTTGAAATTTTACTCCTTCTACTATGGCTCTTCTTTTATCTTTTACCCAGCGTAGTATTTCTTCTAAACCATATTCTTCTATTATCCACGGCAATGTTTCTTCTTCCAATCTAAACTTAAATCCCCTGATACAGCTTGGATCTACTTTATAATCTATCGCATCTACTAGCGCTTTTTCCTGTTTTGTTGCATTTGGTGGCAGTAACATTAATTCAACTCAATCTTTAAATTTCGCAAATTTGCACATTCATTTCCTAGCACTACAACATCTTCTTTTGGCTCGATTAATTCCACATTTTCTACACCCTCTACAAATAGATTCGCTATTATCCATGATCTTGTCACACTCCATCCCAGCCTTCTATTTGCTTCAAACTTCTTAATGAACTGCTTCTTGATTTCCTCCTTCGATATCACAGGACTTATGCTCATTCTGCTGTGAATATCTATTTCCGTAATATTGCAACCAACTACTGTTACTGTATCTGTTAAAACCCTTATATCATCTCTAGTAACCTGCTTTTTTACAATTTCTAGTAGCTCTTCTGACAATATGCCAGTTGTGGATAATTGTGTTGATAAGATTGAAATTTGTACTTTTCCTGGTATAGGTGATTCTACTAATGCATCTTTTACTCTACTATCTGCCGACAGTGCATGATACCTATAATACTCCTTGCTTCCACACGTGCTTGAGCCTACTATCTTTGCTTTAATTCTTTTTCTAAATCGTTCATCATCTTCTTCTTTTTGCCTCTCCACTCCATAAAACTCAGCTAAATTATCAAGATCTTCTCCCGTTGCAAATTTTAGTAAATTACCCTTTACAGCTTCGTTTATCCTTTGTCTGAGTAACAACTCTCTCCATGCTGCTACTTCTAATACCTTCATTGCTGGATCCGATTCTACTAATCCTGAAAAGGTTTCATCTCTACGGACTAACTCTTCTTTCATTCTCGAAAAGATTTCTTCATAACTCAGCTTTTCTACAATATTTAGCTGCTTCATCTTTAAACTACAATTTCATCAAAATGAATGTTTTTCCCGCTTGGTAAGTATAATCCTTCTAGATCAAGCGTTACTTTTCCTTCTTTCACCTCTGTCATTTTTACTTTTTCTAGCTTAAATCTTTCCTCCCACCTTTGTAGAGCTTCTGCTACTGCTGAATAGATTTCCAAAGTTAAATCTCTATTTATTGGCTTATCTACTAATTCAAATAGTCTTGACCCATAATCTCTCCTCATTATTCTACTGTTAATAGGAGTGGTCAGTATATCAATTATTGATTGTTTCAGATGTTCTATTCCTTCTAATTCTTTTCCTGTTTTGGAGTCCATCCCTTTCATTTTTAGCCTGCAAACACGTTTTCACTGCCTTTTATTACTTTAAACCCACATGAAACTATATCTCCTACTCTTCCCGCTCCAAACCCATTTGCAAACACTGTTTTTGATCCTTGAACCATTACTTCTCCTTCACTAAAACTTTCTCCTTGTCTGCACATTGGCTTACCATTTACAAAAACATTGTTACTCCCACTAATGCAAAAATGCGGTGTTACTTCTACACAATAATCTCCTACTCGTACAACCGATTTATTCATTTAATTAAGGTTTATTCTATCTGCTTTCAGTTTTATTTCGCTCTTCGTCATCTCTCCTAAGAAACTCCCTCAACTAGCTCTTCCTGTTGCACCAAGATATAACCAAAATCCCGTGCCTTTTTGATCAAATTTTTCACGACTCTCTCTTTGTAACGTGTTTCGTAATAGTTCATTCCTTTTTCTACATACTTTTGTCCGTATCTCAACATTTGATAGAAGATACACGCTAATTTCCTTGCTGTAGCAGTAATTGCTTTTGGGGATCCTAGTTGCTTTTTTAATCTTCTATAATATGCACCCAATGCACTCTTACTTTTTCCCACGGCATAAGCAGCCATTCGAAAGGCATTTGCAGCACGATTGATAACCTCACGAGTTCTTGTCCTAAATACTTTTTCCCCTGTAATCTTATTAGCAGGACTTAGCCCTAACCATGAAGTAAAATGCTTTTCTGATCGCCATTTACTGTAGTTAATACCAATTTCCGAAATAATAGCTTGTACAGTTAGTACATCAAATCCAGGAATTTTAGTAAAATCTATACCGGTTACTCGATACAATTCTTCACGCAAGGCAAAGTTTGGCTTATCTTTTCGATACTTACTTCTTTCCTTGCTTAACTCTTTACTCTCGTCAGATTTCGCTTCAAATGTCTTATAGTGGTTTTCAATATTTTTGTCACACTCTGCTATTTTTTCCTGATAAACATTGTATAGTTCAAATTCCTGCTGTAATGCAAATAAATGTTCCTCTCTGTAGTCACCTGTTAGTGCTTTGGCAATAGCCGATTTATCACTCTTTATTCGCACATCCCTTAATTCAGCTAATTTATTAGGATTTCTTTCACCTTCGATTATAGCCTTAATAATTTGCATTCCAGTGACACCTGTTATATGGCTTATTACTTTATGTAACTGAATATTCATTTGTACTAACGCCTTTTGCATCCTATTAATATGTGTAGTCGCACTTTCTGTAAGATTTTTACGTTGCCGAACATAACTACGCAATATGCACATTTGATCATCTGGCCTAAACGATCCTTGGATTAACCCATAACTGTGTAGTTGTTGTAGCCATTGGCAATCCTGGACGTCTGATTTTCTCCCAGGTACATTTTTTACATGCCTTGCATTTGCCAGTTTTACTTCGAATCCATACGATTCAAGTACTTGGAACAAAGGAATCCAATATACTCCTGTTGACTCCATAGCTACTGTAGTAACTTTACACTTCTTTAACCACTTTGCTATATTGTGAAGATCTTCTGTGAAGCAGCTAAACTTTTGTACACGTTGTTCATCTCTTTCTTCAGGTACACATACATAATGCACAGATGAACCGATATCTATTCCTGCTGCGTTAGGATTCATTATCTCTAATTTACTTTTTGCTTTTTTCATGGTAGCTCCTATAATTTGTAATAACGAAGTGCTTCAGCTTGGGAATGGTTAAGATTATACAATCTCCTAAACGAGGTAGTCATAAAATATGGCTCCATCAATGGTTCGAACGTTCCTCCCAAAACCATGCTATGAAACGGGCACTTATGGCACCAGTGAAAAATTCGGTTATAACTGCAAAAGCACCTCCTGTACAATTGTACTTAAAAACTGCTAAAAACTTAAATTGGAGAGTTTCTTCCTGGTTTGACAGATTTTTCTGTTCGGTGCTATGCTCGATTCCCCAGCTTTCAGTGTTATTTTGTCTACTACTTCAATCTCTAAATGATGCTTCTCTTTATCATATAACAATCTTGTTCCATCCTGAAACTTCACACTATTTATTTCTTTTTTATTCTCTGGTGCAGCATACTTCTGTTGATATATTCCAGCTAGTACTACTCCTAATGATAACTCTCCCAATGGTGACAATATTACTACCTGTTCATTTATGCTTGGTGGTAGCCAGCTTCTTTCCTCTCCTGCTCTAGAAGTTATCCATGGAAGAAAATCTGTTAAAAGTTCTCCTATCTTCACTCTTACTTTTGCTTTCTCATAATCTACTTCTTTTACAACTCCTATTCGTACAATGTTTGCTAACTTTCTTTGCAGCTCTGAAATAGCAAAATTACTCTCTAACATTTTCTTCTATTATAATCGTATGTGGCTTAATCTTATTTTCTGTCCATATCGATTTACCTAAATGAAGCTGATGACTCCAATCAACCATCCACACCAAATATGCATCTAATTCGGGTCTAAATCCGTCAATTTCTGCAGAGATAAATTCTCCTGGTGAAACATTTTTTATATTCCATGTATTTTTGTTTACAACTTTTGCCACCTCAGCAGCTAATGTTCTGACAATAATAGCTGCATTTTCTATTGTGCTATCAATCACAATTCGTGCTTCAAATCTTGCTTTCAGTGCTAATTCTTCTGTTCCTGGATCTTTTCCCGATTCTAAACTCACAAGCTCTACAAATAACGCTGGCGCTAATAATTCTTTCCTTATCGATGGATAAATTTCACAAGTTTGAATTGCTGGTATTTCTTTCTTCAGCGTAGTGCAGATTGCGTTATGCAAATCTTTAAAATTCATATATTTCTTGTAATATCACGTTCAAAGAACTTTTCAAACACTTCCTCAACCTCATAATTAACAAGATTCCCTATTATCCTTGAAGCCTCAGGTTCGAGTGACAATTTAACTTCCTTTATTGGCAATGCTGCTCTTCCTTCACGTTTAAACATACCGCTATTTCCTTTTGGCATAACTGCTGCAAATCCTCCTATAAACTCATGCTTTCCTACTTTCGATCCTCTTCTTGTTTTTTGTATTTTGCCAATTGTCGATGCTCTAATGTCGTAGAGATTTGCTCTAATTAACACTTCTAATCTGCTTGTTTTTGCTTTAAAAATTCTTAATCTCTTTCTTATCAAACTTAATTTTATCTTCTTTTCCTCACTGATTTCCTTAGCTGCTTGCGCTTTTAACCATAGTGCTGTTCTATTTAGTGCTTTTATAGCTGCCAGTTTTACTTTCTGCTCTTTTTCGTCAATATTGTAGACTATTTCATTAATATTGTTACTAATTTTAATATCAAACACTTTCTATTGCCTCAATTTTCCATATTTCACTCGAAGAATCTTTTAACGGTGGTTCAAAAATCTTGTAGAACCTTTTTTCAATCTTGATATAATCACCTATGCTAAAGGAAGTAACGTCCTGATCACGTATTTCTATAGAAGCAATTTGCTGAGTTAATGCTCCATCTGCACCTAGAGAGTACGTAGTCTCAGGACGTTTAATTAGCACTTTTATTCTACGAATGCCCTCCTTATTTTTATTACAATATGTGGCTTCCACTCCTAAATGCTCAAAACAATCTTCCAATAATTTTCCTATATTCATCAACTAGAACTAATTTTTACCAAAACTCCCGGACGATGGCACATTGGCAATGGATTCGACTGCGTATGTAAATCAGTTCCTCTATCAAATCTTCTTGGCTCTTGTTTTGCATAGAGTGGCTGTCCAAGAGTATTCACTGTTTCATTAAAATCTGCTGGTGCAAAATATGTTGTAAATGTGCTTGCTGTTCCTACTGGAAAACAGTGCCCTGTATCTTTCTCAATAAATCTTCTTACGGTTCCTTCAGGGTCAGTTGCTTGCCCTCTATATTCCTCAAATGTTATGCCACAGAACGTAAATCCTGACCTCATATCATTTCGAAGTGCTGCTCCTTCTTGCCATCTTTCATATGCTTCTTTTACTTTAGCATGAGAAGTTAATGCATCAAAAAACTCAGGGCTTACCAAGGCATGAATTCCAGTCATATATTCACCACTTAGATTATCTTCTATGTGCCGGAGTACTTCCAGACACTTACGTTTTACGTCAGTTGTTGCTGTTCCAAGGGCAAAATTTACTACTTTTGGTGTTATTTCAAATTCGTTGTACAGATTTAATAATTCTGACCCATCAGCATCTAAAATTATTCCTTTGAGCGTTCCCATTCGCAAATGCTCTAATGTTATTGCATGTTTGTTTCTCATTAGCTGCAAATGATCAGTTATTACATCTGCAAGCGCTTTAAGTTCACTCTCTGATCCAAATGCCCTTATTCCTTGTACTTCTTCTGGCAGCACTACATCATCATGCGGAATGTGCGGAATCGTAAATGTTCTTATCTTTTTTTTTCCTCTTTTTCCTACTGTTGCTGGTGCTCCGGGTACTTGCGTTGGTAGTAAACTTAACACTCCGTTGTGTTCTTCTATCGTAATATGTCTAAATCTTACTGACCTACTTGGAAACAAATTTAAATTTTCAACACGTCCATAATTTATCGGCAATATATTCATCGCATTTGTTAGTGCCGTCATGCTAAATGCTGTATTCGTAAATGGATTTTGCATTCTTTTTCCCCCTTATTAATTTAAGTTACACTCCCTTGCGGACAATGATCCCTCGTCCTTCAAGTTGCTTTATTGCTGCAGCTTTTTGCTCTTCAGTGATACCTGTTGGCCACACAATTGCATGATCTGCTAGCATTGCTATACGTGTAATGATTACTGCTTTGGCATTTTCTGTCGCATTTACATCACTTACTATCGCACCTATTGCTGTTTGTGTACCATCTGTTGCAGTTGGATTTATTATCTTAATCATGTTATCCTTATCACTACCAACAACTGTACCAAGTTTAAGATTTTGTCCCTTGGCTACCGTTATTTGGTCTCTTGAATATAGACTTGATGCCTCATACTTTAATAAGTCACCTAGATTATTTTGTTCGATTATACAACTCATAAAATTTCCTCATTTATTTTCCCCTTTAGTTTTACCGCCATGTTTGTAATTGTTGTACGCGGCGGTTATAAAAAAACTTAAATACTTGATTGCGCTCTAGTCCTTGCTACCTCCATCATCAACTCTTCTCCTGAATTCTGCGGTATTGCACTCAGTATCTCTGTCTTTTTCGTTCTCTCTGCAAGTAATTCCATTAAAACTTCCCTGGCTTGCTCAATACTTACGCCTTGCTCTATAAATTCTTCTATTTTCTCTGGCATTCGTGATAAGTTACATAAACGTATTAATTCAAGAACTTCAGTACGATACTTAGTTAAATTATCAGTTTCTAGGTCAGTTGTAGTTTGTTCATTCATAGTAATACTCCTGTTTTTATTAATAGATGAAAGAATTGTAATTCCATCTGCAAGACCTATTTCTATTGCTCTCTCGCCAAAATATAGCCCTGCCTCCGTTGATCGAATCTTTTCAATTGAAAGACCTCTGTTCCTCGCTATTAGCTGCACAAACATTTCATATAGTCGGTCTACTTCTTTTTGTAAGCTTTCCAGACTTTCAGAAGTCATTGGCTCATGTGGATTTAAATCATTTTTTCTACTTCCTGCAAATACTGTGGTATATTTTATTCCACATTTTTCATTAAATCCACTTTGATCTATATGACTTGCAATTACCCCTATGCTTCCTACTCCTGAGGTTCTGCTCACAAATACCTTTTCAGCGCTAGAGGCTATAGCGTACGCAGCAGAATATGCATCATCATTTGCTATCGCTATTATCCTCTTTTTTGCTCTTGATTCATAAATAAAGTCAGCTAGGTCAAATATACCGTTTACCTCTCCTCCGGGGCTATCTATTTCCAGTATAATTGTCTCTATGCTACTATCTGCTAATGCTTGTGTAATTTGTTCTTCTATTTGCTCATATGATGTCATTCCGAGCATTTCATCAAATGCACCAGGTTTTTTAGTTAAAATGCCATGTATCGGTATTATTCCTCTTTCACTATTTCTTACTGCATGTTTTATATTTTTAAAGATAGGCTGCTTTCCTGTTTGTAGTGACAGTAACTCAAAACTCCTTGGTTCTACCATTACACATCTGTTTAGCCATTGTTGTTTCATATCACCTCTTGATTTGCAGTAACCTCAGAATCAAAACTTAAGCCCAGTTCGCTTGCACGTCTTTGATCTTCTGCTATTTCTTGGTCAATTTCTTCAACATCGTAACCCATTTCTGATACTACTTCCGATCGACTCTTAAATCCATTTCTTACTGCCATTTGTTGTGCTTGCTGATCTTTCAGTGGATCCACCCAATCAAATCCCTGTGGTATCCATTTTACTTCTTCTTTCGCTGCTTTTACTACTTTTTCATCTATACTCAGTTCTCCACAAAGCACTGCTAATTCTAGCCATCTATTCCAAATAGGTCTACAAAACTGGAACACTATCACGTTATGCTGTAACATTGCACACCTTCTGCGAAACTCTATCAGCCCTGCCCGAATGGATGAATAATTAACACCTGTTAAATCTCCTGTTATACCAATTCCTAAAAATAAATAGACGAATAAAGAAAAATTTCTAAAATAGAATAATTTAAGAATTAGTGGGGAGTTATGGCAGGAAAAAGTAAAGCAATAGGAGAAGAATTATATAATAAGTGTAACCTGGAATTAAAGAAGCACGGCATAAGAGGAGAGATAGGAAGAAGATTACAGGCAATAATATCTGCAAAAGAATATGGAATAACAAAAGTTGCTCAAATATACCGAATTACTAGAACTACATTGATGAAGTGGATTACAAGATTTAAGGAAGGAGGAGTCAATGCGTTTAAAATACAACCAGGACGTGGAGTAAAGCCGAAGTTGAGCTACAAGCAGCAAGAAGAAATTAAAAATGTCATAGCAGAAGAAGGAGCCAACCTAACGGCTAAGAAATTAAAAATCATAATTGAGAAAATGTTTTCTATTGAGGTAATACCAAATCTCATAAATAAGTAGGCAAATAACTCACAGAACAAATGGTTTTGATCGAACTTTCCGTAATATTACGAATGAATGCACATACAGTATCCTCCAATAAACTAACAGAGTCATATATTCTATTTTTAATGAGATTGTCTTTCAAATATTGCCATAAACGCTCTACTGGATTTAACTCTGGTGAATATGGAGGTAAATAGATTAAGGTAATATTTTGTGGTATTTTTAAACCTTTGGATCTATGCCATCCTGCACAATCCACAACAAGAAATGCCTCCCTTGTTCCTAAATATTGTGACATCTGCTCAAGGAATATATTCATACAATCAGTATTGACGTTTGGTACGAATAAGCTAGAACTCTCTCCATTTCTAGGATTAACTGCACTATAGAGATAAAAGTTTTGCCTACCTAATTTTACCTTAACCTGTGTCCTAATGCCTTTTTTAAACCACCCGTGTCCAATCTTTGAATGTGTGCCAAACCGCGACTCATCGAAGAAAAATAGCTCTTTTTCGGGATACGTGACAATAGTTTCATTAAGATTTTTTTTTAAACTCTTCTTGTTTATTTTTATCCTGTTTATTGTGCACAGGCCTTGGAGTAATATACGAAAAACCTAACTTTTGCATCAGTCTATGTGCTGTAGACTTACTTACCTCAATAGAAAACATTTTCTCAATTATGATTTTTAATTTCTTAGCCGTTAGGTTGGCTCCTTCTTCTGCTATGACATTTTTAATTTCTTCTTGCTGCTTGTAGCTCAACTTCGGCTTTACTCCACGTCCTGGTTGTATTTTAAACGCATTGACTCCTCCTTCCTTAAATCTTGTAATCCACTTCATCAATGTAGTTCTAGTAATTCGGTATATTTGAGCAACTTTTGTTATTCCATATTCTTTTGCAGATATTATTGCCTGTAATCTTCTTCCTATCTCTCCTCTTATGCCGTGCTTCTTTAATTCCAGGTTACACTTATTATATAATTCTTCTCCTATTGCTTTACTTTTTCCTGCCATAACTCCCCACTAATTCTTAAATTATTCTATTTTAGAAATTTTTCTTTATTCGTCTATTTATTTTTAGGAATTGGTATAACTCATTTGCTGATCAAAATACTTCTCAAATACTCTCTCTACTTCATTATCAACTAACTCTTTCATTATTTCCCGAGCTTGCGTGTTTACTTTAATTTCATCTATTGGTAACGGTGTCATGTACCTTCTTTTGAATATTCCTATATGACCATTTTTCATTGTTGCTATGAATGCTCCTTCATACGTACGGCTTCCTACCTTTGCTCCTATCTTTGTCTGTTTTATACTCCCAAGTTTTGCTACTCCTATCCACTGCGAACTCAGCTTCACTACTGACCATAAACGCTTTCTATTTGCTTTATCCACACTTAACTTTTTTCTCATTGCTTTTTTTGGTATTTGTTTTTCTTCGTTTACTTGTTTGACAGTTTGTGACCTTACCCATAGTGCTGTTTTGTTTAATGCTCTCACTGTTGCTAATTCTATTTTTCTTCTTTCAGCATCTATGCTTTGCATAACTTTTTCGATGCTATCGGTGACTTCGATGTTAATACGCATTTATACTCCTGACGCTTGAATTTTCCAGATCATTCCAGAGTTATCTCTGAGTGGCGGTGAGTGTACTCTGTATCTACAACTACCTATGGAAAAAGTATCTCCCACCATTGGCTTTAATACATCAAACACACTTACTTCTAAAGTCAAAATTTCTCCTACAAATTGTCCTTCCGTATAATTTATCTGGCTGTTGCTTTAATATCTGCACCATGTACGACTTATCCCTTGACTCATACAACGCTTGCTCTCCTAAATGTGCAAAACAATCTTTCAATAATCTTTTTATTTTTTCTTGCATCTTTTGCTTTTATGTACTAGCCTTTACTTGGAGCAGGGTAGACCACTTCCTTACCTCACTTCTTTTTTATAGCTGATCTACCTGCTCAAACATGGAAACCATTTTACCTTTATATAGTAACTTAAGAAGCACGCTAAGAAAGTGGCTATATTGGTAGGAGGAAATCTCCTTTTTGGCTCCTCTATGCTGCAACGATTTTTACTAATATCCCCGGACGGTGGCACATCGGCAAAGGTTGGATTGGGTATGAAGGTCAGTTCCTCTATCAAATCTTCTTGGCTCTTGTTTTGCATACAATGGCTGACCAAACCGTTTCATTAAAGTCCGCTGGCGCAAAGTAAGTAGTAAATGTGCTTGCTGTTCCTAGTGGAAAACAATGTCCTGTATCTTTTTCTATAAACCTTCTCACAATTCCTTCAGGATCGGTTGCTTGTCCTCTGTACTCCTCAAATGTTATTCCACAGAACGTAAATCCTGATCGTTCGGTAGAAGTCATAGTCCTATCCCCCTTGATTGAGTTTTACTTCTATAACTCCCCCGCAAGAACCTTACTATTACCCATAAATCTAAAAATGGAGAAAAAGCTGCTATTTTACTAATTCAACTTTCTATTATAAATAGATCTATGGTCTAAAAATGGAATATATGATGAAAAGAACTATAAATACCTCAACTGGCGAATGGGCAGAAAGTGAATTTGGAATTGTTAATTTTGGTGATATAAGATTAAGTAAAAGGCTTCTAAAAATAGTTAATAGTTTTGCTGAATCGCCTGAGCGTTCAATAAATCAAGCTTGTGAAGATTGGCATCAAAGTAAAGCAGCTTATAGATTTTTCCAAAACGATGCCATTTCTGAAAGAAAGATATTAGACAGTCATATAATTAAAACTGTTGAAAGAGCTAAAGAATACTCAACTATCTTAGCTATCCAGGACACGAGTTATATTTCATATAAAAATCATAAAAAGACCGAAGGATTAGGGATTATAGCAGCAAGATTAACATCTAAAACAACTAATTTTAAAACCCATGATGCATACAACGTTTGCAGTTACAACAGAAGATAGGATTATTGGATCAAAAAATTAGTACTAGACCTTCCTTAGCTGAAGACCTAAAGGAGTTGAAAAGAAGAAGCCATAATACTGCTCTTCCCATAGAAGAGAAAGAAAGCATACGGTGCACTTAAAGATTCTACTAAACATCCTGGATTAAAGGATGTTAAGGTAGTTACCGTTTGTGATAGAGAAGCAGATATTTATGATTTATTTGAAGTTGCTTCCACTAATCAATCTCTTTTTGTAGTAAGAGGAAATCAAAACAGAACAGTAAACAAGAAGTCGACTTATTCTGAAAAAGGTGGTGAAAGATTGTGGGATTTGATGAATCGCATGTCTTGTCAAGAAGAAATTCAAGTCTGCTCGCGATAACAAACCTCAAAGAACAACAGTTTTAGAAGTAAAGTTTAGTAACTTTGTGATGAATGCATCAAAAAACAACGCTAGACGTAAAACCCAAAAACTTCCTAATTTAAATTTAAATGCTGTCTATGTTATAGAAAAATATCCCCCATTTGGCGAAGAGCCCATGAACTGGATTTTGTTAACAAATATAAATATTAATAATTTTGAAGAAGCAGTAGAAAAAATACAATGGTATTGCTTAAGATGGAGAATAGAGGTTTTTCATAAAATTTTGAAATCCGGTCTTAAAGTTGAAGAATGTAGGCTCCAAACAGCAGATAGATTGATCCGCTTTCTTACAATTATGAGTATAATTGCATGGAGAATATTTTTTATCACATTGGTAGCTAGCGAATCTTTCTTGCACTGTCATACTGACTGATGACGAATGGAAGGTTTTATATACCAAAATGCTTAAGACAAAAAACTATCCTGCACCTATAAGAGAAATTGTGAGGTGGGTGGCCAAGTTAGGAGGGTTTTTAGCTCGCAAAAATGACTTAGCTATAGCTTTGTGGAAGGGATGGAAACGTCTCTTTGATTTAGCAGAAGGATGGAGACTTGCTCATGAATTCTATACTTGTGGGTAATAGTAAGCGCAAGAACCGTGCATGCAGCTTTCCCGCACACGGCTCCACAATATTAGCGTTCACGACATACCTCCTGTGTATACAAGGAAAAACATATTTTTGGTTTTGGTGGTGGATTGACTTGTGTATAATGAATAAATTGCTCCCAATTCATGCTCTTTTTCTGGCTACGTCGGTTTATCCACTTAAACGTTAGTTTCTTTACTGCCCAATTAAACTTATTGAGCCATCGATAATTTCCGCTAATCCCGAAGTAGTTATAGTGTCCTCTTAGTTTGGCTTTGAGTATTTGCCACCAGTCTTTGAGACGAATAAGATGTATGGTTCCAGAGTGTGATGGTGTGGATCTATTATAAATAATTCAGGAGACTTTGTCAACTGAGAACATATAAATTCAAAAGGCGTAAGACCCCTAAGAGCTTTGAGTCTCTTTGCATAATTGTAGGCCATAACAAAGTCATAAAGATGCTCCTTAAGTTGCTGATGCGAACGATAGTAATATTTCTTAACTGTAGCATTCTTTAAAGTTTTATTCATACGTTCAACTTGTCCATTTGTCCAAGAATGGCTAACTTTTGTCAGACGATGTTCAATGTTATTTTCTTCACAAACTCTATCAAATATGTGTTGGAAGGCGTATTTATGGCGCTTCTGATTTGTAAATTGTATGCCATTATCTGTCAAAATAGTGTGGATTTTATACGGTAAAATTCTAATCAGATTACCTAAAAACTCAGCAGCTATGGGTTTTGTAGCACTTTTGTGCAACTCAACGTAGGTGAATTTGATCTATTGCAACAAACAAATACAGCTTTCCTTCTTCTGTTCTAACTTCCACGATATCAATATGGAAATAGCCTATAGGATATTGTTTGAATTTCTTTCTTGATTTAACTTCACCATCGACATCTGGTAGTCTGCTAATGTTGTGCCTTTGTAAACAACGATGTAATACCAATTCTCAATAATAATGAGACAAATGAAAAAGAGTGCTTTCCGCCTATAACTGGAGGTTTAAGTGAATTTATCGTATATTCTATTTGTCTTCCCAATAACGAAGTTTGGTATAAGCTGGAGCGACTCAAATGTGGGATTGAGGTTTGCAAAGCGTAGAGACAGTCATCTAATGGCAATAGAGTATGCTTACGAAATGCAACACTCCTCTTCTAAAGTTAAAACAGTTGATCTTGGATGCTTTGGACCCATACCAGCATCTTTGGTAAATGAGCGTTTTCTCCACTTAATAATAGTTTTTGGTTTAAGGTTATAACACTTGGAGAGTTTTGCTATGCTCTCTTTACTATTTTGTATTGCTCTACGAATTGTCTCTGTTGTTCTGGCGCACCCATGTAATACTTGTCCCATAATTCCTCCCTTGATGATATTTTTTTCTCACATTTTATCATACCATCACACTCTGGAACTGTACAACTACTCTCATAATGTCATTGTCTCTACGTGATATAGCATCTGTAAGTATTGTATGAGTTTCTTCCCGACCATCTGAATATTTTGTGGTCATTTCTTCATTCAGAACTTCCTTTAATAGTTTTTGTTTTTTGGCTTCTTCCAAAAGATCTTTTACAGCTTGATTATTCTTATGACTTATACCAATTCCTAAAAATAAATAGACGAATAAAGAAAAATTTCTAAAATAGAATAATTTAAGAATTAGTGGGGAGTTATGGCAGGAAAAAGTAAAGCAATAGGAGAAGAATTATATAATAAGTGTAACCTGGAATTAAAGAAGCACGGCATAAGAGGAGAGATAGGAAGAAGATTACAGGCAATAATATCTGCAAAAGAATATGGAATAACAAAAGTTGCTCAAATATACCGAATTACTAGAACTACATTGATGAAGTGGATTACAAGATTTAAGGAAGGAGGAGTCAATGCGTTTAAAATACAACCAGGACGTGGAGTAAAGCCGAAGTTGAGCTACAAGCAGCAAGAAGAAATTAAAAATGTCATAGCAGAAGAAGGAGCCAACCTAACGGCTAAGAAATTAAAAATCATAATTGAGAAAATGTTTTCTATTGAGGTAAGTAAGTCTACAGCACATAGACTGATGCAAAAGTTAGGTTTTTCGTATATTACTCCAAGGCCTGTGCACAATAAACAGGATAAAAATAAACAAGAAGAGTTTAAAAAAAAATCTTAATGAAACTATTGTCACGTATCCCGAAAAAGAGCTATTTTTCTTCGATGAGTCGCGGTTTGGCACACATTCAAAGATTGGACACGGGTGGTTTAAAAAAGGCATTAGGACACAGGTTAAGGTAAAATTAGGTAGGCAAAACTTTTATCTCTATAGTGCAGTTAATCCTAGAAATGGAGAGAGTTCTAGCTTATTCGTACCAAACGTCAATACTGATTGTATGAATATATTCCTTGAGCAGATGTCACAATATTTAGGAACAAGGGAGGCATTTCTTGTTGTGGATTGTGCAGGATGGCATAGATCCAAAGGTTTAAAAATACCACAAAATATTACCTTAATCTATTTACCTCCATATTCACCAGAGTTAAATCCAGTAGAGCGTTTATGGCAATATTTGAAAGACAATCTCATTAAAAATAGAATATATGACTCTGTTAGTTTATTGGAGGATACTGTATGTGCATTCATTCGTAATATTACGGAAAGTTCGATCAAAACCATTTGTTCTGTGAGTTATTTGCCTACTTATTTATGAGATTTGGTATTATAGCATAATGTAGTAGTGACAACGTCTTCTCTCTACCCTGATACTTGCGAGTTATTTTTGCTAAAAGAATCGTGCTCGCGTTATAGCTGGACCTTTTGAATATTCTATTTCTGAACTTTCCAGCAACACCTTTCCCTTCCTCTATTTCTCTTGCTAGTTTTTGAATATTCTTTCTATCTTTATTTGTTAATTCATATATATCACATACTAATTCACCAGTCAGTTTTGGCGGTTTCACAGTGCTTTTTCCTCCTATTAAGATTTATTGATTTAGTTGTAGTAGTTGAAATAGCGCAGTTGCTCACCCCATAAATTTGGTGCTCTCTTTTGATCAAAGGTTCTCTAATTGCATGAAAGTCAATAATAATTTTTTGTATCATGAAAAATATTTTTTGATGTAAAACTCAGGTCTGATACAACCTTTTATTTACTATCGTATTATCTTATTCAATCAAAAGGGGTTTTATTGGCAATCAAAACACCAGCACTAAATTTCTAATTAATCTCTTTTAAATTATGCAGCCAATGAATATGTGGATAAATACGCCACACACATTTAAAGTATTTATCCACATATTCATTAAGCTTATAAAAACTAAGGTATCATTCTTTCCCTTCATAGTCTTAATATAAGTTAAAATAGCATGCTTCCATGGTTCTCTCCGCGGTCTGATATGGCTAATTTGTATTTTAGCCAAGCCGCACTATACTTGTTAGGCGGAAGTGGACGGCAACATGTGTCTTACGAAGTCTATGCTTCAACCTAGGATCTTGCTTATCCCTTCCATCGGCATTGCTATCTTTACTTTACATCAAATTATCTACTTTTTGCATTTATTGATAACAGAATTCTGTTTTACTAACCAACATCCTATGCATAATTACAGACAACTTCCGCGCTACGGCAACAATTGCTTTCTTCATACCCTTCTTTTTTGCAAGCCTCAATCCCCAGCTTCTCAATTTAAATTTCCTTTTACATTTTACCAGTAAGACTTGTGCTGCTTCGTACAACACATTCCTACATTCTACTGGTCCCATTTTTGATATACTTCCATGCCGATCAATCTCTCCAGAAGCGTACTGTCTTGGGCTCAATCCCATATAGGCTCCAACTGCATAAGATGTTTCAAACCTATATGCATCATCTATCGCAGCTTTGTATGTCATTGCTACTATAATACCAACTCCTGGAACAGTAGTTAATAATTTACAATCCTCATCTTTTTTACCTTGCTCTGAGAGCATTTTGTCAAGTTTTCTTATCGATTCTTCTATTGTTTCTAAGCTATGTACTAATGCTTCAATTGAGTTCTTGCTAATTTCATCTAGCTCATTAATTATTTCTTGCACTTTTAAAATGAAACTTGTAGATCTGGCACGCTGATCAATTTTTATCCCGTATATTTTTAATAATCCTCTTATTGTTCCCTCAATTTTCTCTCTGCTACGTGTTAATTGTCTTCTGCTTCCAAGCATTATTTTAATCTGACAAGCTTCATCTGACTTTACTAATACCTCTTTAAATAGCCCAACTCTCATCATTTGTGCTATACCTCTTGCATCATTTTTATCATTCTTATTGATTCTTGCAGACAATGCTGCTGCCATATGCCTTGCATCTACACAAGTTACTGGCAATCCAAATCTCCTCAATTCTTTGCACATTGATATTGATAGTTGTCCACTTTCTATCCCTATTGCTTCATATTTTTTGCTTTGACTAAGCAAATACTCCGCTATTGTACTGCTTTCACTTACAATAACTTCTTCTTTAACAATTTTTCCTTTCTCATCAACGATACTGATAAAAGTTTCCTTGAGTGAGACATCTAATCCACTATAATATTTCATAAGACTGCTCCTACTGTAAAAGTTTAAATTATTTTTGAAGAACTAATTCTATTGAACTTGTTACTTCGTGCTAAAATAATGGAGTATGTCTCTCCATCATTTAATAGCAATTACAGTATGTGTCTTGCTGCTTGAAATGTTTTCTTTGTAAAAATTTAGCTTATCTTTTACATCTAAACAGCATTAACACGATTTGCCTTTTTTGGATGTAGAAATTTTCTAGGAATTGTCTTCTTGAGTTCTATGGTATTTTGTTTAACATTGAAACAAGATTCCAGTGCCAAGCACTGGAATGACATCCTTTTTTGGTCCTCTAAGTAGCCTTCTACTTGTATCTTGTCAAAAGCATCTAATGTTTTAAGCTTAAGCATTAGGTGGAGAAGGGAGGAACTCTGTGCTTCTTCTTAGATATAAAATCTGTAGAGGAGATAAGAATTCCCTTCTCAAAAGTATAGGCTGGACGGTATCGTAGAAAGACCTGAATGGTTCTAATTCTGTATTCACAAGACTAACCTTACTTTTCATTTTTAATGGTAACGTATGGGGTTATATATGATCAACAACTTTTTGGGCATAGATATATCAAAAGATCGCTTTGATGTTTTTCTCTCATTTATAAGCAAAAAAGGAAAGCGTGAAACTAGAAAAAGAAGCTTTAAGAACGATGATCATGGGTTTCAAAGTCTACTGAATTTTCTACACAAACATAATGTAGAAAAAGCAAAAACCTGTATGGAATCTACTGGTTGTTATAGCGAAGCACTGGCTGAATTTCTACACAATGCTGGACATTTTGTAAGTGTTGTAAATCCTTATTGCATAAAATCTTATGCAAGGAGTAAGCTGATACGACAAAAGAATGATCAGACCGATGCAGAAGTTATTGCTGATTATTGCCAAAGACAGGAACCTTCTAGTTGGACACCACCTTCTCCTGAAATGAAAAAATTAAAACATCTTTATCGTTGCTCAGTTGCGTTAAAAGATGAGTTAACATTAGTAAATAACCACTTAGAAAAAAAAGAGAGACTGCCTAAAGAAGTTGCAAATGCTTGGGAAGACCTTGCAATGAATATAGCTCAAAAAATAGAAACAATAAAAAACTCCGTACGTGAACTATTAAATCAACACAAAGAATTGTTGGAAAATTTTCAACTTCTATTGACTATTCCAGGCATAGGAGAAGAATCAGCAATAGCTATTTTAGCTGAAGTTTCTGATATAGAGGTTTTTAGAGATGCCAGGCAATTGGCAGCATATACAGGAGTTATACCACGAAATATGACGTCAGGTTCCTCTGTATATGCCAAACCCAGATTAAGTAAATCCGGTTCACAAACATTACGTAAGGCACTTTTCTTTCCTGCCATAGTAGCTAAGAATCACAATCCTATCATTATGAGCTTTTGCCAAAGATTAAAGGAAAAGGGTAAGCATAATATGGCCATCGTTGGTGCTGCAATGCGTAAGCTACTCCATATCATTTTCGGTATTCTGACATCCAAAAGTGCTTTTGATCCTAACCATATCAAAAACTACAGGGCTAAGAGGTTGACTGAAGGTTTAGTACTTTAAAATCAAAAATGCTTCCTATCTATCTTATGTAAAGTGGTATCTTACACAAATTTATTGAATGTTGTTGGTTAGTGGATATGTTGATAAGTAAACTTCATCTGTTTTGTGCGTATAAAACTAATTTACTTATCAACATATCCACTAACTATAATCTGTGTACTGTTACACAATTGGAAGTATTTTTTGATTTTATGATGCAACTTGGGAAATTTTTATAATTTTTTTGTTGACTAACAAGACGGTATCTCCTGTCATCCCAGTGCTTGACACTGGGATCCAGGAATTTTAATTGTAAGTAATGCATTGGGTTTGGTGAGTATGGGTTTTGCGTTATAAAATGAAGCACTTTTGGTGAATTTGTAAAGAAAACTGGATCCCAGTGTCTGGGCACTGGGATGACATCCTCCTAGTAGAGATCGCTTTTGTAATTGCAACATTCGTGCAATCTTTAGCTATAAATATTTAAGAAATTTACCAAACGAAAAAAAAGGCAAAAGAAGCCCCATGGTGGTTGGCTATTCACTATGTACTAAAATATCGGCGTTTTTTTTATTCTAAAACGCTTGATTAAGAGCGATTTAGCTGCTTTTAACTTGCAACTAACCTACACCGCAAGTGTTTAAGAAATTTACCAAGCAGGAAAAAAGGCAAAGAAACCCCAGGGTAGCTAGTATTCAAATTCTCCCTTGTCTATTTGACGTTTTTTGCTGTCTTAAACGCTTTATAAGCGCGTTTCGGCTTGTATAGGTAGAAACCTAAAAGTTTTATAAAGACATGAGGTGCACATAGTGCAAAAAATTAAGCATGATTTACGCCAAATACATTAAGTTTTTTTGTCATTAATCCACTGCAGAGATTGCGAAGATAAATAAATAGCTTCAGTGTTATGATAAGGGGGCTGGCGGAGTTTGTCAAGTAAGTTTTTCGTTTCTATGTTGTCAGCTACTTGCATGACACCTCTGGGCACTGCCGTCATAAAGGAACCAGTGTTAGCTACTTGGATGACAACCATTGTATTTGAGGCAAAATTGACTATCACTTCTTTTTATAGAGCTTGCTCCAAATTCTATTGTTAGTTAATACAAAAAACACTGTTAAAATTATAAAATACGCCACTACTTTTAATCCAAGTTTATGCCGGCGCTCTAATTCTGGCTCTGCTGCCCATTGTAAAAAATTTATCACATCATACGCCATATTTTCAACTGTGGCTTGTCTTGCACCATCATATTCCACCATTCCTTCAGAAAGTGGTGGCGCCATAGCTAACCTGCCTGTTGAAAAGTAAGGGTTGAAGTATAAATCATTTTCATCGTGCTCGCCGTTTTGATAGCCTGTTAACAGTGAATAGACATAATTTGCACCATCATGCCTTGCTTTAATAATTAACGATAAGTCTGGTGGAACTGCACCATTATTGCTTGCTGCAGCTGCTTCTTTTGTATCAAAAGGTGCAATAAAATAATCCGAAGGTACTCCAGGTCTATCGAACATTTCACCCAAATCGTTCGGACCATCTTTAACTTGATAAGAAGCTGCAATCTGTTTTATATCTTCTTCAGAAAAACCAACATCTTGCAAATTACGAAATGCTATCCTATTCATTGAATGACAAGCAGCACAGACTTCTTTATACACTTTATAGCCTCGTTGAATTGACTCTCTATCGAAAGATCCGGTAATTCCATCAAATTTCCAGTCCATTTTTTTATTTGGTGATGGCTTGAATTCTTCTGCATACACAAAATTAGCAAAAAACAATATGCAAAGTATAGCTAACATACTTCTCATCAGCATTACTTCATCTCCGGCACAGAATCACTTAAGGTTTTTGGTGGTTCTTTTGGCTTTTCATATTTACTAAGCAGTGGTAAAATTATTACAAAATATGCAAAATAATAAAGAGTGGATAGCCTACTCATAGTGATGTAAGGCTCTTTCACCTCTTGTCCTCCAAGCCAGGCAAGAAGTGCAAAATTTATTGCGAAAACCCAAAAAAATTTTTTGAACACTGGGCGATAAGCACCACTTTTAACTTTTGATTTATCAAGCCAAGGTAACAAAAACCAAACTAAAATAGACGCAAACATGGTAAGCACACCAGTAAGTTTATCTGGAATTGAACGTAGCATTGCATAAAAAGGTAAAAAGTACCACTCTGGCACTATATGTACCGGAGTGACCATAGAATCAGCTTCTATATAATTGTCTGGATGTCCAAGATAATTAGGAGCATAGAAAACAAATGCAAACAAAACTACAAAAAACAGACCAAAAGTTATGCAATCCTTGACTATATAATAAGGATAGAGAGGAATGGTATCCTTATCTGATTTTACCTCCACTCCACTTGGGTTACCGGAGCCAAACCTATGCAGAGCTATCACATGAAGCATAGCTAAAGCAATAATAACAAAAGGCAGAAGATAATGCAGAGCGAAAAAACGGTTAAGTGTTGGATTATCAACGGAAAAACCACCCCATAACCATATAACTATTTTATTGCCAATTAAAGGTATAGCTGAAAATAAGTTGGTTATGACTGTTGCACCCCAGAAACTCATTTGTCCCCAAGGCAATACATATCCCATAAAGGCAGTTGCCATCATTGCAAAAAATATAAATATACCAATAAACCACACCATCTCTCGTGGCCTCTTGTAAGATCCGTAATATAATCCACGCATTATATGAACATAGACTACCATAAAGAAGAGCGATGCTCCAACAGCGTGAGTGTAGCGTATTAACCACCCGTAATTCACATCTCGCATTATGCGCTCTACACTATTAAACGCATAATCAACATGCGGAGTGTAGTGCATAGCAAGAAATATACCTGTTATTATTTGTAAAATTAGCGCTATACCAGCCAAAGAGCCAAAGTTCCAAGCATAATTTAAGTTTTTTGGCACTTGGTAAGAAGCAGTGTGTTTCAAAAAAGAAAATATAGGCAATCTATATTCTATCCACCCTAATATGCCTTTTTCTTCTTCTATCGTTGTTTTTTTTTTCTGCATAACTTAAAGCTTTCTCTACCTTTAACTCGTTTTATTGTAGCAACTTATCCTTTACACACAAATAAAAAGTTTAAAGCGATATTAATTACTACCTCTTCAGCAACCTATCACGTGCCGCATTTAATTTCTGTGCAAAATACTCTGAGCCTCCCTTATCTGGGTGAACTAATTTCATTAAATTTTGATATGCTTTATTAATTTCATTTTGACTTGCCTCAGGATTCAGCCCCAGTATCTTTAATGCTTCATCTTTGGACATGTTACTACTACCGAACTAGTATGATTTTGTCTTGTAAATTTATTCAACAACCCTATTCTAACTATATAATGAAAAATTATCTACAAAGTGTTTATAAAGATGGTATGAAAATCCAACTATCTAAAGTCAACAAATATTTATTAGTTTTACTGATTACTGTCTCAGCATTTCTCATATCTGGGCAAGTATCCAGTTCAAGCAGTATCGAGAATGATTTTCAAGATTTACAAGAAAAATTACCATTATTGAAAGATCAGGATTTGTTATTTTTAAGTCCAGCTTCAGCTTTAAATTATGGTGATAGGGCAGGTGAAAAAGTGTTAATGGTTATAGTTCACCATACTGAAACATCAACATTAAAAGATACAAAAGATACGCTGAATGCTAGAGGATTGTCAGTTCATTTTATTGTCGATAGGGATGGCAGCATCACCTTAATGGTTCCATTAGAGAAAGAAGCATGGCATGCTGGTATTAGTTATGCAAGAGTTAAGATAGATAGCAAGCTTGAAGAGCTACGGAAGCTTAACAACTATTCTGTAGGTATTGAGATTGTAAACACAGGACTTGAGCCTTTTCCGGAAGAGCAAATGAGGTCCGTTAAAGAGCTGATTTTATACCTTATGGAGCGTTTTAAAATTAAAAGGGATATGATATTTAGTCATTCTGAAATAGGAACCATAGTTTACAATCAAGAACTTGGCTATACAATGCGTAAACCAGATCCACACAAATTGTTTGATTGGGAGTTATTAGAGAAAAATGGAATTGGATTGCACATAAGTGACAGAATAAACCCTAAAGATGCTAAACAGCAAATGGGCGAAATATTGTATAAAGCAGGTGATAGAAATGAAGGTATTTTGAAATTAAAACAAAGGCTGAACAGATTTTTCTATAAGATATTACCTTGGAATAATAAGAAAGGTAATGTAATTTTTCCTGATAATAATGCTGATTACTCAGATGAGTTTGATGAGAATTTTGTATGGGTTATTTATCAGTTTTCAATACATAGTTTACCAAGAGAAATTAGAAAAGATTTACCTCTTAAATTAGAACAAGCAGATATATTTCCTGAATTCTTTAGTAAATATAGTCATGGCATTTCTTCTAGTTATCTAACCTTTAGTGAAAAAATTAAATCGACTCTACAATCATGTTTAAGCAAAGTAGATTATGAGAATTTATTATCTTCTCTTGCACAATATGAGAATAACATTTCTCCTGATGCATCTACCACTTTAATGTACAAAATTAAGTTATACTATGATTCTTATTTAAGATATCGCATATGGTCTTCACTCTATAAACCATTTAAGCTTAATTTATTGGAAGAGTTAGACATTTTAAAGAGTGGAGTGTTATCTTTAAAATCACTAGATAGCTCTGAGGCTGCAGAAGTCTCCAGTTTAATTGATAGCTTTAAAGCAGATATTTCTTTAGAATTTCAGGATTTTGAGGAGCAATGGCTTCAGGAATTTAAGAATGCCTGGGAGAAAGAATTTATACCCTCTTTGAAAGAGAAGATAACATGGACTGCACTACATGAAGCAATATTGGATTATTTAGAAAAAGCAAAGGAAGAAATTCGTTAAACGAAAACTTTTTTTAAGATCACTTTTTTAACAATTTATCACGTGCCGCATTTAATTTTTGTGCAAAATACTCTGAGCCTCCTTTATCTGGATGAACTAATTTCATTAAATTTTGATATGCTTTATTAATTTCATTTTGACTTGCCTCAGGATTCAGCCCCAGTATCTTTAATGCCTCATCTTTGGACATGTTATCACCAGTGTAATTTTCAGTATAACTTCTACTGCTATTAAATTCGTTCAAAAACTTACTCAATATAGAGTTCATCATGAAACTTATGTTATTTTTTTTTGTCAGGAAAAGAAAAAATACAACAACGCTAGGCAAAACAAATGTAACTACTATGAATACTAAAAAAAGAAAAAAGATGAATGACATGTATATTTTTTTATCATTTTATGATTAAATAGTAACAATTATAATTGTCATGGTAAATAACATGTTCATCCAGATTGAAGAAACACCAAATCCAAACACACTGAAATTTCTCCCTGGATTTGCAATTCTAAACGAAGGAGAAACGGCTGATTTTTCAAATGCAGATGAAATAAAAAACTCCAAGCTAGCAGCAAATCTTTTTCAAATAGAACATGTGGTAAGAGTGTTTTTTGGTCATGATTTTATTTCAGTAACAAAATTGGGTGGAATTAATTGGGATACATTAAAAGTAGAAATTTTAACTACAATCATGGATCACTTTACTTCAGGTGGAAAAGCACTAGATAAAGAAGGAGTAAATGATAATAATATACCGGATGAAGAATTTTTTGATAAAAATGATATAGAAATTGTAAATAGAATAAAAGAATTGATGGAAAGTTATATCAAACCTGCAGTTGCTCAAGATGGTGGCGATATCAAATTTCGTGGCTATAAAGACGGGATAGTTTATGTTGAGTTACAAGGAGCTTGCTCTGGATGCCCAAGTGCTGCAATTACTTTAAAGCAAGGAGTGCAGAATATGCTGAGCTACCACATACCAGAGGTTGCAGGTATAGAGACCACACTATGACTAATCAAACGGTTAGAGGAACAAAAGATCTCCTGTTTGATGAATGGTACAAGTCTAAACACATAGAGCAAACAGCAAGCAGAATCTCAAGTCTATATGGCTTTTTGCCTGCTCAAACTCCGATATTTGAATATACGGAAGTTTTCACAAAGACTTTAGGTGATAGCTCAGACATCATCACTAAAGAGATGTACACCTTTAATGATAAAGGGGGAAAGAGCATAACTTTACGTCCTGAGTTCACTGCAGCGGTTGTTAGGCTATTAATTGAAAAAAAACTGCAAACGCCGATAAAATTATTTTCAACAGGGCCTGCATTTCGTTACGAAAGACCGCAAAAGGGAAGACAGAGGCAATTTCATCAGATAAATTTTGAGGTTTTTGGTGTAGAAGATTCAAAAGCCGATGTTGAATTGATATCACTCGCTCAGCACTTACTAACTGAATTTAGCATCAATAAAAATGTAAAGCTGGAAATCAACTCTTTAGGTGATAGTGAAACAATAACTAAGTATAGAGAAGCTTTGATCTTATACTTTACAAAGTATCAAAACGATCTATCAGAAGATAGCAAAAATAGGTTGATCAAAAATCCACTCAGAATACTGGATTCTAAGGATGAGAAAGATAGATTAATAATTTCTGATGCGCCTAAAATCAGTGATCACTATACAAAAGAATCTTCATATTTCTTTGACCAGGTGTTAAATGGACTGCAAGCTCTTGGCATACCTTACACTGTGAATAGCAAATTAGTTCGAGGTCTAGACTATTATTGTCACACAGTATTTGAATTTGTCACAGAAGATTTAGGTGCACAAGGGGCAGTTTTTGCCGGTGGAAGATACGATAATCTAGTATCTTCAGTAGGTGGAAAACACACTCCAGCGATAGGATTTGCAGGAGGTATTGAACGCATAATGGAGTTAATCAATTATTCTCCGAAAGAAGAGCGACCTATTTACCTAATTCCGATCGGCAGAGAGGCTGATGAACATGCTCTAACACTTGCGAATGAATTGCGCAGAAATGGTTTATATGTAGTCTACGAATATAGCGGAGCACTTAAAAACCGAATGAAAAAAGCAAATCAAGCAAATGCTAAAGCTGCTTTAATCTTTGGCGATGAAGAATTGAGTAGTAAAACTTTAAAGATTAAAAACATGGATACAGGTGAAGAAAAAATAATTGCTCGCGATAACACAATAGAAAACATCAATTAGGAGCAATGCAAATGTTTTTCTTAGTCAGCTATAGAAGAAAATTCGTCTGCACAAGAATTTTTCATAGCATTCAATGTATCATAATCTGTAAAATCTAATTTTACTGGTGTGATAGTAATAAATCCTTCTTTTATTTTATTTACACTACCACTGCCTGAGTGCTCTCGAGACCAATTTAAGCTAAAAAAGCCATTCGAATTTTCAGTAAAAGTTAAATCCCCATCAATGTTATATTCACCTTGTTCAGCAAATTCTACTCCTTTTACTTTTTCCGTAGCAGGAAAATTTACACTCATCACTGTGTTTTTAGGCCAACCAACCTTAACTAGCTTGGCAATAACCTTTGGTGCAAAAACCTTTGTATTGTGCCAGTCTATTTTATCATGATAAACTTGGCTCAGCGCAATAGAAGGTATAGACCTTGCAGCACCTTCCATTACAGCACCAATTGTTCCTGAATAACAAATATCGTCCCCGACATTTGATCCAATATTTACTCCGGACAATATTAAGTCTGGTTTTTTATTCATAACTTTATTTAGCGCAATAATGACACAATCTGCAGGAGTACCAGACACACTAAATTCCCTTTCACTATGTTGGTTTATTCCAATAGATTGTTTCACTGGATAATCAAGAGATCTTGCAGCCCCGCTTCTATCAGTATCTGGTGCCACTATCCATATTTCTGACGCAAAATTCCGTGCAATCTCTTTGAGTAATTTTATTCCTTCACTTCCAAAGCCATCATCGTTTGTTATCAATATTATCATATACAATACTCAGCTATACAGTTCCAAATTATGTAAATCACTGGCTGTAAATAAACTCATGAGGCTTTAAGTTTCTTTGCATAACTATGAACTGTAACAAAGAACCTGCTGTAAATCAATAGATTTCTTGCACAGGCCATAACTGTCATTACAATAGAAACGAAAAAACCTACTTGACAAACTCCGCCAGCCCCCTTATCATGGTACTGAAGGTATTCAGTTATCTTCATCTGTGCAGATTAAACAGCAAGAAAACAACGTAGTTGGCGTCTTATTTTTAATTTTTTGCACTATGTGCACCTTATGTCTTCACAATATTTCTAGGTTTTTACCTATATAAGCTGAAACGCGCTTATAAGTCGTTTAAGACAGTATAGTACGCCAATTTGCAGGATTAGAGAGTGAACACTAATTACCACGGGGTTTCTTTTGCCTTTTTTTCTGCTTAGTAAATTTCTTAAACATTTATGACTAAAGGTTAGTTGCATTAAAAAGCAGCTGAGTCGCGGTTATTAAACGTTTAAAACATAAAAAAACGCCAATATTGAAAATAGACAATGACTAGGGCTTCTTTTGCCTTTTTTTTGTTTGGTAAATTTCTTAATGTTTGTAGCTAACATGAACAAACATTTGAGAGTAACTTCCGCTAGTAGGGTGTCATCCCAGTGCCCAGACACTGGGATCCAGCCTTTTCATAATCATCAAAACGTTGTATTTTAACATAAAACGGCTACTTTTATGCTTATCAACTTAATAAAATTCCTGGATCCCAGTGTCAAGCACTGGGATGACAGGGGAAGGAGGCCACTCGGATGACACCCTGACACCCGTCATCCCGCCACGTGTTAGCGGGATCTAGAGATACCGCGGCGGTATGACGGTGTAGATAGTAATTCGTCATCCCGCTGCTTGTTAGCGGGATCTCTTGTTAGCGGCTGAGATACCGCGAATGAATCGCGGTATGACATGTTGCTTGGATCAGCTATAGTATTTCTTAAAATTAATAATAAATTTCTTGGCTGGCAAGAAGCTGTAAATTTTTTTGCGAGACCTAAGCCGCTTTTGATATAGCTAAAGGTTTACTGACAATCGTCTCATTCCACTACCTGCTGACTTACTTTCTGCTTAGCATATCCATCAAATCAGATTCTTTGAGTTTACTATGGTCAACTTTACTGAACTTATTTACCACAGAGCTCATTTGATTATACTGCTTAATCAGAAGATTAACTTCAGTTACACTTGTTCCGGACCCCTTAGAAATTCTAAGTCTTCTTTTGCCATTTAAAATATCTGGATTTTGCCTTTCTTTTTCAGTCATTGAGTTTATGATAGCTATATATTTTTTCACTTTATTGTCATCTGGCACACTGCTACTTAGCTTTTTTGTGAATGAACTAGGAATGAATTTCATTATGTTGCTAATACCATCCATTTTACTCAGAGTTTTTAACATTCCCACTAGGTCGTTTAGGTCGAATTTACCCTTTTTTACTTTCTTTTGTAACTTATCAATTTCTTCCTGACCAACAATCTCAGCAGCTTTTTCAACCAATGAGACAACATCACCCATGCTAAGTATCCTTTTTGCAATTCTATCGGGGTAAAAATCATCGAGGTCACTTAATTTTTCACCACAAGCAATAAATTTAATTGGACAATCGGCGATCATTTTCATAGAAAGAGCAGCACCACCACGTGCATCACCATCAACACGGGTAAGAATAATGCCGGTTACACCTATTGCCTCATTGAATGATTTGGCAATGTTGACCGCATCCTGGCCTATCATTGCGTCGGCTACTAAAATAACTTCTGCAGGTGAAGCTATTTCCTTTACGGCTTTCAACTCATTCATCATATTATTGTCAATATGAAGCCTGCCTGCGGTATCTAGTATTAATACATCACAATTATCGTTCTTTGCTGTTGCCAGTGCCCTTTTTGTAATTGCAATAGGCCCCTCATTTATTACTATAGATAAAGTTTGTACGTCTATTTGTTTACCCAGCACCTCAAGTTGTTTCTGGGCAGCCGGCCTATAAATGTCTAAAGAGGCAAGCATCACTTTTTTCTTTTGCTTTTTTAGCTTTAAAGCAAGCTTTCCTGAGGTAGTTGTTTTACCTGCACCTTGTAAGCCCACCATCATAATCACAGCAGGGGGTTTAACTGCTAGATTTAAGTCACTTTTCTCTGATCCGAGAACTGCAACTAAATTATCCTGCACAATTTTAATTATCATTTGTGCTGGAGAAACACTTTTTATGACTTTTTCCCCAATCACTTTATCTTTAATGTCATTGATGAATTTTTTCGCAACTTCAAGTGAAACGTCAGCTTCAATTAAAGCTATACGTATTTCACGCATGGCAAGATTAAAATCATCTTCAGAAATGATTGACTTTCCTCTCAGTTTACTAAATACAGAATTTAAACTTTCAGTTAACGATTTAAACATAATAGCGTTAGTAGAATACTTATTAAAAAGAGAGAAGAAGCTGAAACAAAACTCACTGAGTTATAATCCAGCACTTCTTTAAGTTTAGTAATATTATTAAAGTATAAACCAGCAAGTGAATTAGTCAAGTTTTGCACTATGCTGGCAAACATTTCTCTAGTTTTAGAGACTAACTGATTGAACAGCAAGACAATATAGGGTATGAAAGCTCTAAAAGTCCAATCAACATCCATTTTAAAATTTATTCTCGGGTAAAATAACTTGCGTAAAGGAATAAACAATAAAGTGGTACATAATAACAAATTAAATTGCGACAAAATATTTTTTGTGTTGTACACAAAATCGAAAATCGAAGGTTTATTGTAAATAGGTAAGTAAGGATTGCCAGCGATTACGCATATAAATGCTAAAATGATCATAGTCATTTTGCCCCCCCTCTCTGCTAACGGTTTTGACTTACTTTTTGCAATAAATAAGTAATAAAGAAACTTTAGCCCCACGCTTAAATGAAGCAGCAAATTTAGAACCTTATATAAATTTTTATACCCTTTTAAGGCAACAGTGTTCATTTCAATTTCAGCTGTGATATATGATTTACTGATAAATCCAGCGGTTCCAGGAAATGCAGCCATTGTAAGTATTGCGATTATAGCACACATGCCTTCCACTGACATCAGTTTACCTACTCCATTAAAACTAATTGTTTTTGTTCGTGAAATAATCGAATTGCTGACCACAAACAATAATGATTGATAAACAAGAGAGAAGATTATATGCAGTATCAAAATTGGTATTGCCTTTTCCGAAGGGCTGAGTAAACCTCCTGCAATAATCAGCAAGCCCATTTGTCCTACAATATTATAGCATAAAAATCTACGAATATTTTGCTCAAGAGAAGCAAATATAATGCTGTAAATTGCAGTGATGGCGCCTACAAGCGCTAATATTTCAGTACAATCTTGCCATAGGTTATAAGTGTGTAAAAGCATTACTAAAAAAGAGACTTTAGTGGTAAATAAAGAGAGATATGTAGTGCCATGTAGCGATGCAGCAGGATATGCATCAACAACCCAAAACGAAAAAGGGAAACAAGCGCAATTTATCAATAAACCCAAAATTATCAGGTCAGTGCTTTGAAGTGCCAATCCTGCTATTAATATAACTCCAACGAAAAAGTGTACACAAGCGTACCTTATTGCAGGTCCACTATCTCTACAGCCAGCTGCGATAATAAAAAATGCACTGACAGTCATTAATTCACAAAATATTATAACCAATATCATATGTTTAGATAAAACTGCATAAAGTGAACTAATAGTGTAAGCAGCAAAAGATAGCATCTCTGAAAAAGTCAAATTTTGTGCTGGTAGAACAGCTAAAAATGCAACTGATAAAAAAGATATTAGTATGATACGAAAAGATAAATCAAAATCTAGAATTGGGAGAGACCAATTTACTGCAATGCTCAAATTTTCAGGTAATTTTAGGACTATAACTATTAATATAGTCAGTAGGAGTAACAGTGACGATTTACAAAGTTGCACAATAATTTAAACCAATATGGTTTATGCTATCTCAATATATGAATAAAATCAATTTGCATATTAACCACTAATTAAACTAATTATCATATAATTATATCAGAGTTTAGAGGGTTATAGAGAAACCGGTCAGATTAGGTTTTTAATCTAATCTGACCGATAGCTTTAATAGTGAGGTAAGCTTTAATATAGCATTCTTAATTCACAATGCTACACTCGTGCATAATTTATTTTTAATTTGTGCACGAGCGTTAGTAAATTATTTACTTTTTGAAATAAAATTTGGCATCACTTTAATATCCAGACTTAGTAAACCTCAGTAGGGCTTCCAGTTGGACCCATAAGAATTACTTGTTCACCTTCTTTAAAACATTTACATAAATTAGTGGAACCGCCAGTTTCAAGCACAATAGTGGAAATAATTCCTTTTTTTTTGTCTACTTCAGTGCCGGTTACGGCTATACCTTCCATAGCAAGGTTTGTATTATTGGCTTTTCTGCTATTGGTTTCAAAATTTTGCAACCTAAAGAATTGTCCAGGTTTAAAATTCTTTGCCGCAAGTGGTGCTTTGATCACTATTTCCACAACTTTGTCTGTTAAATATTGAACTTTTATAACCTTTGCAGTGAATTGCTCTTTGATTTTATTGAAAAATTCTTTGTTAGCCAGATCTTCAACGCTTGACCACGCATTTTTTTTCTGGATCTCAGTGTCAGCTACTTGGATGACATCTTTTTTGGTGAAAGTTACTCTTACATTACAACATTCATACAATTGTGCATATGACTCCGAGATTCTAGCTGGAGTGACAGAAACGAAGCTATTAACTCTATTCAAAAGCTGGGAAATAATAGGGTAGCCGTTCTTAGCACTTGCCATAGCTTTCACGACGCTGCCGCTATACGAAGGATGAAGATCACCAAAAAAGCTAATTGTTTTATTGCCTTGCTTATGCACTAATATTCTATCTTTATTTTGCATTTTAGGAGAAAATATTGGATCTATTTCTTTTCCTGATGAATTCAAATGAGTAAAATACCCATTACTTAATTTAAAATGCTTTTTATCTTCTGTTGCAATAACTGTATTTGGCTCAGTACCTGCTGCTATAAAAATAGAACGTGCTTTCATGCATTTGATTTCGCCGGATTTTGTGTCTATTAGTTTTATTGATTCAGCATGATTATATTTATCCGTCACAACTTCAACTGGCTCTAAGTTTTCAATAAAGTAAATCCCTTCTGACAGTGCATTTTGCACCTCTTCGCTATTTAATCGATAACTTGGCGAATCTTTTAGCTCTTTTCTATATACAACTTTCACTCCCCCCAAACTCTGCATTAACTCTAATATTTTTATTTCTCTACTCTCTTTTTTTGCTAACTTTTGCTTTTCTCGGATCAATTGTGCGTGCGATATAAACTCATTCGCAATTTCGCGCTCTTCCTCTGTCCAATCTTTTTCAACACAGTCCTTTCCATACTTATCAACTAATATCTCATAACGAAGAAGAAATTTTTCTGCTTGAATTGGATAATACGCTAAAGCTTCAGTGGCAGTGTCAATCGCAGTAAGCCCCGCACCTATGACAACTATCGGCATACGAACTTGCAGATTTGCTATAGAATCAAATTTAAGAGCGCCAGTCAGTTGTAACGACATAAGAAAGTCAGATGCCATGCGCACCCCACGAGCTAGCATATTCTTTATTTTTATCATTCGAGGCTTACCTGAGCCAAGCGCCAAGGCGATGTGATCAAAACCTAGATTGAAGCTATCTTTCACGGTAATTGTGCCACCAAAACGAATGCCGCCATAAATTGCAAAATTTTCACGTCTTTCTAGTAATAACCTGATAATTTTTAAGTAATTTTTATCCCACCTAGAAGTAATGCCATATTCTGCCACTCCACCAAACCCACCTGCCGTGCGTTCACTCAATTTTTCGTGTTCAAAATCTTTAATTAGCTGGAAATTATCGATTAAAGGTTCAATCTTTAGTCCATCAATGGCGATAACGTTATGCCCATCATTCAACAAATGATGAGCTAAATTAAAACCAGCAGGACCAAGGCCTACAACTAGAACGTTTTTTCCGGTGTTTTCTCTTGGCAATGAACGCTGAAAATTTAAAGGATTCCAACGGCTGAGCAGAGAATATATTTCAAATCCGTACGGTAAACTAAGCACATCATCCAAAATCCTTGTTTCAATCATTGGCACATTCACGGGTTCTTGTTTCTGATATATGCACGAGTTCATGCAGTCATTGCATATTCTGTGCCCAGTAGCCGCACATAATGGGTTATCTATCATCACAATTGCAAGGCTTGCTATGCTGTAACCTTCGCTTTTCACCAGATTCATTTCTGATATTTTCTGTTCTAGTGGACAGCCATGCAGCTCAACTTTTAGTGGGGACTGTTTAAAAGTATTGTCGTTATTAATTAGCCCCTTTGAGCAGCTGTCCTTATTTTGCTTATGACAGAATATGCAGTAGTGAGCGTTATCTAATGCTTTGTTCAAACTCACCTTTTTGCTTGTTAGATCAAAACCATATCGTCTTTTTACTTCATTTGAATACAGCACTTCAACTTTGTCCACTTCTTTTTTAGAAAATGGCATGAGGTTTTCGTGGTCGATTTTTTTATGAATACTGAATAATATACTCTGTTTATTTTTTACTCTCCACACTGCATATTGTGCCGCAAGTTCTATTTCTTCTTTGTGATTTTCTTTATCTTCAAACCAATGCATCACCTGCTCGGCAAAATTTTTTTCTGTTGTTGGCAAAGTGAGAAAATGACTTAGTTTGTTAGTAATATCTATATTCGCCACATTAATGTATTTCTTCAATGCGTAGCGTTGGACAAATAACCTTTTGCATTTATATATCACAGCAAAGTCATTGTGTTTTTTCTTTAGCTCTTCTATTTCTTTTTCAATGTTGAAAAGTTTTGCAATGAACTCGTCAAATAAATATGAGAGGTCTATTATTAACTGGCTATCACCAATCTGATTTTTCCTTGCTTCAATTAATGAACAAAACAAGCTTTCATCACATGATTTAATATAATTCAAAAATGTCTCATCCAATTTTATTAATCCACTGCGAGTATATAAATTTGAAAATGAGATATTAAGCTGCATTATACAGTATGCACACTGTCTTTTGTATATTACGTATTTTGTAGCATAGCTAAAATCGTTGCTTCTGCAACCTTTTCTTCACCAACACACGCAATACACTCAAATTTACATGCACTTAAACGTGCGTTTTTAACATTAGCTTGCAGAATCAGTGTGTCCCCTGGAGTGACTGGCTTTCTGAATTTTGCATTTTCAATAGACATAAAGTAAATAGCTTTGTTTTCTATTGTACCTTGACTTTCTTTACCAAGAACACATATAGCAGATGCTTGAGCTAGAGATTCAATTATCAAGACTCCTGGCATTATTGGATGACCAGGGAAATGACCAATAAAAAATGGCTCATTAAAAGTCACATTTTTGATTGCTTTTATACTTTTACCAGGATCACACTCTATAACCCTATCTACTAAGAGAAACGGATAAGAATGTGGTAGTATTTTTATAATATCACTGATATTAAATTGCATAAGCCTACTCAATGCCTTTTAAAGCAAATTCAGGTATTTCCTTGTTTATATTGTTTAATACCATATCCGATAAATCAACTTCATCCATAGAGTATAAAACTTGGTTCTTTTTTGAAATAAATAGTACCAAATCTATGTTGTTTTTTTCTGCCGTTTTTTTAGCAACTTCTTTTATCTTGTTAAAAACACTCTCTACTGCATCTCTATAACTTTCTTCTAAATACAACATTTTTTCAGCGTAAGCATCTCTAGCATTTACAGTATGCTTATTAAACTGTTCTGTCTTTTCCTTTTTTGCTTCTTCTGACAAAAGTTCAAATTCTTCTTTTGATGGCTTAAGTTTTTCTAACTCACTTTCAAATTCTTGTTGTAATCTAGAATTCTGCTCCTTTATTTGTTGTTGTATGTTTCGCAGAGCAAGAGATTCATTGATAACTTTATCACTATCAATAATGGCAGCCTTTGTGTTCTGAGGTTGATATCCTGCAAACTTATACCCCACAAATAAGGAAATAATTAAGGCAATAACTGATATAAATAACTGTATATATTTCATTCAAATCCCCGCTTCAATAGAAAATTTAACATTTGGTGATGGTATTATATCATAAGATTCCTTTACTAAAGGAAACCCAAAATCTAATCTAAGTCTACCAAAAGGAGAAGGCATTGAAAAGCCAAAACCTGGTGACACTCTTATAAGCTTACTATCATTATATGGATCTTTATATTTCTCATTTTTATCATCTAAGCCAAAAAGTGTTGCATAGTCAACAAATAATGAGCCTTTGATACCAGCATAGTCATATAGTTTTGGTAGTGGGAAATCTACTTGCTGTGTTAAATTAAAATAAGTTTTGCCTCCCAATGAGCTTTTATTTTTGTCTTCTGCTCTTGGTCCAATGCCGGAAAGGTCAAACCCTCTAATCTCATTACCCCCTTTAAAAAAGTGCTGGCCAATGTTTAGATCTTCATCGGTATAAGAAAAAATATGACCTGCTGCCATCTTAAAGCGTAGTATTATGCTATCGTCAATTTTACTTAATATAGGATGCGTGTAAAAAGACAAGAACTCAGATTTTAGGAAGTTTACATTCCCTCCCAATCCTGAAATATCCTGACTTATACGCAATAAATATCCTTCTTTTGGAGCATAAAGATTATCCAGTTTATTATATGCCAATGTGTATCCTACTGATGAAATCTGATGTTCATCTTTTTGATCTCTTATTATCTGAGAGATATCCTCATCTTTTCCACCCTTATTATCCATGTGTATATGATTATACTTATAAGAATAGTGAAAGGAATTGATGAGATTTTCTGAGATTTTATATGATAATTTTGCTGTTCCTCCCCAGTTACAAGTATCGAAAGTAGTGTTTGGTTTATCTTGTTTTTCATAAAATACACCCATGCCTAGTGACGTATCAGAATCGTTAAAATTATTTTCAACAAACTCTAAATCAGTAGAAAATACGTATTGACTTTTTTCGAGAGCAAAAGAGAGCTCTTTTCCAGTACCAAATAAATTACGGTCTTTGAGGTTAATTTTAATCAATGCTCCACCAGGAAGAGACACACCTCCTCCCAAATACAACGAAGTAGTGTTTTTTTCTTTAACATTTAAGTCAAGATTTACTGCATTGT
This sequence comes from Wolbachia endosymbiont (group A) of Clivina fossor, assembly GCF_964026865.1. Taxonomy (NCBI): domain Bacteria; kingdom Pseudomonadati; phylum Pseudomonadota; class Alphaproteobacteria; order Rickettsiales; family Anaplasmataceae; genus Wolbachia; species Wolbachia endosymbiont (group A) of Clivina fossor. The sequence continues at coordinate 1,401,820 of NZ_OZ034707.1, read as the reverse complement.
CATTAACTGCGTAACTATTTACTTTTACTGTTTCAAAAAAATCACTACTAATTAGTTTTTTACGTGATTTTTGAATCTCAGATATATTGTATGCATCACCTTCTGCTACACTTAGCTTACTTCTGATCACTTTATCTAAAGTGCGATCGTTACCATCAATTGTAATTTGATTTATATAAATCTTTTTACCCGGCAGCACTCTGTAGGTCACATCTACAACATTGTCACGTTGTGCATACTCTGGATTAACTTTTGCAAATATATATCCTTTCTCATTTAAATACTTGTTTATTTTTTCTACTGTATTATTAATTTTAACTCTATTAAATATCTTATCGTTTTCCTCTGTTATAAAGTCCAATATTTCTTCTTTTAGGCTTAAATCCTGAATTTCAGTTTCAATATTAACCTCATTATTTCCAAACAAATATTGCTGTCCTTCGTCAATCAAAAAAGTCAATTCTATCTGATTGTTATTATCAATCTCAACAATCGGTTGAATATTATTTTGAATATATCCCTTAGACGAATAAAAACGATCGAGCAATTCTGTGTTAATCAATAAATATTGTGGTGAATAACGAGTTCCGCCCTTAAACATGGCTCTAAATAACTTACTAAATATGTCATTACTATGCACTTTAATAGCTTGCTCTAGCTCGTTTTCAGAAAAGTTTTTGTTACCTACAAATCTTATATCCTTAATTTTAGAGGTTTTACCTTCTTTTATTTTAAAAATTAGATTGACCCTATTACTATCAAGCTTATTCAGCTCATATGCAACGTTAACACCAACCTTACCGTTATTTCTATAAGTAGTGATTAAATTCATTAAATCGTTTTGCAATTTTGTTTCAGTGAAAATAGTTAGCGATTTTGATTGAATTACATTATTTAGCAGCTCTTTGCTGTTAAATAATTTATTACCCTTTAATATTATCTTGTTAATTAGTGGATTTTCTTGAATTTTTACTACTAAATTTTTTTTATCATCGATATAAGCGTTAACACTAGCAAACAACTTTGTTTTATATAAACCTTTTATAATCGAATCTATATCATCGTCGTCTACATAGCTACCAGGTTCTAACTTTATATAAAACCCTATTGTTTGATTGCTTACTCGCTCATTGCCAATGCATTTGATATCTTTTATCTGTACTTTTTCCTTATTTTCTAAAGCAACAAGTAGAGCGGGAAAGGAGATAAAAATTACTATTAGTATGTAAAATAGCTTTTTCATATTTATTTTAAAAAAGACTCCTAATATCATTCGAAATTGCAATTGCCATCAGCAAGAACAAAATGAAAGCACCAAAGGTAGCCTCATATTTTTGATATTTCAAACTTAAATCTCTACGTATAACTGCTTCTATAATATAACGAAATAAATGCCCACCATCCAGTAGCGGAATTGGTAGCAAGTTAATCGCAGCTAAATTAGCTGAAATAATTGCCATGAGATACACAACCATAATAAATCCTTTTTTGGCTGATTGCCCTGAATATTTTGCAATTTTTATTGGTCCACCTATTTCACTTGCACTTCTCTTACCAACGATAATTTGAAAGATAGCTTTGATCGTTAAGCACATAGTGTGGTAAGTTTCACTTACTGATAAGCTCACAGCCCCAAGAAAAGATGACTGCTTTAATGTATTGACTGAAATAATCCCTATAGTTTCTCTTTCTATTATGTTGCCAAAAACATCTCTACTCTCAATTGTCAATGGAGTCAGGCTAGTTCTACGCTCCTCATTATTTCTGCTATATTTAATTTCCATTCTCGTCTTGGGGTTCGACATTATCACACGTGAAATATCTTCAAAGTATTTTATTTTATGTTCATTGATTTGTGTAATAGTGTCACCTGGTAATAGGCCAGCTTGTTTGGCTGCACTTCCTTCAATTACATCCCTAATCACCGGTGGAGTGCGGTAATAACCTGCCGTGCTAAAAAATATTGTAAAAGCTATAACAGCAAGTATCATATTTGCAAAAGGTCCTGCAAAAACCACTGCTGCTTTTTTATACCGCGGTTTTGTATGAAATGAATACAACTTTTCTTCTTCAGTTAATTCTTTTTGATCAGCTGGGACACTCGCTGCATTAGTATCCCCTAACATTTTAACATAACCACCCAATGGAACAGCGCTTAGTTTCCATCTAGTTCCAGACTTATCGTTAAAACCAAAAATTTCAGGACCAAAACCTATAGAAAAAGATTCAACTTTAACTTTGCATGCTTTGGCAACAACATAATGCCCATATTCATGCACAAACACTATAACAGAAATGATTAAGGCAAATGACAAAAAACAATATATTCCATCGCTAAATTGATGAATAAGATTAGAAATTAATTCCACCTGTATATTTAGATCTTAACCAAATCTTAAGTATATTAAAATACGCCTCGCTTGACAAGTATTTAGTTTAACTTTTAAATTAAAAAAAAGTTTAATTGTAATGACAGATACCTCACTACTCAGAAGAAAATTGATGTATAGAAGCTGGCATAGGGGTTGCAAAGAAACCGATATACTTTTAGGGCATTTCGCATTGAAATATCTTGATAAATTTTCCTTGAGTGAACTAATCGAATACGAAAAAATAGTTGATCTTGATGATTACGAATTATATTGTTACATAACTCGTAAGACAAACCTCCCTCCTGGCTTAAATAGTCAGATAGTCAATTTAATTGCTTGCTTTATTGAAGCTAATCCTTTATGCACTCAAGATTAGTGATAATCTTATTTACCTTATCTAGTACCTCAATATATTCTATTCTTTTCTCGTTTCTATACTTTTCGCGCTCTTGATTTGCTTCATCCAACCGCTTTGTTAATTCTAAAATTTTATCCTCAAGAATTAGCGCTGCAAGTAAGAAATTTAATGCATCCGAACCCTTACCTCCAGTTTTTTGAGATACAGAACCAACTAGCTTGTCAAAACTATTAGCAAGACGTAATAAATGGCTCTTTTTCCCACTTTCGCAAGATATTTTGTATGTGTTATTACGTATAACTATTTCTACTACTTGCATATGGTGCTAAAAATTTCTATCGTACAGTATAAACTCAAACCCCTACTTTCATCTTATTTATGGTATAAATTTTTATTCATTTATCAAATCAGATAATTTTTTACTGCTACGAAAATATGTTTTAAAGTATTGATTCTTTGTAAACTTCTGTAACATTAAATGGCTTGTTTCTTTCAAGTTATAACTTCTAACTGAAAAAGAACCAAATCCCCTAATTTCAACTCTATTATGATGCTTCAATGTGCTTGAAAGTATCCCAAAAAATCTATCAACTATAGCTGCTATAACAATCTTATCTAAAAAAGGATGTCTTTTTGCTACCCTCGCTATTATATCAGACTTTGTTGCCATTTATATGAAGCCAAAATAAGTAAACCTTATCACTTAGCAGATAATACTATGTTATATTCTTCAACACCCAATACTTCAACTTCTATTTTTTCTGATATAGAGAACTTTTTATTTTCCGGTAAATGCTCTTGATCTATTAGAAGGGTTACATCGTTCTCAACTTCAACGACTAGTCCATTATCTTCTCTCTTACCTACAATAACCTGTATTTTATCGCCTACCTTAACTTTCTTTATCAGTTCTTCAAGAGGATCATACTCTATTTGTTTTATTCCAAGATAAATTCTTGCCCGATTCACGTTAGCCCTTATTACTTTTGCTTCTATTTTATCACCTACATTATACTTCTTTATCTCATCTGAGCTATTTTTAGACCAACTTAAATCTTTCACATATATTGTCCCTTCTACGTTCTCATCTATTTCAGAATCATTGAAAGCAACAGATACATATGAGCCGGTATTATTCTTCACTTCACCAGAAACAATAGAACCAGGAGGATATTTCTTGATAAATACTTGCCAAGGGTTGTCTACACACCTTTTCATGCTTAAACTCATCCTACTCTTAGCAATGTCAATACTGAGAATTTTTACATATACTTCTTGTCCCCTTGTTACGAGACTACTAACTGGTAAATTACTCTTAACCCAAGTTATTTCTGACGAGTGCACTAAACCTTCAATTCCAGGTCTAAGCTCAACAAACAATCCATAATCTTCTATGCTTGTTACATAACCCTTATGCACACTATCAACTGGATATTTTGACTCTGCATCTTGCCAAGGGCTATCTTCTAGCTGCTTCACACCCAAGGAAATTTTAGCATTTTCCTTATCTATTTTTATAATTTTAACTTTTATAGTCTGGCCACAAGCAAAAACTGCAGATGGATGACTCACTCTACTCCAAGAGATATCTGTAATATGTAGCAATCCATCTATAACTCCCACTACATCTGATTCATGAATACCGACAAATACACCGTAATGAGTGATGCTTTTTATTTTTCCTTCTATTATATCGCCTTCATTTAAAGATTCTAAAAATTTAATTTTTTCACCAGCGTGCAATTTTTCTAACACCAGCTTTCTTGATACTACAATATTACCTTGCTTCTTATCCATTTTAAGCACGATGAACTTTTGTTCAGTTTCAATAAGGTGCTTCGCGTCTTTTACTTGCTTCAAATCCACATGACTCAGCGGTAAAAAAGCGCTTATTCCGTCACCAAGATCAACAATAAAACCACATTTAATTGAGCGTTTAATAACTCCGCTTACTTCAGCTCTTGTAACTGTATCTTCTTCCAACTTATTCCATTTCTCGTCTCTAATTGCTTTTTCACGGCTAAGAACAACATTACCATGATAATCTTCAATTCTTTCCACATAAACTCTAATTTTCGAGCCAATAATGATCTCATCATTACAACCGAGTTCCTTGATCAGAATTCTCCCGTCAGACTTTAAACCAATATCAACCACAACGTCGTTAGGGTTTATTCTTGTAATTACACCTTCTACCACATCTCCTTCTTTAATTTTGTTAACAAAAGAATCTTCAAACAAGGCATTATCTTGATCCTCAAATTGGCCTTGACATATCTCTTCTATAAACTTGTTTGATGATAGCTTTCTGATAGTAACCGGTAGATTTACAACTGGATCATTATTATTCATGCAATGTGACCTTTAATTTAAACTTTATTAGAACTCATATATTATATAATATTAATAATTATTGACAAGTAATTTTTCGTTAATTCATTTCGAGAATTGTTTAAGCTATATAAAATATAGTGAGAAAATTATATATGTATCAAGAATATGCTATTTAAGAATAGCAAGTGGATTAGATCGTTCTCCAGAAGGTCCAGGTTAAAACCGGATGTTGATGAAATATTGGAAAAATATTCTATTCAAAACAGCAAGGAATCTATAGAGAAGATTGTAAATTCACGAAAAAGAATATGGGTAGAAATAGGCTTTGGCAACGGTGAAAATATGCTTTACCAGGTGCTCAATGAACCTGATCTATTATTTATAGGATGTGAGCCCTACTTAAAGGGGGTTTCTCGCTTGCTAACAAACATAGAAATACAAAACATAAAAAACATTTTAATATGGACAGAAGATGCAAGAGAATTGATTGCAAATTTTCCTGACAACAGTGTTGAAAGATTCTTTATCCTCTTTCCAGATCCATGGCCAAAAAGAAGTCACAATAAAAGACGATTAATTAATACGGAATTTTTAAATTTATTAGCAAAAAAAATACTTATAACAGGGGAAATATTCATTGCAACCGATCATCAGGACTATGCAGAGTGGATAGCATCACATATAAAGCAGTGTAACTCTTTAATCTATAGGGAAGACGATTTCACAAGTTATACTCTTACAAAATACCACAAAAGAGCGCTCAAAGATCAGCGTAAAGTAAGGTTCTTTAAAGTAAGTGTTATTAATAATTTGCAGACTATGGATCAATAGAGTTCTTGCATATCTCTTTTACGTTAACTATAGATTAAAAATAATAAAAAAAGAGGGAGAAATAGAGTAAATTCCTTTAACTATTTCTCCTTATAAAGGAATAGCAAATTTTTTAAGTTTCTCTTTAATTCTTCAACCAACGGGCTCCCATGAGGAGAGGAGAGTAAAGATCTTTTTTCATAGATATCTTAACACTTTTTTCTTCTTTTGTAGTTGGCGGACGAGTAAGAAAGTGAACCTTTGGTGCACCACTAATTATTGCCATTGGTGTTTGCTCTGCCCCTTCTCCCATAACTAAAACAGCAGATGTTGCCAGTGCATCAAGAAGATTGACTTGTGTTACTTGCAGTGATTGATTATAAAGATCTGGCTTGCCTATATAGGAATAAAGTGGTTCAAATCCACACCAACCAAGAGCAACGCCCGTAACCCCACGACGCATAGGTGTTACATTACTATCTGTAATCAAAATACCAAGATGTTTTATGCAGTGTTTTGTCTTGAGATAGTTCCATATTGATAGAGCTGTTTTCTGAACATCTTTTGGATATAGAATATACACCTCATTACCATTTGATTCATCAATACCAGCAGATGGAATTAAGATATTATCTTTAATCGTTAAACAGATACTGTGAGCCATATCAACAATTGCATCAGCTTCTCTTTTGATTAGCTCTTCTTTAGAACAAGCAGTTTTGCAAACCACTTGTTTTTGACAAATGGAAATGATTTTCGATGTGATAGCAAGAACAACTTCCTCTTTTAGCAACTCTGAAACATAGCGATCAAGAACCTGCTCTAATACTTCTCCACATTCAATGCGGTGGGTATAAATTGCTTTAACATACATACTATTACATCAAAAAGTTTCTCATAAAAGCCCTCTTGCCTGTTGTTTCAGTTGGCATAATTTACAATTAAGAGACTTAATGAGCTTCACAATTTTTTCTTCCATCTTTATCACGTGTTAACCTACATATAGTATAATCTTTTGTTTTAGCAAGAGCGGTTTTATACCATCCATCAAGAAGTGTTAAGTTGAAATATACATCACCTTTATAAAGTCTGTGAATTTCTGTTATGATAAACTCTGAAATTAGATCATACTCCAAAAAAAGGTGCGCTATTTGTGCTCCACCAATCATGAAGATTTGAGGGTAACTCCAATTACCTTGGATTGACAAGAACTCTTGCATAGAAGAAACAATAGTGCATTCTATGCCTTTATTAAAACAAGGACTTAATTTGTTACGAGAAAAAACAATAGGCTTTAATATGTTTTGTGGTATTGTTTCAAATGTTTTTCTTCCCATAACAATAACTTGTTTGTCAGTCGCCTGACGAAAATGATCTAACTCACTTGGATAATGCCAGGGCAATCCATTATTTATTCCAATCACCCCCTTGGGATCAACAGCCATAATTCCGATAATCTTCATTCCTGTAAAGCAGCTTGAGCTACAAAAAATCGCATGTGATCACGCACATTATGCACTCGAAGGAAATCAACCTTGTTGTGCAATGCAGATGATAAAGCAATTGTTTCTAAATCTCGGTTAAAGACAGGTTCTGTAGAAAAAGAAGAAATAAATGACTTTCTAGAATGACCAACCAGAACTTTGCAGCCAAAACTTTGCAATGCTTCTATATTGCGTAAAAGCCAGATATTCTGATATAGAGATTTTCCAAAACCAATACCAGGATCAATAATTATCGAGCTTTGATCAAAACCTAGGGTAAGTAACCTGCTAATGCTCTTCTCTGCCCAATTATTTATGATATCAATTGGGTCAGTGTCGTCTGGAATAATGTTGTCTCTATGTGGTGGTATTGAAAGTGAATGCATAATAACGATGCTGCAACCATTACTAGCAATTGCTTTTAAGGTATTATTATCTAGAGCTTCCTTCTGATCGTTTACCCAGGTAATTTTGTAGTGTTTTAAAACATTCAAAATAACATCTGGCCAGAAACTATCAATGCTAACTTTAATATCGCCAGCTTTCATATAATCGCTAAGATTATCAAGTACTGGCTTTAGACGTGCATACTCTTCCTCTGGGATCTGCATTAAAGATCCAGGTCTTGTTGATTGAGCACCAAGTTCAACTATGCTTGCACCATCTGATAACAGCCGCAGTGCCTGCTTGGTTGCTTGATCTGAATCATAATAAAGACCACCATCTGAAAATGAATCAGGAGTAATATTGACAATACCTACAAGCTCTGGTGAAAGCGTAAAACTCTTTAAAAAACAATCTTGAATGTTAGGGATATCATAAGCAACAGTACCGAACGTCTTGTTGATTATTGGAGTATTATCCATAGGGTTCAGCATTGCCATCAAGTGAAGCAAAAATGGTCTGTTTATCAATTCTGGGTGAGGAATTCTAAGGTAGGGTGTATCGAGCGTTAGATCATCCCATAACAAAATATCCAAATCAATAACGCGAGGTGCCCACTTTTCATAGACCTGCGAACGGCCAATATCACACTCAATTTGTTTTAGACCTTTTAATAGCTCTTCGGGAGAAGAAGAACAACTTCCATAGACAATCATGTTGAGAAATGGCTTATCCCACTCAGGTGGAGCACCGTTTGGTAAAATGGCCTTAGTTTCTAGAATGATCGAAGACTTTAAATCTTTAAAATAGCGTTCCTTTAGTAACTGAGCAGCCCTTTGTAAATGGGAAAAGCGATTTCCTATATTTGAGCCAATAGAAATATAGATCATTAGTTATCTTCCTGTTCTTGTAATGTATTACAATAAGTAAAGAGAACACCTCCATGCACACCGGGAACGGGTGGTGCAACTTTGTGAGTAGTCACTCTTATGGAAGAAATAATATGTTTTTTTTGCACCAAAAGATTATTAATGGCTCTGTATATATCATGGGTTAAGTGCTCGATTAAATTGAATTGCTTGCTTTGAACGAGAGATTGAATACTCTGAACTACCTCCAAGTAGCATATAGTATCCTCAAGCCGGTCAGTTGTAAGTCCTAAAGGGGGGGATTTAAAGGTAAAATCAATATTAACACTAACTAATTGAGAATGAAACTTCTCTTCTGCACTACATCCTAAATGAACCCAAAGCCGCAGGTCAGATATAAGAAGATTACATTGCATTTTAATATCACTGAGTTTAATCTACTTACAATTAATGACACACACTAGTGTTCATTATCCCGTCAAGAAAACCCCACAAGAGTTTTGCTCCTTTTTTAGCGCCTTGCATGGCTTTCTCTTGCTCTTCTTCGCTTAAGTCTGCAATAAGATTTGCACATTCCTCAGAATGCCATTCATCAGCATGCATATGAACCGTAAAAAATTGAAGAGAACGCTCATCACTTATTGAATAGTGTTTTTTTAAACCTTCAATTTTAGACTTAGAAACCTCTGGAGTTTGACGTTCATAAGCATAAAGTGCACCCAAACCGGAAGCAAAGTCTGATCGTACAATATCAAAGTAACCATCAACTAACTCCTGTGTCTCTTTAATCTGTGCATCCTTATGGAGATCAGACCGTGTTACACCAAGCCCTTCAGCAAAACGTTTCCATAACTCTGGGTGATTTTCATCACCTTGTTCTTCTTCTATCAAATTACCAAGCAAAACCTGTCGCATTTTTAGATCTGGGCACAAAAAATGTATACCACTGATATAACGAGGAAACGCAGCAACGTGGTGATAATATTCTTTAGCATAGGTTTGTAAAGCTTGCAAGCTTAAGCTTCCTGTATTCCATGATTGGTAGAATGGATGATTTAGTAAGTGCAACTCATCTAACTTATTATTCAAAGATTTAGTAAATTCCATTATTTCCTCTATTATATCAACATATAATTCATATACTATAGTTTTCTCATTGTTACGATCATGCTAAGATCAACACAATGGTGGGATTGGTAGGACTCGAACCTACGACCAATTCGTTATGAGCGAACTGCTCTAACCGACTGAGCTACAATCCCTTTTATCAATATTTATAATACACACAAAAGCAAATTTGTCTATTAGCTTATTTCACTATCAACCCAACTTAGCAAATCATTTGTTGCACCAATTTTGCGTGCAATTTCCTTACCATCTTGAAATATGATTAAAGTGGGTATAGATTGCACTCCATACTTACTTGGCACTTCAGTCCCTTCATCTATGTCGAACTTGCAGATCTTAATCTTGCCTTTTCTGTCTTTAGCCAACTGTTCAATACGCGGCATTAGACTTTTACATGGCCCACACCATTCTGCCCAAAAGTCTATCAGAACAAACCCTTTATAGTCAGTGACTTCAGATTTGAAATTTTGATCATTTACTGATATAATGTCATCACTCATAAAATACCTAAACTTAGAACGATTGCTTGTAAAATATAGCGCATCAATCAACAGTTAATCAACTAAATTCTTCTGAAAAATTGCCCTAAAGTGTCTTGCACAAACAAAAAACTTCTCACAAATGGTTATATCTGATGATTAAAGATATCCATGTTTTCCCAACCCATTAAGTCTAACTCAATGCGAGTAGGAAGAAATTCAAAGCACTTTTGGGCCAATTCTTTTCTATTTTCACGTTCCAACATTAAATCTAGCTTTTCCTTTATCTTATGGAGATACAAAACATCAGATGCAGCATAATTTTTTTGTTTGTCTGTCAAATTTTCATTTCCCCAATCAGAAGATTGCTGTTGCTTATTTAATTTGGTATCAAGTAGTTCTAAGCACAATTCTTTTAAGCTATGATTATCTGTGTAAGTGCGAACTAACCGTGAAGCTATTTTTGTGCAATAGCACGGAAGTGCCCAAGTTTTCAAGTAATAATGTATTATGCTCAGATCAAATCGCGCGAAGTGAAATATTTTAGTTATATTTTTATCCTCTAATATTTTTCTCAAATTTGGCGCTGTGTAATCGTTCTTGAGTTGAACTAAGTGAACGTTGCCATCATTAAAAGAGAGCTGCACAAGGCATAATCTATCTCTGCTATGAAGTAGCCCCATTGCCTCGGTATCAACAGCTATAGACCTTATATCATCTGGTATTGAACTAGCTGGCAAGTCGTCTTTATATAAAAATATTCCCATAAAATTAATACATTTTTTGGCACAATTGAAAACCTATGATAATCAAAAATGAGCCTTAAGTATACGAAAAGATCATAGAAGGAACCACGCAAATTTATGGGCTCTCACATTTTTCGTGTACACGGGGTTTACAAATCGCTGTATATGCCTATAATTAAGTAAATTTAGGTTAATTTAATTGCGGGAGTAGCTCAGTTGGTAGAGCGCAACCTTGCCAAGGTTGAGGTCGAGGGTTCGAACCCCTTCTCCCGCTCTTTACTTTCAAAATCATTTCGTCAAAAATCCCTTGACATATTTCGCCAGCGCCCTTATTATGACAATAAGGGTATTTATGACTCAAAACTTGTTTTTGACCTGCAGGCTCAATGACAAAATTCAGTAAAAAACTCAGGGTATTTATTGGCGGATTACATAAAATTATAGCGGCTGCATGTCTTTTAAATTTTTTCTACATTCAGCCAAACCGCGCTTAAACTAAGCGTCAGCACATTATTACAGCGCCACTTACAGTAATATAGAGTCAAAACTCGCTACTCGGGGCTTCTTTTGCCTTTTTTTTCATTTGGTAAATTTCTTAATGTTTATAGCTCAAAGAGAGGTGTCATTCCAGCACTTGATGCTGGAATCCAGGAATTTTATCAAGTATAAAAGTTATGTTAAAATGCACCATTTATGGAAAACTAGATCCCAGTGTCTGGGCACTGGGATGACATCATAGGGGCACTGGAATGACATCATAGGGGCGCTGGGATGACATCATAGGGGCGCTGGGATGACACCCTGACAATCGTCATCCCGCTACGTGTTAGCGGGATCTATGCTAAGAGATACCACGGCGGTATGACGTAGGATTGCTGTCATCCCGCTGCTTGTTAGCGGATGAGATACCGTGAATAAATCACGGTATGACGGTTCGCGGCGGTATGACGTAGGATTGCTGTCATTCCGCTACGTGTTAGCGGGATCTAGAGATACCGTGACGGTATGACGTAGGGGTTGCCGAGAACTTGTCATTCCAGTGCTTGACACTGGCATCCAGTTTTCTTTATAATTTCCTTTGTGAAAGAACAAAAGTGCTTATTTGTAACCATAGCTGGCTTACCAAATGCTGGGAAGTCTACATTAATTAACAACATCATAGGCAAGAAAATTGCAATTGTTACACCCAAAGTGCAAACAACAAGGACGCAAATAAGGGGTATTGCAACATGCAACAACACACAAATTGTCTTTACTGACTCCCCAGGAATTTTCTCAGCAGAAACAAAACTTGAAAAAGCTTTAGTCAAATCTGCATGGTCAGCAATCAAGGGTGATGACATCACTTTGTTACTTGTTGATGTAAGCAATTATTTGAAAAATATAGAAAGAATTAAGACTATATTTACGCGGCTGCAGCGCACAAAAGGCAGATGCATTTTGGTTATCAATAAAACTGATTTGGTAAAAAGGCCAGAACTCAAGATGGCGCATGAGCATCTGAATTTGCTTTATAAATTTGAAAAAGTTTTTACGATATCAGCATTAAAGAATGATGGACTTTCTGATTTAATGAATTACTTGTCTGAAGTTGCACCGGTGAGCCCTTGGTTTTATGAAGAAGATCAAATAACCGATTCCTCGACAAATTTTTTATCAGCAGAAATTACAAGAGAAAAATTATTCTTGAACTTGCGTGAAGAATTGCCATACTCTACAGCTGTTATAACTGAACAATTTGAGGAAAAAAAAGATAAGAGTTTAGTCATCAAACAGATTGTATTCGTGTTGAAAGATAGTCATAAAAAAATAGTGCTAGGGAAAGGTGGCAGTAATATTAAAAAAATTAATATCGAAGCACGTGATGAACTAGAAAAATTATTTGAGTGCAAGGTACACCTCTTTTTATTTGTGAAAGTGCGACCTTGGATCGACTGTCCTGAGGAGTATATAGGCAATGCTTAATTCTTTGTTAGTATTTGATATTGAAACTATACCAGATGTAAATTCCTGCAAAAATTTACTCAATATTAGTGATGATAGTAGTGTAGAAGAGAAAAGGGATGCATTAACAAAATACCACCTGGAAATAACAAACGGGCAAAACTCTTTTCTGCGTCAGCCCTTCCACAAAATTGTAGTTATCAGTTTTTTACTTTGCAATATAAGCCACCAGAGCGGTTATGAGGTGTTCACACTGCAAGAAATAAGATCTGGAGGCACACTAAATTCCAGTGAAAAGGAGCTAGTGAAAGGATTTTTTAACTACATATCAGAGAAAAAGCCAAGATTAGTTTCGTTCAACGGACGCACTTTTGATATACCAGTACTGAAGTATCGTGCTATGGTCCATGGCATTCAAGCAGAATACTTTCATAAAGCTGGTGATAAGTGGAATAGTTACAATCAGAGATATAGTAGTGATTGGCATTGTGACTTACTTGAAACCCTCTCTGATTTTGGAGCCTCTGCAAGAGTAAAAATGAACGAAGTTTGTGCAGCGTTTAATCTTCCTGGTAAGATTGGAGTTGATGGGTCACAAGTTATGGGCTTATACGATAGCGGCAAGATACAAGAGATTCGAGATTATTGTGAAACAGATGTGGTTAATACTTATTTGATTTACTTAAGGTTCATGCATCATCAGGGAAGGATCACTACTGAAAGCTACAACAAAAGCGTGGAAGAGCTGCTTTTAGAGTGCGAAAAAAAAGAATACCTAAAGAAATTTAAAGAAGAATGGCAAATAACTTGTGGTGGAAATTTTTATATTGAATTTAAATGAATAGATGTTATGGAGCAATCTAATAATTGCTCCATAGTAATAGTTATAAACTCCTTGCAGTAGACAAGTAATTCTCATATGCTATCTTGCTTTGCACAACTTCTACTTGTTCAATCTGAATAGATGAGGAATTTTCATGTGCTATCTGCTCAACTTCTACTTGTTCAACCTGAGAAGAATTTTTTAATTTATTATCTTGATATTCCTTTTTTACTTCCTCAAAAAAATTTGTTCCACCGAGAATATAACTTCCTAATTTTGCAGCATAATGTTGAGCATTACCTAAAACTGCAGAGTTAATTCGATTTAATATCCTAACAGGATAGTAAAAGAGAGATACGTTATTATTTGATCGAAAATCACTTTCATCCATCCTATAAACGGCCTCATGATAACCATCTATTCCATGCAAATAACTTACTAGACTAGAATATCTTTCTGGTGTCGATACTCTTAATTGTGCACCTACGTGAGCATAACCAAACGAACCAGGGCACAATGCTGGCACTGGATCTCGCTGATGGTGAGTGACCCTTATGGTTTTTTCCTGAAGAGCGTCATTATAAATTTCACTGGCAGTCAGGTCAAAAACCCTTGGATCAGCAAAAGTTGCAACATGAACATCTTCAGCGCCTTCTGTTTTGTTGAGGCATAAAGCAGCTATCTTAGCAATAGCTCCTCCCATACTGTGACCTGTGAGATTGATTTTAAAATCTTTGATTTCTGATCCTTGTTTTTCAGCATGAGATTTCAAAATGCCATAAAGATTAGGCCATGAATCTGTAAATGAATTATAAAAACCACGATGAATTCTTCCACCGTCAGGTAAAAGTTCTGAAGTAGTAAAAGATGCATTTAGATCAGTGATTGCATCATTTAAGCCACGAGTACCGTGGTAAGCTATTGTTATTTCTTCACCTTTTATGAAAACATACCCAGCATCTTCTTCGAAACTATTACCAAATGGAATGATTTTATAACCTTCGCTAAAAAGTTCAGCTCTAGTTTTATACATTTTTTTAAATTCAAAAATAATATCCTCAGAAGGATTAGTTTCTTTGTGCATTCTTCCATCTGCTTCAATAGCTATGAAATCTTCCTCACTTACATTTTTACAAGTTAATATATGATGTTTTTTTTCATCTAACTTATCGTCACTATCACCATAGCTTATTTTACAGAAATTACTCATTTCCAATAATTTCTCCTTATCAAACCCTGCAATTTCTGCGATACTTTCATCTATCTGGTAAGCAGAAGGTAAAGAATGTGGTTCATTTGGATCAGCAGGATTTATAAATTCATAATCTTCAATGATCTCAAACTCATCATCCACCTTATATTTGCCGTTATCTGCTAAGATGGAGCTTGATTGTTCAACATCACCTAATTGTGAATCTATACTACTTGCACTAGTACCTGTGGTGCTAAACCAATTGCGTAAAAAACTAAAATCCATAACTACCTCAATCTACTATCAGCTAAACAATTTATTTAACTATAATGTAGATTGATATTATTGTCAATAGTATTTTCTATAATCTTTCTATTGCTAGAATAAAAAAATTTTACTTCCATAGAATAAATAGTAGAGTTATAATGCACCAGCAAGCAAAAAATATTAACCTTTGTGCTAAATTTTGGTTAATATAAACGTTAGGCATATTAAAAAAGTTGTTTTTAAGGTGTTGCACTTTACTTTTGTTTTCGCTATAAGATTGCTTTAAGTTGAATTTTCAACATTTTTATATATTTACATTTAAGACAATGATTTCGAAATTTTTTGGGGGCACTTCATGAAAAAATCTATTTATACTAGAACTGCTCTAGTTTCTTTATTAACTTTATGTTCTTTCAGCAGTTTTGCAGCTGACTTTCCTGATGAGAGTATGAAGGAAATAAAAAAGCAAGAGAGCACAAAAACTTCTGGAAAAACAGAAGTTATGAAAACATCAAATAAAAAACTGAAAGAAAAGATGGACAGAATATGTAATGCTGATCCAAGAAAAAAAGCTGAAGAGCTTAAGAAAAAAGAGGAGATCAGGCTAGCAAATGAGAAAAAAGCAAAGCTTATAGAGGATTCAAAAGCGAAAGCTCTAAATGCTAAGAATTCTAATATAGAAAAAGGTAAAGTTTCAAAAACTAAGGCTTCTAAAACTAAGAATGCTAAAATTAAAGCTAAAGATGTAAAGAAGGATGTAAAAATTGTTAACAAAAATACAGAGGAAAAAGGTAAGGCAAGTCCTGTTGTTTCAGTTGGTGGAGTTGATATTATCGACACCAACCAAGGAAAAGATGGCTTAAGAATAACTTTTGGTGGTGTTGTTGATGCTCAAAGCTATGGCAAAGCAGGGCCAAGTGGTGAAGAGTATAAACGTTACAACGTTATGCCAAACAGATCTATAGAGTATTATACTGCCCCTCAGGATAGGATACAAGGAGCAAATCCCGTATTCCCTAGTGGAATAGGAAATATTGGTGATTACAGCAACGATATGGGTATGACTGCTGATACGATATTACACCTCAGAGCAGAAAATAAAAATGAAGATTTAGGTCTTCTTTATGGTGCTGACGTGCAATTTCACGTCCCAGTTACAGAAGGCAAAGGGGCTTCACAGGGTGTTTACGCTGCAAGGAGCAGGAGTGCACATGTATTTTTAAATTCAAAACATGGTGATCTAAAGCTTGGTTATCAATTTGGTCCTGAGGCTCTGATGAGACTTGATGCAACAAGAATTGCAACTGTTGACGGAGCTGCAGATAGTGACTGGTTCAGAAAAGTGAACTTAGAAGGAAGCGCTGCGAGCTTTCCATTTTATGTAACACCACGTCTTTACACTGAAAGTTTTTCGAGTGAAAGTGAAAAATTCTCTTTCCGCATGGCAGGGAAATACAACAAAGATGTTATGACTACACTGCCATTTAGAGTTGCTTACTACTCACCAAATTATATGGGCGCAAGATTTGGTATCAGCTACTCACCTCGTTATGATAGTAGCTTGTTTACTGTAAAAGAAACAGTTCCTTTCAAGGATAGTACAGATAATGATAAAATAAAACATAAGGAAGAGATAAAACATGTCGGTCCAGACTATGAGCACATAATAAGTGCTGGTGCATCATATGAATATGACTTTGATAAATATAAGGTGAAAGTTAAAACTTCTGCAGTTGGTGAGTATGGTCAAGCGAAAAAACCAAGTAAAGATAAGCATCTTTATAAGGAATTTGTAGAGTACAATGACCTTATGGGTGTTAATTTGGGTGTAAGCGCTGATTATAAGATTAATGAAGACCAAGGCGTAAAATTTGCCGCTTCTTTTGCATATTTGGGTAAATCTGGTCAACCAAAAGGTATTGAAATACTGACAAAAGATGCTAATAATAAAATTGAAAAATATGAACTGCTTCCTGATGCTAACAAAAGAATGGAAGGGCTGAAAGCTCAATTTGGTGAAGATAGTATGGACACCATGTATTGGACTGTAGGAGCTGGCTATCAATATGAGAATATCTACACAAGTTTGACGTACTTTGGTAGCAGAATGAATGATGGAGATATGCTTCATGATGGTGCACTTGGCGTTCAATATGATCTTTCTCCTGCTTGCAGTAAGAGCAAATTTGTTCCTTACGCAGCTCTCCATTATTTTATGACTAACGAGAAACAAAACGCAAATCATAAGATTACAAAAGCAGGTAGTACCACAGAAGAGGCACCTTCTAACCAAGGAATTCTCCTTCTTACTGGTGTGAAGTTTTCTTTCTAACCAGCTAGTACACACCACAATTTAATGTGGTGTGTATCTTATTTGTTAGTGTTTATTTGTCAATCAAATAAACATATAGTGTCCTCTCTCCTGTCATCCCAGTGCGTGACACTGGGATCTAAGTTATATGCAAAATTATTACGTTTACATACTTGCAAGCAAGAATAATCGAACTTTATATACAGGTATAACATCAAATCTGATTAAACGAATCTGGGAACATAAGAGTAAAGTTATTTCTGGCTTTACATCAAAATACAATGTACATAAATTAGTTCATTTTGAAGAATTTCAAGATATAAATTCAGCTCTTAATAGAGAAAGACTGTTAAAAAGTTGGAAAAGAAAATGGAAGACTGATTTGATCGAAAAAGAAAATCCAAATTGGGTAGATTTATATGATAACATAGTCAGGTAAAATTAGATCCCAGTGTCACGCACTGGGATGACACCCTATGGTTACTGGGATGACACCCTATGGTTACTGGAATGACACCCTATGGTTACTGGAATGACACTCTATAGCTACTCAGATGACGGGAAAAGAACACACTGGCTTATCTACTAGCCGTATAGCTACTTTCAAATTCAATCAATTAAACAGGAGGCCCCTATGCAAACCACACTAAAAAATCATTTAGCTGGAGAATTACTTACCACCGCTACGTGCTGGAAATTAAAGCTCGCAGGTGGAGAAGTAATGGGATTCACTGACTATGATGAAGATTTAAATATTAATAATATACTCTATAAATCTTCAAGTGGATTTACAGCCAGTAGTATAATATTAAACAGCGATTTAAAAACTGATAATCTAGAAATTGAAGGGATATTAAATAGTGGTGATATTAAAGAAGAAGATGTTTTATCAGGAAAGTACGACTTTGCAAATATTGAAATATTTCTTGTGAATTATAAAGACTTGACCCAGGGAACAATGAATCTACATTCAGGAACTTTTGGTAAAGTGACATTAAGTAGTGGAAGATTTATTGTTGAAATTAGAGGGCTCTCAGCAAAGCTTGAGAGAAGCATAGCAGAATTATACTCTCCTGCATGCAGAGCACAATTTTGCGATGATAAATGCAAAGCCGATACTAAAAAATTTAGTAAAATAAGTACAATCACTAAAGTAATAGACGAAAGAAGATTTGAAGACACGAATTTAACTGAGAGTGATGAATATTATAAGCACGGAGTAGTGAAATTCTTTGGCTCAACAGCATTTGAAGGTATAGTAAAAGAATATAAAAATAAAGTAGTTACATTGTTTACTTCGCCTTCATACCAAATTTTTGCTGGAGATAAATATTCAATACTCGCAGGTTGCGATAAAACATTTCCAACTTGCAGAAGCAAGTTTAACAATACTGTAAATTTTCGTGGTGAACCCTATATACCAGGTTTTTATATTGTTTAGCAGCACAATTTTCAATATTATGAATATGCATGGAAAGGTGGCTGAGTGGTCTAAAGCACACGCTTGGAAAGCGTGCACATATGAAAATATGTCGGGGGTTCGAATCCCCCCTTTTCCGCATATTACTTCTAGAATAGTATAAAACCCGCTATGTCAGCCTCCTTTTACCCCACTTAGGTATGTACCAATATACCTAATTTTGTTACAACATTCCCAATAACATAAATTATTTTAGCTATGCTATCAATAGCATTGCTTTAAAAAGAGTGCCCATATTTTCAGTCAACCTTAAGAATTCACTAAAGATCCTATTCTTTTGTTCATCACTTGCGCTTTTCATTAAAGCCTGGGTTCTTTCTTTTATGCCAAAAAGATACAAAAATTCTCTTTGAGTTAAAATCTCGCAATCTACGTGTTTTAATGAATCTTTTAATGCTTGAAAGTTCACAAGTGCAGTAATATCACTATTACCAACATTCTCAAGAAAATTAGCATACTTATGTTGTTTTATCGATTGCAAAGTGCTCTTATATGCGGGGTATACATAACCGTAATCTATAATCAAAGCAGCTCCTTTATTATTATGTATCTTCTTCTCAAGTTTTTTTAATATTTCAACCCCAGTTGAACATATTTCCACCACTGCACCATCGAAACCCCCTGTCATGCAAGTAGCTGACACTGGAATCCATGATTCTTTTTTTCTGGATGCCAGTGTCACGCACTGGCATGACAC
The DNA here is from genome assembly GCF_964026865.1 of Wolbachia endosymbiont (group A) of Clivina fossor. Taxonomy (NCBI): domain Bacteria; kingdom Pseudomonadati; phylum Pseudomonadota; class Alphaproteobacteria; order Rickettsiales; family Anaplasmataceae; genus Wolbachia; species Wolbachia endosymbiont (group A) of Clivina fossor. Next base: position 1,382,142 of record NZ_OZ034707.1, on the reverse strand, counting down.
CAAGAGACTGCCATCATCTTGTTTTGTCACCATATTTTCATACCACCCCTCATCACGATATACAAACTGATCTATCGGAAGAGCGTCAAAGAACTCATTTGCTAAAAAAATGGTTGGTTGTTCTGGTAGGTTGTCAATATCTTTGTGCCAATTAACACCTAAGCCTTTTAATTTTTCCTTTTGTATCTTCCGTAAAGTAGGGCTTATTTCAACTAAGTGGATCAACATTGAATTAAAAAAGCTGCTGTATTTTTTAGTGACTCTTATTATATCGTGAATGAGTGTTCCTTTGCCTGGCCCAAGTTCAACTAGAGAAAATTTTGATGGCTTTCCTAATTTTTCCCATGTATGCATTATCCAAACTGCAATTACTTCACCAAATAATTGGCTGATCTCAGGTGCAGTAGTAAAATCACCATCCTTACCAAGTGGTAATCTACTCGTATAATAGCCGTATTTTTCATGGTACAAAACGGCATTCATGAAATCACTGATGGATATTGATCCTTGACTTTTGTCAATTAATTCGTGTATATAAGTGAGCATGTTATTAATAAATGTTTAACTATAGCGTACCATAATATAAAATAGTAGAGTATTTATATATATAGTATAAACTTAAGTTTGTGAGTAATAGTGCTTCAGTTATGGACGACAAAAACACCGATTATGTTGCCCTTATACCTCAAGATGATAGTATTGAATACAAATTTGAAGAAGCTGTCAATTTTATAGAAAACAAGGTTATAAATGCTGATGGACTAACTTTAGCGGAAGTGTTTCAAGTGCTAGTTCAAATGCTAGATGGTGATCTAGCATTGGTAAAAAAAGTACTAGCATATGCTAATATTATGGCAAAGCATGGAATGAAGGTAGCAAAAGAGTCGCAATTAAGCAGAGCTGATGTTCGCCGAGCTTTGAAAGGTAAAGAAAGTGTTGTCAATAGACAAGATTTTATAAAGAAACCACCTCTTCCACCTGCTATAAAATCGACCAAAAAGAAAAGTAGAGGTCTTTAGATGGCTGAATCTATAAAAAAATTTACTGTACAATGTGACTTCAAAGGACAAAGTTCACCTTTTGCAATATATATAGGAAATCCAAAAAGTGATGCTCATCCAATTCATCATCAAGATTCCTGGCTTGTAAAAGAACGTGGAGGGAATATCCCTAATAAAGTAAAAGAAAGTCTACAAAAATTATATAAACTATCTCAAGAAAATGGAGTCTCTTTCTCAGAGTTATGTGCGTATGCCATTACTGTGGTTAGTAATAATGATAAAAAAAGTGACGACAAGCAGTGAGATAGTTTAATCCCTCAATATTTCATTTATAGAGGTTTTCGATCTCGTCTTTTCATCCACTTTTTTTACTATAACTGCACAATAGGTTGAAATGTTATTTTTAGATGGAATAGACCCTGGTACCACTACAGAATAAGGTGGCACTTCGCCATAAAATACCTCGCTAGTTTCTCTATCAATAATCTTTGTTGATGCTCCAATAAACACACCCATGCCAAGGACTGATCCTTCTCTCACTACCACACCCTCGGCTACCTCGCTACGTGCTCCAATAAAGCAATTATCTTCTATAATGACAGGTGAAGCTTGAATAGGCTCAAGGACTCCACCTATTCCCACTCCACCGGAAATATGGCAGTTTTTTCCTATTTGCGCACAGCTACCAATCGTTGACCAGATATCTATCATTGTTCCTGAATCAACATATGCACCAACGTTGATAAAACTTGGCATTAGAACAACATTTGTACCTATATAAGCAGATCGGCGGACAAAACACCCAGGAACTGCTCTAATTTTTAACTGGCGAAATTTCTCCTCATTCCATTCACTAAATTTGTTACCGATCTTGTCAAACCAGCAATTGGTATTGTCTATTATTTTGTTTTCTTCAGTGAGAAAATGTAATAATATTGCCTGCTTTATCCACTTATGTACTACCCATTCTCCACTTGATAGCTTTTCTGCTACTCTAATTTTGCCACTATCAAGGAGCTCAATTACCTCTTTAATTGCTATTCTTGCTGTTTCCTTTAGGTTACAGTTATTAAATTTTTCTCTATTTTTCCAAATATTTTCTATCTCACTTTGTGTTTTTTTTAGTTGCAAACCTTCCATTTGTTATATATATTAATATTAAATTTATAGCTCTGTATCATTTGAGCTTGTTACCACTTTATATGTAAGTGCTATGAAAATACAATGTAATAGTTGTACTAAAACTTACTTAGTATCTTCTGAGCAAATTGGTGCATTTGGAAGAAAGGTAAAGTGTATGAACTGCAATCATATATGGCATGAACATCTAGAAGAAGCGTCAAACAAATCGCACTCTGCTAATATACAGGAAAAAAAAATTAGTGGAAGGAATTTTTTACAAAATCTAGCATTTACCACTCTAGCTTTTGCAACAGCTACAGGGTTATGCGTCGTAATTGCTAATGGCATCTTTCCTAGAGAGATGAACAAAGCATACAAAACGATCAGTTCATACAAGGATTCAATAAGCTATAAATTAGGGTACAAAAAAGAACAAACAGAAAATCCAAATGTAAAAAAACTTGTTGTAAATAAGTTTTATCAAGACTACCTTTTTTTATCTAATTTAAGATCTAGTTAAATAGGCATAAACCATCGCCGATATCGGTATCCAGTTCCTATAGCTACTCAGATGATGCAAATAGTATTAGGGTGACAGAGTCTTAAAAATAAGTTATTTTTTAGTAAAAAACAGCTCATGAGTATTAAAATTGCACCTTCTATACTTTCAGCAGACTTTGCAAAATTAGGAGAAGAAGTAAGAAAAATTAGCGATTTAGGTGTAGATTACATACACATAGACGTTATGGATGGGAATTTCGTTCCAAATATTACAATTGGTCCTAGCGTTGTCTCTGCAATACGTAAATATAGCAATCTTCCTTTTGATGTGCATTTAATGGTCAAATCTCCTGGTAACCACATTGAAAGCTTTATAAATGCTGGTGCTGATATTATCACTGTACATGCAGAAGCAGAGATACACCTTGAGAGGTTGATAAGAAAGATAAAGTCATACAAAAATGTAAACGACGCAAAAAAAACGATTCAAGCTGGAGTCTCAATTGTTCCTTCAACTTCCCCAAGTGTGCTTGAATACATAATACATGAGCTAGATATTGTGCTGATTATGACAGTCAACCCTGGCTTTGGAGGGCAGGAATTTATTCATTCACAGTTGAACAAGATATCTACTATAAAAAAAATGATACAGGAGCGTAATCTTAAAACACAAATTTCAGTAGATGGTGGAATTAACTTTTCTAACGCAGCTGATATAATAAAAGCAGGTGCTGATATTTTAGTTGCGGGATCGGCGATATTCAAGGCTGAAGATATTAAGAAGGCCGTAAATGATCTTAAAAATCCATCGTGGTAATCCTATATAGCTAGTGCAGCCCTACGTCATACCGCGATTCATTCGCGGTATCTCAGCCGCTAACACGTAGCGGAATGTTGGCAAACCTAAGATCTTTAGCTAGTTAACACAAATTATTTCTATTATCTACCAATTTGAAAAAGTCTCTGGTCCAAGTAGTCAAGCTACTTGGATGACAAGAGGTAACGCAAGAAGTTTACTTTTAATAAAAGCCTGATGATGAATCATTATTACCAAATTTCGGCTTATTTCTGTTGCTGAAACCAGAACGAGGACGAGAAGGCTTCTTATGGTAACTTCCTCCAGGTTTTCTATTAAATGAATTATTGTAATAATTATCCCTGTCATTTGGACCATCTTTCCTTTCCTCGTTGTAAAGCTCACCTTCAAAAAACTCTCCCGTCTCTTGATCAACTCGACGTCTTGACAACTTTGGACATCCACCTTTTTCGAAGTCAATTACTAGTGCTTTGAAAGTATCATCTTGTTTAAGTATGCTCTCTATAGAATCTATGTGTTCATTAGCTACTTCACTTATGTGCATTTTTCCTTTTCTGCCATTAAGAAATTCAAGCTCTACAATAGACTTCTCTATTTTTACAACTTTGACATCAACTATAGAACCTTGTTCTAGTTCTGTTATTGAATCAATCATCATACTCTTTGCAATTTCAGCTTCAGTGCCACTCGTGGCAAAAACAGAAACTTTACCATCATCTCCTATTTCAATTTTTGCATTACTTCTTTCACACACACTGCGTATATTTTTTCCTTTAGCACCAATAGCTGCAGAAATTTTGTCTTTATCTATGTAAAATGATAACATCCTTGGTGCATGGTCTTTGACGTCATCACTGTGTTCTGAAATCACTGCATTCATTTTTTCTAAAATATGTAATCTTCCAGCTTTTGCCTGTTCTAAAGATTTTTCAACAATTTCAAAGCTTATACCAGAAATTTTCATATCCATTTGTAGTGCCGTAACCCCTTCACTAGTTCCTGCTACTTTAAAGTCCATATCACCAAGATAATCTTCATCACCCAATATATCGGAAAGTATCACATACTCGTCTTTATCTTTAATAAGGCCCATAGCAACTCCAGCAACAGGGGCCTTTATTGGCACACCCGTATCCATTAAAGCAAGAGAAGTCCCACAAACTGTTGCCATAGAAGAAGAACCATCAGACTCCAAAATTTCGGATACTACTCTTATTGTATAAGGAAATTCAGATTTATCGGGTAAAACAGGATGAATTGCTTTCCAAGCAAGTTTGCCATGACCGATTTCTCTTCTTCCTGGTGCACGTGCAGCAGAAGTTTCTCCAACAGCAAATGAGGGAAAGTTATAATGCAACATGAAATGCTCACGTCTATCCCCTTCAATATCATCCACAATTTGCTCATCTTGAGTAGTACCAAGAGCAGTAACAACCAATGCCTGAGTGTTGCCTCTTGTAAACAGCGCAGAACCGTGAGTTCTGGACAGAATATCAACTTCAACTTCTATCTGACGTATCTCATCATGCTTACGACCGTCTATCCTTACACCTTTCTTCCTAATTATTTCACGTACTAAAGATCTTTCAAAGTTTTTTACTGCATACGTAATTAACTTTTCATCTTTTCCAGTCTCTTTAAGAGTATTCAATATATTCTCTCTGACCGCTTCTAGAGCTTGAACTCGCTCTTGTTTTACTGTTTGCGAATATGCTTTTTCAAAATCTTTACCGTATTTTTCGAGCTCTTGTGTTATATCTGATGTATCAACAGGAGCAAAGCTTTCAGGCTTATTGCCAACTGTATCAGCAAACTCTTTTATGAGCTTAATGACAGGTTTAAGGTGTTCATGGCCAAATTTTATTGCATTAAAAACATTTTCTTCAGAGAGCTCTTTCACTTCTGACTCAACCATTAAAATCGAATTTTCATCACCAGACAAAAACAGATCCAAGCTGCTTGCTTTCATCTCTTGAACAGAAGGGTTGAGTATATAGTTATTATTTTCATCACAACCAACTATCACTCCAGCTATAGTAAAGTGAAAAGGAACACCAGAAACCGCAAGAGCTGCAACAGCACCAATCAATGCTGGCACTTCAGGAGGATTGACTGTATCATAAGTTAATAGATTACACACCACACTAATTTCATCATGAAATCCTTCTGGAAAGAGTGGCCTTACACTCCTATCTATTACTCTTGAGATTAAAGTTTCTCTATCAGATGGCTTGCCTTCTCTTTTAAAAAAACCACCAGGGATCTTACCCATGGCATAGCTTTTTGCGATAAACTGCACATTTAAAGGTAGGAAATCAACGCTTTCTTCCTTCTTTTTACGTACAACAGTTACTAAAACAGAAGTATCACCGTAATTTACAACTACTGAACCATGAGCTTGGCGTGCTATTTTTCCTGTTTCTAAAGATAAGGCACGACCACCCCACTCTATAGATTTTTTTATAATTTTAAACATACTAAATTCCTCGATTATTTTCTAATGCCTAACTTCTCTATTAATTCCTGGTAGGCTTCATTACCAAATTTACGCTTTATATAATTTAAGTGCTTGCGTCTTCTACCTATCAATATAAGTAAACCACGCTTAGAGTGATGGTCATGCTTGTGCACTTTAAAATGCTCAGTTAAGTTACTGATCCTCTCGGTCAAAATTGCACATTGTACAAAAGATGAACCTGTATCATCCTCTTTAATCGCATATATATTTATCAAACTCTTTTTCTTTTCGGATGTTATCGACATCTAAACCTCATTTTAAATATTAAAAACACGAATAGGTTTCACACAACCATAAATAAAACTGCAGATTGCAATAGGTACACTACCCACTATCGTACAACAAATATCATAATTCTTTAAATTACGCAAGTTATTTAATACAACTTCCTGACCTTTTCTGATTTTCCCCGCATCTTCTGGGGAAATTTCAATTTTGAACATCGATTTTAAAGCCGATTCAATGGGAATGATGAAACTTTTTGCATTACTCCCTGTACCTTCTATTACTCCAGTATCACCTTTTGTTATCGGAGAGTAAGTTATTGTGTTTCTTTCAGCGAGCTGTTCAATTGTCACTGATTCGTTTTCTCTAAAGTCACCTACCATAGTTCTTCTTAATTTCGTAATGTGTCCAAAACAATTTAATGCAATGCCAAGATCCCGAGCAATTGATCTCACATATACACCACTACCGCACATCATAGAAAAATTTGCACTATTATTTATGGTGTCCACAGATATCAATTTCAGCTCATGTATTTTGACTTGTCGGGGTTTTATATTTACCTTTTGCCCACTTCTTGCCAATTTATACGCCCTTGCTCCTTTAATTTTTATTGCTGAAAATTGAGGAGGAGTCTGCTTGATCTCACCAATAAAATTTTTAATTGCACAATTTATTTGATTATATTCGGGTTTTATATCGCTAGTTCTAATGATATCACCACCCAAATCATCCGTTGTTCTTTGTTCGCCCCATTTTATTGTAAAATCGTATGCCTTTAAGTCACAAGATAAATACGGTATAGTTTTTGTTGCCTCGCCAAGAGCAATTGGCAACACACCTGAAGCTAAAGGATCAAGTGTTCCCAGATGACCAGCTTTTTTTATCCCAAAAATCCCTTTGACTCGGGCTACAGCCTGTGCAGAGCTAATTCCTATTAGTTTATTAAGATTCAGCCAGCCGTGTATCATACGTTTAATTATATACAACTGATAACAGTTTAGGAAGTAGCTTGAAATATATGTTTTAAATGATAATGTAAAAGATGGCTTGACAAACATGCATTATTAACACATACTTAATCTTTTTATTAGGCTTATTTTAAGGGAACTATTATGAATAAAGATCAAACTATATTGAAGTGGGAAAACACTGCACATATAACAAAAATGAGTATTGAAGGTACAGTTGCATTTGCATCTTTAGCGGGAGCAATAGCAGCAATATTAATTGCTACTAAAGTAATTGCTGGCCCTGCATCTTTAGCACTTGTTGCTAGCCCTGCTGGAATTGCAGTTCTATTTATTGCAGCTGTATATTTTGCCGCAGCAGCTTATGCTTCATATCAGCAAATGAATGCTACTAAAGGTGAGAAGGGTGAAAAAGGAGACAAAGGTGACAAGGGCGAGCAAGGAGACAAAGGTGACAAGGGCGAGCAAGGAGACAAAGGTGAAGAATTTTCTGACGAAGCTTTGAAAGGAAAAGTTGAAGGATTTATGCCTAATATCTTACAAAGTTCTACAATTACTGAACTACTTAATACGAAATACGTAGCTCAATCTAGCTAAATAGCACAAGAGGTAGAGCCATTTCTACCTCTTTTTTTCTTCTTTTATTTGAATACGTAAAGGTTACAATAATCTATCCCACATCTCAACTATATCCTTACTAAACTCTATTATTTCTGTTTTTTTGAACTGGTAACATTTGTTAATAGATTGAATTCCTAAATTCCCTATAAAGGGGATGGCATCATTACCTAAAATTTTACCACTACGGCAGATTATCAGCCTGTCGATTAAACTATGCTTCAGTAGCTCTGTGATTAACACTCCTCCACCTTCAACTAATAACCTTGTTATGCCAATTTCTGAAACAAGTTTTGATGCCATGTCTTTTAGGCAGACTTTATCGATAATGTCAGGCTCCGATGTCATTCCAGCGCGTGACGCTGGAATCCAGTTTTCATTATGCAATTGCTTGAAGTTTTCTGGATCCCAGTGTCTGGGCACTGGGATGACAGGAGAAGGCGTTAGAATGACAGGAGAGTGTGTTGGGGTGACATCTGGAATAACAGGAGGTTTGTGATTTGAATTGACTATCAAATAATTAATGTTTTTTATTTTTCTCTCTATTTCTCTGTTTGTAATCACCCAAGTTATTACTTTATCTGCAGTCTTTGCAATATTATGCTCTTCCTGCAATTTTTCCTGGCTATCTATAATTAGCCTTATTGGCGATCTACTTCCGAGTTCTGGTAATCTGCAAGTTAAGAGTGGATCGTCATTAATGAGGGTGTTGCTACCAATCATAATTGCATCATATTTTGCTCTGAGCTCATGCACCCAATTTCTCGTATCTTCACTTGTTATCCATTTGCTATCGCCTGTAAATGTTGCGATTTTTCCGTCAAGAGTTGTTGCAATTTTGCAAGCTATAAATGGTCTATGAAATTCTTTAGTGGTGAAAAAACCGACATTCAGTTCTTCTGCCTCTTTTTGCATAATACCTTGCTCAACTTCAATTCCTGCTTCTTTCAGAGCTTTAATGCCTCCACCTGAAACTCTGCTATCTGGGTCAATAGTTGCAATTACTACCCTTTTTATTCCAGCTCTTATGATTTCCGCAGTACATGGTCCTGTAACTCCAAAGTGGCAACATGGCTCGAGCGTGATATACATAGTTGCACCATGGGTTAAACCTTCTGCACTTTGCAAAGCAACCACTTCTGCATGTGGGCGCCCACCTACTCCTGTATATCCCTCACCAATGATTATACCATCTTTTACAATAACACACCCGACAGTAGGATTTGACGCAACATTCCCAAGATTTTTTTCTGCAAGCCTTAATGCAATTGACATGAAATGATCATCAGTCATTAGAAAGAAGTCATTTCATATGAAGTGTCGAATATTCTCCTGTGCTCATGTATAGCAAATCTATCTGTCATTCCCGAGATATAGTCGCATATTACTATTGAACGCTGGGATTCACAAGCAAGTTTGCTCCACTCTGTAGGAAGTAATCTTGGATTTTCATAAAAACATTGAAAAAGTTCCTGTATTATGCGTTTCGCTTTGTTCATCGTTCTACTCAGTTTATAGCTTCTGTATATTTTCTCCATGTTGAATCTTTTCATTTCTTTTGTAGCATTCGCAACTTCTGGTGAAAATGTGACTAGCATTTTATTTAGACTTCTTACGTCTTCTACGCTTTTTATTTTGTGATTTTCAATATTTCTTTCAGTCTGAGAAACAACATCACTTATCATAGTTCCTATAGTTCCACTCAGTGATTCATGTATGAGTTTGCTCTGAGGTAATTCTGAATATCTGCTCCTTATGTCTTTAAACATTTTTTCAATTAAAGGAACATTCAGCAAATCTTCGATGGTTACTAAATTTGCTCTGAGTGCATCATCAAGATCGTGAACACTGTAAGCAATATCATCGGCAATTGAAGCAACTTGCGCTTCAATGCTTGAAAATTCCTCAAGTTTTAGATCATATTTTTCATTATATTTTAATAACAGCTGATTATTTGTAGAAGACTCCGCGTTTTGACCAAGCAAGGGACCATTATGTTTTGCAACCCCTTCAATCACCTCCCAACTTAGATTCATACCATCAAAATCAGCATGTTTTTGTTCAAGATAAGTTAAAATCCTTATAGCTTGAACATTATGATCAAACTCATACTTCTCACTATCAACTTGAACTAGAGCATCCTCACCTGTGTGACCAAATGGGGGATGACCAAGGTCATGTGCAAGCGCTATGCATTCAGTGATGTCCTCATCTAAGCTGAGCCTGCGTGCGATGGATCTTGCAATTTGTGCAACTTCAAGGCTATGAGTCAGCCGAGTGCGATAGTAATCGTGCTCGTAATTGATAAAAACTTGTGTTTTGTACCCCAATTTCCTAAACGCATTAGAGTGAACAATGCGATCCCTATCACGCTGAAAGCAGCTGCGATTCTCATCTTCTGGCTCTTTGAAGTATCTCCCTTTTGTTTTGCTTGGAAAGCATGCATAACTTAATAGAAAATTATTGTTTGACATGTAAAATTTCTACTATAATAAATTATCAATAATAAACGGTGGTTACTATGTCAACAAATTACAACATCAACTTAACTGATAATGCACTAAAAAAAATCCACTTTCTTGCAGAGCAGGAAGGGGATAAGAGTTCCGTTTTGCGGGTTGCAGTTTCAGGCGGTGGATGTTCTGGCTTCAAATACAATTTTCTTATGGATCAAATGAATAAAAATCTATCTTTGGATGATGAAAATGATGATTACGATGATGAGTTTGATGACGAAGACGAAGATGATGACTATGAAGAAAGCGAGGACTATAGAAGCCACTCCAGTTTTAGCGAAAAAGGTAAAGATATAGTAATTAATGATGAAAATGGCAATCCTGTATTAATGGTTGATAATTGTTCAGCAAAATTTTTAAATAACTCAGTTATAGATTATACTGAGGATCTCAGTGGTTCTGGTTTTCAAATAAAGAATACCCTTGCTAAGTCTCAATGTGGTTGTGGTAACAGTTTTTCGGTTTAATTATTACCAAAATTTAGATGCCTTCTGGGTCTTTTAAACATGGGTGATAATGTAGCTCTAGAACTAACTTCTGTAGATAAAAGCTTCAAGGACAATTCTGCTGTTGTAAAAGACATCAACCTAAGTGTCACAAGAGGGCAAGTAGTAGCGCTGATTGGCAATTCAGGTGCAGGAAAAACAACTATATTGCAAATCGCAGGCTTGTTGGACAAGCCAACTTCAGGTATAGTTACGATAGATGGAATAAATTGCACACAAGCTAATAATAAGCATAAAACCCATGTAAGAAGAAATTTTCTTAGTTTTGTTTATCAATTTCACTATTTGTTACAAGAGTTATCGGTGTTGGAAAATATTATGCTTACTCAACTTATTGCAGGAAAAAGCAAAGCTGAAGCAAAAAAAAATTCGCAAGCAATGTTGGAAAAATTTGGTCTGGAAAACAAAGCAAGTAGCATGGTATCTGAAGTTTCGGGTGGGGAAAGGCAGAGAGTTGCAATTGCAAGAAGCATTGTAAATTCTCCAAAGCTTTTACTTGCAGATGAGCCAACAGGAAATTTAGATCCAACAAATTCTTTTAACGTGTTTTTACTGCTACATTCATACGTAAAGGAAAATAACAGCTCTATGCTTATAGTGACGCACAATCATCTCCTTGCAGAAAAGGCAGACTGCATTTTCCAATTGAGAGATCGATCATTAGTGAAGTTGTGAATAGGAAAAATAGCACAATTTAAAACTACCTATGCCTTATACTTATCTAACCAATGATCATTAACAGAGTACAACTCGCATGAAACGCTTTCATTGCTTTTTATACACGGACTTTTTAACTTACGCTGTTTACTTAGGGAACACCCCGATAACATAAACACAGCTAAAACAAAAAATAATAGCTTTTTAAACATAACAAAACCTTTTCATTTATATTACTACACTCATTTCTCTTGTTTGTAAAGGTTAGGCATATTCTTTTACCCTTACCTCTTTTTTGACCTTTTGAGAAGAAATAGTTGCACTGTTTAAGCGCAGTTTTATATAACCATCTACGATTTGAGTCACTTCCTCTTCTTTATCCCTTAGAAAGTGATTAGTATCGTCTATTATATGGTATTTCATGTGATCACTTTTTACTGAATTTATTAACCTTTTTGCTAATTCTGTTACATCGCTTTCTTCTGAGATTGTATCGTTACTGCTTTGTATTATAAGCCCAGAAACTGGACAGGGAGAAAGAAAAGAAAAATCGTACTTAGTTACCGGAAGAGAAAGAGCAATAAAACCCACTATCTCAGGGCGACGCATTGTTAGCTGCATAGCCACCCATGCTCCAAAAGAAAAACCAGCGATCCAAATTGGAACGTTGCTAGGATTATGTTCCTGAAGCCAATCAATAGCTACCGCAGCGTCAGTTAATTCTCCTATACCCTTATCAAAAGTTCCGGTAGATTTTCCCACACCACGAAAGTTAATTTTCAATGCAGAAAAATTGTTATCGATAAAAGACGTATATATACCATGTACAATTTTACTACCCATATTACCACCATATTGAGGGTGATGATGTAAAACCAGCACAACCGACACGTTGGCATCTTTGCTTTGGTGGTATTCACCTTCTATCTTTCTTGTTGCATTATTCAAAAAAACTTCTACCACGGTAACTCCTAATAAAAACCTGCTTGACAGGTATTGATGACATGAATTATTAATTATGTATTAATTTCGCTGTTTTTGCAATAAATTTTTTATCGTGTTAAAGCTAACGTACATAGTTATGGCTATAGTTGATGGTAAACTTATTTAAGTGACAGATGAGTCCATTCTCTTTAGAAAATAGTGGTTACGTATATGCTGATTACAATGCAACTGCTCCAATTAGTGAGAATGTAAAAAAAAGTATATTTGAGGTCTTATTAAAACAAACGCTCAATCCATCATCACTACATAAAAGAGGACAAGAAGCGAGGAAGATTCTTCAGGATGCAAGAGATAACATACGTGATGCTCTTGGTGTTCCAAGTGATAAAGAAATAGTTTTTACGTCTGGTGCGACTGAAGCGAATAACCTTGTTATGAGAGGAATAGCAGGCTATCTGCATGTAATTTCAGCTATAGAGCATCCTTCAATTCTTAATTCTGCATGTAATCCATATATAATACCCGTTAATCAGGAGGGCATTGTTGACTTTTTAGAGCTAGAAAAAATTCTAAGCGAACTTAAAGGAAACAAAGCAATAGTTTCAGTTATGATGGCAAATAACGAAACCGGAGTTATTCAGCCTGTTAAGGAAATAGCTGAAATAGCACACAAATTTGGAGCAATTTGCCACACTGACACTGCTCAAAGTGTTGGGAAAATTAAAGTTAATATGGAAGATTTAGGAGTGGATTTACTCACTTTATCCGCCCATAAATTTGGCGGTGTAGCAGGCAGTGGAGTTTTAATATTCAATAAAGAACTTGCGATAGAACCTATTATAATAGGTGGTGGACAAGAGAAGGGATTTCGTGGTGGTACGGAAAATATTGTTGCGATTGCAGGCCTTTCTGCTGCACTGCAAAATATTCCAGACCTTCTATCAAAAATGGATGAAGTAAAGGAGCTACGTGATCAATTAGAGTGTGAATTATTAAATCTTGCCAGTGATATAAGAATCTTCGGTAAAAACTCTAAGAGGCTGCCAAACACAAGTTTTATTTATATGCCAGAAGTAAAGAGTGATGTGCAGCTCATGCATTTTGACTTGAATCATATTGCAGTTAGTAATGGTTCTGCATGTTCTTCTGGAAAAGTTGAGCCTTCCCATGTTTTGCTTGCAATGGGGGCAACAAAAGAGCAAGCAGAGTGTTCAATTAGAATCAGTATAGGTCCAGAAACTAAACCACAAGACATAAAAAAAATAGTGGATTGTTGGTATAATATCTACAAGAAGAACACCTTGGTATAGATAATACGTGGTATCATGCAGGGAGCTATAAATTAGATGTAAAAACTTACTTGACACCCTTCGCCAGCCCCCTTATCATAACAGTGAAGCTATTTATTTATCTTCGCAATCTCTGCAGTGGATTAATGACAAAAAACTTAATGTATTTGGCGTAAATCATGCTTAATTTTTGCACTATGTGCACCTCATGTCTTTATAAAACTTCTAGGTTTCTACCTATATAAGCTGAAACGCGCTTATAAAGCGTTTAAGACAGTAAAAGACGTCAAATAGACAAGGGAGAATTTGAATACTAGCTACCCTAGGGTTTCTTTGCCTTTTTTTCCGCTCAGTAAATTTCTTAACGTTTATAATTTAGGTTAATCGCATTTAAAAGCGGCTGAATCGTAGCGTTTAGAATAAAAAACGCCAATATTTTGAAGTACATATAAATAACTAGTCACCAACGGGGCTTCTTTTGCCTTTTTTTTCGTTTGGTAAATTTCTTAATATTTATGGCTTAGGTTAGTTACAAATTAAGAGCAATATTCACGGAAATGGTGTCATTCCAGTGCTTGACACTGGGCACTTTAGACAATGTTACAAAAATAATATCATAGAATTCAATAGGATAATTCCTGGTGTACAGTCCCAGAGTGTGATGGTATGATAAAATATGAGAAAACAATACCATCAAAGGAGGAATTATGGGACCATACACCTAGAGGCTGTATTACAAGAATTTTGGGCGAACTTAGTTATGTGTAATATATTATCGCTTCATATGTGTGATGCACAAGGGCCTTGGAACCCAGATCAAATTACTGAGTATCGTTTAAATTTTTCAGTTTTGTTTGGTGTAATGAGCAGAAACTCTATCAAGTACTTATTGCACCAAAAAACTTTCAAGCCCTTTTTAAGCATGCGTGCTAAAGTTAAAATTCGACCAGGGCAGCCACAATAAGGTAGATAAGCCCAAACGCCATTATGTTTTTAGGAGAGTTTGCTAATGGAGGCTCTTAAGTTGACGCCATTGGCTGAACGGATACCTCTTAACTTGACGCGTATGGTTTATTTAACACTCCCAACGGTTACAAATAATTCACCATTTCTTCTGGTTTCACTATCCTTTCAAACTCCTCCTCAGTGAGCAGTTGAAGTTTTGCTGCTGCTTCTTTTAGAGTGATATTTTCTTTATAAGCAAGCTTCGCTATTTTTGCTGCATTGTCATACCCTATATGCGTATTTAATATAGTGACCAACATTAACGACTGATTCAGTAAATCTTTTATCCTCTCTTCATTTGCCTTAATACCAACTACACATTTTTCTGTAAAATTTAAACTTGCATCAGCTAAAAGTCTTATAGACTGCAAAACATTGTAAATTATCACTGGCTTAAACACATTCAATTCAAAATGACCGTTTGAACCACTAATGGTCACAGCAACATGATTTCCCATAACTTGAGTGCACACCATAGTTACTGCTTCACACTGAGTTGGATTCACTTTACCTGGCATAATTGAAGAACCAGGCTCATTTTCCGGTAACATTATTTCCCCAATTCCACATCTTGGACCAGAACCAAGCAACCTTATATCATTTGCAATTTTCATTAAACTGACTGCTACTGTATTGAGTGTTCCACTGAGCTCAACTAAAGCATCGTTTGCTGCTAGCGCTTCAAATTTATTGCCTGCTGAAGTAAATGGAAGATTAGTAATTTCTGCAACTTTGCTTGAAAAACCTTCAGCAAAACCCTTTTTAGTATTGAGTCCTGTGCCAACCGCAGTGCCACCTTGTGCAAGCTCGTATATACCACTTAAAGTTAATTTTACTCTCTCTATCCCCTTTTTAATCTGGGCTGCATAGCCAGAAAACTCCTGTCCCAGTGTTAGGGGCGTTGCATCTTGTAAGTGAGTACGTCCTACTTTTATTATATTTTTAAATTCCTGAACCTTATTATCCAGCACCTTATGCAATTTTTCAAGATTTGGAATAAGCAAGGAGTTTATTTGCTCTGCTGCTGCTATATGCATTGCTGTTGGAAAGGTGTCATTTGATGACTGACCATAATTCACATGGTCGTTTGGATGTATCGGAGATTTACTACCCAAATTACCACCTAAAATCTCTATTGCGCGATTGCTGATCACTTCATTCATATTCATATTAGTCTGCGTTCCGGATCCGGTTTGCCAAACAACAAGCGGAAATTCATTATTAAATTTGCCATCTATTACTTCCCTTGCGGCTGCGCAGATTGCGTCCCCTACCTTATTATCTATGCTACCCTGCTTCATGTTAACACGTGCTGCTGCAAGTTTTACTATTGCTAATGCTTTAATCAGAGGCTCTGGCATTTTTTCTGTGCCAATCTTAAAATTTTCTAAAGAACGTTGAGTCTGCGCTCCCCAGTAATGTTCACTTGGTACTTTTACTTCCCCTAAGCTGTCTGATTCTATTCTCGTTTTTCTATCCATATTTTCCTTCTTAGCGTCATGCAAACTGGTTCACTACATAATTTTTTCATGTCTACTTCTTGGTTAATTAAATCATACTAGATCCAAGTAGTCAAGTGTGACCTTACCCAGAAAAAGTAGAGAGAAAGTTAAGACGTTTTTGGAGTAAAATAAAACGTTTTTTCAAAATATGGCAAATAGTTTATTCTCTTTGTAAAAAACATTCCAAACTTTCTCTCCACTTTTTCTGGGTAAGGTCAGTTCAGCTATAGGCAGCAATTTTCTGTATTTACTTTAAATTGAAGAAAGCTCAAATGAAAGATCGTGTTTTGCTAAAAATCACAGAATGCAGTCTGGTTACAATTATTTATCACTAGTGCCTAAAGTGATCTCCTTTATCCTCTCATCTGCTAGTATTTTTAATTCCTCACCGTATCTATAATAATTTCGCTTTATAACGTGTAATACCAAATCTCATAAATAAGTAGGCAAATAACTCACAGAACAAATGGTTTTGATCGAACTTTCCGTAATATTACGAATGAATGCACATACAGTATCCTCCAATAAACTAACAGAGTCATATATTCTATTTTTAATGAGATTGTCTTTCAAATATTGCCATAAACGCTCTACTGGATTTAACTCTGGTGAATATGGAGGTAAATAGATTAAGGTAATATTTTGTGGTATTTTTAAACCTTTGGATCTATGCCATCCTGCACAATCCACAACAAGAAATGCCTCCCTTGTTCCTAAATATTGTGACATCTGCTCAAGGAATATATTCATACAATCAGTATTGACGTTTGGTACGAATAAGCTAGAACTCTCTCCATTTCTAGGATTAACTGCACTATAGAGATAAAAGTTTTGCCTACCTAATTTTACCTTAACCTGTGTCCTAATGCCTTTTTTAAACCACCCGTGTCCAATCTTTGAATGTGTGCCAAACCGCGACTCATCGAAGAAAAATAGCTCTTTTTCGGGATACGTGACAATAGTTTCATTAAGATTTTTTTTTAAACTCTTCTTGTTTATTTTTATCCTGTTTATTGTGCACAGGCCTTGGAGTAATATACGAAAAACCTAACTTTTGCATCAGTCTATGTGCTGTAGACTTACTTACCTCAATAGAAAACATTTTCTCAATTATGATTTTTAATTTCTTAGCCGTTAGGTTGGCTCCTTCTTCTGCTATGACATTTTTAATTTCTTCTTGCTGCTTGTAGCTCAACTTCGGCTTTACTCCACGTCCTGGTTGTATTTTAAACGCATTGACTCCTCCTTCCTTAAATCTTGTAATCCACTTCATCAATGTAGTTCTAGTAATTCGGTATATTTGAGCAACTTTTGTTATTCCATATTCTTTTGCAGATATTATTGCCTGTAATCTTCTTCCTATCTCTCCTCTTATGCCGTGCTTCTTTAATTCCAGGTTACACTTATTATATAATTCTTCTCCTATTGCTTTACTTTTTCCTGCCATAACTCCCCACTAATTCTTAAATTATTCTATTTTAGAAATTTTTCTTTATTCGTCTATTTATTTTTAGGAATTGGTATTACTCATCAGCAGAAGAAGAATCTAATTTAGGGTAATATTCGTAATCGCAATTTTCTTCGATGTCCTCAATGCTTATAGATGATGCTAAAAGTGGAAATAGAATTAATAGTAAAGTTAGTAGGATTCTTGTACAACTATTACACCACGTCCTGGGTGTCATTCCAGCGCGTGACCAGAGAAAAAAAGATATGGATCCCAGTGTCAAGCACTGGGATGACAGAAGATAGTGCAAGAAATTTCGTAAAAAGCTTTTCATACCAACTATTTAAACTCAATTGTGTTATAAATATATTAATAGCGAAAAAAGAAAAACAAGGTTTAATTTTCTTTTTTATTTGCGATTTATCTATTAATTAACCGTGAAAGGTTACGTGTAATGCTCCTTCACATAATTATCAATAATTGCCTTAAATTCTTCAGAGACATTATCACCTTGTAAAGTTTTGAAATACTTGCCGTCTTTGTAGACTGCTGAAACAGGTTTTTCTCCATATCCAGGCAAGCTGATTCCCAAATTTGCGTGTTTGCTTTCTCCAGGACCATTTACTATGCATCCCATAACAGCAATGTTCATATGCTCTACACCTGGATTTTTTTTCTTCCATATCGGCATATGAGTTTTTATATAGCCATTCACCTCTTCAGTTAATATACGAAAACGATCGCTACTTGTGCGCCCACAACCAGGACATGAATTAACTTGAGGGTTAAAGTGTCGCAAGCCTATAGATTGCAATATTTCCTGACACACCACCACTTCATTAGTACGCAATTCACCAGGACGTTGAGTCAAAGAAGCCCGTATTGTATCTCCAATGCCATTTTGCAATAAATAAGTAAGCCCTGCTGCGGTATTTACCACACCTTTATTGCCCATACCAGCCTCAGTTAAACCCAAATGCAGCGCATAATTGGAAGATTTTGCAAGTGCCATATAAACTAAAATTAAATCTTGTACTTTGCTAACTTTACATGAAATGATTATTTTGTTTGAATTTAGACCAATTTCTTCAGCTTTTTTTGCACTATCAAGAGCAGACATTACAAGTGCTTTGCGCAGTATAACATCAGAAGGCCTTGCATTACTAAGCGAAGAGTTTTCATCCATCAGTTTTTGTAAAAGGTATTTATCAAGACTACCCCAATTTACCCCAATTCTAACAGGAAGATCGTGCATTATTGCATACTCTATCACCCTTTCAAATTTCTCATCACGTTTGTCGCCAAAGCCTATATTGCCTGGATTGATTCTAATTTTACCCAGCATTTTGATGTTGTCTGGATAATCTTGAACTAATTTATCTAGCTCATATTGACCGCAGCCTACCAATATTTTACCGTCAAAACCTTCTTTATTTATCTCTTCTACTATATAAGGTATTGCCCTTGCTACTTCCTCTGAATTCAAAGCAATCCGTACTAACTCTGAACCTGCGCGCGCTAGTTCTGTTATTTCTTTTGCATAATGTTTTGCGCTACTTTTTATATCATCAGAATCTATATGCACACCAAGCGCCATAGATTGTACGACTATAGGATTATTTCCACCTATCTTTACTTTTCCAACTTCTACAACATGAGTTTTGTGCCTGGAAATCGGCGATAATTCATATGCTTTATCATTCAATATTAGATCTTTATCTAGCATACTTATTAATTGTGATACTATTTTACTGTGTCAGCTACGCTGCCAAATGAACTCGAACCATTCAAACTATAAGCATCTACGTTATCCAAATTAGCAATAGAATCATGTGAGCACGTTTTTCTTGATGGATTTTCTTTTATAGTGACATTTATAGGAGAAACTTTTTTTTCTCGTGTTGAAGTAACTTTCTTCCCTTCTTGTTGTTCACTTTCATGCTGCTCGCTTTCATACTGGGAAACTGGCTCTTGATCTATAAATACAGCACCCTTTAAACGTGCGATATTAATACCATGCTGATTTATCATAGCGCTCTCTTCATCGTCGACTATGCACGCTTCCATGTCATTTGGCTCATTATCAAGACTAGCAATTTTTTTCTCTTTTAATTTTTTGATTAGATCTTCTTTATTTATAGCTCGATCTTGTAACTTTTTTTTCTTGAGGAGCTCCCTACGCTTCTCATACAGTTTATATGACTCAGCAAAATCCTCATCTGTATGAAAGTTTGCACCACCAGGGTTACCAGGAGGTATGTATCTCTTACTGAGCTTAGATTTAGCTTCAGCACTATGCACAGTAAAAAAGCTAGAAACCAAAAACATTAATATAAATAAAACTTTAGAAAAAACCCTAAGCATATGGTGCTATAGTAAATATCGTGTTTTAAAAGATAGCAATTAACGAACTTTAAGTAAACCAGAATCTTTACTAACTTTACAATAATATGTTACAAATATTTTTCTAAAAAGTGATATGTTTGCTATCAAAAAAACCTACATAGGCTAAGAGAAGAGTAAGGTGTTACAAGTTGCGTAACACCTTTACAAAAAGAGCGTCATCAACTTAATAAGTCAATCAGTGGTGTTTCATGACTAGCGATATTGTTTCCATCAAGTTTTGTGTCTGGCGTATCTTTAGACAAGTCGTTTTTCTTTTCCTTATCAAGCTTAACTCCCTGATAGATGCAGAATGCAACAAAAGAAGTTATCGCTATTGCGGCAACAGCACTGACTATGGCACAAATTAGTAGTGTTTTTTCTTGATCTGCTACTGCTTCTGTGAGTGTTTCCACTTTTTCTTCCACGTCTGCGAGTCTTTCTTGCAAACCGTCTAAATACTTTTGTATACTTTCGAACCGTCCAGCATCGATCTTTTGAGCTGCCTGCAATTCCTCTAACCTGCTAAATGCAATTTGAAGTTGATCAGCATTGATCTGTTGACCTTTTTGCAATTTTTCTAGTGCACTGAATGCCTTTTGAAACTGCTCAGCATCCATCTGTTGAAGTTTTTCTAGTGCTTTTATTGTCGATTCATTAGAACCGAATAACAAATCATGAAGCCAATTTGTTGACATTTTTACCCCCTAATTAATTAATATATTACTATTGTACGTTCTTAGTACTTAAATTAGTATTAAATCAACTGTTATTATGTATTGATCTTTTAATAATTTTGTTTGACTTGCTTTTTGAGGGTGTAGAAACTTAAGTTAAGAAAGAAGCCCTGTTATTCAACCAATATCTCTCTCTTTCCTGAGTAATTTGGAGAGCTGACAATTCCTTCTTTTTCCATTCTTTCAACAATATTTGCAGCTCTGTTATAGCCTATTCTAAGTTGTCGCTGAATGTAACTGGTTGAAACTTTTTGATCTCTTTGAATGATGGCCACTGCTTGATTGTAGAGGTCGTTTTCTTCATCCTCTGTTTCACCTTCTGATTCCACAGAAGAATTTTCATCTTCTTTGGTAATTTCCTCCATGTAATTTGGCTCACCTTGCATTTTCAGATGATTAACTATATCTTGCACCTCATCATCGCTCACAAATGGGCCGTGAACTCGAATGATCTTACCACCAGAGGCCATATAGAGCATATCACCCATACCGAGCAATTGTTCAGCTCCTTGTTCGCCAAGTATTGTACGGCTATCTATCTTAGAAGTAACAGCAAAACTGATTCTCGTTGGAAAGTTCGCCTTTATCACACCTGTGATCACATCCACAGATGGGCGTTGTGTTGCCATTATGATGTGTATTCCTGCAGCACGAGCCATCTGAGCTAAACGTTGAATAGAGCACTCTATCTCTTTGCCGGCAACAAGCATCAAATCTGCCATTTCATCCACGATCACTACAATATACGGAAATGTCTCCATCTTGATTGGTATTTTTTCAAACAAAGGTTTGCCTGTTGTTGAGTTAAAGCCAATCTGCACAACGCGCTCCAATTCTATTCCACTATTCATTGCTTCTGTGATTTTTTGGTTATAGTTTATTACATTGCGTACATTTAAATACGACATCATCCGATAGCGATTTTCCATTTCTTTCACTATCCACTTAAGAGCGATAACAGCCTTTTTTGGCTCTGTTACTACTGGCGCCATTAGGTGCGGTATTGCATCATATATTGAAAGCTCAAGCATTTTTGGGTCGATCATTATCATCTTACATTCATCAGGACTTAATCGATAAACGAGCGAAAGAATCATAGTGTTAATCGCAACTGATTTACCCGACCCTGTGGTTCCAGCAACGAGCAAGTGGGGCATTTTAGTCAGATCTGCAATAACTGGTTTTCCACTTATTTCTTTGCCAAGGGCAATTGGGAGATTTAAGTTTGCATTCTGGTATTCTGGTGATTCAAGCAAATCACGCAGCATTACAATTTCTCGTTCCTTGTTCGGCAACTCTATTCCCATAGCATTTTGCCCACGAATTATTGAAATACGTGCAGAGAGTGCACTCATCGAACGTGCAATGTCATCTGCAAGGCCAATTACTCTTGCAGATTTCGTACCAGCTTGTGGTTCAAGTTTGTATAAAGTCACAACCGGCCCATAGCATACACTGATAATTTTTCCTTGCACGCCAAAATCACTCAGGACTTGTTCCAGCAGAGATAAATTTTTATTGCTCTCCATTTCATTCAGCTGCTTTCTCTGCAAAGACTCCTCTGCTTTAGAAAGTAAATGAATGCTTGGAAACTCGAACTCACTGGAAGGTTTAAAAATTTCTTCGGTAGCTTTTTTCTGTCTTTCTTTTGGTTGTTGTTTAGTAGTGATTTTAGTTCTATGTTTTTCTTCTACTACTAATGGTGCAACTGAATATTCAGCAGTTTTATGTGATCTGAAGAATGGAACATTTACAAATAAGCAAGCTATTTTTTTACATAAGAAGAATAGAGAGTAAATTGCTCTCTTCCAACCAACCGATCCTACAAGACCTATTGATGTTACTATCACAAATACATAAAATGGGCAGTTATTAACAAGTGCATTCCCTATTATTCCACTGTGTCTGTACCTTGCAGTGATGCTTAGCGAAAGTTGTGGTAATATAGCACATACCCCTAAATTGATTAATATTAAATAGAGAATTTTCAGCAGTATTTTTGCTGGCCTGAAGATCAACAAGTAAACTATGGTTGTAGCTATTGTAACACTAGTTAATCCAAGAAATTGAACCAATATATCAGCTAAATATGAACCTACTATTCCACCTAAATTTGTCACTTCCTTATTTGTAGCCGTGTTTAAGGAAGGATCTTTATAGTTGTAGCTAAAAACTGATATATATACATATATTAAAAGGGATAGATATATTGCTGATTTTAGATATTTTTTTAACATCTACCTAAAGTAGTAAGCTACTGTATATTTTACAAAGTGAATTGTTATTAGCAATATCATTATAGATAAATCTAATCCGTTGAATGGTGGTATATACCTTCTGATAATTTTCAATGGTGGGTAAGTCAGCTGATTCAAGGTGCGCATTATGCGATTGACAGTATCATTATACACGTTCACTATATTAAGCCTAATCAGTAAATCTAGGACAATCCAACATATTAGAATGAAGCTATAAAGATCAAGTAACGTGTTGAGTAGATATATAATTGGATGCATGCATATCTATTACACGAAAGTTATAATAAAGACAAGTATTTAGCCTTTTCAAACTCAAAATGTTGTTTTTGCTGAACCAAAAAAAACTTCATTTTTTGAGCTGCACCTAAGGTAGGAGGAAGGAGGGCTGTATAAAATATATTTAATGTTTCAGTAGGTCCAATATTGCCTGCTTGTAAATATTGTCCCTGTGTCCTATTGAAACAATAATTACTATACGTTTTGCAGTATTTACACGATAGACAATACGGTAATCATCAGCAACTTTTATTCTTCTATGTCCCTTTAATCTCTTGCGTAGCAACACACCGTTACCAATAGGATCAATCTCAAGATACTTTTTTATTGCGTCTTTAATACTTGGCTTTACATCTTTCGGCAAGAAAGGCAAATTTCTTTTAAGAACATGCTTTAGATATTTAATGGTGTATCGCTTATTTCCAGATGTCTTCACTATCCTCTACTTCTTCTGCATCATCAGCATTTAACTCCCTAATAATTTTGGAAAATGCAATATCTTCCGCTTCAAGTTCGATTGCTTCCTTGACTAGCTTTTCTGTTAATTTTTGAACAGACTGCTTAGTGGCTCTAGCTAGTTCAACAAGATGCTGCGAAGTTTTTGGGTCAAAAGTTATACTAATTCCTGAATCTGCCATATGTTTTACCAAATTCTACTAACAATTATACAACATTTTTCTGAATTTTTCAATAAAGAAAGTTGATGATATGTAAGAAAAATTTTGCCACCTGCGTTAATAAACAATTAAAGATTTAGCATATTTGTCTACGATAGTATTCCTCTATTCTATTACTTAAGTTAGACCACTTTTTTCTATTAATATTTTTTGTTTACAAAGATGAGCAATTACTCATCACGCAGTTGATCTATGGATATAATACTACCGTTTGATAATTTTTCAGTACATTTTTCACTTTTGTATTCTTTATCAGAATCGATACTGATTTTGTCAAATATTAAAACATCTCCTGAAATTTTATCACGAAACTCACTAATAGCAAAAAACGGTATAGTAATTCGCTCTTGTTTTCCTTGAAAACTCAAACTGACGCTAAATTTATCCTCAGAAACTTTTAAATCATAGAATTGATGCTGTAATATAATAAGCATTTGAGTGGGGTATGACTTTTTCAAATGATCTGGCATGGTCACACCATTAAAATATGTGAAAAATAATATTTCTAAATGAGGGATAAAACCATTACCTGATATAACATCTAAAGTCTTTTTGATAACTTGAAACTTGGCAGAATTAAGCAATTTTTTGTAATCTGTTTGCTCCATATAACTTCCACATACGTAAATTTTTGGGGAACTTCTGTTACCCGGCGTTCCCTGAACCGTGCTTATAGCAATGAAGTTATAGTGCTTAAATTAAGCAGCTATTGCATCATTGTCTTCAGCAGCAAAATTATCGTTTGCATTTAAATTATGAACTCTTAGCGGTGGTGTCTAACCGAGCAAAACTACCATCTTTACTATGCATGTCGATCCTTATTCGCCCCCATATAAATTAAAAATATGGTGGAGGCGCCGAGTACTGCCCTCGGGTCCAATACACCTATTACAGGGTGATTTTATTGCTATAGTACACAAAATGTACATAGCTATTATATAGCAACATTAAATAAATGTCAAGATATTATGACCTTAAGTTGATTTATTGCTAAGACAAAATTAAGATTTCCAGTAAAAAATTCTGTGACCTTACCCAGAAAAAGTGGAGAGAAAGTTAAGAAAATTTTTTACAAAAAGAATGATGAATCACAATGTTCAGGAATGCAATAATTAATAGCAGAATGCCTACGCTGTTTTTTGTAAAAATTTCTATGTATTCAAATATAGCAGTTCTAGCTTGTTGAACAGAGTGCTTAGGTGTACAGTTCCAAAGTGTGATGGTATGATATATAAGAAATTGCCATCGAAGGAGGAATTATGGTTACACCTTTACAACTTTGTTATATTACGCAAAAAGACTCAAAACTCTCAAAACCTTATGAATTTATATGTAACCAGTGGACACAAGCATCCTGAATTATTTATACTAAATCCATACCATCACACTTTGGACCTAGTTCCTTATTCATTCTCACAATCCGTGAACGGTTACAAATACTGGAGTTTACCCTTTTTCTTGTTATTTTTTTAATCTATAGTTAGCATTCAAAACCATATTCGAAAAGTATCTCATATATTTCCAGATTTTTTCAATGCTGTTTATTTCATCCTCAACATTGTCTCTACCTTTATGAACTAAGTTACAATTTAGCAGCATTAAAAATTATAACGTATTCCTACCTCCAGAGTTGCATCTGGTATTTGTAATGCTTTTATACCACTTAGTTGCCCGCCTGCAGCAATACCAACTGCACCAACTATCTGTGGAGCAATTTCATAATCAACACCGACCTTCAGTTTATAGGAAAGAACCCAGTATTTTATCTACTACAGATGCCTCCTCTGCAGCAGCTCCAGTAACCTCACCTGCACTCGAAGTAGTGGTAGCTCCTGGATCTTGAGGTTTTGAATCTTTGCTTTTACCACCTTCACCAAAGCCAAAAGGTATTACTTGTAAGTATCCTCCTAAACCTCCACTGACATATAGTTTAACGGGATCAATATTAAGGTCAGGGTAATAACGATAATTTGCCAATAAGCTAGCCCCTATTTTCCTCCTAAGAAACTCACTCAACTAACTCTTCTTGTTGAACTAATATGTAGCCAAATTCGCTCGCTTTTTTGATCAAATTTTTTACAGTTCTATCTTTATAGCGTGTTTCATAGTATTCCATTCCTTTTTCTACATATTCCTGTCCGTATTTGAGCATACTATAAAATATGCATGCCATTTTTCTTGCAGTAGCTGTTATTGCTTTTGGTGCTCCTAGTCGTTTTTTCAATCTTCTGTAGTATGCACCCAACGCACTTTTACTATTTCCTACAGAATGAGCAGCTATTCGCAAAGCATTCGCAGCACGGTTAATGACTTTACGTGTTCTTGTGTTAAACACTTTTTCCCCTGTAACTTTATTAGCAGGACTGAGTCCCAACCACGACGAAAAGTGCTTTTCTGTTGGCCATTTACTATGGTTTATACCAACTTCTGAAATTATGGTTTGTATACTTAATACATCAAATCCAGGAATTTTAGTGAAATCCATACCAGTTATTCGGTGCAGTTCCTCATACAAAGCAAAGCTTGGCTTACTTTTGCTATTTTTATTCTTTTGCTTACTTAGCTGTTTGCTTTCACAAGACTTTGTTTCAAACGTTTTATAATAGGCTTCAATATTTCTATCACATTCTGCTATTTTTTCTTGATAAATATTATATAATTCAAATTCTTGCTTTAGCGTGAATAAGTGTTCCTCTCTATAGTCACCAGCTAACGCTTTTGCAATAGTAGACTGATCATTTTTCATTCGCACGTCCCTGAATTCTGCTAATTTTTCAGAATCTCTTTCGCCTTCAATTATAGCTTCAATGATTTTCATACCAGTTATCCCAGTAATATGACTAATAACCTTGTGTAATTGTATATTCATTTGAATTAATGCCTTCTGCATACGCAGAATATGTGTAGATGCACTTTCAGTGAGATTTTTGCGTTGCCGCACGTAACTGCGCAATACACACATCTGATTATCTGGCCTAAACGATCCATGAAGCAGTCCGTAGCTATGCAGTTGTTGGAGCCATTGGCAATCTTGAACGTCAGACTTCCTACCAGGTACATTCTTTACATGCCGTGCATTTACCAATCTTACCTCGAATTTGTATGACTCAAGTATTTGAAATAAAGGAATCCAGTATACTCCTGTTGATTCCATAGCTACTGTTGTAACTTTACACTTTTTCAACCACTGTGCTAAGTTATGAAGGTCTTCAGTAAAGCAGCCAAATTTCTGAACGCGTTGTTCATCTCTTCCTTCAGGTACACACACATAGTGTACAGCTGAACCAATGTCTATTCCTGCTGCATTAGGATTCACTATTTCTAATTTACTTTTTGCTTTTTTCATGGTAACTCCTACATATAATTTGTAATAGGGAAACGCTTCAGCTTGGAACGGTTGATAGTACAATCTCCTAACCGAGGTAGTCTAAATGACTCCATCAATGATTTGACCGTTCCTTCCAAAACCATGCTTGCATACGGGCACTTAGGCACCATTGAAAATGTCGGTCATAACTGCAGAGGCGCTCCCTGTACAACTATACTTGAAAACTACTAAAAACTTAAATTTGTGTGTTTCTTTCTGATTTGACAGATTTCGTCTGTTCGATGCTTGTATCCTTATTAGCAATATCACTCATGTTAGCAAGAACCTCAAGTTCAAACTTAGAGTTTTTGTCATGATGATAACCAAAAACAACGCTAGGTTTCATTACAAAGCCACCACCCCATCCAGCACCAAAGTTTAAACCTGCATAGTACTGATCTTCTGACTTACTTGCACTATTATTAGCTGCACCTGCTAGAGATGAAGTAAGCAACACAGCCAAAACGCATAATCTCTTCATTTTCATATAACTCCTCATACAAAAAAATATATAATGCATAAGTATATATCCTTTATATTAAAAAAGATATAACCACATGTCAAAAAAAGTATACCCACAAAGTAAAGGATGTGCTACTCGGATGTATCCGTTCAGCAGAATGGCAAAATAGGTAGACAAGCTAACGTATTTGTTAAGTTATGTGTAAACAGGAGGTTATGAGAAACTTGTAATAAAGTTGTATAACATAGCTGTTCATAGAGCTCACCCAAATCGGGCATATGCATTTGCAAAAGCCTGCAATCACTTTGCAAAAACCGATAAATTAGATGCAAAACTGTTGGAAAAATATGCTGAATTCATCGCAAAAAACGATGGGGTAAAAGACTTACTATTACCCACAAATAAAAACATAGTATTGTATTTACTCAAATAATTTAATTTTATTAACCTGAAAGCTTATTGGATTAAAATTATTAAACTAAGAGTTATAATTTTAGCAACTAAAAGCTGTAAATTGCACCATATAAACAGTTATTTCAAGCAAAAGTTATGCCATTAAGAGCTATGCAACAAACATTTATATTTGTGGGTAATAGTAAGATCTAAATCCGATAGAGCATTGTTGGCACACCATCAAAAGTCGCCTCAGACCTCTAATGCATCAATGTACAGACTTACACCTCTTAGTTGGTAATACCATTTTAGACGTTTATCATTCGTTTTAGAAAATACTATAGAATCCAGAAAAAAACATGCCTAGACGAGCTATTTGAATGACATTAGTTGTTAGTTATGCAGCTTTCATAACAGCTTCACCATTACAACATTTGTTTACTGTTATGTCTGTAAGATACCCTACTATACCACCTAATGCTGCACCTGCAATTCCTAATAATACAGCAGTTGCAATTACTCCGATAGCAATAATCTCAGGTATAATTCCTATTGCAGCTAGTGTGGCTCCTACAGCACCAAATAATAATGCTAAGCCTATAACTCTTGGGGAAATTCCTGAAGCTTGTTTTTGTGGAGAATGATGATTCTTATTATCTGTTATAGGTGGCTGAGCACTTTGCTTTTCCACTGTATGTAAGTTATTGTTAGTTTCGTTACTGACAGGTGTTTGTTGCAATGGAACTGCACTGCTTGTAATCGTTTGTGGGCCACTGTCTACTGGTTGTTCTTGTTGTGTAGGAATTGAAACAAATGGTTGTGTAGTGGTATCACTTGCAGCCGGTTGTTCTGAAATTTGCTTATCATCACAGTTAATAACTATATCGCTACCTACTTTTGATTGAAATGATTCGGTAAACACTACACTGTAATCTACATCATCAATTATTGTTTCTGAAGTTGGATCTGGATTTTGATAGTAAGTTATAGTGGCATTAGATATTTCGAGTCTACCTTTTATCGTTCTTTTTACTAGCTCTTTCTTTTCTATTTTACACACATTAAACTGATCAGAAAAACTAAAAGTTAGTTTATCTTTAAATGTTTTTTCAAAATCATTCGCAAAACTATCTTTAAAAGCAATTGGAACAGAGATACGCATTCCGCTTAGAAAGATCTCTCGCATGCAGAGCTTATTAGGGGCTGTTTTAATACGCTCACCTTCAAGCTCCATAACCTCTTCGATAGCTAGATACACTATACCTTCAGCTATTTTTGGATTGATTTTATTAATCAAATTTCTGACATACTCTTTATCTTCTTCATCCACTATAACAACTCTAATGTTAAATCTTTCACATCCATATTCATTATCTATACTCGAACCTATTGACGTTCCTCCAATTCTATCACCTAAAACAACCATTCGAATAGAAGATAACCTTTCATATGCTTCTTGCATTTCTTTGTCATTCAAAAGTGCTCTTGCTTTTTCTATAATGCTTTCTACGCTTCTCTTCTGATATTTACTAAGATATTTTTTACTGAAGTTACTGTAATCATAATTATGATCTTCTGTTGCCATTTCTGCATAGCGAAGTGTATCAAGCAAATGCGAACTCTTATTATGCAATCCAACAGTTGACACTGCATTTTGGCTCACTGTGTTTGGACAATGGGAACCCGGACTATATCTATTTTTCTCATATATCAATTCACCTGCAACAACAGGTATTCCCCTTACTTTCATTTCATTTTTTGGTAGTAATTGGCCATTTGTAAAAGCAAATGCTGAAAAAAGTGCCCAAGCATTGGTACCGTGTGCAGCAAAAGTTCTCTTATCAATCACATTACTGCGTGCATTCAATCTAACTTCAGGGTGTTCCCTTTTAAATTCCTCACTTGTCTCAAACAATTGTTTTCCCGACTCGCTTGGTCTTCTGTTCTGCATAAAGTTCTTATGAAGTTCAGAAAATTCTATTAGTTTCTGTATATGAGCCTCTTGCATATTTACCATCCTAGCCAAATAAACTTATATAATATCAGTTCAACCAATCAATCCACAAAAATCAAACGAATATTTTCAAAACAGTGCTAAACTTAGGCTGCTATGACAAGAACAGTTGACGTATTACTACCACTTCCAATTGATCAGTTATTTTCATATGCAGTTGAAGAAAATACTGAAGTTTCAGTTGGAGATTATGTAGTGGTGCCATTTGGCAAAAAACGCTTGATCGGAATAGTTTGGAAATATAGTGACAAGAGTGGTCGAGCATTAAAATTTATTGAGCAAAAAATCGATTTACCAAATATTAGACCAAAATTGATTGCATTTGCAGAGTGGGTTGCACAATACAATGTAATGCCTATTGGTATGCTTGCCAAAGTGATAATGGGAGGAGTGTTAAAAGTAAACCACATAGACAAATTGGTTTGTGCTAAGCAGAAGCAGGAAATAAGTGAAATAAGTTGCCAATTAAACCCTGAACAGCAGATAGCTAGCGATAAAATAATAAGCAGTTTGAATGAGTACTCAGTGACTTTGCTTGACGGTGAGACAGGATCTGGAAAAACGGAAGTTTACTTATCCGCAATTGCAAAATTGGTAGAAACTGTAAACAGTGCACAAATTTTAATCCTCTTGCCTGAAATTGTTTTAACTTCACAATTGGTAAATCGTGTTCGCGGTCAGATATCAAAAAACTTAGTTGAATGGCACTCAGGGCTCACTCCAAAAACTCGCCGGAATAATTGGCTCAATATAGCAAGTGGAAATGCGCAGATAATTATTGGTGCACGGTCAGCGCTTTTTTTGCCTTATAAAAACCTAAAATTGATTATCATTGATGAAGAGCACGACTCATCTTTTAAACAAGAACAGGGAATTATATATAATGCTCGAGATATGGCGATAATCTTAGCCAAATTTGAAAATATTCCGATTATTTTATCATCAGCAACTCCACTGCTTGAAACGATTCATCATGTTAAAAGCGGGAATTACAATCATGTAAAGCTAACCAAGCGATTCGGTGGTGCAGAATTGCCACTCATTAAAGTAGTAGATATGAGGAACAACAAGCAATGGATCTCCTCTGAGCTTTTTGAAAGCATCAAACAAACCATAGAGAAAAAACAGCAGGTTATGCTCTTTTTAAACCGCCGAGGGTATGCACAACTGGCAGTTTGTAAAAAGTGTGGATATAAAATTTCCTGCTTAAATTGTGCTGTTTGGCTTACATATCACAAGAAAAAAAATGCTCTTTTGTGCCATCATTGCTCTTATCAATTAAAACTCCCAGAAAAATGCTCTGATTGCCAGAGTGAACAGTCATTTTCCCTTTATGGCGTAGGAATTGAAAGGTTACTTGAAGAAATGGTGAAATTAACACCAAACGCAAAAACTGCGATGATAAGCAGCGATCAGAAGTCGGTTAGTAACGTAATTGACTTGGTACTGAAAGAAGAGGTGAACATTATAATCGGCACACAAATAATTGCTAAGGGGCACAATTTTCCTAAATTAACTTTGGTTGGAGTAATGAATGCAGATTTGAGTCTCGAAAATTCTGATTTAAGAGCAGCAGAAAAGACGTATCAATTGTTGCACCAAGTTGCAGGCAGGTCAGGAAGGTTCAATGAAAAAGGAATGGTAATAGTGCAAACCAATAATCCTGAAAGTTCAATAATAAAAGCATTGCTACATCAAAAAAGGGACTCATTTTATGAAATTGAACTTAAGTCAAGACGCGAAGCCAAAATGCCACCATTTAGCAGATTAATAGCGCTTATAATTTGTGGTAAGAATCAGATTGCGACACAAAAAGCAGCGAATGAAATAGTAAAATCTCTTCTCCGTCATCCAAGTAGCTCAACTACTTGTATTCAGGAAAAAAATGTAAGTGCAGACAAAAAGGAATTTGAAATTCTTGGTCCATCACCAGCAGCAATAAATTTCTTAAATAATAAGTATCGGTATAGGGTGTTGCTAAAAATACACAATAAGCACAGTCTATCCATACAAAAAAAGCTGAAATATTGGATTAAAAATTGTAACTTGAATTCGAGTATTGCAGTGATAATAGATGTTGATCCTGTGAGTTTTTTTTAACGAGTTCCGTTAAGCCTTCTTGCCAATTACCACAACATTCTCACTGGGAAAAAAATAATCAGGTACAACCATATTTTTTGGTGCAGGACCCCCAATTACTCGGCCTGATGTGTCATAATATGAACCGTGGCAAGGGCAGAACCAACCGTTACCATCTTTTGTAGCGTGATCAATCGGCACACACCCAAGATGTGTACATATTCCAAGCATAATTAACCATTCATCTTTTCCTTCGTATACTCTCTGCTCATCTAATTGAGGATCCCTCAAGCTCTTCACATTCACAGCTCTTGCAGCCTCAATTTCTTGCTTTGTGCGTCTACGAATGAATACTGGTTTACCTTGCCACTTTACTTTTACTCCGTGTCCTTCCTGAATTCCAGACAAATTCACCTCCACTGTGGAAGTTGCTAAAACTTCAGCAGAAGGATTCATAGACTTAACCAGTGGCCAAAGTCCACTTGCAGCTCCTATACCTGCCATAGCGCATGTAGTTAATGTTATAAAATCTCTCCTACTCTTATTTTTAGTAAGATCTTTAACATGAGGTGTTTTTTTATCCTCTTTGTTTGCCAGTGGTTTTTTATTTTTAGTTAAATTTTTGTCCATTGATCTCTACTTAGCCATAAGTATATATTTTAAATTAAATACTGCGTATTAATCAACAAAAACTTGCGCTTTTTGTTTAACCTGTACTACAGTTGAGAAGAGATAGAGTTTTCAACTTCAGAAATACTATCTTCAGTGGAATCAGGATCTTCAATTTTCGCTACTGACACCACCTTTTCTCTACTCTCTGTTTTAAACAGAGTGACTCCTTGAGTGCTACGTCCTGCAATTCTGATATCATTTACTGAAATACGAATTAACTTTCCTTTATCTGTAATAAGCATGATATTATCACCCTGCTCAACTGGAAAACTAGCAACAACATTACCGTTTCTGTTGGTAGTAAGAATATTGGTGATACCAACACCACCCCTGTTAGTTATTCTATACTCATACGCAGAAGTTCTTTTACCAAAGCCATTTTCGGTAATAGTTAATATAAACTCCTCATTCACTGCAAGTTTTAAGAACAATTCGTTATCTATTCCTAAATCATTCAAAGTCTTTTCCAATTTAGAATCAATGGAGTTATTAATTGCAGTCCCCAGTCTTTTTGCAAGTGGAACTTTTAAGTAAAGTTCTTTTGTTTCTGTTGCTACACCTATCCCATTTAATATGGTCATGGATATCACGCTGTCATTCTTTGCAAGTTTGATACCTCTTACGCCATCTGAATTGCGACTTTTAAATTGACGCACATCACTTACAACAAATCTGATACTTTTGCCGAATCTTGTTGAAAGAAAAACATGATCAATTTCATTGCATACTTTAACTGATATTAACTTATCTCCTTCATCGAGTTTGATTGCTATTTTTCCATTGCTTGGAATATAGTGAAAATCCGCTAAAGAGTTGCGCCTTATGTTCCCATGAGCAGTAGCAAAAACTATGTTTTGATTTTCGTCATTTTCACTTGGTAATGGCATTATATTAGTTATAGTTTCACCATCGCTAAGCGGGAATATATTAACAAGTGCTCTTCCACGTGCAGTTGGCTCTGCAAGAGGTAACTTATAAACTTTTAATCTATAAACTCGGCCAATATTAGAAAAGAATAAAAGGCTAGTGTGGGTATTCCCAACAAATAATTTTGTGGTTACATCCTCTTCTTTTAATCCTTGTCCTAGCTTTCCTTTTCCACCACGACGCTGAGTTCTATAATGAGAAAGCTTCACACGCTTGATATAACCATTCATAGTTACGGTTATCACCATATCCTCTTGTGGAATTAGATCTTCAGCTTCAATGTCCGTATCTGATTCCTCTATTGAAGTTTTTCGCGGCACAGCAAATCTGTTCTTTATTTCTTGTAGATTGTTTTTTATTTCTTTCATCAACTTCTCTCCTGAGCCAAGAAAAGCGATATATTCTTTTATCAGGTTGATCATTGAACTTAGCTCAGCTTCTAATTTGTCTTTTTCAAGGCCTGTTAAACGTTGCAATTTCATGTCAAGAATAGCTTTCGTTTGCAGCTCAGTTAATCTATACACTCCGTCTTTCAAAAAGCTTGTGCTGTCTGAGATTAATCCAATAATTGTGTTTATCTCAGCTGAAGTTTTCCATTCTTTATTTAAAAGTTCTCTACTTGCTTCCGCAGGATCTTTTGCACCACGGATGATTTTTATCACTTCATCTATGCTCAAGACCGCAATGTAGAGCCCTATATATATATGAGCTTTTTCCCTCGTTTTTCTTAGACGAAATTCTGTTCTCCTGATTAATACTTCTTTTCTAAAATCAACAAAAGCAGCTATGATTTCTTTTAATGACATCAAAGCAGGCCTGTTGTTGTTGAGGACTAAAGTGTTAACACTAAAACTACTTCTTAGTGGAGTTAGTCCCAATATTTGATTAAGTATAAAACTTGCTTCAGCATTTCTTCTGAGGTCAATTACTACTCTAATACCAGACTTATCAGACTCATCCCTAATTTCTGTTATGCCATCAATTCTTTTTTCTTTTACAAGCTCACCTATCTTCTCAATTAATTTTACTTTATTTACCTGGTAAGGTATTTCATCAATCACTATTGCTTGCCTATCTTGTGGCAGGTCTTCCATGTGAGTCTTGCCTTGCACAACAATTGATCCACGACCCGTTGCAAATGCTGATCTTATTCCAGACCTTCCAAGAATCGTTCCCCCAGTTGGGAAATCCGGCCCTGGCATCACTTCAAGTAACTCATCCAAAGTAACTTCAGGATTATCTATATATAACATACAAGCATCTATTATTTCTCCAAGGTTGTGAGAAGGAATATTGGTTGCCATACCAACTGCAACACCGCTTGCACCATTTACCAATAGATTCGGAAATTCTGCAGGCAGTACAACAGGCTCTGTTTCATTTCCATCATAGTTTGGCCTAAAATCAACTGTATCTTCGTCAATATCATTTAGTAAGAAGTGCGACACTTTGTGAAGCCTTGCTTCTGTATATCGCATCGAAGCGGGTGGATCTCCGTCTATCGAACCAAAGTTACCTTGTCCATCAACAAGTGGTAAAAGAAGAGAGAAATCTTGGGCCATTCTAACCAAGGAATCGTAAATAGCTGCATCACCATGTGGGTGATATTTCCCCATTACATCCCCTACTATACGAGCCGCCTTTTTATATGGCTTACCAGCATCGTATCCAGCCCTTGACATTGCATATAATATGCGCCTATGAACAGGTTTAAATCCATCTCGCACGTCAGGTATAGCCCGGCTTATGATAACGCTCATTGCGTAGGAGAGATAAGAATCTTCCAGCTCTTTTACTATTGAGATTGGTACTATATTATCCTGCATTTTCTATATTTTGATTGAAGTAATTAATAATATTAACATTCAGTTAAGCAAATGGGCAATGACAGACTTGAACTGCCGACCTCCTCGGTGTAAACGAGATGCTCTACCAGCTGAGCTAATTGCCCCTTTAGATGTAATTCTATAGCTCAATATTATTATTGTAAACAAAAATAGCGATAAATTAGATTTAGGTAAGCTATAAGCTTTTATGAAATCTTTGGGTGCGTGCTGTGGAGTTTTATAAATTTTAGTCTTGCTGTCACTTTGTATAAAGGTATTTTTTCACTCACATCTTTCGAAGTTGTAGCCATGTTCAACAACTTTAAGTAGAATATTGTAGCATTTTTAAAATCTGAAAGTTTATCTAGAATAACAGCTAAATTATAGGTATAAAAAATATTGTTTTCATCAAGGGAAATAGCAGTTGTCATATACTCTTTACCTTTTACATAATCCTCCTTTTTCATATAAATCAGACCTAAATTTGCTAATAAAGGAGCATAATTTTTATGTATATCATACAATTTCAACATTTCACTCAACGCCAGATCAGGATCATATTGTGAGATTATCGTCAGAAAATTTTTTAATATGTAAGGGTTACTAGGGTATTCTTTTAACAGTCTTGTGTAAATCTCTACAGCTTTTTTGTATTCTTTATTAGCGTAATAAATATTTCCCAATCCAATTAAAGCATTTTTATGATAAGGAAACTTTGTGATGATCTGATTAAGGAGAGAAATAGCTGTTTCATTATCTCCTGACTCAAAGGAATCTTTTGCTTTTTTTAAAGTAGAGTATATGTCAAAACTCTTGCCAGAATTCTGCGCAATTTTGATATTAAATTTGTCACTTTTTCTCTCAATAACATCAAGATCTTTATACTTTTTATCAGCTTTTATATGCTTGACAACACTATCAAAGGCCTTCTGTATCTCCAAATTTTCACTAGCATAGGTAACAGAAGACCTCCATAAAATCACAACGCAAATTAACATGCAGACAAACATAGATCCTAGTGTTGTGGCATTGGCTGCAGCGTGTAACCAGTAAACCTTATTTCTTTGAGCTATGCGTAACACATTACAAATTCATAAATGCTAAATTACCTATCTCATACAATAATAAAGATATTATTAATTAGCGATGCTGCGTAGAATGCACTTATCTTTTGTCTTCCATATTTCGCTCTATTAGACTTCTTGCATAACCCAAACTTAAGTAGAAAAAAGGCAAATAGTTATTATAGCTCTAAGTTTACCGACGATAAGAACCGTCATTCAAGTAGCTCCTCCCTGCCATCTAAGTAGCCTTCTTCTTGTATCTTGTCAAAAGCATCTAATGTTTTAAGCTTAAGCATTAGGTGGAGAAGGGAGGAACTCTGTGCTTCTTCTTAGATATAAAATCTGTAGAGGAGATAAGAATTCCCTTCTCAAAAGTATAGGCTGGACGGTATCGTAGAAAGACCTGAATGGTTCTAATTCTGTATTCACAAGACTAACCTTACTTTTCATTTTTAATGGTAACGTATGGGGTTATATATGATCAACAACTTTTTGGGCATAGATATATCAAAAGATCGCTTTGATGTTTTTCTCTCATTTATAAGCAAAAAAGGAAAGCGTGAAACTAGAAAAAGAAGCTTTAAGAACGATGATCATGGGTTTCAAAGTCTACTGAATTTTCTACACAAACATAATGTAGAAAAAGCAAAAACCTGTATGGAATCTACTGGTTGTTATAGCGAAGCACTGGCTGAATTTCTACACAATGCTGGACATTTTGTAAGTGTTGTAAATCCTTATTGCATAAAATCTTATGCAAGGAGTAAGCTGATACGACAAAAGAATGATCAGACCGATGCAGAAGTTATTGCTGATTATTGCCAAAGACAGGAACCTTCTAGTTGGACACCACCTTCTCCTGAAATGAAAAAATTAAAACATCTTTATCGTTGCTCAGTTGCGTTAAAAGATGAGTTAACATTAGTAAATAACCACTTAGAAAAAAAAGAGAGACTGCCTAAAGAAGTTGCAAATGCTTGGGAAGACCTTGCAATGAATATAGCTCAAAAAATAGAAACAATAAAAAACTCCGTACGTGAACTATTAAATCAACACAAAGAATTGTTGGAAAATTTTCAACTTCTATTGACTATTCCAGGCATAGGAGAAGAATCAGCAATAGCTATTTTAGCTGAAGTTTCTGATATAGAGGTTTTTAGAGATGCCAGGCAATTGGCAGCATATACAGGAGTTATACCACGAAATATGACGTCAGGTTCCTCTGTATATGCCAAACCCAGATTAAGTAAATCCGGTTCACAAACATTACGTAAGGCACTTTTCTTTCCTGCCATAGTAGCTAAGAATCACAATCCTATCATTATGAGCTTTTGCCAAAGATTAAAGGAAAAGGGTAAGCATAATATGGCCATCGTTGGTGCTGCAATGCGTAAGCTACTCCATATCATTTTCGGTATTCTGACATCCAAAAGTGCTTTTGATCCTAACCATATCAAAAACTACAGGGCTAGGAGGTTGACTGAAGGTTTAGTACTTTAAAATCAAAAATGCTTCCTATCTATCTTATGTAAAGTGGTATCTTACACAAATTTATTGAATGTTGTTGGTTAGTGGATATGTTGATAAGTAAACTTCATCTGTTTTGTGCGTATAAAACTAATTTACTTATCAACATATCCACTAACTATAATCTGTGTACTGTTACACAATTGGAAGTATTTTTTGATTTTATGATGCAACTTGGGAAATTTTTATAATTTTTTTGTTGACTAACAAGACGGTATCTCCTGTCATCCCAGCACCTTCTTCCTGTTATCTGAGTAGCTGACACTGTACGAACATTGTCTATCAGGAAGGTGTCATGCAAGTAGCTGACACTGGTTCTTTTATGACGGTGTCATTCTAGTCTGGAATCCAGGAAACTTAATTGCAAGTAATGCATTGGGTTTGGTGAGTATAAAAGTGTTGTGTTATGGCTAACGCTGGCTAGGTTTTCCTGCATCATACCGCCGCGGTATCTCTTAACATAGATCCCGCTAACAAGCAGCGGGATGACACCTCTCTTGGGCTCTTTTAGCTACAAACGTTAAGAAATTTACCAAACGAAAAAAAAGGCAAAAGAAGCCCTAGTCATTGTCTATTTTCAGTATTGGCGTTTTTTAAGTCTTAAACACCGCAATTTAGCTGCTTTTAAATGCAACTCACCTTAGTTTAAATGTTTAAGAAATTTACTAAGCAGAAAAAAAGGCAAAAGAAACCCCGTGTTAGCTAGTTGTCACTCTCTAATCCTGCAAATTGGCGTACTATACTGTCTTAAACGACTTATAAGCGCGTTTCAGCTTATATAGGTAAAAACCCAGAAATGTTGTGAAGACATAAGGTGCACATAGTGCAAAAAATTAAAAATAAGACGCCAACTACGTTGTTTTCTTGCTGTTTAATCTGCACAGATGAAGATAACTGAATACCTTCAGTTTCATGATAAGGGGGCTGGCGGAGTTTGTCAAGTAAGTTTTTTTTCTACTGAATGACAGTTGTGGCTTGGGAGGTAGTGCAAGAAGTCTATTTCCACAAAAATGCTTCAATTTATCTTAACATTTTGTCAACTACCTTTATAGGAATGACAATTTAAAAGGGCATTTTTACATATTCCATATGGCTGCCAGTTGCACCCCTCACATGCGTAATCAAATTTCTTTAAAGACATTTTCTCTCTAATCTTTTTTACCGCCTCATTCCAAGTTAAAGTCTCGCCAATTTTTATTCCTAAAATTTCCATATGCCTTCTATCTAGCTCTAAAACTTTAGCTTGTTCGGTGCATTTACCTTGTTTAGTCTGGTTTGGGCAAGCACTACAAATACTATCAAGATTGCCAACTACTTCGATTTGAGTGTTAGGATCACTCATTACTTTGCTTGCTATCTTTTTATAATTTTCTACAAAACCCTGAGAATACCCATATCCCCGAAATGCGAGGGTGCACATGAAATGATGAGGACGAAACCTTATCACTTTTTCAAATACTGCAAAGCCGCTACGAGTAGAAAAATTTTTACCAAACCAGGAAGGATAAATGGTAAAACACCCACCATTATTGCTTGTCCCAGACCCAAGTAAACAGCAAGCCAACTAACACCACAAATAAAGATTACAACTGTACCAGCCAGACAACTAAAAGAATTGCGCGCGAGTAATTCACATTTAAGGCTTAAGAGTTCATTTACTTCACCCATCACTATGACAGCAGCTAAAAAGCCAATTAAATATCCACCTGTTGGTCCGAGAAAAATGTGATAACCACCAGAAAAATTCGCAAAAACAGGAAATCCTGCTGCACCAAGTCATAGATATGTAAGCACAGAATAGAATGCTGTTCTGCGGTTAAATTTAAGCCCAATAAGCATTACTCCTAAAGTTTGCAATGTGATAGGCACAGGCTGCAATGGTACGCTTATTTGAGCCATCAAGAATAAAAGTAAAACGCAAGACAATATTTCAGCCAGTGTTGATCTACTGCTAGATTGTGTTATAAACATACCTTCCCAATAAAAATAACTTATAAAATATAATATATATAAGAGGTTTTGCAATTTAAATTTTGCTTATATTGTGCTACAATGAATTATTTATGCACTATTAAATTAAAAATGATAAGTAAACAAGATCTATTATCGTTGATGAAAGCAAGACACAGCGGACGTTCATACGATACTACAAGAGCAATATCTCAGGAAGACATGGATATTTTAATGGAAGCTGTAAGGCTGACTCCCTCATGTTTTGGTGATGAACCTTGGAGATATGTGATATGCAACAAACAGAACAATCAAAGCGCATGGGAAAAGCTGCTAAATTGTCTTGATGAATCTAATCAAAAATGGGCAAAAGATGCACAAGTGTTAATCATATCTTTCAGTGCTAAAAATTTCCGCAAATCTGGTAAAGGAGAAAATCTTTGGGCTAGTCATGATACTGGTGCAGCAAATTATGCACTTATGCTACAGGCTGCATCTGTGAACTTAATGGCTCATCAAATGGGTGGATTTGATAGAGATAAAATAGTAGAAAGATTCAACATATCCGATGATTTTAATGTAATGTCAGTGATAGCGGTTGGTTACGAAGAAGAGGGTGCTGAAACAAGTAAGAAAAAAAGAAGACCAATAGAAGAAATATTTTTTTATGATGAGTGGCCAAGGTCCTAAAAATTTTATCAAGATGCACGGTACTGGCAATAATTTTGTTATCATAGACTCACGTTCAACAAACAATTTAGACTGGAACTATAGACAAATTGCTGATCAAAGCAGTTGTGATCAAGTGATAATTATAACAATGTCTAATGCTGCAGACTGCTTTATACATATCTATAATGCTGATGGTAGTCGAGCTGAAATGTGCGGAAACGCAGCACGCTGTGTTGGATATTTGATAATGTCAGAAAAAGGTACTGAGTATATCACTATTGAGCTGGTAAACAAACGCATTTTAGAGTGTTTTAAAGTTGGTGATAAATCCATAAAGGTTAACATGGGTAAACCTTTGCTAAAATGGCATGAAATTCCCTTGTCTACTGAGTGTGACACTCTTCACTTACCTATAGAGCTTGAAATGCTAAAAGATCCTGTTGCAGTAAATATTGGTAACCCTCATATAGTTTTTTTTGTTGATAACATAAGTGAAATACCATTGCGAAATTTAGGACCAAAGCTAGAAAATCACGTACTATTTCCTCAGAAAATTAATATTAGTATTGCACAAGTTGAAAAGTCTGGAGAAATAGCTTTAAGAGTTTGGGAAAGAGGTACAGGCATTACTGCATCATGCGGTAGTGCAGCCTGTGCAGCACTTGTTGCATCCACACTACGTGGATATCTGACTGCCCAACAGACTTCAGTAGATTTACCAGGAGGTAAGTTATTAATCGAATGGGCAAATAACGTATTCATGACCGGTGATATAGGATTTTTGTGATAATTGTTTTCACAATGCAAAACTACTTGACAAACTCCGCCAGCCCCCTTATCATGAAACTGAAGGTATTCAGTTATCTTCATCTGTGCAGATTAAACAGCAAGAAAACAACGTGGTTGGCGTCTTATTTTTAATTTTTTGCACTATGTGCACCTTATGTCTTCACAACATTTCTAGGTTTTTACCTACACAAGCTGAAACGCGCTTATAAGTCGTTTAAGACAGTATAGTACGCCAATTTGCAGGATTAGAGAGTGACAACTAGCTAACACGGGATTTCTTTTGCCTTTTTTTCTGCTTAGTAAATTTCTTAAACATTTGAACTAAGGTGAGCTGCACTTAAAAGCAGCTAAATTGCAGTGTTTAAGACTTAAAAAAACGCCAATACAGAAAATAGACAATGACCAGGGCCTCTTTTGCCTTTTTTTTCGTTTGGTAAATTTCTTAATGTTTATAGCTAAAGCAGTTTAAGAGACCGAAAATGGTCAGCGCTCTTTTTTTTGTCATCCAAGTAGCCTCCTATGATGTCATTCCAGTGCTCCTTTCTCGTCATCCCAGTGCCCAGACACTGGGATCCAGCTAAGTTAGTGAGTGTAAACAGTAGCCAACCTTACGTTAAAACACAACGTTCTTGATGAGATTGCATAAAAACTGGATTCCTTACATCATAGAGGCACTGCCATTATAGAGTGAAATGAGATCCCAGTGTCTGGGCACTGGGATGACAAAAAAGAGGCACTGGGATGACACCCTGACAATCGTCATCCCGCTGCTTGTTAGCGGGATCTGCTGAGATACCGTGGCGGCATGACGCAGAGCTCACGTTAGCTATACTTTTATACTCACCAACTCAGTATCCAATCTGGATCCCAGTGGGCTTTGTTGCATAGCAGCAGAAAAACTAGTGATTACTGACTAAATTCATTATAAAATGACGATTTAAGGATAAATATGCCACAAAAAATGAGAGTCAGTAACCATAGAGAATATAACAAATTTCTAGAAAAAAGAGGAAATATTTTTCATTATATCAACGAAGCCATAGAAAATTGGTATGAAATTGGGCCAAAAATGTAGGGTGGCAACAATATTTACAGCAACAAAGTGGTAATTTTGATACATATAATAACCCATCTATTCAGAATAGGTTTGAGTGGGATTTTTAGAGGGATACATTGAACAAATAGGAAAAAATTTGCAGCTATTCACAAGCATCAAAAGAAACTTGATATTAAGATCAATGATTGCAGAGTTGATAAAAATAACATGGAAGATATCGAAATTGCTATAGACAGTACAGGAATTAGTATATACAACAACACACAGCAAAGAGAATAGCAAAGATAGAGAGTACCGCGGCTATAAACAAGTAAGAAAATTGCACATAATGTTGAGCAAACAAGTCATAGCTACAAAATACAGTAATGGCGTTTACTCTGATCACTATGGAGCATTGGGGAAATTTGATGTTAAATATGCTATAAAAGCTCTATAAGCTGTGTAATCAATATGGCATAAAAACGAAAATTCCTCCGAAAAACAACGCAGCAGAGCATCCAAAATTGGATTATATGCTTGATAGAAATGCCGCTATTCAGTTAATGAAATTACATGGTGAGAATGGTATAAAAAGATGGAAAGAAGAAGTAAATTACGGAAAAAGATCGTATATTGAAGGATTTTTCTCAAGGTTGAAGCGAATATTTGGGTTTAGTTTTAAGAATAAATCTGAGACAAATAGAGAGAAGGAACTACTTATTAAATGCTACTTAATGAACAAATTTACTGCAATTGGTATGCCTAAATTTGAAATAGTCGCATAAAATTATTTACTCTGGAAAAAACTTACGTTGCTATGCAACAAAGCCCACTGGGATCTAGAAAAAAGAAATGTGGATTCCAGTGTCAAGGCACTGGAATAACACCACTTACTACGTATTTAAACTATAATGTTCATCATTACACGCTGGCAGGATGTCATATATAGTGTTACCCAGGTAGCTGTGCTGGGGCTTATCGTCTTTAAGATCCCAATTAGATAGAAGGTTTATACTTTTTTCAAATCAAAGCTTGAATTTTTGCTTGAAAATCAATATATTATATATATGAAGTTTTAATTTAAGTTGTTATGTTGACCCCAATGGCAAGCTTATGTGTTGATAGCAGAACCAATCTCATGCAATATATTGCTAGAGTGCAAAAATTTCCTATGCTGTCTCAAGAGGAAGAGGTACGATTAGCAAAAAATTGGAACCAATATAAGGATATTTCTTCTGCTCATAAATTGATTACCAGCCATTTGAATTTGGTAGTGAAAATTGCAATGAAATTCAAAAATTATGGACTATTGTTGATGGACCTGGTCATGGAAGGGAATATGGGTTTAATGCATGCAGTAAAAAAGTTTAATCCTGATTTAGGGTTTCGTTTTTCAACTTATGCAGTGTGGTGGATTGAAGCTTCAATAAAAGACTTTATATTGAAATCTTGGTCGTTCGTGAAAATAGGCACAACGCAAGCACAAAGAAGATTATTTTTTAGTTTACGTAAAATAAAAAAAAGAATTTTACAGTATACAAACAGAGAGACTTTAAGCAATGAAGAAATAAAAGCAATATCTAATGAGCTTTCTGTATCCGAAGGAGATGTTCTGCAGATGAATTACCGTTTGGCTTGTAAGGATCAGTCGCTAAACGATTGCATAAAAATAGGTGATGACTCTAAAAGGGAG
Source organism: Wolbachia endosymbiont (group A) of Clivina fossor (assembly GCF_964026865.1). Lineage (NCBI taxonomy): Bacteria > Pseudomonadati > Pseudomonadota > Alphaproteobacteria > Rickettsiales > Anaplasmataceae > Wolbachia > Wolbachia endosymbiont (group A) of Clivina fossor. The sequence continues at coordinate 1,337,700 of NZ_OZ034707.1, read as the reverse complement.
TTGCAAGATATGATCCCATGTAACTTGGTCAGTCAAGAAGTAACCTATCAGAATCATGAAGAAAAAGAATTAAAAGAAACAATTTTAAACAATGCACTAGCAAGCCTTAACGAAAGGGCAAGAGACATTTTTATCAGTAGATATTTGTCTGAAAACACTCAAACTCTAGATGAACTTAGTAAAAAATATTGTGTTTCAAGAGAAAGAATAAGACAGTTGGCTGAGCAGGCGATGGCTAAGGTAAAACAATATATACAATCAGAAAGTTTGAAATTTGGTTTGCATGCGTAGTTTTTTTATATTTCTAATATTTTTTTCAATAGGCGCTTTTGCATCGGTTAGTGATGTGCAATTGAAGGAAAAATACAAAGACTGGCTTGTATATACTGCATCAGAAGATGGAGAGAAAGTGTGTTACATTGTATCTTACCCTAAGACAAAAAGCGAGCATTATACAACCAATCGCAAGCCGTATGTAATGGTCAGTTATGTTGATAAAAAAGCAGATGAGGTAAGCGTTACCTCTGGTTTTCAGTATGATAAGGAGCCTGTAGCTCTCAATATCGACAAAAAAATTAAATATACACTGCCTATAATACAGGGAAGTTTTGCGTGGGCAGAGCATACAAAAATAGATCAAGATCTCATTCTAAAAATGAAGCAGGGATTATCAATGGTAGTTAATGGAAAAACAAAAACAGTGACCATTGATGATACTTATTCCCTACTTGGTTTTCAAAAAGCGTATCAAAAAATGCATGATTTATGCCATACAAAGTAAATCATTGTAACAAAATACCCAGCTATAGTATAAACTGAACTACTCTTTCAATGGAAATATAAATAGCACTTTACTTTATATAGGATGTGGATATCATTTAAAATATATTTTTGAGAGTTAGCAATGTCAGAGGTTGCAGGTGTAGATACAGAAATCAAAAAGCAAAATTCTGTGTGCGAGCAGATGCGTTTTAGCGTGAGCCGTACAAGTCTTTTAAATACATTATCCAGAGTAAGTGGAGTGGTTGAAAGGCGTAATGCAATAGATGTTTTGGCATGTATAAATATCAAAGCACAACACGGCAGCATAAAATTAATGGCAACTGATCTTGACATTTCAATGTTTGCCTCACTTGCTGCAACCGTACTAACAGAAGGAGAAGTAAAAATTTCAGCGCATACTTTACATGACATAGTGAAGAAGTTACCCGCTGATTTGGATGTCAATTTTGAAGTAAACAACCAAAGAAAATTATTGATGTCTTGCGGAAATGCAAACTTTTCTTTACCGAATGTAGTTTCAAGCAGCTTTCCTGCTCTTGAAGAAGACAATTATAAACATGATTTTATTCTACTAAATACGGACCTGATAGACTTATTAACTAAAACAAAATTTGCTGTATCACTAGATGATACAAGGTATAATTTAAATGGAATATATCTACATACAGACGAGCAGTTTCTGTACTGCGTTGCAACTGATGGTCACCGTTTATCATGTATAAAGAGATCAAAGCCTGGGAACATCAATGGCGAATTTGGTGTGATCATTCCACGTAAAACTGTTATGGAGCTGTTAAAAATATTGGACGACTGTAATGAAATTAATGTAAAACTCTCAGACAGAAAAATCAAGTTTACATGCGGTGAATATATTCTAATATCAAAATTAATAGATGGGACTTTTCCAAATTATAAAGCAGTTATTCCAGCATCTCAAGACAAGCATATGATTATTGAAAGTAAAAAACTTTCAGATGTTATAGATCGAGTTTCCGTTGTTGTATCTGATAAAGTAAAATCCATTAAATTCTCACTACAAGAAAAGCTGCTGACTCTGCATTCAAACTCTCAAGAGTGCAATGATGCAACTGAATCCATAGAAGTGGACTACAATGAAGCCCCTATAGAAATAGGGTTTAACTCGCGTTATTTACTTGATGTTCTATCCTGCATAAAAAATAAATGTAAGTTTAGCTTAGCCGATGGTAATAGTGCTACAATTATCACTGATGAAGACGATTCAAGTGTATTATATGTAGTGATGCCAATGAGAACTTAAACTTGTCATCCCGCTTCTTGTTAGCAGGATCTGGAGATACCGTGGCGGTATGACACTTATTTCACTAAGAACGTTACTTTTTATTAAATTAGTAATCTATCTTTACCAAATATAAGCCAAAAGGTGGTGCAGTAACTCCAGCTGCATTTCTTTTGCATTGGTTTAATATATTTAGCATTTCTTGTGGATTAGTTCTATTTTTTCCAAATTCAACTAAAGTACCCACAATGATCCTCACTTGGTTATGTAAAAAGGAAATAGCAGATATTTTGATGTGTATATGATTCCCATTTTGTATTATATCGATATCATCAATTGTTCTCATCGGATTTGCGGCTTGACAATCTTTTGAACGAAAACTTGAAAAGTCATGTTTTCCAAGTAGATGTTTAGCAGCTTCACGCATAATATTTACATCAAGTGGGTTAAACACTTGCCATACATAACCTGTCTCCAGAGTGGCAGGAGCATAGCGATTAACTATTCTGTATTCGTAATATCTTTTTTTTGCTGAAAACCGTGCGTGAAACGCATCATCTACAACTTCTGCATTCAGTACAACTATGGGAATTGATTTTAAATGATAATTTATTGCGTTTCTTATTCTATAAAGCTCAAATTCCTTTTCCATATCAAAATGAGCAATTTGTCCTAAAGCATGAACCCCTGCATCAGTCCTGCCACCGCAGTACAAAGTAACTTTCTCACCACTAAAATTAAATATAGCATTTTCTATGGCTTCCTGGATTGAATTAGCAGAATGTTGCTGCTTCTGCCAGCCAGAGAAACTACTACCATTGTATTCTATCGTTATTTTGTATCGCACTGCAGAGTCTATCTAACTTTCTATCTTAATATAATTTAGGTAGCTAATTTTTCTACGATAACGTTCTTCGTTATTAAAAAACCCTTGGCAGGTTGTTCACGTTCGATTATCATGGAAGTTATACAAGTTAAATGATCCATGGCAAACAACTCAGAAGAAAGAAATAATGATAAGCAAAAAGCATTAGATAACGCAATAAGCCAGATTGAAAAAGCATTTGGTAAAGGTGCAATAATGAAGTTGAAGCAAAACCCTGTAGAGAAAATAGACACAATATCCACAGGATCAATTGCGCTTGATTCGGCTCTAGGTGTTGGAGGTCTGCCAAAAGGACGTATAATTGAAATATTTGGTCCCGAGAGTTCTGGTAAAACCACTCTTGCCTTGCACGTGATTGCTGAAGCACAAAAAAAAGGAGGATCATGCGCATTTATCGATGCAGAACATGCATTGGATGTCTTATATGCTCGTAAACTTGGGGTAAGCACTGATGATTTAGTAATTTCGCAACCAGACACTGGGGAACAAGCATTACACATTGTTGAGTACTTAGTGTGTTCTGGTGCGGTTGATGTGATAGTTATTGACTCTGTTGCAGCGTTAACTCCAAGAGCTGAAATTGAAGGTGATATGGGTGATCAACATATGGGGCTGCAAGCAAGGCTTCTAAGTCACGGGCTACGAAAGCTAACCTCTGCCGTTTCAAAAGCGAACTGTATATTGATATTTATTAATCAAATTCGTATGAAAATAGGAGTAGTGTATGGAAATCCTGAAACTACCACGGGTGGAAATGCATTAAAATTCTATACTTCTGTAAGGCTTGACATAAGAAAAGTTGGTGTAATAAAAGACAAAGAAAATATTACAGGCAATGAAACAAGAGTTAAAGTTGTAAAAAATAAAGTTGCTCCTCCATTTAGAGAAGCGAAATTTGATATAATGTACAATGAAGGTATATCAAAACTCGGAGAAATAATAGATATGGGAGCAAAGCTTGGTGTGCTTGAAAAAGCAGGTGCTTACTATTCATATAACAATACACGTCTTGGACAAGGAAGAGAGAATGTAAAAACTTACCTAAAAACAAACAAAGAAGTCGCAAATGAAATAGAAATGAAAATCAGAGATTTACTCAGAAATCATGATAATTCTATTATAATAGACGAGGATAGTGAGCAACTTTTAGAAGAATCAGTGTTCTGATCTAAACTTAGTTTGTGTTGGATGGGTTGTTACAGTATGACGGTGTGTGCTAATCTGTAATGTTACCTTGTATCAAGAGGACTTTGCTGAAGCAGTTAAAAAAAGCTTTTCATGAGAAATTATAAATGATAAATTGTTAACAATAGGTTATTGTGAATAAGATTATGTGTTTTAGTTTACCTAATATAAACAGGGAAGGTTATTTATTTATAGTCGTTGCCTTTATAGTAACGTGTATAGCATTCTCTATATCTTGGGGGTTTGGTGTTACGTGCTTGTTTCCGACATTATTGTGTACTTATTTCTTTCGCGATCCAACAAGAGCTGTGCCAAACAATAAGGATCTTATATTAAGTCCTGCTGATGGTGTGATTTCAAAAATTGAAGAAGTTAATTATCCTTTATCGGCAGAAAATGGAGAAGAGAAGAAGTTCACGCTTGTTAGCATATTTTTAAGTGTTTTGAACGTCCATGTGAACCGTATACCAATATCTGGTACGATAAAGGAAATGAATTATAAAAAAGGCAAGTTTGTATCCGCAATGAGCAATAGGTCTAGTAATGAAAATGAAAAGCAGGTTATTGTGATTGAATACGAAAAGGGAAAAGAAATTATTGTGGAGCAAATAGCTGGATTAATTGCACGTCGTATCGTTTGTAATTTAGGAGTATCCCAGAATGTGAAAGCAGGTGAAAGGTTTGGAATTATAAGATTTGGTAGTAGAGTGAATATTTATGTTCCTGCTGATATAGAAGTCAGAGTTTCAGAAGGGCAAACTGTTATTGGTGGTGAAACAATTATAGCAAACTTAAATAAGGAAAACGTTCAAGAGAAGCTTACTTTTGACGTTATATGAATAACGATGGAAGTAACAGTAGATTCTTACCTATTACTAAATTATTCCCAAACTTTATAACTTTATTGGGTTTATGTTCTGGTCTCACTTCACTTAAATTTACATTTAATGAACAATGGGAATTCTCAGTAATTTTTATCATCATTGCAGCAATAATAGATGGAATGGATGGCAGAATAGCTAGAATTCTAAAATCAACTAGCGATTTTGGAGCCCAGCTTGATTCTTTTGCAGATTTTCTAAATTTTGGTGCAGCGCCTGCATTTCTTCTGTATTTTTGGAAGCTAAACGAAATCAAAGTCATAGGTTGGATTTTAGTAATGATATACGTAATCTGCATATCAATAAGACTTGCAAGATTTAATGTTTCGCTACACTCAGAACAATCACACTGGGGAAAATTTTTCTTTTCTGGTGTTCCAGCTCCAGTGTGTGCTTTACTTTCTTTGTTACCAATAATTATTACCTTTCAATCTCATGAGAGTGAATACTTACTTCTCATAGAGCGATTTTTTAACACAAGAAACGTAGCTTGTTACTTTCTGGCCATTTCATTTTTTTCGATAAGTCACATTCCAACTTTCTCTGCAAAATATATTTATGTTCCCAAAAGCCTATCCTATATATTTGTGTCATTTTTTGGAGTACTTATTATATTTTTCATCAGTAAGCCCTGGATGACGCTACCAATTTTAGGTGTAGTGTATGTACTTACTATTCCAGTAAGCACTGGGCTTTATATATATTACTCGTATAAAGCTCGTTAGCTATAAGTTGTAATAAAAAGTAGTGAGCAGCATGATTGTAAAAATAAGTGAACTGTTAAATTCATTTCTGTACATAAAGATATTCAACATTCCATTTATAATTATTTGGGTAATTGCAACTGGGGTTTTTTGTACCATCCAATTCAAATTCACTAACTTTAGATTGTTCAAGCATGGAATACAGACGCTATTCAATCTAAAGTGTAATAACAATAACAATGGCATAATCACTCATATTCAAGCGTTTGCAACAGTAATTTCAGGAACAGTTGGTCTTGGAACAATATCAGGAGTTGCAATAGCTATCACAATAGGGGGCCCAAGTGCAGTTTTTTGGATGGTAATTACCGGAATACTTGGTATGTCGATAAAGTTTGCCGAGGTGGTGCTTGCATTCACCTATCGCTCTGAAAATGCAACTGGCGGGGCTTTTTATTACATGAAGTACGGGCTTGCAAAAATTGGATTTGCAAAAACTGGTAGATTTCTTGCCTTTACTTATGCGATTATGCTACTTATTGCAATGATTTTGGGCGGTATACCATTTCAAGCGAATCAGATAGCAGCATTGTCAAATAACCTCTTCGAATACAACGCATCTATTATTATATCCCTGCTTGTCTTTATTGTAATATTGGGAGGAATAAAGCGCATTGCTTTCGTTTCAACGAGCTTAGCACCAATTATGATAGTGCTATATATGGGTATGTGTATATATTTAATTTATGTAAACAGAAGTAATTTGCTGAATGCTCTATCCATAATATTCCAAGACATCTTCAATAAATCAGCTATAGGAGGCGGAGTATTGAGCGGATTAATAGCAGGAGTGAGAAGATCAGTGTTTGCTAACGAAGCAGGTACCGGAACAGCAGCTATAGCACATTCAGCTGTAAAAGAAGAAGATCCAATTAAAGTTGGATGCGTTGCAATGATTGCACCACTTATAGACACAATATTAATCTCATTTTTGACTGGTATCGTGATAATTATTACTGGTATGCATAGCACTGATAATGTGGGTGATATTACACTAATTAGTTCGGTATTTTCAACAGTTTTGCCCTTGTTCAGCAAGTTAGTTTTTCCGCTAATGATGTTTTCCTTTGCATTTTCTACAATAATAGCTTATTGTTACTACTGTGAAGTTGCTCTGCTGTATTTATTTGGTAATAAAAAAATACTGATACCGTTCCAAATTCTTATAGTGGTTTCAGTGTATATTAGTTGTATGTCAAAAAATATAGAATTTATATCTTACCTAGGCGACAGTTTGTTCATGTGCCTTATGATCCCAAATGCTGTTGCAATATATCTACTAAGAAGGGAAGTTTTGAATACAATAGATTCTTATTACAATTCTAAAGGGTATTAACATGATTTATAGATTACTTTGTATGGTGTTATTTTGCCTATTGTTTAATGATGTGTACGCTGCTTCAGGTTTTTATGAAAGTTATGATGCTGTGTTGAATGGAATAAATAATTTCATGAATGAAGTGCTGTTTTTCAAAATCCTTTACGTGCCATTTATAATCTTTCTACTAGCTTTTGGTTATGTGTTTCTAACATTACGTTTTGGATTTCTCAACATAAGAATGTTTAAGCATGCGTTTGCTATTTTATGTGGAAAATATGACACGAATCACCATGATGGTCATATTACGCATTTTCAGGCATTTATGACTGCACTTTCAAGCACAGTAGGCCTTGGAACTGTTGCTGGAGTCGCAATTGCAGTTTCAATGGGAGGGCCAGGAGCGGTGCCTTGGATGATGATTACAGGTTTTTTTGGTATGTCAGCAAAATTTGCCGAAGTGACTTTAGCATTTAAACATAGAACAGAAGATCAGGAGCAATTGTTTAGTGGTCCCTTTCAGTATATAAGGAATGGTCTGGAGGAATTTGGATTTAAAAAACTTGGTATTGTTTTAGCTGCAATATATGCAGTATTCTTTGTATTATCAGGTCTTGGTGGAAGTGTAGCGTTTCAAACCAACCAAATGGTTTCAATATTATCTGGCTATTCAAGTTGGGTAGATGGTCACTCTTGGTTTCTTTCTTCCATAATCTCTGCGCTGCTTGCTCTAGTGATTATTGGCGGAATTAAAAGGATAGCTAGAGTATCTTCTGCACTAGTGCCTATTATGTCACTCATATATATATGTAGCTGCCTTATTATTATTGGATTTAATATCCACAATCTTGGTCACACATTTAAGATATTATTTTCCAGCATGATAGATTTTAATGCTGTTGGCGGAGGGATGGTAGGAGCATTTGTTGCTGGAATTCAAAGAGCAATTTTTGCCAGCGAAGCTGGTGTCGGCTCTGCTGCAATTACTCATGCAACAACTAAAGATGAAGAACCAGTAAGAACTGGGCTTGTTGCTATGATAGAACCGTGTTTTGATACAATGCTCACTTGCTGTTTAACTGGAATAACGATAGTAATAACAGGTGCATACCAGACTAGTGTTGGTGAAGGGATATTAATCACTCAAAAGGCATTTGAAACTGTTTCTTCATGGTTTCCTATACTTTTAACCATAGCTGCACCTTTGTTTGCATTTTCTTCAGTAATTTCGTTTGTATATTGTTGTGAAATGGGGTGGCTATATTTATTCGGTGCAAAAAGTATAGTGATATATCGCATAGCAGTAATAATTGTAGCGTTTTTTTCTGCTCTTTCTAAAGATATAATGGCTATTGCCAATATCGGTGGAACTTTGTTCTCTTGTTTAGCTCTCATCAACATGACAGCGCTTATACTGTTTAGTAATCAGATTAACGATGAAGTTCAGTGCTACCTAAAAAGGCTGAGGAATAATAAAATTAATTAAATTTTGGCATATGAAGGTACAACAACAGATGTCATTCCAGTGCCATTTTCTTGTCATAGCAAAACTCCCTCTTGTCATCCCAAAATTCCCTCTTGTCATCCGAGTAGCTGACACTGGGATCTATTTTGTATATAGTTCCACCATAGTGTTATGTTTTAATGTAAAATTTTATATTTATCTACTAGGTTCGTTTGCGAACAAAGTTCGCTGGATCCCAGTGTCACGCACTGGGATGACAAGAGAGAGGATGCTAGAATGATGGAGAGGTACGTAATCCTTATACTATCCTACATACTCGGTTCAATACCGTTTAGTTTAATTATTACAAAAGCTCAAGGTATAGATTTAAGGAAAATAGGATCAGGAAACATTGGCGCTACAAACGTTGCAAGAACAGGAAATAAATGTCTTGCTGCTCTGGCATTATTTCTGGATTCCTTGAAAGGATTCATCGCCGTTTATATAGCACAACAATTTTGTGATAATAACGATTTTTATATATATGTATCTGCAATTTTAGCAGTTTTAGGGCACATGTTTCCTATTTGGCTAAAATTTAAAGGAGGTAAAGGAGTTGCAACAACTCTGGGAGTGTTGATAGCGTTTAACATACCTGTGGCATTAGTGTTTATATTTGTTTGGCTAGCAGTGTTTTTTACCTTTCAATATTCTTCCCTTGCTTCCTTGACGGCTACTATAGTGGCTGTAGCATGGTCCTTTTTTTTTCAGAGGAATTTGTTTTTAACATTACTAGTTATAGGAACACTAGTTTTCCTAAAACACCATAGAAATATTGCGAATCTTTTACAAGGTAAAGAGTATAAATTTTATAGATAATGTGCTGCCAAATTATTGACACTTAAACTACGAGACAAATTGCTTGACGGTATGATTTTGTCCTTTTCGTTTAAGTCTATGATTTTTGCTTTTGTTATATTCTCTACTTCTTGAGGTGTTAAAAGTCCGTCTTCAATAAATCCTTGCTTCGCTTCCTTTATTTTTTCATAAAGTTGAGTAACATGATCTTTATTTCCTTCATATACACTTTCAATTCCTAACTCTAGTTTGCATGAAGCTTCTTCTTTTAGCACGTTATTTATCACTGCTTCCGTCATTGCTAATTTTTTCTGCAAAATTTTCTTTATTTTTTCCTTATCATTTTTGTAATTTCGACTGAGTTCTGAATATACTCTATAGAGTTTTTTTTCTTGTGGCAGAAGCTTTAATCCATCTAACATCCTAACTACTTGACCCTCAATAGTCCTCTCAGCTTTTAATTTAAATTCCTTCACTTCTTCCACTATTATTGTGTCAGCTACTCTCTTAGCTTCATCCAAAGATGAACCCTTGAGAGAAAAATCTGTCCTAAGTAAATCTCGATTTAATAGTCCCAAGAATACTTTTTCTTTAATACTTTCAAGTAAACTTTCTTGGTCATCTAAATCATGCTCCTGCAGTTTATTTCTCATGTGCTGAACCAGCTCACAACATTGTAATTTATTTAACTTTATAGGGCTAATATTTTTCATTAACGTCAGCACAATTTGTTCACTATATTGAGAAGTAAAACTCAGTAATTTTCTCATTAAGGGAATACTTACTTCTGAAATGAAATCATCAACTATTTTTTGACTTTCATTGTCACCAGGATTGTTCTGAACCTTATACCAAGCATTAAAGATTTCTTTATTGTTTTTCTTGTTTTTTAACCTGTCTAATATAAACTTACGTGCTTCATTTTCTGCCTCTGAAATTGATATTTGCTGTGGAGTAGTAAATCTAATTTCTGGATCAGGATGAATACCTTCTAATGTACTTAACATCCTATAAACAATACCGGTAAAGCAGGTGTTAGGAATACGCTCTTTTCTAGAGAAAGTTTGGCTATCAAGCAAGTTTGTAATTAACGCGTCTTTTTTATCTTTTACAGCTTCTCTCTCTCCATCATTGCAGGCTCTAAGAGTTAGAAGTAAAATTTGTCCGCCTGTGAAGCCAGAGCTATGCTTTTGATCATCTTTGCAAAAGTCATTTAAAAATGCAATTACTCTTCCTTTATCTTCATCACTAAATTGACGATAATTAAGTTCATATAAATCATTTATATATTCAACAAATTGCTTAAATTCTCTATCATTAATAACGTCTTCTGATACTTTTTCACCATACTTATGTCTTAATTTGTGAACGTTATTATTGATATCATCATTTAATTTATGAGGAAGCAAATGTTCGAGCTTAACATCAAAACTATTAACCATACCACGTAAATTCTCTTTTATACCTTCCAAAAAGAAATTTATAGAAGCTTTAAGCAGCGTAAATGGGTTAAAATCTTTTGGCCTTAGTTCACTCTGCAATAAAATTAATAGCATTGTAAGTGGTATAGTTCCCAGCAACGAAATTAGTAAGAAAGTGGAGGTGAAAGTGAGATATGTTATGAAAGCAGAAAACAAGAGGAAGGCTGCTACCTTGATTGCATTGTTCTTAAAAAATATTTCCCAATATTCCCTTTTGCTCATTTTTTGCTGTTTTGCCGCTTTTATTTCTTTGTAGATATAAAGAGTTTTAATTTCAGACCTGAAGAATATAGTACCAAGAGAAAAAAGAACATTAACAGGGTTAGTGATAATGCTTAAAGAAACAAAAGTTGCAAAGTAACTAACAAACTTTAGCCTGCTAGATTCCTTTGAAGGAAATTGTAATTGAGCAATACCTATCATAGCTTATCTTCAACATCATTACACTCTAGTGATAGCATAGTAATTTAAAACGTCAATGTTTAAGTATCTTATTATCCGCACACTCATCGTATTCGATCTCGACTGTAGAGTGTGCTATCTCGAACCTATTTAGTAGTATTTTTTTTATCTCATACAAAATATCAGTGTGTTGTGCATCTTGCTTTACTTTGGCATGCATGGTAATTATAAAATAATTATCAGATAGTGACCATGCATGTATGTGGTGCACATCTATCACTTCAGGTAATTCTGATGTGATCTTACTTTTTATTTCCTCAGTAGATATCCCTTCAGGTGTGCCTTCAAGAAGTATGTGGCAAGAATTCTTTAGAATTTTGTAGCCACTATTCAAAATGATTACACTGACAAATACCGATAAAATCGGATCCACCATTTGCCATCCAGTAAACATGATAATTATGGATGCAAGTATAGCAGCTACAGAACCTAAAATATCTCCTATAACGTGTAGTACAGCACTTTTTATGTTTATATTGCTCTCGCATTTACTATGTAATATAAAAAAGACTATAATATTAGAGATCAGGCCAAGTGTAGCAATTACTAACATTACTTTCCACTCAACATTTACCGGAAAAATAAATCTTTTTATTGACTCAATTATAATGATTACTGCAATGAAGAATAAAGTTAAACCATTAACAAATGCTGCAATTATCTGCAACCGATGATACCCGTATGATCTTTGCAAATCAGATTTCTTAGCTGAAAATTTGTGTGCTAACCAGCTTAAAACTAAGGCAAAGAGGTCAGTGAGCATATGCCCTGCATCTGATAGTAGAGCAAGCGAATGTGAAATTATTCCACCTACTATTTCCATAAACATTGTTATCGCAACTATTATTATGGAATAGATTAAGCGCTTGGACTGTGCTGCTGAGTGTTTGCCGTTATGCACTGCTGTCATATAAAATCTTTTCATGAACAAAAACGTGGGTAACACTGGGTTCGAACCAGCGACCGCTTGCACGTCAAGCAAGTGCTCTACCAACTGAGCTAATTACCCATCGTGGTTTTAGTATAGTGCTTTGGTGGAATGAAAGTCAATTTGCTTTTAAATTCTTACCCTATCCTAATGTAACGTTAGAACCTAGATTTTTTTTGTGGTCAAGCTATAGAGCCTATAGCTAGTGCAGGTCAGGTTTTCCTACGTCATACCGCGATTCATTCGCAGTATCTCAGCATAGATTCCGCTAACACGTAGCGGAATGACGAGTTCATAGCTTACCAAATTATCGGTAAATCTAAATTGCTTTAGTTATAGCTATATCTTATATTGTTCATATTAAATTAATTACTTATATTTCTTCACTAAGATATAGATTATACCAATATGAAAATTCACACTTTTTTAGTAGAGATCACCTTATATTTGAAGAGTTAATAAATTAGAGGTTAGAATTATGACAATCAATCAACAAATAAATAAAAATATAACTAAAGAAGAATACTTCAACAATAACGGCAAAGGGTTTAATTCGCCACATGTTGTAGAAGTTAAAGATTTAAATATTAAAGTAGAAGTTTATTCTCATAATTTAAGAGCAAGTAAAATTGCAACAATTGAAAGTGAGATAAAAGAAACAGCTACTAGTTTTAAAGATACATTCAAGTTAGAACACAGCAACTCAGAACAAACATTTAAAATTTATATGTTTGATGACAAGGATGATTACACTCACCTTGGCGGAAGCGAGCGTTTCGGTTCTTACCTTGGAGATGAGGGTGGTAAATGTTACTACAAAGGGGAAGCTGATGTTTTTGCTGAAATGTATGTCTATCAGCAAGGTGGCGTTCATAACCTTCAGCATGAATTTGCACATGGTTTAACTTACTTGGCTACAGGAGGTAAGCACCTACCTACAGTATTAATGGAAGGAATTGCAGATTACTTTGAGCATCATTCAGATCATAAATTCAATTCTCAAGGATCAAGTATCGACAAAACTGAAGCTGAAAATTTGGATTTAGATAAAATTTTAAGTTTAGAATATTCAAAGGACAGCGAAGCAAATAGCCTGGTTTATAAAACAGGTCATGCGTTGATAATGTACTTACAGGAAAAAGATCCTAGTTTATTAAGAGACTACCTAGATGCTTTACGTCAAGGTAACTCAGATGAGTCAAAAAGTTTCTTGAAAGACATAAAAGGACATGATGCTGACTTCAAAAGTTGGCTTGCTGAGAATGATACAGAAACTGCTATGGAAGAAATTAATGCCCTACAAGTTACAAAAGGAGATTTTATAGCAACTGGTCAAGAAATAGTTGGTGGAGAAATTAAAAACATATCCTACTATAAAGCAAATATAGAAAAAATAGATGGAGAAAAGGTTGGAAGTTTTTCTCCTGTAGAACATGTTGCATTTCATGATGTTGCTCGCGCTGTTAATAGGGCAACAAATGATAACCTCGATATATCAAAGGAATATCATTTCTTAAAGGCAGTAAAAACTGCTGATGGGCAGGTTAAGCTGACTTACTCTGACCAACAAGGTAATGAGTACCAAAACAGTCAAGAGTATAAAATGCAAGCTTTAAGGATGCTATCAAAATATGGTGAAGATCTAAGAAAATCTTACTCTAATGGGAAAGAAGACTTAGAAAAAATACGTGCGAGCGAGCTAGAAGACTTAGATAAGCAGAAGGATATAGAATATGATGATGTGTTGAAAGGCCTGCGTGAACAGGAAGAAACACAGCGTCATGATGCATACGAGCAACACAAAAGAGGAGAGATCTCTTATGAGAAATTTGTAGAAAAATGCAATTCAGCCAGCACTAATTATTGTAATGAAGATAAGAGATTATATAGTGCTACACAAGACAAATATACACAACTGAAAGATGCAATACTAGATAAGTATGAAAATTTAAAAAGTACCTTGCTTGATAAAACCATAAACACTGGCTTAGAACAAGTAAAAGCGACTAAGAACATCGATGTAGAAAAGATGTTAGAAGAGATGGTTCATATCGATTCAAACTTGATAAGAGGTACAAATCATATTGACCTACAAGAAGGTAAGATTTTCTCTATCAAAGCTCTTGGTCATGGAAATAAGGGTGCGCTGTCCATATATGATGGAAATACAAAGCTTGGAGAATTATTGAGCGAATCAGGATTTTTTAAGCAAGTTGAAGGCCAAACTAAAGAAACTTTTGTTTTTGAGGACATATTGCACAACTTAAATGTTCAATATGATGGTGGTGCTTATATGGCGGTTACAAAAGAAAATGGTCATTATAAAGCTTCTCTGATAGATGGCAGAACAGTTGAACGTGATGAATACTTTGATGAGGCGCATTTACATGAAAATGAGTTGTTGCATCCTAGCACTGGACACATCCAAAAAGATTTAGATTCTCTGCTCCTTATACCAAACTTCGTTATTGGGAAGACAAATAGAATATACGATAAATTCACTTAAACCTCCAGTTATAGGCGGAAAGCACTCTTTTTCATTTGTCTCATTATTATTGAGAATTGGTATTAGAGGTACCAAAATTTTGAATCATCAGGATTCAAAGCATGCACAATATTCTGATGAGCAAAAGGCAAATGGAGTAATCGTGGAAAAAGGAAAATTACTGGATAATAAGGGAACAGATAGGACAGACGACGATGTATACGAAGCGGTTATAAAGCAAGGAGGCGAAAATCTACATGCATTCAAAAATATGGGCTTTTATATTACCGAGAAAGGTGATCTATTTATTCATGACCATGGAGCAAATGTAAGGTTTCAACTACCACAAAGTATTACTCATCTAAAATTAGTGGAAAAAGACGGAGCATATAAGCTTGTTCCGGTGACGAAAGATGGTGATGAACATCCAATAGGTATGCCAAATATACCAGATGAATATAGATATATAGATCCAATATTTGCACATGAATATGAGAAGAGAGATTATTCCCATAAACATGTAAATGTGGGCCTTATAAACTTAGAGAAATATGGCTCTGGCAAACTTTTTGCTATAAAGTACGACCCAAATGATTACCACATACAAAGAAACTCTAGCGGTAAGATAGTTAGAATAAAAGATCAAGTATATTCCACTAAAGTAAAACTATTTGATGGTGATACTGATGAAGAAATTGGAATGTTATCTAATCATTTCCATAACTTCAAAGGGAAAATATTCTTTTCTGCTGACTACAACTACAGTTATAACGATTTCCTCGCATCTGTTTCTCCTCAAGTTGAAATTGAGGACATGGGGAATGGAAGTAAAAAAATAACTTTCGATCAAGGTGATGGTGATATCGGTGACACTAATAGAGGCTACACGGACTATCAGAGAATATTCACAAAAGAGAAACAAACCGAAAGTCCAAAAGGGCAAGTAAGTGAAACTAATACCAATTCTCAATAATAATGAGACAAATGAAAAAGAGTGCTTTCCGCCTATAACTGGAGGTTTAAGTGAATTTATCGTATATTCTATTTGTCTTCCCAATAACGAAGTTTGGTATAAGACAGAAGTTAACATAAGTCACAATACTACTAATGTTATTGCACAAGCTGCTGAAGAGAGAACTGTATCAAACGACAATAGTGAAATGCAGTCTGATCAGCCACAAATTCCAACAAGGGCAAAAAGGTCAGCTCCAGTGGAGGAGAAAGAGCAGGTAGTATTGAAAGACACAATCTTGAAAATACAAAAGAGCTATGATCGAGACTCAGAAGGAAAGCACAAGGCAAATGTAACCATAGATTATAATGATGTGAAAGCCTTGTATGATAGAGCGGAAGGAGCAGAAAAGCAATCTGTGTTAAAGTTTTGGCACAAATTGGCTGAATCAGGATATAAGGTTGGTGCTTTGCCGGAAGACAAATACTATTTTGAAAAAGGCAAATTCGTAATCCACGATAGTGGCACAAAGAAGCTTATAGTGTTACCTGAAGATAAGGTGTCCATCAAAATAATGAAGGATGGTGATAGTTATAGTTTAGCTATATCAAGTGGTAATGGCAAAGTAATAAGCAGCATTAGTAAAATAGATAATCCAAATTACGAATTGCTGTCAGATTCAAGTCATTTCAATTTAGGGGAGCAAGATAATATTGTATTATCAGATCAACATCACGAATATAATCTTTATCTAGAGAATGGCTTTGTGAAAATGTTTGATTACACAAGCGACCACATTTATCACGACCACAACTCAGCCTACATCTAATACATACAGGGAGGCAAGTATAGCTGACCCAAGCAACACGTCATACCGCCGCGGCGCTAACAAGCAGCGGGATACTTAACCGTCATACCGCGATTCATTCGCGGTATCTCAGCCGCTAACAAGTAGCGGGATACTTAACCGTCATACCGCGATTCATTCGCGGTATCTCTTAGCCGCTAACAAGTAGCGGGATGACAGCAGTCCTACGTCATACCACCGCGAACCGTCATACCGCAGCGGTATCTCTAGATCCCGCTAACAAGTAGCGGGATGACGGTTGTCAGGCTAGCTGTCATGCGAGTAGCCCCTTCGGTGTCATGCGAGTAGCCCCTTCGGTGTCATCCAAGTAGCCCCTTCGGTGTCATCCAAGTAGCCCCTTCGGTGTCATCCAAGTAGCCCCTTCGGTGTCATCCCAGTGCTTGACACTGGGATCCAGAAAACTTAACTTTAAATAAGTGGCTGCATCTGGGTCACGCGCTGGAATGACAGATCCGAGTAGCCCCTTCGGTGTCATGCGAGTAGCCCCTTCGGTGTCATGCGAGTAGCCCCTTCGGTGTCATGCGAGTAGCCCCTTCGGTGTCATGCGAGTAGCCCCTTCGGTGTCATGCGAGTAGCCCCTTCGGTGTCATGCGAGTAGCCCCTTCGGTGTCATGCGAGTAGCCCCTTCGGTGTCATGCGAGTAGCCCCTTCGGTGTCATCCGAGTAGCTCCTTCGGTGTCATCCGAGTAGCCCCTTCGGTATCATCCCAGTAGCCCCCTTCTTGTCATCCCAGTGCCCAGACACTGGGATCTAGTTAAGTTGATGAGCATAAAAGTAGCCGTTTTATATTAAAGTACAACGTTTCTGATGATGGAAAAATGGATCCCAGTGTCATGCACTGGGATGACAGGAGAGGGGACTGGAACGACAAGAGAAGAATCCTGAAACGACAAACCTCAAAAAAAAACTTATGTAAAATCTAGCATTAACGAAAATTATACTATTTTCATGCATCCTATGGTTTTTGTAATTAATGGAGGGTGATATGCCGGCTAATTTGACTTTCAAAGATGGTGCAGATGCGCTAATACCAAATGCTAATATTAAAAAGATAGTTTATGAAGATGATGGAGGTAACAAGTATACCTTTGGTGTAGACAATGCTACTAATGTTTTCAACACTTTTAAGTATAAACCTAATGGTGCTACTGAAATAGATTACAGTGCTACAGCAACAAAGTTCATGACTGGAGGTACAATTGCTACATTATTAGGTATTGGAAATAACGTAGATGCAATAAAAACTAAGACTGACTTTATTCCAAATACCTTGACTGATGATGTCGCTGATATAAAAGATGATGTCGCTAATATAAAAAATACTACAAGTCCAGCTAATTTGGGAAATAAGGTTACTGCAATAAAAACTAAGACTGACTTTATTCCAAATACCTTGACTGATGATGTAATACCAAACTTCGTTATTGGGAAGACAAATAGAATATACGATAAATTCACTTAAACCTCCAGTTATAGGCGGAAAGCACTCTTTTTCATTTGTCTCATTATTATTGAGAATTGGTATAACTACAATAAAAACTCAAGTTGGAACAGATCTGATATCAGGAATAAAGGCTAAGACTGATAATATGCCTGATAATTTAGTAACTGAGTTAGGTAAATTAGCGAAATCTTCTGAGTTGGCTCCATTAGTAGCTCCTTTGGCTAAAACTGCTGATGTTACTGCAATAAAGACTAAGATTGATAAGATGCCTGCTGATTTAGAAGCTGATGTTAATACAATAAAGGCTAAGACTGATAATATGCCTGATAATTTAGTAACTGAGTTAAGTACATTAGCTAAATCTGCTGAACTAGGTCCACTGGCTAAAACTGCTGATGTCGATGTGATAAAGGCTAAGACTGATAAGATGCCTGCTGATTTAAAAACTGAGTTAACTACAATAACGACTGAGACTAATAAAATCGCAGATATTAAAACTAACGTAGGTGACATAAAAGCTAAGACTGATAAGATTACAGATACCTTAGGAGCTGATGTAACTACAATAAAAACTCAAGTTGGAACAGATCTGATATCAGGAATAAAGGCTAAGACTGATAAGATGCCTGCTGACTTAAACGCTGAGTTAATGAAGTTAACTACAATAGGAAATGCTATAAATGGTAGTGATAGCGTCACTGAAGCTGCTAAAACTGTACTAGAAAACAGTTTCAAGCAAGCTATTGAAAAAGCTGCAGAAAGTGATTGGCTTGAAAAGCTTGTGGCAGATATAGTGTCACAACCGAAATTTGATATGCCAGAAAGTAATGATGCTGCACTTAATTGGACTTGGTAATACAGCAAGTAGTCACGCTACTTGGATAACACCTAACACCCCACAATGTCATTCCAGCGCGTGACGCTGGAATCTAGGAAAGTTTGCTTGTAAGCAAGCAAACTTATTTGGTGAGTATAAAAGCATAGCTAACGCGAGCTCTACGCCATACCGCCGCGGTATCTCTAGATCCCGCTAACAAGCAGCGGGATGACGATTGTCAGGGTGTCATCCCAGCGCCTCTATCTCCTGTCATCCGAGTAGCTGACACTGGTTTCCATCCAAGAGGGTGTCATCCCAGTGCCCAGACACTGGGATCCAGGAAACTTAACTCTACACCAAGTAAATGTACAATAAGAATTAGATTCCAGCGTCACGCGCTGGAATGACAAAGTGAGCGTGCGTAGGTGTTATCCCAGTACTCCTTTCTCGTCATCCCAGTGCGTGACACTGGGATCTCATTTTACTTTATGATGATGTCATGAAAGTAGCCTCCTTCTTGTATCTTGTCAAAAGCATCTAATGTTTTAAGCTTAAGCATTAGGTGGAGAAGGGAGGAACTCTGTGCTTCTTCTTAGATATAAAATCTGTAGAGGAGATAAGAATTCCCTTCTCAAAAGTATAGGCTGGACGGTATCGTAGAAAGACCTGAATGGTTCTAATTCTGTATTCACAAGACTAACCTTACTTTTCATTTTTAATGGTAACGTATGGGGTTATATATGATCAACAACTTTTTGGGCATAGATATATCAAAAGATCGCTTTGATGTTTTTCTCTCATTTATAAGCAAAAAAGGAAAGCGTGAAACTAGAAAAAGAAGCTTTAAGAACGATGATCATGGGTTTCAAAGTCTACTGAATTTTCTACACAAACATAATGTAGAAAAAGCAAAAACCTGTATGGAATCTACTGGTTGTTATAGCGAAGCACTGGCTGAATTTCTACACAATGCTGGACATTTTGTAAGTGTTGTAAATCCTTATTGCATAAAATCTTATGCAAGGAGTAAGCTGATACGACAAAAGAATGATCAGACCGATGCAGAAGTTATTGCTGATTATTGCCAAAGACAGGAACCTTCTAGTTGGACACCACCTTCTCCTGAAATGAAAAAATTAAAACATCTTTATCGTTGCTCAGTTGCGTTAAAAGATGAGTTAACATTAGTAAATAACCACTTAGAAAAAAAAGAGAGACTGCCTAAAGAAGTTGCAAATGCTTGGGAAGACCTTGCAATGAATATAGCTCAAAAAATAGAAACAATAAAAAACTCCGTACGTGAACTATTAAATCAACACAAAGAATTGTTGGAAAATTTTCAACTTCTATTGACTATTCCAGGCATAGGAGAAGAATCAGCAATAGCTATTTTAGCTGAAGTTTCTGATATAGAGGTTTTTAGAGATGCCAGGCAATTGGCAGCATATACAGGAGTTATACCACGAAATATGACGTCAGGTTCCTCTGTATATGCCAAACCCAGATTAAGTAAATCCGGTTCACAAACATTACGTAAGGCACTTTTCTTTCCTGCCATAGTAGCTAAGAATCACAATCCTATCATTATGAGCTTTTGCCAAAGATTAAAGGAAAAGGGTAAGCATAATATGGCCATCGTTGGTGCTGCAATGCGTAAGCTACTCCATATCATTTTCGGTATTCTGACATCCAAAAGTGCTTTTGATCCTAACCATATCAAAAACTACAGGGCTAAGAGGTTGACTGAAGGTTTAGTACTTTAAAATCAAAAATGCTTCCTATCTATCTTATGTAAAGTGGTATCTTACACAAATTTATTGAATGTTGTTGGTTAGTGGATATGTTGATAAGTAAACTTCATCTGTTTTGTGCGTATAAAACTAATTTACTTATCAACATATCCACTAACTATAATCTGTGTACTGTTACACAATTGGAAGTATTTTTTGATTTTATGATGCAACTTGGGAAATTTTTATAATTTTTTTGTTGACTAACAAGACGGTATCTCCTGTCATCCCAGTGCCCAGACACTGGGATCTCATTTTACTTTATGACGGTGTCATCCTAATACCTTCCCCTGTCATCCAAGTAGCTAACACTGGGATCTCATTTTACTTTATGATGATGTTATGAAAGTAGCTGACACTGGGATCCAGAAGACTTAATTTCAACCAAATAATAAAGGCTAGATTCCAGACTGGAATGACATCATAGGGGCACTGGGATGACAGCAGTCCTACGTCATACCGCGATTCATTCGCGGTATCTCTTAACATAGATCCCGCTAACAAGCAGCGGGATGACACCTCTCTTGGGCTCTTTTAGCTACAAACATTAAGAAATTTACTAAACGAAAAAAAGGCAAAAGAAGCCCCGTGGTGCGAGTTTTGACTCTATATTACTGTAAGTGGCGCTGTAATAATGTGCTAACGCTTAAAATAAGCGCGATTTGGCTGAATGTAGAAAAAATTTAAAAGACATGCAGCCGCTATAATTTTATGTAATCCGCCAAAAAATACCCTAAGTTTTTTACTGAATTTTGTCATTGAGCCTGCAGGTCAAAAACAAGTTTTGAGTCAGAAATACCCTTAATACTACAATAAGGGGGCTGGCGGAGTTTGTCAAGGAAGTTTTGCATTTAATCCGTTTATGGCTTAGGTGCCGGCCAGCTACTTGACTCCCGGCTGGGTCGAATTTGTATAGCTACATTGTCGGTAAATCTAAATTGCTTTAATAATTTTGATTGAAAAATAGTTTTTCTATTATATAAATGCTACTTTAGGGTAATCAAAATGGAAGACGATAAATATAGCCTAGGTTTAAGAGTTATCCATTGGTTGATGGCTGTTTTTATTATTGGTATGCTTTGTTCTGGACTTTATATGAAAAGCTTACCACTTAGCAATGAGATTAAGTTCAACATATACGCTATTCATAAGGCTTGCGGTATCACTATTCTTGGATTAATCATAGTACGCATATTTTTTCGCGTCTTTACTTATGTTCCACGACTTCCAGCAAATTTTTCTCGGTTTGTAATCAATGCAAGTAAAACAGTACACTTTGGTTTATATTCTTTAATGGTGCTAATGCCACTATCTGGCTATGTTATGTCTTCTGCTTCTGGCAAAAAGATCAAGTATTTTTTTCATATCCCTTTGTTGATTAATCAAAACAAAGACCTAGCTAACACGGCTAATCAGCTACATTCGATGCTTGCATATTTTATGGTACTCTTTATAATCTTACATATACTTGGCGCTTTGAAACACACATTCATAGATAAACAAAACATTTTTAAACGTATGATATAGGTTATATGTTAAGTAGCCTCTGGAAAAAAGGAACAGATTTTCTTGGTAGTGAGTTTGCCATAATGGGCGGTGCTATGAGCTGGGTTTCAGAGAGAAATTTAGTTTCAGCAATCTCAAACGCTGGCGGTTTTGGTGTGATTGCATGCGGTGCAATGTTTCCAGACTTACTGGAAAAAGAAATCATAGAAACACAGAAATTAACTAACAAGCCATTTGGTGTAAACCTAATTACTATGCACCCAAAGTTGAGTGAGTTGATAGATGTGTGTATTGAAACGAAAGTAAGCCACATAGTTCTTGCCGGTGGACTACCAACAAAACCTAATATAGAAAAAATTAAGAGTGCAGGCACTAAAGTTATGTGCTTTGCACCAGCATTAAGCCTTGCGAAAAGGTTAGTAAAAATGGGAGTAGATGCGTTAATAATAGAAGGAATGGAAGCAGGTGGGCACATAGGGCCAGTTAGCACTTCTGTTCTTGCACAAGAGATATTGCCTCACTTTAAAAATGAACAAATGCCAGTGTTTGTCGCAGGTGGAATAGGAAGAGGTGAAATGATAGTTAATTACTTAGAAATGGGGGCAAGTGGCTGTCAAATAGGCACATTATTTGTCTGCACAAATGAATCAATTGCTCACAAAAATTTTAAAGAAGTATTTATTAAATCGGCCGCGCGTAATGCAGTATCTTCTATGCAAATCAGTGCTGATTTTCCTGTAATTCCAGTAAGAGCTATAGCCAACAAAGCAAGTGATGATTTTATGAAGCATCAAAAAAAAGTTATTGATGAATACCAAAAGGGACAGATCTCAAAAGAAGATGGGCAGCTTGAAATAGAAAAGTTCTGGGCTGGAGCCTTAAGAAGAGCAGTAATTGATGGAGATATTGAAACAGGATCTTTAATGGCCGGCCAAAGTGTTGGCATGGTTGATAGGGAAAAGCCTGTAAAAGAAGTAGTGAATATGTTAGTTCAACAGGCAAACAATCATATTGAACGCAAATCTGTAGAAGCAGCAAAGCAAATAATTAACCAGTAAGCAAGTCATAATTATCTCTGAAAGAGCCCATTATAGGGCATAATTGCCCAGTTTTAATGTAAAATTAACGCTAAAGAGGTATCTATACATTTTTATGTATGGAGGAGTCTATGCCAAGTTCTAAAAAAGATATTAACCAACAATTGCGCGACACTATATACAAAAAGGTAACAGCAGAAAATTATCAAGAAAATCAAGATAAGACTTCCAAAGAATGCAAAAGGTTGTTCAAGCAGGGAGCTAATCCTAAAACATTGGCTGAATTAGAAGAAATACTGAGAGAACGACAAGATGAGCAGACTATCACAAAACAATTAAAGTCATCCAAGCAAGGAACTAGTCCTGAAGCATTAGCTAAATTAAAAAAATCAGTGGGAGAAGGAAGAGAACATTATAATAATTATACCCAACACTTTCTTCCAGCGTTGCTAAGAGAAATAACAAAGTCAAAAAAACTAACTACAGCAAAAAGAACGGAAATAGAAAAAATAATTATGGAACTAATAACTTTAGATGTTGTTAGCAAGAGCAGCAATAAATATTCGAAAATAGAAGAACAACCTATTAATTCCATAAAAGAAGAGATCCCAGTGTCAGGCACTGGGATGACAGAAAATAATGTAGAAAGTCTAATGACGCAGGATCAGACTCAACAGAAATTAGAAAGTCTAACTAAAGAAGAAGTGTGTGCTAGTGACTCAGATAGTGGAGTAATACCAATTCCTAAAAATAAATAGACGAATAAAGAAAAATTTCTAAAATAGAATAATTTAAGAATTAGTGGGGAGTTATGGCAGGAAAAAGTAAAGCAATAGGAGAAGAATTATATAATAAGTGTAACCTGGAATTAAAGAAGCACGGCATAAGAGGAGAGATAGGAAGAAGATTACAGGCAATAATATCTGCAAAAGAATATGGAATAACAAAAGTTGCTCAAATATACCGAATTACTAGAACTACATTGATGAAGTGGATTACAAGATTTAAGGAAGGAGGAGTCAATGCGTTTAAAATACAACCAGGACGTGGAGTAAAGCCGAAGTTGAGCTACAAGCAGCAAGAAGAAATTAAAAATGTCATAGCAGAAGAAGGAGCCAACCTAACGGCTAAGAAATTAAAAATCATAATTGAGAAAATGTTTTCTATTGAGGTAAGTAAGTCTACAGCACATAGACTGATGCAAAAGTTAGGTTTTTCGTATATTACTCCAAGGCCTGTGCACAATAAACAGGATAAAAATAAACAAGAAGAGTTTAAAAAAAAATCTTAATGAAACTATTGTCACGTATCCCGAAAAAGAGCTATTTTTCTTCGATGAGTCGCGGTTTGGCACACATTCAAAGATTGGACACGGGTGGTTTAAAAAAGGCATTAGGACACAGGTTAAGGTAAAATTAGGTAGGCAAAACTTTTATCTCTATAGTGCAGTTAATCCTAGAAATGGAGAGAGTTCTAGCTTATTCGTACCAAACGTCAATACTGATTGTATGAATATATTCCTTGAGCAGATGTCACAATATTTAGGAACAAGGGAGGCATTTCTTGTTGTGGATTGTGCAGGATGGCATAGATCCAAAGGTTTAAAAATACCACAAAATATTACCTTAATCTATTTACCTCCATATTCACCAGAGTTAAATCCAGTAGAGCGTTTATGGCAATATTTGAAAGACAATCTCATTAAAAATAGAATATATGACTCTGTTAGTTTATTGGAGGATACTGTATGTGCATTCATTCGTAATATTACGGAAAGTTCGATCAAAACCATTTGTTCTGTGAGTTATTTGCCTACTTATTTATGAGATTTGGTATTAGTTACTAGTTTTTCGAAACTATCTATCCTAACACTAGCCTTGACTTCTTCATCGGTTACAAAGTTCAACCTGTAACCATTTTGGTGCTCATTTATTCTTAATTGTGAGATATCAAAACTCTTCACATATATTACATCCAAATTTTCTTTTGATTTTAAATCACCAAAACTTATAGTAGCACCACTACCACTGTTTTGATCAATGATAAATGTTGCCTGTTTTGTACTTCTAGAGTGTACATCCTTTCCGTTAACCTTCCTTATTTCATAATCTTTGTCTTGACAGTTAACATCAGAATTTTTTATAGTGTTATTTCCTCCACCTTTTCCTGCATCAACATACCTTGTTTTGCAGCCAGTAGTAATATTCTGGTTGGCTGTAGAGTGAGAGATATAGTTATATATGTAGCCAGATGGTACATTCACCAATGTTATTCTTGACCCTGCTATATCAATAATTCCATCATGCAATCCAACAAAAATGGTAGAGGTATTATAGTTCATTACTATAGTATTATTTGCTGCTCCTCCCCTAATATGACCATAAGTATCATAATTGATAATAAAGGTATTATCATGATATTTTGAACCTTCATAATCCACCCTACCTTTCGGAACATGCATCACTGCTGGATAGTTTTCTACTGCTATTAACTGATTAGGTCCTGATAGATATAGTATTGGAGACAAAATACTCGCTCGTTCATTAGCAAAAATGAAAGGCCTGCCTGAAAGAGTAAAGGTTTGCGTACATTCCCTATAAACCTTATCAGAGTTGCATTTGTTATTCTGAGGACGAAAGTAGTGCTCATTCGATATATATTCTTTATTTATTACACCACTGCATGTTGGACTATTTTCGTGAAAATGAAATGGCACGCTTACAACTCTTAAACCATTATTATATTCATCTAGAGTAATATTAGGAAGATGCTTGATATCCTCATCAATAAGATAAACTTCTTTGCCATCTAAAGTAGAATGTTTCAATGGTAGTACTTTAGATATATCTAATGAAATCAAATTTACCGCTCTGCTAATACTACTAAAAGCAATATCACCATATTTTTTTTCAAATTTGCAAATTTCTCCAGTGTTACAGTTATCGAGTCTCTGGTCACATGATTCTCCTCCCTCGAACTTAATCACTTCAGAATATTTTTCCTCAATACTATTTACATATTGAACAACTGCAGCTATATTAGAGTTTTCCCTTAGTATCTTTTCTGCTGCTTTTTTGATGTGATCTAAATAACTTTTGATTTTTATAATATTTTCATAATGCTGTCCAAGTGGTTTGTTCCCTGCAATCTCTTGGATAACAAGATATAATAGTGAGAATTCTCTTAAAATGCGTTCAAGAGACAATGTAACCTGTTCAATATCCGATAGTGGTATCTTACCTGCTATTGCCTTTACATATTCTGTTGTTTCATATATAGTTATGCTAATTGTAACTGCAAAGTCGACAACTGCGGTAGCTACTGAGAGCTTCCCTAAAACCTTACTTACAGTTGATATTACTCTTAAAATTTTAGTTGCCGCGCTGAGCCCCTTTACTGCAGCACCAACTCCCATGCTTATAGGTTTCATGCTCATACTTGCAAGTTTTATACCATTACTTGTTGCAAAGTAATAGTTTAATGGGTGATGATCACCTTTGACTATTGCATCTATGTTATGCCCAAATTGATAAGCAACAGTTGCAAATGTTATACCTTCAACCACGGGATTACTGATAACTTTAACAAAAGCTTTACGTGTAGACGGTTTTCTGAATACCCTCCCCATCGCACTGTTAGGACGAATCCTTGTTACCACGCTACCATCAGAACGCATGTAGAAGGAACTAAGGCTTTCTCTTACGTCATTCACAGCATCCAATATACCGTTTATACCAAATATTCGTTTCAAAGCATCATTATCATGTCGTCCAAGTGTTGGTACGTCTTTTAAACTATCAAATAAATCATATATAGCCATAATAGAAAAAAACTTGTTACCCTTAGCTCCTTTCACTTTTGCTGTATTGAACTTGCTTCTGTTAAATTCAATATTGTTTTTTGTCAGTTCCTCTGATATATCACTTACATATCTCCCAAAAACTTCTTCATTAACATAGTCAAGATGCTCTTTAAACCGATCAAAGGTGCTCTCACTTACTCCTTGCGCCAATAAATTTTGCCTCACTTCACGGATATAATCTTGATCTGATACTTTAATATCAGCCATAGCTTCAATATCTTTTTTTATTGTTAATAATTCTATTTTATCTTGTAGCTGACCTAATTTCTGACGAATATCATCTTTTACTTGATTAGTAAAACTCTTAATTATATCGCCAACTTTTGTCTTATAACCTGCAATATTTAGGTAATATTTTACTTCTCCATCTCTCTTTTTACATGTTATAGTATACTCCTTGTCACTTGCTACTTTTAACTTAATTTCAAGAGTTTCCTTATTATAATCATAATTTACTATATTTCTGATATCTTCAATACTACCTATTATTAACTGTTTAACGTCACCATTGTTATCTCTTACTTTTACATGTACTTCATTACCGCTAGTAAAAACTTGAGGAGAATGTATGGTTATTACTTCTTTATCATAGGCTTCAAATTCAGCACCAAACTTTTTAAGTTCATCTTCACTGAAGTAACTTTTGATCTCGTCAATATCAAATTTGTTATGTATATCATTTAACTTATATTCACTATTTATGCTGCCATATAGATTAATTTTACTTTTTACCTTATCAGAATATAAGTTACTTTGATCAACATTGTCCTCATCTTTTTTATGCAAGTAATATAAGTCGTGTGCTACGCTTAATAATTTGCTACTTTTGACTCTCTCTACTAAAGAATCAATATGTGGTGTATGTTGATCCCCATTATGAGTGATCTGAATATGATTTTTATGATCATGGATAAGCGAACCCAAATTGATCAGTGTTTCGTAATATATTCTTTTTTGTAAATCTGTAGATACTTCAATATCTTGACCCATTAACAAACTTAGCCCTACAGACTCAAATACATAATTTGATAAATCAGTTTTGCTTACATCTTGGTTAGCAATGCCTTCTGTTTCTCCACTTTTATTTAAAATTTCTTCGTTTATTTGATTTTCCAAATTTTCAAAATCCTCATATTGCAATTGCTGCTGCTTATATTTGTCGGAAACAAGACTTTCAACACTTGCAAAGACATTTTCCAATAGACTCTGGTCTTTAACCAATTTTTCTGGATTGTTAAACAGAAGACTTTTGAAATCCACATCTTTAATAATGGGTGAGATAATCCTCAACAGATTGAGTTTACACATCTGCTCAAAATAGCTTATATTTTCACTCTGCATCCCATCTATATTCTCCAGAGCAGGAAATAGTTCTTCCCTTATACCAAATCTCATAAATAAGTAGGCAAATAACTCACAGAACAAATGGTTTTGATCGAACTTTCCGTAATATTACGAATGAATGCACATACAGTATCCTCCAATAAACTAACAGAGTCATATATTCTATTTTTAATGAGATTGTCTTTCAAATATTGCCATAAACGCTCTACTGGATTTAACTCTGGTGAATATGGAGGTAAATAGATTAAGGTAATATTTTGTGGTATTTTTAAACCTTTGGATCTATGCCATCCTGCACAATCCACAACAAGAAATGCCTCCCTTGTTCCTAAATATTGTGACATCTGCTCAAGGAATATATTCATACAATCAGTATTGACGTTTGGTACGAATAAGCTAGAACTCTCTCCATTTCTAGGATTAACTGCACTATAGAGATAAAAGTTTTGCCTACCTAATTTTACCTTAACCTGTGTCCTAATGCCTTTTTTAAACCACCCGTGTCCAATCTTTGAATGTGTGCCAAACCGCGACTCATCGAAGAAAAATAGCTCTTTTTCGGGATACGTGACAATAGTTTCATTAAGATTTTTTTTTAAACTCTTCTTGTTTATTTTTATCCTGTTTATTGTGCACAGGCCTTGGAGTAATATACGAAAAACCTAACTTTTGCATCAGTCTATGTGCTGTAGACTTACTTACCTCAATAGAAAACATTTTCTCAATTATGATTTTTAATTTCTTAGCCGTTAGGTTGGCTCCTTCTTCTGCTATGACATTTTTAATTTCTTCTTGCTGCTTGTAGCTCAACTTCGGCTTTACTCCACGTCCTGGTTGTATTTTAAACGCATTGACTCCTCCTTCCTTAAATCTTGTAATCCACTTCATCAATGTAGTTCTAGTAATTCGGTATATTTGAGCAACTTTTGTTATTCCATATTCTTTTGCAGATATTATTGCCTGTAATCTTCTTCCTATCTCTCCTCTTATGCCGTGCTTCTTTAATTCCAGGTTACACTTATTATATAATTCTTCTCCTATTGCTTTACTTTTTCCTGCCATAACTCCCCACTAATTCTTAAATTATTCTATTTTAGAAATTTTTCTTTATTCGTCTATTTATTTTTAGGAATTGGTATCACATACTAATGTCAATTTTGACGTTTTCATAATGTTTTCCCCTATTAAGATTTATTGATTTAGTGGTAGTAGTTGCAGTTGCTCACCCCATAAAGTTGGTGCTTTCTTTCAATCAAAGGTATTCTACTGTTTTAAATTCCCTGTAAAGATTTAGCTTATCTTTTACATCTAAACAGCATTAACACGATTTGGCTTTTTGTAGATGAGTAATTCTCTAGGAATTATCCTATTGAATTCTATGATATTTTTTGCCACATTGTCTAAAGTGCCCAGACACTGGGATCCAGGAAACTTAACTCTACACCAAGTAAATGTACAATAAGAACTAGATTCCAGTGTCAAGCACTGGAATGACAAGTTCTCGGCAACCCCTACATCATACCGCCGCGGTATCTCTTAGCCGCTAACAAGTAGCGGGATGACGATTGTCAGGGTGTCATCCCAGCGCCCCTATGATGTCATCCGAGTAGCTGACACTGGGATGGCTTTGTTGCATCGCTCAAGTGAAAAGAACTGGCAGTTACTGACAAAATTCATTATAAATAGCCATTTAACTGTTGAAGAAAAAATATGCCACAAAAAATGAGAGTCAGTAACTGCCATGAATATAACAAATTTCTCCAAGAAAGAGGAAGCATTTTTTGTTATATCAATGACGCCATAGAAAATTGGTACGAGAATTGTCCAAAAATGCAGGGCGGCAACTATATTTATAGTGATAAAGTTGTGATTTTGGTGCATATAATCGTCAGTTTCTTTAGAATTGGTTTAAGACAAACAGTCGGGTTTATAAAAGGGTATTTGCAACAAATAGGAAGAGATTTGGCAGTTATCAGCTATTCACAAGCATCAAAAGAAACTTAATATTAAGATAAATGATTGCAGAATTGATAAAAATAATATGGAAGATATCGAAATTGCTATAGACAGTACAGGAATTAGTATATACAACAACACACAGCAAGGAAAATAGCACTGACAGAAAATATCGTGGCTATGAGCAAACGAGAAAATTGCACGTAATGTTGAATATAAACAACAAAAAAGCCATAGCTGTAAAATACAGTAACGGTGTCTACTCTGATCACTATGGAGCTTGTGATTTGCTAAAAGAAGTTGATTTTCAGCATGCCATAAAAGCACTATATGCAGATAGAGCATGTGATAGGCACAAGTTTTATAAGTTGTGTAACGAATATGATATAAAGACAAAAATTCCACCAATAAACAATGCGGCAGAACATCCAGAAATAGATTATATGTCTGACAGGAATGCTGCTATTAGGTTAATAAAATTATACGGTGAAGATGGCATGAAAGAATGGAAAAAAGAAGTAAATTATGGGAAAAGATCTTATATTGAAGGGTTTTTCTCAAGATTAAAGCAAATATTCGGATTTAGTTTTAGGAATAAATCTGAGATAAATCGAGAAAAAGAACTGCTAATCAAATGCTATTTGCTTAATAAATTCACTGATATTGGTATGGCTAAATTTGAGATAGTTACATGAATTTACCATAAATCACCATCTCATAAAGTGTGATGCAACAAAGCCATCCCAGTGTCTGGGCACTGGGATGACACCGTCATAAAGGAACCAGTGTCAGCTACTTGGATGACAGGAGAATGACACCCTCCTGGTAGGCCCAAATTGCAATGTTCGTACAGTTGTGGACGTCGAGCCTATCCTAGTGTTGCATATCAAGCTCATACTCAGTATGTAAATCTTTGACCAAAGCTACAACGTATTCTTTTTGAACAATTATACTGATTTTGATTTCGGATGTTGTGATAGCAAGTATTTCTATCTTTTTTTCGCTTAAAACCTTGAGTGTGCGGTGCATCACTTCAGTGTTAGACATAACACCAATACCAATTATTGAAATTTTAGCTACATTATCGTTTATAGCATAATTTTCATTCTTATTCAGTAACTTTTCCATTAAATCAATATCAAATTTGGAGATAACAAAACTTGACCCATGTATCATATCAATTTTAACGTTTGCCCCTACTATATCTCTTAAAGTACGCAAGTTATTTGCAAGGTTAGTGAAAGTTACAAGAGCTTCATTAGTGCTATAAGCTATTCCAGTAATTAAGTATCTCTCTAGTACATCCCTTTTGTGTAGTACTGTGGTGCCTTCTACTTCTTTAAAAGTGGATAGCACTTGCACTTTAATGTTATGCTTCATTGCAAGTTGTACTGAACGATTATGCAGTATTTTAGCACCAGATGACGACATTTCCAACATTTCATCGTAAGAGATAAATTTGAGCTTGCGTGCCTTTGGAACAATTCTCGGGTCTGCTGTATATATTCCATCAATATCAGTAAAAATTTCGCAAGTTCTAACACCAAAGGCTACCGTGAAGGCAACTGCTGATATATCAGAGCCTCCTCTTCCAAAAGTAGTGATTCTGTCATCATTTATACCCTGAAAACCAGCGATGATCGCAGCAGTATAACCCTCAGCAAAAGATCTTTTCACACGGTCAATCTTTATTGTTTTTATTTTAGACTCAGAATAAAAATCATCAGTTACAATTGGTAACTGCCAGGCAAGCCACGATTTAGCATTAACTCCGATCGATTGGAGAGTGATAGCTAATAGACCGCAAGAAATTTGTTCTCCTGCTGAAAGCATAACGTCATACTCTGATAACTCTTGTCTGCAACTTAAATTTGAGATTTGCCTAGCCTGAAAAGCCATTTGGTCAGTAAATCCTGCAACAGCAGATACAACAACGATTACATTACAACCTTTCTCAATATCGTTTTTTATCAAATTTGCAACTCGGTTTAAATCAGTTAGCGAAGTCCCACCAAATTTTTTTATGATTATTTTGTCCATAATTACAATATAACTCTCTTCTGAAGAAAAATATAGTTTTTGTAGAGATAGAGGTTGTCCGGAAACTAGAATTAAGGTAGAGTATAAGATTTATGGTTCCAGAGTGTAATGGTGTGGGTCTATTATAAATAATTCAGGAGACTTTGTCAACTGAGAACATATAAATTCAAAAGGTGTAAGACCCCTAAGAGCTTTGAGTCTCTTTGCATAATTGTAGGCCATAACAAAGTCATAAAGATGCTCCTTAAGTTGCTGATGCGAACGATAGTAATATTTCTTAACTGTAGCATTCTTTAAAGTTTTATTCATACGTTCAACTTGTCCATTTGTCCAAGAATGGCTAACTTTTGTCAGACGATGTTCAATGTTATTTTCTTCACAAACTCTATCAAATATGTGTTGGAAGGCGTATTTATGGCGCTTCTGATTTGTAAATTGTATGCCATTATCTGTCAAAATAGTGTGGATTTTATACGGTAAAATTCTAATCAGATTACCTAAAAACTCAGCAGCTATGGGTTTTGTAGCACTTTTGTGCAACTCAACGTAGGTGAATTTGATCTATTGCAACAAACAAATACAGCTTTCCTTCTTCTGTTCTAACTTCCGCGATATCAATATGGAAATAGCCTATAGGATATTGTTTGAATTTCTTTCTTGATTTAACTTCACCATCGACATCTGGTAGTCTGCTAATGTTGTGCCTTTGTAAACAACGATGTAAGCTGGAGCGACTCAAATGTGGGATTGAGGTTTGCAAAGCGTAGAGACAGTCATCTAATGGCAATAGAGTATGCTTACGAAATGCAACACTCCTCTTCTAAAGTTAAAACAGTTGATCTTGGATGCTTTGGACCCATACCAGCATCTTTGGTAAATGAGCGTTTTCTCCACTTAATAATAGTTTTTGGTTTAAGGTTATAACACTTGGAGAGTTTTGCTATGCTCTCTTTACTATTTTGTATTGCTCTACGAATTGTCTCTGTTGTTCTGGCGCACCCATGTAATACTTGTCCCATAATTCCTCCCTTGATGATATTTTTTTCTCACATTTTATCATACCATCACACTCTGGAACTGTGCATCTAATACCAAATCTCATAAATAAGTAGGCAAATAACTCACAGAACAAATGGTTTTGATCGAACTTTCCGTAATATTACGAATGAATGCACATACAGTATCCTCCAATAAACTAATACCAATTCTCAATAATAATGAGACAAATGAAAAAGAGTGCTTTCCGCCTATAACTGGAGGTTTAAGTGAATTTATCGTATATTCTATTTGTCTTCCCAATAACGAAGTTTGGTATAACAGAGTCATATATTCTATTTTTAATGAGATTGTCTTTCAAATATTGCCATAAACGCTCTACTGGATTTAACTCTGGTGAATATGGAGGTAAATAGATTAAGGTAATATTTTGTGGTATTTTTAAACCTTTGGATCTATGCCATCCTGCACAATCCACAACAAGAAATGCCTCCCTTGTTCCTAAATATTGTGACATCTGCTCAAGGAATATATTCATACAATCAGTATTGACGTTTGGTACGAATAAGCTAGAACTCTCTCCATTTCTAGGATTAACTGCACTATAGAGATAAAAGTTTTGCCTACCTAATTTTACCTTAACCTGTGTCCTAATGCCTTTTTTAAACCACCCGTGTCCAATCTTTGAATGTGTGCCAAACCGCGACTCATCGAAGAAAAATAGCTCTTTTTCGGGATACGTGACAATAGTTTCATTAAGATTTTTTTTTAAACTCTTCTTGTTTATTTTTATCCTGTTTATTGTGCACAGGCCTTGGAGTAATATACGAAAAACCTAACTTTTGCATCAGTCTATGTGCTGTAGACTTACTTACCTCAATAGAAAACATTTTCTCAATTATGATTTTTAATTTCTTAGCCGTTAGGTTGGCTCCTTCTTCTGCTATGACATTTTTAATTTCTTCTTGCTGCTTGTAGCTCAACTTCGGCTTTACTCCACGTCCTGGTTGTATTTTAAACGCATTGACTCCTCCTTCCTTAAATCTTGTAATCCACTTCATCAATGTAGTTCTAGTAATTCGGTATATTTGAGCAACTTTTGTTATTCCATATTCTTTTGCAGATATTATTGCCTGTAATCTTCTTCCTATCTCTCCTCTTATGCCGTGCTTCTTTAATTCCAGGTTACACTTATTATATAATTCTTCTCCTATTGCTTTACTTTTTCCTGCCATAACTCCCCACTAATTCTTAAATTATTCTATTTTAGAAATTTTTCTTTATTCGTCTATTTATTTTTAGGAATTGGTATAATACAATTATAGAACAAGTTTAAAAGTTCTGGTAAAGTAGTTTTATTTACAAAGAATATGCTACTTGAAATTGAAAAGCGCAGCATAACAAATGCATTGTGGAAGTTGCAAGAAGCAGATCAAAGGGAAATCTTAACTCTTATACAGAGATTTGAGTTGCCAGAAGTACTAGCAAGAATATTGGTTACTCGTGGTGTTAACATAGAAAATGCGAGCGACTTCTTATATCCACTAATCAGATCGCTATTACCAGATCCCTTTCACCTTCTTGATATGGATAAAGCTGTTTCTCGTATAATACGGGCAATAAAAAATAATGAAAACATTGCAATATTTGGTGACTATGATGTTGATGGTGCAACGTCGTCAGCATTGATTAACAGGTACCTGAGAGCAATCGATATACACTCTATAATCTACATTCCAGATCGTGTTGATGAGGGCTATGGATTAAACACAGATGCTTTATTACAACTTAAAAAAAACGGGATCGATTTATGTATTTCCGTTGATTGCGGTACGCTTGCATATCAACCAATAGAAGATGCAAAGGTCTTTGGTCTTGATATTATAGTTGTCGATCATCATCTTGGTACGGAAAAGTTACCAAGCGCCGTAGCAGTTGTTAACCCAAACCGCCTTGATGAAAGCTCTCCTTATACTAACCTTGCAGCAGTTGGAGTGTCATTTCTGCTGATTATTGCTCTTAATAAAAGCCTACGTGAGCAAGGATTTTTTACCAACAAAAAAGAACCAGATTTATTTGATCTGCTGGATTTAGTTGCCCTTGGAACTGTTTGCGATGTTATGCAGATTACAGGCCTCAATAGAGCATTTGTCTCACAAGGATTAAAAGTTATGTCAGCAAGAAAAAACGTTGGCTTGCGTGTTTTATTTGATGCTTTGGGGATCCTTGAAAAACCAAGTGTTTCACGATTAGGGTTTAGTATTGGGCCATGCATAAATGCTGGAGGAAGAATTGGAGAAGCATCGCTCGGTGCAAGGTTGCTTTCCACCGATGATGATGAAGAGGCACATTCAATCGCGCTAAAATTAATAGATTTGAATAATGCAAGGAAAGTGTTAGAAAATGAGGCTCTCTTGGAAGCTACAGCACAAGCGGAAAAATTTGCCCAATTAGGTGTAAATTTTATAATGGTAAGCGGCAACTGGCACCAGGGAATAATCGGTATAATTGCATCGAGGCTAAAGGAGCAGTTTCACTTACCAACAATAGTGATGTCTTTAAACAATGGAATAGGAAAAGCAAGCTGTAGATCAATTTTGGGAGTTGATATCGGTGCTGCAGTCCTTTCCGCAAAGTTTACAAATTTAATTATTGAAGGTGGTGGCCATAGTATGGCGGCAGGATTTTCAATTAAAGAAGACAAAATAAATGATTTGCATGATTTTTTTACTGAAAGATTTTCAAACTCTATAAATGAGAAAACTTTAAAAGCTGATAGTATAGTAACTGCTAAAGCAATAAACTTATCTCTGTGGAACCAACTGCAACGCTTGGGACCATTTGGAGTTGGGAATCCTGAACCAAGGTTTATCATTCAGGGAGCAAAGATAAGAAAGCCTGAAGTTATAGGAGTTGACCATATAAAATGTTTTATTGCTGATGATAATGTTATGGTAAGAGCTATTGCATTTCGCTCTGCAAATACTCACCTTGGCTCTGCTATCATGCAGGGTAATGTTAAAGCCATTTTGGGTAAAATCTCTATGAATTACTGGAATGGCAATGAATTTGTACAATTTTTAATAGAAGATGTATTGACCATTAGTTGAGTTACTATTTTACAATAATTACCTATCAATCTCACCAAAAACTATATCGAGTGAGCCAATAATTGCTGCAACGTCGGCAAGCATGTGTCCTTTTGCCATAAAATCCAAAGCTTGTAAATGTGCAAAGCCAGGTGCTCTTATTCGGCATCTATAAGGTCTATTGGTACCATCTGAAACTATATACACTCCAAACTCACCTTTTGGTGCCTCAACAGCTGTGTAAGCTTCACCTTTTGGTACGTGATATCCTTCTGAGTAAAGTTTAAAATGGTGAATAAGAGCTTCCATAGATTTTTTCATCTCTGCTCTTGGCGGTGGAGAAATTTTTCTATCTTCAGTTTTTATTGGGCCTCCAGGCATTTTCTCTATACACTGCTTCACCAAGCTAACAGACTGCCTAATCTCTGCCATTCTAACTAGATAACGGTCATAACAATCGCCATTTTGGCCAATAGGTATATCAAAATCTAGCTGATCATATATTTCATATGGCTGGCTTTTTCGCAAATCCCAAGCAAGCCCAGCAGCACGCAGCATTGGTCCACTAAAGCCCCAGTCAAGTGCCTGTTTAATTGATATTTCACTGATTCCTACAGTGCGTTGCTTCCATATCCTATTTTCTGTTAAAAGTTCATCAACATCGTCTATATACTTTGGAAATTGCTCTATAAACTTTGCAATATCCTCAATCAAGCCTTCTGGAACATCTGCTGCAACTCCACCTGGTCTGATGTAAGCTGCGTGAAACCTTGCGCCTGAAGCTCTTTCGTAAAATTCCAGTATTTTTTCTCTTTCTTCAAAGAGCCATAAAAGAGGGGTCATTGCTCCAACATCAAGCGCTTGAGAAGAAACGTTCAGTAAATGATTTAGTATTCTCGTCAGTTCACAAAACAAGACACGTAAATACTTTGCCCTAATTGGAATTTCGCATTGCAACAATTCCTCTACACATAGTGAATACGCATGCTCTTGTGACATTGGTGACACATAGTCAAGGCGATCAAAATAAGGCAAAGCTTGAAGATACGTTTTATGTTCTATTAATTTTTCAGTACCACGATGCAAAAGCCCAATATGAGGATCAGCTCTCTCAACCACTTCGCCGTCCATCTCTAAAACAAGGCGCAACACTCCATGTGCAGCTGGGTGCTGAGGGCCAAAATTTAACATCATTGTCTTTAGATCGGGCATGTCCAGTAGTTTAAGATATTAAAATTGTATAGGCTAAAGTGCGCTCAAAGTCAATAGACTTCTTGCATAGGCTACAACTGTCATTCAATAGAAACAAAAACTTTTACAATGCTAATAAGTGTTGGTAAAACTAAGTCACTTTAGCTATAGAATGACAAAAAAGGTTTGCATTAGCCAAATTTTTAGTTGAGGTAGCATAAGAGGTTAAAGGAAAAGCTTTGTGTTAATGGATTCGTTTCAGGTATAATACAGATAATACCACAATACTTATAAAATGGATCATGTTGTTAATGCGTACAATAGACTTGACACTCCTATAGTTAGGGGAGAAGGGGCATATCTTTTTGACAAAGATGGTAAAAAGTATTTAGATTTTGCTGCAGGTATTTCTACAACTTCTTTAGGGCATTGTCATCCATACATTACAGACAAACTGAAAGAGCAATTGAGCTCACTATGGCACTGCTCTAACATTTTCACTATTCCCGAGCAAGAAAGGCTTGCTGACCGTTTAACAACCCTTACTTTTGCAGATAAAGTTTTTTTCTGCTCAAGTGGGCTTGAAGCAACAGAAGCTGCAATTAAGTTTATTCGTCGTTACTTTTATTCAAAAAGGCAAGCAAAACGTAATCGTATTGTTACAATTGAAGGAGGGTTTCATGGCCGCAGTATTGCTGCAATTTCTGCTGGAAACAGTGAAAAATCACGCGAAGGTTTTGCTCCACTCCTTTCTGGTTTTGATAAAGTGCCAAGAAATGACATTAAAGCTTTGGAGAAAAAAATCAGCAATGAAACAGCTGCTGTGTTTTTAGAGCCCATACAAAGCGAAGGCGGAGTATATCCACTAGACGTAGAATATCTTCAAAAAGTAAGGAAAATAACAAAAGCTCAAGGGATAATTTTGTGCTTTGATGAAGTGCAATGCGGATATGGACGCATCGGTTCTTTATTTTATTATCAAAATGTCGGCATTGAACCTGATATGCTAACCTGTGCAAAAGCTATGGGTAACGGTTTTCCTCTAGCTGCATGTTTAGTAAAAGATTACATAGCAGAAGCAATCACTCCAGGAACTCATGGATCAACCTATGGTGGCAATCCACTTGCCATGACTGTTGGTAATGCAGTGCTCGATATAATGCTAAAAGAAGGCTTTTTTGATCATGTTAAGAGAATTAGTAAATATTTAAAAGAAAAGCTGTTGCCTTTAGCTAAAGAATTTCCTGAGATGATTTCAGAAGTTCGTGGAGAAGGGTTACTAATGGGAATAGAACTAGCAACTCCTGTAGCTGATAAAGTTATTAGTCGATCTCTTGATAAAGGTTTAATAATAACTAGGGTTTCAAACAACAAAGTAGTAAGGATAACCCCACCACTTATCATTGAGGATGAGCATGTGAACGCAGCGTGTAATATGCTTTATGATTTGTTTTTTAAGATTAAAGATATATAAAATTTGGCAATATAAATTCAGGCTTGCAAATACCTCTCATAACATGTAAAATT
Organism: Wolbachia endosymbiont (group A) of Clivina fossor; assembly: GCF_964026865.1. Taxonomy (NCBI): domain Bacteria; kingdom Pseudomonadati; phylum Pseudomonadota; class Alphaproteobacteria; order Rickettsiales; family Anaplasmataceae; genus Wolbachia; species Wolbachia endosymbiont (group A) of Clivina fossor. Next base: position 1,298,548 of record NZ_OZ034707.1, on the reverse strand, counting down.
AATTTTATTTTTTATCACAATAACATCGTACTTTAATGGATTGGTTATTGGTCTTAGTATCATCAGCAATTTTTATTTTGTTAATTTTATCGTTTTTGTTCTCAGGAGCAGAAATAGGCTTAACCTCAATTAGCCGTTCTCGAGTTAATAAGCTAAAGCTAGACGGTAACAAAAGAGCCAGGATAATAGACCGCTTATTAAATAAGAAAGAATTGACAATAGGAACGGTATTGCTCGGCAATACAATTATTAATATTACTTGCTCTGCTTTATTTACAGCAATATTTATCAATCTTTTTGGAAATGAGGGCATTCTCCTATCAACAATTATAATGACATTTTGTATTTTATTATTCTGCGAAGTTCTACCAAAAACTTATGCTATTCAAAATCCTGAAAAATTTGCATCATTTTCTGCTTATTTTGTATTGTTTTTTGTAAAGATTTTTTCTCCATTGACGCTAGGTATTCAATTTATTGTTAACCTCATCCTGAAATTATGTGGGCTGCATAAAGATAAGGAAGTAATATCTGCAGCGGATGCAATGCGTAATATGATTACTCTTCACCGCAGTGAAGGAACTATGTTACAACAGGATTTAGATATGCTAAGCAGCATACTTGATTTGGCTGAGACAGAAATATCACAAATTATGACCCATAGAAGAAATTTATTTTCTCTTGATATAAATCGAAGTAAAGAAGAGTTAATAAGGGAAATTTTAACTAGCAGTCATAGTAGGATACCTTTATGGCAAAAAGAACCAGATGATATTATCGGTGTAATTCACGTGAAGGGTCTAATAAATGCCTTGCGTGAAAAGAATAATAAAGCGGAAGAAGTTGACATTACCCAAGTTATGTCAAAGCCTTGGTTTATACCAGAAAGTACACCGCTCAGCGTGCAACTTCATAACTTCCGTAAGAACAGGAAACACCTTGCATTTGTTATTGATGAGTATGGAGCACTGCAGGGAATTGTAACTCTTGAGGACATACTGGAAGAAATAGTTGGAGAAATTTCGGATGAACATGATTTGATCACGGAGAATTTCATAAAGAAAATATCTGACAATATGTATCACATAGAAGGAAAATCTACTATTAGGGACATTAACAGGCAGTTACACTGGAATCTCCCTGATGAAGAAGCTACAACTCTAGCAGGTATGATTGTGAATGAAATAGAGCGCATTCCTGACGAAGGCGAGGAGTTTTCCATGTATGGTTTTCGCTTTAAGATTTTAAAAAAAGATAAAAATATTATTACTGTTGTTGAAGTGCAAGTAAAAACTGGTAATACTAGTAGCAGCAATTAATTAGTGGAGTTTCATGGAAGATACAGTAAAAATAACGGCTGAAGAGTTGAAGGGTTACATAGAGAGAATCGAAAAACTTGAACAAGAAAAGAGGGATGTGCAAGATCACATTCGTGATGTATATGTAAAAGCCGCAGATGAAGGTTGGGATATAAAAGTGATGAAACAAATTATTAGGCTGAGGAAGATGGATGATGATGACAGAGAGGAACAGGAAATATTGCTTGATACCTATAAACGTGCATTGGGAATGAGCTACGAAGAAGAGTTAAGTGAATAGCAGAATTGTAATTGGAATAAGTGGAGCATCTGGTTCTATTTACGGTGTACGTATTTTAGAGGCGTTAAGAAATATTAATAGATCTCTTATCCCTGTCATCCGAGTAGCTGACACTGGGATCCAGGGAAAAAGAAATATAGATTCCAGCGTCACGCGCTGCAAATTTGGTTATGAAACTCATTTAGTGATAAGTCGTGCTGGAAAAATAACTCTAGCTCATGAGATTAAAGAAAAACTTGAAGATATTACATCACTTGCAGATTTTTACTATTCTGAAGAAAAAATAGGAGAAAAAATAGCAAGTGGCTCATTTAAAACCTCAGGAATGATTGTAGCACCATGCTCTATGAAGACAATGTCTGAAATTGCATCAGGTGTTACTTCCAATCTATTGACAAGGGCTGCAGATGTAACGCTAAAAGAAAGAAGAAAATTAATTCTTATGGTGCGAGAGTCACCACTACATCTTGGGCATTTACAAAATATGTTAAAATTAACGGAGATGGGAGCAATAATTGCTCCACCAGTGCCTGCTTTCTATATTAAACCAAAATCGTTGGATGATATTATTAATCATTCTGTTGGCAAAGTATTGGATTTATTTGATATCAAATTACCTGACTTTAAGGAGTGGCAAGGAAGTGACAATTATTATTGATGGTAAAAAAATAGCAAACGACCTATGTGAGAGGCTATCACAAAAAATTGATATTTTAAAGAGAGAGTATAACATTTTTCCTTGCCTGAAAGTAATTCTCGTGGGCAGCAATCCAGCAAGTCAGGTTTATGTTCGCAACAAACAGAAAAAAGCGGAATCAATAGGCATAAGTTCTGAGACCATTGTTTTGCCTAATAATATTTCAGAAGATGAATTGATTGAAAAAATCAATGAGTTAAATGAAGATCGATCTGTGCATGGCATTTTAGTACAGTTGCCTTTACCAAATCATATTAGTGCAAGCAGAGTAATTAACGCAGTAAGTATTGAAAAAGATGTAGATGGCTTCCACGATGAAAACGTTGGTAGATTAGTTAAAGGTGAAAAAAACTGCCTTATACCTTGCACTCCTAAAGGTTCTTTGCATTTAATTAAATCAATTGAAGAGAACCTTTCCGGTAAAAACGCAGTGGTGATTGGTAGGTCAAATATCGTGGGCAAGCCAATGTTTCACCTATTGCTGCAGGAAAATTGCACTGCTACCATCTTGCACTCACAGAGTAAAGATTTAGCTGAATATTGCTCTAAAGCGGATATAGTAGTTGCAGCAGTCGGAAAGCCAAATTTTGTTCAAGCAGACTGGATAAAGAAAGGTGCAATAGTGATCGATGTTGGCATAAATAGTGTTAATGTAGGAGAGCTTGTAGGTGATGTTGACTTTGAGGGAATAAAAGGGAAAGCCAAAGCTATTACCCCAGTACCCGGAGGCGTTGGCCCAATGACAATTGCATTTCTAATGATGAACACTGTTATTGCTGCTTGCTTGCAGAAGGGAGTTGATGCTTCTAATTTCATTAGTTGAGGTATGAAGAGGAAAGCTATATGAAGATAGAATGTACCACATCTCACAATTAATAAAAAATTGAGATTTTTGAAATTCCTCAGTAGTCAAATTTATTAAATATTTAGGATCATCATCTATTCTTTTTTCTCTACAAGTATAGTATTTTCAAAAGCGAATGATAAACGTCTAAAATGGTATTACCAACTAAAAGGTGTAAGTCTGTACATTGATGCATTAGAGTTCTGAGGCGACTTTTGATGGTGTGCCAACAATGCTCTATCGGATTTAGAGCAGGTGAATATGTTGGAAGATAAAGCAAATGACAGCCAAAAGACTCTATTAATGACTTTGTTTTGGGAGTTTTATGGAATGTAGCATTATCCATAACTATGGTTGTATTACGCTGCAATTGTGGTTCGCTCTAACCATACATTAAATACATCTTTATTACACCCTCCTGTGAAGGTCATTGGTGCAATAAACTTCTTTTCAATCCATCCACCTATTATACTCACTCTTTCCCACTTTTTTCCTGGAACATCAGCATATATTTTTTCTCCTCTTGGAGCTCATGCATATTCTCGGTATAGTCTATTATCAACTCCTGCTTCATCTATATATAAAATGCTACAGTGGTCTATTTTTGAGATTTTATCGATAAATTGCTGCCTATCTTCTTGATTGCGCTCTTGATAGAATGTGACTTTTTTTAAGGTTATTTTTAGCTGTTTTAACCTATACCAAATTGCACTTATTCCAAAGCCATTTTATACCTTTTTATCCCTTCTGAGGTAACCTTTTTTCAGTTAGCTATAGGTATAAAATAATGGAGTATGTCTCTCCATCATTCAACAGCAATCACAGTATATTTTTACAAATTTGAAAATTAGTGTTAAATAAAAATATAAATGCAAAAGGAAAAGAAATGATTGAACTTAAAGGCCAAGAAATTTGTGCAGGCGGAAATAAGAAAAATTTGATTATTTTTTTACATGGTTGGGGCTCAAGTGGCGATAATTTCATTCACCTTGCTAAAGTTATGAGCAAGTTTTTACCCGAGTCATATTTTGTAGCACCCAATGCTCCGTTTGAAAGAGAAATAGGTGATGGTTATCAGTGGTTCAGCTTGGAAGATCGTAGTGAGGAAGCGCTATATAATGGAGTAAAAAATGCTACATCAATTGTAAATCATTTCATTGATACAAAATTAAAGGAGCTTAATTTAAAAGATACGCAACTTTCTTTGGTTGGATTTTCTCAAGGAGCAATGCTTGCAATACATACAGCTCTCACCCGCTCTCAATCCTGTGCATCAGTTGTTGCATACTCTGGTAGGTTTCTTTCACCTTCAAAAACTGCACCAGAGATCAAGTCAAAACCTAACATATGTGTTATCCATGGTGATGCTGACGACGTGGTACCTTTTTCGTCCCTCGACTTAGCGGTTAAAGCTTTGAAAGAAAATGGAATAAATGTTGAAGGGCACCCAATTCATGCATTAGGGCATATTATTAATGAAGAGGGGATAAAATTAGGAGTAGAATTTATCAAGAAGAATTTTAAAAATTAATTTTCATGCACTTGTTTTGCTTTGGTTATGGATATGTGGCTAAATTTTTATCGAAAAAACTGCTGAACTTAGGTTGGAAAGTCAGTGGCACATCAAGAAGTAAAAATATACAAAATGTAATCCTCTTTAATTATGAGAAAGTTAGTCAAGATCTGCTTAAAAGCGCAACGCACGTTTTAATTTCTATTCCTCCAGATGGTGATGATGTTATGGAGAGATATGGTGATTGCCTGCAAAATGTTAAATGGTTTGGTTATTTGTCTGCAACTAGCGTTTATGGTGATTACTCTGGTAATTGGGTGAATGAGGAATCTGAAACAAAACCTATAGAAATCAGAGGAGAAAAGCGCCTTAGATCTGAAAAGAAGTGGCTGAATAGCAAACTGCCTGTACATATTTTTCGTTTAGCTGGAATATACGGTCCTGGTAGGAACGTGTTAATTGACTTGCAGCTTGGCAAAGCAAAAAATGTGAAAAAAGAAGGGCATTTTTTTTCTCGTATTCACGTTGAAGATATATCGAACATTTTATTTTCTTCCATGCAAAACATAAAACCTGGTGAAGTATACAATTGTGCAGATGATTTACCCACTACACAATCTGAAGTGATAATGTATGCAGCCAAACTTCTCAATGTTAGTCCTCCAGAGCCAATTGAGGTTTCTTCCTTACCAGATTATGCACAGAGTTTTTATTTAGGGTCAAAAAAAGTAAGTAATGTTAAAATTAAAAAAGATCTTAATGTCTCTCTAATTTATCCTAACTATAAGGTGGGATTAGAGAGTTTGCATGTAAAAAAAACTGAAATCACATTAGAATGAAGTAGATAGACCTATTGTTTAGTTGTATCCGTTCAGCAAAGTGGCAAAATAGGTAGGCGAGATAAACCAAAAAATCAAGAAAAAAGTAAGTTTACAACAAATGGTGTCATTCCAGTCTGGAATCCAGCCTTTCCATAATCATCAAAACATTGTATTTTAACGTAAAACAGCTATTTTTATGCTCACCAACTTAATAAAAGTCCTGGATCCCAGTGTCTGGGCACTGGGATGACAAAGGAGAGCAGTGTCAAGCACTGATCACTTTTGCTTCAATATTTGCACATTAGCCATGCCTTGAATCAATACGTTTAGTTCTGTAATTGTGTCCGCTCAGACTAATGTTCTCTAGGTGAGATCGTGGAGTATTCGTTGCAGTATTTGGCTGTTCAATTACGCTAGTTGGTATAATACTTCTATTTCTTTCAAAATTTCCATCTCGTATAGCTTCCAGAACGCTTTTTCCTCCTAAAAGACAGTTTTCTCCTAAACTTTTCCCCTTATCTTCTAACTCGTTAAGCCTTGCTTCGCTCTCCTTATCAATCTTTACTTCTATTTCATTACTATTTTCCTTAGGATTTAGATGAATACTGATTTTTCCTGCTTCACTATCAAAAGATAATGTTACACCTTGCTTACAAACATCCAGATAATTTCTTTTTCCGTTGTAGCTTTCAACTCTTACTATACTTTTCCCAATTTGCAGTATACCAACTCTTAAGTTTAAACCTTCATTCTTTTCATTGCTTAGGATTTTTGCAACTTCAACAGTACTATCTTGTGGATATTTTATACAAAAGCACTCATTATCTATCTCTACTTTTAATTCTAATTTGTCCTTTTGAGCTTGCTCATTTTTGTTTACAATACTTTCATATGCTACATTTTTTAGATCGTTTTCAATTTCCTTACATTCCGCAAAGAGATCATTGACATAATCAAAATCAGAAGTTACATGTCCTAGCTCACCACCATCGAAAAGACCTCTTTCTACTTTCCCACCTTTTAACAATAAATCCCTAATGGTGTTTCTTATGATGTCTAAATTACCATCTTCCAGTGCTTCATTCGTGTTGTCATCATCTTGATCTTCATTGTTACAGGAAACATCCTGACCTCTAAATGCATGCGCTTTACTGCTAGGGCATAGGCCTTCATTATTGATAACATCTATTATTTCTTCAAATATCAAATTTGTTACAGTTCTATAACGATCACCATAACATGAATTTAGTCTTATCCCTTTCCCTAAATATTTATTTGTTATGTCTCGAACAAGCCTTAAAGCACTTCCTTTGTTATTTTCTTCTTCCACCTTTTTCATCTCCTTACAAAATTCATCAATCAGCTTCTCTTCATTTTCAGTTAATGGTATTTCTAGATCCATTAAAAGTGAGCCACCTTCCGGAAAATAAGAATAATCTGAACTACAGCTCGAATTTGAGTCCCAATCACTTGGTTCAGTACAAGGCGTCTGATTACCATCAGCAGAACTATCATATGAATCATAATCACTAAAGTTCTGTAGTCGATTATCACTTTCGTGTTCATCTGTTTTGTTTGACAAATCACTGCGAGAGAACTCCATCGGATCTTTTATATTACTTCCAAACTTTGTTGATTATCACTTTCGCCTAACCTAATATCAGTTAGTGTTGGATCATATAATTCTTGGGTATTTTTTGCTTCTGTTTTCCTCGTCTTACGTAATGGATAAGGCTGATAAAATTGAGTTCGTTTCCTTTTTACCTTATTCATGTTGCATAACCGTTATTCAATAATTCTTTAACAAATACCATAATACATAGGCAAGTCAGTAAAAAAATTTGACTTACATTACTCTACCACAATTTTGAGATAGAGTAATGAATTATTTTCGTTTGGCATTTAAACGTTTTGTATCTGCTGTAATGATTTCACTTCCAATTTGCTATTCTTTACATATTGAATTGCAAGCACTAACGCTTTACTCCCAGAAGCTGTGGTGCTATAAGCTATATTTTGCAAAATAGCAGTTCTCCTGATATCTTTGCTATCTGAGACTGATTTCACACCTTTTGAAGTATTGATTACTAGATTTATTTTTCCATCTTTGAGCATATCAACTATGTGGGGTCTGCCTTCTCTCACTTTATTTACAGCTTTTGCAGCAATGCCGTTATTATTCAGATATAAAGCTGTGCCTTTGGTTGCATATATTTCAAAACTCAGTTCTTTCAACATTCGTGCAACAGGCAATATATACTCTTTATCATCATCTTTTACTGAAACCAGAGCTGTTCCTTCTATTGGTAACTTGTATCCTGCAGCCATGTGCGTTTTTGCAAGTGCAGCTTCAAACGATGAGTCAATTCCCATTACTTCTCCTGTTGATTTCATTTCAGGACCAAGTAGAGTGTCAATTCCCGAAAAGCGCGTGAATGGAAAAACAGCAGCTTTAACTGCAAAATGATTGAAAGGCTTGTTTTCCTGATTCAATTTTTTACCCAAAATAACCTGAGTGGCAAGCTTTGCAATAGGAATATTGATTACCTTGGAAATAAAAGGAACGGTTCGACTAGCTCGTAAATTTACTTCAAGTATGTATACATAACTCTCTTGAACAGCAAACTGAATGTTTATCAGACCTTTCACTTCTAGTGCAAGAGCTATTCTTTCAGTTTGGAGCTCGATCTCTTTTATTACTTCGTCACTCAATGTATTTGTCGGTATTGAGCATGTTGAATCGCCAGAGTGGATACCAGCTTCTTCAATATGCTCCATGACCGCTGCAATGAAAACTTTTTTCCCATCACACACAGCATCAACGTCAACCTCAACTGCATTGACTAAAAATTTATCAAGAAGCAGCGATCCGTGTTCAAAAATTTTGGTTTGATTCAAGACATACTCTTTAAAGCTCTGAGTATCGTGTCTAATCGACATAGACTGACCGCCGAGGACATATGATGGCCTGACTACTAGTGGAAACCCCACCTTTTCTGCGTTGGTTAACGCTTCTTTTACTGAATGGCAGATAGAACTTTCAGGTTGTTTTAAATTAAGTTGCAAAGCAAGGTTTTTAAACCTCATGCGATCTTCTGCAAGGTCAATAGAATCAAACGAAGTTCCCAGAATTTTGAAACCTCTCTCGTTAAGCACTTTGGCTAACTTTAAAGGTGTTTGACCACCTATTTGAACTATTACACCAACCAGTGTGCCATTTTCTTGCTCTTTACTTAGTATTTCAAGCACATCCTCTGCAATCAGTGGGGCGAAATATAAACGATCAGCGGTATCATAATCAGTTGAAACGGTTTCTGGATTACAGTTGATCATTATTGTTTCATACCCCATTTCTTTGGCGGCAGAAGCTGCATGTACGCATGCATAATCAAACTCAATACCTTGACCAATGCGATTTGGACCACTTCCTAAAATGACAACCTTTTCTCGGTCAGAAACATCTGCTTCGCACTCCATTCCCTCTGTCATCCGAGTAGCTGACACTGGGATCCATTCTTCCTTATCTCTGGATTCCAGCGTCACGCGCTGGAATGACATCATTGTGTTACCCTCATAACAGCCATACATATAAGCAGTGCTCGATTCAAATTCAGCTGCACAGGTGTCTACACGCTTATAAACTTGTTTAATGCCAAATTTTTTTCTTATTTCTTCAATTTGCTCTGCTTTCTTATTGCTTAATTTTGCCAATCTTGCATCTGAAAACCCCATTTTTTTCAGCTCTAACATTTCATATGCAGTCTCAGGAAGGCCGGTTTCCTTGATTTTTTGTTCAGCTAATATAATTTGCTGTATATTCTGCAAAAACCATAAGTCATATCCTGTAATCGAATTTATTTCTTCTATGCTTATTCCATGACGCATTGCGTCAGCAGCAATCAGTAATCTGTTTGGCAGCAATTTTGCTAATTGAGATCTGATGTGATCAATATCAGTATTTTCAGGAAATACTTCATTAAGTCCCGTAAGCCCAGTTTCAAGCGAGCGAAAAGCTTTCTGCAGCGACTCATTAAAAGTGCGGCCGATCGACATCACTTCCCCCACTGATTTCATGGAAGTTGATAGTTCACAATTCGTCCCCTTAAACTTCTCAAATTCAAAACGAGGAATTTTAGTGACGATGTAATCAATCACTGGTTCAAATGCAGCAGGTATAACTGGAGCGCAATCATTACGTATCTCATCGAGTGAATAGCCGATAGCAAGTTTAGTTACAACTTTTGCAATAGGATAACCTGTTGCTTTTGAAGCAAGTGCAGAAGAGCGAGAAACCCTTGGATTCATTTCAATCACAACGAGGCTTCCATCTTCTTTAGGATTCACTGCAAACTGAACATTTGCACCACCGGCACTAACATCAATTTCTCTTAGCACTGCTATAGATGCATTTCTCATCTGTTGGTATTCTACGTCACGCAGAGTCAAAGCAGGAGCAACCGTGATACTATCTCCGGTGTGCACTCCCATTGGATCAATATTTTCTATCGAACAGACTATTATGCAGTTATCTTTACAATCACGGATAACTTCCATTTCATATTCTTTCCAGCCGATAATTGATTCATCTATCTGAACTTCATTTATTGGCGAAATTTTGAGAGCACTTTCTGCAATATTGAAAAACTCCTCTTTATTGTATGCTATGCCGCTACCTGCACCACCAAGGGTGAATGACGAGCGGATGATTGCTGGTAATCCAATGTAATCCAAAGCCTTTCTTATTTGTTCTTGATTTTTTATAATGATACTTTTGGGGTATTTTAGCCCTATTTTATCCATGGACTGACGGAATAACTCTCTATCCTCTGCTTTTTTTATTGCTTCTCTATTTACCCCTATTAATTCTACATTGTATTTGTCTAACACTCCATCATCTGCAAGTTTTATTGCGCAATTGAGTGCTGTTTGCCCGCCCATTGTTGGCAATATTGCATTTGGCATCTCCTTAATTATAATTTTCTCTATGATTTCAGGCAGTACCGGCTCAATATAAGTTGCATCAGAAAACTCAGGATCTGTCATTATAGTTGCGGGGTTGGAGTTAACCAAAATGACTTTATAACCTTCACTTTTTAATACTTTACAGCTTTGCGTTCCGGAATAATCAAACTCGCATGCCTGACCTATAACTATTGGGCCTGCTCCTATTACTAATATAGATTCTATATCTGTGCGTTTTGGCATAATTACAATAACGATTTCTGTTCAAATAATGTTACCAATCTTTCCTGTATATGTGAATTTTTATTAAACCTATTAGCTAACTGTTTTTAGGCTTGACGCATAACTGTACGAACATTGTGATTTGAGTCTACTAGGAGGGTGTCATCCAAGTAGCCTTCTTCTTGTATCTTGTCAAAAGCATCTAATGTTTTAAGCTTAAGCATTAGGTGGAGAAGGGAGGAACTCTGTGCTTCTTCTTAGATATAAAATCTGTAGAGGAGATAAGAATTCCCTTCTCAAAAGTATAGGCTGGACGGTATCGTAGAAAGACCTGAATGGTTCTAATTCTGTATTCACAAGACTAGCCTTACTTTTCATTTTTAATGGTAACGTATGGGGTTATATATGATCAACAACTTTTTGGGCATAGATATATCAAAAGATCGCTTTGATGTTTTTCTCTCATTTATAAGCAAAAAAGGAAAGCGTGAAACTAGAAAAAGAAGCTTTAAGAACGATGATCATGGGTTTCAAAGTCTACTGAATTTTCTACACAAACATAATGTAGAAAAAGTAAAAACCTGCATGGAATCTACTGGTTGTTATAGCGAAGCACTGGCTGAATTTCTACACAATGCTGGACATTTTGTAAGTGTTGTAAATCCTTATTGCATAAAATCTTATGCAAGGAGTAAGCTGATACGACAAAAGAATGATCAGACCGATGCAGAAGTTATTGCTGATTATTGCCAAAGACAGGAACCTTCTAGTTGGACACCACCTTCTCCTGAAATGAAAAAATTAAAACATCTTTATCGTTGCTCAGTTGCGTTAAAAGATGAGTTAACATTAGTAAATAACCACTTAGAAAAAAAAGAGAGACTGCCTAAAGAAGTTGCAAATGCTTGGGAAGACCTTGCAATGAATATAGCTCAAAAAATAGAAACAATAAAAAACTCCGTACGTGAACTATTAAATCAACACAAAGAATTGTTGGAAAATTTTCAACTTCTATTGACTATTCCAGGCATAGGAGAAGAATCAGCAATAGCTATTTTAGCTGAAGTTTCTGATATAGAGGTTTTTAGAGATGCCAGGCAATTGGCAGCATATACAGGAGTTATACCACGAAATATGACGTCAGGTTCCTCTGTATATGCCAAACCCAGATTAAGTAAATCCGGTTCACAAACATTACGTAAGGCACTTTTCTTTCCTGCCATAGTAGCTAATACCAAACTTCGTTATTGGGAAGACAAATAGAATATACGATAAATTCACTTAAACCTCCAGTTATAGGCGGAAAGCACTCTTTTTCATTTGTCTCATTATTATTGAGAATTGGTATAAGAATCACAATCCTATCATTATGAGCTTTTGCCAAAGATTAAAGGAAAAGGGTAAGCATAATATGGCCATCGTTGGTGCTGCAATGCGTAAGCTACTCCATATCATTTTCGGTATTCTGACATCCAAAAGTGCTTTTGATCCTAACCATATCAAAAACTACAGGGCTAGGAGGTTGACTGAAGGTTTAGTACTTTAAAATCAAAAATGCTTCCTATCTATCTTATGTAAAGTGGTATCTTACACAAATTTATTGAATGTTGTTGGTTAGTGGATATGTTGATAAGTAAACTTCATCTGTTTTGTGCGTATAAAACTAATTTATACCAAATCTCATAAATAAGTAGGCAAATAACTCACAGAACAAATGGTTTTGATCGAACTTTCCGTAATATTACGAATGAATGCACATACAGTATCCTCCAATAAACTAACAGAGTCATATATTCTATTTTTAATGAGATTGTCTTTCAAATATTGCCATAAACGCTCTACTGGATTTAACTCTGGTGAATATGGAGGTAAATAGATTAAGGTAATATTTTGTGGTATTTTTAAACCTTTGGATCTATGCCATCCTGCACAATCCACAACAAGAAATGCCTCCCTTGTTCCTAAATATTGTGACATCTGCTCAAGGAATATATTCATACAATCAGTATTGACGTTTGGTACGAATAAGCTAGAACTCTCTCCATTTCTAGGATTAACTGCACTATAGAGATAAAAGTTTTGCCTACCTAATTTTACCTTAACCTGTGTCCTAATGCCTTTTTTAAACCACCCGTGTCCAATCTTTGAATGTGTGCCAAACCGCGACTCATCGAAGAAAAATAGCTCTTTTTCGGGATACGTGACAATAGTTTCATTAAGATTTTTTTTTAAACTCTTCTTGTTTATTTTTATCCTGTTTATTGTGCACAGGCCTTGGAGTAATATACGAAAAACCTAACTTTTGCATCAGTCTATGTGCTGTAGACTTACTTACCTCAATAGAAAACATTTTCTCAATTATGATTTTTAATTTCTTAGCCGTTAGGTTGGCTCCTTCTTCTGCTATGACATTTTTAATTTCTTCTTGCTGCTTGTAGCTCAACTTCGGCTTTACTCCACGTCCTGGTTGTATTTTAAACGCATTGACTCCTCCTTCCTTAAATCTTGTAATCCACTTCATCAATGTAGTTCTAGTAATTCGGTATATTTGAGCAACTTTTGTTATTCCATATTCTTTTGCAGATATTATTGCCTGTAATCTTCTTCCTATCTCTCCTCTTATGCCGTGCTTCTTTAATTCCAGGTTACACTTATTATATAATTCTTCTCCTATTGCTTTACTTTTTCCTGCCATAACTCCCCACTAATTCTTAAATTATTCTATTTTAGAAATTTTTCTTTATTCGTCTATTTATTTTTAGGAATTGGTATTACTTATCAACATATCCACTAACTATAATCTGTGTACTGTTACACAATTGGAAGTATTTTTTGATTTTATGATGCAACTTGGGAAATTTTTATAATTTTTTTGTTGACTAACAAGACGGTATCTCCTGTCATCCCAGTGCCCAGACACTGGGATCCAGGAAACTTTGATTGTAAACTAATTTGGTAAGCATAAAAGTAAAACACAACGTTCTTGATTATGTTAAATTAAAAACTAGATCCCAGTGTCTGGGCACTGGGATGACATCCTTTCTAGTGTAATTTATTCGGGAGATTTGCTAAGCGGTAAGATTTTTCCTGATACGCTGCAATCGTTAGAAGCTAACTCCACAAATTTGTCTGTTAGTTTATCAGGTGACACCAATTCAGATCCAGGAAATGCCTGCTCACTATCCACAGGTCCTTTCGTGTATACAGCATTTACACATAATTTTGTATGTTTTGTCTCAGATGCATATATCTGCACCATTATTTCTAGTGCAACTTTACTTGCAGCATACGGCATCCAATATGGATAAGAGGAAGGAGAAAGTGTCACCTCTGAGGTCATGAATATCACTCTTCCAGCATTAGACTTCTTTAGCATTGGATCTAAGTTTTTTAGTAAGTACCAATTGGCAGTAAAATTTGTATTCATTACGTTCTGTAGCTCTTCAATCTCACAGTCGTGAATAGGGTTCAATTTGCCTAAAATTCCAGTACATGCAACTAATATATCAAGTGCTCCAGATTCTGATAATTTCAGGCTTTCTATCATGTTTGTCAGTATCTTTACATTCTCAAAGTCTAAAAGATCAAGCTGAATTAGTTTCACAGAGCCTTCTTTAAATTCTTCAAGCTCTTCAATTTCATTATATAGTGGCTTGAGATTATCAAGAGATCTTGAAATCAGAATTACACATGCACCTTCTTTTACAAATCTTTTTGCAACAGCAGAGCCTATTTCACCTGAAGCTCCGGTGATTAAAGCTACTTTACCTTCTAACTTACTCATTTCTTTCTCCTTAGCGAGATTCATTGAAATATTTTAGCTGAAAATTAAATTTTGCTCCATATATAAAAATCAAACTTAGCATATAAAAAAATAGTAATGACACTACCATACCACCTAAACTTCCATATATCAAATTCAGTTGATCAAAGGAAGCTTTTAAGTATTGCTTGAAAGCTGAAGCAGAAATTGTCCAAAGAATAACAGCCACACAAGATCCAGGAAAGACGTCTGATAAATTTTGTTTTATGTTTGGCAACATAAAATATAGCCAAGAGACTACTGTGAAAAGTACAAATTCAATGAGGAGATATTTAGTATAACTAATCCCCTGATAGGAAAAATCAATTAGCATTGGCACTAATGTAGAGAACACTATAGTTAGAGTTATAATAAGCGTGATCACTAAAAATTGTAGTATACTTAACAACCTTCTTAATATATAAGGTGGCGAAACCGGAACTTTATAAGCTTTGTTCAATATTGTTCTTAGCCCTTCAATTGTTGACGAGGCGGTCCAAACAGCGCCTACAATTGCTAAAGTTAGTAAGCTTTGCGGCGGGCCTGATATTATCTCTCTGATACGCGGCATCAAAGATGATAAAATATCCTGTGGCATGTTATCAATGATAAATACCCAGCCAATGTTATACTGGTCTAAGAAATTTGCGAATGTTGACGCCACAGCCATTAAAACGATGAGAAAAGGGAATATCGATAACAGGATTAAAAATGATAGATACCCTGCATGCTCCACTCCATCATTATGAATTGTGTCAATCAAAGCACGATAAAGGCAATAAACGATGCTGTAAAATTTCTGTAGCACTGTAATATAAACGAACCAAGAAAAGTATTCTAAATGAAATAAAGGATACTTTTAAGCAAAAAATCCTTACCGTTTACTTAAATTTAATCAAAGTGATAGATAATCAAATATGAAACAGAAATTATAGGAGGCATAATGAAAAATTTTCTTCTACTTGTGGCTTTAATTCTTTCCTTTGCATTTGATGCAAATGCAAATACTGGCAGCAGCGGTACTACTACTGCTACTACTTTTGTTGATAAAAATGATACAACATCATTAGTGATATGCAAGATAATAGGCTATACTCATGGCATAGGTGGACCAATGATCACAATAGTGATAATTGGTGCAGCGTTGCTTGCAATATTCGGCAGGATGCCGTGGCCAGCGCTTTTTGCACTCGGTGCATTTACTGCTGTGTTTTTTGGCGCTCCTGTAGTCGTTTCAAAAATAACACCAGGCGGTGTGATTTGTAAAAACGGTGCAGTAGAGGCTCATCCATAGAAATTATTGGAGGCACAAAACGTAGTTTTCTTTACTTGAAAGTGGTAAGTTTTACCACTTTCAGTGTCTATGACTACCTAATAAATTCTCTTTCTGTAATCATATCAGTTAAAGTCTGGATTCCAGCGTCACGCGCTAGAATGACAAGGTTATCGTCATGCTGCCGCATACCGTCACGGTATCTCTAGATACCGGCTAACAAGCAGCGGGATGACGGTTGTCAGGGTAGCTGTCATCCCAGTGCCCCTTTTTTTGTCATCCGAGTAGCTGACACTGGTTCACTCTATAATAGTATCATCCGAGTAGCCCCTTCTCCTGTCATTCCAGTGCTCCTTTCTCGTCATCCGAGTAGCTCCTTTTTTTGTCATCCGAGTAGCCCCTTTTTTGTCATCCCAGTGCCCAGACACTGGGATCCAGGAAACTTAACTCTACACCAAGTAAATGTACAATAAGAACTAGATTCCAGCGTCACGCGCTGGAATGACATCATAGGGGCTACTCGGATGACGAGAAAGGAGCACTGGAATGACACCTCTCTTGGGCTCTTTTAGCCATAAATATTTAAGAAATTTACCAAACGAAAAAAAAGGCAAAAGAAGCCCCGTGGTTATTATCCGCTTTAAAATATTGGCGTTTTTTATGTTTTAAACGCTTGACAAGCGAGATTAAGCTGCTTTTAATTGCAACTAACCTACGCTGCAAATGTTTAAGAAATTTACCAAGCAGAAAAAAAGGCAAAGAAACCCCGAGTTAGCTAGTCCTTTACTATCTTTGTCGAGTATTGGCATTTTTTGATGTCTTGTAACGCTTTATAAGCGCGTTCAGCTTATTTAGATAAAAATCTAGATGTAGATGAAGTTTTGTAAAGACATACAGTATCTATATACTGCAAAAAATTGAACATAAGACGCCGATACATTAAGTAATCCTTACCTTTTAATCTGCAGATTGGCGAAAGCAAATACAATAGCTTCACTGTTATGATAAGGGGGCTGGCAGAGTTTGTCAAGTGATTTTTGTCTCTCCATGCTACTTGGGTGACACCAACAGTTGTATTTTATATTATCTTTTTGCTCTACTAGCACTCAAGTTTCCTATTTAAAATTTTTAATATTAAATTCAATTCATTTGGATTATTATACCGTATCATAACTTTACCCTTAGAATTACTGTCATTAATTTTGATCTTTAAACCAAGTTGAGAAGATATAGCACCTTCTAGTGCTGCCATATCTTGATTTTTGGTATATCTCTGCTCTTTTTGGTTGTTACTTTGATGTAAGTCTTTTATCAATTTTTCAGTTTGCCTAACGCTTAAGCCTTGGGAAATTATTTTTTCTGCAATACTTTCCGCATTTTCAACATTAATCAACGCTCTTGCATGGCCCATAGATAGCTTTTTTTCGTTGATCATTGTTTTTACTCCATCAGGAAGTGACAACATCCGAATCATATTGGTTATGTGACTGCGGCTTTTGCCTATAGTTGAAGCTAATTCTTCATGTGTATAGGAAAACTCATCTATCAGTCTCTTATACGCTTCACCTTCTTCTATTGGATTAATATCTTGCCTTTGTATGTTTTCAATAATGGATACTTCCAAGCATTCCTTGTCGCTCAGATCTTTTATGATAACGGGTGCACTATCAAGATTTGCAATCTTGCTTGCTCGCCAACGACGTTCCCCAGCTATTATTTCGTAACCATCATCATTTGAATCTTTGCGTACCACGATAGGCTGTATAATGCCACTTTTCTTTATCGAATTTGCAAGTTCTCTTAATGACTCCTCGTCAAAATGTTTCCTCGGTTGAAATTTGCTTGGGTGCAGTAATGAAATAGGCAAATACTCTTGTCGATCTTCTTTATTATCATAATTATCGCCTATGAGGCCGGCAAGACCTCTGCCGAGGCGTCTATCATCCTTCATACCATGCCCTCACT
Organism: Wolbachia endosymbiont (group A) of Clivina fossor; assembly: GCF_964026865.1. Lineage (NCBI taxonomy): Bacteria > Pseudomonadati > Pseudomonadota > Alphaproteobacteria > Rickettsiales > Anaplasmataceae > Wolbachia > Wolbachia endosymbiont (group A) of Clivina fossor. The sequence continues at coordinate 1,280,850 of NZ_OZ034707.1, read as the reverse complement.
CACTAGCTTCTTCTCCTTACAACTGCTCGCGTGCTTTTTTAAAATTTCCCTTGCCAAACTTATATATGCTTGTGCACCAGGACACTTAAGATCATACACAATAGCGGGTTTTCCATGAGAAGGCGCTTCTGATAACCGTACGTTACGTGGAATAACAGTCTCATACAATGGGATGATAGTTTTGTATACTTTATCATTTAAATACTGGCAAATATCGTTTTTAATCTGTTCACTGAGTTTGTTGCGCCTGTCATACATTGTTAACACGATCCCTTCTATTGCCAAAAAAGGGTTTAGGTTATTCCTTTTTATCAGTTCTACAGTTTTAACTAAATGGCTTAATCCTTCCAGAGCAAAAAACTCACACTGAAGAGGAACAATAATAGAATTAGCAGCAGTCAAAGCATTTATGGTTAGAAGCCCAAGTGATGGAGGGCAATCGATGATTATATACTCATAATTATCGCGTATCTTCTCTAATGCGCTTTTTAGCACAAATTTTCCTCGCTCAAGTTGCGATAATTCAATTTCTGCAGCTGACAGATCAACTACTGACGAAATTAGTGATAAATTTGGAATTTCCTTTATATTGAAAATTGCCGATTCTATCAATTTATTTTCGCTGCTCAGTAGTATTTTGTATATATTTTTTTCTTCCCTACTACGATAAGAAATCCCGAGTCCGGTGCTAGCATTTCCTTGAGGATCAAGATCTACCAATAAAGTGCTTTTTCCCACAGCAGCAAAGGCTGTCGATAAATTTATACTAGTTGTGGTTTTGCCAACTCCACCCTTTTGATTTACTATTGCAATAATCTTGCTCACGCCTTTTATCTTATGTATAAAATAATTCTATTGTATATATGCAAGAAACTTTTGCATTAGAAAATTTTTTTGTTGCTAATCACACTAAAATTAGACTGTCTTTTTTGCTTTGTGTAACACACTTTGAACCTTGTTTCCTAATTCATTCAGAGTGAATGGTTTTGGCAAAAAGTGAAAATCTTCTATATTGATGTCATCACTCTTTAAAAAAGCATCTTCTGCATACCCAGAAATAAAAATAACGTTAATATTTGGCCTATGGATCAATGCTTCTTTAACTATTTCTGGACCACTCACCTCTGGCATGATTACATCAGTGATTATTAGATCTATGTGTTGATTTTTTTTACTGATTATTTCTAGCGCCTCGCTGCCTATGCTCGCTTCTATTACATCAAATCCTTTTCTTTTGAGTGCTTTAGAGATGAATTCCCTTACTGAATTTTCATCTTCAATCAATAAAATTATACCATTACCTTTAATTTCACTTACTACCGGTCTTTCTATTTCTTCACTATCTTCCTCTATCAGATTTTCATCTGATATGTAAACCATGGGCAAAAATATGCTAAATTTAGTTCCATGATTTACTTTGCTAGCAACATAGATGTATCCTTCAGTTTGTTTAATAATGCCATATACAGTAGAGAGGCCAAGACCTGTACCAGAGGTAATATCTTTGGTAGAAAAAAATGGGTCAAATGCCTTTTCAATTGTATCACTTGTCATTCCACATCCAGTATCAATTACTTCAATCACAACATAATTTCCATGTTCGATCGTTTCCTTGTCTGGAGAAAACATGTCCTGAGATGTAGAATTTAATGAGTCAATCTTTTGATTAAAGGTTCGTATAGTTAATTCTCCGCCCTTTTCCATAGCAGCACTAGCATTGACTGCTAAGTTAAGTATAACTTGCTCTAATTGCCCTTGATCAGCCCTAACAGCACCCAAGTCTCTACCATAATAAATATTAAACTTTATATTTTCACCTATTAATCTTTTTATCATTTCATAAAGATTAGCTATAGTACTATTTACATCAATAATTTTTGGCTGCAAGGTCTGTCTTCTTGAAAAAGCAAGCAATTGTCTTACTAAATTTGATCCACGCTTTGCATTTTGCTGTATCTGTATTATATCTCCAAAAGATGGATCACCAGCTGAATGTTGGAGTAAAAGCAAATCGCAAAATCCTATTATCCCAGTCAATATATTGTTGAAATCATGCGCAATACCACCTGCTAACTGCCCTATAGCTTGCATCTTTTGATAATGCTCAAGCTTTATCTCTAGGTTTTTGTGTTCAGTATTGTCAATAAAATAACAAAGTATGAAGATCATTTTATTATGAAGAAACTTATTGAAATATATTTTTATGTTATTATCGCCGTTGAGCTGTACATCAAAGGACGCATTATTTATTCTATTACTCGAAAAATATTCACGTATTTTCACATGATAACTATCTAATATCAATGTAAAGATTGAATTATTATCTGACCCTGCAAGCTTTATTAGTGCCGTATTTTTCTTTACAAAGTTGCCGTTTATGTCACATTGTGCAATAGCAATTGATGAATTTGCAAAACAAGGGTGTAATTGATAATCAACAATATTTGATTCGGTTGGTGTTATAAAGCCATATATATAGCTATGGTTGTATTTATCACAAAATATAGCAGTGCTCATATAAGCCTTGAATGGAATACCACTTATAGTAAAAAACAAAATTTCATTATCGGTTGTTGTATTGTTATATTTAGATTGAGATATAAAATCACTGATTGAGCTACCTTTTTCCAGTTTTTTCAGTTCAAATATATCTAAAAATCTTTTATTTACAGATAAAATCACCCCTTTGGCATTTGCAATGTAAGTTCCTATACTGTGTTTTTCTATTAACTCTTCATATATCTGCTCCTTGTTTATCTGTGTTGCTTTTAACACAAAATACCCATCTGGCCTTGCTATTGGCACTAATGATAAATTTAAAATCTTATTACTATTTATAGCAATTTGGGGATTATCTGGTATCGGCTCAAAGAGCAAAAGAAAGTTAGATACTCTATTCTTCTTGTTTAAGGAAATGCATACTTGTACAGAAGAGTTATTTTTTAGTGCATGATAGAGTACTTTTTTGTCTTCTTCTGAAACATCTCCTATTTCAAAAATCTTGCCTAACGTAATGTCATCATCTATATGATCTTTAAACCTTTCGTAGAACCTTGCATCAGCATAAATAATACCCTCATCTCTATGTAAAATAAGGCAAAATTCTGTATTATGATTTAGTGCATTTGCAAATATTGCATTTTGAAATTCTATAGTATTAAGTAGGTGTCTGTAGCGTTTTACATTATATATCATAAAGAGAGTTGTTAGAATGCTAACTAATAAATTAATCTCTATATTAATATGCTGACTATATATATCAAAAAAGTAGAGTATCGATATTGCTACTGGAGGTAAGAGCATAATAACTGCCATCACAACAATTGACATTCCATAATTTCTTAGTATGAAGTCAACCCTGTTCTCTTTTTTGTTATCTATGTATCTTTTATTCATTATTGTTACTTGGCATCGTTGTACATACGAAAATGTTTTATTATATTGATTTAATTATTATAGATTTATTAACGTCTTTGATAGATAATTATCATCCAAATCTAATTAAGTTCCTTAAATATCAGATATAACAATGTTAATAAGCTAGCGAGAGGATATTATGGAAAAACAAAGAACACAAGCATTTAAGTGGTTCTGTGCACTAAGAGATAAGATCATAGAATCTTTCTTATTAATTGAAAAACAATCATCCGCAGAGCCAAAGATCGAAAAAAGAAAGTGGGATCGCCCAGGTGGTGGAGGTGGTGAATCTACAATTATTTTTGGCAATGTTTTTGAAAAAGTTGGAGTAAACGTTTCAAAAGTACACGGAAAATTTGCAGATTCAGCCATTAATGAAATTCCTGGTGCAAGTGAAAGTAACGGAGAGTTTTGGGCAAGCGGTATATCTTTAGTGTCTCATATGCAATCGCCCCTTATCCCTGCAGCACATATGAACACAAGGCTGATATATACTTCAAAACAATGGTTTGGTGGAGGGATGGATTTTACGCCAATATATAAAAATGAAGAAGATTGCAAGTATATTCATGAATCAATCAAAATGACATGTGATAGATTTGACACCGGATATTATCCAAAATTTAAAGAGCAATGTGACAACTATTTTTTCTTACCACATAGAAAAGAGCCGCGTGGCATTGGTGGTATTTTCTATGATAATCTGAGTTCTGGCAATTGGAGAAATGATTTTGAGTTCACAAAAGCAGTAGGTGAAGCCTTTTTGGAAATTTATTTGCACATCATACGTAAACATATACAAAAATCTTGGACAAAAGAACAACGAGAAAATCAATTAATAAAACGTGGCAGATATGTAGAATTCAATCTGTTATACGATCGTGGCACAAGGTTTGGTTTAATGACTGACGGCAATCCAGATGCAATTATGATGTCAATGCCACCACTTGTTAAGTGGTTATAGAGAGCTGCTATTAGCAGAAAATAAATCATCATAGTTTAAAGTTGTACCATGATAGTGAGCTTTTATATAGGGGGTATAATCATGGGTATAATAGATAATTTTTTAATTAAATCTGTCAAAAACAATGACATAAAAGGTGTTAAACTGACTCTAAGTCTCTACAATGCACTAAAAGGCTGGCTTTAGTGTAGAAGAAATAAAGCAGAAATATGAGCGTAGAGATTCTGGCTACGATTCTGGCTATGATTCCGATACAAAAGTTGAACAACAATTAGAATTAGGATCTAAAACTCCTAAATCTGAAATAAATTCAGTGAATATTAAATATGGAATAGAGAAAGACGTTTGCGCCATAAAATAATTGACTTTATGTGCATAATCAATATAACTTGAGTTAATTCGCATTGACTCTTTCGTCTAGTGGTTAGGACACCACCCTTTCACGGTGGTAACACGGGTTCAAATCCCGTAAGAGTCACTCAAGTAGAATATAATTAAAGTTTTGAATGGGAAAAATTAGGCTTTATTTTGAAGAAGCTTTATCACAAGGCGTGAGTTTAGCACTTAATCCACAACAAAGTCACTATATTTGCAATGTAATGCGGCTTAAGAAGTATGATAATCTCTCTCTTTTTAATGGAAAGGATGGAGAATGGTTAGGAGAAGTAGTTAATATATCGCGTAAATTAACAAAAGTTACACTCAAAGAATGCACTAAACAACAGCAATATGAGGAAAATTTATACTTATATTGTGCCATGGTAAAAAGTGGTGCTTTAGGCAACATAGTGAGACAGGCAACTGAAATGGGAGTAACCTGCATTCAATTTATTTCAACGGAACGTACAGTAGTAAAAAACATTAACCTAAGTAGAGCAAAATTACAGGCAATCGAAGCTGCGGAACAATCCGGTAGGATGAGTATACCAGAGATTTTGCCTCCTATTAACTTTTGTGAGTTACCTGATTCCCAGAGTAAAAATTTTGTTTTATGTGATGAAACAGGTAAAGCTGATAAAGTGCTGAAAGGTAAGAAAAATGTTGCTATTATTGTTGGCCCTGAAGGTGGTTTTTCATCTTATGAACTTGATCTTGCCGATAAGTTTTGTCAAAAATTGAGTCTAGGAAAAAGAATTTTAAGGGTCGATACTGCTGTGGTTGCTGCACTAACTTTCACCAATTGGTGTAGCTAGATTTTTAAATATGGCTAAGGTTTGGGCCATAGAGAAATCTGATTCAGTGTTGCACGCGCTAACTGTACAAACTCTATAGGCCGCCTGCGAAGCAGTTTGCTACTAAAGAGGAGCTAATAAAAAACATATTCTAAAATAATATTAAATCTTATATTATATTTTTTCTAAAATAAACAAATGAATCTTGCATTTTGCCTGAGTTATTGATACTCTGAGTAAAGAAGTCGGGGCGTAGCGCAGCCTGGTAGCGCATTTGGTTTGGGACCAAAGGGTCGGGAGTTCAAATCTCTCCGCCCCGATGCTAGCAGAAGTTTTAACGCTTTTAATAGTTAGAGCTTTTAAAGGCATTTCGTTCATATTGCAGTTTAACGCTCAAGTTTATAAAATAATTGACAATGTTAATTTTCTAATTTATAAATAAATTTTGAAATGATTACCGAAGGAGGTATAGAGTTTGATTGAAGTATCAGTCCATTATGGTGATGTAGACAGAGCTCTTCCAGTATTGAAAAAAACAATTCAAAAGGAAGGAAGAGGGTTGAAAATGAAAAAACAATATCATGAAAAAAAATCAGAAAAAAGAGCTAAAAAGAAAGCTGAAGCGAGAAAAAAGAGGCACCAGCAAGAATGCAGAAGGCAGCGTTACGGTTGGTAATTTTTTAATAGTTTATCATTGGTTGTTTTATGAATATTCACGAATATCAAGCAAAAGAGATTTTGCATAAATTTAATGTCCCGGTGCCAAAAGGTTTTGTCACTATATCTGCAGAAGGAGTAAAGACTCAAGTAAGTCAATTAAAATCTGACGTGTTTGTGGTTAAAGCTCAAATTCATGCAGGTGGTAGGGGTAAAGCCGGTGGCGTAAAGCTAGCAAAGTCAGCTGAAGAAGCTCAACAGTTTGTAAAAGACATGATTGGTATGACTTTAGTTACTCATCAAACAGGGCCAAGCGGGCAGCAAGTAAGAAGAGTATATATTGAAGAAGGCTCAAGCATTAAGAAAGAGTATTACTTAAGCCTGGTAATTGACCCGAAGCTCAGTAGGCCAATATTCATATTTTCCTCAGAAGGTGGAATGGACATCGAAGAAGTGGCGAAAAATTCTCCCGCAAAAATTGTGAAATTTGATATTGATCTTGCTACAAGTTTTGATAGCAGCAAGTTAAGCAGCAGTTTTAATTTGAGTTCAGAACAAATAGAAAAAATAACAAATGTTGCAAAAAATATATATGATGCGTTTATTGCAACTGATGCGAGCCAAATTGAAATTAATCCACTGGTTGAAACAAGTTCTGGAGATTTTATTGCGCTCGATGCGAAAATTAATTTCGATGACAATGCTTTATATCGTCACCCAGAAATTATGGAACTTCGTGATTATGATGAAGAAGTGAAAGAAGAGATAGAGGCTTCAAAGTATGGGCTCAGTTACATCAAAATGGATGGCAGTATTGGTTGCATGGTAAATGGTGCAGGTCTTGCTATGGCAACAATGGATATAATAAAATACTACGGAGCAGAGCCTGCTAACTTTTTGGATGTTGGTGGTGGAGCGAGTAAAGAAACTGTAACTGAAGCATTTAAAATCATATTGTCTGATAGCAACGTAAGAGGAATTTTGGTTAACATATTTGGTGGTATAATGCGTTGCGATATTATTGCAAGTGGAATTGTTGCGGCTGTAAAAGAAATGAGCATTAAAGTTCCTCTAGTGGTTAGATTATCAGGCACTAATTTCGAAGAAGGAAAAAGAATTTTAGAAGAGTCAGGATTAAATATTATTGCTGCAGATGAACTGGGCGATGCTGCGCAGAAAATAGTACAAGAGGTGAAATAGAGTATGTCCGTTTTAGTAAATAAAGATACAAGGTTAATATGCCAGGGTTTTACTGGTGCGCAAGGTACATTTCATTCAGAGCAAGCAGTTAGCTACGGAACAAAAATGGTTGGTGGTGTAACTCCTGGCAAGGGTGGTAGCACTCACCTTAACTTACCAGTTTTTAATACTGTAGCAGAAGCCAAAGAAAAAACTGATGCGAATGCCACGGTAATATATGTACCTGCTAAGTTTGCAGCTAATGCAATACTTGAAGCAATAGATGCAGAGATAGAGCTAATAGTTTGCATTACAGAGGGCATTCCTATACTTGACATGGTAAAGGTGAAGCATGCTCTTGCTCGTTCAAAAAGTCGATTGATTGGTCCTAACTGCCCGGGAATTATTACGCCCGAAGAGTGCAAAATAGGGATTATGCCTGGCCATATCCATAAGCGTGGACATATAGGGATTATGTCTCGTTCTGGAACTTTAACTTACGAGGCAGTAGCACAAACGACCGCTGTTGGTCTTGGTCAATCCACGTGTATCGGAATTGGGGGGGATCCAGTTCATGGTATGACATTTGTCGACTGTATGGAGCTCTTTTTAAAAGATGACGATACTCATGGTATTGTAGTTATTGGTGAAATAGGTGGAAACGAAGAAGAAGATGTATCACATTTTGTGAAAACAGAAAAAACTAAAAAGCCAATCGTTGGTTTTGTAGCAGGTCAAACAGCACCTCCAGGAAGACGTATGGGACACGCTGGAGCAATCATCTCTTCCAGTGGTGGAAGTGCTGGTGCAAAACTAGAAGTTATGCGGAGCGCCGGGATTGCAATTGCTGAAACCCCTGCAGTGATTGGTAAGAAGGTATTGGAAGTAATGCATTAGTGCCTAATCTAAAACGCAGCTGTATGAACGTTGTGATTTGAGGAGCAGTTTCTGCTAGAAAGGGTGTCACTCAAGTAGCTGACACTGGTTCACTCTATAATGGTGTCATCCGAGTAGCTTGACTACTTGGATCCAGGAAAGTTTGCTTGTAAGCAAGCAAACTGATTTGGTGAGTATAAAAGTATAGCTAACGCTGACTCTACGTCATACCGCGATTCATTCGCGGTATCTCATCCGCTAACACGTAGCGGGATACTTGACCTTTACAGGGATGACGGTTGTCGGTAGGCCTAAATTACTTTAGTCATAAATATTAAGAAATTTACCAAACAAAAAAAAGGCAAAAGAAGCCCCATGGTTGGCTAGTTATTTATATGTACTTCAAAATATTGGCGTTTTTTTATTCTAAACGTTTAATAACCGCGATTCAGTTGCTTTTAAGCCGCAACTAATCTAAATTATAAACATTAAGAAACTTACTAAACAGAAAAAAAGGCAAAAGAAACCCTAGGGTAGCTAGTATTCAAATTCTCCCTTGTCTATTTGACGTCTTTTACTGTCTTAAACGCTTTATAAGCGCGTTTCAGCTTATATAGGTAGAAACCTAGAAGTTTTATAAAGACATGAGGTGCACATAGTGCAAAAATTAAGCATGATTTACGCCAAATACATTAAGTTTTTTGTCATTAATCCACTGCAGAGATTGCGAAGATAAATAAATAGCTTCAGTGTTATGATAAGGGGGCTGGCGGAGTTTGTAAAGTAATTTTTTGTAGCTCTCATGGTTTTTGGATTCTAACTAACGTCACGCGCTGGAATAACACCCTTGGTGGTAACAACTAAAGAAAAATATCAACTAGGTTTATAGTCTATTACTACTGTTTTTGCAATTTTATCATAAAAAGTCTGCTTGCGCCGGTCGAATATCGCAAATATTAAAACTAAAATTGGTAAAATTATAAACCACTGAGAAACATAGTGAGTCAGCAAAAAAGAAATAATCAAGAAAACTGTCTCAGAAATACACCTTATTGCTGCTTGCATAAGAGTAGTATTTTTAAATGTGTCTGCATCTTTGATATACATACCACACAACAGTTGTCCTGGCGTACCTCCCAGTCTTGTTATCATTAATATTTCTAATACTGTACACAGCACTGATGTAAAGATTGTATAAGGAGATGTTAACTGTTCAATTTCGTCAAGAAAATTATTAACCTCATTATTGCCCAACAATGCAATGTATAAGATGAATGAAGGAAAGAAAAATATTATTTGGTCAAGTATTGTTGTTACAGTACGCCTTGTAAACCCTACGTAATTTACTTTAACATTTATTTCAGTATCCATAACCCCACCTATATTTCATAATGTCATCATATAATATAAAAGCACGTTGTTAAATAACCGTAAATATACTAATTTGGGTAATATTAGCTACTTGTGCCACTCTATTATTTGAATTAACATTAAATCATTTACAGTTAGGGAAGTTATGTCAACACCAATCACAGTTGCGTATGGCGATGGTATCGGACCAGAAATTATGGAAGCGGTGCTGTCGATATTGCGCAAAGCGGAAGCGAAGATCTCAATGGATATTATTGAAATAGGTGAGCGTGTTTATAGTAAGGAATGGTCTCACGGAATTTCTCCAAGTGGTTGGGAATCTATCGAAAGGACAAAAATATTATTAAAATCTCCAACAACCACTCCTCAAGGTAAAGGCCACAAAAGCTTAAATGTAGCGCTCAGAAAGAACCTAGGGTTATATGCAAATATCAGACCGTGTATTTCGTATCATCCTGTTATAGAAAATAAATTTGATAAGTTTGATATCGTAGTAATACGTGAAAATGAAGAGGACGTTTACACCGGAATAGAGCATAGGCTCACTGGTGATTCTTACCAATGCACTAAAATTATTACTAGATCTGGCTCAGAGAAGATATGCAGGTATGCTTTTGAATACGCGAAAAAACACAACAAAAAAAAAGTAACTTGCCTGACTAAAGATAACATAATGAAAATGACTGACGGAACTTTCCATGCAGCGTTTGATCGCATTGCAAAGGAATACCAGGACATAAAGGCAGAACATTATATAGTTGATATTGGAATGGCACGTGTTGCTACAGAACCGGAGAATTTCGATGTTATAGTAACTGAAAATCTATATGGCGACATATTATCAGACATAGTGGCACAAACCTCTGGATCTGTGGGACTCGCTGGAAGTAGCAATATAGGTAATGAATATGCGATGTTTGAAGCGGTTCATGGTTCTGCTCCTGATATTGCAGGAAAAAACATAGCTAATCCTTCTGGTCTTTTAAATGCTGCAGTGCATATGCTAATTTACATAGGTCAAGTGGGTACTGCAAAACTAATCTACGATGCATGGCTGAAGACTTTAGAGGATGGAATACACACTGCCGATTTGTATAAGGAGAAAAGAAGTAAACAGAAAGTTGGTACAAAAGAATTTGCAGAAGCTGTTATAGATAATCTAGGAAAGAAACCTGCAACATTACCTGAGCTTATAATTAGCAGTGGTTCAGATAGTAAAATAAATAAAGTACAAGACAATTACGAACAAGATTACAAAGTTAAAAAGCTAGTGGGTAGTGATATAACGCTTGCTTGGGACAAATCCAGCAATTTTGATCAAATAGTAGGATTATTTGAATCAAGTAATCTGCAAATGATAGCAATATACTCAAAAGGGCTAGCGATTTGGCCAGGAAACTCAAAATCTTTAAGTGACCAAATAACCTGTAGGTTTATCGCAAATAATGAAAAGCAAGCTATTACAAATAGTGATGTAAATAACTTGCTAATCAAACTCGAAGAAAATAGCTTTGACGTGGTGAGAATGGATAAGTTGTATTTGTATGATGGGAAAGAGGGGTTCTTTTCTTAAGTTATTATTGACAATTTTAATTGCATGCAATATTTATGTTATTATATTAAGAGTATATATATTTGTATGAGGGGTAGCAATGGGTCAACATTTTAAGTTAACTAGTCAGGAATTTTATGATAACCATTACTTATTTAAAGTATTAGAAATAAAGGCTAAGCAAGTTGTAGACAAGAATTATGAAGAGCTTAGCGCAATTTTGAAGAAACAGAATAAGAAGTTAATTCTTGTAAATCATCCTGACAAGGGTGGAGATAAAAATAGATTTGATCGAATTTATAAAGCCTATCAAGAGCTAAAAAAATATATTGAACCTTTGGAATCAGGAAATCCTTGTGTTAAAGTCAGTATTGGCGCTGAAAGTGATGGGCGTTTAACAGCAAGAGAGTTTCACTATAGGAAGAAGCTATTCAGTACACTACGGATTGGTGAAGAAGCTATAGGTGGAGATTTTGAAAAACTGAATTCTATATTGCAAAAAAAGCTTTATGAGGGCTGTGCTAATGATGATATCAAGCAATTACGCTCTTATATTTCTCCTCTACAGAACAAAAAGGATCTAGTAGATGAGGATAAAAAACAATTAGCATTGAAATTTATAGAGTATAAAAACGTTCTACTGCTTGTCTCAAAAATAAGTTTTCTGCCTTTAGCTCTATTAACCACAGTTACTATAGGTTGCTATTTTTCATGGTGGATCATAGCATTTAATATCATTATCAATAAGCTCTATAATTCATTAGGGAATTATTATATGAAAAAGTATGCAAACTCAGAAATTTCTACTGATGAATTCATAAGTAAAATCAGCTATATCGAGCTAAGCAGTAAACTTCTTATCAACTATCCTTTAGCTGCTTTTTCTGTTTATTTAGTTACAACAAATTTCATTGCTAATGGATTAACTGTTGGTGGAGCTATACTCGGTCCACTATTGTTATTAGGCAGTATTAATTGAAACATTAGCTCCTGTTTTCTCAAAAGGTTGTGAAATATATGCTGAAAAGTACACAAAAGATTTACTAGAAGAGGATCCAAGAGATAGAGTGCAAAAAGAAACTGACCTATTGAAATGGTATGATCCACGTAAATTATTAATGCCAATTATCATGCCTATTGTTAGAAAGTGTTTTGCAGAGGTAGCGAACGAATTTGCTGAGAGAAATTTTGATGAAGTAAAAACTGATATGTCTGATGTTAACACTGAACAGCCTAAACCAATTGGATTTACACAGCAAACAGTATAGTATAAGCTTTTAGCTCTATGCATGGACTCAAAAAAAGTAGAATTGATATTTGAAAAGTTTCAACAATCAAGCCCTACGCCAAAAATAGAGCTAAATTATACCAATCATTTTACGCTTCTGGTCGCAATAGTTTTGTCAGCGCGGACAACCGATGTCAGTGTTAATAAAATTACAAAGGAGCTATTTAGTATTGCTGATACGCCAGAAAAAATGCTGAATCTTGGGCAAAGTGAGCTGAGAAAATGCATAAGCAGTATTGGTTTATATAATTCCAAAACAAAAAATATAATCGGGCTCAGCAAAATATTGATTGAGAGGTACAATAGCAAAGTGCCTACTGATTTCGATGATTTGGTATCTTTACCAGGGGTTGGGAGAAAGAGCGCTAATGTGTTCTTAAATTCAGGACTTGGTATTCCAACATTGGCAGTTGATACTCATGTTTTTAGAGTAAGCAATAGACTTGGACTTGTGAGAGAAAAAGATGTGTTTAAAACAGAGCAATCTCTTTTAAATGTAGTTCCAAAAGAATACCTGCTTTATGCTCATCACTGGCTAGTTTTGCATGGTAGATATGTTTGCAAAGCGCAAAAGCCTTCGTGTGAAACGTGTATAATTCATGATTTGTGTGAGTTTGAATGCAAAAGGTATAAAGTCTAGCACACTATGACCCCTTTCTTGTCACTCCGATATTCCTTCCTTTTATCATCCGAGTAGCTGACACTGGGATGGCTTTGTTGCATCACACTTTATGAGATGGTGATTTATGGTAAATTCATGTAACTATCTCAAATTTAGCCATACCAATATCAGTGAATTTATTAAGCAAATAGCATTTGATTAGCAGTTCTTTTTCTCGATTTATCTCAGATTTATTCCTAAAACTAAATCCGAATATTTGCTTTAATCTTGAGAAAAACCCTTCAATATAAGATCTTTTCCCATAATTTACTTCTTTTTTCCATTCTTTCATGCCATCTTCACCGTATAATTTTATTAACCTAATAGCAGCATTCCTGTCAGACATATAATCTATTTCTGGATGTTCTGCCGCATTGTTTATTGGTGGAATTTTTGTCTTTATATCATATTCGTTACACAACTTATAAAACTTGTGCCTATCACATGCTCTATCTGCATATAGTGCTTTTATGGCATGCTGAAAATCAACTTCTTTTAGCAAATCACAAGCTCCATAGTGATCAGAGTAGACACCGTTACTGTATTTTACAGCTATGGCTTTTTTGTTGTTTATATTCAACATTACGTGCAATTTTCTCGTTTGCTCATAGCCACGATATTTTCTGTCAGTGCTATTTTCCTTGCTGTGTGTTGTTGTATATACTAATTCCTGTACTGTCTATAGCAATTTCGATATCTTCCATATTATTTTTATCAATTCTGCAATCATTTATCTTAATATTAAGTTTCTTTTGATGCTTGTGAATAGCTGATAACTGCCAAATCTCTTCCTATTTGTTGCAAATACCCTTTTATAAACCCGACTGTTTGTCTTAAACCAATTCTAAAGAAACTGACGATTATATGCACCAAAATCACAACTTTATCACTATAAATATAGTTGCCGCCCTGCATTTTTGGACAATTCTCGTACCAATTTTCTATGGCGTCATTGATATAACAAAAAATGCTTCCTCTTTCTTGGAGAAATTTGTTATATTCATGGCAGTTACTGACTCTCATTTTTTGTGGCATATTTTTTCTTCAACAGTTAAATGGCTATTTATAATGAATTTTGTCAGTAACTGCCAGTTCTTTTCACTTGAGCGATGCAACAAAGCCCACTGGGATCCAGGTTGCTCATAAGCAAACTATAGTATTTTCAAAAGCGAATGATAAAGGTATAATATGTTTTTTTAAAGTAGGGAAAGCGATGGTATATAGTGTAGATTTAAGGGAAAAAGCAGTGTCTTTGGTAGAAAAAGGAAAGTCAAAGGTTGAAGTTGCAGAGGTTTTTGAGATAGACACTATATAGATGGCTAAAAAAGAAAGCTACTGGCCAAGGTCTCAAAGCGGTAAAAAGTACTGGTTTTATTCGGAAAATAGACCCAAAAATACTTGTAGACTATGTTAAAAAACACCCGGATCACACACTAGCAGAAATGAAACAAAATCTTGGCTTTGGAATAAGTGCAATTTGGTATAGGTTAAAACAGCTAAAAATAACCTTAAAAAAAGTCACATTCTATCAAGAGCGCAATCAAGAAGATAGGCAGCAATTTATCGATAAAGTCTCAAAAATAGACCACTGTAGCATTTTATATATAGATGAAGCAGGAGTTGATAATAGACTATACCGAGAATATGCATGAGCTCCAAGAGGAGAAAAAATATATGCTGATGTTCCAGGAAAAAAGTGGGAAAGAGTGAGTATAATAGGTGAATGGATTGAAAAGAAGTTTATTGCACCAATGACCTTCACAGGAGGGTGTAATAATGTATGGTTAGAGCGAACCACAATTGCAGCGTAATACAACCATAGTTATGGATAATGCTACATTCCATAAAACTCCCAAAACAAAGTCATTAATAGAGTCTTTTGGCTGTCATTTGCTTTATCTTCCAACATATTCACCTGATCTAAATCCGATAGAGCATTGTTGGCACACCATCAAAAGTCGCCTCAGACCTCTAATGCATCAATGTACAGACTTACACCTTTTAGTTGGTAATACCATTTTAGACGTTTATCATTCGTTTTAGAAAATACTATAGTTTCATTAAGATTTTTTTTTAAACTCCTCTTGTTTACTTTTATCTTGTCCGTTATACACTGGTCTTGGTGTGATATATGAGAATTTCATTCTTTGCATATTACGGTGTACTGTAGACTTGCTAAACCAAACTTTTCCTGAATTCTTATTCTCGTTTCTTTAATGGTAATGTTGGGATTTTCTTGTATCCATGCTTCAACTTGTTCAAGTTGGCTTTGGTTCAATATAGTTTTTCTACGGCGTTGAGGTGGAGCAAATAATTTTTCTTCTCTGCCAAATTTTAGGTCATGCAGTAAGTGCCTTTCTTGAAATGCAACATATTTTTGCTACGGCTGTTATACTATGCTTTTTTGCTGCAATTACAGCATTTAGTTTTTTTGCAACATATGCATTATTTCTTACTTTCTTCAGCATTTCTTTTGCTCACTTTTTCATCCAATAATTTTGATCTTAATGCCATTTAAACCTCGCTATTTTACTTACTCCAGTATGGCTTTTTTCCATTATTGTCTATCCGTTACTTGTATAGCGGGAATTGGTATTAGGAGATTTATTTGACTTTCTTTTTGGTAGTTCTAAAGCTAATCGCCAATTTGAAAATAATATCGGAGTACAAAAAGAATTGTATGGTCGGTACAATAAATTCATGGATAGTCTTGGGGGCTTAGGAAAAGATGGTCCAGGAGGATTTATCAATGAAATAGCGTCGCAATACTGTGAAGGTCCTTATCAGCAGTTTGTTAGCAATCAAATGAACACCGCGCTTGGCAATCAATTACGTGCCAGTGGACTTAATCAATCAAGCTATGGTCTATCTAAAGTTGCAAGTTTAAACTCTGAACTTGCGTCGCGTGGCTTGAATGACTTTATCGGTTCATCTTTAGGAGGGCTGCAAAGTCTTATCGGAGCACATGGACTTGGTGCACAAATTGGTCAAAATCTAGGTGGTGGTTACACTTCTTACGGAAAATCTTTAAATGATCGTTGGATAGCTATGAATCAAATGTTAGATAATTTTGGTCAGGTTGCGGGTAAGGCTGCAATATAGCCAACTACAGCATTTTATTTTTTCAATAAAGAAAAGAATGTACTTATCTCTTGTAAATAGTATCTCTATGTCCTATCTCTGTGATAACCACTGTACGTTCTGATTGATCTACCCTGTAGACCACGCGATAGTCACCTACTCTTAACCTTCTGCGCCCTTTTAAGCTATGATGTAGTGGTTCACCAAGATTTATTGGATCGACTGTAAGTCGTTCTTTTATAGCCTTTTGAACTCTTAGCCTTATTGTCTTTGGAAGATTTGGTAAATCCCTTTCAGTAACGCTCTTTAGAGACTTAATTTTATAACGTTCTAGTCCCACTTAATATCTTCAAAATCAACTGTTTCTGCGCCTTCAACATCACGCTCATCAGAAATTTTAGACACTAAAAAATCCTCGATTTCAAGCTCAATTGCTTCTTTGAGTAGTTTCTCTGCTAATTCTTGAGCAGGCTGCTTAGTGAGCTCAGCTAGCTCGGCAAGGTGTAGTAAAGTTTCTTTACTGAGAACTATATTAGTGTTTAAGTCTGCCATAAGTTTTACCAAAATCTACTACTGTAACAATTTTACAACATTTTTTTTAATTTTTCAATAAATTAGTGTATGCTGGAATTAGTTTAAAGGATGAAAAATGCTATCTCAGGAGGATATTATTTTATGCCGCAAAGATTTTGGTTTCTTTGCGTTTCAAGGCATGCTGCGAGTGTTTAATATTAGATTAAATTTAAAAAGAAAAGATGGCAGCAAAAACTATTTGTGGGTGCTGTTCAGCAGCATTAATCGCTTGGTGTTTGAAAAAGCACACAGTCAATGGTGGAACATACCACCATGCTGTGCTAAGACAACACTGGGTTTTATATTTCATGTGGCGTTTGCCCTCGGTAATAATCCAAGGGCAAAGTTTATGTATATTACGCACCAAAGAGATTTGATGCGTGAAAAAATCAATGAACTGCACATTGTCCTTGAGTCTCCATTTTACCGTCAAGTCTTTCCAAACGTAAAAGTAGTTGGTCGCAAAAGTACGCGAGTAATTAGAACTAAAGAAGGAGGTTTTGTTAATGGCTTTTCAATATCAGGGCATGTAACAGGTACAGGAGCTGGGGATAGTTCTCTTGATTTTGATGAAGGTCGAAAGTACGGTGGTTGCATTATCCTTGATGATTTACATGATGCAAGCTGCGCTTATAGTCGGGTATCGCTGATCAGTGCCTGTCAAAAGTTTGAACAATGCATAACTTCAAGGCGTAATACTGCTGATACGCCATTTTTAGTGATTGGTCAAAGGATCAGTGTTTACGACATATTTGGTTATTTAGAGAAAAAATCAGAGCGACAGTTTGAGAAGATCATAATACCTGCAGTACTTGAAGATGGCACGAGTATTGATGAGAATAGATTGCCAATGCAGGAACTTAGGATCAAGGAAAAAGCAGATACCGTCACGGAATAATTAACCGTCATACCGCGATTCATTCGCGGTATCTCTTAGCATAGATCCCGCTAATACCAATTCCTAAAAATAAATAGACGAATAAAGAAAAATTTCTAAAATAGAATAATTTAAGAATTAGTGGGGAGTTATGGCAGGAAAAAGTAAAGCAATAGGAGAAGAATTATATAATAAGTGTAACCTGGAATTAAAGAAGCACGGCATAAGAGGAGAGATAGGAAGAAGATTACAGGCAATAATATCTGCAAAAGAATATGGAATAACAAAAGTTGCTCAAATATACCGAATTACTAGAACTACATTGATGAAGTGGATTACAAGATTTAAGGAAGGAGGAGTCAATGCGTTTAAAATACAACCAGGACGTGGAGTAAAGCCGAAGTTGAGCTACAAGCAGCAAGAAGAAATTAAAAATGTCATAGCAGAAGAAGGAGCCAACCTAACGGCTAAGAAATTAAAAATCATAATTGAGAAAATGTTTTCTATTGAGGTAAGTAAGTCTACAGCACATAGACTGATGCAAAAGTTAGGTTTTTCGTATATTACTCCAAGGCCTGTGCACAATAAACAGGATAAAAATAAACAAGAAGAGTTTAAAAAAAAATCTTAATGAAACTATTGTCACGTATCCCGAAAAAGAGCTATTTTTCTTCGATGAGTCGCGGTTTGGCACACATTCAAAGATTGGACACGGGTGGTTTAAAAAAGGCATTAGGACACAGGTTAAGGTAAAATTAGGTAGGCAAAACTTTTATCTCTATAGTGCAGTTAATCCTAGAAATGGAGAGAGTTCTAGCTTATTCGTACCAAACGTCAATACTGATTGTATGAATATATTCCTTGAGCAGATGTCACAATATTTAGGAACAAGGGAGGCATTTCTTGTTGTGGATTGTGCAGGATGGCATAGATCCAAAGGTTTAAAAATACCACAAAATATTACCTTAATCTATTTACCTCCATATTCACCAGAGTTAAATCCAGTAGAGCGTTTATGGCAATATTTGAAAGACAATCTCATTAAAAATAGAATATATGACTCTGTTAGTTTATTGGAGGATACTGTATGTGCATTCATTCGTAATATTACGGAAAGTTCGATCAAAACCATTTGTTCTGTGAGTTATTTGCCTACTTATTTATGAGATTTGGTATTAGAATATTTAATAAAGAATAATGCAAATATTGAGGTTCAAGATAGTGAAGGCTGGACACCACTTATTCATGCAGTAAGGCATGGGCAATTGGACAAAGTAAAGTACCTGATAGAGAATGGAGCTGATGTTGATATTTGTGGTAATGAAGGATGGACGCTATTTGAGCATGCTGAACAATGGATAGATGATAGAAGAATATTAAAGGATGTAATCAATAATGATAGAAAATATGCAGATGCTGCAAGTTGGGAAAAGACTGGAAAAGATATGCTTGATTACCTTAAGGGAGTTACAAAAAATACTATACAGGAAGAAGAATCTAACTATATAGATCAAATGCAAGCAGATGATAGCAGCAGTTATGTTGAAGATCAACCAGCTTTGCAAAGCAATCGTGACGGTTATGCTGACATGGAAAAAGCTCTGCAGGAGAAATTGCATGGAGATGAAATACGCAAGCAAAGTAATGAGAAAGCTCAAAAAGATATGGAAACAAGAAAAGTCACTGTGGAAACTGACAGTAGCAATAATAAAATTGAAAAACAAGCAAAACCAATAGAAGACGAACAAGAAACTGTTATGGCAAGTGTGATAGAAAATATGGATAAAAATTCTGATAGTGAAGCAGAAGATTCTAACAGTATTGCAAATGCACAACATCCCTTTAAAATAAGGACAGGAAGTCCTCTTGAAGTGGGAAAGTATGAGGTGGAGCTGCAAGTGACATATGATGATATAAAGAATTTTTATGATACCGTACGTGGTAAATATCATGCTGGTGATGGATATAACTACGAGCAAGTAATGGTTTTATATAATGAAATTGTTAGGCCAGCATCGCAGCATTATGATAAACCATTTACCCTGCCTAAGGCATACATAACAGATGGTCATCTATTTGTTCAAAATAAAGATTTTGGAACTTTGGATGATTTTAATGAGATGTTCTATAAAAGTGATGAGTTAATGTGATGTAAAAAGCAAGATTCAATTTGGTGAACGAGAGTTAACTGACAGAGGAGATTGATACGTATGCCTTTATCTTTAAGATTGTTTATCAAGTATAGACATCAGCTCGTCCCATTCTCTTTTACCAATATTACTTTCTTCTCTAGTAACGTTTTCCCCTTTAATTAATTTGCGAATTATTTCTAGACCAGTTCTTGAAATACAAGCTGATTCTAGGCAATATTCAACAAAGGCATTGTAGGCCAATGGGACCCATTTTTTTATTATATCCAGCATAACTTCTGCATAAACTCTGATTTCATATTGGGCATGCTTATCAGCTCTAAGCTTCAAAAAATGAAGGAGGTTATGCAGATCTATTTTCCAATAAAATTGCGTGTAGTAATTAAGCGTTAGATTAGTTCGGGCAATTTCTCTTGCAAGCCCCTGCTCAATAAATTTTTCATAATGAGAATATACTAAATTAGAGTCGTTTGTTAGAGAATCTATTATTTCCTTTGAGGTATCCGGATCAAAAGCTTCACCGCTACCTTGTTTATTATTATCAGATTGTTTTGCAATCTGTTCTGGTTTTGGTATATAAAATTCATTGTCAAGTATTGAATATCTTGCCGAATATTCATTCACATTTGCAGTTCTATGCCTTATCCATTGCCTTGCAACAAAAATTGGAAGTTTCACGTGAAACTTAATTTCACACATTTCAAATGGAGTTGTATGATGATGTCTCATTAAATACTTTATAAGTGCTTCATCCTGACTTATCTGTTTTGTTCCCTTGCCATAAGAAACACGAGCAGCTTGAACTATAGCGCTATCAGAGCCCATATAATCCACTACTCGAATAAATCCATGGTCTAATACCTTATGTTCTTCATATAAGATTTCATCTATTTCTTTTACTGTAGTTCGTTTAGTTGCTTCATTCATAAAATATCCTCAAGATGAAATGGAAATATCAGCTCCACATGAATTGAGTTTTTCGTGCATTGCTTCATATCCTCTCCATAAATGATGCGAATTATTTATTGTAGTTTCTCCACCAGCTACCAAAGAAGCAAGTACCAAAGCTGCTGTTGACCTTAAGTCAGTGGCACACAGATTAGCTCCAGATAAGCTTTTTATTCCACTTATAGTAGCTTTGCTTTTCTCGATGCTGATATTAGCGCCTAACTTTCTCAATTCATCTGCATGTGCAAATCTGTTTTCAAAAATGTTCTCTTCAATTACTGATATCCCATCAGCGATGCACATTGCAGACATCAGTTGTGGTTGCATATCACTGGGAAAGTTGGGGTATGGATCTGTTGCAATGTTAGCAGACCTAATAGAGCAATTTTTTCTGGAAATCATAACCCCCTCATTATATAGTTCAACATTAGCCCCTATAGCCTTCAATTCATTCACAATACATCTTATATCAGATAGACTTATTCCTTCTAACTCCAACTTACCACCGGTTATTATAGCAGCTAGTGCATAGGTGCCTGCTTCTATGCGATCTGGTATTATTTTATGAACACATCCATTTAATTCTTCAACTCCTGTTATTGTGATCCTTGTATCACTAATCTCAATATTAGCACCCATTTTCTTTAGGAACTCTATTAAATCAAGAACTTCCGGCTCCGTTGCAGCATTGTTTATTATTGTCACTCCTTCTGCAAGTGTTGCTGCCATTATTACATTTTCTGTTGCACCAACGCTTATTTTCTCAAGTATAACTTCTTTTCCTTGTAGCTTTCCTTTCACTGTTGCAATTATATTACAGCCTTCAACTTCAATTTTAGCTCCCATTTCTTCTAATGCTTTGATATGCATATCAACGGGACGCTTTCCGATATTGCATCCACCAGGAAAGACTGTTGTGATTTTACCAAATCTACTGAGAATTGGACCTAGCATTAAAAGAGATGCTCGCAGCTTACTTGCAGTTTCGTGTGACATTACGTGATTGTTGATATTACTGCAATCAATTTCCAAAGTATGATTTGCTTTATAATCTTTATTGCGTGTAAAATTCACTTTCGCTCCAAGACTCTCAAGCAGCTTAGACATTAGATGCACATCAATTAAATCAGGTACATTATGCAAAATTACCGAGAAGCTACTCAATAGACTTGCTGCCATTATTGGTAAAACAGCATTTTTTGAGCCATTAATCTTGATTTTTCCGACCAGAGGTTTATGGTTACTACTTACTAATATTTTGTGCATTTAATTAAGCTAGATCTTACCAAATAAGTATAGTAAATCGACAGTAAAAGGCAAATTACAGATAATATAGCTATCACAGATCATAATGTTCGTACATTTTAGCTATTTAGCAGCAAAATTGATTACACTTGTCCAAAGATGAGCGATGCATTAGTGCCACCAAAACCAAACGAATTAGAAAGTGCATATTGAATTTTATGCTCCTGAGCTTTAAACGGTACAAAATTTAAATCACATCCTTCTGAAGGTTTATGTAAATTTAAGGTTGGCGGAATAATTCCATTATTTAACGCAAGAATACTGAATATTGCTTCAACGCTCCCTGCAGCACCAAGTAAATGTCCTATAGAAGATTTAGTTGAAGAAACAGGTATTTTATAAACGTAGTCACCAAATAACTGTTTCATTGCTATTACTTCAATTTTATCTCCAAGTGGCGTTGAAGTTCCATGTGCATTGATATATCCTACTTGATTTGGATTAATTTGCGCACTTTTTAAGGCAAGCTGCATTGCCTTAAATGCGCCTCTTCCTTCTGGATGTGGTGCTGTAATGTGGTGCGCATCTCCTGTGAGTCCGTACCCAACCAGTTCAGCATGTATTTTTGCCCCCCTTTTTTTTGCATGTTCGTATTCCTCCAGCACCAATATACCTGCTCCTTCACCCATAACAAAACCATCGCGTTCTGCATCCCATGGCCTTGAAGCTTCTTCCGGTTTATCATTGAATTTAGTTGATAATGCTTTCATAGACGCAAAACCTGCAATTCCAACTCTACACAGTGCACTTTCTGCTCCACCTGCAATCATAATATCTGCTTCACCAAGTTTTATAGTTCTTGCTGAATTTATGATTGCATGCGCACCTGTTGCACATGCGGTTACTGCTGAATCGTTTGGACCTGTAAATTCGTATTTAATAGAAATATGGCCAGATATCAAATTTATTAGACTTGCAGGGACAAAAAATGGACTGACACGTCTGGGCCCTTTTTCCTGCATGGTAATAACATTTTCCTGAATTGACGGAAGACCACCTATACCAGAGCCAATAGTTACGCCAACACGTTCTCTATCTACTTTTGAATCTTCTAAAGATGAATCTTCCACAGCTTGAATCGCTGCTGCAATGCCGTAATGAATAAAACGATCCGTTCTTTTTAGATCTTTTTCAAAAATATAACCTACAGGATTAAAGTAATTCTCAATGTTATCGGATTGCACAGGCACCTGCCCTGCAACCTTGCAAGCAAGATCAGAAGAGTCAAATCTATCTGTATTGATTGCTTTTATGCCAGACTCGCCTTTTATCAGCCTTGACCAAGTGTTGTCAACATCTGCCGCTAGTGGAGTGATTAAACCAACACCAGTGACTACTACTCTTCTGCTCATTTAACACTAACTATTAGCCTTTTTTACTATTAATGTACTCAACTATTTGCTCCATAGTTTCCATTTTTTGTGCGTCTTCATCTGGAATTTCTATTCCGAACTCTTCTTCTGCTGCCATGATGATTTCAACTGCATCTAAACTGTCTGCACCATGCTCCGAAAGCTTTGAAGAGCTGTTGAATTTCTCTACATCCTTACTAATGTGCTCTAGTATAATCTTTTTCACTTTCTCTTCTATGTCTTCTCTAGTGCTCTTTGCTAGTTCGCTATTCACATTTCTTACCAAAAAAATAACCTATTCTTTGATGTTATAAAAAATTTTTATGTTTGCAATATCTTTTATAACTGGTAAACTACAGCAAAGTTTTCTACTGCCCTAGCTGGCTAGCGTTACGTGCTAAACAATTAACAATTCAAAAATGCTAGACGAAACAACAAAAAATTTGCTTATTGTAGAAGTAAATAAACTTTTACCAGAAAATAGCGAGAATAAGCTTATATCAGCTATGCGTTATATACTCCTTGCTCCTGCAAAACATATACGCTCCTTTTTAGTCGTAGCTTCATCGCGAGTGTTTAACGCGGAAGCTAAAAAAGTAATATCAGTTGCTGCAGCAATTGAATTTGTTCATGCTTACTCTCTAATTCACGATGATTTACCGTGCATGGACAACAGTGATACTCGCAGAAGCCAGCTAAGCTGCCATAAAAAATTTGATGAAGCAACAGCAGTGCTTGCCGGAGATGCACTACTTACTCTGGCTTTTGAGGTATTATCTTCGTTAAATGAGAAATGCTGTGAAATCATGAAAGTTCTTTCTCAGGCAATAGGAATTAGGGGAATGGTAGGAGGACAGATTTTAGATATTGGTGCAGATTTTAACAAAATAAAAGAAATTCATTTGATGAAAACCGCAAAACTATTTGCAGCTTCATGTGAAATAGGTGCTATAATAGGGAATGCTACAGATAAGCAACGTAAAGCGTTATATAACTACGGGATAAACCTAGGGCTTATCTTTCAAGCTAAGGATGATATTGAAGATTACGAACAAGATAAAACAAATAATCTAATGTCTGTACTTGGTAAAAGTGAAGTAGAGGACTATATAGACGCCCTCTTTAAACAAGGCTTGGATAATTTGAGTGCGCTTTCAGGGGATACTAATTATTTATATGATTTATTGAATCAAGTAAAGAAAGATGGTTAGAAAAATTATATTACAAATGCTTATTTCCATAGTAATGATTCTCACTTTAACCTCTGCTTTTATGTTTACTATTGTCTATATAAACAAAGGTAAACCGGGAAAAAAGGACAAGCTTTATGAGATAAGTGCCACGCATGGTGGTTTGATACAGACAATAGCACATTATCTAGTGAAGCCAATACTTGAATCAGCACTCGACCGCTATATTGAAAAGCATGGGCTAACAGAATATTTAGAAGAAATGACGCAGCAAAAGGAAGAAGATTCGATAAATTTTTATGAAATTACTGAAGGCAGTGGCAGCAAGGCTTTCTGTGGCATGGAAGTCCTATTGCAAATATATAAAATTTCTAATAATAACTCAGCAACACTCCCTAGCAAAGTTTCTGATGTTACTTTGAAAATAGGTCAAGATGACCTAAAAGAAGTGGGTTTAGGGGTGATAGGTATGAAAGAAGGCGGAGAGCGTGTAGTTACTATTGCCAATGATAACAAAATGAATTTTAATTCTTATTACGTCAAACTGATCGAAGTAAAGGATAAATATCCCGACTCAGTGAATAATCTGATGGTTTTTAATGACTTAATTAACAAGACTGGAAAACAAGTAAGGTGCGGTGATGAGATATCAGTTAAATATAGCGTAAAGGAGCATAATGGGGAATATATAGTCAAAGATCAAACAGTGCAATTTAGGGTTGGCGATAAAAAAATACCACTTGCTATAGAGCTTGGAGTTGTGGGAATGAGAGCTGGTAATAAAAGAACTATTCTTTCTCCGCCTGACCTTTTGACTATTACTGACGATATGTTAATAAAAGACATAGATTATGATGAAGAAAATATCTCAATAATTGACTTAAGCTTAGATATTAAGCAAGAGGTCGCAGCACACCATTCTACTGTTGAAAAACAGCCTAAAGAATATAGCTGAAATTTTAGGTTTACTGGCTGACCTTCTGAACACTCTCTATACTACTTAAAGTAGGCTTTTTGTTTTTCCTAAAGTATAAACTTAGATAAATCAAGCTGCTTCGAAATTGACTCAAGTTTATCTTTTACATACTTGCTGTCTATAATGAATTTTTCGCTATTTTTCTCAGAAGCAATGAAACTTATTTCATCTAAAAGCTTCTCCATGATAGTGTGAAGCCTTCTTGCGCCTATATTTTCCACTTGCCTATTAACTGTAAACGCTATTTCAGCTATGGTTTTTATACCATCATCAGTGAACTCAAGCGTCACATTTTCTGTTTTCATTAAAGCTATGTACTGCTTTAACAAACTAGATTCTGGTTCCTTTAATATTCTTATTAAATCCTCTTGAGTAAGTGCCTTAAGTTCTACCCTGATCGGTAATCTGCCCTGTAATTCCGGTAAGAGGTCAGATGGTTTAGACTGATGAAAAGCACCAGATGCAATAAATAATATATAGTCTGTTTTTACATGGCCATACTTAGTTGTAACAGTTGTTCCTTCAAGTAGTGGTAACAGATCGCGTTGCACTCCTTCTCTGTTTACTTCACCTTTTACTTCTGTACGCGCTGCAATTTTGTCTATTTCATCCAAAAATACTATACCGTCATTACTAACAAGATCAATGGCTTCTTTGATTATCTTATCTTCATCGATTAGCCTTTCACTTTCTTCATTAATTAATATTTCACGCGCTTCTTTTACCTTCACCGTAATAGTTTTTGTTTTTTTGCTCCCGTTAAACATCTTGCCCACTATTTCTGTTACATTCATCACACCAACTTGCCCACCTGGCATGCCTGGTATATCGAAAGTAGGTAACATACTCTTGCTCTCTCTGACGTTAATAGAAACTTCTCCGTCCTCAAACTCTTTATTCTTCAACCTTTCTCTAAAAATTTTTTTACTCTCTTCGGTTGCATTTTCGCCTACCATAGAGTTTACTATTGTTTTCTCAGCTAAAATTAAAGCCTTGTTAGCTAAGGCTTTACAGGCTTTCTCTTTAACTAAAACTATTGCTGCATCAACTAAATCGCGTATTATCGAATCAACGTCACGTCCAACGTATCCTATTTCAGTAAACTTCGTTGCCTCAATTTTTATGAACGGTGCACCGGCAAGTTTTGCTAAGCGGCGAGCTATTTCAGTTTTACCAACCCCTGTATGACCGATCATCAATATATTCTTAGGTATGATTTCATCACGCAATGGAAATGGAACCTGATTGCGACGCCAACGATTTCTGAGCGCAATAGCAACAGCACGCTTTGCATCATCCTGTCCGATTATGAATCTATCTAATTCTTTAACTATCTTCTGTGGTGGCAGGTCATCTAACAAAACTTGAGTACTGTCATTAACTTGAATATCGCTGTCATTTGAATCAAAACCACTCTTAGTATCTTTATAGAGGTCATTTTTTTTATCATAGGTGTCACTACTACAAGGCTGCCCTTCTGAAAGGGTTATAGGCTGATTGGAAAAATTAGTGCACAAAGTTTTTTGCTTGGAAGACATATCACTCCTCTATCTTTTCAATAACTACATTATGATTTGTATAAACACATATATCGCCAGCTATCTTCATAGCCTTTTTTGCAATCTCTTCTATTGATATTCCTTTAATGTCAATTAAAGCTCTTGCTGCAGATAGAGCAAAATTTCCCCCAGAGCCAATAGCTGCGATTCCATCTTCAGGTTCAAGAACATCACCTGTTCCCGTAATTACTAATGAAATAGATTTATCTGCAACAATCATCATAGCCTCTAATTTTCTTAGATATTTATCCATTCTCCAGTCTTTTGCAAGTTCAACACATGCTCTCATTAATTGCCCTGGGTGCTTGTCAAGTTTAGATTCTAGTCTTTCAAAGAGAGTAAATGCATCGGCTGTTGCTCCAGCAAAACCGGCAATTACAGAATCACCAGAAAGACGCCTAACTTTTTTTGCTCCGGATTTTATAACAGTGTGGCCCAGTGAAACCTGTCCATCACCTATTACTACTACGCTTTTATCTTTTCTAATTGACAGTATAGTAGTTCCATACATTTTATTGTTATCGTGTTGAATCATTTTTCTATTACTTTAAATAAGAATCTCATTATACTTTAATCTTTAGTCAAATTTGCTAAATATGTTTAATTATAGCTTATAATATAATACCTTCCTTATAACATTTAAAGTGTAGATGCAAAACATAATTCACCCAGATTTGGAAAAAAGTATAAATAATTGGTTTGAGGCAAAATTTAACGGCCTTACATTGCCATTTTATAGCTCTATAGATCTTAGAAACTCCAGCTACAAAATTGCCCCAGTGGACGCTAATTTATTTCCTGCAGGGTTCAACAATCTAAGTGAGACATCAAGAGCAACAGCAGCAAAACTAATAAAAAGTTATTTTGAAACAAAACAATATAAAAAGACTCTTATAATACCGGAGAATTACACACGAAATAAAATGTATATAGAAAACGTATTTGTTATAGAGAAAGTACTGCAGCTCGCAGGTTTTGAAACTAGAATTGGCCTCTTTCATAACGAAGCATATAATTTAATAGAACCATATGAAACTATCGTGAAAGAAAACTCTCTGCTAAAGACAACTTCAGGATTTGTGCCTGATGTTATTATACTGAATCGTGATATGACGAGCCACATTCCAGACACGCTAAAAGACGTAAAGCAAGATATAGTACCAAGCCCACTATACGGTTGGCATAGCAGACAGAAATTTAAGTATTTTGAAATCTATCAAGAATTAGCGTCCGAATTTTGTAGCGAATTTAAAATGGACCCATGGCTTATTTCTGTGCTTACAGAAAGCTGTAATGGAGTTGACTTTAATGATGATTCATCACTAGGAGCAGTAGCGACTAAAGTTGACCAAATATTATCTCTAGTGCAAAAAAAATATGAGGAATATGAAATAAAAACACAACCTTACGTTTTTATCAAAGCAAGCAATGGCACATATGGGATGGGCATTATAACAGCAACAAGTGGAGAGGAAATATTAAATCTCAATAAAAAAAAGCGTCATAAAATGAAAAAGATAAAAGAAGGAATAGCAATCAATAGCGTTATTATACAAGAAGGTGTACCAACCATTGACATATTTAAAAGCAGTTCTGCAGAACCGCTGATATACTATATAGGAGATACTCCAACATGTTACTTATACCGATGTAATAGCAGGAAAGATGTATATTCTAGCTTGAATGCCACTGACTGTGAGTTTCATGATGTTAGCCAGGTTGTGGAAGGTAAAATTCTGTCACTTTGGAGTATTGTTGGCAAATTAGCAGTACTAGCGTTGGCAGTAGAAATAAAATCTTTTCACCTCTAACCCTTACATTCCCACAGCGTTGCCATCGGGCAGATCATTATCATCATTACCGGGCTGAATATGGTTATGGCCAGCATTATCAAGTTCAGTGGAAGGATCATCATTGACAGGTTGTTGAAACAATTTGTCAAGCTGAACTGCCAGAAATACTGCACTATATATTATGCTAACTGTTACGCTTAAGTTGAAATTATAGATTATACCATTACCTAAGTTTATTGGTATGGTTGCAGTCTCCATTCTTTTTAATATGAAGTTTAACAAACCTAATGACAAAGTTAATGTGCTGATAATAAGGTCCTTCTTACACTTAGCAGACTTTTCAGGATCCTTATTATCTAAGTATTTTCTCCATGAATAATAGTAGCTTATAGGTTCCGAAATAAACAGAAATAGGATCGTTGATGTTAAGTGAATGTGACTTATTACGTCTGCATTACCCCTAGTAAAAAAATGGATGACTTTCAACATCATCAATGCTTCTATGATGCTGCTTGCAAGATTAGCCGATTTACCCACAACTTTTGCCAGCTCTTTTTTACTCTCAGGGTTTCTGTAATCCTTAATTAGATCCTGTAGAGTAAATGCAGAATGGGCAATATATAGAATAGATGTCGGAAACTTTACTAGTCGAGCAACATTCCGTATAAGAAAGATATTGGATCTATTATTGTCAATGAACTCGCAGCAAAATTGCAGTGAAATCTTACACAATAGGGCTGTTAAACCTGTTGTGATGCAGATTACCTTCCTGAAATCATGATCATAAATATCATGCACCTTTTGTGCGAGTATGTTAGATTTCTTTTTTAGCTTGTTTGGCATGAAATAGTTAACAAAATAATAACTCCCTTTTATTCTATCACATAAAAGCCTTGAAGAAAAGCCCTATAAATCAGGACTTTAAGGGTGATTTATGCATAAATCGGCTAAGCATTTTATAAACAAGGAATCAATACTGAGAGTTGGTACGCGAAAATAATATCCATCCTTGATAATTGCTTTATATTCTATATCAAGTTCAACTAGAGTTTCTGAATGCTCAGAAACAAAAGATATAGGTGATAAAACTACAGGTACACCATCAGCTTTTGTACGTGATAGCTCACTTTCAGTGCTTGGCTCTAGCCATTTTACAGGACCAATCTTACTCTGATAACATATTGACCAATCTAAGTTATTGATAGCTAACTTTTCTACTATTAACTCTACGCTTCTTTCTACCTGTGAAGCGTAAGGGTCGCCTTTTTTAATAACGCTAAGGGGCAAGCTATGAGCTGAAAATAGGACTCTTGGCTTACCAATCCTGCTGGCTAATTTGTAGTACTTGGCTATCAAGTTAGTATGAGCCTCAATAAAGTTTTCATTGTCATAATAATGATGAATTATTTTTGTATTGCATTTTAGGCCATGCTTTTTAGCATTTTTTTGCCAATTTTCGATGGATGACAAAGTTGTGGTAGTTGAATATTGAGGGTATAGTGGCAGCAAAATTACTTCATCAGGATCAAACTGTTTTACACTTTTAACAACTTCGTCAGCAAATGGATGCCAATAGCGCATGCAAATGAATACCTTGTGTACATGGTTTCTATCTTCATTTAATTTTAGTTCTAAAGCATTAGCTTGCATTTTTGTATTCTCCAGAATTGGCGATTTACCTCCGATTTCCTCGTATATTTTTCGTGCAGTATTTTCTCGTTTCGCAGATATAAACTTTGCTAAAAGAAACCGAAAGGGATTCGGTAGATTGATTATTCTCCTGTCATAAAAAAGGTTGAATAAAAAAGGACGGACCGCATTTAGTGAATCAGGCCCGCCAAGATTAAATAAGATAACTGCCTTTTTCACCTACGCACTACTACAACAAGTTACTTCTGGGGTGCCTATAAAATTAGCTACACACTCATCAAATTTAGTTATAGGCACTAAATTTCTTACACTGGCATACAATAAGTGGCCTGATCTCTTCAGGTTACTCTTGGTGGATGTGAAGTTCCAATCGAAAAATGTATCGACAAAAAGACTTGGTACCGTTTCAAGAAGTTCAACAGCAGCTAAAGATAGCATTATATAACTTTGCAGGACATTCAGAAGAACCTTGAGGGGAAAAAGTAAAACTTTAACGAAAAGAGAGGTGCTACTTGTTTCATCCAGTAGTCGCCCTGAGTTAGGCGAATTATACTCGGTGTGTTTTCTATTTTGATCAAAGATAGGAAATTTTATAGTATCTTTCTTAAATTCGTCGTCTATTTCTTTTGTACTATGGTTAGTGATTTTTTCCATTAACTTCTCACGCAGATGAAAAGTTCTGACAATAAAACATGTGGCAATCATTAAGGCAGCACATAAAAGTGCGCATTGCATGAGGCTCATACTGCCTAGCATAGCTGGCAGTGCAAAACAAACAAGCGGTGCTATGATTGTCATTTCAAGAAATGGAATAGTGTTTCTTTTCATTGCAAAGGCAGCGCCTTTTTTTAGCTCCGTGTATTGATTATTATTTTTTCCTTGCTTTTGTAGAATATGGTCACACATACCATATTCTAAATAACTTAAAAAAGCCAAATTAAAAGTTAAAAACCCTTTTGCTCCACAAAAAATTGACGATTTCAAGTTATTGACCAATTTTTTAGCAGTAGATTCAGTTTCAACCAGTTGTTTGGTAGTAGATTCAGGTTTTTCATTAGTTTTTTTACAACAAGTATGCATACAATACTCCCTTGATGATTTATTCTTGACTATAAATAAAAAACCTCTTTGATGAAACAAAAATTTGCAATAAAATGAATCTATAAATATACAATCTTATATAAGGAAATAATATGACAATTGAGAAGACACTTTCGATATTAAAACCTGATGCAGTAAAAAATAATATTACAGGCAAGATAAATTCTTACATCGAAAAATCTGGACTAGAAATTATAGCACAAAAAATGATGTTGCTGACAAAAAAACAAGCAGAGCTATTTTATGAAATTCATAAAGATAGGCCTTTTTTTGGGGAATTGGTAGAGTTTATGACTTCTGGTCCTGTGATAGTTCAAGTTTTAGTTGGTGGAAATGCAGTAAGTAAATACAGACAAATCATGGGAGCTACCGATCCAAAGCAGGCAGATAAAGGTACAATCAGGGGTGATTTTGCTGATGACATTAGTGAAAATAGAGTTCACGGCTCGGATAGTCCAGAAAATGCTCGTAAGGAGATAGCTTTCTTTTTTGCTGAACGTGAGTTGGTGTAGTCAAATCAGATTTTCCTATATATAACTAAATTTTCTGGATCCTATGTCAAGCATACATCTGTACGAACGTTGTAATTAACAGGTGGCAAATCCAAGTAGCTGACAACATAGAAACGAAAAAATTCCTTGACAAACTCCGCCAGCCCTCTTATCATGGTACTGAAGGTATTCAGTTATCTTCATCTGTGCAGATTAAACAGCAAAAAAACAACGTACTTGGCGTCTTATTTTTAATTTTTCGCACTATGTGCACCTTATGTCTTCACAACATTTCTAGCTATATAAGCCGAAACGCGCTTACAAAGCGTTTAAGACAGTAGAGAACGCCAATTTGCAGGATTAGAAAGTGACAACTAGCTAACACGGGATTTCTTTTGCCTTTTTTTCTGCTTAGTAAATTTCTTAAACATTTAAACTAAGGTGAGTTGCATTTAAAAGCAGCTAAATTGCAGTGTTTAAGACTTAAAAAACGCCAATACTGAAAATAGACAATGACTAGGGCTTCTTTTGCCTTTTTTTTCGTTTGGTAAATTTCTTAATATTTGTGGCTAAAAGAGCCCAAGAGAGGTCAGTGCTCCTTTTTTTGTCATCTCAGCACCTTCTTCTGTCATCCCAGTGCGTGACACTGGGATCTAGCCTTTATTATTTGGTTGAAATTAAGTCTTCTGGATCCCAGTGTCAGCTACTTTCATAACATCATCATAAAGTAAAATGAGATCCCAGTGTTAGCTACTTGGGTGACAGGGGAAGGTATTAGGATGACACCGTCATAAGGTGAACCAGTGCTCCTTTTTTTGTCATCCCAGTGCGTGACACTGGGATCTAGGAAACTTAACTGCAAGTAATGCATTGGGTTTTGTGAATATGGGTTTTGCGTTATAGAATGAAACACTTTTGGTGAATTTGTAAAGAGAACTAGATCCCAGTGTCACGCACTGGGATGATAGGGGAAGGTATTAGGACGACACCGTCATAAAGTAAAATGAGATCCCAGTGTTAGCTACTTGGATGACAGGGGAAGGTATTAGGACGACACCGTCATAAAGTAAAATGAGATCCCAGTGTTAGCTACTTGGATGATAGGGGAAGGTATTTGGATGACACCGTCATAAGGTGAACCAGTGCTCCTTTTTTTGTCATCCCAGTGCGTGACACTGGGATCTAGGAAACTTAACTGCAAGTAATGCATTGGGTTTTGTGAATATGGGTTTTGCGTTATAGAATGAAACACTTTTGGTGAATTTGTAAAGAGAACTAGATCCCAGTGTTAGCTACTTGGATGACAAGAAAGGGGCTACTTGGATGACAAGAAAGGGGGCTACTTGGATGACAAGAAGGGGGCTACTTGGATGACAAGAGAAGGGGCTGCTTGGATGACACCGCTTGGATAGGTCAGCTACTCAGATGACGCCGCCTGCCATGCAAACTGCAACCCTAAATGTTGGAGCACTGTCGTACACTAAGCGCTGTAATGACAATTTTAGTCGCTTCATACAATACTATAAATAATCAAAGTCATTTTCCCATCGGTCAGTTAATGCTCACATATCATCAAAGTTAGTTATTCTCCATAGCGAAGTCTCTAGCTAGGAACAATGAGCCACAGATTAGTATGGTTTTGATGTTTTGGATAGAGGCTTTTAATATGTGATTTGATATTGCATCGCCAATTGATTCACATTCAACTGCTTTTATTCCTATGTTATTGGCTTTTTCCCTAATCAAATTTGTATTTGTTGCTTTAGGTTCAGACTTAACACAAACCGCACATAGTAGCTTGATATATGGCTTTAAGTGCTCTAAGAACTCTGCCACATTTCTGTTACGAGTAACACCAAAAATTATATAGATACCTTCAGCAAAATTATCTTTTACCCACTTAGCTAACACTCTAGCACCGTCATTATTGTGCGCACCATCTAAAAATAATTGCCAATCTTTCGGTAGTAGGGAAATTAAATTACCCTCTTTTATGAGCTCTAGTCGTGCAGGCCAGTAGGTACGCTGTAAACCTGAAGTGATATCCTCTTCTCCAATATCAAATCCGTATTTTCCACTCAAAATGCTACATGCTGCAATGGCGTTTCCTGCATTGATTATTTGGTGTTCACCCTTCAGAGATGGCAAAGGAAATTCTATTGATTGAATAGCTGATTGGAAAACCATTTTGTTGTTCTTTTTTTTGCAATTCCATTCAAGACCTCCTCTATATAGAGGAGATTTCTTATTTATTGCGTGGTGTTCTAGCGTGTTCATTATAGATTTTTCTTGTGGTGCTATTACGCAAGGAACATTAGGTTTCATTATTCCAGCCTTTTCACCTGCTATAATTTCTACAGTAGGGCCAAGATATTCTGTATGATCAAGTGCAATGGAAGTAATTATTGTTAAAATCGGACTATCTATAACATTTGTTGCATCAAGTCTTCCGCCCATACCTACTTCAACTAAAGTAATATCGGCTTTATGACGAGAAAAAGCTAAAAAAGCTGCAATAGTTGCAGCTTCAAACAGAGTGATAGGTTGTTCTGCAATCACGGCATGGCATTCTTCTAATAAGCTATATAATTCATTATCGTCGATATAACTGCCTGCAATAACTATTCTTTCATTAAAATTCACCAAATGTGGAGAAGTGTATGCATGGACCTTATACCCTGCTGCTTGCATTATATATCTTATAAATGCTAGTGTTGAGCCTTTCCCGTTAGTCCCAGCTATATGAATTACGGGAGGCATTTTTTTCTCAGGATTGTCCAATTTATTTAGAAAGCTTTTTATGCGATCAAGAGAAAAATCCTTTGGTCTACTACCAAGCGGTTTAGGCCAATGAGGCATATATATCATGGATTGTTATTGCATTTTAATTCAGCTATAACGCTTGCTATGCCATGCGTGTCGATTTTTTCACTAAATTGAGAACGTTGATTAATAGCAATACTTATTCCACTCATTACAACATCACTTATCAAGAAAGAACTGTTATTTTTAGTAACTTTAAAATCAATATTTGTAAATTCTTCATCACCGTAAGAAAATCTTGTACCAATTAAGCAAGTTTCATCGTCAACTGCTTTTGTACTCATTATGATCATTTCACTATCATGCATGTATTTATATAAAATTTTAACGCACAAACGCGTAAGATACACTTTATACTCTCTTAAAAAATCTTCTTTTTCTTTTTGTTTAACTAAAGTCCAATGTTTTCCTATAACGAATTGCGATATTCCTTTGAGGTTAACATTATTCTGAATGACCTCCTGAAGCTTTTCGTGTACATGCCCTAGGTTTTTTCTATTTCCTTTTGTAGATATACCATCCACTTGTTGCTTCATAGTATGCACAAAAATTTTGTGATCTGTACAACTAGTGTAAGCTCTTGAAGAAATTGCAATAAAAACAATAATGATTAAAACTTTAGTAATGTTCATAAGATAAACTATAATACTTAAAATGCAAAATTTAATAAAGATTAAATAATAATCGCTGACTTTAATATACCTATAGACATGCCCTGTGTAAATCATCTATAATTCAAGTAAGGGTCTGTGCTATGCGTTATGAGTTAAGTTAAATTTCCCGAGCGATAATTTCTAGAGAAGGGAATTGCCTCTGCTGGTTTCGTTGAAACTAATATGCGATGCCCACCTTAACTTCAGGTCTCAGGAATCTACTAAGGCTGACGGTAGATACGGATCCTTTTTTGATTGGTACTAAATTTATGCTTCATCAATGCAGAGAACAAGGTACCTTCCTATGTTCGCCTAATGAAGTATTCCAAATTGTAATTGATGTTGAAAGGTATCCTGATTTTGTTCCTTGGTGCAAAGCCGTTTATATAAAAGAAAAAATTGACAACCAAATGGTTGTGGATCTTCTCGCAGTTTTTCATGGAATTAAAGGAAAGTACACATCAGAAGTAACCTTTCTTTCTCCAAGTGGAACAAATGAAGGTTGGATAAAAGCTGTATCATCAAATGGAATATTTAAACATCTATACAATGAATGGCAATTCATTCCCATAGATGAAAATAAAACTATGGTAAAGTTTTATATAGAGTTTAAGTTTAAGTCCAACTCATTTTCCACTTTATTAAACTCAGTATATAAATATACACAGAGTAAAATAATTGCTGCATTTAAAGATAGGGCTGAAAGCCTTGCTAAACAAAAGTTATCTTGACATTATTAATATAAATATGTAATTTTTTTAGTAAGTTAAGTGTTTGTATTGTAATGATTTTCAGACTATTGTTTTTACTAATTCTTATGAGTGTTAATTCTTATGCAGTTGTTAAATCCAGTAACCAACATATTCAAAAAGAAACTAATGAAATAACATCAAAGGAGTTACTATCACTATTACCTGATGATAAATTATTAGGAGATCCAAAAGCACCAATTCTAATGATAGAATATGCTTCATTAACTTGCTATCACTGCTCTCTTTTTCATAAGAATGTTTTTCCTAAAATTAAAGAGAAATATATAGACACAGGTAAGATGTTATATATATTTCGTCATTTTCCTTTGGATTACAGAGGGCTAAAGGCTGCAATGCTAAGTCATTGCTACGAAAAACAAGAAGACTACTTTAATTTTAACAAAGCTGTTTTTAACTCAATAGATTCGTGGAATTACTACAATTTAAGTGATTTGACTTTACTACAAAGAATTGCTGCACTAAGCAACTTAAAGCAAGATGCATTTAACCAATGCATTAATGATAAGAAAATTATGGATAAAATCGTAAATGATAAATCACTGGCAATCAATAAACTTGGTATCACAGCCACTCCAATATTTTTCATCAAGCTTAACGATGATGGTAAGTCGTATATAGAGCATAATAAAGTTAAACATGAAGGGTATAAAGAGCTGAAATATCTTACTGATGTGATAGATAAATTATATGGAAAAGCTATAGTGAAGTAATACCACTGTAGCTTACCATATAAAAGACTCTATGCTGAGTCATTGTTTTTCACTACTGTTTGTTGTTTTTTACGCTCAAACTCTCTTTTTTTACTGTGCCAAGTGTAGTAATACATAGCGATTTTATTCTCTATTAATACTATTGTCCCATCATAAAACTGAACCATATCCATAACTTTTCTCTGAGCTTCATTAAAACGTTCTTTATACTTTTCACGATAAGCTGGATTATGTAGTAACATAACCCCTTCATTCTTGTTAGATTTTTTGTTTAACGTTTCAACTTCACTAGCAATAGTATAAGACATATAACCCCCTCTAATTGATTATAAAAATTATATTTTAAAAAGAGAAATGCGCATAAACAATCCCTTTAATTCTAGTATAATAATCGATTATTTATTATACTAGTTAACCATAGTACGATATATAATAATTTTTGTCACTTAAAATTTTATACTATGAAATAATAACTTAAAATAAATGTTTTTATTATTTTAAACTATATTATTATATTTATAAACTGTGTATGAATTAAGCTTCCCTAATTTATAATATAAAACGTAATGCGTAATAATTTTAGTATAAAATTATCATATATAAGAAATCTATTTGCAAAAGAATATAAAAAAATAGAAGAATATTGTATTCTTGAAAAAAAGCAACATATTCAGATTGGCCCTGAAGAAGGAAAGCTATTAAGTTTATTTATAAAAATCCATAAAATCAAAAGTATTGTTGAGATTGGCACGTTATACGGTTATTCGTCGATTTGCATGGCAAAAGCTCTACTGAAAGACGGTCATATATATACAATAGAAAATAATCCTCAACACTCAAGAATAGCAAAAAAAAATTTTAGTGCTTTTAATCTAAGTGATAAAATTATTCTAATAGAAGGTGATGCACTGGAAAAAATTAATGAATTATCAGCAAAGGCACCATTTGACATGATATTCATCGATGCTGACAAAAGTAGTTATCCTAAGTATTTAGATTGGGCAGAGTCATACATTAAACAAGATGGGCTAATCGTTGCAGATAACACTCTATTATTTAATACAGTATTTTTAGAATCGCCTCCAAAAGAAGTATCAGAAAAATCATGGCATGCTATGAGGGAGTTTAATAATAGATTATCAGATGAAAAGAAATATTTCTCTATATTGATTCCAACTGATGAAGGAATGACTGTAGCTTTAAAGCTAACATAAGTTAAAAATCAAGGTCAGCGTAATGTTTAGGAGGGGTTAAACCGGAAACTCTCTCTAATAATATCTCACGAAAACAAGGCTTTGATTTAACAATGGAGTACCATTCTTTTAAAATTTTACTTTTTTCCCATGGAAAACTACTTACATAATCCATTACGGAAATATGCGATGCTAAAGCAATATCAGCCAAAGTGAACTTATCAGTTGCAAGCCAAACGTTCTTGTTAATTAAGTGTTCGATGTATTCCATATGGCAAGGCAGGTTATGCTGAGCTGCATGAAGAAATCTAGAGTCAGGGCTGCGGTTAGTAATTACTTTTTCATTCATAATATACTTAGTAACTTCATTGTAAAATTTGTTGTCGAACCAATTGATTAGAGCGCGTATTTTAGACTTAATAATAGTGGATGAACCAAGTAATTTGACGTCGCTATTGTAAGTCTCTTCTATATATTCACAAATGGCATTACTATCCGCTATTACAAAGTTATTATCTATTAATACTGGTACTTGCCCAGTTAGATTGATCTCCATAAATTCATTCCGTTTTTCCCACGGATTTTCATACACTAGATCGCAGCCTAATTTTTTTTCTTTTAGAAAAGTTCTAACTTTTCGTGAAAATGGACAAAGAGGAAAATGATATAAAATCATAATATTCCTCTTTTGTTATCCCAGTACCTATAGGTTGTTATTCCAGTGTGTGACACTGAAATCCACATCTTTTTTCTCTGGATCCAAGTTGGGATGACAAGAGAAGAGTATTTTAGGTAACAGTTGTTTAATCCAAAGTAATGTTGCAAGAGATCTAATACTAAATCTCATAAATAAGTAGGCAAATAACTCACAGAACAAATGGTTTTGATCGAACTTTCCGTAATATTACGAATGAATGCACATACAGTATCCTCCAATAAACTAACAGAGTCATATATTCTATTTTTAATGAGATTGTCTTTCAAATATTGCCATAAACGCTCTACTGGATTTAACTCTGGTGAATATGGAGGTAAATAGATTAAGGTAATATTTTGTGGTATTTTTAAACCTTTGGATCTATGCCATCCTGCACAATCCACAACAAGAAATGCCTCCCTTGTTCCTAAATATTGTGACATCTGCTCAAGGAATATATTCATACAATCAGTATTGACGTTTGGTACGAATAAGCTAGAACTCTCTCCATTTCTAGGATTAACTGCACTATAGAGATAAAAGTTTTGCCTACCTAATTTTACCTTAACCTGTGTCCTAATGCCTTTTTTAAACCACCCGTGTCCAATCTTTGAATGTGTGCCAAACCGCGACTCATCGAAGAAAAATAGCTCTTTTTCGGGATACGTGACAATAGTTTCATTAAGATTTTTTTTTAAACTCTTCTTGTTTATTTTTATCCTGTTTATTGTGCACAGGCCTTGGAGTAATATACGAAAAACCTAACTTTTGCATCAGTCTATGTGCTGTAGACTTACTTACCTCAATAGAAAACATTTTCTCAATTATGATTTTTAATTTCTTAGCCGTTAGGTTGGCTCCTTCTTCTGCTATGACATTTTTAATTTCTTCTTGCTGCTTGTAGCTCAACTTCGGCTTTACTCCACGTCCTGGTTGTATTTTAAACGCATTGACTCCTCCTTCCTTAAATCTTGTAATCCACTTCATCAATGTAGTTCTAGTAATTCGGTATATTTGAGCAACTTTTGTTATTCCATATTCTTTTGCAGATATTATTGCCTGTAATCTTCTTCCTATCTCTCCTCTTATGCCGTGCTTCTTTAATTCCAGGTTACACTTATTATATAATTCTTCTCCTATTGCTTTACTTTTTCCTGCCATAACTCCCTACTAATTCTTAAATTATTCTATTTTAGAAATTTTTCTTTATTCGTCTATTTATTTTTAGGAATTGGTATAACATATAAATTATTAAGGTTAATATAGGATATACCTTGCTAAATAAAAAAAAAAGTATAATATTTTATAAGGTATGCAGGCAAAAACTCTGTAATTTGGTCAGATCAGAAATGAAGCAGCCATATCAGAACCTTTTTGGGTTGCATACCTATTTCATTATTTGTTTTATCCGAGGCTATGAATATAGCATTAAAACATCGTCCTAGTAGCTTCAAAGATCTAGTAGGTCAAGATATATTAGTGCGTGTATTAGAAAATGCTTTTATTTTAAACAAAATCCCACAGTCTATACTGCTCTCTGGTAGTAGTGGAGTTGGTAAAACCACCACTGCAAGGATAATAGCTTTATGTTTGAATTGTTCCCTGGGGCCAATTTTTGAACCTTGCGGATCATGTGAAAATTGTCTAGCAATAAAAAATTCAAGCCATCCAGATGTAATTGAAATCGATGCAGCAAGTCACACTAGCATTGACGATGTTAAAGTAATCCTGGGAGATATTTGCTATTCACCTATAAGCTC
The DNA here is from genome assembly GCF_964026865.1 of Wolbachia endosymbiont (group A) of Clivina fossor. Classification (NCBI taxonomy): domain Bacteria; kingdom Pseudomonadati; phylum Pseudomonadota; class Alphaproteobacteria; order Rickettsiales; family Anaplasmataceae; genus Wolbachia; species Wolbachia endosymbiont (group A) of Clivina fossor. Next base: position 1,240,058 of record NZ_OZ034707.1, on the reverse strand, counting down.
TAAATTCAAAGTCTACATTATAGATGAAGTACACATGTTATCCAGCAGTGCATTTAACGCATTACTTAAAACCCTAGAAGAGCCACCCTCTAGTGTAAAATTCATTTTAGCAACTACAGAAATAAAAAAGATACCAATAACTATTATTGCACGTTGTCAAAGATTTGATTTACACAACATTCCTGTAGCTAAAATAGTAGAACGTTTAAATGATGTTGCACAAAAAGAGAGTTATTCCATTGAAAAGGGGGCATTAGAGTTAATTGCACGACATTCTGGAAATTCAATGCGTAACGCCTTGTTTTTGATGAATCAAGCAGTGCTATATAGCAAAGATGGTGCAATATCCACTAAAAATGTGATAGACATACTTGGCCTAGTGGATAAAGATATTATATTCGATCTATTAGGAGCAATATTAGAAGGTGATTTACAGAAAGCTCTATCAGTGTTTGACAAGGCGATAAAAACAGCAAACCCACTTAGTATTTTTGAAGGTCTATTGCAAACAATTCAGTTAGTATGCCGTTTTTTGATTACAAAAGAAATTGATAATGCAGTTACAGAGTATGAAAAGAACAGGATAAAAGATTTAAGTATAAAGAAGTCTTTAATATTTTTTTCGAGATTGTGGAAGGTGTTGCTTAAAGGTATTCAAGATATAAAAACTTCAACATGCAACGATGTTGCTGCTGAAATGATGTTAATTAGCCTCTGTTATCTTTCTGATCTGCCTTCTCCGGGACAAGTGGTCAAAAAAATTCTTTCGCAGAATGCACAGCAGGGAAATACGCATAGTATAGGAAATGAACAGCAACAAAATTATGATTTTGACAAAGTTTTGCAACTATTAAGGCGGAGTAACCAAATTTATCTTTACAAACAACTGTGTAATAATCTACAATTAATAGATTGTAAACCTGGATATTTAAAATTAAAAGCTGTATCTAAGTTGGATAGTAATTTTTGCAATGATTTAAAAAATTACTTAAACCAGGTGACTCAGCAGGAGTGGGTTATTACAGTTGATACGGGTTATATAAATAGGGAAGTGAGTAATTTAAATTATGCACCTGCAGTTAAGGATATACTTGATATATTTAAAGGTGCAAAAGTAGTTAATATAGAAAATAAGGAGTAAGTTGTGGATTTTAGTCAAATAATGAAACAAGCGCAAGAGATGCAAAAAAAGCTTGCAGAAGCTCAAGAAAAATATGTTGGGAAAGAGTTTCAAGGTATTTCTGGTGGTGGCAAAGTTTCTGTATTAGTGGAAGTCATAAAAATAGGTAGCTATAAAGCTAAAAAGGTGAACATAGACTTAGAACTTATGAGAAATGAGGAAAAAGATATAGTAGAGGATTTAGTAACAGCAGCGTTTAATGATGCCGTTAAAAAAGCAGAAGAAGATATGGCAAATGCAACTTCTGATCTTGCAGGTATGATGGGTTTACCACCTGGGTTCAAACTTCCTTTTTGAATTTATTTCTATACTACTGAAGTTTCTTTTAGTGTAAGTATTTCTTTTTTAATATTTTCAACGCTAGTACTTCTTTATATAATACGCCTATAGCTAGCACAGCCCTACGTCATACCGTCACGGATAGATTCCGCTAACACGTAGCGGAATGACGAATTTTTGTTTTTCAAATTGTAGGTAAACCTAAGCTACTTTAGCTATAGATCCCGCTAACAAGCAGCGGGATGACGAGGTCTTTCGATAGTAAATCTTACCTGTGTTAGCTATACCAAAAAATCAAAAGTCGTGTAACTCTATTTATTCATTAATAAAATCTTTGTCTTCTCCTAAAAATTAGTTAAAATGTAGAATATTTTGTGTTATTAAGTTAGCACTTGACTTAACTTTAGTTGTTACTTAGACTGCTAAAGTGGAATTTTAATTTTTTTACGAGGACAATTATGCATTATAAAAAGTTTTTTTCAGCAGCCGCTTTAGCAACGTTGCTAAGTTTATCAAACTCTGCTTTTTCAGATCCTGTTGGTCCAATAAGTGATGAAGAAACTAGCTACTACGTTCGTTTGCAATACAACGGTGAAATTTTACCTCTTTTCACAGACATTGGAGGTATTACACATAACAAAGACAAAGAAAAGGATAGTCCCTTAAAAGCATCTTTTATGGCTGGCGGTGGTGCATTTGGTTATAAAATGGACGACATCAGGGTTGACGTTGAAGGGCTTTACTCATGGTTGAATAAAGATGCAGATGTAGTAGGTGATACAGTTGCAGATAATTTAACAGCAATTTCAGGGCTAGTTAACGTTTATTACGATATAGCAATTGAAGATATGCCTATCACTCCATACATTGGTGTTGGTGTTGGTGCAGCGCGTATTAGCACTCCTTTAAAGACAGCCGTGGATAGTCAAACCTATAAATTTGGTTTTGCTGGTCAAGTGAAAGCTGGTGTTAGTTATGATGTAACTCCAGAAGTCAAACTTTACGCTGGAGCTCGCTATTTTGGCTCTTACGGTGCTCATTTTGATAAAGATGCTGCTGCAGGCAAAGACAAAGGGGAGCTCAAAGTTCTTTACAGCACTGTTGGTGCAGAAGCTGGAGTAGCGTTTAATTTCTAGTCTATCTCAGTCTTGTTATCCCAGTGGGTTTTTTCTTGTCATTCAAGTAGCATGACACTGGGGTGGCTTTGTTACATAGCAGCAGAAAAACTAGTGATTACTGACTAAATTCATTATAAAATGACGATTTAAGGATAAATATGCCACAAAAAATGAGAGTCAGTAACCATAGAGAATATAACAAATTTCTAGAAAAAAGAGGAAATATTTTTCATTATATCAACGAAGCCATAGAAAATTGGTATGAAATTGGGCCAAAAATGTAGGGTGGCAACAATATTTACAGCAACAAAGTGGTAATTTTGATACATATAATAACCCATCTATTCAGAATAGGTTTGAGTGGGATTTTTAGAGGGATACATTGAACAAATAGGAAAAAATTTGCAGCTATTCACAAGCATCAAAAGAAACTTGATATTAAGATCAATGATTGCAGAGTTGATAAAAATAACATGGAAGATATCGAAATTGCTATAGACAGTACAGGAATTAGTATATACAACAACACACAGCAAAGAGAATAGCAAAGATAGAGAGTACCGCGGCTATAAACAAGTAAGAAAATTGCACATAATGTTGAGCAAACAAGTCATAGCTACAAAATACAGTAATGGCGTTTACTCTGATCACTATGGAGCATTGGGGAAATTTGATGTTAAATATGCTATAAAAGCTCTATAAGCTGTGTAATCAATATGGCATAAAAACGAAAATTCCTCCGAAAAACAACGCAGCAGAGCATCCAAAATTGGATTATATGCTTGATAGAAATGCCGCTATTCAGTTAATGAAATTACATGGTGAGAATGGTATAAAAAGATGGAAAGAAGAAGTAAATTACGGAAAAAGATCGTATATTGAAGGATTTTTCTCAAGGTTGAAGCGAATATTTGGGTTTAGTTTTAAGAATAAATCTGAGACAAATAGAGAGAAGGAACTACTTATTAAATGCTACTTAATGAACAAATTTACTGCAATTGGTATGCCTAAATTTGAAATAGTCGCATAAAATTATTTACTCTGGAAAAAACTTACGTTGCTATGCAACAAAGCCATCCCAGTGTCTGCTGCTTGCATAGCATTTATCTACCAAAACAATGGTCATGCAAGAGGCTTAATGACTTTGCTTGGATGTGTGATATAATTTAAATTGTAAGGTCTAAAAAATACTAGCATGAATGAAGTGATAACATTTGGTTGTCGTCTAAATTTTTACGAGAGTGAGTTAATCAAAGAAGCATTAAAAAAAGCAGAAAGAAAAAATGTTGTTGTGGTGCATAGCTGTGCAGTGACAAACGAAGCAGAACGCCAAGTAAAGCAAAAAATACGTAAGATCTATAAAAACGACCCAAGTAAAGAAATTATCGTAGTTGGTTGTGCTGTTCAGTTGGATCCAGAAGTTTACAGTAGCATTCCTGGTGTAAGTAAAGTGCTCGGTAATCAAGATAAGCTAAAAGCTGAAAATTACTTACTAAATGACGATAAAATCTTAGTCAGTGATAACCAAGTAAACAAATCAGAACCTGTTCTAATTAATGGATTTGAAGATAAATCAAGGGCATTTATTGAAATTCAAAATGGTTGTAATCATAGCTGCACATTTTGCTCAATTACTGAGGCAAGAGGGAATAATCAATCTGTGCCAATAAACAGTATTATAGAGCAAATTAGGATCTTTGTAGAAAATGGATATCAAGAAGTAGTGTTTACAGGTGTTGATATTACTGACTTTGGTACAGATTTGTTTGCTAAGCCATCACTTGGTTCAATGATTAGGAGAGTTTTAAAAGATATACCAGAGTTGAAGAGGCTAAGACTTTCCTCTATCGATGTTGCTGAAGTTGACGACGAATTAATGGATTTAATAGCTAATGAGTCAAGACTTATGCCTCATTTACATTTGAGTCTACAGTCTGGTAACAATTTAATACTAAAGAGAATGAAGCGTCGTCACAACAGAGAACAAGTAATAGAATTTTGTCATAAAATGAAGAGTTTGAGGCCTAATATAGCATTTGGCGCTGATATTATTGCTGGATTTCCAACAGAAACTGATGAAATGTTTCAGGATACAGTTGATTTACTGAAAAAAACAAATATAGTTTACCTACATGCTTTTCCATATTCAGAGCGGAAGAATACACCTGCTGCACGAATGCCACAAGTACCAGAGAATGTGCGTAAAGAACGAGTAAAAAATTTAAGAGAAATGAATAGAGAAATGATGAGTAGCTTTTATCAATCTTTGATAGGCACTGAACAAAGTGTTCTGGTTGAGCAAAATAATGTCGGTAGAACAGAAAATTTTGCATTAGTAAAGCTTGAATCAAAAGCTCAAGCCAAGAGTATTGTGAAAGTTAATGTTAAAGGAGTGGAAAATAATTATCTAATTGGAAATATTCTTTCTTAATTTTTGTACATTAAAGAAATATATGATATAGTAGTTATACTATAAATGATAATTATGGGTTCATTTGTGATAACTAAAATATCTATTACTTTATTTTTGATTTTCATTCCATGTGTCTATTTTTTTATTACTTATATTAGTAATACACACATTGAGCAAGTACAACTCTTAAAACTAGAAACGGACAATAATGAAGATGTAATGCATTCTGAAGAGGTTACTGAGAAAAAAATACTAATAAATGATTTAAAATATCAAGAATTTGAAAGTAGTCCTACTGAACAACCTTCTATTCTCCAAGTAGCTGATCAGAAAAATATGTGGTCACGTATTGCAGATCAAGCTGATAATGAGCAGCCTACAAAAGAAAAATCAAAAAAACTTGATTTTTATGTTAGTGCTAACGGTGGTAAGGTATACCATGATAATTCAGAAACATTTGTAAAGGGTATAAAGGCAATAGGGGAGAGAGTCCTAACTTTAGTTGAAAGTCATTATGGTTTTATGATAAAAAATATAGTGGCAAATGAAATTAAAAGCATAAAAGAATTTAATGGTAAAATTGATTTCCAATGGGTTAACAGCATATCTTTAGGTTACTATGCTGGAGAAAATGGCCGAGTTGATTTTGAAGCCATGTATTCTAGAGCCAATATTGAAAATAGTAATTCTCCTCTGGTATTTGATAAATCAGCAAGTATATTTGCATTTTTGTTAAACTTATATTATAATCCCAGCTTTCAGGATACGCAATTTGTTCCATACATCGGCCTTGGTATAGGACCAACAGTTTTTAGATTAAAAAGAATTAATGGATCACCCCAAAGTTCAATGCCACTTAATGTTCCTTGGTTTGCTTATCAAATAAAGCTTGGTATTAACTATTCAATAATCCCAGAAGTCAAAACCTTTCTCGGCTATCGTTACTTTAGCGTTCCGATACCTGTTGCAGATGACATATCCACTCATAATATTGAAGTTGGTTTGATATTTAATTTTTAGTAGTGATTTAATATATATATAAATTCTTATCTTTTCTATCTAACAAACCAAATGTTGGTACGATTGTTGCTTTTAAAAAAATGACAGTTTCTACTGTTCTAATGTTATTCGCTAGCCTTTTTGACTTCTGATGTAATGTAGCTTTAAAGCTTTGCTTATCTTCTCTATGTTCTATAAGCCCGCCGATTACCATAATTTCACCGCTCTTAATTTTTAACATAGAGTTCATTTCTCTGATTTCAACAATTGGAATGTCGCTATTTAATTTCATTTTACTCTGCTGTGCGATGTACTCTATATCTGGATCTTTAATGTAGCCGTTAATTCTTGATAAAGTTGGATGTATATCCATGAATATTTCACTAGTATCAATGTTAATGCTTGGGTGGATTATTAGCACAACACCTATTGGAACACTATTCATCTTGGTAATTAAGGTCTGATTAGAGTTTCTAGTATCTTTTTGTATATCGGAAGTAAAATAAATATGGTTTTTGGTAAATGAAATCATCGCTTGCTGATTATTTATAGCATGTACTCTAGGGCTTGAAATTACAGTTGAAGCGCCAAATTTGTCTAAATTTTTTACTAAATCTCCTAGATCACTCGCACCAAAGTTCATTGCTAGGTTAATAATGGAGTTATCTTGATTTATTATAGACTTAGTTCCATCACGTAAGTCATTTAAGTTTATACCAGAAAGATATTTGTCATCTAACACAACTTCAACTATTTTTGCCTCTATCATTACTTGAGAAGACGCTAATTTCTTAACCTTATTAATATATTCTTCAACAGCTTTATGGATATCTTTTCTAGCATTCAAAATAATAACACCAGCTTCTCTGTTGGATGAAAGGAATTCGCCATCATCCACCCCGTTAACATCCATTATTGCATTCAAGCCTTTTTCTAATGAATTCCATAAGTCACTACTGTATTGAGACTTCATAACATTGTTATAGTCCCTATCAGTGTGACTTCCATCACTGTTAGTAATATTGTTACTAATGACGAAACTGCTTTGAGCAGAATGTTGAATATTAATGAAGTCTGCGTAATAATTTTGCGCGTATGGCAAGTCCTGCTCAATTCTAATTACACCATTGCTTGTTGAGTAACGCAATTTGGCGCTATTTGCTATACTCTGAATTACTTCATTTATATTCTTATCTTTTAGCTTTAAAATAATATTACCTGATATTTTTGGGTCTATATCCAAGTTAACGTCAGAAAGTTTTCCTATCTCAATCAGCAAATCTTTTACTGATACTTCTTCACTAACATTAATAGAAATAAGCTGATTACTGATTGTGAGATCGGGAAACTCTATTGGTAAAGGCATAATTTCTGGTATTGCCGGTTCATTAATCTCCAAAGAGGTGTTGTATTGCTGCAACGAATAATCGTGCTCACCTATATCATGATGATCTTCGTTGCCTATATTAGTGAGATATTGCTTAGTAGGCAGGTGTGTGCAAGAAATAATGAAGAGGAGTATTAAGCATTTAAAAATAGCCATTAGAACAGCATATAGATCTATACTAATAGATTTCTATAAAAATATTAAAAATGTATTTAATCTCATTTTCATTCAACAGATAATTGTCATATATTAGCTTGACCTGCACTGGCTATAGCTAAACTGACTTAGATTTACCGACGATTTGAAAAACCGTCATCCCGCTACGTGTTAGCGGGATCTAGAGATACCGTGAATAAATCACGGTATGACGGTTCGCGGCGGTATAGTAACTCGTCATTCCGCTACTCGTTAGCGCCGTGGCGGTATAGCTATATATGTTTTTTTGTACGCCCCTCTTGTACTTAAATGTAGAGTAAGTTTTCCAGCATAGCCTTAGTTTTTTTATATATTTTACTTCTTTCTCTATATTTAATAATAGGCTTAAAAATAAATGGTAAGCCTATAATTGTTAAGCTTAGAGCTAGGGTTGAAAGTATACAACAGGCTTTGTGTTTACTATGTAGCTCTTTCAGGTAAAGCATCAAAAATCTACAAAATTTTTTGTAATTTTCTTCGATGTTTTTTTTGCTATGAGCCTTGCTAATAAATATATCTATTGCGGTATGACCGTTATTACACTTAATGTTAAGGTCTGCACCTTTTTCTGTTAACAGCTGAGCTATATCAAAATAATCCTTTTGAACAGCAAGATGTAGAGGTGCAAAACCTTGTTGCTCACAAATGTTCATATTGGCTCTAACTTCCAATAACATTTTCACAATTTTTGTATGGCCTTTTTTAACTGCCAGTAGCAAGGGAGTTCTGTTACATTTAGTAACAGCATTAATGTTTACCTTAAGCTTCAATAAGAGCTTAACTGTTTTAGTGTTACCATTATGGCTAGCTTTATGCAGCCTGGCGTTGCCATTAAAATCTTGATCATTTGCATCTATTCCTTTTGATACAAGAAATGTTACCATTTTTCTATTATTATGCTCAATAGCGCAATCTAATGCATCAAAACCATGGTTGTTTTTTGTGCAAAAAAACTCTTTAAGTTTAATTTCATCGTTACTTGCTTGCTGTCTTTTTGCAATAAGTTTAACTATTTGCATTTTGTTGTTATACGCTGCTAGGAAAAGCGTAGTGTTATTTTCTGCATCTTTGGCTTCTATATTTGCACCTTTCTTTATCAGATATTCTATAATTTCTGCTCTGCTGTCATAATGTGCAGTGCATTGATAGATAGTTAAAAACAAAGGAGTGCGAAAATTGTTATCTTCACATTCGAGATTTGCTCCGCTATCAATTAAAATTTGGACGCTTTTTTTAGAACCGTATAGTGAAGCTATATGAAGAGGAGTATAGCCCTCTTTAGCGTCTTTTTCATTAATTTTTGCGCCTTTTGTTATCAAAAAATCTATTAATTCCGTGTCATCTTGTAGTGCAGCAAGGTGCAGTGGAGTGAATCCATTTTTATCCTTGGAATTGATTGTCAGTTGATTAACAAAAAGTTTAGCAATTTTCTTGTGTCCATGCACAATGGCGTAATGCAGTGGGTTTCTATTTTCGTTGTCTACGACATTAAAATCAGCTTCGTGCTCTAGCAATGATTTTACTCCAACTAAATCCCCTTCTTTTGTGAACTTATGCAAGAGAGTGATTCCACTTGCATCTTTTGAGTTAATATCAAATCCATTTTCTACTAATTGGTTTATATCTTCCTCACGCGCCATATCACTTAAGTCTCTAATTGAACCCTTTTCGCGTTAATAATACTCCTACTTGATTAAGTTTAAATGAATCTGTGAGAAATGGCTAGGATACTATGCATTCTTGCATAACAAACTTTTGGCAGCGCATTGGATGAAACAAAAAAACCACTTGACAAACTCCGCCAGCCCCCTTATTATGACAATAAGGGTATTCATGACTCAAAACTTGTTTTTGACCTGCAGGCTCAATGACAAAATTCAGTAAAAAACTTAGGGTATTTATTGGCGGATTACATAAAATTATAGCGGCTGCATGTCTTTTAAATTTTTTCTACATTCAGCCAAACCGCGCTTAAACTAAGCGTCAGCACATTATTACAGCGCCACTTACAGTAATATAGAGTCAAAACTCGCTACTCGGGGCTTCTTTTGCCTTTTTTTTCATTTGGTAAATTTCTTAAATATTTGTAGCTAAAAGAGCCCAAGAGAGGTGTCATTCCAGTGCTCCTTTTTTTGTCATCCCAGTGCCCAGACATTGGGATCTAGCTAAGTTGGTGAGTATAAAAGTAGCCGTTTTATGTTAAAATACAACGTTTTGATGATTATGAAAAGGCTGGATTCCAGTGTCACGCACTGGAATGACAAGAAGAGGGCACTGGGATCTAGCTAAGTTAGTAAGTGAAAAGTAGCCGTTTTATGTTAAAATACAACGTTTTGATGATTATGAAAAGGCTGGATTCCAGTGTCACGCACTGGAATGACAAAAAAAGGAGCACTGGAATGACAAGAAAGGAGCTACTCGGATGACAGGAGAAAGGGGCACTGGAATGATACTATTATAGAGTGAACCAGTGTCTGGGCACTGCCGTCATAAAGGAACCAGTGTCAGCTACTTGGATGACACCATCCTTTTTTCTGGATCCCAGTGGGCTTTGTTGTATAGCTACTTATGAAGAGGGCAAATGGAAGAAATTCATTTGCCCTCAAACTGTGCCTTGCGATCCTTAAAAGGAAGAGTAGATGGATCTTTCACCTCACTATTCACCTCAGTCACTGTTGTTGCAGGAGGAGCTTGAGGTCCTGTTTGTAAATTAGCAGGCTTAGGAGGTATTGGTGGCTTTTCTGTATTTGGTTGGTGGCTTGGCAAAGCTGCAATTTTAGGATATTGTTGACCCACATCATTAGATCTATAACCACTCTCGGAAGTGCTTGTTCCTTTTTCATCGTCTGATTGGGAATTTGAAGGCGTAGATTTTTTCCTGCTTTTTGTCAGCACCTTCTTTTTCTGCTCTTTCTGTTTGTCTTTGCCTTCATCTGAACTCCAATCTGAATCCCTACTAGAACCAGAACGCTCACTTTCACTATCTGAGTATTCAATTCCCGCCCTTCTTGCAAGGATCAAAGCTATTCCTCCATCGTGCTTTTGTTCCTCTTTTCTTTGCGCATTAGTATCTACTTTCTTAAGTTTTGCCTTTCCTTGTATAATAGCATTATGATCAACAGCTACTTGCTTGTTATCTTTTGGGGGTATGAGTTTAGTAGGAAGAGCATTTTTTGGTGAAGCACCACCAAGAGATCTTTCACTAGTATCATCATCCTTTGATGGCTTCCAACTGTTCAAACCTCCAGTTGGTAGAGGAGGTGGGGGTGGCGGTGCACTATTTGGTGGAGGCGGAGGAGGTGGTGGTGCAGCACCAGTTAGCGGCTTTTTAGAAATTGCTACACCAAGTGTTAGCTGATGTTGTGAAAGAGTAGGCGTACTTGACTTATTCTTCAGATCAGTACCATTTTCACACACAGATTTTTTTGTTGGTTCTGGAAATTCAGTATGTTGTTGGTCAGACTGATCAAATTCTTTTCCACTCAGATCTATTTTTTTCTCATTACCAGCTATAGAAATGGCCCGTTTAATAAGATATGCTGTTGAAACCAGCGCAACAATTGTAGAAACAGTAAAAATCGCTAAAGAAGCCGTTGCAATAACACCGGAACCAGAAATTGCTGTAATAACATAAGGAAGATATTGACCAGCTGTGAAACTAAATGCAGATAATGATAAAACAGCAATTAAAGGACCAAGATTTGATGTACGCATTTTTTACTTCACTTGTTAATGATAATTTAATAATAACTAGATTATCATCATTCGTCAATAGTTTATGACTAAATTAATGTTTATATTAAGATAATACACGACAAGTAATAGCCATAATATTTATAGTTACTTTTCAAGCATGTATTGAAATATCTCATTAGCCATAGCAACATCTTGGCGCGGGGCTTTGCCGTGTTCTATAAACACAGAGATTGCGTAGCGCGGGTTATGGTAAGGACCATAAGCGATAAATAACTTATGACTTTCACCCTTAGAGTTTATCTCTGGTGTACCGGTTTTGCCGGCAATTTGTATGCCGCTTAGCCCTTTTCTATAGTTAGAATTCACCACGTCAAACATAGCTTTTCGAATTATGCTAAAATGCTCATAATCTACATCAATGTCAGGGAAATTTTGCACTGTATTACTCATTTCAATGTGGGGAATTACCTCTTTTCCTGTTGCAATCCTCGCTGCAAGAACTGCAAGCTGCAGTGGTGTTGTAAGCAAATACCCTTGTCCTATAACTAAGTTGATAGTGTCACCTAAATACCACTGCGAATATAGTTTTCGTGCGCGCCAATCTCTATCGGGCAACAATCCCGGAGCTTCTTCCTTAAACGTTCCAATCAGCGACCCACCGCCAATACCAAATTTTCTGGCCATTTCCACCAGAGAGTCTACACTTATTTTTTTTCCTATGTTATAAAAGTAAGTGTTGCATGATAATGCCATTGCCTCATTTAAAGATACATACCCATGGACTTTGCTTTTCAGGCAACGAAATTTCCGCTCACCTATTTTCATATAGCCCTTACACGAGAATTTCTCTTCTGGTGTTATTATCCCGTCTTTTAAACCCGCAAGCGCAACTATTACTTTAAATATTGAACCAGGTGGAATTTGATACGACAATGCACGATTCACAAGTGGTAATGAAGGAGCATTCAAGCTTTCCCAAGTCTCATTTGATAGTCTACTTGCAAAAAGATTATTATCGTAAGAAGGTGAATTATATAGTGCTAAAATTTCTCCGTTACTTACATCAATTACCACTGCGGAGCCTTGGTGATCTTTAAATACCTTTGCGATTTTCTCTTGCAGATTAATATCAATTGTTAGCTGTACATCTTGTCCGTCTTGTTGTGGTATGCTTGATAATTCTTTTATGACGCGTTTTTTAGAATTTATTTCCTGCTCAGATTTTCCTGACTTGCCTTTCAATATATGATCATATGTATATTCAATACCGCTGATTCCTACTTCGTTTATGCCTTGCTGTCTTTTTGTATATCCAATTACATGAGAACATATTGAACCAAACGGGTAATAACGTTTATAAAGAGCAGTTACTTTTGTTTCTGACGATCTTGCTATTTTAGACTCGACTTCTGATAATGTTTGCAAATCGACCTCCTCACCAGAAGTTTTTTGCCCATCAAACAGAACAACATACGAAATTTTGTTTACCGCAAGTTCAGTGCTATTCCTATCTAAAATTTTGCCCCGCTGAGGCATAATAGTAGCGACTCTTATTCTATTACTATTAGATAGTGCTTCGTACTTTTGTCTGTTTCGTATTTGTAAATTATATAACCTATAGCTAAAAATAGCGGAAATGGTAAGCTGAATACCACCTAATATGAATGCTCTGCGGTTAAAGACTTTGTTTTTTGTCCACATAACATTCCTTCAAAACGCACTTTTTCCCCCTCTTTTATTGTTACACTTCTGGCTTTTACCGTATTACAAACCCTTTCCTCCCACTCACTTAAGGTAACAAACTTGTAACCCGATTTTTTCAGTATTTTAATAATATGAGGTAAAGCTTCAATTGTGTTTGATCTGTTATTGTGATCATGAAACAGTATAACTGCCCCATTATGTACATTACTTAAAACTCTTTCAACTAAAGCTTCTGGTTTATCACCTTGCCAATCTAGCGAATCAACTGTCCATAATATCGAATACATATCCAATTTATTAGTATTTTCAATCAGATTATCGTCATGACATCCATATGGCGGGCGAAACCATTTTACATCTTGTTTTATTGCATTTTTAATTGCTGTATTTGTCTTTTCCAATTCTTGCAATTGTTCCTCACTTGAAAGTGATGTCAACTTCCTATGCGACCAAGAGTGATTGCCTAACTCATGACCTGCTTCATGGATTTTCTTTACTATCTCATATGTTTTTTTATTTATACGTTCACCAAGCACAAAAAACGTTGCTTTTGCTTCATAGCTTTCCAGAACATTAATAATATCGTTTACTCTATTGTTGGAAGGCCCATCATCAAACGTAAGCGCAACAAACTTATCGTCGTTATTCAACAATTTTTTTATATTACTTAAATTTCTATATGATAGATCCAGATTACAACTGAGCCCACAGTATGGTAAATTAAAATTACAATCACCACAGAAAACCGCGCTTGAGTATAGCAAAAGAAAAGTTATTATCCTTATAAACATTTTGTAATCAGCAAAGTGATAGGATACTATGCACTTTTTTGCTAAGTTAAGCCATCTTTAATTGCTGTAGCCTTTACTTCATCACTTCTTTAATATATTATATTAACAATTTTATATAATATATTATGATTGCAAATATAAATACCGTTGCGCTTCAGGGAATTAGCACAGTAAATGTCAATGCACAAATTCATATGGCAAATGGTATTCCAGCTTTTAATATTGTTGGATTGCCGGATAAAACTGTTGCGGAATCTAAAGAGCGCATCAGAGCAGCGTTAAATTCAATCAATCTACTACTACCTCCAAAAAGAATTACAGTTAATCTCTCCCCTGCGGATTTGCTGAAAGAAGGTAGTCATTATGACTTGGCTATTGCTATTGGACTACTTGTTGTAATGAATGTGATACCAGTTGAAAAAGTTCAGTCTTATATAATCATGGGTGAACTGGCTCTTGATGGCAGAGTTATTCCAGTTTCAGGAGTACTGCCAACAGCAATTAATGCAAAAAAGGCAAATAAAGGAGTAATTTGCCCAAGGGGAAATGGAGTAGAGGCTTCATGGGTAAAGAATGTTTCAATTCTAGCTATAGAGAAATTAACTGATATTATCAGACACTTTAAGGGTGAGCAATTAATTCAGCCAGTAATTTTTAATTATAGTGATGCACCCAAAGAAAAAAGATTGGTTCCCGATATGAAGGATATCAAAGGCCAAGTTGTTGCAAAAAGAGCAGCTGAAATTGCAGCAGCAGGTGGGCATAATATGCTTCTTGTTGGCCCTCCTGGTACTGGAAAATCAATGCTTGCTAAGCGCTTTATAGGATTGCTGCCTGATTTGACCGAACAGGAGATGATTGATGTTAATATTATTTCCAGCATAACAAAAACTGGTAATGAAATATTCAAAGTAACTCGCCCCTTTCGTGAACCTCATCATTCATGCTCTATGCCAGCAATGATAGGGGGAGGAAAGAATGCAAAACCTGGAGAAATCACTATGGCTCACAATGGCGTGTTATTCCTTGATGAGCTACCTGAATTTCCAAGACTTGTGCTTGATTCTCTGCGCCAACCACTTGAAGATAGAAAAGTTACCGTTGCAAGGGCAAATGCTCACATAACCTACCCTGCCAATTTTCAACTTATAGCTGCAATGAATCCCTGCAGGTGCGGTTATTTAGGTGATGCAAGTAGATCGTGCAACAAAGCTCCAAAGTGTGGCACAGATTATAAAAACAAAATATCAGGACCATTGCTTGATAGAATAGACATATGCATTGAAATGCCAAACGTTAGCATACTCTCTCCTGAAATCTCTGTGGAGGGAGAAAGTACTAAAATCATAAGAGAAAGAGTGATAGCAGCAAGAAAAGTTCAAACTGAGCGTTATAGTAAATTGAATGTTCGTTGTAACGCAGAAGTAAGCGGTGAAGCATTTAATAAATTTACTGAACCAGATCAGGCAGGGTTAGAATTGCTAAAATACGTACTGAAAGAAAATTACATTTCCAATCGAGGCTACACACGCGTATTAAAAGTTGCAAGAACCATTGCAGATCTTGCAAAAAGTGAAGAAGTAAAAAGAGCACACATTGCTGAAGCGCTGAATTACAGAATAAGGATATATTAAAAAATTAGTTTACTTGACAGACAATTTGTTTCATTATATACTGTCCTTAATGAAATTTTAACATTCTATTTAAGGAGTAGAGTTATGGTATTAACAAAATATAATTACGAACGAGAACATAGTGTTTTTCGCGCTATTTCAGAGGGATATAAAAAACCTGATAATGGACACTGGAGAGTTACAGGTGCTGCTGGTGGGTTTGGTGAGTATATTAAGGATAATAAGTTAAGAACAGCATTATTTCCGCTTGCAGTTGCAAGTGTTGTCTTTACAGCAATGCATATGAAAGCAGGCTTTGTTAGTGCAGCAGAAGCTTCTGGGTTTCTTGCTAAGACTGCCAGCTACTTTGTTGGGACAAATCAAGCAATAGCTGCTTCATTACCTGGATTTATCGGAACAGGTGTTGCTGGTCAGATAGTTGCAGGTGCCATAATGGCAATTGCTGCAGCTGCTGTTCTTTATGGAACATATCAAGTTGCCTCAAAATTAAAAGATGTTGTGGTTGAAGCATGGAAAGGAGAAGGAAAAAGTACATTATAACTTCAACAAAACAAAAAGGGATAGGTTTCTGTCCCTTTTTGTAAACATTTTCTATTTTTTTGAAGTAATATCATCCAAAAATCTAGTAATTATAAAATAGCACTTATTAGTATAAATATTAAGAATAAGTAAATCCCGTTTACTGTTTACGCCTATAGAAGTGAAAAGTATTTGCATATTATTAAAAAAGCGGTAACTTACTATCAAGTGAATTCGCTAAATTTGAGTAATTTAAATGTCTATTGATCTTAGTCTGCCGGAGTTACCTATATTACACCCAAGGATTACCGTTGTGGGAGTGGGTGGTGCTGGTGGAAATGCTGTGAATAACATGATCCAATCTAATTTGCAAGGAGTGAATTTTGTTGTCGCAAATACCGACGCTCAAGCACTAGAAAAGTCGTTATGTGATAAAAAAATTCAGCTTGGCATTAATTTAACTAAGGGTCTTGGTGCTGGTGCTTTGCCTGATGTTGGCAAAGGTGCAGCAGAAGAATCAATCGATGAAATTATGGAGCATATAAAAGATAGTCATATGCTTTTCATCACAGCAGGAATGGGCGGTGGTACTGGAACCGGTGCAGCACCGGTAATTGCAAAAGCAGCCAGAGAAGCAAGAGCTGCAGTTAAGGATAGAGCGCCAAAAGAAAAAAAGATATTGACTGTTGGAGTTGTAACTAAACCGTTCGGTTTTGAAGGTGTGCGCCGCATGCGCATTGCAGAGCTTGGACTTGAAGAACTGCAAAAATACGTGGATACACTTATTGTCATTCCAAATCAGAATTTATTTAGAATTGCAAATGAAAAAACTACATTTTCTGATGCATTTAAACTTGCTGATAATGTTCTGCATATTGGCATTAGAGGAGTAACTGACTTGATGGTCATGCCAGGGCTTATTAATCTTGACTTCGCTGATATAGAAACAGTAATGAGCGAGATGGGCAAAGCGATGATCGGCACCGGAGAGGCAGAAGGAGAAGATAGAGCAATTAGTGCTGCGGAAGCTGCAATATCCAATCCATTGCTTGACAATGTATCAATGAAAGGTGCGCAAGGAATATTAATTAACATTACTGGTGGCGGAGATATGACTCTGTTTGAAGTTGATGCTGCAGCCAATAGAGTGCGTGAAGAAGTAGATGAAAATGCAAATATAATATTTGGTGCTACTTTTGATCAAGCGATGGAGGGAAGAGTTAGAGTTTCTGTTCTTGCAACTGGCATTGATGGTCGCAATAATAAGTCAGAAACTTCACCTATAAGTCAGAGCGAAGACTCAGAGAAAGAGAAATTTAAGTGGCCCTATAGTCACAGTGAAAGTACGCAAGACAAAACACTGGAAACAAAACCAACTGAACAGGTAAGCGAAGGAGCTAAATGGGGCAGCAATGTTTATGATATACCGGCTTATTTAAGAAGAAAAAAATAATGCAACTTTGGCTACTCAAGTCAGAGCCAAGTGAATATTCATGGCAAAAAATGGAAAAGGAGCAGGTAGTTGAGTGGGATGGCGTGCGCAATTATCAAGCTCAAAATTACATGAAAATTATGAAAGTAAGCGATCTTGCGTTTTTTTATCATACAGGTAAAGAGAAAGCAATACTTGGAATCGTTGAAGTATTTAAAGAGTATTATCATATTAATGATCCCAAGTTCGGATTAGTGAATGTAAAGTTTTTGAAACCTTTAAATAACCAAGTAACGTTAAATAATATAAAACAAAACCCACTTTTGAAAAATATGTCTATATTAAAACAACCACGTTTATCAATTGCTCCAGTTTCGGAAATTGAATGGAATGAAGTAATAAGGATGAGTGAATGTTAGAAGTAAATATTCTTGACAAGAAATGGTGCAGCATTATAGAAAATCCTAAAAATTTTGTATTAGGTGTCATCAATGCTTCTCTAAAAGAATTAAAAATAGACCACTATAAACCAAATATATCAATAGCTCTGGCTGATGATGACTTGCTACATCAACTTAATTTAAAATTTAGAGAAATGGATAAGCCAACTAACGTACTATCATTTCCGTGTGAACAATTGTCTAATGAGTGCGATTTAGGAGACATAGCAATTTCAATAGACACAATAAAAAGAGAATCGCATGAGTATTGTATACCTATTCTTGCTCACATTGCACACATGTTAGTGCATGGATTACTGCATTTACTTGGTCATGATCACCAAAAAAAAGATGAAGAAATTATAATGAAAAATCTAGAAAGAGAAATTTTAGCTTCGCTTGGCTACAATATGTGCGCGATTTAAAAGGAATTTAATAAAAATATAGTAGATGATAATAAAATATGTTATCTACAAAGGGTTTTAGCTATAAACAATAAAAGGTAAGTGATATGGTTCAGTTTTCTTTGCCAAAGAATTCTAAAATTAATCAAAAGGGCAAAATTTATCCTATTCCTGCTAGAGCAAAAAACATCAGAAGATTTCAAATTTACCGTTGGTCTGCTGATGACGAGAAAAACCCTAGAATAGACACATTTTTTATTGATATGGATAGTTGTGGCCCTATGGTACTTGATGCATTAATAAAAATAAAGGATGAAATAGATTCGACTTTAACTTTCAGACGTTCTTGTAGAGAAGGCATATGTGGATCTTGTGCCATGAATATTGACGGAACCAATACTCTTGCATGTACTAGATCTATACACGATATAAAAGGTGATGTAAAAATATATCCATTACCTCACATGTATGTGATAAAGGACCTAGTCTCGGACTTGAGCCAATTTTATGAGCAATACAAATCAATTAAACCTTGGTTACAAGCAGATAAGCCTGCCCTACCAAATAAAGAATACTCTCAATCTCCTGAAGATAGAAAAAAATTAGATGGCTTGTCCGACTGTATATTATGTGCTTGCTGTTCGACTGGTTGCCCAAGCTACTGGTGGAATAGTGATAAATTTTTAGGACCAGCAATACTATTACAAGCCTACAGATGGATTGCTGACAGCCGTGATAATAAGACAGGTGAAAGACTTGATGTTTTAAACGACCCATTCAAGTTGTATCGTTGTCATACAATAATGAATTGCACAAAAACTTGTCCTAAAGGACTTAATCCAGCAAGAGCAATAGCGAAAGTAAAACAGCTCATGGTAGAGAAAGAAGGAGTTTAAGTATCATCTTTTGCATTCTTCGTAAGAGAACAGCAAACCTTCCGAAGCGTAGGGTATTGTTAATACCCTGAACGCTTTTCCATTCGTGAAATGCATCGTATCATCATACGATGCAAATAATTTTTTGAATAACTCATGTCTTTGGTTACTAATAGTTTGAAAATCCTCTTTTTCTAAAAGCTTTTTAGATTCGAAGAGGTAAAGCATAACTTCATGATAAGTTGGGTAAGATGCCAAAAATTTTGGGTCAAATTGAAAGGTTTTTATGAAAGCATTATTATAAAATTTTAGCTTTTGATTCTTACTATATATTACTATAGCAACCGGCAACCTCTCAAGCAAATTTTTCTGTGTAGCTAAATAACTGTTTAATTCAGTATATAATTTCTCTGCATCACTAACATCTTTCCCATACATTACTATGCTACCAGAACCTTGTATTGGAATTTTAACAAAATCGAAAACCTTAGGTTCGTTCTTGTAAGTTACGACATGCCTTCCTGGTTTTGTGCTATGAGCGCTACTGGTAATAGCAAATTTCTTAGAGCCATCTACATATTTATCATAAAACAAATTATAAAATTCTACCTTTCTATTCTTGTTATATTTTAGTATTGGAAATGGTAAAGAGTTGAAAACATTTTTATAGCTCTCCACTTCTTGTGTAAGCTTACTATTTTCTAGCTCAAGTCCGTGAGCTTTTATTTTACAGTCTGAGACATTCCTTATCCATAACAGCACACCAATCACATTGTTAGAATCATCTATTATGCTTCTACCATAACATATGCAATAAACCTCACTGTCTTTTGACTTTAAATCTAGAGTAAAAGATTTATTTATTTCCTTTGCCTCAGCAAAATTTTTAATTAAACTTTCTGATTGCTCAAAAAAATTCACAAACTCATTAAATGAGTAAAAAACAGTATTAAGCAAAATTAGTAAGTTGGGAGAGAACTTTTCTATACGCTTTTTTGCATCCCAAATATAAAACCCATCATTCACAGTATCAATTAAATTATTTATGATAACATTTCGATGTTGTAAGTTCTTAATCTTATTACTAATTTTTAATTTAGAATAAGAGAGAAAGAATAATATTAGAATCAATATTAAAACCACTTCATACAAAAAAAACATAGCACTTCTAAAACAGATGTAAACACTTGTAACCGCTCAGAATTATGCTGAAGAGTTATATAAGTAAAGATTGCCTAACATCTGAAAGCCCAATCTCTTATAAAGGTTTACAGAAGGTTTCATACAATGTGCTACTATATATTTGCATTCAAGCTGTTTAGCTATCTTTATTCTTTCTAAAACCATTTGGGTACCTATTCCACGATTCCTGTAAATTGGTAAAACTCCATCACTATAAAAACCAGCTACACTGTCTTGAACATAAAGACCGCATGTCCCAATAATTTCACTATTTAGTGTTACAAGAAAAAATCTTAATCTTGAGTTTTTATCATCATAATTTGATAATCCGCGAAAAAATGTGCTGACAATTCCAACGCCATGATAAAAAATTTTAGAAGTGTGTAAATCTAACTGTTCTAAGAGGTCGCTACCATTTACAGCATTTAACCTCAAGTTTGGAATAACATCAGCAGGTAAAAAGTAATTTTTCATATTAAGTAAAGCTTTTTTTGGTGTGCTAACGTGTTTTATTTCACACTTTTCTAAAATATCTCTTATTTTCATATGTGAATTTATTACCCATGTTGCTTCTATATCTCTTGTTCTGAGATAATCTAGAGTTTTTTGTATAGAAAGCTCGGTACATTGATCTCCACAGAACACAAAATTAAATAATGACTCCCTAGTACCATTTATTGTAAATGTAACGTTATCAAATTCATCGTGTACTTCCCACTCAGATAAATTTGCTGTGTACAGTATATAATCCTTTAAATTTTGAACAATTAAGCTTGAATAATAAATTTTTTTATCCTGCATACATCAACAATAAACAATAAAAGGCTCCTATAAGAACACAGGCTAAAATTGCAGCTATAATGTCATCTAGCATAACACCTAAAGGACCTTTGGTATTTTTATCGATCAAATTTATAGGCCACGTTTTTATTATATCAAAAAACCTAAAAGAAAAAAAGCACAACAACAATGAAGAGCAATTCATCTCTTGGCTTAACAATATCGAAACTAAAAGTATTGTCAGCAATTGACCAACTACTTCGTCAATTACTACCTCTTTTGGATCACATGAAGTCTCGTAGTGTTTTATATAATTGCCTATAGACCATAGTCCAATCAAAAATAAAAAAAAAATAATTGCTGCACCTAAAATTCTGTTACTCAGTATTACAGGAACAATTGGATAAGAAGCTAAGCTGCCTACGGTACCTGGCATTTTTTTTACTGTGCCAGACAGCCACCATGTTGATATCAATTTATATAAAAATTTCACAATACACCAAAGTACAAAACTAATTTACAAGAACAGAAATAGTATCCTCTATAGAGGCGCTTTCATACAATAATCTATAGACCGCTTCACATATAGGCATTTTTATCTTTAGCTTTCCTGCTAAATTAAATATGGGCTCAGCAGTGCTAAAACCTTCAATCACTGACTTGCCTTCTGACAAAATCTGCTGAACATTAAAGCCATTGTCACTATTACCTATTTTAAACCCAAAAGATAGGTTTCTTGAATTCAAGGATGTGCATGTCATAATTAGGTCACCCAGACATGCCGGCCCAAGTAGTGTATTTATATCCACATTACCGTTACCAACTTTTGCTGAGTATAAAGCCTTAATTTCGCTCATACTTTTCGTAATCAATGCTGCATGAGCATTAAACCCAAGTTTACTACCTAGAACAATCCCACACGCTATAGCAAAAACGTTCTTTAACGCTGCACAAACCTGTATCCCTATAACATCGCTACTAAGGCGTAATTTAACATTTTCTTGCTGTAGTTCTGATACTAGCTTTGAACCCAATATGTTATTTCGGCATGCAAGAACCATTGAATAGGGTAATTTTCTTGCAACTTCTACAGCAAAACTAGGGCCTGAAAAAATAGCAATAGGATTGTTAGGTAAAACTTCATTTACTATTTCACTAGGTAATTTTAATGTAGACTTTTCTATTCCCTTACAAGCTAAAATTATTGCTACATCTTTTTTCAGATTACAATTATGCAATTGCTGACATACCTCCCTCAGAGATTGAGTGGGAACAGCGAGGATTGTTACTGAAGCATTAATTGTGTCTTCAATAGCCAATTTTACTGACACATTATCAGAAATTCGACAACCGGGTAGCTTGTCACTTTCTCTTTTCCCGTTGATTGATTCAAATGTAGTTTCATTGCGAGTCCACAAAATCACATCTTTCTTACTACCTAATGAAATTGCGATTGCTGTACCCCATGCACCAGCACCTAAAATTGATATTGCCACACAATATTCCTGAAAGTATTACTTATACTTTAAAACAGTAGGATAAGTAAATTAAAAATATAACACAGACATATAGAATAGTTAAATATTTATTAACCGAAGTATTCTTTTAATAATAGTAACTTTAATTCAATATTTACTAAAAATATTATTACTACCATGGTATATCTATTATATTTTAGATCTATTTATATAACTTTGGAACAATATATTTATTATTAATTAATAAGTGTAATTTTGATCATTTGTTAATAAAAATTTGATTTATTACTTTCCTTAGTTATATATATTACTAAAATTATAAATTATTTATGGGGTGTAAAATATGCGTATATTATTAATCGAAGATGATCAAGTAAGTGCAAAGACTGTGGTTAATGCCTTAACTTCTGATGGACACTTCTGTGACGTTGTTACTTCTGCACAAGATTATAACAATAATATGGTTTCCTCAAACGGAGATTACTATGACCTAGTTATTTTAGATATACACTTGCCTGGTGATATTGACGGATATGATATATTGTTAAGACTAAGAAGTGCAAAAATCAAAGTTCCTGTCTTAATACTTTCATGTATATCCGCTGTCAATCACAAAGCTAAAGGGCTTGGGTATGGTGCAGATGATTACTTAACCAAGCCATTTCATAAAAGCGAGTTATTAGCTCGAATTAAGGCCATAGTGCGTCGTACTAAAGGCCATCCTGAATCGGTGATAAAGATTGGTAATATAAATATCAATTTTGATCACAGGATTGTTGAGGTGAAAGGTAAAACGGTTCACCTTACTAATAAAGAGTATTCTATGATAGAATTGCTAGCACTGCGTAAAGGAACAGTACTAACAAAAGAAATGTTCTTAAATCATCTTTACAATGGCTTGGATGAACCTTCAGATAACAAGATAGTTGATGTTTTTATGTGCAAATTACGTAAGAAACTTGAAAGTGCAAATGATGGAAAAAGCCACATAGAAACCGTTTGGGGCAGAGGGTATGTTCTGAAAGAGTATATTGATGATGAAGAATATTCTAATGTTAATGTAGGCGAAAGTAGTGATGGCTATCAAGCAGAACAAGTGAAGGACAACGCATGAAATGCCTACACTTAAATATAGCATGGCTTATATCGCATGTATCATGTGACGCCTAGGTGAAATATAAGCCGAGTTCTGTTTATGTAGCTATTTATCTGGAGTAAATGTTACCATTTACCTCATGCGATTTACCCGAGTAGATATGAGAAAAACATAAAATCTACTTCTATTTAATCTTGCTCCTAGTGTTGGTTACTCGACTACCAATGTTGCCATTGCCATGGTGTGCTCTTACCACACCTTTTCACCCTTACCTAAAATATTTTAGGCGGTAATTTTCTGTAGCCCTATAACTGGAGTTGCCTCCGGCGGGCGTTACCCGTCACTATTTTTCCTTGGAGCCCGGACTTTCCTCTGCTATGTTTATCACACAACAGCAGCTACTTATTTCACCCAGGAATTATACTTTAACATGAAAATCACAAAAGCAAAAGACAATTTCCTAACAGTCTACATATTAAAAACATTCAGACAAATAGCTAAAGGTGATATTCCGGCACATCATTGCTATCCCAAGATAAGCTTTTTTCACTTTTAGACTCCGCTTCAGTTAGTCAAGAGCCTGGTCCACCGCTTGAAGACGACGAGCTACTTCTTGCTCGACTACTACTTTCTACTGATATACTGTTTAGCATTGTTTCAGATTGATACGTAGTTTGTATAGATATGTTATTATCACTGCTTGTTCTGCTATGGGTGAAAAAAATTTCTTCATTGCTGCTATTTGAATGCGATTCCAAATCAGCTAATTCTAACACATGAGCAGCATTATAATAACCGTGATATTTCTTAATACATTTATATGCTATAAATCCTATAATTCCAGCAATACCTATTGTTCCAATCAAAGATCCTCCTATCATTCCTGCCCTATTAGACCCTATAGCAAGTTGAGTAGGCTGTGGTGAAGAAGTAGGTTGAGGAAGTAAAGTCGTGGTAAATATAGGAGTTGTTGACTCTTTTGTTCTAGTACTTGGTATACTAATACCAATTCCTAAAAATAAATAGACGAATAAAGAAAAATTTCTAAAATAGAATAATTTAAGAATTAGTGGGGAGTTATGGCAGGAAAAAGTAAAGCAATAGGAGAAGAATTATATAATAAGTGTAACCTGGAATTAAAGAAGCACGGCATAAGAGGAGAGATAGGAAGAAGATTACAGGCAATAATATCTGCAAAAGAATATGGAATAACAAAAGTTGCTCAAATATACCGAATTACTAGAACTACATTGATGAAGTGGATTACAAGATTTAAGGAAGGAGGAGTCAATGCGTTTAAAATACAACCAGGACGTGGAGTAAAGCCGAAG
Source organism: Wolbachia endosymbiont (group A) of Clivina fossor (assembly GCF_964026865.1). Lineage (NCBI taxonomy): Bacteria > Pseudomonadati > Pseudomonadota > Alphaproteobacteria > Rickettsiales > Anaplasmataceae > Wolbachia > Wolbachia endosymbiont (group A) of Clivina fossor. The sequence continues at coordinate 1,215,125 of NZ_OZ034707.1, read as the reverse complement.
TTGAGCTACAAGCAGCAAGAAGAAATTAAAAATGTCATAGCAGAAGAAGGAGCCAACCTAACGGCTAAGAAATTAAAAATCATAATTGAGAAAATGTTTTCTATTGAGGTAAGTAAGTCTACAGCACATAGACTGATGCAAAAGTTAGGTTTTTCGTATATTACTCCAAGGCCTGTGCACAATAAACAGGATAAAAATAAACAAGAAGAGTTTAAAAAAAAATCTTAATGAAACTATTGTCACGTATCCCGAAAAAGAGCTATTTTTCTTCGATGAGTTGCGGTTTGGCACACATTCAAAGATTGGACACGGGTGGTTTAAAAAAGGCATTAGGACACAGGTTAAGGTAAAATTAGGTAGGCAAAACTTTTATCTCTATAGTGCAGTTAATCCTAGAAATGGAGAGAGTTCTAGCTTATTCGTACCAAACGTCAATACTGATTGTATGAATATATTCCTTGAGCAGATGTCACAATATTTAGGAACAAGGGAGGCATTTCTTGTTGTGGATTGTGCAGGATGGCATAGATCCAAAGGTTTAAAAATACCACAAAATATTACCTTAATCTATTTACCTCCATATTCACCAGAGTTAAATCCAGTAGAGCGTTTATGGCAATATTTGAAAGACAATCTCATTAAAAATAGAATATATGACTCTGTTAGTTTATTGGAGGATACTGTATGTGCATTCATTCGTAATATTACGGAAAGTTCGATCAAAACCATTTGTTCTGTGAGTTATTTGCCTACTTATTTATGAGATTTGGTATAAATACTGTTTGTATAGTTTTCTCTGAGTTTATTATTGGCACACTAGTTGACGTTGTAGCAACCGTGGTCACTTGTGAAGTAGTAGTTGTTTTTGCTACTGTTGTTGGCTTCACTGTTACTGTACTTGTTTGAGTCGTTGACTCCGTTGAAGGTTTATTCATTGTAGAAGTAGGTGTAACGGCTTCTGTTGTTGGCTCCATTGTTACTGTACTTGTTCGAGTCGTTGAAGGTTTACTCATTGTAGAAGTAGGTGTAACGGCTTCTGTTGTTGGCTCCATTGTTACTGTACTTGTTCGAGTCGTTGAAGGTTTACTCATTGTAGAAGTAGGTGTAACGGCTTCTGTTGTTGGCTCCACTGTTACTGTACTTGTTTGAGTCGTTGACTCCGTTGAAGGTTTATTCATTGTAGAAGTAGGTGCAACGGCTTCTGTTGTTGGCTCCACTGTTACTGTACTTGTTTGAGTCGTTGACTCTGTTGAAGGTTTACTTATTGTAGAAGTAGGTGCAACGGTAGTTGATGCTTCTGTTGTTAATTTGGTAGTCTTTACAGTGTCGGTTTCTGTTGTGCTAGTAATTGCAGCAGTCAGCGTTTTCTTAGAAGTCACAACCGTTTCTGTAATAGTTACAGGAGCCACGGTACTACTAGAAATGATATCAGGTGTCAATCGACCGTTAATGATATCAACAAAATCACTGAGAGTTTTGATACTACTTGCCGGTATTATTGTTACCTTAGAAGGTTTTTCAAATCTTTGATGATTGAAAATTGCGATGTTTTCTTCACTTATTGCAGTTACAATAAAACTGTCTTGACCATTGTCTTTAACGTACAATTGCTCTATAGAATCTGCAAATTCGCAAATAGTAAAGTTCGATTTTGATCCATTCTTAACAAGACTTGTTAAATGTAACGTTTGTTTATCAGACAACCGGTCTTCTGCAAGAAAGGCAACTAGATCATTGCCTTCAGTTCGCTTTACATACTGCAAAAAGCTTATTTCATATTCACTAGAAAAAGATGACGCTGTATTTATCTGACAATTTTTCTTACCAAGCAAACATTCATCTTCCTTTCTACTTTTCAGATCCTCAACCACTTTAGCCATATCAAATTTGAAAATACGTGTTTTTCTCACCTCTTGATCCCCAATAATTTTTCTGCTCACTTGCGCATAAAGCATCGTGTTTCCATTTAATGCCAATTGCCCCGGATTATCAAAATTGAACAATTTTCTTTCTGTAACACCACTTTTTCCATTTAATGCTTTAAATTTTCCACTTCCATTTGACTCTAAGTACCAAGAAACTAAAATTTGATCCTTTAAGTTATGAGCAATTACAATTACATCACCATTACCAACTTTCACTGCTTTTGGTTGAAAGTAACTATTGCCCACATTTGCAAGACTATTATTATCAATATTCTTTTGTAATTTTGTTTTACCTAAATGTTCAACTGAAGGAGTATTAACTGATTGTTTAATTCCGTAAGTGTTAAAAGATAAGCCTTTAACGTATTTTTCTCCTTCTTCGCCAATTCCTTCTTCAGGAAAGACAATTCCAACTTTATCTGTTTCAGCTGAATCTTCTATTAATGTGAGAGACAATTGATCTTTGAATTCATTTACTACGCTGACATTTGTACCCCATTCGTATGTTTTTGATTGATATAATGGACTAATAAGTAATTTTACTTTACTGCTCCCATTACCATTATCTTGATAGCTAAGTCCATAAGCGACTCCATCTCCTTCAATCAACCCTACGTTTGCTGGGTTAAAACCTACCGCTTCTTTAACTTCCGGTGTATTTGAGTTGATCCCGAGCAATCTTCCTAATATAGACATAATTTTATTTAAAATATTAATAAAATGCTATTATGATTACTCCTGTGTGTTAATGTCAATGAAAATTTTAACTAAAATTAAAAAATTAACGTCTTTATTTTATACTAAAAAGTAAGTATAGGCTCGAAAATGGCTAAGAAGTTTTATAGATGAAAGGAAGGTGGAGTTCTCAAAACCCTATAATCTATATTTAAAGGTAAATTTTTATTCGTTATGTCTTATGCAGATTCCGCTAACAAGTAGCGGAATCTTAAGTTTTGGCTAAATTTCTTTTTTACTCCCTAATAGGGCTTCTGCCTTTAGCTCATCTATAATTGTTTGAACCTCAGGAAGCTCCTTATGTTTTTCGTGATCTGATACATATTCTCCCTTTTTGTTGGAGGCTTTATATTCATGTTCTTGATAAAGTGAGTATAGAAATCCAACTCCAAAGATAACAATTGCTGCAAGTGCCATGTATTCAAGTGGTTTTTGCACTTTTTCTCTTAGATCGAAATATCGAGATAGCAGAATGAGAGCACAAGATCCTATTACTACTGCACCAGAACCAATTTTGTTGTACATGAAATACTTTTCATTGTAACTTTGTTCGTAATTTCTGTAAATAGTTGTGGCATGCTTTTGAAGATTTTCTTTATCTAGTGATGTGAGAAAATTTTTAAATTTCTCTTCACCAGTTTCTTTTTAATAAATATAGTTTATTATACACAACATTTATAATAAATGTCAAGGATAGTGTATTTATAAATAATATACTATAATTTCTTAAGCATTTTTTTAAAGTAGTTAGCTGTAGCTAAAATAATTGAGATTTACTAAAACAAACTTATGAAACAATTGAAGTTAGCGCATGATCAGATTTTTTAACTGGATCCTATGGCCAAGCCAAAAGAATTTACAAGTTGGGCAGTATGGGTAGTATGATACTGCAAAATGCTATTTCTCAAAAAACCAACAATTGCAATCATTGGTTCTACAGGTATAATCTGTAAAGTTTACACGAGTCTCATGAATGATAGAAAAAGAAGAGCAGTTTAGTTTTACATCAGAAAACCTTAAGAAAGCGGAAAAGTTTATAGAGATGTATCCCAAAGGTAGAGAAGGTAGTGCTGTCATGCCTTTACTATACCTGGTTCAAGAGCAATGCGGATGGGTTTCTGAATCTGCTATGCGTTATGTTGCTGATATGCTGCATATTCCACATATTCGTGTATATGAAGTGGCAAATTTTTACACCATGTATAATTTAAAACCAGTAGGCAAATATCTAATACAAATTTGTAGAACAACTCCTTGCTGGTTGTGCAATAGTGAAGAAGTTTTAAATACCTTTAAAAAAAAACTTGGAATCAATATCGGTGAGACTACTAAAGATAATTTGTTCACTTTAAAAGAAGTTGAATGCCTAGGTGCATGCGTTAATGCTCCCGTTGTGCAGATCAATAATGACTTCTATGAAAATCTTACTCCTGAGAAAGTAGAAAACATCATAACAGAACTTTCAGGCAAATAGATGAAAGAAGAATTTGCATTCAAGATAATCAAGCAATCAGGTTCTGCAAAAGTTGGAACAATTAAAACTCCAAATGGAAGCGTAGAAACACCAGCTTTTATATTCTGTGCAACAAAAGCTGCAATTAAAGCTGCAGATATCGAGAGAATTAGTGAAGCAGGTACTCAGATAATACTTTCCAACACCTATCACCTAATGCTCCAACCAGGGGAAGATACCGTAGCAAAACTTGGTGGTTTGCACAAGATGATGGGATGGAGTGGACCAATGCTCACTGATTCTGGTGGATACCAGATATTTAGCTTAGGGCACGGATCAGTTTCGGAAGAGATAAAAGGAATAAGAAAAAAACAAAAAACTCTGATCAAAATTAATGAGGATGGGGCAATTTTTCGTTCTTACATTAATGGTAAAACTTATTGCTTGACTCCTGAAAAGTCTATACAAATTCAACAGAAACTAGGTGCAGATTTAGTCTTAGTCTTAGATGAATGTACTCCATTTCACATAAGCAAAGAATACACAGCAAAATCAATGCTCATGAGCCACAAATGGGCTGAACGTTCTTTAAATGAATTTGAAAAAAACAATAATGGCAAGCAGGCACTGTATGGAATTAGTCAAGGCGGAGTATATCAAGATTTACGTAGAGAAAGTTGTAATTTTATTAACGATTTGCCATTTTTTGGTCAAGCAATAGGTGGATCACTTGGTCAAAGTAAAGAGCAGATGTACGATGTAGTTTCTTTCACTATGGACCATCTGAAAAAAGATAGGCCTACTCATTTGCTTGGTATTGGTGGAATTGTGGACATCTTTCGCGGAGTTAGTCTTGGAATTGATACGTTTGATTGCGTGCATCCAACCCGTTTAGCAAGGCATGGTGGTGCGCTTATTAAAGTAAAAAATAGAGATTCTATTTCTTCAAAGTGCAAAGAGCATATTAATTTGCGAAATCAACAATTCGAGCTGGACAATAACCCAATTGAAAGTGACTGCTTATGTTTTACCTGCAGAAAGCATTCAAGAGCTTATATACACCATTTACTGAAAGCTAAAGAGCTCCTGGCTTACACACTCGTTACCATTCATAACGTTTTCTTCATGAATAAGTTAATGGCATCTATAAGGCAGGCAATATTGGATGATAGGCTAGATCAAGAGAAAAATAATTGGATTAGTGAAATACCATTGCACTTTGATTTGGCCTCTCTTTAAGTCTTTTCTTTATGCCGTTGATTTTTACTTCTTGTTATATTTACTTTATTTATCACACTATTAATTAGAAAGGTTATAATAAATAATTAATCTATTAATGTTAGTCTCTACCCGTATGATTTGTAAGGATTAGAGGTGAAGATATGGCTAAAGGAAATAATACCCTATTAATATTTGATTTTGATAACACTATTACTAATGGACACATGCATAATATTTTCTCCGGTAAACACTCCGGGTTCAAAAAAAGTGATTTCAATTCTGGTGCAGAATATGCAGTGAACGATACTGATATAGGAAATTTTCTAAAGAATACAGGCGGAGTAAAAAATAAGGAGACATTAAAATCTGTGTTGCAATCTGCACTTTCAAATGGAGTGAAAGTTAATATCGCATCGTATACAGGATATTCAGACGCTGTGAGAAGGGTTGTAGAGAATCATTTGGGTTTATCTAAAGAACAAGCAGGCGGTATTTCTGTATTTGGTGGGTTTCCAGGAGATTATGATAATGAGCTTCCAAAAGGTCTCAAAGAACAAAAAAATCAAGTTGGAAAAAATTTACACATCTGTAAGGCAATTGTGGAGTATAAGGATAAACATGGTGAGTTGCCAAAAACTGTCATGCTAGTTGATGATGATGTAAAAAATATTCAAAAGATTAATGAGTTTGTTGCATCAATGAGTAAAAGAGAGGAATGGCTTGAAAAAAATGGGCTGAGTATTGAAGAGATACAAAAAATCAAATTTGAAGGTGTGCGAGTACCTAAAGAGGATAAAAATGTTGGTTATCTAGAAAGAGTACAGGAGTTTGTCAATGCTAACTTAGTGCAAGAACCAATTTATGAAAATTTGAAGAAGGAAGAACCTATATACCAAAATCTTCAAGATATTCAGAGATCATTGTCTGAAACGGTACCAAAAGAACCTATATATCAGAACAATGAAAATCGACCACCATTGCCTCCTAAAAAAAGGAAATCAAGTGATGGTATGGTTGCTGATGGTGAGAATAAAAAACAAGATATTAAGGACATGTCGTCATCCGAAACACAAGCAAACCCAACACGCTCAAAACGTCATGCAATGATGCTTGACCCTCAGCAAATAGAATCTATACACCAGAATGCTGAAGAGTTATCACCAGGTAAAAAATACGCACATATTCAAATCGTTTCCTTAGCACAAGAATTCAAGGCAATCAAAGCTTTTTTTAAAGATTGTGCTCAAGAAATAATAGATGCCATTTGCAATTTATTTAAAAGAGAAGTGGCAACAAAAATTGAAGGGCAGGGCTATAATGTAAGTAGTAAGCAAGGAAGTAGTGAAATTACTGTCAAAGGAAGTAAGCCAATAGATGCTTCAAGAATAAACAAAGATATTATTGTCGAGTCCTTAGCTCAAATAATCGAGAAAAAAGAGAAAATCAAAGATCTTAACAATAATTATAAAGGTGATCAGCTAGGGCGAGAGATATCGAAATTATTGAACGCTGGTTCGCAAAAGGAAAATATAAACTCAAACTATAATGATGGAGAGCCTATATTCCAGACTCGTGAAGAGGCATCGAATTATCCTCCGCAAAAGAAAGACATAAACTCAAACTCTGTGAGAGGAAACTGTAATGATGGAGAGTCTATATTTCAGACCGTTCAAGAAGCACGGAACTATCATCGGCAAAAGAAAGGTATAGACTCAAACCCTGTAAGCAAAAAACCACTTGCACCACCAGTACCTCCTAAAAATTATACGGAAAAAGTTACGCAAAATAGAAATAATAATATTATTGAAAGAGGAGGTCGAAGATTCGTATAATTTCTTGCATATCCGGTTCATGGCACATTGTTTCAACTTACACTTCTTTAATCACTGTGCTAAATTATATTGTAAAGCAGCCAAATCAATATAATAGAATGCGCTAAGCTTTAAGCATAGAAACCACTTTATCGTAACTTGGCAATGATTTAATTTCTCCAATTGCAGCTAGAGTGGTTTTTTCATGCTGAGATAACAATTCTTTTGCTGCTTTTTTTACGTTAGCAGTGGTAACTGCACTAATTTTTTCTATTAATTCATTTTTACTGATGTACCTATTATAGTTACCATAGTAGTGCCCCAATGTTTCAGCGCGTGAGCTAACACTTTCGCGTGACATTAAAATTTGGGATTTTATTCGCTCTTTCACTCTATTTACTTCTTCTTCCCTCAGATTATCTGTAGACAGCTTCTTCAACTCTGTCGTCATAGATTTTAAAAGCTTATCTAAGTTACTACTATCTGTGCCAGCAAAAATGGAAAACATCCCTGTATCAGTGTAGCTGGAATTAAATGAATAAACAGAGTAAGCTAATCCCTGCTTTTCCCTTACTTCCTGGAACAGACGTGATGACATTCCGCTCCCTAATATAGAATCAAGCACTTGAAACGTGTGATATTTATCGTCATGGCGAGAAACACTAGGTAGACCAATTAGCAAGTGTACCTGATCTAATTTACGATGTTCTAAATACTCACCACCAGTACAGCTCGCATTTTGGCTTTTTTTCAGCTTTTTAGAATGAATCTTTGAGAGAAAATCTTTGGTTAATGCAATAACTTCTTCATGTTCAACATTTCCTGCAACGGTAAATAGCATATTCTCGCCAAAGTAATGTTCATTTATGTAATTATCTAGATCTCCTCGAGTAAAAGATTTTACAGTATCTTGCGTGCCTAAGATTGACCTGCCAAAAGGTTGATCTTTATAAGCTGCCTCAAAATATTTATCGAAAACAATGTCACTTGGTGAATCATTAGTTTGAAAAATCTCTTGTATTACAACGCCCTTCTCACGTTCCAATTCATCTTCTGGAAATGTTGAATTCATCAATATATCTATTAATATATCAATACCAGTTTTTATGTCTTTCTTGAGGACTTTTGCATAATAGGTGGTGCTTTCCCTACCGGTGCTGGCGTTGAAAACCCCACCTATGTCGTCAAAAGCTTTTGCAATTTCAAACGCAGTTCTTGTCTTCGTTCCTTTGAAAGCCATGTGTTCTAGAAAATGGGATATTCCATTTTGATTTGCACTTTCCGCTCTACTGCCAACACCAACTCGTATGCTTAAAGCTACGGAATCAACATCACGCACCTGCTCAGTTATTATGCGCAGACCATTATCTAATTTTGTTACCTGAGGTGTATTCATCTTATGTATTCTTTTTTAAATTTTCTTCTGCAAAATCCCAATTAATCAAATGGTCAAGGAAAACTTTTATGTAATCAATTCTACGATTTTGACAATCTAAATAATAGGCGTGCTCCCAGACATCCATAGTGAGTAATGGAACTTGGCCATAAATTAATGGCAAATCTGCATTTGGAGTTTTGGTGATTTTGAGCTTTCCTTTTTCGAGCATTAACCATACCCATCCACTACCAAATTGGCTTACTCCATGATTGGCAAATTCCCCACAAAACTTATCAAAACCACCGATATCATCTTGAATTTTTTTTGCCAGAAAACCATCATCTTTAGGTTTACCACCACCATTCTTCTTCATTGAATTCCAATAAAAAGTGTGGTTCCAAACTTGCGCTGCGTTATTAAATATGGGAACTTTATCGCTATTACCATGCACTTTTGTTATTATTTCCTCAATTTTCACATGTTGATAATCTGTATTTTCAACCAGCTCGTTGAGTTTATTTAAATATCCTTTATGGTGCTTATCATAATGAAAATCTAAGGTTTTTGCAGATATGTAAGGCTCTAAAGCTGTTTTATCATATGGTAATTCAGGTAAAGTAAAACTCATGACAATCTCCTTATTTTTGACCTACTTGGATGGTATTGTAATATGTGCTCTTGTGCAACATATAATTAATAGCTAAAACATTAGGTATCTATTGCATTATTCTAAGTTTTATATCACAATAATGATTATTATATAAGCCATAGAAACGGATTAAATACAAAAACTTACTTGACAAACTCCGCCAGCCCTCTTATCATGGTACTGAAGGTATTCAGTTATCTTCATCTGTGCAGATTAAACAGCAAAAAAACAACGTACTTGGCGTCTTATTTTTAATTTTTCGCACTATGTGCACCTTATGTCTTCACAACATTTCTAGCTATATAAGCCGAAACGCGCTTACAAAGCGTTTAAGACAGTAGAGAACGCCAATTTGCAGGATTAGAAAGTGACAACTAGCTAACACGGGATTTCTTTTGCCTTTTTTTCTGCTTAGTAAATTTCTTAAACATTTAAACTAAGGTGAGTTGCATTTAAAAGCAGCTAAATTGCAGTGTTTAAGACTTAAAAAACGCCAATACTGAAAATAGACAATGACTAGGGCTTCTTTTGCCTTTTTTTTCGTTTGGTAAATTTCTTAATATTTGTGGCTAAAAGAGCCCAAGAGAGGTCAGTGCTCCTTTTTTTGTCATCCCAGTGCGTGACACTGGGATCTAGGAAACTTAACTGCAAGTAATGCATTGGGTTTTGTGAATATGGGTTTTGCGTTATAGAATGAAACACTTTTGGTGAATTTGTAAAGAGAACTAGATCCCAGTGTTAGCTACTTGGATGACAGGGGAAGGTATTAGGACGACACCGTCATAAAGTAAAATGAGATCCCAGTGTTAGCTACTTGGATGACAGGGGAAGGTACTGACCATCATAAAGTGAACCAGTGTTAGCTACTTGGATGACAGGGGAAGGTATTTGGATGACACCGTCATAAGGTGAACCAGTGCTCCTTTTTTTGTCATCCCAGTGCGTGACACTGGGATCTAGCCTTTATTATTTGGTTGAAATTAAGTCTTCTGGATCCCAGTGTCAGCTACTTTCATAACATCATCATAAAGTAAAATGAGATCCCAGTGTTAGCTACTTGGATGACAGGGGAAGGTATTAGGACGACACCGTCATAAGGTGAACCAGTGCTCCTTTTTTTGTCATCCCAGTGCGTGACACTGGGATCTAGGAAACTTAACTGCAAGTAATGCATTGGGTTTTGTGAATATGGGTTTTGCGTTATAGAATGAAACACTTTTGGTGAATTTGTAAAGAGAACTAGATCCCAGTGTCACGCACTGGGATGACAGGGGAAGGTATTAGGACGACACCGTCATAAAGTAAATGAGATCCCAGTGTTAGCTACTTGGATGACAGGGGAAGGTACTGACCATCATAAAGTGAACCAGTGTTAGCTACTTGGATGACAGGGGAAGGTATTAGGACGACACCGTCATAAGGTGAACCAGTGCTCCTTTTTTTGTCATCCCAGTGCGTGACACTGGGATCTAGGAAACTTAACTGCAAGTAATGCATTGGGTTTTGTGAATATGGGTTTTGCGTTATAGAATGAAACACTTTTGGTGAATTTGTAAAGAGAACTAGATCCCAGTGTTAGCTACTTGGATGACAGAAGAAGGTGCTGGGATGACATTATAAGGGCACTGGGATGACAAGAAGAGGGCACTGGGATGACAAGTAGAGGGGCTACTGGGATGACAGAAGAAGGTACTGCCGTCTTGGATGGAAACCAGTGTCAGCTACTTGGATGACATCTTTCAACATTATATCATGAACAAAATCAACTTTTTAAAATTCATTGAACTGTGCTTTCAAACGGTAGTGCCGGGGTGTGAATATAATGATTATCAATATATAAAAGTCATAGCAGATAGGCTAGAAGCAGCGAGCGTTGGTGAAGTGAGGCGAATAATATTCAATATGCCTCCGCGTTCAATGAAGTCCATGTGCGCTAGTGTTACGTGGCCCGCATGGATACTGGGAAATCAGCCAACCGCGAGAATAATAGTTGCAAGTTACTCTCGGCTGCTCAGCGAAAAGCACTCGCTTGATACAAGGTGCGTAATGCAATCTGGTTGGTATAAAAAGCTATTTCCAGAAGTAGAACTATCCAAAGATCAGAATACCAAGTACAAATTTCAAACAGTGCAGAGAGGATACAGAATTGCAACGTCCGTTGGAGGAACATTAACCGGTGAAGGTGGAGATTTCATCATCGTGGACGATCCGCTCAGTTCTGCTCAAGCTTTGAGCGAAATGTTTAGAAAGCGTGCCACAAACTGGTTTGATCAGACTCTAGTAACCAGGCTTAACGACAGAAAAAAAGGAGTAATCGTTCTTGTGATGCACAGGCTACATCAGGAAGATTTGACCGGACACCTTCTCTCCAAACCGAAAAACATATGGCATCACATTTGTTTGCCAATGATATCTGAAAATAAGGAGATCATTTATTCAATCAAAAAGCCAGCGCTTCCTGTTCCTGTCGTCCAAGTAACTGCAACCAGGCGGTTGTATAATACAACAGCATCATGCGCTGCACCTGCAATAATATTATATTCAAGAGAAGAAGGTCAGTTGCTATATCCCCTCTATGGTGGAAAAGAAGAAGTTGAGATGATAAAGGTTGAACTTGGGAGCTATGCTTTTGCTGCTCAATATCAACAAAACCCTCTACCACTTTCAAGTGGTATAATTAAACGAGAGTGGCTAAAGCGCTATAGAAATTTTCCTGATAATCTCTCATATGTAACTCAAAGTTGGGACACTGCGGTTTCAATAAGCGATTCTAGCAACTTTAGCGTCTGCACCACCTGGACAAAAGTGGGCAATAAATTCTATTTACTCGATGTATATCGCGCAAAGCTTGAGTATCCAAAACTTAAAGAGCAAGTCCTGTCACTAGCTGCAAGGTGGAAGCCACATGCAATTTTAATCGAAGCAAAAACGAGTGGTCAGCAATTGGTGCAAGAGCTAAAAGCGAACAGTGATTTACCCATTATCGAAATAGTGCCACATAGCGGTAAACTTGCTCGATTCTACCAAACTGTTCCAATAATAGAGTCTGGTAAGGTTTTTCTGCCACACCAAGCAGTATGGCTCAACGATTTTGAGTATGAAATTTTAATATTTCCAGAAACCCGCCACGACGATCAAGTAGACAGCACTGTGCAATACCTCCAGTGGATGAGAGATAGCAGCTCTCGGGTCGCAGCTATACGGACATTGTGATTTAAGAGACAATAAGAGCGTATTTAAGCTTGATTATTCACTTATTTAAAATAAATATTGATTTCTTATTATAATTATATAGTAATTAAATATATTATTTAAGATTAGAAGTAAAAGTTATGACAATAAATTATCAGCAGTGGCGGGAAATATTAAGTACGGTTAATAGTGATAATAAATTAGATAAAAGTAACGTAATTGAAAAAGTAAAAGAAGAGCTAAAGGCAAACAATGAAGAGGTATTTAAACAGTGGGAAAAGAGTGATTTTTATGTAAATTATAAATTTGAAGTTGGAGATAATGAATTCACATTATTACATTTGACTGCTCAGTGGGGCTATACGGGCTTGACAAAGGCTTTAATAGTAGCAAAAGGGATAGATGTTAATATAAAAGATAAGAATGAAAAGACACCTTTACATTTAGCTGCTGAAAATGGTTATAAAGAGGTAGTAGATGCTCTGTTGGAAAAAGATGGAATCAAGATTAATGAACAAGATAAAGATGGTTGGACTCCTTTACATTTAGCTCTTATAATTGGCCATGTAGACGTGGTAAACTCTCTCATAGAAAACGGTGCGAATGTTAATATAAAAGATGACTATGGAATGCCACCTTCATTTTGGATTATTCTAAGAGATTATGTAGTTACTCCGTCAAAAGCACGTAAAGTCTCTGTTAATATGAAAAATTGTGCTGAACATACTCCAAGAGATTTAGCTAAAGAGGAAAAACAACCTACATCAGCAACTATGAAAGGTTTTTTTGCCGGTAGTGCAACTGCATTATCAGGTGCTATAATAGCGATAGCACTTTCTGCAACCGGAACAGTTAAACAACCTACACTAATAGCAGCGGTTGCAACTGCGGCGCTAGTAGTTGGTGGTGCTACATATGCATTGTTAAAGCCTAGTACTAAAGTTGATGGAGCAGTCTTAACAAATGGACAGAAAGAAGCTGCTCATGCTTCCTTATAGTAGGGTTCCTAGCGCATGATACTGGCCTTTTGGATGGAAACCAGTGTCAGCTACTTGGATGACACCCTCATAAAGTGAAATGAGATCCCGCTAACACGTAGCGGGATGACGAGAAAGGGGCTACTCAGATGACAACAAAGGGGCTACTTGAATGACATCCTTCCTGGTGTGCTCAAATAACAATATTCGTACAAATACGTGCTAGAGTGACACCGTTTACTATGTAACATCTCATCATATCACAATGTTCGTACAGTTGTGGCAGAATGACGTAGAAAAACTATTAACTTAAATCTATATTGACATGTCCCATTTTACGCTTATCTCTAACCTCTTTTTTTCCATATATGGTTAAACTAGCTTTTTCGTTGCTCAAATACTTATGAGAATCATATATATCGTTACCTATTATATTTTTCGTCATACAAGGAAAGCGTAATACTACTTCCTGCATAGGTAGCCCGCATATTATCCTAACCAGCTGTTCAAATTGACTAACGTTACATGCATCCAAGCTCCAGTGGCAAGAATTGTGAGGTCTTGGAGCTAGTTCATTAACTAACAATTCGTTATCTTTAGTAACAAAAAATTCAATAGCCAGAATTCCTATTACATCGAGCGCATTTGCTATTTTCTTTGCAGCTCGTTGTACCTCTTGAGTTAATTTGCTATCTATTTTAGCTGGCACTGTTGAAGTATCAAGTATTCCATCAACGTGGTAATTTTCTGCTATAGGAAAAAAAGCTACTTTACCGTTTTTATCTCTTGCAACGACTATTGAAACCTCTTTCAGTAAATCAACACTTGCTTCAAGAATATACTCTGTATTCCAATCAAAGGAAGCAAATTGCTTCACTTCAGAATCATTCTCAAGCACATATTGCCCTTTTCCATCGTAACCCATTTCTGTTGTTTTCAGCCTTGTTGGATAGCCAAAAGTTCTACTGCTTTTCAGTAGCTCATTATGATTTTGTATACTTTTGTATTCAGCAGTTTTTATACTCAAGCTTCTAATGAAATCTTTCTCTCTAAGCCTATTTTGCGCAATGTGTAACGCTTTTTTACCCGGATAAAAATTTACATCGATATCAATTGCACTACATGGAATATTTTCAGACTCAATAGTGACCAAATCCACACTCTGTGCAAAAGATTCAAGCGCTTTCTTATCAGAGAAATCTGCTATTGTGAAATCATCAGCAACAGAGCAAGCCGGATCGTCCTTAGCACTGGCAAAAACATGTGTTTTTTGTCCAAGTTTTGTTGCAGCGATAGCAGTCATTTTACCTAATTGTCCACCACCTATTATTCCTATTACTTTTTTGCTAAGCGCATCTGGTTCGTTCATACTATAAATTGATATTTCCTAATTAAAGTATACTTGAAAAATCTATGAAAAAAGTATATAATTAAAATACTATCTTTTTATCATGAATATTCTATAATGATAGAGTACACACTAACTACCAACTTTGTTGAAGTTACAGTTTTACCAATTTATATTGAAGAGCAATCCATTCCTTATGAAAATTGCTATATATGGATGTATAACGTTAAGATAAAAAACAAAAGCCAATCAACTATTCAATTATTAAGTCGTCATTGGCAAATAATAGATTATAAGGGAAAAATAAATGAAATTGCCGGAGTTGGTGTTATCGGAGAACAACCTGTGATAAAATCTGGAGAGGTATTTAAATACACAAGTGGAACATACTTAAATGCACCGTCAGGAATAATGCAGGGTAAGTATGAATTTCTGAATGAAGAAAGCATAAAAATTTTTGAGGTTATGATACCACCCTTTTCTTTGGATAGTCCATACGTCAAAACTAGACCCCATTAACTATCAAAATAGTTTATTTGTAACCGTTCACTGTTAGACTGCATTCTGTGATTTTTAGCAAAACATGATCTTTCATTTGAGCTTTCTTCAATTTAAAATAAATACAGAAACTAGCTATCTTCAAAAATATGGTTGAATAATTGTTAATAATAGTGTATAATTATTAATATTTTCAAGCATTTTTGCCATGGCTCTTTCAAAATTTCTCGATCCTCGCAATGATTTGTGTTTCAAAAAAATCTTTGGAACGGAAAAAAATAAGAATATCCTGATCCACTTTTTGAACGATATTTTAGGGTTTACTGAGATAAATGCGATACAAGAAGTTGAGTTTCTTAGCACTATTATGGATCCCGAAGTTGCCTCTGATAAACAAAGTATTGTTGATGTTCTCTGCAAGGATTCTCATGGAAATAGATATATAGCAGAAATGGTGCGACCTGAAAGTCTTCGGTCATATTGTTTAAAAGGAGAGGAATTCATTCAGAAAGAAACTGAAAGGATTCTAAAACTTATTAAACCAGATGTTTTGCCGTCTGAGTCTACGCATCAGTGCGAATCGGGCAACCGGTTGGTGCCAAGCGATGCGGACAATGAACCTCCTCTTGAAAAAGAAGATGCTCAATCGTGAGAGGGGCATAAACTGCAAGCATCATGTGGTTGGAGGGCTAGGCTAGTGGTATGGTGAACGTAAGTGAAGCTTTATAAGTACCGATACGATGAAAGAGCTAAAGATGCTGATAAGCTCTGACCAAAAGGTAATGTGGATAAGTTACATTTTTCATTTCTAGATGTACGCAAATAATAACTCCACCGGTATAGAGAAGCCACCTAACCCACTGTTGTATGACTGGAGAAACAGGGTAAGCCTGTATTTTCGCCTACATGGCAAGCAAACCGCAAGGAATGCTGATGGAAGTGCAGGTAAAGGAGAATGGAGAAAGCGAATGCCATTTTGTAACGAAATGGATAGAATTTGTAACATTAATTCGCGTGAAAACGAGCAGACTTCCGTTTGGTCCCTCGTGACAAGAAACTTTGTTAACCACTTAAGGTAGGAAAGCAGATGATTACAAGTAAACCTGTAAGTGCATCTACCAAAAGCTTTGAAGCATGGAAGCAGTTGCCATGGAAGAAATGCCAGAAAGTTATTGTGAGGCTACAAAGACGTATTGTTAAGGCTGTCCAAGAAGGAAGATGGGGTAAGGTAAAAACTTTACAACATCTTCTCACACGCTCTTTTAGCGGAAAAGCTTTGGCTGTTAAGAGAGTAACTGAAAACCAAGGAAAAAACACAGCGGGTGTAGATCGTCAACTATGGTCAACTTGCAATGCTAAATTTCAAGGAATAAAGCAGTTAAAGCAAAGAGGATATAAACCTTCTCCGCTAAAACGGATTTATATCAGTAAATCTAATGGCAAAAGAAGACCTCTTGGAATACCCACGATAAAAGATAGAGCCATGCAAGCATTATATCTGTTTGCTCTGGAACCGATAGCTGAAACGATCAGTGATCGTCACTCCTATGGCTTTAGACCTAAAAGATCCTGTGCAGATGCTACAGTAGCTTGTCATTTGTTACTGGCAAGTCGTAATCAACTACAATGGATACTTGAAGGTGATATCAAAGGATGCTTTGACAACATTAATCATGAATGGCTTATGAAGCATATTCCTATGGAGAAAAAAATTCTGCATAGTTGGTTAAAAGCTGGCTTCCTAGAATCAAAAACTCTGTATCCCACAACTGCAGGTACCCCGCAAGGTGGTATAATTTCTCCAATACTAGCCAATTTAGCCTTAAACGGACTTGAAAAGTTATTGGAAAGTCGATTTGGTAAACTCGGCAGTAGAAAAAGAAACAAAATCAGAAGTGGAGTGAATGTAATCAGATACGCAGACGACTTTATTATTTCAGGTTTCACACATGAAGTACTGGAAAAGGAAGTTAAGCCTTTAGTATCATCTTTTCTTCATGAGCGAGGTTTAATTCTGTCAGAAGAGAAGACAAAGATTACATCTATCACAACAGGGTTTGACTTTCTTGGTTGTAATGTACGTAGATATAATAAGAAGTTAATTATTAAACCTTCGAAAGAAAGTATTAAAAGACTTCTTAATAAAGCACGTACATTGATAAAAGCAAATATAGCGAACACTCAGGCTATAGTAATTAAGTCACTCAACTCTCTACTGAGAGGATGGGGAAATTACTATCACCATGTGTGTGCTAAAAAAGCGTTTAGAAAGATCGACAATGAAATTTGGCATAGTTTATGGAAATGGGCAAAGAAAAGACATCCTCGTAAAGGATTACGTTGGATAAAGAATCGTTA
This sequence comes from Wolbachia endosymbiont (group A) of Clivina fossor, assembly GCF_964026865.1. Lineage (NCBI taxonomy): Bacteria > Pseudomonadati > Pseudomonadota > Alphaproteobacteria > Rickettsiales > Anaplasmataceae > Wolbachia > Wolbachia endosymbiont (group A) of Clivina fossor. Next base: position 1,197,580 of record NZ_OZ034707.1, on the reverse strand, counting down.
CTTCAAAGTAATGGGTCAACGCCAATGGGTTTTTGCTGCACCCCTATGCAAGAACAAACCAAAAGAGATACGGTATTTAAGACTGCTTAAGCTGATTGATATACCTATCAGACGACATGTTAAAATCAGAGCGGATGCAAATCCCCTTGACTTAAAATGGAAAAAGTATTTTGATGAGAGAGTGAAACGAACAAGAATGTTAGCAAGCTCTTTCTCAAGAGAAGGTTCTCTACTGTTGGTGTCACCATTAAGAATGATGTTTCCTGAGGAATCATGAAGGACAAGCCGGTTCTAGAAAAGAAGAACTTAGATAAGGGGCTCAAGCGTAGTGTGGGGAAACCTGCATGCTGCGTTTCTAAGGGAGGGGGTAGTAGTAATACTGCTTCCTTACCTGACCAGCTCGCTAGAGACAAGGGCTTCGAAAAACGCGCTCAATTATATGCCGCTAAAGCCTACTCAAGACAATTAGATAAATCTGGCAACTACATTGATTTAAAGAAAGTCTTCTTTATTGCTATATCAAATTGTAACTTACTTCCCGAAGAAGTTGATTATATTTCTACTCACAATATACGTGATATAAAAACTAACGGCCATTACTTAAAAGATTTTCAATTTATCTTTATAGAATTGCCCAAATTTTCAAAAAGTAAAGTAGAGCAGTTAGAAAGTATAGTAGAAAGGTGGTGTTTCTTTTTTAGTGCGACCCTGAAAGTCGTGGTTTTGTGGTGGTTAAATTCCACTTTCCCTAGACATCGGGGATAATGTATATCTCACATTTTAAAGGGTGGCAACCTTTGGGATGCAAGCATGAGATAAAAGCAGGTAACACTAAACCTCATGGTGAATCCCTGCAAACAGAGTTAGATATGATTACGAGAGGAACCTATGTTTGAATTGTCGTCAAAGCATAGTATGCGAAAAGAGGTTGAACTACGCATAGACCAAAATGGTACGAAGCAAAAGGGGAACTAAAGATTGAAGACTTTAGTTATTGATGTTCCCAGCTTCCGGCAAATAGTAGGAATCTAAGTTTAACGTGAAACGAAGCCATGGAACGGAGTAACCACATAAAAGCTCTTATATTCATAAAAATATAAGTAGGTAGCCAACCACAAGCTGCTATGTGGAAGGATTGTTTAAGAAGCTAATGCCCAAAGTAATATCTGGGATACGCAGACGTAAACACTTTAATTTGGAAGGTAAAGTGGTGAATAGTAGTGAATATGTTATGGACCAGCAAAAAGCTAGGTATGAATGGAATGGAATTCCTTGGCGAAAGCTGAAGAAATCTTCATTTAAGCTACAAAAACGAATTTACCAAGCTTCTAAATGTAATGATATCAGAAAGATGCATAATCTTCAGAGATTATTACTCAAATCAACAAGTGCAAAAACACTCGCTGTTAGGAAAGTAACACAGGACAATAGGGGGAAGAAGACTGCAGGTATTGATGGAAAGGCTAATCTTAATCAAAAAGAAAGATTACAACTATCATATTCTTTAGATATAAAAGAAAAAGCAAAGCCATCAAGACGCGTCTGGATCCCAAAACCTGGTAAGCCATCGGAGCATCGCCCGCTTGGTATACCTACTATATCGTGTCGAGCAAAACAAACACTTGTAAAAATGGCTTTAGAACCAGAATGGGAGGCAAAACTTGAGCCAAACACTTATGGTTTTAGACCTGGTAGATCATGTCATGATGCAATTGAAGCCATATTTGATGTGCTAAAACAGAAAACAGCATATGTATTAGATGCTGATATTTCTGGATGTTTTGACAATATTAACCATAATAAACTGCTTGAAAAGCTCAATACCACACCAACGTTAAAGAAAATCATAAGAGGATGGTTAAGGGCAGGCGTTATGGAAGATGGAAAGTTTCAATCCACAAAACGTGGTACAATTCAAGGAGGGACGATCTCACCGTTGCTAGCTTGTGTTGCATTACACGGATTAGAGCAACATATCAAAAAAGCATTAACAAACGAACTCTTTCAATGCATGAAAAGAAAATATGGTAGGATATCGCATAAAAATGCGCAAAAGTCTATTAGTGTAATTTTCTACTGTGATGATTTTGTCGTCATACATGAAAGTGAAGAAATTATTCTTAGGGCAAAAGTTCTAGTTGAAGAATGGTTAAAAACCATTGGATTAGAATTAAAGCCTTCTAAGACAAAAGTTTCTCATACATTAAAAATCATTAATGGAATAAAACCAGGATTTGATTTTCTTGGATTTTCAATAAGACAATATCCAACAAAAGAAAGTAAGAAAGGTTACAAATTATTAATAAAACCAAGTCGTAATTCTATAAAGCAGCATATATTTGCTATTAAACATAAACTTAGAGAAATGCGTGGGGCGCCACAGGAAGTAGTAATAAGGAATCTCAATCCAATCATTAGAGGGTGGAGTCAATATTACTCTTCAGTAGTTTCATGTAAAATCTTTAGCTCATTGGATAATACTATACATAGAAAGCTCTGGAAGTGGGCAGTCTTTAGGCACCCAAACAAAGGGAAATGCTGGATAAAAAGAAAATACTTTAAAAAGTATAATAACGATAACTGGCGTTTTATGACAAGTAACAAGATACATCTTATTATACACAGCGATCATGTTATTAAACGACATATCAAAGTGCAAAAAACCAGATCTCCATATGATGGTGATTGGGTTTATTGGGGTAATCGTCTTAGAGAAATACCAGATAAGCCATCAAGAGTAATAAAACTATTGAAGTTACAACAAAGTAAATGCGGTAATTGTAGACTATGGTTTGAAAGTGATGATATAATAGAAATACATCATAAAGACCGGAATAGACGAAACAATATGATCAAAAATTTATCTTTGTTACATGGGCATTGTCACGATGAATTACACAGGAGGTGTGCATGACAAGCACCAAATTAGAGAGAAGCCGTATGAGGCGCAAAGTCTCACGTACGGTTTTGAAGTCGAGTGAAGAGGGGCGACCTTCTTCACTTAGACAACAATACGCAGAAGAAACAACAGAAGAGGACTTAAAAGAGATAGCAGAAAAAGCGCCAATAATAAAGCTAGCATATGATGAATTAGACAAGTTTCGTTGGAACGAAAAAGATTTAGTAGCTTACGAAGAGAGAATAATGGATCTACGGAAAGAAGAAGCCATTCTTGAATACAGACTTGATCTTGCTGAAGAGAAAGGTATACAAAAAGGTATAGAGAAAGGAAAAATTGAAGGGAAAATTGAAGGGAAAATTGAAGTCGCAAAAGCAATGCTGGCTAATAATGTTGATGTCAACACTATTGTCAAGTTTACAGGCCTTTCTATTAGTGAGATTGAAGAATTAAGTGGAAATCTGTGAACGGTTACGTTTATTTTTTATCCTTATCATCAAGTGTAAATAAGGTTATTGTAGAGATTAAGCCTATTATAACTATTATCAACGAAAATGGGGCAGCTTCTCTATAGCGCTCATCGCTTACAAGTTCATATATTCTAGTTGATATAGTTTCAAAACTAAATGGTCTTATAATGAGTGTTGCTGTGAGCTCCTTGATAGTATCCATAAATACGAGCAAAAATCCCGATAATATACTCTTCTTGATGAGAGGGATATGAACATTCAAACATGTGGAAATAGGCCCATGACCCATGGTATATGCAGTCCACTCAATTTCATTTGGTGTTTTTTTGAGCCCTGATTCTACCGCCTTGAAAGATATAGCAAAAAAACGAAATAAATATGAGTAAACTAATGCGCCAATAGTTCCTACCAAGCTAATTTCCACAATATATTGAGTAATGAAAGAAGATATTCTGCTTAAAAATATTATTATGCTAATTGCGATAATTGCATTTGGAATTGCGTAGCCTAAAGAAATGAGACGTGCTACATTATTGATTACCTTACTTTTACGCGCCGTATATCCAATCATTATTGCAATGCTAATTGAGATTAATGCGGTGATAAATGATAAACTAACGCTATTTGCTATTATATTATAGAACCTTGCTTCGTATATGAAAAACCCCTTCTCTATGCTCCAATATATGAGCGGAATCATTGGCAAAATAAAACCTATTAATATCGGCAATACACACATAAGATAAGCAAAGATCAATGGTATAGTGCCACTTACACTCCGTTTGTTGTGATAATCTGCATTAGCGTTGATTGAAGAGTAAGATATTCCTTTTTTTTGTAGTTTCTTTTCGATAGCTATTAGTGTTGCAACGAAAATCAATTCTGCAACTGCTAAAACAGTAGTTGAATATTTATCATGCAGTAAAAACCAGGTGCGATATATTCCTGTCGTAAAAGTATCGATAGCAAGAAACTGTGGTGTGCCGAAATCCGTAATTACCTCCATTAGTACCAAGGACAACCCAGCTATAATTGATGGACGTATGGAAGGTATGATGACAGAAAACAGGCTCTGTAATGAGGAGAACCCAAGTGTTGACGCAATAGTGACTGAGTTACTAACATTCTTTAGACTTGAGCGGACTAGCATATAAACGTATGGATATAAACTAAATCCCATTACTAATATTCCACCACCTAGGGATTTTATTTCAGGAAACCAATAGTCACCTTTGCTCCACTCTAAAATGTCTCTTAATGAGCTCTGCACCGGACCTGAAAATTCTAGTGTATTTACATAGACGAACGCTACTATATATCCAGGAATCGATATCGGAAAGAACAAAGCAATCTCAAAAATTTTACTTCCAGGAAATGAAAAAAATGTGGTGAGCCATGCTGGAATCACTCCAAATATGAAGGATATCCCCCCCACTCCTATCATCAAAATTAGCGTACTCAGTATATATTCAGGGAAAAGTGTGCTGATTACCCATCCAGAATTTGCTGATTCTGTAAATAGAATTGATATTAACGATAGTATAGGACAGACGAATAATATACTTACTAAAAATAAGAATATATTTTTAAATACTCTCAAAAACATTAATTTGGATCTATATTTGATATTAAAATGTTATATGTAAAAACTGAAGATATCCAGTAATTAACAGCCGTACTATTGAATATCTTTATAATTTTGTATATCATGTTTTTAGTTGATAAGTGAATAATCATGAGCTTCGTCATTGCAACTTTCTATCACTTTGTAGAACTCTCTAATTATTATGACATGAAAGACGAAATAAAAACTGCATGCGACAATATTGAATTAAAGGGTACTATACTCCTTGCAGAAGAGGGTATTAATGCAACCGTATCTGGTGAAAGAAACGCGATTGATAAAATATTCGATTTTCTACGTTCTGATTATAGGCTAAGGGACCTTACATGGAAAGAGAGTGCAGCAGAATATCAACCATTTAGCAAGATGAAGGTAAAATTAAAAAGAGAGATTGTGAATCTTGGTGTAGGCAATCTTGATATTTCCCTTAAGGGTAAATATGTTGATCCAGAGCATTGGGATGATTTTACTTCTCAACCTGACGTTTTAGTAATAGATACACGAAATGAGTATGAAGTGAAATTAGGCAAGTTTAAAAATGCAATCAATCCACATACTCAGCGTTTTCGCGATTTTCCTGAGTGGGCAAAGTCTTTCTCTGAGAGTAAAGACCTGAAAGTAGCTATGTACTGCACTGGTGGGATTAGATGCGAAAAATCAACAGCGTACATGAAAAATCTTGGATTTAACAATGTGTACCACCTGAAAGGCGGCATTCTTTCTTACCTTGAAAAAACTTATAATAAAAATGGTAATTGGAAAGGTGAGTGTTTTGTTTTTGATGATAGAATTGCTGTTGATAACTCACTTACTCCAAGCAACACAATAAAATGCATACTCTGCTCAAATCAAGTTTCAACTGATGAACTGAAGTCAGTTCCACGTGGCCAAGTGGTTTGTTTCAACTGTAAACTTTAGTGTTATAGCTATAATAAATAAAACATCATGCCGCTGCAGTTGTATGCACGTTGTGATTTGAGAGCAACCTCTACTAGAAAGGGTGTCATGCCAGTGCCCAGACACTGGCATCCAGGTTCTTTTTTTCTAGATTCCAGCGTCGCGCGCTGGAATGACAATAAAGAGCATATGGTTATGCAAGAAGTCTATTTCTTACCCTTAATCAACTCTAAAGCCTTCTTCAAATCTATGCTTTCAATATCTGCATTCTTACCCAAAGCAACGTTTGTTCTATCGCATTTTATATAGAACCCGTACCTGCCTTTGCAGATAAAGATTTCTTTTCCTTTTTCATTAACCCCGAGAGACTTTAACTCTTTGCGTGGACTGTTTGCAATAATTTGTATAACTTCGCTCAATTCTGTATTCAGCACCTCTTTAGAGCTTTTTTTAAGAGAAAAATATCTACCATCATAAAAAATATAGTACCCAAATCGTCCAAGGCCTATTTTTATTTCCTTTCCGGTCTCAGGGTGTTCTCCGATTACTTTTGGCAAGGAAAGTAACTGAGTAGCGGTATTCAGATCAATATCATTAACATTTAGATCCTTTGGTATGGAAACTGTTTTTTTCTTTTTGGACTCACTATTAAACTCAAGGTAAAGCCCAAAAGGACCTTTTTTAATTACTACCTCTTGGCCTGTTATATCATCTACACCTAAACTTTTTGGATATTCTAAATTGTCATTACTACCTGTAATTTCTTTTGTATGGTTGCATTCAGGATAGTTAGAGCATCCAAGGAACACTCCTGCTCGCCCAAAGTTCAATTTTAATATACCATCGGAGCAAGCAGGGCATTTCTTACCTATTTCTTCTTTTCCTTCCTCTGAACAAAACCAATTAACTACCAAATCGTGAATGCCGCTGAAAACTTCATCATGTGTCATTTGCTTGACAGAATTTACATGACCAAAAAATGGCACCCAAAAGTGGCTCAATTCTTTTTTCCAATCTGCATGTCCATTTGAGATTAAATCAAGCTTCTCTTCCATTTGTGCTGTGAAGTCATACTCTACACAACGCTGAAAAAAAGTTTCTAAAAATATGGTAACGATCTTACCACGACTGCTTGGAATAAATCTTTTATTATCCAGTGTAACATACTCACGATCCTGCAATACCGAAATAATTGTCGCATAAGTTGATGGACGGCCTATACCGATTTCCTCCATTTTTTTAACGATACTTGCTTCACTATAACGAGGTGGCGGTTGAGTGAAATGCTGTTTTGGCTCAACCGAAATCAGCTTACACGCTTCCCCTTCCTTCATGGCAGGTAGCAGGCCTTCATTTTCGGCTTCCATGTTATCTTGATAGACTTTATAAAAACCATCAAAGAATATACTTGATCCACTTGCTCGCAGAATCACTTTCTGATCAGTAGAACTAATTTCAACTACCACTTGATCAAGAATCGCCGATTCCATTTGACTTGCAATGGTTCTTTTCCAGATTAAATCGTACAATTTAAATTGCTCTGGCGTTAAGTAATCCTTAATACTACCCGGCGTTCTATTGATATCAGTTGGACGAATTGCTTCATGTGCTTCTTGAGCATTTTTGACCTTTTTTACATATTTACGAGGAGACTGTGGTAAATATTTATCACCATATAACGACTTAATTGACCCTCTAATTGAGTTTATAGCCTCATCTGCAATATGAAACCCATCTGTACGCATGTAAGTTATCAACCCTACAGTTTCACCACCAATATCGATACCTTCATATAAATTTTGCGCTATGCGCATAACATTTTTCACATTAAAATACAGCTTATTCACTGCATCTTGCTGTAGAGTAGAGGTAATAAATGGAGGAAGCGGATTTCTCTTAACTTGCTTGCGTTCTACTGTGCTTACAGCATATTGCCTTGATTCAATCTCCCTGACTAAGTTCTTTGCTTCTTCTTCATTTTTAATATCAAATTTTTCTAGCTTCTTATTGTCATAGTGACTCAGCATAGCAAAAAAAGCCTCATCTTTGCTATTTTGCATTTCTGCCTTTATGCTCCAATACTCCTGTGTTATAAACTTACTGATTTCATCTTCTCGTTCGCATATAAGCTTTAATGCAACAGATTGAACTCGCCCCGCAGATTTGCTTCCCGACAATTTTGTCCACAGCAGCGGTGACAAGCTAAATCCAACTAGATAATCCAAAGCTCTGCGTGTTTGCTGTGCGCGCACTAAGTCCATATTAATTTCACGTGGATTCTTTATTGCTTCTTGAACTGCTCTCTTTGTTATCTCATTAAAGACTACTCTATAAATGTTGTTTTCATTACTGATTGCTTTCTTTTCTTTTAATGTCTCTATCACATGCCAAGCCATTGCTTCCCCTTCTCTGTCTGGGTCTGTTGCAAGATATATATCTGATGCTTTACTCGCTGCTTTTACTAACTCTTTTATATACTTTTCTGCTTTTTCAATGGTTTCATACTTTATAGCAAAATCATTATCCGGATCGACAGAACCGTTTTTTGCTGGAAGATCCCTCACATGTCCAAAGGATGCAGCTACTTTGAACTCTTTACTTAAATATTTGCCTATTGTCTTTGCTTTCGCAGGTGATTCAACTATTAATAATGCCATATTGTTAATTATTTTAGTATTTAAAGATAATATGTTGAGAAATATACGATGAAAAGTAAAAAAATATTTTAATAGGTCTTGTGAATTTTACAGAGTAGGTTGTTCATGGTTTCCAGAAAACCCTTGGACCTTGCTATTTTCAAGTGAATTTGAAGGTCTATTACAATAGTATATGATTGCAGCAGCAACCAGACAATAAGCTCCAACTGCTATTCCCACTGCTATAGCTAACCCAAGAAAGGTTTACCTGAAGGATAGAATAGGTTATAATGGCATATTAAAGAGATGAAAAATGCCAAGCCCATATAGTGAAGACCTCATACCAATTCCTAAAAATAAATAGACGAATAAAGAAAAATTTCTAAAATAGAATAATTTAAGAATTAGTGGGGAGTTATGGCAGGAAAAAGTAAAGCAATAGGAGAAGAATTATATAATAAGTGTAACCTGGAATTAAAGAAGCACGGCATAAGAGGAGAGATAGGAAGAAGATTACAGGCAATAATATCTGCAAAAGAATATGGAATAACAAAAGTTGCTCAAATATACCGAATTACTAGAACTACATTGATGAAGTGGATTACAAGATTTAAGGAAGGAGGAGTCAATGCGTTTAAAATACAACCAGGACGTGGAGTAAAGCCGAAGTTGAGCTACAAGCAGCAAGAAGAAATTAAAAATGTCATAGCAGAAGAAGGAGCCAACCTAACGGCTAAGAAATTAAAAATCATAATTGAGAAAATGTTTTCTATTGAGGTAAGTAAGTCTACAGCACATAGACTGATGCAAAAGTTAGGTTTTTCGTATATTACTCCAAGGCCTGTGCACAATAAACAGGATAAAAATAAACAAGAAGAGTTTAAAAAAAAATCTTAATGAAACTATTGTCACGTATCCCGAAAAAGAGCTATTTTTCTTCGATGAGTCGCGGTTTGGCACACATTCAAAGATTGGACACGGGTGGTTTAAAAAAGGCATTAGGACACAGGTTAAGGTAAAATTAGGTAGGCAAAACTTTTATCTCTATAGTGCAGTTAATCCTAGAAATGGAGAGAGTTCTAGCTTATTCGTACCAAACGTCAATACTGATTGTATGAATATATTCCTTGAGCAGATGTCACAATATTTAGGAACAAGGGAGGCATTTCTTGTTGTGGATTGTGCAGGATGGCATAGATCCAAAGGTTTAAAAATACCACAAAATATTACCTTAATCTATTTACCTCCATATTCACCAGAGTTAAATCCAGTAGAGCGTTTATGGCAATATTTGAAAGACAATCTCATTAAAAATAGAATATATGACTCTGTTAGTTTATTGGAGGATACTGTATGTGCATTCATTCGTAATATTACGGAAAGTTCGATCAAAACCATTTGTTCTGTGAGTTATTTGCCTACTTATTTATGAGATTTGGTATCAGAGAACGAGTTCTCAAAGCAGTTGATGAAAAAACAATGACGATAAAAAGAATTAGTGAAATATTTAAACTGAATATAAAAACAATATATTTATAGAGGAAAAGGAAAAAAGAAACAGGAAACATAAAGCCATCTTCAGGCTATCAAAAGGTGACTGAGCCTCACCGGTGGCAGAATCTGGGTCACGAGGTCTTCTTCCTACACTCCATGTAAGAGCAGAAAGTGCCTCAAAAGAAGTACCAACCTGCCACCTATCCACTCTGAGAAGTTATTATCTTCTCTTGCTTTCAACCAAGCAATACTTATTCATATCATCTGAGTAAGGTCAGTTTGTAAAACTTAATTTGTACGCTTCCTAGTAATTCTGATATAGTTACTTTAGTTAAAGTCTATAAAAGTTTATAAATGGCAACCTTAAGTGTAAGAGAAGCTTTATGCACAGCGATCAGAGAAGAAATGCAAAACGACCCTGACGTGTTGATCATCGGTGAAGAAGTTGCAGAGTATGATGGTGCCTATAAAGTAACAAAAGGATTACTGAAAGAGTTTGGAGAAAATAGAGTGGTTGATACGCCTATTACCGAACATGGATTTGCTGGCCTTGCTGTTGGAGCAGCATTCGCTGGATTAAAGCCAATTGTCGAATTTATGACTTTTAATTTTTCTATGCAGGCTATCGACCAAATCGTGAATTCTGCAGCAAAAACAAATTATATGTCAGGTGGACAACTTGGATGCCCCATAGTATTTCGTGGGCCAAATGGTGCTGCAGCAAGAGTTGCTGCACAACACTCTCAATGCTTTGCATCTTGGTATTCGCATATACCGGGATTAAAAGTGATAGCACCTTACTTTGCCTCCGATTGCAGAGGTCTGCTTAAAGCTGCAATTCGTGACCTGAGTCCGGTAATATTTCTAGAAAACGAAATAGCTTACGGACATGAACATGAAGTTTCTGACTCTGAGCTGTCAAATAAAGATTATCTACTTGAGATAGGCAAGGCTGCTGTTATACGGGAAGGAAAGGATGTAACTATCACTACTTTCTCACTGAAATTAATGGATGCTTTAAACGCAGCAGATTTACTTTCAGGTGAAGGTATAGAAGCTGAAGTTATTGACCTCAGAACCTTAAGACCACTTGACACTCAAACTGTTATTAACTCTATTCAGAAGACTAATAGGTTAGTTAGTGTAGAAGAAGGATGGCCATTTGCAGGAATAGGAGCAGAGCTGTCAGCCGTTGTTATGGAACAAGGATTTGACTACCTTGATGCTCCAGTTATGCGCGTAACTGGCAAGGACATCCCCTTACCTTACGCTGCAAACCTAGAAAAAAAAGCATTACCGCAAGTGGAAGATATAGTTGAAGCCGTGCATCAGGTCTGCTTTAGAAAAAAAATAATTTTTAACTTCTAATACAATATATAAAAGCAATTTACTGGCAAAATGTTATCGGAATTTATTTCTGTTTGTCCACTCCACATTGGTCCATCAAAGAAGTATTTCCACCTATACCACCCATTACTTTTGTCACAATAGTTTTAGCACCGAAAAATACAGCACAAAATATACCGAGTGCAAAAAGAGCTGGCCATGGCATTCTACCAAATATCGCAAGCAAAGCTGCACCTATTATCACTACGGTCATAAGCGGTCCGCCTATTCCCCAAACGTAGCCAATAATATTACATATTACTTGAGCAGTTGTATCAGCATTAGTGTCAGCGGCAGCACTCCCAACATGAGAAAAAGAAATAAATAATACTATAAAAAGAATATTAAAAACTTTCCTAGGGTTCATCCCTATACCTTAAATTTAGATATTGCAATTATACCTAAAATACTATAATTTTTAGTAAAGCTAGCATAAAGATTGAATAACAAACGGTGCCACAAAAGTAGTTGACACACAACTGCACGAACATTGTAATATGGTACAACGTTACAACGATGTCATGAAAGTAGCTGACACATAACTGTACGAACATTGAGATATAAGAGTAATTGTACCAAGAAAAAAGATGTCATCCGAGTAGCTTGACTACTTGGATCCAGGAAACTTAACTCTACACCAAGTAAATGTACAATAAGAACTAGATTCCAGACTGGAATGACACCCTACTTAACCGTCATACCGCGATTCATTCGCGGTATCTCTTAGCATAGATCCCGCTAACACGTAGCGGGATGACAGCAATCCTACGTCATACCGTCACGGTATCTCATCCGCTAACACATAGCGGAATGACGAAGTTATCGTCATTCCACCGCGAACCGTCATACCGCCGCGGCGCTAACAAGAGATCCCGCTGCGGGATGACGAGGTCAGGGTGTCATGAAAGTAGCTGACACTGGTTTCCATCCAAGACAGCAGTAGCCCCTTCGGTGTCATTCCAGTGCCCAGACACTGGTTTCTATCCAAAAGGGTGTCATCCCAGTGCCCAGACACTGGGATCCAGGAATTTTATTAAGTTGGTAAGCATAAAAGTGTTATGTAAAATACAACGTTCTTGATGGGATTGCGTGAAATGCTGGATCCCAGTGTCAAGCACTGGGATGACAAAAAAAGGAGCACTGGCATGACACCTCTCTTGGACTCTTTTAGCTACAAACATTAAGAAATTTACCAAACGAAAAAAAAGGCAAAAGAAGCCCCGTGATGCGAGTTTTGACTCTATATTACTGTAAGTGGCGCTGTAATAATGTGCTAACGCTTAAAATAAGCGCGATTTGGCTGAATGTAGAAAAAATTTAAAAGACATGCAGCCGCTATAATTTTATGTAATCCGCCAAAAAATACCCTAAGTTTTTTACTGAATTTTGTCATTGAACCTGCACAGATCAAAAACAAGTTTTGAGTCAGAAATACCCTTAATGTCATGATAAGGGGGCTGGCGGAGTTTGTCAAGGAAGTTTTTTCGTTTCTAACGGTTGTTGCCAAAAACTATACAAGAAGTCTTTTAAGATCAATCACTTATCTTCAAAGCTTGAATAAAAGCATTCTGTGGAATATTTACGTTCCCTATAGAATGTAACCTTTTTTTACCCTTCTTTTGCTTTTCAAGTAGTTTCATTCTTCGCGTTACATCTCCACCATAGAGTTTAGCTGTTACATCTTTTCTATATGGATTAATCGTTTCTCTGGCAATAATTTTCCCGCCCACTGCCGCTTGAATCGCGATTTTATATTGCTGACGTGGTATTAGATCCTTCAAGCGTGCGCATATTTCACGCCCCCTTTTTTCTGCTCTGCTTTTGTGAGCGATACAAGCCAGTGCATCTACGGGCTCTCCATTAATTAAAAAGCTTAATTTATCTATTTGGCTTACCAGATAGCTGGAAATTTCCCAATCCAAACTTGCATACCCCTTGGAAATTGATTTTAATCGATCATAAAAGTCAAAAACAACTTCAGACAGTGGTAACTTATATCTTAACAATGCTGTTGTTGTGTTACCAATGTAAGATAAATCTTCCTGTTCTCCCCTCCTCTCTTCACATAATGATAGAATCTCACCTAAATATTGGTCAGGGACCATTATAGTTGCAGTAATCCACGGCTCTTCTACCATTTCAATCTTTGTTGGATCTGGCATGTCACTAGGATTATGAATGCTCAGAACTTCACCACCTTGCGTTGTAACCTTATATATAACACTCGGTGCAGTTGCTGTTAGATCTAAATCAAATTCTCTCTCGAGCCTTTCTTGAATAACTTCAAGATGCAACATTCCCAAAAAACCACAACGAAATCCATAGCCTAGCGCATTTGAAGTTTCTGCTTCAAAAGTAAAACTTGTATCATTCAAATGTAATTTTTCCAGTGCTTCTCTTAAATATTTAAAGTCGTCCGTTTTATTAGGAAAAATACTACAAAATACCACAGGGTGCACTTCTTTAAAACCAGGCAATGCCTCGCTGCACGGTCTTTTCTCTTCAGTAATAGTGTCTCCCACTCTACAGTCTGCAACTTCCTTCATTGAAGCAGTGATAAAACCAACTTCACCTGCTGAGAGTTCACCTGTCATTACTTTTTTAGGAGTAAAAATACCGATATTGTCCACTTGGTATGTAGAGTTATTAGACATCATAACAATCTTCATGCCCTTTTTTAGCACTCCATTTTTAATTCGTACTAAAATTACTACTCCCAAATAAGTGTCATACCAACTATCAACTAAAATTGCCTGTAGTGGAGCATTCACATCACCTTGAGGAGCTGGAAGTTTTGTCACTATAGCTTCTAATACATCCCTTATTCCAAGACCAGTCTTGGCTGATATTAAAACTGACTCACTTGCGTCAATGCCAATTACTTCCTCAACCTGGAGTTTTACCTTTTCTGGATCTGCAGCAGGGAGATCAACTTTATTGAGTACAACTATTATTTCATGATTGTTGTCAATAGCTTTATATACATTTGCAAGAGTCTGAGCTTCAACACCTTGACTGCTATCTACCACTAAAAGTGAACCTTCACATGCAGCTAAGCTTCGACTTACCTCATAAGAAAAATCAACGTGACCTGGGGTGTCCATGAGATTTAGGCAATATTGATTACCGTCGTTTGCCGTATAATTGAGTTTTACCGTCTGTGCTTTAATTGTAATGCCACGTTCACGCTCTATATCCATTGAATCGAGTATTTGATTGATCATTTCTCTTGCTTCAAGGCCGTTACATTTCTCTATTAAACGGTCAGCAAGCGTTGACTTACCGTGGTCTATATGCGCTATTATTGCAAAATTTCTTATGTTGTTCATTTATGGCCTACTATACTTAATTAGTAAAACTATTTTACATTTTAAGTGTTGTGAGGGCAATTATTTATTAAGAGACTATTTACTCCTTCAACATAGACGACACTTTTTTCGAGCAGGAAATCACTTTATTAACCATATAGTTTTCATGATTGTTATCTATTTTAGGCAACTCATACAGATAATTCACCATCATTCCAGCCGACTGACTAATACCCTTTTCAGAAGTATCCGCCATCCAGTTTAATTGTTTTATTGATGCGCCATTGCTTAAATGAAAATGTGCCACTGGATCATAAGCATTTCCATTACTATTATTCACTTTTAGTAAATAATATGTACACAGTTTAAGCATGCATTGTTTAGTTTCATTTGTACATTCAACGTTAGTTTTTAATTGCTCTGCACTTTCTAAAATTTCTGCACTAGATTGTTTTATATTTAGTTTGCCCAATAAAGTGACATCTTGGTTTAGATTGTTTTTTAGCCATTTCGTAAAGCCAGGTATTGGAGAAAGAGTTGCGTATGTTTTTATACTTTTAAACTCTTGCGATAGCTTTTCTACAACCCTTTTGATCAAAAAATTACCAAGGCTGATTCCAGATAACCCTGCTTGAGTATTTGATATTGAGTAGAATATAGCAGTGCTTGCACTACTTGGATCACTTGAAGGTACTGATTCATCTAAAAGGTGTTGAATGCTATCTGCAATCTTATTCACCAATGCAACCTCTACAAAAATTAGAGGTTCGTTTGGTATTTTGTAATGAAAGAAAGCAAAACAGAGACGATCAGAATCTAGTCTGTTTTTTAAGTCATCCCAAGAGGAAATTTTATGCACAGCTTCATATTTTATAAGTTTTTCTAGCAATGATGCAGGTGAATCCCAGGTGATTTGACGAAGATCGAGTAGATCAACATCAACCCAAGTATAGAGTATATTTTTTAATTCATTCTCTAGTGGATTCAAGCTTCTATATTGGTTCTTTAGCTTAAGCACATCAGAACGCATATCAACAATAAACTTGAAGCCTTCTGGTAGAGAAATAAATTGCTTCAATATTTTAGAACGCGGTGATTCAAGAATTTTTATTAAATCCTGTTCAAATTTATAGTTTAACTCGGGATCTTGATTTTCCTTGTACTCTTTTATTTTCTCATCTATTTCTTCTTTATGTAGACTAAATTTTTCTGCCAGGGTTTGCAGAAATTTTATTTTACCTTTCTCTGATAAGCTTAAGTACAAATTACCAAGAGATACAGCATTCTTACGTGCTGAAACCTCCCCTCCCTTTGGATTTAAGCACTCGTTCATCTTCAAGACTAAACTATCGATATCGCGACTGTTGCTTAAATCAGGACCGATGTTACCAATCCACGATCTTACAGCATCTGCCACTTCACCTAGTATTTTAAAAAAGCTTCTTACCGCTTTTTTGTCTTCAACTTTCACTATATCAGTTTTTACCAATGATTCTTTTGTCATAGATTTCCTTTATTATACATGGCTAATGCAAGTCAGGTTTCCCTACGTCATACCGCCGCGGTATCTCTAGATCCCGCTAACAAGCAGCGTGATGACGAATTTGTCGTTTGTCAAATCGTCGGTAAACCCAAGTTATTTTAGCTACATATAGCTTAAGTTAAAGGAAAATTTTAGCTACATAGCAGGCATTATTACTGAATTATTAATAATTCAGTAATACAATAGACTTCTTGCACTACCTCCCAAGCCACAACTGTCATTCAGTAGAAACAAAAAACTTACTTGACAAACTCCGCCAGCCCCCTTATTATGATAATAAGGGTATTCATGACTCAAAACTTGTTTTTGACCTGCAGGCTCAATGACAAAATTCAGTAAAAAACTTAGGGTATTTTTTGGTGGATTACATAAAATTATAGCGGCTGCATGTCTTTTAAATTTTTTCTACATTCAGCCAAATCGCGCTTATTTTAAGCGTTAGCACATTATTACAGCGCCACTTACAGTAATATAGAGTCAAAACTCGCACCACGGGGCTTCTTTTGCCTTTTTTTTCGCTTGGTAAATTTCTTAATATTTGTAGCTGAACGACAACCGTCATCCCTGTAAAGGTCAAGTATCCCGCTACGTGTTATACCAATTCTCAATAATAATGAGACAAATGAAAAAGAGTGCTTTCCGCCTATAACTGGAGGTTTAAGTGAATTTATCGTATATTCTATTTGTCTTCCCAATAACGAAGTTTGGTATTAGCGGATGAGATACCGCGAATGAATCGCGGTATGACGGTCTGCGGCGGAATGACGGTTCGCGGCGGGATGACGGTTAAGCAATTCGTCATCCCGCTACGTGTTAGCGGGATCTATGCTAAGAGATACCGCGAATGAATCGCGGTATGACGGTTCGTGGCGGGATGACGGTTAAGCAATTCGTCATCCCGCTACGTGTTAGCGGGATCTATGCTAAGAGATACCGCGGCGGGACTCCGCCAACAATATTGCAATAAACCTGAAACTTGAGAAGACTATTTCTCGAAAGCTTCTACAAAAAGAACGGAGAGTTGAATTTATTTATAGAGCTAATGATCAAATAACCATATGTCTCGATGAATAATATATGGTAGAGCTCATGGGCAACAAAAAATTAATAGTTCGGATTAGTTGTAGTTATGAAGTAAATCGATTAGCAGAGTTGTATCTATTAGATGCATATGAAAAATTAGTGTTAAGTAAACCAATAAAAGCGAGCAAAAAGGAAGAAAACTCTGAATATAAGAAAGTAGATTTGAGGACGGTAAAATGGTAACAGTTAGTTTATATGCAAGAGTTTCTTCAGGTAGGCAAGCACAAGAAGATACAATAGCAAGCCAAATTGCTGCTATAGAGAATCAAATTAGTATGGATGGACATAAATTATTAAATGAATATAAATTTATTGATAATGGTTATAGTGGTTCTAACATAATCCGTCCTGGTTTGGAAAAATTACGTGATAAAATAGCAGAAGGTAACATTGATAAGGTTTATATTCATTCTCCTGATCGTTTATCTCGTAAGTATGCATATCAGATGATATTACTTGAAGAGTTTAAGAAATTAGGAGTGGAAGTCATTTTTTTAAATTATCAAATTAGCGATAATCCAGAATCTCAATTACTATTACAAATGCAAGGTATGATAGCAGAATACGAACGTGCAAAAATCATGGAACGAAGTCGTCGAGGAAAGATTTATGCAGCAAATAAGGGTTGTATAAGTGTAATGAGTGCTGCTCCTTATGGCTATCGTTATATAAACAAAAATACAGAAACAGGACAGGCCTTATTTGAGATTTATGAAGAAGAAGCTGAAGTTGTTCGTAAAGTATTTTCTTTGGTAGGAAGAGAAAGAGCCAGTATAGGAGAAGTATGTCGTAGGCTAAGTGCTATGTCCATTATGACGAGAACTGGAAAAGAGTATTGGGATAGGGCTGTAGTTTTGAGTATGTTAAAAAACTCTGCTTATAAAGGACAAGCAGCTTTTGGTAAAACAAGGTTTGGCGTAAAACTAAAACATATAAGACCGAAAAAAAACTCCTGCGAGCATCCAAAAGATAATTATTCTACTTATCCTGTTCCAAAAGAGGATTGGATTTATATTAAAGTACCTAGTATAGTAAGCGAAGATTTATTTGAAATCGTTCAAGAACAATTAGCTGAGAATAGAAAAATAGCAAGAACAAGACAAAGAGGAGCAAGACATTTATTGCAAGGTTTAGTAGTATGTAAGCTTTGCAATTATGCATATTATGGTACTAGCACTGCAAGGAATAAGGAGGGGAAAAAAACTAATAATCAGGTATATTATCGTTGTGTTGGCACGGATTCATACCGTTTTGGCGGTAATAAAATGTGTAACAACAAATTAATTCGTACAGATACATTAGACATGGCTGTGTGGGAAGAGGTGAAACATCTATTAAAAAATCCGAATAGAATATTAGAGGAGTATAAACGTAGACTTTCAGAACTTACCACTAGATCAAAAAAGCGCTTTGCTTGAAACACAAGAAGATAAATTAAAACGAGGTATTGCAAGGTTAATTGATAGTTATACTCAAGAATATATTGATCAAGAAGAATTTGAGCCAAGAATTAAAGCAATGAAACAAAACTTAAAAATGGTTGAAGAACAAAAGAAAAAGATATTTGATCAGAAAAAACTCACACAAGAGTTAACTCTAGTAGTAACAAATTTAGAGGGGTTTTCCTCTAGTATTAACTCAAGTCTTAATAATGCAGACTGGCTAACTAAACGTGATATTATTAGAACGTTAGTTAAGCGAATTGAGATTAATTTTGAGGATGTAAACATCGTGTTTAGAGTAAAAGAGCTTCCAGACTCTTTTCATATGGAGAAAAATCAATGCTTGCAATGTTGTTGTAGGGGTAGGTATGACGGTTCGTGGCGGTATGACGGTTAAGCAATTCGTCATCCCGCTACGTGTTAGCGGGATCTATGCTAAGAGATACCGCGGCGGTATGACGTAGGACTGCTGTCATTCAAGTAGCTGACACTGGAATGACACGTCATAAAGGAACCAGTGTCAGCTACTTGGATGATACCTTTTTTCTACTTAGTTTGGGTTATGCAAGAAGTCTATTTACTTCTTAACTTGACGCACATGATGTCTTGCAGCATCATCTACTGCTTCTAAATAAACCATCGCCAAACATATACCACTGTGTACTTCTATAGATAACTTATTGCCTAAACTTCGATTAAAGCAAGAATTCTTTCCTGGAAAAGCAAGGTTGCTAAGATGCAGTTCCCATTTTAATCCTTTGGTTGATATTTGAGCTCTCGGTATACCAAGTAAAGATATTTTAGTATCTTTCGGCAAAGAAAAATGGGTAATACTTTTTTGTAGGATGTAACCTACCATGGGAGGTGAAGGTGTGTAAAAGATACTGCCCGTACTTAGAAAAATGTTAATATTCTGTAGTATGTGATCAATTGCTCCTCCAGTAATACCCGTTACTATTGATGGCAATAACTTTACTGTTTTTAAGTGAGCCATTGCTTTAGAAAAGTCGCAATAATCTTGATCAGGTAGATATATCGTATTCAAATTAGCACGTAAATCCGGATTTACGCTATCCAAATCTCCTACTACAAGATCAGGTTTTACGCCAATTGATAGAAGCTTGTTTGCTCCTCCATCTACAGCAATAATAGGTATATCTCGTTTAAAAAACGATGAGCTCGGTATTTCTCCATTTAGCACTATAATAGAACGATATTGTTGTTGTGTACTGCAGTGCAGCACATGATCATGGTGCAGGTTTTGCATCGTAGTAACATTTTTGAATAATTGATATTATGCTAATCACTAATCCAGCAATATTGCTAAGCACCACAAAAATTGAGCTCTGGTAAAGACCATAGCCAATCCAAGACAATGAACAAATAAGATAGTTTACTAACATTAGCATCGATACATCACGAGTAACTTTAGTGATATATGCTTTATATACTTGAGGTGATAATCCAATTAGAGATGCAATTAACGCAATGAAGCCGAAGCATTCTTCAATATTTATATACATACATTTTCCTACGCTTGCTTTAACAATATCAGGTTCAAAGGGTTGTACTTTATGTACTCTCAGCTTTTCTAGAGCACCCCTAATGCGTGTAATTTATAACATCATTTAGTCTATTAATCAAGAAATTAATAGTGACTTGCATTCATGAAACCCAATCGGCTTCTATGCTAATTATTATCCAAACTAATCGTCGGTTGTGCATCTTGCTCAGAGATTAGGGCAACCAACAAATTATTTATCAATTGAACCTTTTGCTTGCCATCTAATTGTAAGCTTTTGTTTTTTTCAAAATGAGCTATTACTTCCTCGACAATTCCTATTGCATTTTGCACTATATGCCTTCTTGCCGAAGTGATAGCATGTGCTTGTTGACGCCTTAACATTGCTTGTGCAATCTCGGACGAATACGCCAAATGCGATATTCTTGCTTCTGTAATCTCAATTCCCGCAATATCTAATCTTTGTTGTAACATTGACCGCAATTCATCTGAAATTTTATCAGAATTTTTACGTAAAGACTCCTCATCGCTTTCGCTATCATACGGATAATTGCTTGCTAATTCTCTTATTACTGAGTCACTTTGTACAAAAACAAATTCGTGATAGTTGTTAACATTATAATACGCCTTTGCAGGGCTGTTTACTCTCCAAACAATTACTGCAGAAATCTCTATTGGACTTCCATTTGCATCATTCACTTTTATTTTTTCTGTGTTAATATTTTGAAATTTTAGAGAAATGACATGTTTGTTTGCAAATGGGATTGTGATAAACATTCCGGATTTAAAATAAGTTCCAATATAATGACCAAGAAATTCTATCACTCTTGCTTCATTAGGATGATTGATAAAAAACCCTGTAGGTAAAATTATGAATAGGATCACGAATAGGATCACAAATGGGATTATTAATACTAAAGCAGTACCATCCATTGAAACCAGGCTATTGTGTATTAAAGCCAGAGTATCATACACCGCAAGTAGTGATAACGGTATTGCCATTAGTATTATCACTAGTATTAATGCAGGAAAAAACCGAATTTGACTTAAATTTCTATCGTTTATCGTATTCTTATCCATATTGTCTTTAAACTTCTTTTTCACTTGAACCCTCTCTGTTGATCGTTTTATTTATCTTATTTACAAATAGTTTAAACTCTCTTAATTCATGATCAGGCAATTTTACTTCAGTTTTATGCGCTATCGTAAGCGGATCGATGTGTTTGCCGTTATATATAACTTCGTAATGTAAATGGGGTCCTGTTGCAACACCAGTGCTACCAACATAGGCGATTACCTGCCCCTGCTTTACTTTAGAGCCTAACTTTATATCGCCACTAAATCTACTTATATGCGCATAACAGGTTGAATATTCATTTTTGTGTTTTATTTTGATGTAATTTCCATAGCCACCATTCTTTCCTATATATTCTACCACACCCTCTGCAGCAGCGTATATGGGAGTGCCAAGCTTAGCTGCATAATCCACTCCTTTGTGAAAAGCAATTTTACCGCGAACAGGATGCTTTCTATTGCCAAATTTTGAGGATATGCGATAATCTCCATTTAAAGGATTTGCAAAAATTTCGCCATTTTTTAAGCTTATTCCTTCTTTATTAAAATACCTTTCTTTGCCGTCTTGCGATTTATAATGATATAAACTAATAGCTTTCTTGTTTATTGTCAGTGAAGCATATAAAATCTTTTCTTCAGTCTTCTGATTACTGAGCGATCTCTCAAAAAGAACCTCCAATTTACTCTTCGGCACAATGTCTTTTTTAAAATCAACACCAAAATCTTTATATATGTTGATCAATTTTACCACTGTATTTGGCGCCAACCCTTGCTCAATTCCCGTGGCAAAAAAAGAAGATTTTATGGTGCTGGATATGAATAATAATCTTCTATCATGGTTGCTTTCTGTCACCTCAAAATTCTCTCCTGTCATTCCAGCGCTTGACGCTGGAATCCAGCTTTCTGGTAATTTCACCGAAAATGTTGCATAGTGTGCTTGAATTTTTCTGGATCCCAGTGTCAAGCTACTTGGATGACACCCTATGGGCGCAGCCTTTGCACGCTCCTTTTCTGTCATTCCAGCGCTTGACGCTGGAATCCAGTTGTTATTATACAATCGCTTGGTGTGTCCATTTGTAATTGAATTTTCTGGATCCCAGTGTCTAGGCACACAACTGCACGAACATTGCAATTTGCGGGTGGTGTCATTCCAGTGCTTGACACTGGAATCCAGCTCTTTGACTAACAATGCTGCATAGTGTGCTTGAATTTTTCTGGATCCCAGTGTCTGGGCACTGGGATGACACCCTACACACTGGAATGGCTGTGCAAGATCTGTTGATGTTTCAGTAGCATATGCTGGTAAAATACAAAGCAATACAAATATTACCAGCCTCATAGCTTATCAACAAAAGTAAAATTACCTTCAACATACTGTACATCATCATTATCTTCTAATTCTTCAACCAATGTGGATAATTTATCGATCAACTCTTTATCGCTAATTTCAACTAGATCCTTTGGTTGCCACGAAAGACGAGCAAGTTCTGGTTCTCCGAATTTTGCATAAAAGGCATCGCGTACTTTACCAAAATCTTTTATTTCACAAGTTATAACGTGTAATCCTTCTTTGTCATTTTCCTCAACATTCAATACTTCTAACTCGATCCCATAATTAAATAAATCATCAAAATTCACACCCTCTGCTTTATAGACGATTAAGCCTACATGATCGAAAAGGTAACTAACACTTCCTGTTTCTCCCAAGTTTCCACCCTTGCGAGAAAATATATAACGTACCTCAGAAGCAGTACGGTTGCGGTTATTAGTCAAGGCATGGACAATAAGTGCAGTGCCAGAAGGCCCATGACCTTCATATTGGATTTCCTCATAATTTTCTCCAGCAACGTTACCAGTTGCATTTTTTATTGCTGTTTCTATTTTATCTTTTGGTAGATTTTCCTTGCGTGCAGCAAATATAGCAGAGCGAAGGCGCGGGTTGAGTTCGGGATCAGGTAGCCCTTGCTTTGCAGCAACTGTTATTTCTCTAATCAGCTTCGTAAATTTTTGAGAGCGCTTTGCATCCTGAGTGCCTTTCCGATGTTTTATATTTGAAAATTGTGAATGACCAGCCATATTCAAATAGTTAAAAACCTAATTATATATCAAAGCATAGAAAAAACTAAAGCAAATTTTCAAGCCTCCGGCTTGGCATCTTGCAGGTTTTCTGCTAATAACATACTTTCATACTGCTCAGCTTCTAAGTCAAGGCCAAGAGCTGAATGGGCTGCTATTAAATAGTTAATAGACTTAGAAAAATATTTAGAATCCTTATAGCTTGCTATATTCTGGAAACGCTTAATTGCTGCTAAATATTCACCACGCCTCAGGTAAAATTTACCGATAGAATACTCTTTTATTGATATATGTTCTGTGATTAATTTTGCTTTTTCCTTGATTTCATCTATATATTCGCTGTCTGGGAAAAGGTTAATGTACTCTGTAGCCAGCTCTAAAGTTTTATATGCAGTTTGCTGTCCAAGTTGCACTTTATTAATTTGCATGTAACAAGATAATACTCTTAAGTAGTATACATATGGTAAATCTTCACCATTTGAATAAACATATATATAATCATCCATATCACTTGCAGCACTGCTATAGTTACCCATGTTATAATGAGACACACCAGATAATAATTTTGCTTTCCTTGCCCAATAAGAGAAAGGGTACAAATCTTCTATCTTTTGAAATGCCCTAATAGCTTGTTTATATTTTTTCTGGTCAAAAAGTTCAACTGCTTCCTCATATAGTTCAGCTTCAGTTTTTTCAAGATCATCCGCATACGATTGTGTAAAGGAGCAAATTAGGAAAATAAAGCACGTGATTAAAGTCTTATACATAAGATTTTTTTCGATCAAAATAAAGTATAGACCTAAATATTACTTAAATAAATAAATTTCTTAGGCAATAGCCGGCCCTTCCTCTTTATAACTACGGTCAGAACTACCTGCATTCCTCGATTTACCTTGTCCTTCCACTTTTGGATCTTTCAGCGTTTTGCTGTAGGAATGTGTAGTTAATATCTGTACAACCATAAAAAGTGCAATACCTATCAAGCCTAAAGTAGGCCCAACAGCAGGATTTAAGGACGATGCTAATGCCATTAACATTATCCTTCTTATTAAAAATATAGAAGAACCAGCAAGCGCCAATCCGGCTACAGACATATTGCTAGTTTTCTTGCTAGATTTTTCATCAAGATTAGATTTTTCTGTTTCCTTTTTCTTATTTTTTTCATGCTCATCAATATAAGAAACAAGAGTTACAAGAAAAGCAATTGCATTGGCAAGAAATAAAATTGCATCCTCTGCTGCTTCAAGTGAAGATGTTTCACCCATTATCATACCTACAATAATCAGTGCAGTTGTTATAGCCTCAATATAGATCAAACACTGACCTATATCAGAAATATTGTGCTCTTTTTCCTTTACTTCCTCTCCATTTTCAATATTCTCCAACTCTCGTTCTTTTTGTGCTATTTTCCTATTATTGTAAATTAAATATAGCGTACAAATAAGAGATAGGACCATAGAAGGTAATATAGTGTGGCTTAGCGCGCCACTTATCACGCCAAGTAATACCTGATCGCTACATATTTTTTCCAGTTCAATAGCCATAAATAATGCAAATGGAACCATTGTTACCAATGATACACATTGTCTATATAGCTCTCTTTTTTTTAGTGTTAATAGCTCTTGTTCTAGCTTCTTCTTTTTTTCTGCTTCTTCTTCCTTTAGTGTTAATAACTCCTGTTCGAGCTTCTTCTTTTTTTCTGCTTCTTCTTTTAGTGTTAATGACTCTTGTTCTGACCTTTCTTTTTTGACTTCCTTATCAACTGTCAGCCAAAAATCCCCAAAAAAATCTTCAGGAGAAAACGTAGTCTTAGGGTTACCAGTCATATAGATCCCGTTGATTTATGAACTAATATATTATATAGGATTTTAACTATTCAGTCAATATTATAAAAATGTTAACCACTTTTGTATATTAACTGTTTCTCAAGAAATTCAGTCAACCTGTTTGATGCCGGCTAGGATATAATTATAGCCTGACCACATAGTTATAATAGCTGCAACCCATAAACAAATTGCACCTATATATTGAGTTGTGTCGTAATCGTTCATTATTAGCGCTACTACAGCAACCATCTGCAAAAATGTTTTAATTTTGCCAGCTTTGCTTACAGGTAGACTAACATTTATAGCTATAAGGAACTCCCGTAAACCCGAAACTAATATTTCCCTACAGATGATGATAATCGATGGTACTATTGTAAAATCATTTATCTTCTGCTTATAAACTAGCATAATTATCGTTGAAACCACTATTAATTTATCAGCAATTGGATCAAATAGCTTGCCAAACTTTGATTGGACTTTCCACGCACGCGCCAAGTAACCATCAAAAAAATCCGTAATGCACGCAAACACAAAGATTGATATTGTTATCAGGCCTGCATATTTATTTTCTATATAAAAACTTAATATTATTGCTGGTATTGCAAGTGCACGAGAAATTGTAAGCAAATTAGGCACGTTTTTCTTAAGCATGTAATATCATCTTACGTAATAGGTAAACTTATACAGAAGTACAACAGAGTTCACAAGCTAATAGTTTACAATTGAACATTTATAAAAACTCCATATACTTAAAAATTACAAGCTTAAAATATAAGAATGAACGATGATTTAGATAATACCACAAAACAAGAGGCACTTAAGTATCACAGTAGAGGTGGTAACCCTGGTAAAATTTCAATCATGCCAACAAAACCTTTATCTACCCAGTATGATTTGTCACTTGCTTATTCTCCTGGCGTTGCAGCTCCGTGCCTTGAAATAGCTAAAAATCCTGAGGTTGTTTATGATTATACGGCAAAAAGCAATTTTGTAGCTGTCATTTCAAATGGCACTGCAGTGCTTGGGCTTGGTAATATCGGTCCTCTTGCTGCAAAACCTGTCATGGAAGGCAAAGCTGTTTTATTTAAGCGTTTTGCTGATATTGATGCAGTTGATATAGAAGTTGGTACAGAAAATATAGAAGATTTCATCAATGCAGTAAGGTACCTTGGGCCAAGTTGGGGGGGGATAAATTTAGAGGATATAAGATCTCCCGATTGTTTTATAATAGAGAAACGTCTGAATGAACTGATGGATATTCCAGTGTTCCATGATGACCAGCATGGAACTGCAGTGGTTGTTGTCGCTGGTATAGAAAATGCTCTTGATATTGTCGGAAAGAAATTAGAGGACGTTAAGATCATTATGAATGGTGCTGGAGCAGCCGGTATTGCATGTTTAGAAATACTAAAGTCCATGGGCGCTAAAAATATAGTGCTGTGTGATAAGCAAGGAGTAATATACAAAGGTAGAAACGAGGACATGAATGAGTGGAAGGAAAAATATGCAATTGATACTTCCGAACGTTCTCTACTTGATACAATAAAAGGCGCTGATGTATTCATCGGATTATCTGCAAAAGATGTGTTAAATGAAGAGATGTTAAAGAGTATGGGCAAAGACCCGATTATTTTCGCTCTCGCCAACCCCGATCCAGAAGTAAGGCCTGAGTTTGCAAAATCTGTGAGGCCAGATGCAATAATCGCAACTGGCAGGTCAGATTACAACAATCAAGTCAACAACGTAATGGGATTTCCTTATATATTCAGAGGAGCGCTTGATGTACATGCAACAACAATAAATGATGAGATGAAAATTGCAGCTGCAGATGCAATAGCAAAGCTTGCCCGTGAGCCAGTGTCTGACGAGATATCTGCAGCCTATGGCGGTCGTAAAATGAGCTATGGACGTGAATATATAATACCTACTCCATTTGACCCAAGATTAATTTCTATAGTATCTCCTGCTGTTGCAAAAGCCGCAGTTGATTCAGGTATTGCAAGAAAGGCAATACAAGATTGGAGTAAATATGAAAATCAATTGAAATCTCGCCTTGCTAGTACACTTAACACGCTGAATCTACTGTCTTCACAATATTAGTAACCATATAATCAATAATTCAATTGCACCCAGTCGTTTTAGATTTATAATGAAAGTATTGTAATTTAAAGCAAATCAATGACTATTGCAATTCACGAATTAGAAAGGATCATCAAACAATCGTTCCCCGACGCTGATATAAAGGTTCATGACCTTGCTGGAGATGATGATCATTATCATTTAAAAATAACCTCCAAGCGCTTTCTTGGAAAGACAAAAATAGAACAGCATAAAATGGTATATAAAGCTCTGGAAGGTCAGTCTATACACGCCTTGCAACTGGAAACTAATACTTAAAAATAAGGTGAATTTATGAGCAGTTTTGAACAAATAAAAAAAGATATAGCGGAAAATGATGTGGTGTTGTACATGAAAGGCACTTCTGATTTTCCTCAATGCGGATTCTCTGGACTCGTCGTGTCAATCCTAAAAAAATTGAACGTGAAGTTTAAGTATATTAACGTGTTGGAGAATGATGAAATACGTGAATCTATAAAAAAGTTTTCTGATTGGCCAACAATTCCACAATTATATATAAAGGAAGAGTTTATCGGTGGTTGCGACATCACTCGCGAGATGTACGAAAAAGGCGAACTGCAAAATTTATTGAAGGAAAAAAAAATTATTGCGGAATAAGTACCAAGAAACCAGTGCCCAGACGCTGGGATTGGTATAACGTAGTATAAGCTATGAAAAAGGATCTTATGTCTTAAACCTTATCACCAGGCTTAACAAATAGGTGGCCCAATACTATTAACTTTATGGGTTTACCTTCGTTATTTGCTACTATCCAAACCCCATTGCTCTCATGATCAACAATTTCTATTGGTACAAATATTACATAATTATTGTCATCAACAATCTTTATTCCAAGAGCACCCTCGTCACTTAAGCTCAGGGCTGAAGAAGGAACTTTATATGCAAATCTTTCGCCTGAAGGTAGTCTTACGTTGGCAGTTAGTCCCTGCAAGGATATCATTTTATTATTAATTACCTTTACCTCTACCCTATAAGACCCAGTTTTAGGCTCAGCAATTTTACTAATAAAACTTACTTCACCTGCCAATTCTTTTCCGTCCAGTAAACTAATTTGAGCTGTGCTGCCTAGCTCTATTTTATTTACTTCATTTTCCGAAACGTATAACACCACAAGAATTTGATCGAAATCAACCACGTCAGCTATTTTTTGCCCAGCATTAACAAAATCCCCTTCGTTTGCATTGATTTTATCAATATAACCATCTATAGGAGATTTGACTGCAGTATTTTCTAAATCCAATTCTAGCCTTTTTAGGTCAGCTTTTGCACTTTGTAACGCAGTAAAAGCTGCTTCTACTTGTATTTGTGCTCCATAGCCTGTTTTATTCAGTTTGTGAGAGGAATCATACTCAATTTCACGCTGCTTTAATAAAGCTTTGGCTTTCTGAGCTTGCTCAATCCTGTCATAATCTTC
The DNA here is from genome assembly GCF_964026865.1 of Wolbachia endosymbiont (group A) of Clivina fossor. Taxonomy (NCBI): domain Bacteria; kingdom Pseudomonadati; phylum Pseudomonadota; class Alphaproteobacteria; order Rickettsiales; family Anaplasmataceae; genus Wolbachia; species Wolbachia endosymbiont (group A) of Clivina fossor. The sequence goes on along the minus strand of NZ_OZ034707.1, from coordinate 1,168,747 downwards.
TATCTTTAACACTACATCATCTCTTTTTACCTTTTCACCATCAGGTAAATAAATAGCAATAATCTTACCACTTATTTTTGAGACAAGGCTAGCTCTATGTAAGGGATTTACTGTACCAGAAAAATTTAAATATATAGTGCGGTTTTGCGGCGCACATTCTTGAGTTTTTACTGAAAAGCTACTAGTTGCATTATCACTATGAACCGCCTGATCTTTTTTTAAAAATGCACTGCTGATAAAAAACAGTAGAATAAAAGCAATACTAGAAATGATGATTACTTTATTTCTCATCTTTAAACAATAGAATTTGTTGACTAATTTTGTTAGAAACAACTGCATAAATTTTCGAATCAAAAATGTAAGTATAATACATGCACCATTGTCACTCCATAAATAGTTTTATATGAGAACAAACACAAGATTTTCCTACAATAAGTAAGTTTTTTATTGCTAAGAGGCAGTATAAATTCCGTTAAAAAGCAGCAGAATGACAAACAACCTAAAAATAATTAACTGTAGCAGCCTACTTTTCAATAAACTCCATTTGCATTTCTTGTATATTACTTTCTATTTGCTCTATTTGTTCTATCAACCTTTCCTCTAAGTCAAGATTACCGCTCAACCTCGCTTCGGTTCTTTCTTTTCGTAACGCATTTAATTCTTTTAGTAACACTATATTATTCCACACAATTTCTGCAGATTTTCTCTCGTTCAGTTGGCTATTTAGTACACTAGTTTTTTCAAATACATACTTTATAACGTCAAACTGTTTCAATTCTTGTAACAAAGCCTCTTTACCAAGTTTGCTTTTGTTACTTATTACATCAATTACACACTGTTGTAATCTTTTCATCTCATTAGTAAATTCAAAATGAGAAAATTGCTCAAAAAATATAGGACGGTTCAAGATTTCAGGAAATTCTACGGCTATACGCAAAATTATGGCCTGATTTTGCTCTGCCTCAATTAGCTCTGGAGATTTGTTATGAAGATACTCACCTTTTGTTGCTCTAGTTTTACTATTAAAAATCTGTTTTTTGAAGCTACTTCTTAGTTCACTAGCCTTATTGTAAAAATAATCTCTATAATACCTTCTAATACTGCTGTTGCTAATAGTATTTACATATTCCATGAACTTGTGCTCAAGAATTGAATATTTTTCCGGAGCAAGTTTTTCATAATTTTGAAAGTTGCTATCGATTATGTGACGCCATAAATATTCAGAATGCAGTTTTGTTGAATGGTCAAGAGCAGTCAACACGTCTTCTTTCTTGTATGCCAGTTCGTTACATATATCGTATGGATCTTTATTACTCGGCAAAGTCACAAACTTTAACGTGTATCCAGGCTCTAATATTGGCAGAGCAAGTTCTGCAACTCGGGTAGCAGCATGACGTCCAGCACTATCGCCATCCATACAGATGGAGATTTCTTTAGCAAATCTCCATAGATTTTTTATCTGTTCTGCAGAAATTGCGGTACCAAGTGGAGCAACTGCATTACTAATTCCCGCTTGATGTAGCGCTATAGTGTCCATATATCCTTCAACAACAAATATGTGCTGTTTTTTACGTATTTCGCTTAAAGCAAAGTTTAATCCGTATAAATTCTCCCTCTTCTTGAAGAGCTGACTCTCTGGGCTATTTAAATATTTTGGCTGTTGCTCAGAACTCAGCGCACGTCCGCCAAAACCAATAACTCTTCCTGCAATGTTGTATATAGGAAATATCAGCCGGTCATAAAAATAATCATGAAAATTTTTGTTTACTAATCCAATATCAATTAAAATTTTGTCTTCAATACCTGAAGAGTTTAAATACTCTTTCAAACCAGAGCTTGGTGCATAACCTATCTTAAATTTATCTATGATTTCAGGTAAAATCTTGCGCTGCTTTAAATAATCTACAATGCCCTGATTTTTTTGTGCAAACCAATTTGCAGCTAAATCAAGCGCTAAAAATAGTTTATTGTCCCCTTTTGTAATACTAAGACTTTTGGGCAGTTCAACACCTGTAACCGATGCTAATCTTTCCAATGCTTCTTTAAAGCTTAATCCTTCAGTTTGTGAAATAAATTCAAATGCATCACCACTAGCTGAACAACCAAAACAGTAATATAACCCCTTAGTATTGCTCACCGAAAAAGATGGGGTTTTTTCGTTATGAAATGGACAGAGCCCAACAAAACTATCTCCTCTTTTTATTAGCCTGACTTTTTTACCTACTATGTCAGATAATAATAATTTTGATTTTATAATATCTATGTGATCCATCTTATTGAATTAGTAGTAGGATAAAAATTATATAGAATTTATACACATCTGACTCGAAATTTATTTCAAGCTTTAGGACTCCCGAAAGATCAGGAGTATTAAAACGGCTTGACAGAAAGATCAAAATAAATTACCCATATAAATATCCTTAAGTTATGCAAGATCAACTTTTTATATGTCAGATATAATATCAATTGCCTCAGATCATGCTGGTTATGAATTAAAATCAGAAATAAAATCCTACCTGGAAACCCTGGGTTACACAGCGGTAGATCAAGGCTGCACTGCTAAGCAAAAGTGTGTAGATTACCCAGACTATGCTGTTAAAGTTGTAGAAGATATAACAAGCAAAAAAGCAAATTATGGGATATTAATTTGTGGTACAGGTTTGGGCATGAGTACTGTGGCAAATCGTTTTGAAGGAATCTACGCTGCTTTATGCAATAGTGTTGAGATCGCAAAATTAGCTCGCGAGCATGGCAACACAAATGTACTGTGTCTTGGTGCAGGATTTACTGCGAGTGGATTAGCAAAAGACATAGTCAAACAATTCCTCGAAACAGAATTTTCAAAAGAAAGCAGACATAAAAAACGCCTTGATAAACTCAGCAATATAACCTCTAAGAAAAAAAAAACAAAAACTTATAACGAAGATGAAATATCAAAATTCGCTAAAATGGCAGGTGAATGGTGGGATGAGAATGGTAAATTTAAGCCATTGCACATGATGAATCCTATTAGAGTATCTTACATTATTGAGAAAATAAAAGAGTTAAAAAAATGCGATTTAAAAGAATTATCATTGCTTGATGTTGGATGCGGTGGTGGCATTTTATCAGAATCAATGGCACGCGTTGGCATTAATGTTGTGGGAATAGATGTATGTGAAGAAAACATCAAAGTGGCACAGTCACATGCGAAAAAAGTAGGGCTTAATGTAGAATATATGCACACCAGCATTGAAGAGCTAAGCAATGACAAGAAGTACGACGTGGTTCTGCTGATGGAAGTAGTCGAGCATGTAGATAATTTAGAATTCTTTATGAGAAGAGCAATAGAATTGCTGAAACCAGAAGGGCTAATCTTTATATCCACAATAAATAGAACTATCAAATCCTTCTGTCTTGCAATAGTCGGCGCAGAGTACATATTAAATTGGCTGCCTAAGGGTACGCATAATTGGAATAAATTTCTCAAGCCGTCAGAAATTGCAAATCACTTAAGAGAAAATAATGTAACGCTGCAAAACATGGCTGGCATGGAGTACAACGTAATAAAGCGTGAGTGGAATTTAACTAAAGGTGTGGATATTAATTATATACTTTGTGGTTTGATGAGTGGTTAGATTTAACTCTATAAAAGCACCATTTTCACTACCAATACTTTGAAGGATCTAGACCAGCTTTCTTACATTTGCCCTTACTAGTGAGCACCCAGCCATTAGGACAACATCCTTGAACCCCGTTTCTCGAAGGGCCACAACGATCACGACCTATGTATTCATATCCAGGAGCAGCAACACACTTTCCATTCTCCAAGGTTTGACCTTTAAAAAGACAACAAACTTCTTTTCCTGTTACCTTTATTACAATTTGAGGAGCACCGAAAAATACAGCAGTAAACATACCCAGTGCGAAAAGTGCAGGCCAAGGCATTCTACCAAATATTGCAAGCAAGCTTGAACCAATGATTACCACTGTAATCATTGGTCCACCTATTCCATGAACGTAACCTATTACATTACATCTGTTGCTCCATCAGCGTGTGCATCAAATGCATAGGAGAAAATTAAAACTACAAATAGAATTACAAGAAAATTTCCCATTGTTCTTTCAATAATCATACCTGATTGTTTCTTATTTTAATAAAATTTCAGTAAATAGCTTTTTTCAAAAATTATGCTTAACCCAATCAATATTTATTTATTACTGCCTTTTTAATACTATAATTAACTCAGTTGATTTTTATCAAAATGCTAAACCATGGATCGATTTGAGAACTTTTACATCACCACGCCAATATATTACGTAAACGATAAGCCGCATATCGGTCATGCATACACTTCTCTCTTGTGTGACGTGGTGGCAAGGTTCATGAAACTAGCTGGGAAAAATGTCAAATTTACCACCGGTACAGATGAACATGGACAAAAAATAGAAAAAGCAGCTAAAGCAAAGGAAATGCGGCCAAAAGAATTTACAGATGAAGTGAGTGTTTCATTTAAAGAATTAGCTAAGTTCATGAATTTTGAGTATGACGATTTTATTCGCACTACGGAGGAACGTCATGAAAAAGCAGTGGTAGCTTTATGGAATAGGCTTGAAGAGAGAGGACAAATATATTTGGATTCCTATTCGGGTTGGTATTCAGTTCGTGATGAAGCATTTTATCAGGAATCAGAGCTGATAGATGGCAAAGCACCAACAGGTGCTGAGGTTGAATGGGTAAAAGAAGAGAGCTACTTTTTTCGTTTGTCGAATTGGCAGGATAAATTACTAGAACTATATGAAAATCAGCCAAATTTTATCTTTCCTGAGAGCAGAAAAAATGAAGTGGTATCGTTTGTAAGATCAGGGCTCATTGACCTCTCAATCTCTCGCACTAGTTTTAACTGGGGAATAAAAGTACCAGGTAATGACAAACACGTAATCTATGTCTGGATAGATGCATTAACCAATTATCTCACGTCAATAGGTTTCCCTAGCACTGAAGGTGAAGAATATAAGAGATTTTGGGCAGAATCCAAAACGCAGATTCCAGTGTCAAGCACTGCAAACCTAGCTGACAACTCTTTCAACGTTCATGTAATCGGCAAAGACATATTGCGCTTTCATGCTGTGTATTGGCCAGCGATTCTCCTTGCAGCAGATTTGCCACTGCCAAAACAAATTGCAGTTCATGGTTGGTGGCTAAACGAAGGAGAAAAAATATCCAAGTCTCTTGGTAATGTCATAGATCCAATTGGCCTCGCTCAAGAGTTTGGTGTTGATCAACTACGCTATTTTCTCCTTCGAGAAGCAAGTTTTGGCCAGGATGGCAACTTTAGTAAGAAAAACATGATCAGCCGCATAAACTCAGAACTTGCAAACAATATAGGCAATTTAGTACAAAGAACAATTTCATTTTTACACAAGCAATGTTCTGGAATTGTACCAACAATCGATCAAAGCCTACTTAAAGGTGAAGAAAGTCTTCCAGGTTGCAAAGCTATACTCGATCAGGTGATGAATCACCTATCAAAGTATGAGTTTAACCAGATTATACTTCTAATTATCAACATCTCTTCTGAAGCCAATGCTTATATAGACAAAAGTGCACCCTGGACATTAAGCAAAACTGATAGAGAACGCATGAATTTAGTAATCTACAAATTACTGGAATATATCAGGATAATTGGCACTTTATTGCAGCCAATCGTTCCCAAGTCAGCAGAAATAATACTCGATCAATTGCAAATTCCGAAAGAACAACGTGATTTAAAATCTTTGTGCAACGCATGCGTAAGTTCAGGCATTACACTACCTAAACCTACGCCGGTTTTTTTGAGGGTTGATGCTAAAGAGGAGAAATAGTTTTTTAAAAACTATTTCTCCTGAATGAGATTACATCTGGTAAGGATAGTACGTATCGTTGGTATAACCCGTCTCATACCAAACTTCGTTATTGGGAAGACAAATAGAATATACGATAAATTCACTTAAACCTCCAGTTATAGGCGGAAAGCACTCTTTTTCATTTGTCTCATTATTATTGAGAATTGGTATCACTTCCTACAGATGATACTGAAACTCCTTCAAGCATTGTAGAAATATACGGTGCAGCATAATATAAAGCAACACAACCACATACTCCTATTCCAGCTACCTTAGCCTTACCCCACGCAACCCAACTTTGACCATTTTCTTCTTTAGTTGGCTGATTTTCTGGGCTAGAAATCTCAGGATCTTTTTGGATGGTTGTATTAGTTGCTACATACGGAAGTGCAACAACTTTGAGACCTGATAAATTTTCTGTAGCCACATTCTTTTCTTCTTTCGTACTACCCCCAATACTGCCAAGTGTCTTTTTTGCTAACTCAAGTGTTCCCATTGTATACCCAACCGATGTACCACAAACATTTTTTAATTTATTTCCAATACCACTAAGTGTTCCTTTTACTGACTCAGTTGATGGCATAGCACCATAAACATCTTTTAAGCCATCTTTAACAATACGAGTTACACGACCACTAATAAATGCTTCTTTTGTAGATGTAAATGCTTTTTCAGATGCTGTTTGGATATCCTTCATTGCTTGCGGAACAAAAGTTTTCTTGTGTTTAAGTTCTTCTATTTCTTTTTTTTGATTATTAATCTCCTCATTTTTTTTATTAATTTCAATTTTTTGCTTAGAATTTTCCTCCTCTTTAGCTTTTACTTCCGCTTCTTTTTTAGTCAGTTGGTCATTTTGCCCAGAAATTGTTTGCTCTTGAGCTTGTATCTTAGCTTCTAACTCAGAAATTGTTTGCTTTTGAGCCTGTACTTTATCTTCTTCTTTAGCTAGTTGAGCATCTTTTTTAGATATTTCTTCTACTTTCTCAGCCAGTTAAACATCTTTCTCAGAAATAGTTTTGTTCTTACTAATTGCTTTATACGAAAGTGCAATAGTTACAACAGAAAATACAGCACAACCAATAATAAATGGCAGGCCAACACTTAATGCTGCAACAGGAGCTAAGAAACCATATAAGGAGCTGCAGCAAACACTCCAGATGCTAATAAAGTTAGAGTAGCCAGAGCACCAGCTACAAGATAGGGTACATTGTTTTTACTTATCATGATTATTCCTCACGTATTATGTTAAATGAGTTTAACATCAATTAAGAAGTAAAGTCAAGTTAATTTTGATACGATAAGATATAAGCTAGTAAATTTAGAAATAAGAAGATTGCTGCCAAGCTACACACTATGCCTCTCCGTGTAATCTTTAAACGAACCTCTGTTAGAGTCAAAATATAGCTTCACACTGCCAATTGGCCCATTTCTCTGCTTTGCAATAACAAGCTCTGCAATATTTCTAATTTTTTCCATTTTTTCTTGCCACTCTCGATGTTTATTGCTTCCTTCACTTGGTTGCTTTCTCAATTCGTAGTATTCTTCTCTATAGAGAAACATTACTATATCTGCGTCTTGCTCTATGCTTCCTGAATCACGTAAATCAGAAAGTTGTGGTTTTTTATCATCCCTCTGCTCAACAGAACGAGAGAGCTGAGATAGTGCAACAACGGGAATATTCAGCTCTTTTGCAATTGCTTTCAAACCCTGCGTCACTTCCGAGATTTCTTGTACTCTATTTTCATTACTTCTTTTTGTTGTTCCTCTGATTAGCTGCAAATAATCAATGAATACCACTTCTACATTATATAATTGATACAGCAAGCGTATTCTGGTGCGAAGGGCACTAATTGATAGCGCAGGGGTGTCATCTATGATGAAAGGCAGTTCAGATAATTCTGTACTAGCATTGATAAATTCATGCAATTCAAAATCACTAATTCTCCCGGTTAATGCCTTATAATAACTAATCCCTGAATCTATAGTGATCAGCCTTGCGGTTAATTGTTCTGCTGACATTTCAAGTGAGAAAAACGCTACATAATGTTGTTTATCTGCTCTTTTTTGCAACATCTTACAAGCATTAAGTGCGATGTTTAGCGCCAGTGCTGTTTTACCCATAGAAGGCCTTGCAGCTAAAATTAATAAATCAGATTTTTGTAGGCCACCAAGAAGCTGATTTAGATCTTGAAGTCCGGTTGTAACGCCCAGCGCTTCTGGATTATTTTTCAGTGTGCTGATCTTCTCAACTACGTCTTTAATTGAACTTGCAAGTTTTATATATGTTTTCTCACCTTGTTTTTTTACTGCTAAGTTGAACAATTTTGTCATTGCTTGTTCAATTTGCGCCTGTGCAGGATTTTCAATATCGTAGTTGTAGCTATCACCAACTATTTCTTGCCCGAGCTTAATTAAACATCTCCTTAAGTAAGTATCACGGATTATTCTAGTCAAACTATAGATATCAAGTGCAATACTTGCCTTTGCTGCAAGCTTTGCTAAGTACTCTACCCCACCACACTCGGTAAACGCTTGGTCGTTCTCAAAAAACATTTTGAGGCTTAGTTCATTGGCAACTATACCGTGTTTCCTGGTTTTGGATATCTGCGTAAAAATACTTTGATGTAATGGATCATAGAAATTTTCTGCTGTGATTGTGTCTTCAACTGCATCACAGATTCTATTATCACGAATCATTGCACCAATAAGCATCTGTTCAGCTTCTAAATTATGCGGTAATTTACATATTTCCTTATCTACACTTCTTGAACTGAGGAGACTAGCTAATTCATTCATTTTAAGTTTTGAGAGTAACTGTTGATTATTGTAGAATATTTAGTCCTCATTTGAAAGACATATAAAATTTGACTAATTCCGTGTTGCCTATAGCATTAAAACTTAATGCCCCTGTGGTGGAATGGTAGACACGGCAGACTCAAAATCTGTTGCTTGCAAAAGCATGCTGGTTCAAGTCCGGCCAGGGGCACGTTAAATATTGGAAAGTATATATATGTTACATAAATTTTTTAATCGTTTATTTTCTATTTTTTCTTCTATAAATGTTATTCAAAAGGTAAAGAAAGATGAAAATGGGATATGTTATGTAACAGGACTTAGGCGCTATATATCAGTATTGCTTGATTTGATTATTATCGTTTTGTTCTTGCAGTTTTGCAGCCAAGCCTTAAATAAGCTCTTTATGAACTCAGAGGATAGCAAAATATTAAGTCAAATTGCTGCAAAATACCAAATGCAAGCGCCACTGTCTGCAGAAGAAAAGACAACGCAGAGTAGACGTATAAAATTACAAATCCTAAATCAAATAGTCCAATGCATTATGCTCTTTTGCTATGTAACATATATGTGGGTAAGGTTTGCTGCTACACCTGGAAAACTATTACTTGGGCTTAGAGTTGTGGATGCACAAACTTTCGAAAAGATGACCCTAAGACAAGCAACAAAGAGATTTTTTTCCTTTATATTGTCAGCTGCACCATTATTCTTGGGCTTTTTATGGTCAAATTTCAACAAACGCTGTCAAACTTGGCACGACAAGATCGCAGGCACAGTGGTTGTCACGAGTAAAAGCCTTAGAAGACAGAACTAAAAACTAAAGAGCTCAAATGAAAGAAGGTAAACTCTAAAGTATACATTTAGTAGCGCTTTCTATGAGAGAAATCGTATTATCTATTCCATAAAGCTTTATGAAAGATCCCATTCTTGGACCGGTTTTTTGGCCAAGTAACGTTTCATATAATAGCTGAAACCAGTCACGTAAGTTGGTATAATCATATTTTTTTCCAATAGAAAATACCTGAGATTGAATTTCTTCAGCAGTAACAGTTGTAGATAGAGAATGTAAAGTGTCCTTCAAATCTAGTAACGCTTCTTTCTCTTTTGCATTTGGAGTTTTATATGATTTTGTTGGTTTGATAAAATCGTGGTAATACTTTACTGCAAAGTCTGAAAGTCTATCGAGCATTTTATTATTTTCTGGTGTGACGCTTGGTGCATAAGTGGATATAAAACCCCAGAGAATCTCTTTGTTTTCAGCGTTACAAGCCGCCGCTAGGTTTAAAAGTAGCGTAAAATTTATACCTGAAGTTTCTATACTGGGAACTTCACCTTGATGAATATGCCATGCAGGATTATTTATATCTTTTTCTTTACTCTCATTATAGCACCTTACAAACTCTAGATACTCATCGGTTGATTTTGGTATCACATCAAAATATAAACGTTTAGCTTTTTTAGGACTCTGAAAAATATACAGTGATAAACTCTCCGTTGGTGCGTAAGTTAGCCACTCTTCAATCGAAATGCCATTTCCTCTTGATTTTGATATTTTCTTTCCTTCTTTATCAAGGAAAAGCTCGTAGCAAAACAGAAGTGGTGGCTTTTCTCCAAGTATTTCACATATTTGACTTGAAAGCACAGCAGATGGAGTTAAATCTTTTCCGTGAGCTTCATAATTTACTCCAAATGCGGCCCACCTCATTCCCCAATCAGGTTTCCATTGCAGTTTACATTTTCCTTTTGTCACTGGAACTTCTATTTTTTCCCCGTTTGGGTCTTCATACGTGATTGTTCCTTTATCTGTATTTGTTTCAATTACTGGAACTTGTAAAACTTGGGAAGTTTTTGGGCATATCGGCAAGAATGGACTGTAAGTCTGCTGCCTTTCTTCCCGAAATGATGGAAGCATTACGTCCATCACTTTATCATAATTTTTCAGCAGGAGTAAAAGTTTTTCATCGTAAACGCCAGATTTATAACACTCTGTTGCACTCCTAAATTCGTATTCAAATTCAAACAAATCAAGAAATTTACACAACAACGAATTCATGTGATGACCATAACTCTCATGAGTGCCAAATGGATCGGGTATCATAGTCAATGGTTTATTTAAGTGCTCCCTTAGCATCTCTTGATTTGGCACATTATCTGGTATTTTTCGCAAACCATCCATATCATCTGAAACTGCAATGATTTTGGTTTTTATACTAGGAGCTATTTTTTTTAATGCATTTACAACAACTGTAGTGCGGAAAACCTCTCCAAAGGTTCCTATGTGGGGTAAACCAGAGGGTCCATAACCAGTTTCAAATATTATTTCTTTTTTATTAGGAAACTCTTGCAATATTTTTTCTGCTTCTTGAAATGGCCAACTTGTCATTATCTGGGTTAAATTATTAATCAATGTATCTTAACTTAAAGTGCTACTAGTTTCAATGGATTTTTAATATAATGATATAGTATTAGTGTTAGAGCTATTATTAGAAGGTTAAAGATATGTCCACAGGTAGTATACAAACAGATCAATTATTTAAAGGTCTTACAAGACCTGCAATGCTCTTTGGTGTGAGTTATATGTTTGCAATATTAAACGTCCTGATTTGCCTGCTAATTTTCATTAATTCAAATGATTTGAGAGTGATTCTTTTAATGTTACCAGGTATACATGGACTTGGCTATATAGCTTCTGCAAAAGAACCTTTGTTTATTGAATTATTTATGGTAAAATTAGGAAAGTGCTCGAAATGTTTAAATCGTTTTTATCATGGAGCCAATTCTTATGATATTGCTTAATGTTGTGTGATGCTGAGGTTTAGGGCTATTCAATCAAAGAGTAAATCTACTCTGAGCAGGGAAGTTCACGCTGCTGAATTTATTCCTTATTCTTGCTATTGGAATAGCACAACCTTGATGACAAAAGAAAATTGGTTGGTTAAGGTTATAAAATTAAGTGGCTTTGCATTTGAAACCGCCGATGACGAGGATTTAGTAATACAAAATAATATCAGGAATCAGATGCTCAGAAGCATTTCATCTCCGGCATTTAGTTTGTATTTTCATACTATCAGACGTAAAAAAAATATTTTTTCTGATGAATTTGCAAGTCAAGGTTTGCCGAATTTTTTCGCTAATCACGTAAATCTAAAATGGAGAGAAAAACACGCAACAAGGCAATCATTTATTAATGACCTATACATTACGATTATCCGTAGAGCAGACACAAAAGGAGTAGAATTTTTGTCATATCTACTAAAAAAATTCGGACATGTAACTTCAAAACATGCTTGGGAAAGTGATATGCGTGCCACGTATGAAGATTTAGAGGAAACGACAAATCGTGTAGTGACAAGCCTTAGAAATTATTCGCCTAAAATTCTTGGAGTAAAAGAAACTCCAGATGGTTTGTTCTGCGAAATAATGGAGTTTCTATCTAGAATCGTAAATTGTGGCTTCGTTACAAATACGCTTTTTCCGCTAAGAACTGAAATATCAAGATACTTACCAGTACATAGGTTATTCTTTGGCCGTAAGATGATACAGGTTGTGACTCATAATGAGAGTAAATATGCTGGAGTAGTTAGTATCAAAGAATATGGAAATCATACTTCTGCAGGAATGCTTGATTCGTTTTTACAACTTCCTTACGAGTTTATAATTACGCAATCTTTTCAATTTATAAACAGGCAAATGGCGATTGGAAAAATGCAGATACAGCAAAATCGAATGATACAGTCTGCAGATAAAGCTATTTCTCAAATAGCAGAAATTTCTCAAGCGCTTGATGACGCAATGAGTGGTAAGATTGCATTTGGTCAACATCACCTGACTATTTTATGTATAGAAAAAAGTCCTAAATCATTGGATAACGCTCTGTCGTTGGTAGAATCAGAGCTTTCTAATTGCGGTGTTTACCCTGTCCGTGAGAGAGTTAACCTTGAACCAGCATTTTGGGCGCAAATTCCTGGTAATTTCGATTATATAGTGAGAAAAGCTACAATAAGTAGTCTTAATTTGGCTGGATTTGCATCTCAACATAATTATCCTACTGGTAATAAATTCAATAACCACTGGGGAGATGCCGTTACAGTTTTCGACACGACATCTGGTACTCCATTTTTTTTCAACTTTCATATAAGGGATGTTGGACACACTATGATAATTGGCCCAACTGGTGCTGGTAAAACTGTTTTAATGAATTTCTTATGTGCTCAAGCGATAAAATTTTCTCCAAGGATATTCTTTTTTGACAAAGATCGCGGTGCAGAGATTTTCTTAAGAGCACTTGGTGGTATCTATACTGTAATAGAACCAAGAACTAAAACAAATTTTAATCCTTTGCAACTTGATGACACCTCTGATAATAGAACATTTTTAATGGAGTGGATAAAGTCTTTAATTTCGGTATATAATGATAAATTTACTTCAGAAGATATTGCACGAATTAATGATGCAATTGAAGGAAATTTTAAATTAAGAAAAGAAGACAGGTTCTTGAGAAACCTTGTACCGTTTTTAGGACTTGCAGGTCCTGATACTCTAGCTGGGGCAATATCTATGTGGCATGATAATGGTTCTCATGCTGCAATATTTGACAATAAAGAAGATTTGCTAGATTTTTCACGAGCAAGAGTATTTGGTTTTGAGATGGCTAGCTTGCTCAAAGATCCTGTTGCCCTTGGACCAGTATTGATTTATTTATTTCATAGGATTAGTATATCTCTTGATGGCACTCCATCTATTATCGTTCTTGATGAGGCATGGGCATTAATAGATAATCCAGTTTTTGCACCCAAGATAAAAGACTGGTTGAAGGTACTGAGAAAACTAAATGCTTTTGTGATTTTTGCTACTCAGAGTGTTGAGGATGCAAGTAAAAGTGCTATTAGCGATACGCTTGTACAACAAACAGCGACACAGATTTTTTTACCAAATCTGAAAGCTACTAGTGTCTATCGGGATGTTTTTATGTTAACTGAACGTGAATATATATTAATTAAGCACACAGATCCGAGTACTAGATTCTTTTTGGTGAAACAAGGAGTTAATGCTGTAGTAGCTAGAATAGACTTAAAAGACCTGGATGATATAATCAACGTATTATCTGGACGTGCAGAAAGCGTTCTATTGTTACACGATATATTAAATGAAGTTGGGGACAACCCAAAAGTATGGTTGCCTATATTTTATCAGAAGGTAAAAAATGTTTAAGACTAAGCTGTCATTGCTATTAATTGCGATATTTTTACTAAATATAGACTTTTTACTCTCATATCCAGTGCTTGCAGATGGAGTAAGTGGTACTGACAAGACAGAATTTGTTAGCAGATTTAATTCCACTGGCAGCTTCAGTCGTGCCTCTAATCCTGATTGTGGGGCGTTTAAAACAGCTGCAGCACTTGCTGGAATAGCGATTGCTGTTGGCGCAATATTTACTGGCATTGTCTTAATCGTCTCTTCTGCTGGTTTGTTTACCGCTCTTGTTATTGTTGGAATGATAGCTGCAATTGTTGGAGTCTGGAAAGCAATAGGGGGGCTTGTTGTTTGTGAACATAGTTTTGTTAAACACCCAGTTGCACGTGGTCATGATGGAAAATACAAAAATTTTAAAGAAGACACAGGTTATAGTGGCTGCACCAATAAAAATTACCAAACAGAAGATGAATATTTTTCTTGTTTGCAAGATAAAGCTCGGGAAGACGTGAACAAAAAAGACTATGACGGGAAAAGAGCAGAAAAAGAAGCCTTAAATTCTAATGTTCAGGAGAGTACAGAAAGTTATTACTGGCCAAAAAACGGTGTGCAATACAGTGAATATATAGAAATATGTCATCGAAATCCTTTAACTTTTGGTAATCTTTTTAACAAGAAAGACTTTGATTCCAGAGAAAAACCTGGATACATAGACTTTGATGTAAGGGAAAAAGATACTGGATATGTAGATGGGTCATGGTCCCCGACGGTCGATGGTGAGCTGAAATGTAAAGTTCTTAAAGCTGGGCAAAGCGAAACCATACATGGGTCAACATTTAAAGCAGTAAGAAAAATGGGCAGGTTGTGTGTGGAGCTGGGAAGTGTAAGCATGCTTGGTATCGAAATGACTCCTTGGCCGCAAGGGGTTGATATGGGGTGCACGGAATTGCCACCTGACCCACTTGCTCCTATGTGTGAAAAATCTATGATGATTTTCAAGGATAAGGCCAGTGTTAATACTGATAAGCCAATAGAAATTGATCCCAAGAAAGATTACAAAACTCTGATAAGGGAAACGGAAGAAAAAGGAAAAGTTTTTGTAGGTTATGATAATGCTCGCTGTTTTAGCTCGTATGTCTCTAAAGCTTGCTATAACCAGGCAGGGAGTAAATCATTAGCTCCTATTCCCGTGACTTCTATGATAGTGCAATGCATTAAGGAATCGTTAGATAATTTAGTTGCAGGTATTGATTCAAGTGGCAGCCCACTTAAAGATAAAGATGGACATAACAAGGGCAGTTTCTTATCTGTAGCACAAAAGAGGTTGAAAAACACTGTAACTGCTGTTTTGGTTTTAGCTTTAATACTGTTCTCTATAAAAGCTATGTCTGGTGGAGTTCGCAGTCCACAAGAGATGTACATGTTGATTATTAAATTCGCTTTAGTGATTTACTTCACAACAGGCAGTACCATGTCTCATTATTATGGAGAATTAACTCGTCTCTCAAATGGTTTGTCAGAAATAGTATTGAAAGCTTCATCTGAAAGTAAAGGAATATGTAATTATGAAGCTAATGATTATAAATATAGTACAGGAAATTATAGCTACCTTGCACCTTGGGATAGGCTTGATTGCAGAATTTTATTTTATTTAGGAGCACCTTTAGATGGAATCGGTGGCAAAATTGGTACTGGAGGTGTTGCAACGTTAGCAGTCTTGCTTGGTGCTGCTCCTGTCTTGTTAGTTGCAGGTTCGGTGATTGGTATTATTTTCGCTGGTGGACAAATTTTAGTAGCTCTTGTCTGTATATTTATGGCCGTTCTGATGATGATGGTTATTTTGTGGCTGTGCTATGTATTTATTTTATCTCTAGTTGCTTTAAGTGTAATTGTTATTCTATCACCTTTGTTTATTCCTATGGTTTTATTCCAACACACCAAAGGATATTTTGACGGCTGGGTGAAAGAGTTGATTACCTATAGCTTATACCCGGTTATCCTTTTTGCGTTTTTGTCCTTTATGTTCATAGCATGTGATAAAATATATTTTAAAAATTTGAAATTTGAATCGGATAAGCTATATGAAAAGAAACAAGCAGAAACCTCAGATAGTAAGAAAAAACAGTGGTTCAAATTGAAGGATGGTGAATGTGATAAAAATGAAACTACTCTTGCATGTATGATGCAAAATTATAGCTTTAAAAAGAGCAACATACTTGGTCTATTCTACTTTACATACATGGAGTTTGGCAGCTCTCTCATCGGAGAGTTATTAAAGTTGTGTCTAGTGTTATTCCTCTTTTACCACTTTTTAAACATTCTTCCTAACATGGCTGCTGAACTTGCTGGTAACCATAGAGCATTACTCGGTTCTGGTAGTACACCTGGACAAATGGTGGGCAAAGCTTTATCTGCTGCCAAAGCCGCTGCTGGAGGTGTTGGTCAAGCTGCTGCTGCGGCTGTCAAGAAGGCAAGAGGTGGTGCTGGTGGAGGAGGTGGAGATAGTGGTAAAGGTTCCAGCGAAAAGATTAACTAAGGTGGCGGTGATGCTAGTTAAGGTAAGTAACAGATGCTTAAACGTTTAAGTAACCAAAACTTGGGTAAGCTATGCATAAGTTTTGTGGTACTTTTTTTATTGTCTGGATGCGGGGAGGATCACTGTATTAAGCCAGAAAATTTATCAGGTTTGCGTGAAAAACTAGATATAGTGTCAACAGAGCAGAAGTGGGTTGATTCTGGTGTTTACATCTCAGATGGGATAAGAAGCGTAACAGAGATTAATATAGTGCCTAGTAAGGTTAATTTTTGTCCTAAGCAGTATGCAGATTTTGCAATTAGGCCTGGGAGAAATGACGTTACATTACCATTTGCACTTAAAAAAGACGATACGATAAGCTTTAGTGTTATTGGAAGTAAAGTGTGTAAAGATAAAGAGAGTGAGACAAAAATCAGGTACGTGAAAATTGATGAAAAGTGCAGCGAGAAAGAAGAGGAGTATTTTGCACATGTTTTAAATCGAGAAGGATGTCAGGATGGAATATGTCCTAATAAGTACATACGAAGCAATGAATACTGGCTGCATCAAAATGGAAAAGAATATCAGAGTCCAGATTTTTCAAGATCAGATCAAGATAAAAGAAGAAAGGAGATCGAAGATATTGTCAATTCTATAAAACAACAAGGAAAAGATATAGACTGCAGCTCGCTTTCAAGTAATCAAGCAAGCAAGATAGATACATATATCTTAGACCTAACCTGTAAATATGCATGCTTTCTTGATAATCGTGGAGAAAAGCTTTGTTTGCCTAGTCTTGCACAGAATGCTACAAAAAGCAATCTGGGTAAATCCATTAAAAGTGCTTTAAAGTCTGTTAGTAAAGAATCTGTTGGTGAGGCTATTAGTGACATTTTAAAGAATGCAGAAATAGAAACTGATGTTCAACACTTAAGTGTTTATATGGATGGTGTAAAGTTTAAAAATGCGCAAGATGGTGGTATATGTACTAGTTATGACCATCAGATAAGTAAAAACCATGCAATAGGCTCAGAGTTGATTTTTGCGTTAGGTGATGGTGGTGGCAAGGGCGGTTACAACATTAGGGTAACAAAAAACCATAGTCTGGAGAATAGCTTATATATAAGCGTCTCTGACAAACTTCCTGAACGTGAGCCTGACGAAACTCAGGGAGATATATCTGTGGATATTAGCCAAGTTCATGATACTGAGTACATGGAAGGCTTAAAAGAAAAGTTAAAAGACAAAACAGGCACCATATATTACGGAATAAGAGACCATGGCTGCGATTACAAAAATGAAGGTCAGTTTAGCATTAACCTAACAACTAAAGAGCCACCTACAAGAACTTTTAGTGCAATCTATAATTTTTTTGACGAAAAAGTAAAAACTGCATTTTTTGGTTCCAGCTATAAAGACTCCAACGCGATTCACTCTGATACTAGTCCTGTAAAGCATCTTTACGAAAGTTTTCTAAAATCAAGCAAAACAAACATCATTAGATCTACGATAATATCGCTGTTAGTATTATACATAATCTTATATACCCTTTACTACTTTTTTGGATTAACTCATATTTCTATATATGAGTTTCTAATTATATGCGTAAAGATAGGAGTTATTACCCAGCTGCTGCAGGACAACAGTTGGAATTTTTTTTATAACAATGCATTTTCTATTTTTATTAACACCCCAAAACAGTTAATAGAAATAGCAAATTTCAGAGGCACTACTTCAAATGTTTTTGAGTTTCTTGATTTGCCGTTAAATAGATTTCTGTCATCGCATTCAGTATTGTTGATAGTATCTCTTATATTTTCTGGCCCTTTGGGCATTGTATCTTTTTGCTTGGTGATTTGGGGTTTAATCACAGTGAGCTTATCTATTTTTAATGCCTTATTTTCTTTTATTACATCTATAGCAATAGTTGCGTTATTGCTTTCTTTAGCACCTATTTTTATTATTTGTCTTTTATTTGCGTATACTAGGCAGATGTTTCACAACTGGGTTAAAAATTTAGCAAGATTTGCGATTCATCCAGTAGTGCTTTTAATTTTTATATCACTGATAAGTCAGGTTATGGATTATATCATATATTCAGTATTTGATTTTGAAGTCTGCTCTACGTGTATACTTAGTATTAACCTAAAGATTTTTAACCCTTGTATCTTCTATGGTTATGCTTCCAAATATACACCTAATATTACCGCTATGATGGCTTTTGTTATTTTGGGACACGCTATGAAAGCTTTAGTTAAAGCTTCTTCGGCAATATCTGACTCGTTGTTTGGTGCTTATGTGCAAAACGAACCTGGAAAAGAATATCAACAAAGCTTAATGGGAACAGTAGGGTTAGATGAACAAAGCATTCAAAGAAGAGGAGGAGGTACTTTTCAACAGTCAGGTGCGTCAAGACCTCAAATACCACAAGGGACTCAAAGGTCAACGCCTCAGATACCACAACCAGGAAGACAGCAATGATAAGTAAAAGATCACTATTATTGATACTGTGTCTTACAATCACTGGTTGTAACATGGATTGTGTCGAACCTGGGTTGCAAAGCAGAAACACCAGCGTTAATGTGGATGTTCCAGTTCATAAAGCCGATAAAATTCATTGGGTTGATTCTGGTCAGGTAATTAGTGAGGGTGAGGAAATCAAATTCACCCTCGATGGATCAGTAAATTTTTGCCCTCTTAAAGAAGGTAAAAATCCAAGGAAAGTACTTGTGCCAGCTAGCTTTTGTGCTGATGGCTTAGAACCAAATTATAGTAAAGCTGCAAATATTAACGATGTGCCTAATAATTATGGCGTTGATGAAAAAGGCGTAAATGAAAACGAATTGTGCGGCGGTAAAGAATTTGGCAGCAATAGACGTTATGTGGACACTGGAATTAAAGTAAATCCTGGTGATAAGTTAAGCTTCAGCTTAATTCCCAGGAAGATAACAATTGATTATGATAATCCAGAAGGGAAAGGCATCAATTTTGATGATAATTGTTATAAAGCTGTAGAAAATGACCGTAAGGAAACTGTATATAAGAAAGCTACAGTGAGTGAAGTACATCAGGGGGGAGAGTTTTTTTGTGATGGTAAAGATGGTACAAAAAATGAAATACAATTTTTACCTCTTGATAAAACAAAAGCAAAGGAAAGCAAAGTGCTAGTTGGCAATGGTTACACCCCATATGATAATAAGGTACATTTTAATAAAGGTTATATTCAAGACAACGAACCATGGATATATGGCTCGCTACTCGATTTACGCCGCGCTAAAATAGGATTGAACGAATTATGTGATGGAAAAAACTGCGATTCTAACGAGGTGAAAAAGTACAGCTCTTATGAGCTTAATTGTTACTATCAGAACGTGTGCTATACCGAGAAGGGTATATGGAATTATACATATAAAGACAAAGAACGGAACTGTGTCTCTTCTATAAGGTATAGCAAATATGATAAAGGAAATAAATGTGACATGTATTCTCACCTTAAAGGAGTTGAAGATAAGCTTAAGAGGATAGAAGAAAATAAAGGGGGTCCCATGCAGATTAACGTTGATTTTACATCAAACACTGAAGAAGATATCTCATGGGCTGAGGCTCTTGTTGCAAAAATTGGTGATCTTGATAATCATGATGCTGCTAAAGGTATTCAATGTCTTCCAAAGGAAAGGGGTGCAAAAGGGGATAATGTGTGTTCACAAATTAAAGATGAATTTGGAGATTTTTCTCTGAGGTTAAATCATGACTATCCAATAGGAAGTGTAACACTTGGTAGTAGTGTGATGCTTGCTATAGCAGATTATGGTCACTATGAAGCTAATAGGGGTGGGTACCATGTTAAAGTGACTAGATCATGTGAATATATTAATGGCGAAAAATTATATGTATATTTAGGTGATAACCCACCTAAAGATTTGCATGGTGTAGGAACTAATGATTTTAAAGTGGTAAGAGAAAGAGTAGACGGAAAAGATGAGTACACCATATTAGATGTAATAAGCGGAGAACACTTTCAGAATGAAGAATCTAAGAAGATATATTTTGGTATTGATGTAAGCAACGTAGAGAGAGATGACATTACGGACAAAAATGGCAAATATTATGAAAATAATAAGTACACAGTAACTTTATTTGTCAAAAGAAAAATTAATGATTTTATTTCATCAAATATAAACAAGATATTTGGTTTTATGAAAAAAGAAGTAATTGGGGACAGCGTTAAAGATTCATACAAAGGATATGCAAGAGGTCTTCTTCAAGGAGTAAGAGCTTTGCTTACTCTATACGTTATATTTACTGTCGTTGGCTATATGCTTGGAACAATACAGCTAAGTAAATTTGATTTCATTGTAAGAATGTTCAAGATAGCATTTATAGCTTTTGCCTTTAGCGATAGAAGCTGGGAACTTTTTGGTACAACTTTATCCAGACTTTTTATAGATGGTAGCACTTATTTAGTTGATAGCTTTTCTGGCTATATAGGGGAAGGGGGGGGGAAATTTGCATTCTTAGACTTGACAGCAGGAATATTATTCACAGGAGAAACTTGGTTAAAGTTTTTATCGTTGATGCTCTCTGGTCCTTTTGGCTTTATTGCATTTTTGGCAATACTCTACGCTACTTTTGCGTTTTTAAAATGCATTATTAGCGCTACGTTTAAATATGTAATATCTACTGTTCTAGTAGCGTTTTTACTGTCATTAACACCTTTGTTTATCGTGTTTATTTTATTTCAACAGACTAAACCCTTGTTTGATAACTGGATAAAAACGCTGGCTCACGTTGCAGTACAACCAGTTATTTTATTTTCATCTTTATCTCTTTTAAATCAGTTGATGTATTCAGTTCTATACAATCTCACAAATTTTTCTGCATGCTATCAATGTTTAATTAGCGTAAATTTCTTATCGTATGATCTGTGCTTGATGAAATCAATACTGCCTCTTGGATACAGTCCTGGCACTAATGTTGATGTTGCACTCAGTACCGGAGAAAGGGCTGATGGGCACTTTGCAGCGTTGCCCATAGATCTGATCCAAGCATTTATGTACTTAATTATTGCTAATGCAATGGAAGCTTTTGTTACTATATCAGAAACTATGGCACAAGCACTATTCAGCTCTGGTTGGGGAGCTGCTCAAAATGTTAGCAAAGTTGCCGGTAGCGCATCACAAGCTATACTGTCGGCTGTTGGCCTTGATAATAACACCCAAGGTATGATACAGAACATTAGGCAACAAGTGGGTAAAGATCGGACGGAAGTTGACGTGAAGGATAATTCCATGAGCCCTAAATCTGAAATACCAGAACAATCAGGTAAGCAAGAAGGTCCTGATAAAAAGGAGAGGGGGAGCTCTAAACCTGAAGCACTAAAACAATCAGGTCAGCAAAAAAATCCTGATGAAACAATAAGAAGTGATCCTAGTGATAAAGCTAAAAACAAGGAAGGAAATGGAGAGAAGTAAGAT
The DNA here is from genome assembly GCF_964026865.1 of Wolbachia endosymbiont (group A) of Clivina fossor. Classification (NCBI taxonomy): domain Bacteria; kingdom Pseudomonadati; phylum Pseudomonadota; class Alphaproteobacteria; order Rickettsiales; family Anaplasmataceae; genus Wolbachia; species Wolbachia endosymbiont (group A) of Clivina fossor. The sequence goes on along the minus strand of NZ_OZ034707.1, from coordinate 1,146,907 downwards.
ATGAATGATGTTATGGAGTAACTAATTAAAAAGATATTTTAAGTAAAGTTTTAGAAATTTATTTCTATATTTGGAAAAAGTTTAGATATGCAATCACGCTTAGGCAAATGTTGGTTTAGGGTATTACTTCTTGCAGCTTATGTGCTGATCACAGGTTGTAGTAAGAACGATATGCCTTTCCCAAGGTGCATATCTGCCGATTATTTTGGTCCTGAACCTATTGCAGTAAGCGCTCATTTTACAAACGATCACGATGCGTTTATTCCAGAAGATGGAGAAGTTATTGATCCTGAAACTGGAGAAATTAATTATGGTTTCCACCATAACCAAGTGGTGAAGTGGAAAGATACTGGATTAGAAACCAATGGAGATAGCTTAATAGTGCGAGTTAATGGTGCATGGACATCTTGGAGTAATAATAACAAGAAGGAATCTAAAAAAGGCAGTTATACCTTACAAAGCTTGGAGCAGTTAAAATATGCAACTAAATTTGAAGGCAAGTCAGGTGATAATAGTCTACCTGACTTTCACTTAGTTTGTAATGATTATAAACCTAGCATACAAAAATTTTCAAGTAAGCCTGATGCAAGTTGCACTGTAAAGTGCAAGTGCATTAATGAAGATGATAGCGCAAATACAGTATCACGTGGTGCTCCATGCTGGTTTACCAATGGTCATGGTGCTTATCTTTTGTTTCAAACGGGGAAAGATGATCCTAACGAAAATCTAAAGTTAATGCGCGATCCTCAATATCCTACTGTACATCTAGGTTATAACTTCACAGCAGAGGGCGCCAATGGACTTTTTACTTTAGACAGAGATAGCACTAAATTAAAGGACAGGAATTGTAATCCGGTAAAGTTAGAAAAGGGATGGAAAATATATGTAAAAATATTAGATAGATATTACTTAGATAATGTAGGTGGCTACTCTTTTGAGTTTTTGGGTGGAGTACAAAAACTAGGTACCTTTGGATTTTTCAATGAAGTTTATCATTATCTAAAAGACACTTTATTGATCTCACCTAATAAAGATTGTAAAGGTAGTGAGTGTGCGGCTGCGCAAACTATGTTTGAGAATATAGTTAAAAAAGGTTCAAGTTTTCACAATTTTGTTCTTTCCTTGCTTGTTCTATTTGTAATGATTTCATCGCTTCTTTATCTTTTTGGCATGATACGAGAAACTAAGCATGATATGCTCATCAGAATGATGAAAATCACTCTAGTAATAGTGCTTATATCTCCTGGAAGTTTTAGATTTTTCTATGATCATTTTCTCGTTCTATTCGTTAAAGGTCTTGAACAACTGATAAGTATAATTACTAATTTTGCTCCCAACATGAACACCGGAAGTATTGCTCAAGGAGATGAAGCTAAGTTGTTTAGGTTCATGGAGGACATGTTCAATAAGTTTTTTGCTTATTCTGTTTGGAAAAAGTTTGCAGCGTTTTTACATTACCAAATGTGGGCAAGCTTACTTATGATACCAGCAATTTTCATAGGGATAGTTTTATATTTCTTGCTGTGCTTATATGCTTACATAATATTTCTCTCTGGTTTTATGGGTATAGCTTTTCTTATAGCTATCATGCCATTGTTCCTGATCTCTATTTTATTTTCACCGCTGAAAAGTCTGTTTGAAGGTTGGATAAAATTCTGCATCAGCTTTTGTTTACAGTCGATTATGATATTTGCTCTCTTGTCATTACTGGCTTCCATTATAATGAATACCTTTTATAGGCAGTTAGGTTTTACTGTATGCTACAATAAATGGTTTGAGGTAAGGTTATGTGCTCCAAAATGGGTGTTTGGCGGTTTTTGTATCGTTGATAAGCAGTACTTTGGTTGGACCCCAGGGCAAATTTTCGTACCTTACACTCTTGGAGAAGCTTCTCCGCTGAACGTAGATAAGAACATAGAAGGTATAGAAAAGATAAGCAGAGAAGGTGGTACAATAAAATTTACTGGAGGCGCTGGATATATCCCGCTTCCACCGGATTACCCTAAAGATAAAAATGGTGAACATATAAAAGGGTTTCGTTATATAGATTATCCTTTCTTTAATCCAATTCCTGGAACTAAAGATAATCCAGCAGACCACTATATTGCGGAAAGTGATATAGTAGTGGATAATAACTGTAGTGCAAAGGATCTAGTACGCTTAACAAATAGTTTATCTCATGCATCAGAGAGGGCTAACATTATATTACTAATCAACAATATAGACAAAAAGATAGGTGGTATGAATAGTAAAATAACAGAGCTTTACTGTCAACCTCAGCAAGATGAAGAAAAATGTAAAAATTATAGGAAAATAGTGGATGACTACAGAAAAGGTACCATAAGACCAGATCTTAAAAGAGAGATAAAGTCTTTAGTGGAAAAGGTGATTAAAAGTGATAAAAGCTGTAAATTGGAAAATTTCTCTGACTTAAATAAAGATTATCAAAATAATAGCGATTACCAAAGGGTGCAAGACATACAGAGAGGTTATTTAATCAATGCAGGAGAGATCTTTGTACTATTCTTGCTTTCATTTTTAATGTTCTCCTTACGCGAGTTCGTACAACAGATGGGCTCAAGTATAGCTGGTGGTGGATTCAGCGTTTACAATATATCTAGAATGTATGAAGCATCGCCTTTGGTTGGCATAATGGAAGAATTCAAACAGCAGTGGCAAAATTTTGCTGGTGGAAAACTAGAGTCTTTAGGCAGTTGGGCTACTCATTTACCAGACAGATTAGCCGGAGGTACAGCTAATCTACTGGGTAGGATACCAAGAGTTGGAGGTGTACTGAAACATGCTATTGATGCGCCACGTAAACTTGTAAATGCTACTATTGAAGCAACAAAATTTGTGACATCGCCTGAAAATGACATTGATAAGCTTGAGGAAAAAATTTACAGGGCATTTGGAGTTGATAAAGAAGATATTACACATAGAAGGATTGGTAAATATTTAGATTATTATAAAGGATATGTAGGGTCACATTTGGGCTATACAATAGAAGATGCTATGAAGTTTACTTGGGAGCATGGCCTTGATTCTATAGGAGTTAGCCACCGTACAGGAGAAAAAGATGGTTACCAAGGTAATCTGCTCTGTAGAGCAAAATCGCATAGGCGAGATTTCTTAGAAAAACTTCATGATTACACTATCGGACGTAAGAGAGAACCAGAAAAAGACAAGCTTGATCAACCACTAAAGGAAAATAAGTCTGATCAATCAAATGAATTAGCACGAGAGTTAGGCACAGAAAAATACACTAATACTCCGGAAGCTATAGAAAAACGTGCTGAAAGAGCTAGAAGAAAAAAAGAAAGAGATCAAGAAGGCGAAAATTACGACACCTCATTACTTTTTGGAGAAGATACAGAACGTGAGAATAATGAAAGGGCTGATAACAGGGGTGATAATGACGAAGAATCATAACTTTAAAGGATTAAATTATTATGGTCTGCAGCAAGACGGTGATGGTAATATAAAGTTAAATGACTACGATGACATTTTAAATGCGCGTAGGGCAAGAGTAGATCTACTATTAGACAACACACTAGACAACAATATCGACCTCACTAAATTAAATAAAGCTTTGAGTGAGAAATTTGTAGATAATCATAGTTTATTGTCTGAATTTGATAAGGAAGACAAAGAGATTGCACAAGAAAGGCTTAAGGTGTTTAATATTTTAGACAATCTTGATAATCTTGCAAACATTAAAAGTGAAGATCTATTAGAGGTTAGTTTATTACTATCAGATCTTAGCTTCGTAGAGAGAAATGTTGTACTGAATACCGATCAGAATTCCGATTTAGTAGGATTTAAAAACCTATTTGTTGAAAAAAAAGCATCTGGCGAAGAGTATAGTGATGAAGAATGTAAAAGCTTTCTCGATAACATAGATAAAATTAATACTATAATTAAGCTGGAGTTAGAAAGCAGAATTGAAGGGATAAATCATGATGAAAGAAATGATTATGGTGGTTTACAAGATGAGATTGGTCAAGCAATTAATGCAGTAGGCAGATCAGAAAAAAATAACGGATGAGTTTTGTGTTTGTGTTTTTCTTACAAGCGACTCGATAGCTTCTCTCTATTAAACTGCTAAAGCCATATTGACATTAATCATATAGTATTAAATAATTAGTTATTTTGGAGCTTATTTAGTATGCTACGCATCATTGCAGGCAAATATCGCGGAAGAAAAATAACTACAGGTAAGCATTTAGCTGCACGGCCAACTATGAGTGTTGTCCGAGAAGCAATATTTAGTATACTTTCCTCAAGAAAACCTATTTATAACTTGAATGTACTTGATTTATTCTGCGGAAGTGGCTCTTTTTCATTTGAAGCACTTTCTCGCGGCGCTAAACATGCATTCATGGTGGATTCAGATTATTACAATTTGCAACTGCCTAAAAAAACAGCAGAAGATTTTGGAATTACGAACAATGTCACGCTAATTTGTTGCAGTGCTAACAAATTGCCACAACCTATTTCAAAGTGCGATGTAGTTTTTATAGACCCACCTTACAATAGCAATCTAGTTGAATCAACGTTGAATGGAATAGCTCACTCAGGCTGGTTAAGTGATGATGCATTGATAATTCTAGAGATTAGGAAAAACGAAGGTTTTGAGTGCAATAAAAACTTCAGTATAATCTTGGAACGTACCTACGGTATAGCAAGAATAATTTTTCTTTCTCTATTAACTTAAACTTGCATATACTCTTCATTGATGGGTTTCAGTTCTATTTCCGTCAAGTTTTCCTGAGAAATGGCTTTTTTTGTATTCTTCAGGCTTATAACCTCCATTAAAGTTATTACTTACCAGATAATTATCCGCCAACTCAATAAAATCACTTTTTATTTTAATATAACTTTCATATTTTTCGCCATCTTTCCATACCAAATGTTCTTCATGATCGATGTGAATATTTTTATTCTCACAAGCTCTTTCTGGATCATGTTCAAGCACTCTATTTCTTCTTAACCTTTCTTCAGTTGATTGATCACTCAGTTTACCAACAAGTTGTATTTCCTGTGGAATCACAGTATCGCCTTTCCTACCGACAATCAATACAGGACATTTTGTATTCTCTATAATCTCTCGTGAATTAAATTCCAATCCGCAACGACTAAACCAAAAATTCAAGAATTTTGCAGGAAGCCGTCTCATGAAAAAACTCCCTACCCCATGAGGAAAGTTATTAGTTGCATCCTTAAGCGAGCTATAAGAATTACTATGAATTAGCGTTAAATAAATCCCTTGCTTTTCAAACCTTTTTAAAACTTCTGCTGCAATTCCTCCTCCAAGAGAGTTAATATCCAAAATTATATCGTTTGGATGCACACCTTTTACAAGTAACATGTTTACCATTGCCATTCCAGCTTGAACTAACTTTTCACCGTTTGTTAGAAATTCATATAGCGCTACAATTTTCTTTCTTTCCAAGAGAAACTCCACGATATCTTCTATATCTTTATTTTCTCCTAACTCTTGATCGTGAGCTTCTGCATCCACTTCCTTATCGTCACCTACAAGTTCTTTTTTGTAACGCTTTATCCACTCAGGGCTAACTTCATTTTCCAAAAAGCTTTTGATTCTATGTACAACGAACCTTTTCTTAACAAAGTCAAAAAGCATCCATAGGCAAAATACGATAAAACATATGGTAGCCAAAATTGATAGCACTACTGATGCAAAAGCTAACCCTGTAAGTACCTTTTTTGATTTTTGATTCTGGTATGCCAAGTATAACGATACAATAGAAGCAGTAGAAAATATAGCAGAACATAACCATAGTGATACTATTCTCCTATTGAATTTTCTTTCTTCATCATTCAATTCTTTTTTAAAGAATTCTGGATTAACAATTCTAGAAAAATAAGGATAGTCAAAATAATGCTTAACTAACTTACTTTCTTGCTCCTTAGGTGGATTTTTACTACGAGTATTAACCTTAATACACCCAAGTACTCCAAAAAAGTTTATTATATGTTTCGTATTTTCTTCTGGCTTGATATCACTATTGGTATGATAAATAACTTTCATTTTATCGTTAATGAATATTTAGTTATTTTAACATAAAGATCAAAAAAAAACAAGAGAATATAAATATGAATAACCAGTATGATGAAAAGCTTATAAGAAATTTCCTATGATTCCTTTTAAGCGAGTTTTGAATTTTTGAAATGTCATGACATTGTTGATACGGTTATCAAGAAACGATAAAGTATCCGCAAAATCTTCTGAATAATCATTGATAAAAAAAAGTATCGTACTTAAGTACACTCCAGCTAATATTGCTCTTTTTGTATAGTAGTTAAAATCTGTTGATTGGTCATGAATGCCATACCAAATCGCGCTAATAGTTCTGTATAAAAGTTTACTAGAAAAATATGTATTTTTTGGTGATACGGAGAATGATAAAACATTTTTTAAAAGTTCTCTATAATTCGGTAGCTTAGCGTAGTTTGAAAGGCGTATTTGAATAGCTAACTTTACCCGCTCTCGCACTTTCATATCTTCTAAATTGGAATTTCTTAGTTCAGCTTCCATTGAGCTATTTAAGTCCTCTGCTATGTGCTCCAAAGCGCTATATATTCCATTCTGAAATTTGCAAAAGCTATTAGCTAGATTAAGGTCTGTGCAAATTTTTAATAGGGTTTCATCGCTTATCCCTTCAAATGGAATAACCCTAATTAGCTTATCTATTATTAACTTTATTTCATCTTGTTCCACGCAACATTATACTAAACAGCATGTGTGATTGTACCTGAGATTTTCAAACATTCTACAAAATGCTTCACCACGTTCCTCGAAATTTTTCCATTGATCAAAAGAAGCACACGCGGGAGAAAGTAATATAGTTACTTCTTCTGCGCTATTTAAGGCCTCTTCAAAAGCCAATCTGAATGCATCTTCTAGATTGCAACATCTAACATAATCTACTTTATTCTCCATAGTGTTTGCAAAGGCTTCGGTTGATTCCCCAATAAGAAAAGCTTTTCTAATCCTCGTGAAATGCTTGCTTAATGATTCTATTCCACCTTTTTTGCTTCTTCCACCAACGATCCAATTTATGTTTTCATAAGATAAGATCGCCTTTTCGCTCGACTTTGCATTAGTTGCTTTGCTATCGTTCACGAAAAACACATTTCTTATTTTGCCAAGCAGTTCATTCCTATGCCTCAGTCCTGAAAAGGACTTGATTCCATTGATAATAGTGTTGCTATCTACTCCAAGTAGCTTACATACGGCATATGCGGCTGCTATGTTTTCTGCATTGGATATTAGGTTTATTTTCACGTCGCTTACTGATAAGCTATGATTCTCTAGTTTTAACGAGATCTTCTGGATCCGAGTAGCCAAGCACTGGGATGACAAAAGAAGTGGCTGGAATGACAAAGAGGATGACATCGAAGCTGAGATTGGAATTTTGTTTCCAGTGAATTTGTTGAATATGTCAGCAGTAATCTCATTGTCACATCCTATTACGGCAACCTCACTACCGTTTATCAGTTTTAATTTAGTTGCTATGTAATTCTCCATACTTCCATGCCTATCTATGTGGTCTGGTGTAATATTAAGCAGTGCTGAAATGTCCACGTTAATTTCATTCATCAACTCCAATTGAAAAGAGGAAAATTCAATTACATAAATTTCTGCATCTCTTTCTAGATCCAAAACAGGAACGCCTAAATTTCCACCAATAGCTACTTTTTTCCCTGCAGATTTTAATATGTGCCCTATTAGTGATGTAGTGGTTGATTTACCATTTGTTCCTGTGATGCCTATTACCTTCTGGTTCGTAGTTTTAGCTTCAAGAAATAGCTCAATGTCTGATTTTATTTTGCAATCAAATCTCCTTGCAAGTTTTACTATCCAATGTGGCTCTGTTGGCACTCCAGGGCTTAAAACCAATGCACTGATCTCATGCCAATTGTATTCCTTGGGATGAATAAAATTACATTTTTTATACATCATTTTTGCATTTGCTATTTGCTCTTCATGATCATCCCATGCATATATTCTTGCACCACTCTTTATCAGAGCGTTAATGGCGGATAAACCAGTTTTACCAAGACCAAAAACCGCGACGTTTTGATTTTTGTATTTGTTTAGTTGCACTGCTAGATAACTTATGCGAACCATTTTATAAAGATATCGTACAAACTACAACAGACTTCTTGCATAGGTCACAACTGTCATTCAGTAGAAACGAAAAAACCTACTTGACAAACTCCGCCAGCCCCCTTATTGTAGTATTAAGGGTATTTATGACTCAAAACTTGTTTTTGATCCGCGCGGGCTCAACAACAAAATTCAGTAAAAAAACTCAGGTATTTATTGGCGGATTACATAAAATTATAGCGGCTGCATGTCTTTTAAATTTTTTCTACATTCAGCCAAATCGCGCTTAAACTAAGCGTCAGCACATTATTACAGCGCCACTTACAGTAATATAGAGTCAAAACTCGCTACTCGGGGCTTCTTTTGCCTTTTTTTCGTTTGGTAAATTTCTTAATATTTAGATTAGTTGCAATTTAAGAGACCAGAAATGGTCAGTGCTTGGCACTGTCCTCCTTTGTCATCCCAGTGCCTAGACACTGGGATCCAGCTTCTATGCAACCTCATCAAAAACATTCATTTAGTATAAGATCAGCTACTTTCTATGCTAGTTTGCTTATTCACAAACAAACTTTTCTGGATCCCAGTGTCTGGGCACTGGGATGACAAGAAAGGGGGCACTGGGATGATAAGAAGAGGCTACTTGAATGACAAGAAAGGGGTACTTGAATGACAAGAAAGGGGTACTTGGATGACAAAAAATAGGCACTGGAATTGCAAAGAGTTTGCAAATATTAGTTATTACCTGTAGAATACAGAGAAATTAGTAAGGATTTTAATAGGAATAATATGCCATCTGTTACTTTTGTTTTACCTGATGGGAGTAAGAAAAGCTATGAAGCTGCAGAGGGAGAAACTCTGCTTAATTTAGCCCACAGAAGTGATCCAGATCTGCTTGAAGGTGCATGTGAAGGCTCTCTTGCTTGTTCTACATGCCACGTGATTGTTGATCCAGAATTTTATGATGCTGTAGAAACGCATAATCCCATATCTGATGAGGAAAACGATATGTTAGATCTAGCCTTCGGCTTAACAGAGACATCAAGACTTGGGTGCCAAATAAAAATCACAAAAGATATCGACGGTTTGTGTGTAACCATACCAAGGGGTACAAGAAATATATCATTGGATAAACAGGGGAATAATTAGCTATGCGTAAGATTTTTATCTATATTATCATCTCTTTACTTTTGTTTATTCCTGTAGCGTATAGTGGTTTTTGGTATTTTTCTGCATGTAAGGTAAAAAATCTTTTAGCTGAAGCAATACTATACATTAACGACGAAAAGTTTGATATTTCACATGATTTCAGTGGACTTCCTTCTAACCTAATTTTCCGTGTGACAAACCCAAAATTTTCCAATAAGCAATTAACCATCTCATCTGATGCTTTATTGATAAAAAATAGATTGTTTGATAAATCAGTATATATCTACATACCAAGCAATGAAGTCAACATTGTTGTTCATGGTGATGAGAAAAAGAATATAAAATGCCACACAAACGATAGCAGCCACTTTGTTGTTAGACTAAATGATTTACCATCTTCATTGCGATTCAACAAAAATAGTACCGTGATAGACTATATAGATACACTTCGTTACGCAGATTATGGATTAAAATGTGATGTTTCAGAAAATCAGCAAAGTGTTATAACTGAAGTGAATGATAAAAGCAATTACATTCAATTTCACCTCGATAAAGAACCAAGTGGAAATACTAAACTAGGATTTGATTTTTATACTTATCGGTATAAAAATACTGCAAGTCCTGAAAGTTACCTTAGTATCGACACTAAATTTGATTACGAATTTGTAAACCACATCTCAGCTTCCAGAGTTAATTTCAACATAGAGAAATTTTTAATTCAAAGTAATAATTTTTCTCTTGCTGCAGATGGTGGAATGCAAAATTATAATTTGGTTACGTCTTCATTTAAAGACAAAATCAACGTGGCTATATCAAATTATAAAGAATTAATCTCGTTTATGATTGGTGACTCAAAAACTTCAGATGCGTTTGAAAAATTAATGTCTTCCTTATCAGAAAAAACAACTGATGACAGCGTTCAATTTTCAATAAAGTACGATGATGATGTAGGGTCAAGCTTTATTGGAAAGTTATCCACCACTGATTTTATGAACCAACTCAGTAAAATAACCCAATTAACCAAGGATGAGAGCAGTAGTTAGTTTACTTTTCATATTGATATTTCACTCAGGCGTAAACGCTTTTACTCTGGATAATAAACTCAGAGATAAAAGCATGGAAAAACGAGCAACCAGTTTATTTGAAATAATAAGGTGTCCAATATGTTCTGGCGAATCATTGTCTGAATCTGGATCTCAGATTGCGTATGATATGCGAGAAGCAATTCGTAAAAAAATCAATGATGGATACACAGATGAAGAGATAATCTCAGAGTTAAAAAATTCTTACGGCAATTCAATTATAACTACCCCACCTAGCACTTACATTTTGTGGTTTATTCCACTCACAACTCTGCTTATTGGGTGTTTTTTAATACGAAAGTATATCAGTATGTCCAGTATATTTAAACCTTTTATGTAATGTAACCGTTCACACTTAATTCTTCAATCTCACTAATAGAAAGGCCAGTAAACTTGACAATAGTGTTGACATCAACATTATTAGCCAGCATTGCTTTTGCGACTTCAATTTTTCCTTTCTCTATACCTTTTTCTATACCTTTCTCTTCAGCAAGATCAAGTCTGTATTCAAGAATGGCTTCTTCTTTGCGTAGATCCATTATTCTTTCTTCGTAAGCTACTAAATCTTTTTCGTTCCAATGAAACTTATCTAACTCATCATATGCTAGCTTTATTATTGGTGCCTTTTCTGCAATTTTCTTTAGATCTTCATCTGTCGTTTCTTCAGCATATTGTTGTCTAAGTGAAGAAGGTCGCCCCTCTTCACTCGACTTCAAAACCGTACGTGAGACTTTGCGCCTCATACGGCTTCTCTCTAATTTGGTGCTTGTCATGCACACCTCCTGTGTAATTCATCGTGACAATGCCCATGTAACAAAGATAAATTTTTGATCATATTGTTTCGTCTATTCCGGTCTTTATGATGTATTTCTATTATATCATCACTTTCAAACCATAGTCTACAATTACCGCATTTACTTTGTTGTAACTTCAATAGTTTTATTACTCTTGATGGCTTATCTGGTATTTCTCTAAGACGATTACCCCAATAAACCCAATCACCATCATATGGAGATCTGGTTTTTTGCACTTTGATATGTCGTTTAATAACATGATCGCTGTGTATAATAAGATGTATCTTGTTACTTGTCATAAAACGCCAGTTATCGTTATTATACTTTTTAAAGTATTTTCTTTTTATCCAGCATTTCCCTTTGTTTGGGTGCCTAAAGACTGCCCACTTCCAGAGCTTTCTATGTATAGTATTATCCAATGAGCTAAAGATTTTACATGAAACTACTGAAGAGTAATATTGACTCCACCCTCTAATGATTGGATTGAGATTCCTTATTACTACTTCCTGTGGCGCCCCACGCATTTCTCTAAGTTTATGTTTAATAGCAAATATATGCTGCTTTATAGAATTACGACTTGGTTTTATTAATAATTTGTAACCTTTCTTACTTTCTTTTGTTGGATATTGTCTTATTGAAAATCCAAGAAAATCAAATCCTGGTTTTATTCCATTAATGATTTTTAATGTATGAGAAACTTTTGTCTTAGAAGGCTTTAATTCTAATCCAATGGTTTTTAACCATTCTTCAACTAGAACTTTTGCCCTAAGAATAATTTCTTCACTTTCATGTATGACGACAAAATCATCACAGTAGAAAATTACACTAATAGACTTTTGCGCATTTTTATGCGATATCCTACCATATTTTCTTTTCATGCATTGAAAGAGTTCGTTTGTTAATGCTTTTTTGATATGTTGCTCTAATCCGTGTAATGCAACACAAGCTAGCAACGGTGAGATCGTCCCTCCTTGAATTGTACCACGTTTTGTGGATTGAAACTTTCCATCTTCCATAACGCCTGCCCTTAACCATCCTCTTATGATTTTCTTTAACGTTGGTGTGGTATTGAGCTTTTCAAGCAGTTTATTATGGTTAATATTGTCAAAACATCCAGAAATATCAGCATCTAATACATATGCTGTTTTCTGTTTTAGCACATCAAATATGGCTTCAATTGCATCATGACATGATCTACCAGGTCTAAAACCATAAGTGTTTGGCTCAAGTTTTGCCTCCCATTCTGGTTCTAAAGCCATTTTTACAAGTGTTTGTTTTGCTCGACACGATATAGTAGGTATACCAAGCGGGCGATGCTCCGATGGCTTACCAGGTTTTGGGATCCAGACGCGTCTTGATGGCTTTGCTTTTTCTTTTATATCTAAAGAATATGATAGTTGTAATCTTTCTTTTTGATTAAGATTAGCCTTTCCATCAATACCTGCAGTCTTCTTCCCCCTATTGTCCTGTGTTACTTTCCTAACAGCGAGTGTTTTTGCACTTGTTGATTTGAGTAATAATCTCTGAAGATTATGCATCTTTCTGATATCATTACATTTAGAAGCTTGGTAAATTCGTTTTTGTAGCTTAAATGAAGATTTCTTCAGCTTTCGCCAAGGAATTCCATTCCATTCATACCTAGCTTTTTGCTGGTCCATAACATATTCACTACTATTCACCACTTTACCTTCCAAATTAAAGTGTTTACGTCTGCGTATCCCAGATATTACTTTGGGCATTAGCTTCTTAAACAATCCTTCCACATAGCAGCTTGTGGTTGGCTACCTACTTATATTTTTATGAATATAAGAGCTTTTATGTGGTTACTCCGTTCCATGGCTTCGTTTCACGTTAAACTTAGATTCCTACTATTTGCCGGAAGCTGGGAACATCAATAACTAAAGTCTTCAATCTTTAGTTCCCCTTTTGCTTCGTACCATTTTGGTCTATGCGTAGTTCAACCTCTTTTCGCATACTATGCTTTGACGACAATTCAAACATAGGTTCCTCTCGTAATCATATCTAACTCTGTTTGCAGGGATTCACCATGAGGTTTAGTGTTACCTGCTTTTATCTCATGCTTGCATCCCAAAGGTTGCCACCCTTTAAAATGTGAGATATACATTATCCCCGATGTCTAGGGAAAGTGGAATTTAACCACCACAAAACCACGACTTTCAGGGTCGCACTAAAGAAAAATAGCCAACGATCTACTATGCTTTCTAGCTGTTCTACTTTGCTTTTTGTAAATTTAGGTAACTCAATAAAGACAAATTGAAAATCTTTTAAGTAATGGCCGTTGGTTTTTATATCACGTATATTATGAGTAGAGATATAACCAACTTCTTCAGGAAGTAAGTTACAATTGGAAATAGCAATAAAGAAGACTTTCTTTAAATCAATGTAGTTGCCAGATTTATCTAATTGTCTTGAGTAAGCCTTAGCAGCATATAGTTGAGCGCGTTTCTCAAAACCTTTATCACGAGCCAGTTGCATCTCAATCACAAACCTATTACCAATAGAATCCTTGCAGAGAACATCAACAATACTTTGTTTATCAGAGGCAATTTCGGGATCCATGATAGTACTTAAGAATTCTACTTCTTGTATTGCACTTGCCTCAGCAAATCCTAAAATATCGTTCAAAAAGTGAATAAGGATATTCTTATTTTTTTCCGTTCCAAAGATTTTTTTGAAACACAAATCATTGCGAGGATCGAGAAATTTTGAAAGAGCCATAATGCTTGGAAAATATTAATAATTATACACTATTATTAACAATTATTCAACTATATTTTTGAAGATAGCTAGTTTCTGTATTTACTTTAAATTGAAGAAAGCTCAAATGAAAGATCGTGTTTTTCACAGAATGCAGTCTGGTTACTATATAATTTTTTGATTTTCACTTTTTTTTTAACCTTGCAATGATATTTTCTTTGCCGATAAAAATTAATAATTTAGCGAGCTCTGGTCCTGTTTCTGTTCCTGTTAAAGCTGAACGCAACTGCATAAATAAGTCTTTTGCCTTTATATCCACTGTCTGTCGAATAGCTTTTACCCACTCTGATAATGTATTTTCGTTACAATCGCCTTGAGGCAATGCATTGAACGCAATTTTTATAAGCTCCTTATCAAGAATCACAGGCTCTATATCAGATTTGCATATTTTCCACCACTTGGCCACCTCAGAAAACCTTTCTATATTGTTCCTTATAAAATACCAAAACTCTGAGGAGTCCACTCCAATTTGATTTAAACGGTCTTGCACCATTTCAAATGGCATTTGTTGCAGAACTTTGCTATTTAGCTTGTATACTTCACTCAAGCTGAATTGTGCAGATGCTGAGCTAAATTTTTTAATATCAAATGAGTCAATTAAAGACTGTATGTCAACATGAGCTTCTATCGGATCAGATGTTCCAAGTTTTGCTAAATAGCTAGTTAGCGCCATTGGTTCAGTCTCATCTTCTCTTATGGACTTGATATCCAGCCCGCCTTTCCGTTTCGATATCTTGCTATCATCAAAATGTAGTAGAGAAAGGTGAGCAAATATAGGAATTTTCGCTTTTAATGCTTTAATCATTTGGATCTGAACTGCGGTATTAGTTACATGATCTTCCCCACGTACAACATGGGTTACATTAAAGTCAACGTCATCAATAACAGAAGGTAGCATGTATGTATAAATTCCATCTTCTCTTTTTACCACAGGATCGCTGATGTGACTTGTTGCAATATTTATTTCACCTTTAACTTCATCATTCCATTTAACAACTTCATTTCTATCCAATTTAAACCTGAAATGTGGTCTTCGTCCTTCTTGCTCATAATGGATTTTCTCTTGCTCAGTTAGAAGCAATGCACTTCTGTCATAAACAGGAGGAAGTCCTTGTTTTAATTGCAACTTTCGTTTAATTTCTAACTCTTCTCTTGTTTCATAGCATGCATAAATATGCCCTTCTTTTATTAACTGCAAGAACACCTCGTTATAGCGCTCAAAGCGCTCTGATTGCTTAAAACTTGCATCCCAATCGATACCAATCCATTTTAGGTCTTCTATGATATTATTTATATATTTGACATCTGAACGCTGAAGGTCAGTATCATCAAAACGGAGTAGAAATTTTCCATTTTGATTACGTGTGTACATCCAACAAACCAAAGCAGTTCGTACGTTTCCTACGTGGAGATAGCCAGTTGGGCTTGGAGCGAATCTTGTTAGCATTTAAATAGCAATATTGTAAAATAATAACTTATTTACTCTAATTTATTTTAATTTTATATAAATATACGGCTAAAGCAAGTGAGATCTGCTAATACAATTGAGCAAGAGAAGAATAAGTATGGCTATAGCATTGTGGCACCTTTGATATTTGATGGATTAAGACCATATGATAAATTCAAGAAAATTCACAACTTGACGACAAAGGCTAATGTAGCATCATATTGATATCATGACTAACTTAGAAAAGATGAGAGAAAAACTGCAAGATCAAATAAATTATCATAATGTTTTGTATCACCAAAAAAATAAGCCAGAAATAAGTGATGCTGAATATGATGAACTGAAGAAAAAGTTAGCTGAAATAGAGGCACAATTTCCAGAAATTTATGCAACACAAGATAGTGTTGGTGCTCCACCTGATGAGAGGTTTTCTAAGGTGGAACATCAAGAACCTATGCTTTCTCTTGAGAATGCTTATGACGAACAAGATGTAGAGAAATTTTTGTCTAAAATAAAGAGGTTTTTAATTGAGGATAAAATAGAGATATTATGTGAGCCAAAAATTGATGGGTTGTCGTTTTCTGCAATTTATGAGGATGGGAGATTTGTTAAAGCTGCAACTCGAGGTGACGGTTTTTTAGGGGAAGATGTCACTCACAATGTTGCAACAATAAAAGGCTTTCCTAAGTTTTTGCAAGGTGTGCAAGGAAGACTAGAAGTAAGAGGTGAAATATACATCAGTAACAGCGACTTTTTAAAGTTAAATGAAAACGATGAATTTGCCAATCCTCGAAATGCAGCTGCTGGTTCTCTAAAGCAATTGGATGCAAACATTACAGCAAGTAGACCACTTAGATATTTTGCTTATTCTTTGATTGGTGGAGCAGAGAAAAGTCAAAGTGAAATACTAAATAAGCTTGAGGCACTTGGTTTTTGCGTAAATGAGCATCAGTCCTTAACGAGTAGTTTGGATGGAATGCTGAAGTTCTATAACGAGGTCTATAATTGTCGCTATAACTTGGATTATGATATTGATGGAATAGTCTATAAAGTAAATGATTTGGTACTACAAAATCGTCTAGGGAATACTCACAAAGCACCGCGCTCAGCACTTGCATACAAGTTTTCTGCGGTTTATGCAAAAACAAAGTTAAATAAGATATTTATACAGGTGGGCAGAACAGGGGTTTTAACTCCAGTTGCAGATTTAGTGCCAGTCAATATTGGTGGGGTGCTAGTTAGTAGAGCAAGTCTGCATAACCAAGATGAGATAAAACGTAAAGACATAAGAGAGGGAGATATTGTAACAATCAAAAGGGCAGGAGATGTAATTCCCCAGATCATTGAAGTGAACAGAGATTCTCGTCTTCCAAATACACCTGAATTTGTGTTTCCTGGAGTATGCCCTGAATGTGGTAGTAAAGTACGTCAGGTTGAGGGAGAGGCGGCAGTAAGATGTCCTGAGGAATTTGCCTGTAAAGCTCAAATAATAGAAAAACTAAAGCATTTTGTATCGAAAGATGCATTTGACATTGTTGGCCTTGGTGATAAGCAGATAGAGTTTTTTTACGACCTTGATCTGATAAAACAAATCCATGATATTTTTACTTTAGAAGAAAAATTGGATGAATTTAATCTGGAAGGACAGTCTGGCTGGGGCGAGAAATCTATAGCTAATTTGTTAAATTCTATACAAAGCAGAAGGGTAATAACTCTAGATAGGTTTATATTTTCTTTAGGTATTAGATTTATTGGCCAAGTTGCAGCAGAATTGCTTGCAGATTATTATGTTTCTTATGATAATTGGTATAATTCGATGATTGAACTGTCATCAGATAATACTGAGCTAGTCGGTATAGACGGCATAGGAAAAAAAGGGGCTGAATCTTTGGAATCATTTTTTTCTAAGGAACATAACATCAAAATGTTAAATGATCTTACTGCTTGTCTTCAAATTCTTCCTGTGAGCTCCAACTCTAGTGACTCTGTTTTAAATAATAAAATTATAGTGTTTACTGGTAAGCTACTTGCTATGAGTAGAGGAGAGGCAAAAGTAAGAGCCAAAACTCTAGGAGCAAAGGTCAGCTCACATCTTTCTGCTAAAACTGACTACCTAATTGCAGGAGAAAAACCAGGATCCAAATATAAAAAGGCAGTGGAATTAGGTGTAGAAATTTTAGATGAAGACCAGTGGCATAAAGTGATAAGTTCGGGAGTGTTCAAATGACACTTGGATTGTATATTAAATCAAAGTTGCAAGACTATAATGAGCAAGCTGTTAATTGGATTGATTGGATTACCACAAAAAAACTCCTTTCTTTCTCTCCATTTTTTCTGGGTAAGGTCATGGTGCTGGTACAGGTCCTATAGCTGACCCAAGCAACACGTCATACCGCGATTCATTCACGGTATCTCGGCATAGATTCCACTAACTAGTAGCGGAATGACGAATTTGTCGTTTTTCAAATCGTCGGTAAACCTAAGTCACTTTAGCTATAGATCTGACATGTCTTATAGCTTAAGATATTAAAATTGTATAGACTAAAGTGCGCTCAAAGTCAATTAAAAAGCCCTGAAAGAATGGTATAAAATATATTGACTATAATGTGTTAGTATGTTAGCCTTAATTAAATGTTAATAAAGAGATAGAAATTATGAGTGGATTTCAAGATACAGAAAAACTTAAGCGATTATTTAAATCATATCCAATAGGGACGATAGCAATAGCGGGAATAGTCTGTGGAATAGTGGGGGGGGGTAATAGCAGGTTTAGGAGCTATTGATGGAATTGTTACAAATTACGCTATAAGCTCTATTTCTGGCTTATCACCTCTTATTGCAGGTGGAATGGTTGGTGCTGGGTTGCTATTATCATCGTTATGTGCAATATTTTTTATAGCAAAACTCTCAACTTCGGGCTTTAAGGATTCTTCAAAAGAAATAGCACAAGCAATTGCGTATACTGGTGTTAGATTCGGGATAGGAGCAGGATTGGTTGCTCTTGGCTTTACATCACCAGCAGCTATAGGTGCTTTAGCTGCTGTGGTAGGTTCTATTGCTTATATTCCTTTTAAATTGTTAATCGATAAAGCAATGCCTGATACCTCTATGGAAATTGACGGTATTGATGCAGGATACCAGTATCCTGAAATGTTTGACAATCATCTCACCCGAAGATAATCTCATTAGCTTGCCTTAATATCTCAACAGAAGGCAAGTCTTCTGTGCTGAGTGGTAGGCGGACAGTTTGATGTTCTATAAGACCAATATCATGCAAAAGTGCTTTAGTGGGTATTGGGTTGCTGGCAATAAATAGAGCTTTGCAAGCTTGTTGCCAGATATCTGTTGAACTTTTCATGTCATTTCCTGTCATTTGAGGAGTTGTTTTTTTTCTAGTTACGTGCTGGAATGACAGTAGGCATTGCTTAACATATTCATGTGCTACATGTGGCCAAACATTGGAAGCAACGGAAACCAGACCAGCCGCACCATAAGCGGCCATATCGGATATCATATTATCATCTCCGCAAAAGACCTCAATATTTGGAGCAACTTTCTTATACTGAGCTAAAGTATCAACGGTGCCACTTGAATCTTTGATAGCCCAAAATTTTTCGTGGCTGGATAAGTTGCGTACAGTTTCAGCGTGAAGACTCACTCCTGCTCTCGATG
Organism: Wolbachia endosymbiont (group A) of Clivina fossor; assembly: GCF_964026865.1. NCBI lineage: Bacteria > Pseudomonadati > Pseudomonadota > Alphaproteobacteria > Rickettsiales > Anaplasmataceae > Wolbachia > Wolbachia endosymbiont (group A) of Clivina fossor. The sequence goes on along the minus strand of NZ_OZ034707.1, from coordinate 1,127,851 downwards.
GAATATTGTAAAACATAGCCGGCACATGTGCTTTCTCAAGCAGCTTTTCAAACCATAAAGTCTGCCCCATAATTCCGGGCTTTGCATAAATGGGAGTTGTCATTAGATAGCCATGAATAGGCATACCCTTGCAAAAATCAAGCCATTCAAGAGTTTGATATAGATTCACTCCTGGTACACCAATTATAATTTTCGTATTTAATTTTAGCTTACATACAAATTCAACTAATGTACGCTTTTCAGAATCAGTAAGCGATAGGCCTTCACCTGTGCTACCCAGTAACACTACGCCATTTTCAGCTTCAGCTTGTATTGTAAGTAAACGCTGCAAACTGCGGTAATCTATGTCATCCCCATTACAATTAAAAGGAGTAACACAAGCAGTCCATAAAAATGTAAATTTCAATTTAAATTGTTAAAATGGTATTTCATCGTCGATTAGTTCATCTTTTATATCGTTGTCAAAACTTTCGTGCTTATTTTTTTGTTCTGTTTCATTTTGCTTGTATTCACTTGGCTTGTAATCGGAATTTGGTCGCGAATCCAAGAGAGTAAGAGCGCTATTAAAATTATATAGAACCACCTCTGTTGTGTATCTTTCACTACCGTTTTGGTCAGTCCATTTTCTAGTTCTCAAAGAACCTTCAACATAAACTTTACTGCCTTTGCGTGCAAAATCTTTGACGATTTTTACTAATCCTTCACTAAAAATTACAATATTATGCCATTCTGTCTTTTCAGAGCGCATACCGGAAAGTTTGTCAGTCCAACTTTCAGACGTGGCTATTGAAAAACTTGCCATCTCTTTTCCATTTTGTGTAGTCCTAATTTCAGGATCTTTTCCTAAATTACCAACTAATATGACTTTGTTTATGGTACCACCAGACATAATTATGCTCTAAATAAATCCCTTTATTATCTTATGTGAAAGTACTATTGTCAAATTTAATTAAAAGTGCGCTTGGAGGGATTCGAACCCACGGCCTTTGCCTCCGGAGGGCAACGCTCTATCCAACTGAGCTACAAGCGCATATATAGCTACCCACCCGCGGTATCTATGTTGAGATCCCGCTAACGAGCAGCGGGATGACGGTTTTTCAAATTGTCGGTAAACCTAAGCCACTTTGGCTATATACTAAATTATTTAATAGATAAGCTATCCAAGTCAAATTTTTGTTTTGGATAAAGCGTAAACATAACACTCCCATGTCCAAGATATACATTTTGAGAATCATTCGCATGCTTTTTTATTGCTTTTTGATCTACGGCCCATACAAAAGTCACACAATTTTCAGTGACTGAGTGCACCTTTAAGTCCTTAGTATTTATAAACAGCTTTCCATTTACCCATATTTTCCATGTATCGGAAGAAAGATATAAAATTGAGTCTAAACTCACTACCTTACAGTTGAAATTATCTGATACCTCCTCTTTTGCAGCTCTTGAAGACCGTAAATTGAACTTTTCCATTTCATTGACCATTCTATTAACTGGCTCTTCATCAAAAAAAATGCTTTTTACGTTACTATATTGTGACAAAACGTCAAAGTCACTTTCCACTGCTTCTCTTATTATATCGTCCCGATCTGTATAGCTTAGTTTTTGATTGTTAATAAAGAAACACTCTTTTGCACGCAAATTTGCTATATCAATAAAATCATCGATTTCTTGATTGCCAACTTTAAGAATACTTTCAAAATATCTTTTTTCTATCATCATTCCATACTGAGAATGATGACAAACCATTTCATCATCACCTTGTTTTTCTATATATACGCATAAATTTCCACTATTTAATCCTAATATTTTATGCTCAATAAAATCTTCATTGCCAATATATTGTCGGCAAGAATACTCCTTACAAATTTCTATGCTTTCTATGATATCTTCACAACTGCAATATGCATTAACATTGGAAATGAGTAGCGTAAAAATAAAAAACAGCTTTATGTTCATCACCTTATCTACTTAATATAGTATACCAATCAAAGACTATATTAACTCTCACTATCTCTATCATATTACCATTCAAAATTTGATTCATAGTTGCAGCATCAATATTTCTCTGCTTGTTTAAAATAAGAGATTTGATCATAACATAACCGGGCAGATTTGGAATAGACTGTAGAAATAAAAAAATATGCTTATCGCTGATTGAACTTAAATTTAGGACCACTTCACTTTTTATTACTTTTGTGCGTTCACTTTTGTTGTGGAGCTCAACTTCTTCGGGTATAGAAATTGATATTTCAGGTTCTAATATATAGTACTTTTTATATAACCTGCTAAGCTCGAAATTTAAATTTGCAATGTATCTGCTACTGTGTAAATTTGAAGAAGAAATTTTTTTCCATAAATCTAGGTTTTTATTTAGAACAACTTCCTTTTTTTGAATTCCAGTAATCTGTAAATTAATAGAACGTATTTTATCAATCGCAATTTGGTTTTTATTATAAACCTTTTCGTTATAGATAACAACATATGTTAATAACCCTATTAATCCAACAGATAATAACAAATACGATATAAACTGAATTGTAGCTTTTCTTTTTAATTGAGAGATAGTCATTAATCTACATTGCCTCTCCTATTTCAACATCAATAGATAGATTTTGCCCTTTAGCAGCAGGTAAGTTAGAAATATTAATGTCATAGGTACGAAAATTATCGTTTAAATTTTTTCGTAGTTTCTCGTATTGATAGGAAATATTTTTACCGGATCGAAAATTAAACCTTAAAGTTGTGGTAATATAACTTTTTGCCTCATTATAATTCCATTCAAATGATCGAAGCTCTATACCTGGTACTTTTAACTTTTCTACATACTTAACTTGTGTAAGAGGAGAGTATTCTATTTTTGATAAAATATTATTGATATTAATAAAATCATAAATTTCATCTATTTTTTTTACATTATAGCTTTGGCTAAGTTTTGTTAATTGGTTATTTAAGGTGCTCTGCTTTGCGGATAAATTATCAGCGACACTGAAGTTTGAATACAAATTTAGCAAACAAAGGGCGTTAATTACAACTAAAACCAAAGCGAAGTATAGAAAAATTTGAGGAGAGTTTAAATAAAGATAATTGAATAGATAAAATTCTTTAGTTTCCTTTGTATTAAAAATAGCTGCTAATTTATTCTTAAAGCTGTGAAACAAAATTATGGTATCGCAAAAGTTATCTTTTTCACTTATAGCTAGTTCTGCTCCTAATAGTTTGCCTAACTCATATGGAGTTAATATGTTCACACTGTTCTCTGAAAAATTTATGACTGATAAACTAGCTTTAATATCTTCTGACACTATGATGCAAAGGTCGATAGGGTTATTTTTTTCAAACCCAAACTTAGTTAAGGATCGAATAGTATCTTGCACTTCCTGATATATTCCACCAGCAATAATTCCTGGTAAATTATCATTAGTAAATGGTACTAAACGCGTAAATATCATTTTATTCTCTTTAAGAACCACTTGTCTATAGCCTCCCGTTTTAGTTGCAGCAACTATAATTTTCCAATTATTAGGATCTTTATGTAGAATCTTTTTTGTTATATTACTTATTTCTATAGGAAACATTAATATTCCCTTAAAGTTGGAGCCTATCTCAATAAACACATTCAACCAATATTCTACTAAATGCTTTGCTTTTGATGAAACAAGAAGATAGCACCAGTTTTGATTGAATTTGTTTGGCTTCTCAACCAAAAAAACTGAACTTATGTCATTATTACGAGAAAAATGCTCCATCTTTGTTTTTGCTGATAGATAGGCACTAATCTTGTTTGCCCTTGTAATAAACTGTAGCGAGTAATTTTGATCTGCATGATTAAGCACCAGGTATAAAGGTGCTTTTTTGTCTGATGAAAGACATGAAATTAAATCGGAAACTGCTTTATCGTTTTTGCCCTTAACAAAATACCTTTTATTTAAAGTATTATTTTTAAAATATAGTAACATTATGCCTTCTTCTCCAATAGAAAGCATAAACTTACTTTTGGATTTTGAACTAAACATATTAACAAAGCATATACTTATCTAGAATTAAAAAGGCAATTTATTGAAATTCATTAAACGTTAGAGGGAAATATTGTTATAAATTTTCGCAGCAACATTATTTATATTATAATTTTTTTATAAAATCACTACTAATATTAAGCTATTTAATTAATAAATTAAGAAAACTCATTAATTAGAAATATACACTATCTGCCGATTAACTTTAATTAATAGGAGTTATTAATCTATTTACTATTCTTGTAATATTATTTCTAATGGTAAACATTTCTAGTAATACTGGAACAGTTGTTATTTCAGATACAGAATTTAGTGTAAGTAAACTAACCATTTGCTGAAGAGCGCTCATCTTCTTTGGTATTTGATGATGGAGCAACTAATTTGCTCAAAATCTCATCTTTTGGTCCCATAGCGTAAATGATACCATCTGACATGAGGATCACCTTATCAACTACGGACAATAACGGTAGCTTGTGAGTGATGATAACAGTAGTAGTATTTTGCTTTCTTGCAATGCCAATTGCATTAATTAAGCATGCCTCTCCATTGCTATCTAAGTTAGCGTTTGGTTCATCAAGTACTAAAAGTTTTGTGTGACCATAAAAAGCTCTGGCAAGTCCAAGAAGCTGTTTTTGGCCGCCAGAGAGCGTTACTCCTCCAGGACCTCCTATTGTTGTATCATATCCATTTGGTAAGCTTAGTATTAGTTCATGTATTCCTGCAATTTTTGCTGCTTTGATTATTTCTTCAGGATTTGGATCTGGTCTCATGCGAGCAATATTAGCTTTGACACTAGTGTTAAATAACTCAATATCTTGAGGTAAGTAGCCAACATAATTACCAAAATTTTCTCGATTCCAAGTATATACATCAGCGCCATCTAGTCTGACTACACCAGATATTGGCTTCCATACACCAACAGTTAATTTTGCGATAGTGGATTTACCAGAAGCACTTGCACCAATCACACCTACTACGTCCCCTGGTTCTATAATAAATGATATTCCTTTTACTGTTGGCTTATTGCTTCTATAAGGAGTAAAAAATACTCTATCAAATTCCAATTTTCCTTCAGGTTCTGGTAGAGCCATCGTTTGCTCTCTTTTTGGCGATGTTAATATAAGTCTTTGTAGCCTTCCATATGACATTCTAGCCTGATTTAAAAACTTCCAAGTATGAACCGCAGCGTCAAATGGTGCTAATACTCTACCCATTAAAATTGAAGCAGCGATGATGCTACCAGCAGTTTTATGAGCTGTAATTGCAAGTAATGCACCTGTTCCAATTACTGATATTTGCAGAGTTGAGCGCAAAAACTTAGTGATTCCAGTAATTACATTAGAGCGATTTTGTGCTTTAATTTGCATTGCTCGATTCTGATCATTTCGTTTACACCAATCAGAGACTATGAATTCTGACATGCCCATAGCTTCAACTACTTCTGCATTTCTTGTTGCAACATCTATAGCATTGATATTCCGTATAGTTTCTTCGTTGGTTTCTTGTAATATTCGTTTAGTGGCAAGTTCATTCCATATTGCCATAGAGACTAATATAATGATTCCAGCAATAGCTATAAACCCCGTGGAGGTGTGTATCATGAAAATCACAACAAGGTAAATTAACGACCATGGAGTATCAAACAGTGAGAATATACCATTTCCTGTAATGAAATTTTTTATTACCCCGAGATCTCGTATTGCTTCACCACTTGAAGTTGAGCTCTGCACTGACGTTAGCCTGATTGACCTTACTATCAGATCTGGTGTTGCAGTTTTATCGATCCAATCACCTATTTTTGCCATGGCTAAATATCGACAAGTTTCAAGCATTGCAGAACATGCAAATGCAGATAAAGTGATAATTGTCAGCATAGTTAGTGTTGATACACTTTCGCTTGATATCACCCGATCAAGCACTTGAGAGGTATAAAGTGGTAGAAATAACATTAATAAATTGATTCCCGCACTAAACCAAAAGATAAACCAAAATGCACTTTTGCATTTTTCTAGGCAAATATATAGAGTACTTTGCTTCAATTCTTTTTTTATTGATGGCGTAATTTCCACAATCTTCCTCTTAATTTAATTACATGCACCATATACAATTTTTATTACAAAAATATTAATAACGGCAGTTAGCTTACTTTAAGTGAATAAAATATTAATATATGTAAATAGGAAATATAAACAATGGTAAAAAGAAGTATAGTTAATATTTCCTTCATTGCCTATAGCTAAGGTTTTCCCTACGTCATACCGCGATTCATTCGCGGTATCTCGGCATAGATTCCGCTAACGAGTAGCGGAATGACGAATTTGTCGTTTTTCAAATCGTCGGTAAACCTAAGTCACTTTAGCTATAATTCAGAATTGAGAGCTTTTAATAACTCTCCAACTCCCACTTAGGTCTTGGTGCAAAATTAAGTGGATCTATATAATTCTTCTGTAACCTTTCAATTCCTGCCCATCCAACCATTACTGCATTGTCTGTACATAGATTATTAGGGGGGAAAAATATGTTTAAGTTTATGTGTTCTTTCAGTTTTTCTCTCAAAAAATTATTTGCTGCAACTCCGCCAGTAATCACAAAGTCATTGATTTTGATATTTAAAGATTCGGCCATAATAATCGCATTACTAACCCTGTCCAGCAGTATGTCACTAATACACTCTTGAAACGAAGCACACACATCACACACATCTTGCTCGCTCATTTCGAGTTTCTGCACTAAGTTTTTTACTGCTGTCTTGATTCCAGAAAACGAAAAGTTACATCCAGAACGTTTTATCATCGCCCTTGGCAGTTTAAATCTTGCACCATTGCCTTTTTTAGCTAACTTTTCAATTAATGGCCCTCCGGGATAGCTTAAACCCAGCATCTTAGCAACTTTATCAAATGCTTCTCCTAACGAGTCATCAAGTGTCTCCCCGAGTTTAATATATTTACCTACATCCTGTGCAATTAAAAATTGACAGTGACCACCTGATATTAGTAGGACTAAAAATGGAAATTTTACCTCATGCAGTAACCTAATAACTAATGCATGCGCTTCTAAGTGATTAACTGCAATAAAAGGTTTTTGTGCTACATGTGCAATTGCTTTAGCCATCATTGTACCAACTATTAATCCACCTATGAGTCCTGGTCCTGATGTTGCTGCAATTGCATCAAGATCGCAAAAGTTAAGGTTAGATTTTTCCACGGCGCTTTTTATTAGACCACTTAAATGCTCCATATGAGCACGTGACGCTATTTCAGGGATCACCCCACCGCGTTTTTTGTGTTCTGCTTGGGAGAGAATTTCGTGAGCAAGGACTTGCTTGTCACTATTTACAATCGCTACTGCAGTTTCATCGCAGCTTGTTTCAACAGCTAAAATGGTTTTCATGTATATTCGAGCACTTTATTATAAAAACTATACCTTGAAACGCTGTAGAAGTTAACTGCAAAGTTAACTTCTATAGCTAAAAGATTTACCGACAACCGTCATTCCGCTGCTTGTTAGCTGATGAGATACCGCGAATGAATCTACAATCGTATGAACATTGCGCTATTGAGATGGAGCACTTTCTTGTTATTCCAGGTCTCCTCTCTCGTCATCCCAGTGCGTGACACTGGGATCTCACTTAGTAATTTCGTAATATAAATCATACCAATTTGGGTTTTTTCTTGCAACTAAATTGATTTTCCATTCCCTTCTCCAACTTTTTAGAAGTTTTTCTCTATCAAGAGCCGAATCTACGTCTTGAAATTCTTCAAAATAAACTAATTTTTGTACATTATATTTCGACGTAAAACCGGGAATAACCTTGTTCTTATGCTCCCAAATTCGTTTAATTAAATTCGACGTAACACCTATACATAGAGCCTTATTGTGTCTACTTGCAAGTATATAAATATAATAGTTTTTCATAAAATTTAGATCCCAGTGTCACGCACTGGGATGACAGGAAGAGGAGACTGAGATGACAAATGTGAGTGCTGATGTAACAAATGTAAATGCTTGAATGACATCAATAATTATATACATTTTATCACTAAACTAGACGTTCGTACAGTCGTGGAGTGAATTGCGGTATGACGTAGGAAAACCTGCACTATAAGCTAATCATCATCTCCAAATATGGAGCTAATTTTTTTGCCCCCAGGAGAAAATTTATTAGTCCAACTGCTTTGCACTTTGGTTACGTCTTTAGTGGCGGTTTTATTGCTGTATTCCTTGATTTCCTTATCTATTCTATCCATCATTTGTGGATCCAGGCAGCTCTTTTTCCATTGATCAGTAGCAAGGAACACTTTGTTTAAATCTTGAGTGCGAATTAAGTATTCTTTATCCTTAGGATAAACCTCTTGTGCCCAAGCAAATAGCTCAAAATAGCGTGCAAACAATTCAGATGCGCGTGACTTTGCAGTTTGATAAGCTTGTATCTCCTTAAATATAACTTGGCTAATAATTTTCTGCACAAGAACATTTGCTTGCCTTAAATTCTGCTCAATATCCTGGTAAACCTTATGGAGAAATTCCTGCTCTAGGCTCAAGTTAAGCTCATTTTCAACCATATGTGAAAGTTCATGCACTATAATGTATGGATTTGACCTTCTCAGCACAATAACATACCTATTTACACCGGAAGACCTGATTGTCTTACACACCCCTTCTTCCATATCCACTAATCCCTCTTGGTATATTTCAAACGAAAGCTTATTTTGCTTTATTAGTGATAAAGTGAGGTTTAATGTGTTTCTAAACTTCTCAAATTGATAGAGATACTCAATATATCGTATTGCATTTTCACTGCTTCCTACTTTAGTCGCTTGTTTGATTAAATTCCTGATTAGCATGCCTTATTATTAAAGGAATTTTTTTTTATACTCAAGAGCTATAAAGTGTTTTTTAGGAAATCTCATTGCATAGCTAAAGTAATTCAGGTTTACTGACAACCGTCATCCCGCTACGTGTTAGCGGGATGACGAGATGCCACCGCGAACCGTCATACCGTCACGGAATAATTAACCGTCATACCGCGATTCATTCGCGGTATCTCTTATACCAAATCTCATAAATAAGTAGGCAAATAACTCACAGAACAAATGGTTTTGATCGAACTTTCCGTAATATTACGAATGAATGCACATACAGTATCCTCCAATAAACTAACAGAGTCATATATTCTATTTTTAATGAGATTGTCTTTCAAATATTGCCATAAACGCTCTACTGGATTTAACTCTGGTGAATATGGAGGTAAATAGATTAAGGTAATATTTTGTGGTATTTTTAAACCTTTGGATCTATGCCATCCTGCACAATCCACAACAAGAAATGCCTCCCTTGTTCCTAAATATTGTGACATCTGCTCAAGGAATATATTCATACAATCAGTATTGACGTTTGGTACGAATAAGCTAGAACTCTCTCCATTTCTAGGATTAACTGCACTATAGAGATAAAAGTTTTGCCTACCTAATTTTACCTTAACCTGTGTCCTAATGCCTTTTTTAAACCACCCGTGTCCAATCTTTGAATGTGTGCCAAACCGCGACTCATCGAAGAAAAATAGCTCTTTTTCGGGATACGTGACAATAGTTTCATTAAGATTTTTTTTTAAACTCTTCTTGTTTATTTTTATCCTGTTTATTGTGCACAGGCCTTGGAGTAATATACGAAAAACCTAACTTTTGCATCAGTCTATGTGCTGTAGACTTACTTACCTCAATAGAAAACATTTTCTCAATTATGATTTTTAATTTCTTAGCCGTTAGGTTGGCTCCTTCTTCTGCTATGACATTTTTAATTTCTTCTTGCTGCTTGTAGCTCAACTTCGGCTTTACTCCACGTCCTGGTTGTATTTTAAACGCATTGACTCCTCCTTCCTTAAATCTTGTAATCCACTTCATCAATGTAGTTCTAGTAATTCGGTATATTTGAGCAACTTTTGTTATTCCATATTCTTTTGCAGATATTATTGCCTGTAATCTTCTTCCTATCTCTCCTCTTATGCCGTGCTTCTTTAATTCCAGGTTACACTTATTATATAATTCTTCTCCTATTGCTTTACTTTTTCCTGCCATAACTCCCCACTAATTCTTAAATTATTCTATTTTAGAAATTTTTCTTTATTCGTCTATTTATTTTTAGGAATTGGTATTAGCATAGATCCCGCTAACACGTAGCGGGATGACGATTGTCGATGAACCTAAGTTACTTTAGCTATAAACATTAAGAAATTTACTAAACGAAGAAAAAAGGCAAAAGAAGCCCCGTGGTTGGCTAATTACTTACATTATACTTTCAAGTATGGCATTTTTTTATTCTAAACGTTTAATAACCGCGATTCAGTTGCTTTTAAGCCGCAACTAATCTAAATTATAAGCATTAAGAAATTTACTAAGCAGAAAAAAAGGCAAAAGAAACCCCGCGTTAGCTAGTTGTCACTCTCTAATCCTGCAAATTGGCGTTCTCTACTGTCTTAAACGCTTTGTAAGCGCGTTTCGGCTTATATAGCTAGAAATGTTGTGAAGACATAAGGTGCACATAGTGCGAAAAATTAAAAATAAGACGCCAAGTACGTTGTTTTTTTTGCTGTTTAATCTGCACAGATGAAGATAACTGAATACCTTCAGTACCATGATAAGAGGGCTGGCGGAGTTTGTCAAGGAAGTTTTTGTAGCTCTCATGGTTTTTGCGTCACACGCTGCCATGTGGTATACAAATTTCCTTCGAATTACAACGTACGTGCACTCTATATGCACTTAATACTCTCTTATCAAAATCTCAAGAATCTGCACTATATTTAATGCTGCGCCTTTGCGCAGATTATCAGCCACTATCCACATATTTAATCCGTGTTCAACAGTATTGTCTCTTCTAATACGCGATACATATACAGCATTCTCCTGTACAACATCAATTTGAGTGATGTATTCACCGTCTTCACGCCTGTTGTACACTAAAACTCCACTATCTTCGGCTTCACTTAGCACTTCACGAGCTTGTTCTTCAGTGATATGTTGATCAAATTCTACATTTACTGCCATAGCGTGACCGATAAAGACGGGTACTCTTACACAAGTTGCAGTAACTTTTATATCTTCCTCTAAAATTTTTTTTGTCTCCTCTTGCATTTTCCATTCCTCTTCTGTAGAACCATTCTCCATGAATTTCCCTACATGGGGAATGCAATTAAACGCTATTTGCTTGGGGAATATCTCGGGCTTTTTAGTCTCATTCATGAAGATTTTTTTTGTCTGGTCATAGAGCTCATCCATTGCTGCTTTGCCTGCGCCAGAAGTTGATTGATAAGTTGAAGCAACGATTCTCTTTATTTTTGCTTTCTGGTGTAATAGATGTAGTACTAGCAGCATCTGTATTGTAGTACAGTTTGGGTTGGATATTATGTTGTGGTTTTTATATTCCATAATTTTTTCTTTATTAATCTCCGGAATAATGAGTGGCACACCTTCTTTCATTCTAAAATGGGAAGTGTTATCTATTACGATGCACCCAGCCTCAATTGCAGTCGGTACGTGTTTCTCAGAAACATGAGATCCAGCACAGAAAATGGCTACATTAGTTCCAACGAAGTCATAATCCTCAAGGCACAAGACAGTTAATTCTTCATTACCAAAATTCACCTTCTTCCCTTCTGATTTTTTCGACGCAAGTGCAATAACAGAATCTATTGCCTCATCTTGAAACTCAGCAAGCGTGCTTAATACCTCACGCCCTACTCTTCCGGTTGCTCCAATAACAGCAATTTTGTATCCCATATAGATGAACCTCTAACTTTAAAGTTCTATTATATTTTTACTGACAAAATTTACAATTGTTTTAATATTTTTACCTTGCAATTAATTGTAATTTAGCTATTATTATGCAATATTAGTAATATTACATAATAAAGTGAAAGATGAATAAAGAATACAATGAAACTAAGGTTAAACCTGCAATGTCTACACCTCAAGAGCCTGAAAGAACCAATGGATTAAAGGCTCAAAATGTTCTTTCGAAAAAAAGAAAGCCTGCAATAAATTTTGATGATAAAAAATATGGTGTAAGAAACCTTAAAATAGACCAACAGTTCCTAAATAAAAGACAAGAATCTTCAAAGCTAAGAGATTTCTTAAGATCAATACCAATAATAGGGAGATTTTTAGCAAGGATTTTCACACCTGAAAAAATAGAAATCATCAGTAACCCTATATATGACAACATGGAAGCATATGAAAAATCGCAAGCAGGTCACTCCAGTAAGATAAAAGATGAGACTAGTGTAGATGATGAACACGCAAAAGTAGATAGTAAACTTAAGAAGGGTAATGTTGAACAAGTGGACAATAAGAAAAGTCGTTAAACTCTATTTTATTGTGCAGGAGCTCTGCAGTACCAAAATAAATAAATGGGTATGCCACTTGCGGTGAATAAGCTTGCGATCAGCAAGGTATTCACAGAAGTTTCAAATATTACCCAGCAGCAAAAGGTTGTTGCTATACTGCCAATTAAAAATTTGTAATAGTTTTTCTCCTTTATAATAACCTTGAGAAAAGCAAGACTGCATGCAAGGTAAACAAATAAAAATGAAACTACAGAAAAGTCGATAATTGATGTGATCTGTTTAGCAAAATTGTTGCTTGAAGTGAGAATTAGTAGAACTGAAGTGCCAACGGAGCTGATTGTTATGCCCCAGAAAGGAGAACCGTGCTTGTTTCTTTTAGCAAAGAACTGTGGCATCAGTTTATCTTCTGCAAGGCCAAGGGCCACTTGTCCACTAGCTAGTACCCAAGCATTTAAACTGCCAACACAAACAATAAAAGCAACAATAGAAATGATCAAATGCCAATTACCAGGAAACATAATTTTTATTGCGTCAACATACGGCGCTTTTGAATTAACTAGATCATTGCCGTTTATCAATCCCATGATTGCAAGGCTATTAATGAAATATATAACTGCAACAGAGATTGTGCCAAGCACTATGGCTCTTGGTATAGTCTTGGCTGGATCGTTGACTGATCCTGCAGGTGCTGTTGCTGATTCAAGTCCAATAAAACACCATAGAGTGAGTAGTGTAGAGCGAGCAAGGACTTGAGACATCGTGAGGCTTGATATTTCCTCACTTATGATAAAATTATTCCTATCAAAGAAAAACAACGCCGTTACTGGTATAGCAAGCAGTGCGGTAATTTTGACAGTCATCAATAAAAGCTCAACACATCCAGCAGCAGTGACACCTCTTAAATTTATTAGTGTAATGATCGTAAATAATAGTATTTCTAAAAATAAGCGTATATTTTGAATATCTCCATGAAAGAGTGGAGTGAGATAGCCAATACTTGCAACGATCACTGCTGTCGTGCTAACCCATGAAATCACCCAATACGTCCAACCAACAAAGAAAGCTGCAGCAGGGCCAAAAGCATGCTTTACATAAACGTGAGGGCCACCGGTTTCTGGAAATTTTGCGCAGAGTAAGGCAAAAACCAAAGCAAGAGATATAGCACCAAGCCCTGATATCACCCAGCTTATAAGGCTATACATGCCATATGGAGCAAGGCTAATTGGAAGCATAAAAATTCCAGAGCCAATTTGGCTGCTAATCACTAAGGCAAAAATAGCCCAAAAACCTATTTTATTTGACACAATAATTTTTATCTAAATAGACTAACGATATAACTGAAGCTCAGAAATTTCAATCGATCTTTATAAAAACTTGCATTTTTCTCAATTTATTTCTAAAATAGATTATATTAACAAATTATTAGGTGAAGGTTATGAATCCGAGGTTAAAAATATTTTTGGTTGTTTGTGGGTATGTTTTATTAATGGGTGCTGCTGTTTGTGCTATTATTGGAGCAGCTTTTTTATCTGGATATTTACTTGGCCTCTTTTTTGACATACTTTATGCATTCCTTCTTGCAAAAACCTCAAGTGAGGCATTAGCTCTTTTTGGAACATTTGCAATTTTTCTTGCTGCCTATGCTGCATGCTATGGCATAAATAAGCTCTCTTCTATTTTTACAGAAAAGATTACAAGCAGCTATCAGTCTTTCAAAAATGAAAACAGTGATGATAACATTTTTTCTGAAGTATATAATGACCCAACAATAGGATTAAAAGATAAAATTTTGTTTTTCTCTATATATTTAGTATATTGCATTCAATTACCATTTTTGTACTGTGCATCGAAAATATCTGCCCTTAATGGGTGGCTGTTACTGAACACTGACGGAAGGACACCAGGTATTAACATATTTCTTATGCTTATCAATACTATATTATTAATCCCAGTGGCACTTCTTGAATTGATAAAGTATCCATTAGTGAGGCTCTTTTCACCTTTGGGTTTGAATGTAAAACAGCTAAGCTTTTTGTTTAATGTAAGTGATGTGGGTACTGGCATTCAGAGCGTTCACACGAGTAGTTTTGAGGAAAGTGTTATAAAGTGTGCTGAGGAGCTAAAACAGAAATTTGGAACTCAGTCAAATGCACTCAATAAAAAGTATGAAGGTTATATAAACAGCTCAGATGAGTTAACAGATGAACAAAGAAATCAATTGCAGAATTATCTTAACTTTAATAATTCTAGTATAGCAAATTGGCAAGAATCAAAAACTGGCCTAACTCTCACACAAACTGCAAACTTAGTTTCAGCTGCTGCTGAGAATCAAAAATCAGATGTGAATTCACTATTATTAATGAATTTAAAGGATGGACTTGGTTTATGTCCTCTGGGAATGTTCGATCGTATTATTTACTCGCTTAGCTGTCTTGAAGCAAAAAATAACTTTACAGTTGAGGTAAACGCTCAAGTGTACGGGAGAATGCCAAGTATTACGAAAAAATTCCTGAGAAGCTGTAACAATAAAAAAATTACAGTTTTAAAGGACAATTTTGATAATTTTTATTCTGATGATGATATGGATCCTCAAATAAAAAGCAACATCAGTAAACTGATAGAAGAAGCAAAACAATCTGTCTTTAATGAATTATATGTGGATTATTACAATAGGTATGGGCAAGATGTTGGAAGAGGCCCTATAAAGCATAAATTAAAAGAGTTAATTACAAGCGATGATGTAAAAGAAGCAATAAGCGCTGTTATAGATGGTATAGAAATTCCTCCAGTACCACCTACTTATCTTGAAAGAGTAAAAGTATTTTTTGGAGGTCATGCAAGGTCTTCTGCTGCTTAGTAGTGCTATAGCAGAAAACTTTTTTATTTTAACTAAAAAAATTACTTCTGCATATTCAAAGCCTTATTATAATGACAATTAGAGATATTTAGAGAGCTCAAAATCTATCTCCGTCTGCAGACTTTTCATCTAAATTTCAGTTGAAAATGTGGCGTATCTTCTTCAGCGTGTATACATATACTTAATCTCTGCCCAATGTACGTTGCATTTTTTCTGAATCTTGTTCATATGGGGGATTCTATGTCTAAAATTCCAGACACTTGACTTTAGCTAAAAACCATCTGGCGCCTATGGTTTTTTATAGTTTTGTCTTCCCTTTTCTGAATGGTTTGCAAGCTGCTGTAGCTAACCAAGAAAGGTTTCCCTACGTCATACCGCCGTGGTATCTCTAGATCCCGCTAACAACTTACTATTACCCACAAATAAAAACATAGTATTGTATTTACTCAAATAATTTAATTTTATTAACCTGAAAGCTTATTGGATTAAAATTATTAAACTAAGAGTTATAATTTTAGCAACTAAAAGCTGTAAATTGCACCATATAAACAGTTATTTCAAGCAAAAGTTATGCCATTAAGAGCTATGCAACAAACATTTATATTTGTGGGTAATAGTAAGCGCTAACAAGTAGCGGGATGACGAAGTTATCGTCATGCCACCGCGAACCGTCATATCGCCGCAGACCGTCATACCGCGATTCATTCGCGGTATCTCTTAGCATAGATCCCGCTAACAAGTAGCGGGATGACGATTGTCAGGGTGTCATTCCAGCGCCCCTATAATGTCATCCCAGTGCTCCTATAATGTCATCCCAGTGCTCCTATAATGTCATCCCAGTGCGTGACACTGGGATCTCATTTCACTCTATAATAGTATCATTCCAGTGCTCCTATAATGTCATCCGAGTAGCTGACACTGGGATCTCATTTCACTCTATAATAGCAGTGCTCCTTTCTTGTCATCCCAGTACTGATTAGCTATAAAATTTAAGAAGATATTTAAGAAATTTACCAAACGAAAAAAAAGGCAAAAGAAGCCCCGTGGTGCGAGTTTTGACTCTATATTACTGTAAGTGGCGCTGTAATAATGTGCTAACGCTTAAAATAAGCGCGATTTGGCTGAATGTAGAAAAAATAAAAAAGACATGCAGCCGCTATAATTTTATGTAATCCGCCAATAAATACCCTGAGTTTTTTACTGAATTTTGTCATTGAGCCTGCAGGTCAAAAACAAGTTTTGAGTCATAAATACCCTTATTATCATAATAAGGAGGCTGGCGGAGTTTGTCAAGTAAGTTTTTTCGTTTCTGCGAGCTACCTGAGTTTATTGACTTCATTAGAGCCAAAACTCTTGAGACCTAGGTGATAATTCTATCTAAAAGGATGCCAAAAAAGAGAAGCAACCCTACGTAGGAATTATTTTTAAATATGGACATGCATTGACTGGGATCGTCAGGATTGAAATTTTTGTATTGGCGGTGAAATATGAACCCTACAGCAAGTAGAGCAATATAAAAGATGTTATTTAATGATGATAAGATACCAGCATATAGCCACGTCATAAGAGATATTAAATAAAATCTTTTCAACCAAGATTTTGTTGTATCACCAAAATATAATGCGGTAGATTTCATTCCGAGTTTTTCATCATCTTTTTTATCTTGATGAGCGTATATGGTGTCATAGCTAAGTGTCCAAAAGACGCATCCTATATAAAACAGCAAGGATTCTATACTGATCTGGTTTATTATTGCTGCTGAGCCCATGAGCGATCCCATATTGAAGGTAAACCCTAAGAACAATTGTGGCCACCAAACATACCGCTTTAATAAAGGGTAAGTAGCTATCATACACATTGAGATTATTGCAAGTATGAGTGTGGTTTTATTAGTTAACAATAAAATTACCAAGGCGATAGATAGTAGCAGTGAGAGTAAAACCAAAGCCTGCTTTATGTTTAATGCACCACTTGCAAGTGGCCTATATTTTGTTCGTTCAACGTGCGCATCTATTTCCCTATCGAAAATGTCATTGATTATACACCCTGCAGGTCTCATTAAAAATGCACCTATAGTAAATAAAACAAGGAGAAAAAGAGCCTGATACGATAGAGAAGTTGAGGCTAAAAGAATACCGCTCAAACTGGGAAATAGCACAAGCCACAAACCTGTTAAACTGTGCAGTCTCATTAATGAAAAGTAACGGTTGAAATACATTAATTAAGTGTGATTATGTAATATTTTGCTTACATTAACAAAATTATCGAACGCTAAATCAGGCTTGAAAACTAACTCAGGTATAAATCGCAAATCAACATAACACAATATAGATTTACGTATTGACCATGCAGATTGGTTCATTTCATTAACAACAGTGTTAATATCACAATTATCCTCAGAAGGATCTCCAGTGCGTGATGCTGAAATCCATGTACTTTTTTCTGAATCTGAGTAGTCAGCTACTTGGATATTCAATGAAGATAACACAATATATACATCTGCTTTTTTCAAATCTTTACTTAATTTTACGTCAGATACCGCTACATTTTTATTGAACACCTTACCTTCCATTAGGACTCTTGATATTGCTCTATGCAATACCGATGCTATTTTTAGGTTTCTAATTTCCTTTTTCATATCCATCTACTATAACACCCTTTCTTCTTGCACTAATTGATAAGCTTCCAAAATATCTCCAACTTTAATATCGATATTACCCTCTAGTGATACTCCGCATTCAAAGTTTACACCTACTTCTTTAACATCATCTTTAAATCTACGTAGTGCTTTTAACTTTCCTTCATGCACCAATTTGCCACCACGCACTACCTTAATTAAAGAATCTTTTCTTATGACTCCATCACTTACGTAACATCCAATGATATTACCAGCTTTAGATACGTTAAATATTTGCCTCACAGATGCAGAACCAACACGAACCTCTCGTGTAACAGGCTTTAACATTTTAGTTAAATACATTCTCATGTCGTCAATGAGCTCGTATATTATGTTATAAATATGTATTTCTACACCTTTTTGTTTTGCCAAGTCCCTTATTTTTGAGTCCACTTTTACATTAAAAGCTAAAATTACTGCACTTGATGCTTCTGCAAGCAGCACATCTGAATCTGTTATCCCTCCTACTGCTTTGTGTAGGATATTTAATTTCACTTGGTCTTTACCGAGTTTATCAATTGAACTTGATATTGCTTCAATAGAACCAGTTACATCGCACTTTAAAACTACAGATAGTTCTTCTGTTTCACTGTTATTACGACTGAATATATCTAAATTATTGTCGTCTGAATCTTCTTTCTTTTTCTTGATCAACTCTAGCCTGTATTCAACAATTTCACGCGCCTGCTTTTCAGAATTTACAACAACAA
This sequence comes from Wolbachia endosymbiont (group A) of Clivina fossor, assembly GCF_964026865.1. Taxonomy (NCBI): domain Bacteria; kingdom Pseudomonadati; phylum Pseudomonadota; class Alphaproteobacteria; order Rickettsiales; family Anaplasmataceae; genus Wolbachia; species Wolbachia endosymbiont (group A) of Clivina fossor. Next base: position 1,109,256 of record NZ_OZ034707.1, on the reverse strand, counting down.
ATTTATCTCCAGCATTTGGCACACCATTTAGACCAGTAATTTCAATTGGAGCGGAGGGTAGTGCTGCTTTTTCTCTTTGACCAAGGTGATTAACCATACTACGTACTTTGCTGTATGTTGTACCAACTACCAATATATCACCAACCTTTAACGTTCCTTCCTCAACTATCAATGTAGCTGATATTCCTTTCGCTTTATCTATTTTGGATTCTATTACCCATCCAAGTGCTCGACAATCTTCTATTGCTTCTAGCTTCATTAATTCAGCGATTAACAAAATCGCCTCTTCTAGTTTATCTAAATTAGTTTTCTTTTTTGCTGATACTGGCACAATCATAATATCACCACCAAGCTCTTCAGAGATGAGATCATATTGAGGCAAACTATTAATTATTTTTTCTACATCACCAGGTTCAGATTTATCAATTTTATTAATAGCAACTATAATAGAAACATTTGCTGCTTTTGCATGATTTATTGCTTCAACTGTTTGTTTCATGATTCCATCGTCAGCTGCAACTACTATTACGACTATATTAGTAATATTGGCACCACGTGCACGCATCGCAGTGAACGCTTCATGTCCTGGTGTATCAATAAAAGTAATTTTTTGCTTATCTTTTGTCGTTATTTGATAAGCACCTATGTGTTGAGTTATGCCACCTGACTCTCTTTCTGCAACATTAGATTCACGAAATGCATCGAGCAATGAGGTTTTACCATGATCGACGTGTCCCATAAAAGTGACGATTGGTGGTTTAGGTTTTTTAGGCAGGCTTTCTCTGCCTTCTATAAAAAATAAATCCTTTTCTCTGTTGGTATCGCTCACTCGTTTAGCCGTATGATTAAATTTTTCCACTATTTCGGATGCTATATCTGGATCCACCAGATCATCTACTCTATAACTCTCACCGACTTCTTCTTTGAACATTTTTAGCACACTCTTGCTATCTTCTGCCATACGAACAGATAACTCCCTGATAGTTATTTTGTCTGGTATAATAACTTCTCTTGATATATTTTTACCCTTAGTAAACTTTGACTTTCTACTTCTTATACCAAATCTTTGCTTAAATACAGGGGGTTGTTCAGTTTTTTCATCTATTGCCTGTGCAATTACCAGTTTAGAATGCTTAGAATATATATCTTTGTTGACTTTAGAAGACTTTTTATCGTCGCTCTCATAGTCAATATTATCTTCTCTTAGTTCAACTAAGTGAGTATTACTTAAAACTTTCTTATTTATTTCTTTAGATAAAGTGTCCGCTTCATTTTTCTCGTCAATCTCTTTATTGCTGTCTTCTTTTGCTGTTTTCTCTTTTTCTTCTCTCTGATTTCTTTCTTTCAGCAAAGCAGCATTCTGCACAGCATTAATGCGGAAAATTTGTTCTTTCTCTGTTAAAGAACCTAATTTACTCTCGTCAAATAAATTATGTTCTTCTGCATCATGAGATTTTTTTCTTCTTTTTTTTACTATTGTAGCTCCAGTACTTGGGCTAGCTGAAGAGTTTAAATTGAGGTCTAATTTAAGCTTGCTTAAGCCTTGGAGCGTTAATTTTTTATTACTGATATCTTCATTATTCATATTATTTTATTATATTAACCCAAGCTTTTTACGTGCTTCTATGATTATTGAGTCTACTGTATCTTTTAGATTTTCTTTACTATCAGCTGAGGAAGAGAGTATGCTGCAAAACTCATAACTTGATAAATCTGCTATGTCCTCTAAAGTCTTAATATCATGTTTACTAAGAGCAATTTTATTGTCTATTGATAAAGTTAAATTGATTACATCATCTTCCATACCTAGACTTTTTAGCTCTTCTATTTTTCTATCATTTTCTGCTTTCAGGTGCTTGTTTGCTCTGTTATGAAGTTCGTTTGCAATATCCTCATTAAAGCCCTCTATTGAAGAAAGCTCTTTAATTGAAGCGTTGGATATATCTTCTACGCTTGAAAAACCTTCTGTTACCAATAGCTGACCCATAATCTCTTCTAAGTTTAAAGCTTCAGCAAATAAAGCTGAACATTGACTAAGTTCTTTACTTCGCCTTTCTGATTCTTGCTGAGTGCTTAATATCTCAATTTTCCATCCAACAAGCTCTGAAGCTAATCTTACATTCTGGCCCTTTTTTCCTATAGCTAAACTCAATTGATCTTCAGCAACTATTAACTCTATGCAATTTTCATTTTCATCAATAATAACCTTCGATACTTCTGCAGGAGTAATGGCTTTAATAACAAATTGACCCAAATCTGAGGAGTAATTTATAACGTCAATTTTTTCACCATTTAATTCGTGTATAATAGTTTTTATTCTATCTCCCTTAACTCCAACACAAGCACCTACTGGATCAATGTTCTTGTCAGGAGAGAAAACAGCAACCTTAGACCTTGAGCCGGCGTCTCTAGCTATACCTTTAATTGTTACTAACCCGTCAGCAATTTCTGGTATTTCTTGATTTAATAATGCCTCTAAAAAGCCTTCATGAGTCCTAGAAAGAATAATTTGACGTCCATCATCAGAGCGCTTAACGGTCTGTATGTAAGTTTTAACCTTATCGCCTTCACGAAATGATTCACCACCGGTCAAATTTCGCAATGGAAAATATGCCCTAGTGCCATTTATGTCTATAATAAGATCTGAATATTCTACTTGTTTAACAATACCATACCTTATTTCTCCCACCTTATCTTTAAATTCCTCATATTGCTTTTTTGACTCTTCATCTTTAATTATTTGAGCAATCTTTTGCTGGGCAATCCTTGCTGAAGCAAGATCAGTGTTAAGAGAGAGCAATTCACTAACAATATCTCCAACTTTTGCATCTCCTTTTATTAATTTAGCTTGTGTCAGCTTAATTGATTCATACTCAGTGTTCTCTTCTTCATTTGATTCGTCATCAATAACTTTTAGTTTTCTGTATGAAGTAACTTTGCCTGTATTTCTATCTATATTAACTACAATTTTACTTTTGCTACCATATTTTTGATAAGCCACTGCTTCTATAGCACTTTCTAGTGCCTTTATTACAACATTAAAATCTAAACCTTTTTGAAGTGAAAGTTCTCCTGCTGTTTTTATTACATCAAGGCTTCCAACTATGTTATTCTTGTTACTTTTCTGCTTAACACTGCTTTTACGATTAGCAATCATAATAAATAAATCCAATGTAATTAGTTATAATTATAGCTTCAACGGGCAAAGAACGCTATCTTAAATGTTAAATGATTGCTAATTTAAGTCAAGTTTTTTCATGTCTTTGTATGACAAGCAACGCCGGAGTAAAGAATAAAGTTAAGACCGTTGCAGCCAATATTCCACTTGCTATGGTTGTTGAAATGTCAACCCACCACTGGCTTGATGGAGCATCATATGTGATTTGTAGCGTAAAAAAATTGATATTTAACCTGGTAATCATCGGTATTAAACCAAGAACTGTGGTTGCAACGGTAAGCAATATTGGCCTAACGCGAGAAATTGCAGCGTTTATTACACATCGCTTGATGTCATTTTTGTGTACCTTAATTTGGTGATGAAAGGCATCAAGCAATAGTATGTTATTATTTACTATAATTCCTGCCAAAGCAATTATCCCCACTCCACACATAACAACTACGAAAACTTGTTGGATAAGAAAGAAAACAAAAAACACACATGTTGTGGATAAAAACACTGCTGTCATTACGATAAATGTATGGTATACATTATTAAACTGTGTCACTAATACCAATATCATTAGTGTAATTGCTAATATAAAAGCCTTTAACAAAAATGTTCCTGATTTTTGTTGATCTTCTTTGTCGCCTTTAAAATCAATTTTTACTCCCTTGTCCCAATCCTGGGCAATAGAATTCTGAATAAACTTTACTCTTTCATTAACAAGATAGCCAGTATCCACATCAGCGGAAATTGTCACTGTACGTAATCCATCAATCCTATTTAGTTTGTTTACCTTTTTTTCGGGAGCATATTTTACTATGTTGCTCATAGGATGCGGGCCATTAACTGTATTGATAAAAAGATTATCTATAGTCTTCATGTTGCGGTCCCTTCTGGGGAAACGGAGTACAATATCGATTTCTTCATCCGTGTTATTTGGTCTATATTTTCCAATCAACACTCCATTTGTAACCATCTTTATAAAATCACCAATGGTTGCAACACTTACTCCAGAACTTGTAGCCTTACTCTTATTAACACTCATATTCCACTCTATTTCAGGTGCTGATCTGCTATCTTGAATATTTATAAACCCGGATGAAGGTTGGTCCATAATTTTTAGAATTTTCTCTGCTGCTAAATTCAGATTGGATGCACTTCCGCTGAGGTTAATTTGTATTGGCTTGTCAGCCGACGGTCCTGACTTTTCCTCTTGAACATTAATTATTATTCCTTTCATGTCTTGCACACTGCTCCTTATATCGTTTAATATGTGCTTAGCTTTGCGCCTGAAGCGCCAATCCATAAGTTCTAGTTGAATTCTGGCGATAACGTTGTCTGAAAATGCTCCTGATCTAGCATAAGAAACATGAATTTCTTTTTCAACGCTCAAAATGCGTTCTTCCACTTCTTTTAGTATCAAATCTCGTTCTTTGGCTGATAAGCTTTCTTTTGCTTTAACACTGATTAAAATATTATCTGAATCCACTTTCGGAAAAAACTTCACTCCAGGACCAAAGGTAAAGTACAGCACACTAAATGAAAACAGGACGAATACAGTAGCACATATGAATTTTTTAGGATGATCTAAAACCTTCTCTAGCATGCGTATGTAAGCTCTTATTATAGGCCCAGCATTTTTTATCTCACCACTTTCTATAGCACTCATTTTTTTTATTTCTTTTTTTGAAGTTATTGAAGGCTTACCAAATATTGCACCAAGTGTTGGTATAAAAACCAAAGCCATAATGAGCGATCCAGTCAAAGTTAGAATTATTGTAATTGGTATGTACTGCATGAATTTACCAACAGTATCAGGCCAGAATAATAGAGGAAAAAACACTGCTAATTTAGTTAACGTCGATGATAGAACCGGATAAAACATATCACGAACTGAAGTGTGAAAGGCTTCTACTTTGTCCATTCCGCAGATCATCTTTCTATCGGCATATTCGCTGATCACAATTGCATCATCAACCAGCATGCCAACAGCCATGATTAAACTGAAGAGCACAACGATATTTAAGGTTATGCCCATAAAGTAAAGAGCTATTATCCCAATGAGAAAGGAACCGGGTATCGAGAGTGCCACAAGAATAGCAATCCTTGTTCCCATAGAAAGCATCATTATGATCAATATTAACAACACAGCGAATATTATGCCGTTTTCCAAGTCATCAAGCACATCGCGGACGTTTTTTGACTGGTCATTTAAGTACACCACTTTTAAATTTTCAGGTAATTGATCTTTTGCCTTATCCATTAAGTATTTTACTTGATTTACTGTGTCTATTATGTTTTTTCCGTTACGTTTTGAAATTTCTAGCACGACACTAGGTAATCCATTAATGCGAGCAAACCCTTGGTGATCCTCAAACCTAGGGTATACTTTTGCTATATCTTTGATTCTCAAAACTGCATCGCCTTGAGATCTAATAGGAATATTCATAATATCTTCTATATCTTTTAATAACCCTGATATTTTAATCGAATATTTACCGGTATCATTTTCCAGTGACCCAGCTCCCACTAGTCTATTATTGCTTGATATAGCTTGGAATATTTCGTTTGATTGAATGTTATATTTTGTTAGAACTGTGGGCTCAATTATAACTTCCACTGTTTCTTTACGCATACCTGCCACTTCAACTTTGAGAACATTTGGCAGAGATTCTATTTCTTTCTTTAGCTTGCGTGCTATTTCAGTTAAGGCTCTTTCTGGCAAATTACCAATTAAGCCGACATTGAGTATCGGAAATAAGCTCAAGTTTATTTCATTGATTATCGGAGATTCCGCTTCAACAGGTAACTTCGATTTTATGTTTGAAAGCTTTGAACGGACATTATCGAGCACTTCTTTATTATCATACTCTGTTCCAAATTCGAGTATCATGTGAGCACCATCATTAGTTGCAAAAGCTCTCAATTCTCTTACACCTTCGATGGATCTTAGTTCATTTTCTATAGGCAGCACTAATAGCTTTTCACTATCTTGAGCAGAAATCCCAGGAAGTCCAACAAACACGCTGATTATAGGAATCTGTATATCAGGGTTACTTTCCCTTGGCATTTTTACATAAACGTATGAACCGAAGATAAAAATTACTATAAGTAATAATACCACCGCCCTGTTTCGCTCTATGAGTAAGCTCTGCATGTTGAATGTTAACTAAATATGTGTGTTTGTACAATATTATAGTCGAGATACGTTGCATATTAATTAATCCTTGTATAGCTTTAAAACTTTACGCAAATAATTAAAATTTTCGCAAAATTGCAAGTATAAGAAAATTTCTGTATAATAATTCTAGAACAGTATTTGAGAGGTTATTATGGTGGCAATTTTAAATGTAACAAAAGGCAAGAGAAAAGTTATTGTGTCTGGATTAGCTGGAGCTTTATCAGCTTTAATATTTTTAACAGCAATCCACATTGCCGCAAAGATAGCCATTATCGTTTCTGCTGCTGCAGTTACTTACTTATTACTTTTGCTGATTCATAAAATAAGAACTAAAGCTGAAATTACTCGTGTTTCAGAAGATGAAGGTGAAGAAAAAGATACGGAAATATCCGTAAAAGAACCAAAAAGAACTGAAGCTGAGCTAGCAGAAGAATTAAAAAATAAAAGAGCACAAGAAGAAATGAAAAATGGACTACCTGAACATATGGATTTCAAAGGTAATTCACTTTCTAAAAGCGCTGATACTAAAGATAGTCATTCCGTTTCTAGTGATACAAATATTGTTATGGAACCTTTACCTAAACACATGGATGCGCTTGGTAATCCACTTCCTGAAAGACCAAGTGCAAATATTAGTATAGAATCTAAACCTGAGAGAAAACTATCTCCTGCAGAGTGGCTATTACAGCATGGGGTAAATAATGATGTGAGGGAAGTGCTAGAACGGCCAGCAAAGGGGTTTAACGGGTTAGGGTTTAACATGTAGTTGTTGTATTAAGCTCTCCATCTTATATTGAGAATCAGATGCAATGCCGTAGACCCTATTTGGCGGAGCAGTTTTGTTCTCTATACCAAAAACTATACCTTCAATTATTGCTGTGAGTACTTTTTCAAGGTTACAGTCTGCTCCAGGAACACGGTGCTCTAGGCGGCATCTTTTGGAATCGTTGCCAAAATAGGGAATTCTTATCGCAGCAGTTCTGTTATTTACTCCCCAACTAATCGTAGTTGGAGTGTGAATATCCGGGTACTGAAATCTTAAATATGAATCATCATTTGGAGCAAAAAACAACATATGTTTTTTCATCATTGCACATAATCCGCCAATACTATGAATCAAATAATCACTATACTTTTGCTCATTGATATAAAATAAGTTATCGTTATTTGAATTCACGAGATTAACATGCACATTTAATGCACTGCCTGCTCTATCCAAATAAGGCTTTGCTTTAAAAGAAACGTTCCCACCAAGTTTTTGTACTACTTCAGTAAGTAATTGTTTTGCTAACTCAAAATGCTTAATTAAATTGTCGGAGTTCGTATAACAACCACTTTTTATCTCATATTGATGTGTAGAATTCTCCTTCTCGCAAGAAAATTCAAGAAATGCTATTTTATTTTTGATGCTATTCAGAAATAAATATTCTTTTTCTATTCCTTCAATGTAAAACTCTAGTTCAATACCGAATACAGCATGACAACTCAAATTACTTAATATAATCATAAATTTGCTTCAGTAAATCTATATTAGGTTAGCTATATTTATATGAATACTTTACTTATTTGCCAGTAAATTTAACATCTTATTTATACATAATGTATTACTATTTTTAATAGCATGCTTCTAATCCTCGATACAAGCGACATTTACAAATTTTTCATTTTTTTGAAATAAAAATGATCAATTTTAGTGTTTTTATACCCTTTACAACTCATCAAAAAATCACCATAATTTTTAGTATGTATTAAGTAGTATTAGCTTTTCATTTTGCAGTAAGCTATTGATTATCTTATATTTTTCTAATTGTTGCTTTTTTCTTGGTATGGTATATGAACTTAACTAGCCCTAAGGTTTCTACTATGTTTTTTGATCAGATTATTACAGTAACGGATCACAATGTTACTTGGGAAAAAATCCAAAATTGTCTTTATAATCTTTATGGAGAAGCAACATATAACAGCTGGCTGAGTTCGCTAAAATTTGTCAGTAGCAGAAATGGGGAAGTTCTTTTATCCGTGTCAACAAGGTTTATAAAAGAGTGGATTACAGTTCATTACATGAAAAAAATATTATCATTATGGCAAAGCGAAGATAAAAGCATACGTTCTATTGATATTCAAGTAATTGAGGAAAGGAATTCAAATTTTAATGTTATACTAAAAAACAGAGAGGAAAGTAATCATAATCTTGGTTCGCCGCTGGATCCAAGGTTCACCTTTGATAATTTTGTAGTGGGAAAGCCAAATGAATTAGCATTTACGGCGGCAAAGCGTGTGGCAGAATCTATAGATCCAATATTAGGCAGCAATCCTTTGTTTCTATATGGTGGAGTGGGACTTGGTAAAACACATCTAATGCATGCTATAGCTTGGCACATAGTCAATTCCCCATCAGAAAAAAGAAAAGTAGTATATTTATCAGCAGAGAAATTCATGTACCAATATATTACAGCGCTGCGAAGCAAAGATATTATGTTATTTAAAGAGCAATTTAGATCAGTAGATGTATTGATGGTAGATGATGTGCAATTTATCAGTGGTAAAGATAGTACACAAGAAGAATTTTTTCACACTTTCAATGCATTGATAGACCAAAATAAGCAATTGGTTATATCAGCTGATAGGTCTCCTAGTGATCTTGATGGAGTGGAAGAAAGAATAAGATCACGACTCGGTTGGGGGTTGGTGGCAGATATTAATGAAACAACTTTTGAATTAAGGCTTGGTATATTGCAGGCAAAAGTGGAGCAGATGAATATGTATGTTCCGAAAGATGTCCTAGAGTTTTTAGCAAGGAACATAAAATCTAATATAAGAGAATTAGAAGGAGCATTAAATAAGGTTACCCATACCTCATTAATTGGAAGAAGTATGACGGTAGAATCAGCTAGTGAAACCCTAATCGATCTTCTTAGGTCAAATCATAGGTCAATCACAATAGAAGAAATACAAAAGAAAGTAGCTGAATTTTTCAATATAAAGGTTGCAGATATGCAATCCAATAGAAGACTTCGCAGTCTTGCAAGGCCAAGACAAATAGCTATGTATTTTGCCAAAAAATTTACGCAAAAAAGCCTACCAGATATTGGGAGAAACTTTGGTGGCAGAGACCATGCTACCGTTATACATGCAGTAAAACAAGTAGAAAATTTTATAAAGACCGACTCAAAATTTGCTGATGAAATCAATCGATTAAAAAAAATGTTTAAGTAGCGTTGTTAAAATAGCTAATAACAAGTCCTAAAATGAATCGACTGTAGTTTTAATCCGTTTAAGTTTAAAATCTTCTGTTAGCTTCGCAGAATACATTTCCTTATTGTGTTGATTATAGAAGGTAAATTTGTGATCATCTAAGTTTAGTATTGCAAAGCCAAAACCGAAAAAGTTTCTAACCTCGTGTGCTAAGTAGTTTCTACCATTTGAATAGTCAAATTCTACATTTTGATAAACAGGCTCTTGATCTTGAGCGTGTAATAATGCACCACCGTTTCCAACTATAATCTGGTCTGGAACATTATCCATTAATAAAATCTGGGCTATATGAATGTGGCCAGAAACTATGGTAGTGACATTGCTTGGAAATTTATCTCCAAAAGCTTCAATTTGTGTAAGATTACCATGGCTTTTTAATGTCAAAAATTCTTTTTTTGGAGATCTCCAAAGCGGTTTATGAGTTAAAAACCACGTGGGCTTATCTTGTATCAATTTATCAAATTGCCTTTCAAAAGCATCAATTGTGCTTTGGGTTGTAAAAATATCCTCACCGGATGAAGAGTCGAAGATAAAAAATTTCATCGGTCCAGCATCTAAGGACCAACTAGAAACGAAGTTTCCACATTTTTCAGACGAAAAGGGGTATGAATCTAGATACCTGAACCATCCTTCATAAGCTCTATTACAACTCTCATGGTTTCCACGAACAAAAAGGAAAGGGGATTGTAATGAAATATCCTTTGCAGGCTCAAACCAATCAGCGTACCAAGCTTTTTTATTATATCCATAAATATCGCCACACTTTTTTGTATTTCTACATTTTGTTTGTCTATAATGATAATCACCAACATGGATAATTAAATCTGGTTTATGAAGGGCGATTGAATCTAAATTTTTTTTTAAAGGCCAGCTATCTACCGAATTACATTCCTGCTGAAATAACATATTTATTCTACAACCCGTGTCACCAATAAAAGCAATTTTATTAACCTTTTCTGGTAATATAGGAACTCGTAGATCCTCAATACTAATGTTTTTGGCACTTGTTTGTACTGTCAGTTCACAAACTGTTTCGTTATGATCACCATTGTTAATTGAGCTGCGATTCAGCATTTCTATTTCCTCGCCATCGACATAAACAATGGGACACATGTCATTGTCTGTAATTGCACGTATGCTTAATTTATTTTCTGGGATAACTTGAGACCATGTGTATAATATCTGTGCATGGACGAAATGAAAGCTAGTTATAAGAGAGAGAGCTAAAAAAATAAAGATATTAGCTACATTCATTTGTATAAAAACCTAAGTTAAAAATTAGTAGTAAGGTTGTCTTAAATGATTAAAATTTATAATCACAAAATTCATAATCAAATTATACAAGTAATTTCTAAATTATTCTAGTATCAGATTGACACTCTAGATGAAAAATTCTAAAATGATTAAATAATTTAAAATAATTATATAAAAACTAGAATATAGTGCGGCCGTGGTGGAATTGGTAGACACGCAGCGTTGAGGTCGCTGTGGCTCATAAGGCCTTGGAAGTTCAAGTCTTCTCGGCCGCACCAGTTTTTTCATAGCTGCTTAATATGGGTAAAAATGTTTATAGGAAATCAGAGTAGCAATAAGGTAGAAAGAGCTATCAGCGAAATCAGGCGCGGCCGGCCAATTGTAATATATGATAAAAGTAATTACCTATTGTTTGCTGCTGCTGAGGCTTTAGAAAGAGATTTATTTAATCAATACAAGCTTATATCAAGTAATGTATATGTTACTTTAACTTCAAGTAAGGTAAAATACATATCTCAGAATAAAGAACATAACAGCAAACGTCTGTTGGTGAATAATTTTGATGAACTGCTCCATTTAATAAACTGTTCAAAGGAAGATTGCATAAGAGAGTTGCAATGCTCAAAGACAATAGATGAATGTGCTATTGCCTTGCTTAAGTTCTCAGAATTATTGCCATACGCGTTAGTGGCTGATATGACTTTTGAGAATAACCATGAAATGCGAAATTGGTGCGAGAAAAATGACGTTATTGCACTGGACACGTCATTCATAAATAATTTTCAAGAAAATCAGGATGTATATGAAGTGTGCAAAACATCATTATTTTTAAAACAGACTCAAGAAGTAAATATCATATCTTATAGAACAGAAAGTGGTGGAAGAGAACATCATGCAATTATCATTGGCAATCCAGATAAAGATGGCGAACCATTAGTAAGAATTCATTCTTCGTGCTATACGGGTGACTTGTTAGATAGCTTATCATGCGATTGCAGAAGTCAGTTACATCAAGCAATTCAAATGATAGCTGACTCTGGAAGTGGTATTATATTGTATTTGATGCAAGATGGAAGAGGCATTGGTTTAACTAATAAGTTAAGAGCGTACAGTGTGCAAAGAGGACATAATCTTGATACTGTTGATGCAAACAGAATATTAGGTTTTGAAGATGATGAAAGGAGTTTTGCTGTTGCAGCTAAAATGCTTAATAAATTGAACATTAACAAAATCCAATTACTTACAAACAATGATAGGAAATTGTCAGAATTGGAAAGTAGTGGTATAGGAGTTACAAAGTGTCTACCACTTATTGTGGAACGTAATAAATATAACGATTCATATATGGAGACAAAGTTTGGTAAGCTAGGCCATAGATTAAGAGTTTTTTAGCTTTTTTGTTGTAACTACTTTGTTAATTTGCTATGTTTATTAACATAAGTTAAGATTTTTAGGAATACTAAAATGCTAAGATTTTTTAAGCGAGAAAAAAATACTGAATCCTTAGATAAGGATATAGATTGGAATTCAAACCGCTACAGCACAGTTATTGCTCAAAGGAATATTCTACTTTTATTTGCATTAATATTATTAGCAACGATCTCTATCAGCATATTAGTCATATTTAAAATTAGTACAAGTAGCACTATTGAGCCATTTGTTATAGAAATTGACAAGAAATCAGGAATAGTGCAATTGGTTGATCCTGTCACAGTAAAACAATATTCTGCAAATGAAGCGCTAAACGATTATTTTATTTCAGAGTATATAAAAGCAAGGGAGGTTTTTGATCCATATCATTATAATTATAACTATTATACAAAGGTAAGGTTGTTTTCCTCACCTAATGTGTATAATGAATTTAGAAATTATGTAGGATCACAGAATATGGATGATCTTTTTAATTTGTACTCAGATACCAAAAGTGAATTTAAAATTCGCTCAATTCAAAAATTGGGTAACGATGCTCTTCAGGTGAGGTTTTTTGTGGAATTTATACGGAAAGATGGAAGTTCCACAAGAAAAAATAAGATAGTTATTATGTCATATAGATATGCATCGCTTGAAATGGATGATCAGCAAAGATATATTAACCCATTAGGATTTCAAGTTATTTCATATAGAGTAGATGATGAATATGTATAGGATATTATTAGTTTTAGCTTTACTTGTAAGTGGCAATTTAAACGCATCCATTAATTATAATGAGCCTATTTCTGTAGATAGTAGAATAAAGACTTTTGTGTATAGCCCTAATGAAGTATTTACGGTGGTTTTTAGTCAGGGTTACTATTCTTATATTGAATTTGCGGAAGGAGAAAAAGTTAAAAATATCGCTGTTGGTGATGCATCAAGTTGGAAAATTAATCCTTATGACAATAAATTGCTTATCATGCCATTTGAAGTTAGTAGTCGCACTAACATGATTATTACAACAACTAAAAAAAGAAATTACATTTTTGATTTAATCTCAAGGCCAAACTACGATAAATACCCAGATACTGATGCTAAGAAAGTGGGTCACGATTATTCTGCTGAAAAGGATATATCTTACGTAGTACGTTTTTATTATCCTCAAGAAGAAGGTGAATTTGATGTTGATTTAGATGAGGTTTCTTTACCTACTCAAATGCAATATACTACAGACAAGCCAGAAAAAATAATACAAGAAAATGATACGAAGTACAATTATACATATATTGATGAAGGTGGTAATGCGGATATAGTTCCGATTGAGCTATTTGATGATGGTTATTTAACCTATTTAAAATTTAGAAATAATAATAAAATACCTCAGATTTTTGTAGAAGAGGAGGATAAACCTTGTAAAAGGCTGTTATTTGATGATTATGTTATAATAAAAGGAGTACATAAAAAGCTATTTATGCGTTATGAAGATGGTGAAGTTGAAATTATAAATAGGTCACTTTAGCTGTGGTATATGCAATATGAATAAAGAAAGGCGTAACAATTCAGAAGATGAATCAGAAATAGAGAACAAGGTAGTAACAGTTGGCTCTAATCAAGGTCATAGGGCATTGATGGTCATTATTTTAGTGCTTCTGGTTGGTGGAGTGTATTATCTCTATTTTAGTCCTTCTCATAAAGAGGGTTCAGAAGTTATTAAAAAAGAGGAAACAAAGCAAAATGTTCAAGAATTGAAGGGAAAGTTGGAACAAGTTCCAGATAATGTAATGGTTCCTGAAAGAATAATAACTGATCCCTTACCACCCTTACCTCCTCTTCCTACACCACCAATCATACCAGAAATAAAACAAATTAGAAAAGAAGAAGAGAAACCAAAAGAAACTCCTGTGTCAAATATACCTATTTTGCCAAAGCAAAATTTTCCTTCTAGTAATGTTATGGGCAATTTACCTACCTCGTTTCCTACAATAGGGGGTAGCGGTTATCCTAGAGACAGACGTAGTGCACAAATGTTAACAATTTCAAGTGATGGTGGAGAGAATAAGGCTGCTGATGCTATTTTATCTGACACTTCAGCACAATCGAGCAAAGCTACCAGAGTAGGAAAGCTTGGTTTAATGGTTACTCAAGGTAAAATTATTGATGCTGTTCTTGAAACTGCAATAAACTCTGATCTGCAAGGAATGCTGCGTGCTATGGTGAGTAGAGATGTTTATGCAGAAACTGGTGATACAGTTTTAATACCTAAAGGCTCAAGATTGATAGGCAGTTATTCATTTGACTCGAATGTCGCAAGAGCTCGTGTAAATATAAACTGGAGTAGGGTCATTCTTCCTCATGGAATAGATATTGCTATTTCATCACTTGGTACGGATGAACTTGGCAGAGCAGGAATAGCTGGAATAGTTGATAATAAAATAGTAGGTGCATTATTCTCTTCAGTGGCACTTGCTGGTGTTTCAATTGGTTCGGCTGTTATAGGGCAAAAGGCCTCTAATCTTATTGATACGCTAACTGCTATGGATGCGGTGAGATCCATCACTGCAACTGAAATAGATATTTCTTCTCTCAAAGGGGCTATTGTTGAGAGATTGGAGGATGCTATAAAAACTGAAGTTGGGAACGTAGGAGACGAAAAATGGAAATTGGGTCTTAGGGCTATTGAAAAAATTCGGAATGCTAAAAGTGATCAGGATTTACTGAGAATAATAAAGGAAGAAATAGTAAGTGTGATAAAAAGTTCTGGAGCTAGTGGAGTTGATGCAATTACTAGTGACAATATCGGTATAACTTTAGACGATGTACGTCAACTGTTGAGGCAAACTCAGAAAAGAAGCAAATCTGTTTATGATGAAGCAATCGGGAAGTCAATCAATGATTTTTCTAAAGACATGCGAGATATAGTGGGCAGATATACAGATAAAAAACCAACTATTTATGTCGATCAAGGCACCGCATTGAAAGTATTTGTTAACCAAGATATAGTATTTCCTTCACAGGCAATATTAAATCAATGAAATGAATTATGCTGCACTTGATACATATTTGGAGCCATTACAAGGCATATTTCAAGAAGAAGGCGTAAATGAAATATCAATAAATAAGCCAAAGGAAGTATGGATTGAAAATCGCGGTGAAATAAGGTGTGAAAAATTAGAAGTATTCGATCTTAACCATTTGAAATCTCTTGGCAGACTGATTGCTCAAGCTACAGAACAAAAACTTAGCGAAGAAGCACCTTTACTTTCGGCAACATTACCAAATGGTTATCGTATACAGATAGTATTTCCACCAGCATGTGAACCTGATAAAGTAGTCATGTCGATTCGTAAGCCTTCTAGCATGCAATTAGCACTCGATGATTACGAAAAAATGGGGGCTTTTTCTGAAACTGTTACAGAAGCAACTGATAATCCAGTTGACCGTCATTTGGATTTACTGTTAAGGCAAAAAAAAATAAAAGAGTTTTTAGAATACGCTGTAATAAGTAAGAAAAATATTATAATTAGCGGTGGAACTTCCACTGGTAAGACTACTTTTACTAATGCTACTTTGCGTGCTATTCCAACTGAGGAAAGAATTATTACTGTTGAGGATGCAAGGGAAATCGTTTTGAACGATCATCCAAATAGAGTGCATCTGATTGCCTCCAAAGGAGGGCAGGGCAGAGCAAAAGTAACCACTCAAGATTTGATAGAGGCGTGCTTACGTTTAAGGCCAGACAGAATAATAGTTGGTGAGCTCCGTGGAGCGGAAGCTTTTAGTTTTCTTAGGGCGATAAATACTGGTCACCCTGGATCAATATCAACCCTTCATGCGGATAGTCCAACAATGGCCCTTGAGCAAATAAAATTGATGGTTATGCAGGCAAATCTTGGCATTCCTCCAGACCAAATTATACCATACATTAGAAATGTGATTGATATTGTTATTCAGCTAAAAAGAACCGGTGGGGGCAAAAGAAGCATTTCTGAGATATTATTTACTAGATCTGCAAGCGAAAATGCTTAAATTTATACATAAGTTAAAAAAGAGTAGTTTATGAGTAATGGAAATTACCTACGTAATATTCTCATAGGAGGTGTAGTAGCTTTTAGCGTACTTGAGTTTTGCTTCTATCTATCTGGTATATTGTTCTTTCTATTAGTTGACGGTCCGGATGCTGTGGATTTTAAGGCAATTAATCCTAGTTTGACGCCTTTCCCTCAAGCTCTTTGGCCAACGATTTTTGATCATATACAATATTGTTGGCACCACCCAGAGTTATATAGCCTTGAGCTCAAATTTAAATTAATTCTATCTTCTACAATGCCTATTGTTGTTTTAATGATTATCTTATGGAATTTAAGAGAAAGGATAATTGAGTGGCGACCATTTAAAAAGAAAGAATCACTTCATGGAGACTCGCAGTGGGCATCAGAGAAAGACATACGAAAAGCAGGATTAAGAAGCAAAAAGGGATTATTGCTTGGTAAAGATAAAAGAGGATACTTTATTGCTGATGGGTTTCAGCATGCATTGTTATTTGCACCTACAGGTTCTGGTAAGGGTGTTGGCTTTGTAATTCCTAATTTATTATTTTGGACTGACTCGGTAATTGTACACGACATAAAATTAGAAAACTATGAAATAACAAGTGGTTGGCGAGAACGACAAGGACAAAAAGTATACGTATGGAATCCAGCGCAGCCAGATGGAATAAGTCACTGTTACAATCCATTACAATGGATTAGTAAAAAACCTGGGCAGATGGTTGACGATGTGCAAAAAATAGCTAACCTCATCATGCCTGAACAAGACTTTTGGCAAAATGAAGCAAGAAGCTTATTTGTTGGAGTGGTATTATACTTACTTGCTGCACCAGAGAAAGTTAAATCTTTTGGTGAAGTTGTGCGTACGATGCGTAGTGATGACGTAGTTTATAATCTTGCTGTTGCTCTTGATACAATGGGTAAAATACTACACCCTGTAGCATATATGAATATTGCAGCTTTTTTACAAAAAGCTGATAAAGAAAGGTCGGGTGTTGTATCAACTATGAACTCATCGCTTGAATTGTGGGCAAACCCATTGATTGATACTGCAACTGCGTCAAGTGATTTTAATATTTTAGATTTTAAAAAGAAGAAAACTACAGTTTATGTTGGTTTAACTCCTGACAACTTGACTAGGCTCAGGCCTTTAATGCAGGTTTTTTACCAACAGGCAACTGAGTTTTTATGTAGAAAATTGCCATCGGATGACGAGCCTTATGGCGTATTGTTTTTAATGGATGAGTTTCCTACACTTGGAAAAATGGAGCAATTTCAAACAGGTATTGCATATTTTCGTGGTTATCGAGTTAGGTTATTCTTAATTGTTCAAGATACTGAGCAGCTCAAAGGAATATACGAAGAAGCAGGAATGAACTCCTTTTTGTCAAACTCGACTTACAGAATAACTTTTGCAGCCAATAATATTGAAACAGCTAATTTAATATCGCAACTTATAGGAAACAAAACTGTACAACAAGAATCGTTGAATAAGCCTAAATTTTTAGATTTAAATCCTGCTTCAAGGTCGTTGCATATCTCTGAAACACAGAGGGCATTGCTATTGCCTCAAGAAGTTATTATGTTGCCACGCGACGATCAGATAATTTTAATAGAGTCAACTTACCCAATTAAATCAAAGAAAATTTTGTACTATAGTAATAGCACCTTCACAAAAAGACTGCTCAAGCAAACTCGTGTGCCTACACAAGAACCATATGACCCAAACAAAGTTCTTTCTGCTGCTGCGAGCAAAGATAAGGTTAATAACGAGGGGAATAATGCTCTTGAGGGGCCTAATTCAGTTGATTATCCTGCTGAAACTAAAACAGAGGATGCAGTGTATGATGAATCAGATGAATTTGCAGACGAAGATATTGATGATGAAGATATTGACGATAAGTTTGAAGATGATGATGACGGGTTTGATGACGAGAGGAGCGATGATGGGTTTGATGACGAAGACGAGGAGGATGAATTTGAAGATGAGGATATTGACGATAAATTAAAAAATGATCAAAAATAAAGGTTAACTTTGCCTATTTTTAGCTCAGAAAAGTGCAAGTTATGCAAATAATTAGGTTTTTCATATTAAGCCATTTTTAATTAATTAGTATTAGATTAGCTATTTTAACTAGGGGAGTAGTAATGATTAGTAAAAAAACATTAGCGGTTACAGCACTTGCTTTGCTGTTGTCACAACAATCTTTTGCAAGTGAAACAGAAGGGTTTTACTTTGGCAGTGGGTATTACGGTCAATATTTAAATTACATGGGTGAGTTGAAAGCAAAAATTGGAGATACTGCTGCTACATCTGCCAATAAGGTATCTGTAAATGACAGGGATGCTCAGAATACAGAAGGTCAATTACTAAGTAAGTATAAAGGAGATTATAACCCGCCTTTTGCTGCAAATGTAGCATTTGGTTACACAGGAGAATTGGGTAATAACAGCTACAGAGTTGAATTAGAAGGAATGTATTCTTCCGTAAAAGTGGATAATATTGATTTAACAAGCAGCCAGATGACAATATCCTACATAAAGGATAAAACTACACTAAAAGAGAAATATGGAGCAATAGTCAATCATGACCAGATAGAAAACGCGTCTTTAATGGCAAATGTTTATCATCATTGGAAAAGTGACCGTTTCTCTTTTTCTCCTTACGTTGGTATTGGAATCGGTGCAACAAGAATGAAAATGTTTGAAAAACCGTCAATAAGACCTGCAGGTCAATTAAAAGCTGGCCTTGATTATCGCATAAACGAAGATGTAAATATGCATATTGGATATAGAGGTTTTGGTGCTATTGGTAGCAGTGAGTTCAAACTAGAAACCTCAAAGTGGGATCCCAATTTTAATAATGGCGCAGGTAAGCCAAAAGGTAAAATGGTTGAACAAACAGGTGATAATCAAGTATCTACTACCATACAGAATGGCTTTTTTCATACACACGGCATAGAGGCTGGCCTTACTTTCCACTTTGCCAGCAAAGCTTAAATATAGATCCCAGTGTCACGCACTGGGATGACGAGGTAGAGGGTACTGGGATGACATAGGATAATATGGGATGAAGGAGATAATACAAGAAAACATTAGCTATGTTTTTTGCACAACAATGCACCTCTTCATTCCTGCCAAATCATGTACATATTCCTGAAAAGCTAATTTGTATGAGGTTATTATTTTGTCAATATCATTTTGATCTTCACCTATCTCCAATATCGCAAACCCATTTTTTTTAAGACACCTCCTTAATATTGAAAAAATACTCAAGTAACAGTTTAAACCATCAATTCCACCATCAAGAGCAATTCTTGGCTCTTTTTGCACTTCAGCTTGCAAGTCTTTCAATTTGCTTCTTTTAATATATGGAGGGTTGCTAATTATAAGATCAAATGAACCTCTGCACTCTGTCCATGAGCTTGGAAATATTTTGGCTCTGCTGAGAAGATTATGTTTCTTTGTGTTCTGATAGGCAACTTTGTATGCTTCCAAGCTTTTTTCAAAACCGATCCCAACGGCATTTTCATACTCACTAAGTACGGATATCAATAAACAACCTGTGCCTGTACCAAAATCTGCAATTTTTAGTCTCTGCTTTTTATTTGGGTAATATTTTAACACTGTTGAGATTAATGTTTCACTATCTGGTCTTGGATCCAAAACATGCTGGTTAACTATAAAATTTTTACTCCAGAATTCACGATTACCTATTATTTGCGATATTGGATATCTTTCCGCTCTTTTTTTTGTTAATTTCCAAAATAAAAGTTCTTTCTCCATTGGCACTTGATCAGCATGGTTCATAATTATGAATGATCTTTCCACTCCAAGTACGTGCTGCATGATGATTTCACAATCTAAATGTGGTGATTCAACTTTATGTGACGATAATAACTCCGATCCTTCTTGAATTAAAGTGCTGATTGTTTTCATTATTCTAAAAATGTGTTCCTTTCAGCCAAGAATAGCAATTCCAATTTAGGGTAGCTGCACTAAATCCAAGTGTCAAGCATGGGTTCTTGCATAACCTAAACAGAAAAAAGATACAAGGTATTATTTTAGATATAAGCTATAAATATTTAAGAAATTTACCAAATGAAAAAAAAGGCAAAAGAAGCCCCGTGGTTGGCTAATTACTTACATTATACTTTCAAGTATGGCGTTTTTTTATTCTAAACACTTAATAACCGCGATTCAGCTGCTTTTAAACCGCAACTAATCTAAATTATAAACGTTAAGAAATTTACTAAACAGAAAAAAAGGCAAAAGAAACCCTAGGGTAGCTAGTTATTCACTATCCATTTTTTAAGTTGGCGTTTTTTAATGTTTTAAATGCTTTATAAGCGCATTTCAGCTTATATTAGGTAAAAACCTAGAAATTTTATAAAGACATAGAGTGCACATAGTGCAAAAAATTAAACATGAAACGCCAGATACGTGAGTTTTTTTGTCATTTAATCTGTACAGAGAAGATAAATAAATAGCTTCAGTGTTTATGATAAGGGGGTTGGCGGAGTTTGTCAAGGAAGTTTTTTCGTTTCTATTCCCAATAAAAGTTTGTATGCAATAACACAGAAGCATATGCTGCTATTCCTTCATTTCTTCCAAGAGAACCTAATTTTTCTGCAGTGGTTGCTTTGACATTTACGAATTCATCATCAATCTCTAATGCTTTTGATATGAATTTCTTCATTTCTACTTTGTAAGGCGATATTTTAGGCTCCTCACAAACTATAGTAATATCTAAATTAGACACGCTGTACCCTTTTTCCTTTGCTTTTTTAGCAGCAAAGTCAAGAAAGTGAGATGAATTGCAATCTTTCCATTCAGAGGAACTAGGAGGAAAGTGCTCTCCTATGTCGCCACATCCCAGTGCTCCGAGTATTGCATCAACGATTGCATGTATTACAACATCACCATCAGAGTGCGCTTCTATTGCCATGTTGTGTTCAATTTTCACACCGCAAATTTTTATAAAGCTCTCAGCACCATTTTGAACTTTAATGAACTTATGTATATCATAACCAGTTCCGACACGAAATTTTGGCTCTTCAAAGAGAAGCTTTGCCATATTGATATCCTCTTTTGTGGTTAACTTAAAATTGCTTTTCTCACCTTTAATAATCGCAACATGTTTTTTGTGCTCTACCATTAGTGATGAATCGTCAGTAAATTCTTTGTCTGATTGATGGCACGATAATAATTCTTTGAAATTAAAAATTTGAGGAGTTTGTATGGCTCTGAGTTTTCCTCTTGAAATCGTAGATTCAACGAAATTATTACCCACCAATGACATAGTGTCTTCGACTTCTATTGCTGGTACTACTCCTGTATATTGATCATTAATCATGGACTGAGCCAAGTTATCTATCAGAACATCTGACACAAAAGGCCTACAAGCATCGTGTATAACTACAAAATCTGGGTTAATTTTTTGTAAGCTTTCAAGCCCTAGTTTAACTGAATTTTGCCTGTTTTCTCCTCCATATATTGGACTTAGTAATTTAGTATCTACACCTCCTGTCATCCAAGTAGCTTGACTACTTGGATCCATACTTTCTTTTTTTCTAGATTCCAGCGTCACGCGCTGGAATGACATCAAGGAGTGTACTGCTGATTTTTCACTTAAATAATGGTTGGATAAGAGATCCATTGCTTCCCTATAAAAACTTTCATGGTCTCTATTAATTGCTATTCTTATGTAATCTATATATTGGTTAGCCAGAAATCTTTTAATTGCATGAAATAAAACAGATTTACCTGCAAGTTTTGTATACTGCTTAGGAATTGTGTTACTGCATCTACTGCCTACTCCTGCTGCAACTATTAATGCTGCTATTTTGTATTTCTTAAGTCTGTTAGTGTGCATATTTATCATTTTCAGCGTAAGTGTATAGTAACAAGTTATTTACAGTTTTAAAAAAAGAGTGTATTATCTTATAAGATATAATACGATGCTAGAATGCACATTACTAAGTGTAATAAAGAAAATGAGATACACCTTATATTCTTTCATGGAATAGGGGATAATCATAAAAATGCTCAACAATGCTTACAGCATTTATGTGGCAGAAATAGGCTAAAAGCTATTGCTCATACACATAAATATCCGGCTATATTCCAAAACTACATAACTTATGCTGCAGTTAGCTTTTTGTTCCTCGTGGCATCTGTATCAGCGCCCATTGCAATATTACTACTTATAAGCCCCATAACAGCTGGAGTAGTTGGTTTAGCAAGCTTAGCTGCTCTAACTTGCATTTTTTTATCCGTAATGCTTATTATTATTCCCTTTATAAATAGAGATCAAAGTTTGCTTAAGCCCTCGATAGAAGAAATCAATGAATTAATGGACAAGGGTGTGAGGCCTGAAAACATTATACTTTTTGGCCATTCCTTTGGAGGAGCAGTTGCATCGGCAGTTTTGAAGCACTTTGCAGACAAAAACGTTAAACTTGGAAGTGTTATTTTTACTAGCACTTTCAGCTCTTTTCATACAGCAATAGGGCATTTTCCGATCCCTCAAGCAAAAATTTTAAGTATGTTGCCCTCATCCATTTTTAAAAAATTGCTAAAGGCTTTAGATCTAGATTTTGATTTAGTGAACGATATACGAAAGTTGCGAGATGAGGGAAAATTGAATATGCCAATAATAGTTATTAATAGCAAAAGAGATTACTTAATACCACAACCTGCACAATTGGCGCACGCAATAGAAAATGATGTATTGCTACGTGGAAAATTGATCAAGATTGTTAATTCGAAAAGGTATGAAGATGATCCACATAACGGAGTTTTATCTAGTTGGGAATTGGGTGAAAATTTGATTGACCTAATACTTAATAAAATTGATAAAACAATGAATAGATAGTATTTACAATAAACTGTATATTTTTCAGTAAATTGACTATGCTAAACGCATGCAAAAACGTCATATAACTATTTGTTTTATACTGCTTTTTATAATAGGGATGTTATTCCTGATGCGTCCTATGATTTTTCCATGTTTAATGTCTATTGTTATTGCATATTTGTTTAATCCGCTAGTAGTCAAGTTTGAAAAGTATAGAATACCGCGTTCATGTTCTGTAATTTTTATAATACTTGTTTTATTAATAGCTTTTATACTAGTTATAACATTTGTTTTACCTATTATATATGTTCAAATTACTTCAATATTAAATTTCTTAGTGAGTAAAGTGCCTTCATTAAAACTTAAAGTAATCCCCTCTGTATTAGAATTTCTTAATATAAAAATCGAGGATAGCTTATTTGATCACTTATCTAAAAATCTAGCAGAAAATTACAGCGACTATGTATCTTATTTCATAAATGCTCTTGATATTGCTAGTAACTTTATAATCCAAGTGTTAAGTTCAAGCTTTAGCTTGATTCACACGGTATCATTAATGGTGATTACTCCTGTAGTGTTTTTCTATATATTACGTGATTGGCCTTTAATTATAGAAAAAGCTAATAAATTAATTCCTGTTTCTTATAGAGAAAAAGTTGCAAATTATTTTTCCAAAGTGGATTTCATCATATCTAATTATCTAAAGGGGCAGGTAAATGTATGTATTGTCATGATGGTCTTTTACTCTGTGAGCCTGAGCATAATCGGATTGAAACACTCTATTGTTATTGGAATTTTATCAGGAATATTAACGTTCATACCTTACGTAGGACCATTATTATATACCATTATTGGGTTTTTGAGCGCTATTACTCAATTTAGTGAATGGTTTGAAAGTGCTGCCGTTTTGCTATTATTTGGTGTTGGACAATTAATAGATTCAAACATATTAGTTCCTTTATTAATAGGAAAAAAAGTTCATATACATCCAACTGTAATTATTCTGGGAATTACTATATGCGCTTCATATTTTGGATTTACAGGTATATTACTTTTTATTCCAATAATAGCAATGTTCAATGTATCAGTAGAATATGCAATCAATAAATATTTTAAAAGTGAGCTTTATAAAAACGGCTAACAGACCTTTTGCATAATCAATTTATGGTAAGAGGAGAAATGAGCCCAGAATACCTGAGATATTTGAGGAGCGTAAGTAAATTTCTGCGCAAAAATTACTACCAGAAAGAGGTTACGTAAGAGGTTTAATGTGCAATTAAATTTATTTAACAACAATCAAGCTGATTATAGTCGGCAAAATTACATCATCTTAGATGAAAATAAGCACATATATAATTCAGTAATTGAGGATTTATCTTGGAAATCTCTCATTCTTTTTGGACCTAAAAGCTCTGGTAAAACTCATCTTGCTCATATTTGGCAGTCAATAAACGATGCAATTTTTATCAATGTGAATAACTTTGTAAGCGAGATTAGGTATAGCGATGCTTTTATTTTAGAAGACGTACAAAACATTAAAGATGAAGAAATGTTATTACATTGTTACAATTACATGAAAGAAAATGATAAGAAGCTGCTAATCACTTCTTCAATTTCACCAAAAAAACTTAACTTCAAACTAAGAGATTTAAGTTCTCGAATATTATCAACTATCAGCGTAAAAATTTTGCCTGCAAGCGAAGAATTATTAAGAATCATGCTAATAAAACGATTTTCAGATAAACAGTTAAAAATTGATTTAAAAGTGATTAATTATATTTTAGCAAGAATAGAACGTTCTTTCTATAGCATTGATAAAATTATAGAGAAGATAGATAATGAATCTATAGGGTCAAATGTGACCGTTCCTTTTATTAGCACTTTATTTAAAAAAGATGCCATTTGATTTCTTCTTTTGTAAAGTACTCATTGTATATATTAAAAATTTATTAACACCCATAACACTAACGTAATTGAAATCTCTATCTGTCCATGTTAGAATTATAATAAATGTTATGTTATAATAAATATAGATAGATACAGCTAAGAAGTATTCTATATTTATAGTAGAGCTCACTTTATAAGGTGTTTTTTATAGATTTGACGTTATAATTTAACTATGATAAGAGTAAGATTAAATTTAAAAAAAAGGTTAAAGCAAAGGTTTGTGATGTTCACTCTATTGATAAATGCCTTATTTGTCTCATATTTTCTCATAAGACACATAGGAAACACTTCCAATCAAATTATAGCCAAAGAAATAAATATAGGAGCTGATAATGAAAAATAAACAGTCGCAAAATAAAAAAGAAAATCTTTACATAACATATTACATAGATGCTTTGGCTCCAGAGAGGTCCGCTACACAAAATACTCTGGAAAGTTATCGTTCGGATTTACACCAGTTTGAAGAATTTTTATTAGAAAGCGGCACTACCTTGGTTGGCGTAAACAAAACCAATATTAAAGATTATGTGAAATATTTATGTACACAAAAAAAATATAAAAGTAGCTCTATATCAAGAAAAATATCCGCTACGAAAAATTTCTATAAGTGTCTATTTAATGACGGAATAATAGATTTTAATCCAGCACCGGCTAATGATGCTGAATTAAAGAATCCAAAAGTTTCTCGTCCTTTGCCTAAGTATTTAAGTGTCGAAGAAATATTTTTGCTAATGGACGCAGTGAGAAAATCAGCAAGCGAATCGAATAAAGAGATAAGCAGTAAAAGGCTATGTGCGATTTTAGATATCCTTTACTCTTCTGGAATGCGTGTTTCTGAACTAATTGATATGAAGTTATGTGAAGTGTCACATTTAATAAACAGTAATAACAAAGAATGCTATATAATAATAAAAGGAAAAAGTGGTAGAGAGAGGCAAATTCTTTTTAATGAACAAGCATTGCAGAGCCTTAGAAATTATTTATCAGTTCGTGACAATCTGATCCCTAACGAAAAGGAATCCGATTGGCTATTCCCAGGTAATAAACCTAATAAACCAATTACAAGGCAGAGGGTCGGTCAATTAATGAAGGAGTTAGCAAGAAAATGCAATATTGATGAAAATAAGATCTCTCCACACGTGATTAGGCATTCTTTTGCTACCCATCTACTGGATAGCGGAGCAAATATTGTGTTGATACAGAAAGTTCTTGGCCATACTAACCTTTCTACAACACAAATATATACTCATATTGCTAACGAAAAGTTAAAGGACAAATTAGCTGATTCGCATCCTATTACTCAGATGATCAATAATTAAACTTATTGCTTTTAATTTGTAGTAAAGTTAAATTCAAATAAGTTTATGTGAGTTTGTGATTTCAAGTTTATTGTTTAATTTCTTCCTTATATTATGGGAAGTATTCTATACTTTAATTGCTCTCCCTGTAATTTTCTTTCCTGAGTATGTAATAACCATTTTCCTCGTCTGTTCGGTGAGAGTTGTATTATTCATGCTGCGTTTATTATGTGGCATTAAATATGAAGTGAGGGGAATGGAAAACATTCCTAAGCAACCTTTTATCATTGCATCTAAACACCAATCTCCATTTGAAACATTTATTTTTATACTACTATTTAGAAAAGCGGTTTTTATTTTAAAACGTGAATTGAAATGGATTCCATTCATTGGTTTACATCTTATAGCGCTGAAAATGATTTTTATTAACCGTTCAGATGGTATCAGTGCTATACGCCATATAATTAAACTAGCAAAAATGCGTATAAAAGAAAATAGAAGCATAATAATATTTCCTGAAGGTACGAGAACAACTATAAACCAAAATATAAAATATCAACCAGGTATTGCTGCTTTATATAGCGTATTATCTGTTCCTGTGTTACCGGTTGCTTTAAACACTGGTTTGTTTTGGCCAAAAAGCATACTTTCTCTGAGAAAGAATCCCGGAAAGGCAGTAATAGAAATATTGCCCCCAATATATCCTGGGTTAAACAAAAATGAATTCTTGCAAAGTTTAGAAAAAATTATTGAAGAGAGAAGCAGTAGATTAACCATAGAAAAAACTGATATTGCAAATTAACAAAAAAACTTTATAATTAAAAAAAAAGTACAGTATTTTAGGTATTAATATATGGCAAATCATAAGAGTGCTAAAAAAATGATAAAGGTAATAGCAAAGCGCACTTTAATAAATAAGATGCGGAAAAGTAAAACTCGCACCGCTATTAGAAAATTGGTTGATATAATCAAGTCTGGCGACAAAGAAAATGTTGTTCTGGCATTTCGGAATGCTGAATCTAATTTACACAAGTGTGTGAATAAAGGTGTTATTCATAGGAATACTGCTGCGCGTAAAATAAGTCGCTTAAATGCAAAAGTAAAAGCATTGATGACCGCTTAATACGGTTAATGTAAAGTTAACTGTATTAATATATACTCTTCAGTTTGTATATTCTGTATAAAATTTAAGTAGCTTAAGTGATGGATAAAAAAGTGCTATTAGAACTAAGTAATGGATTAAAAATTGAGCTACCCATATTAAGTGGAACAATAGGTCCTGACGTGTTAAATATCAAGGATTTATATAAGACGACAGGATTATTCACTTATGATCCGGGGTTTGTTTCCACAGCTTCATGTTCTTCTTCGATTACATTTATTGATGGAGATGAAGGAGTTCTTAAATATAGGGGACATGATATAGCTGATTTGGCAGAGAATAATAGTTTTACTGCTGTGATTTATTTATTACTCTATGGTGAACTACCCAGTTCAGAGCAACACAAAAAATTTCTTCTCAAAATACAAGAATCATCCAAAGTATCAGAGCAAGTTACAAATGTAATCAAAGCATTTCCAAAAACTGCTCACCCTATGTCGATTTTAGTTGCATGTTTTGCAAATTTGTCAGCATCTTACCATGAAACACATGGCAACAATGTCAATGGTGAAGATTTAGATTTTGGAATTTCTGCAATAGCACAAGTTCCTGCAATTGTTGCAATGATTTATAGGCATATCAACAATCAGGAATTCATAAATGCTAACAATGAATTAAGTTACAGTGAAAATTTCTTAAAGATGATATTTGGCGATGCTGTTGATAATGATAAAAGCGCCCTTTTTGCAAAAGCTCTGGATAAAATATTTACTCTCCATGCTGATCATGAACAGAATGCTTCTACGGCGGCTGTCAGATTGGTGGGATCGGCTGGCTCTAATCTGTTTGCAAGCCTCTCTGCAGGAGTTGCTACACTTTGGGGACCAGCACATGGTGGAGCTAATGAAGCAGTTATAAATATGCTAAAAGAGATAGAGCAAAGTGAAGATATAGATAAATTCATCGAAAAAGCTAAAGATGATAAAGATCCATTTAAATTGATGGGATTTGGACATCGTGTTTATAGAAATTATGATCCGCGCGCGCGGATATTGAAAGACGCTTGTCATGAGGTTCTAAGTAAACTAGAACAAAATAATGAATTGCTCAAAATTGCAAAAAAACTTGAAGAAATAGCTTTAAAGGATGAATATTTTATCGTGCGTAAGTTATATCCAAATGTTGATTTTTACTCAGGTATAATAATGAATGCTATCGATATTCCCTCAAATATGTTCACGCCTATTTTTGCACTTGCAAGAACCACTGGTTGGGTTACTCAGTGGTATGAAATGATAAATGATAAAGAAACTAAGATCTGTAGACCAAGGCAACTCTATTTTGGTAAATAAATTTATTTTCACTTCATTAGACTTCTTGTATAACCCAAGCTAAGTAGAAAAAAGGTATAGCTAACACGTCATACCGTGATTTATTCACGGTATCTCTAGATCCCGCTAACAAGTAGCGGGATGACGAGATGCCACCGCGAACCGTCATACCGCGATTCATTCGCGGTATCTCATCCGCTAACACGTAGCAGGATGACGAGGTTATCGTCATACCACCGCGAACCGTCATACCGCCGCGGTATCTCACCCGCTAACAAGTAGCGGGATGACGAGTTACTATACCACCGCGAACCGTCATACCGCCGCGGTATCTCTAGATCCCGCTAACAAGTAGCGGGATGACGAGCTTATCATCATGCCGCCGCGAACCGTCATACCGCGATTCATTCGCGGTATCTCTAGATCCCGCTAACAAGCAGCGGGATGACGATTGTCGTTTAGCCACAAATATTAAGAAATTTACCAAATAAAAAAAAAGGCAAAAGAAGCCCCGATTAATATCTATTTAAAAACATTGGCGTTTTTTAAGTCTTAAACACTGCAATTTAGCTGCTTTTAAATACAACTTACCTTAGCTAAAATGTTTAAGAAATTTACTAAGCAGAAAAAAAGGCAAAAGAAACCCCGTGTTAGCTAGTTGTCACTCTCTAATCCTGCAAATTGGCGTACTATACTATCTTAAACGACTTATAAGCGCGTTTCAGCTTATATAGGCAAAAACCTAGAAATGTTGTGAAGACATAAGGTGCACATAGTGCAAAAAATTAAAAATAAGACGCCAACTACGTTGTTTTCTTGCTGTTTAATCTGCACAGATGAAGATAACTGAATACCTTCAGTTTCATGATAAGGGGGCTGGCGGAGTTTGTCAAGTAAGTTTTTTCGTTTCTATTCCCAATAAAAGTTCGTCATATGGTTATGCAAGAAGTCTAATTGGTATAACCATGCATGAATGCTATTTTCGGCAGAATCTCTTACAATGCTCAAAAGCAGAAAAACAAAAACTTGATTTTCGCAGCTAAATAGTGGACCATCAAAAGCACGCATAAATATCTACAATGAAAGAAAAAACTTTCACAATCATCGATGGCTATGGTTTTCTTTTCAGAGCTTACTATGTACTACCTCACTTAATTACCACAACAGGAATGCCAATAGGTGGTGTATATGGCTTTCTGAATATGATTCTTAAGTACATTGCCCATTCGGACTACTTAACTATAGCACTTGATGCAGGAAAAAAGAATTTTAGGCACAATTTATATCCTGAATACAAAGCAAACAGAGTAACGCCTCCTGAGGATCTAATTCCACAGTTCACCATACTGAGGGAAGCGGTAGAAGCTTTTAACCTCAGCTATGAAGAAATTGAAGGTTATGAAGCAGATGACATAATCGCAACACTAGCTGCAAAATACGCCAACCACCAAGACTTTAAAGTGGTAGTCGTTTCATCAGATAAAGATTTATTTCAACTCTTGAACCACAATATTTTAATATTCGACCCCATTAAAAATATATATATAGATGAAAAACAAATAGTAGAAAAATTTGGTGTAAACTCACACAAGCTTCTTGATTTATTTTCTCTAACTGGTGATGCATCCGATAACATTCCAGGCGTTCCAGGAATAGGCCCAAAAACTGCCACTAAATTATTAGATGAATTTGATTCATTGAATAATATTATAGAGAACATTGATAACATCGAGCAAACGAGGATTCGTAATATTCTTACCGAACATAAGGAAAAAGCATTGATTTCAAGAGAACTTTTATCACTATGCGAAAAAGTAGACCTTCAACATGATATTGCAAAATATGAAGTCCATTCTCCAAACATGGAGAAACTATTATCCTTTTTAAAGAAGTATGAATTCAATTCCTTAATAGGTAAAATGGAAAAGCTTTTTTCCTATAATGGGTCTAGCACAGAAAAGAAAACAGAATATAGTAGTGAAGAGTTAGAGAAATTTTTAGAGCACTGTAGATATGAAGGCAAAATTGCAATTCATTGCCATCTTGAAAACAATGTATTAAGTTTATCTTATAGCGAAAGTAATATTTTTTATATAGAGCAAGACAGCATACAAAATGCACTCGTTATAATTAACTCAACTTTACTCTCAAATGGGGTGCTTAAAATAATACATAACATTAAAGAGATCAGGAAAATCTTCCCTGCAATAGAGAAGATGTTAGATTCAGTTGATGATTTGATGATAATGTCGTATAGCTTGGATACAGGAAAGCATGATCACAGTATTCCAAACATAGTTGCGCATAATTTGAGTGAAAATGCAGAAATTTTCTCGGCAAAAACTTTAATAGCAATTCATGAAAAGCTAAAGCAAAGGTTATTTCAGGAAAAATTGTTCACAATTTACGAGCGCTTCGATAAGCCACTTATGAAAGTAATATTTGATATGGAGAAAAATGGGATATTACTGAACATACAAAAATTACAGGAGCTGTCCGATAAATTTCAGCAGGTAATTGCCGTGCTTGAAGATGAGATATATAATTTGGCAGGAGAAAGATTTAATATTGCTTCGCCAAAACAATTAAGTGATGTTTTGTTCAACAAAATGGGGCTTAATAAAAAGAAAAAGTCAAAAAAATCTGGATCGTATAGCACCAATTATGAAGTTCTAGAGGCACTCGAAGAAGAAGGGGTAGAAATTGCAGGTAAAATTTTAAGTTGGCGACATTTAAGTAAATTGAAGAGTACCTACACTGATGCATTAATAAAACAGGTTGATCCGCTCGATGATAGAATACACACAAGCTTTTCAATAACTGCAACTGCAACTGGAAGGCTGAGCTCCAGCAATCCTAATTTACAGAATATTCCTATCAGAAGCGAAGAGGGAAATCTTATCAGACAAGCATTTATTGTGCCAAAAGGGTGCAAGATAATCTCTGCTGACTATTCGCAAATAGAATTGAGGCTCCTGGCACACGTTGCAAACGTTGCAGCATTTAAAGAAGCTTTTGCAAACGGACAAGATATTCACGATATCACCGCTAGGCAAGTTTTTGGAGTGCAAGAAATAGATGAGCAATTAAGACGCAAAGCAAAATCCATTAATTTTGGAATTATATATGGAATCAGCCCGTTTGGCCTTGCAAAACGGCTTGGAATTACCATTGCGGAAGCTGCTGAATACATTAATTACTATTTTTCCTGTTACCCAGAAATAAGGGTCTATATGGAAAAAGCAGTGTCTATCGCAAGATTGCATGGTTATGTAGAAACTTTGTTTGGCAGGAGATGCTTTGTAAGAGACATAAACAATACAATTCCTTATGTAAGACAATTTGCAGAAAGGGCAGCAATAAATGCACCACTGCAAGGAACCGCTGCTGATATAATAAAACGTGCGACGATTCAGCTTTTTGATCAGCTGAAGATAGGTAAAATAATCCTCCAGGTTCACGATGAACTACTGGTTGAAGTAGAGGACGAAAAGGTGCAAGAAACAGCAAAACTTATGAAAGACGTAATGGAAAATGCAATAGAAATTTCTATACCACTTGAAGTAGAAATAAAAATTGGCGACAACTGGGGTCTTAATTATGACTTAAACATGGCGGATTCTAAGAGTATAGATTATTTGAATTAATATGAAAAATATGCTACAATTAAAGTATAGTAAATGTGAGTAACTTAGTTATGACAAAAATATTAACTCCACAAACAAAGAATTTGGAACCTTCAAATCAGGTAACTAACAAAGATAAGAAAGTTTTTAAATTTAAAAACGAGGAGCACCAGTTAATCTATCGTGCTTTCCTAGATACTTTAGAAAATCCAGAAACTCTAGAAAATCTAAAAAAGCAAACGAAACAGGAAATAGAAAAGAAGGAACAGAAATTGAAAGAAGAACTTCCAGATCGAGAAAAACAAGAATTACAGGATGATCTGAAGTCATTAGATGAACGATTAGAGCGATTACAGAATGGAAATGAAAAGAAAATTTTTACTTTTATATCAAAAAATCATGAAAGTATATTCAATAATATTAATCAAGAAGATATAAAGTTACTAAGTGAAGAAAACTTTTGTCAGCTTTTACTTTCCGTATTTGAAAAAATTAGAGAAAAAAATTTAGCTAGTGAAGAGAATTTAAAGAATGACAAAATAAAGCAAGAAGTAGCTGAATGTGTAGCTGATATACGCGGTACAGAAGCTAAAGATTCACTCATAAAGCTTGCTGGGTGGCCGCTTGGAGTAAAGGTAGATCCTAAAAACGCTCTTGGCTCTATTAAAGATGGGTTACTAGAAAAGGTACCATTCTTAGGTAAAGGTAAAAAAGAGGAGGATGAACCACCACTCAGTGATGAAGAGATGGCAACAGCATTCTTACGTAAGATTTTTCTTCCTATTTCTTTTTCCATTGCTTCAATATTAATTTTTGGTCCTACTACACTCGCGATAGTTGCTGCCGTTATTGGTACAATATTCGCCATAAAAGGGGGAGTTGAGGTTCTTTTTTCAAATGACAAAGAAGGTACTTTATATAACCCTCATTCACGAGATGAAAAGAAAAAAGAAGGATGGGATGGGAAAATTCTTGATGGTATTAGTAAAATTTTAGGATCCAAAGTTAATGAAACTGGGCAGGGTAATCAACCTGCTGTAACAACTGAGGAGCAACTTACTCAAAAGAGTGAGCAGTCTACTGTGCTTGAACAAGTTACTTTAGATCAGCAAAAAACCACAGGGCAGCAACCAAGTAAGACTACCTAAGTTTGCCAATAAAGTGAGTTGTGTAAGAGGTCTACTATTATTCTATAACGCATACAACAGGAGTATGATCAGACGGATTTTCTAGCTTACGCAATCTATCATCTACGTAGCATGTTTCCAATTTATCTACAGCTTGTGGCGATAATAGCATATAATCTATTCGCATTCCTTGATTGTTTCTGAGTGAATTGCCTTGATAATGCCACCAAGTGAATTGTTGCAAATTGGGGTGGGATATTCTAAACGTGTCTTTAAACCCAAGATTCAAGATTGCTCTTAACTTCTCACGTTCTTTTATATGAAAGCACACTTGGCCATTCAATAAATTTGAATCAAAAACATCAATTTCATCCAGTGCAACATTATAATCGCCAGCTATAATAGTTAACTCTTCATTTTTCAACAAAGTGCTCATCCTTTCATATAGGTTATCAAAAAACTTGAGTTTATACTCAAACATATGAGAGTCTGGGCTTTGACCATTTGGAACGTATACACTTCCTACCCTTACCTTATGATTGGTGTGTTTTATCACACATTCTATATAACGTGCTTCTTGATGACTCTCTACAACATCAATTTTTAATTTTTCCAGTATCGGATATTTAGATAAAACACAAACGCCATTTCTTGCAACTTGTCCATAGATAGCATATTCATATCCTAACTTTTCTATCTCTACATAAGGAAATTGCTCTTCCGTACATTTTATCTCTTGCAGCAAAACTATATCTATCTGACTGTCAACTATAAAACTACAAAGTTGGTTAACTCTTTTACGTATGGAGTTTACATTCCAAGTTGCAATCTTTAGCATCAACAATCCTTATTAATTATATCAATTAAACTCTCCCCAGTAGGCAACCTCGATGTTATAATTTTTTTCCATTTGATTAACCTTAAACTATCAGCAATGTTTTTACTCATGGTATATGCAACTGTATTATTCATCACATGAGATAGCCCACTTTTTAGAACTAATGAACAAAATACCCTTGCTGTCTGTGAGGAAAAAAAAGCAACACTATCAATTTTACCATCCAACAGTAAATTTTTACACCTATTAGTTAGACTCCTTTTTATAATTGTTTTATAGAGTACAACTTCTCTTACATTAAAATCTTCTTCAGATAATCTCTTTTTTAGGTCACATGATACTTCTTGTCCCCTTATATACAAGAACTTTATTGCGTTTGAATAATGAGCTTTTATGAATGATATCAGACCATCAACGTTGCTGTCTGCTGAGATTATATCAGAAAATCCCAAATTTTTTGCAGCCTGCATGGTTGAATTACCAACTGTAATAATCGGAAAGTCATCCTCTTTGCATATTTGACTAAAAGCCTTTACACTGTTTTTACTTGTAGATATCACAACGTCAAATTCGTACGCAGATATATCAGGATTTAAGTACTTTATTGTGAATACTGGTTCTATAAAAACTTTGTATCCATACTTTCTCAATATATTTCTTGTATTGAACGAATCCAATAAAGGCCTCGTTAATAAAATAGACTTCATTCTGATTTATTTCACTACTAGTAAAATAGTACCCTTTATACACAAATTACTGAATAAAAATTTTTATTTTGATGGCTTGAGCAACTATTCAAGTAATTGATGTTGAAATAAGGATACTCAGTCCCCTATTTACCACTAAGCTTTAAATTCACTTATACTTTTTTAATGCTAATTAGGTTGAGCTCTTTTGAATGGCTCCCTTCAATGGAATTATATAGCTAATATTCCTATACAAGTCAAATAAGTTAACTTGTTGACACTTAAACTGCTTTTACAGATGGAGAGAGGGTATCAGTAGGTTTTTCTGCCTGTGGTTTGCTGATCAAAGTCCGAACGATATTAGCTGCCATAAAGGTACAGCCTAGAATAAAAAAGGCAGTAGAAACAAAAGGAATGATAGGAGATTCGAGAGGCAATATAGATGCAATTCCTCCTATTAAAAACGAAACGTTAGATGTAATATCAAGACAGATCTTTGTTAGTTTTTTTTGTCCTGCTACACCAAGTTGCTTCTGTAGGAAATGATCCTTTAATGACCATATATTTAAAGCAAACGAAAGTACACTTAATATAGTGCCGGCAATACTAAAATACAGACTTAAGACAGGAATACTAAAGGCTAATGCTGCTATATATCCAATAAAAGAAGCAGTAGATAGTGTAGTAACTAAGCGTTTCGAGTAAGTTCGTACCTTCTTTCTGTAGGCTAACTTATCTTTTTCACCATACATAGCATAAATATTACCTAATACGTTATATTGTAGCATTAACTAATTCAACAAGCAATATGGAAGCTAAGAGTGCCCGAGAGAAGACTTGAACTTCCACAACTTAAAAAGTTACTAGCACCTGAAGCTAGCGCGTCTACCAATTCCGCCACCCGGGCTTTTTATAGTTTACTATGTTAAAGTTAAATAATATACTTAAACAATTTTTAGTTCAAAGGTAATGCCAAATCTAGATCAAATATTTTTCGCTCAAAACAATGTTAATATTAATAACGTATATAAAATAGTCAATAACGCTTTGAGCAATAGCGATGGTGGTGAGCTGTTTCTAGAATTTTGCCAGTCGGAGTCCCTAGTTTTTGATGACAATATATTAAAACACGTGGATTTGAATACCAGAAGGGGATTTGGTTTAAGGTCTTTTTGTGAGGATAGTACATCTTTCGTTTGTTCTTCTGAGATTAGCGAAAAAGAAATTAGTAATGCTGCTTCTATGGTAAAAAGCTCAGTGTCTTTAAACAAGACAAATTCAATAAATTTAAACGAAGAGACAAAAAGCCTATATTCGAGGATTAACCCTACAAATGAAATGGATCTGAATTCAAAGATTAAACTACTCAATGAGGTTAATGAGTATGTAAGGTCCAAAAATAACTGCGTGAAGCAAGTAAAAATAACTCTAAGTGGAGAATGGCAAGTCGTACAAATAATAAAGGGTGATCACAGATTAAGCGATATCAGGCCTCTGGTACGTTTTAATGTGCTAGTCATTGTAGAAAAGGATGGCCGTACCGAGAGAGGCTCCGCAGGACACGGTGGAAGGGATTCTTATAGTAAGTTTATTTCTGAGAAAAAGTGGAAAGAAGTTGCAAACCAGGCTTTGGAACAAGCACTGGTAAATCTTGAAGCAATTCCAACTCCAGCCGGAGAAATGACAGTTATTCTAGGTCCGGGCTGGCCGGGAGTATTGTTGCATGAAGCTGTGGGTCATGGACTCGAAGGCGATTTTAATCGTAAAGGAGTCTCAGCATTTTCAAATTCTATTGGTAAACAAGTAGCAGCTAGTGGCATCACAGTAGTTGATGATGGAACTCTGCCTAATTTGCGTGGTTCTATTAGCATAGATGATGAAGGTACTCCACCCAGTTATAATGTGTTGATAGAGGATGGAATTCTCAAAGGCTACATGCAGGATCATATGAATGCTAAACTCATGGGTGTGAATCCAATTGGTAATGGTAGAAGAGAAAGTTATAAAGAAGTTACTATGCCGCGCATGACAAACACCTATATGTTACCAGGGAAACATACGCCGGAAGAAATAATATCTAGCGTAAAGAAAGGTCTGTATGCAGTAAATTTCGGTGGTGGGCAAGTTGATATAACGTCAGGGAAATTTGTTTTTTCATCTTCAGAAGCTTACTTAATAGAAAATGGTAAAATTACACAGCCAGTCAAAGGAGCAACACTAATTGGTGATGGGCCAACAGTGCTAAAAAAAGTATCCATGGTTGGCAACGACTTAAAGTTGGACCCCGGTGTTGGCACATGTTCAAAAGATGGACAAAATGTGCCCGTTGGAGTTGGTCAACCAACACTCAAAGTCGACGCAATAACTGTTGGTGGAACTGAGATATAGATAAGGGCTAAAACGGGTTCCAGCGCATGACGAACAATTGTACAAACATTGTAGCCGTTATTCAAGTAGCCCGCAGAAACGAAAAAACTTGCTTGACAAACTCCGCCAGCCCCCTTATCATGACATTAAGGGTATTTCTGACTCAAAACTTGTTTTTGATCTGCGCAGGTTCAATGACAAAATTCAGTAAAAAACTTAGGGTATTTTTTGGCGGATTACATAAAATTATAGCGGCTGCATGTCTTTTAAATTTTTTCTACATTCAGCCAAATCGCGCTTATTTTAAGCGTTAGCACATTATTACAGCGCCACTTACAGTAATATAGAGTCAAAACTCGCACCACGGGGCTTCTTTTGCCTTTTTTTCCGCTTGGTAAATTTCTTAATGTTTGTAGCTAAAGCAATTTAAGAGACCGAAAATGGTGTTATTCCAGCGCGTGACGCTGGAATCTAGTCTTTATTATGCAGCCACTTATTTAAAGTTAAGTTTTCTGGATCCAAGTAGTCAAGCTACTCGGATGACACCCTCTTGGATGGAAACCAGTGTCAGCTACTTTCATGACACTATGACAACCGTCATCCCGCTGCTTGTTAGCGGGATCTATGCTAAGAGATACCGCGAATGAATCGCGGTATGACGATCTGCGGCAGTATGACGGTTCGCGGCGGTATGACGTAGGATTGCTGTCATCCCGCTATGTGTTAGCGGCTGAGATACCGCGAATTAATCACGGTATGACGCAGAGCTCGCGTTAGCTATACTTTTATACTCACCAACTCAGTATCCAATCTGGATCCAAGTAGTCAAGCTACTTGGATGACATCTTTCTTCTTGGTATAAATTACTTTTATATCTCAATGTTCATACAGCTATGCACGTTGCCGCATAGTGGATGAGGTGTATTACCTCTAAGAGTATGATTTTTACATAATAATATAATATTCTGTTCATAAATCAATGTTTCAACGTACAACAAGAACATTTTCATTGTGATTAAGATTTCTAGTATGTATATTAATAAATCTTGTTCTCAACTAAGTAATGAAAGTAATAATTGTTATAATAATGTTATTGTGTAGCAGTTACACAATGGCAAGCGAGCGAATAAGTCTAGTGGATAAAAAACTATCTCAAGGATATGTAGCTCCAGTGCTTACAGAAGATAGCGTTATTTTATCAGACAAGCACGGCGCTTTATATTCCTTTGATATTGATAACTCAAAGGCTATGAATTGGAAATTACACCTCTCACATAGGAAAAAAATTGGTAACATGAGCCTATCGCATTATGAAAAAAATGTTTTCTTTATAGTGGATAACACTTTACACGCAATAGATGCAAAAACTGGCAAGATTGAGTGGGAAAAAGAATTGAGAGCTCCAGTAAGAGGGAAAGCAGCAGTAATAAATAATAAATTGGTAGTATTGACTATTGATAATTATCTGTACGTGTTTGATATAAAAGATGGCAGTTCCGTTTGGGCTTATCAAAACGGTATCAATGAGGTTCGAGGTTTGTATTCCATATCGCCAACAATTTCTAACGATAAAATAATAGCACCATTTTCAAATGGTGAGTTAATAGCTTTTAATGAAGACGGTAAAAAATTGTGGAGCCAAAAATTGGCTACAAACCTTTTGGATACACAGCTCACAGATGTAACTACTACACCGAGAGTGCTTGGCGATACTTTAATAGCTACAAACAATTCTTATATTTATGGTATTGACGTGAAATCAGGAAATATTTTGTGGTCAAAGTCACTGCAAGTAAAAAGTGTATCAGACATTGAGTCATATTATAGTCCTCTTATTCCTGCAGAGAAACAAAAAGAAGGCGGAAGAATTTTTATAGTAACTGAAGATAATAAAATAATCGGCCTGGATATAAAAAATGGAGAAACAGTCTGGGCATCTGATTTAATAGAAAATACGCAATTGTTTGCTCCAATTGTGCATGCCCATACACTGTGGGTGACAAGCAATAAAGGTTCAATGCTTGCTTTTCCTGGATCTGAAAGTGCAGGAAAGGTAATCAAAGTACCTGGTAATGTGTTTCACACTCCAGTGTTTACTCACGATAAAATATATGTAACAACTGAGGGAAATGGTGTTTATTCTTTAGAAAATAGGTTTGTTCTTTATGATTGATTATGACCTGATTGTTATAGGTGGTGGTCCAGGCGGTTATAAGTGTGCTATCGCTGCTGCAAAACTTGGATTGAAAGTTGCCTGCATAGATAAAAATAGCATTTTTGGTGGTACATGCTTGCGAGTTGGGTGCATACCTTCCAAAGCACTACTTCATTCTTCCTATCAGTATGCTCACACGAAAAATGATCTGTCGAAGCTTGGCATAAAAATTAAGGATGCAAGTTTCGATTTAAAAGAAATGCTAGGCTATAAGGACGCCAGAGTTCAGGAACTTGGAAAAGGTATAGAATATCTGTTTAACCTTCACAAAATCACTAAAATCAATGGACTTGGGAAAATTACTTCTTTTGACCAAGGTAATCTTGAAGTTTCAGTTGAAGATAAGGTGCTGAAGACAAAAAATATAGTAATTGCAACCGGTTCTGACGTTATTTCTTTGCCAGGAATTAATATCGATGAGAAAAGTATTATTTCATCAACTGGTGCATTGTCTTTAACTGAAGTACCAAAAAAACTTGTCGTAATCGGAGCCGGGGCAATAGGGCTTGAAATGTCTTCTGTATGGAGGAGGCTAGGGTCTGAAGTCACTGTAGTAGAATTTTTTGACAGAATCGCTGCAGCAATGGATGGAGAATTAAGTAAGTCTCTACTTTCTAGTCTACAAAAACAAGGAATAAAATTTTTACTTAGCACTAAAGTTGAGGGAATAAAACAAAGTAGTAACTCTTTGAGTGTGAAAGTTTGCTCTGTAAAAGATAATCAAACAAACACTATAGAAGCGGATAAGGTATTGGTGGCAGCAGGACGCAAACCATGTACTGATGGTCTTGGTATTGATGAAAAAATAGAAAAAGATAATCGCGGTTTCGTTCAAGTTAACAACAGATATGAAACTAATGTGAAAGGAATATTTGCTATTGGTGATGTGATTGGTGGAGCAATGCTTGCTCATAAAGCAGAGGAAGAAGGAGTGGCAGTTGCAGAGATAATAGCAGGACAGTCACCTCACGTTGATTATGAAATTATACCATCTGTCATTTACACTCACCCTGCGGTTTCTTCGATCGGTAAAGCCGAAGAGGAACTCAAAAATGCTGGCTATAAGTACAAAGTTGGTAAATGTCAATTTGCTGCAAACGGCAGAGCAAAAATCACTGATGATGCTGAAGGATTCGTGAAAGTGCTGACTTGTAGCAGAGCAGATACAATACTAGGTGTGCATATCATAGGAGCATACGCTGATACGCTAATCAACGAAGCAGCGGTTGCAATGGCATATGGCGCAGCAGCAGAGGATATATACAGAATTTGTCACTCTCATCCTGATATAAATGAAGCCTTTCGAGATGCGTGCATCGATGCTTTCTTTAAAAAATAATTGTGGACCTCGGTTCAATCATTGAAAAATGGTATGAGTGGCTGAGGTGCAACAGATCTTATTCACCAAACACTTTAGAGTCATACATGAGGGACTTGAAGGATCTTATAAGTTTCCTAAATACTCACATTGGTGGAGAAGTAAATGTCGGCACTTTGGAAAAATTGAGCGTACCTGAGTTAAGAAGTTGGCTTACCTCTCGTTATGCAAGAGGTGTGAATGCAAGATCTAACGCTCGTGCATTGTCAGTAATCAGAAATTTCTTCAAGTACATAAAAAACAACTACAATATAGACAATGAAGCTGTATTTTCCTTATCAAGGCCAATTCAGAGAAGAACTCTGCCCAAAGCATTATCAATACCTGATATAAAAACTTTGGTGAAAGAAATGAAATTATCTGACTTGAGCGAACCTTGGGTGGTAAAAAGAGAAATTGCAATTATCGTCCTGCTATATGGTACAGGCTTAAGAATCAGTGAAGCGTTGAACCTTGGGGTTAGTGATATTAACAATGAAAGTTTAATAGTAACAGGTAAGGGAGATAAACAAAGGCAGGTATTCATTCTTCCGGTAGTAAAAAAGTGTATACAGGAATATGTAAAAGCCTGTCCTTATCTTGGCATTAATAATGAAACACAATATCTTTTTTTGGGAGTAAGAGGAAAAAAATTGGGAAGAACTTATGTGGCTAATCGTTTGCAGAAAATAAGGAGAATATTAAATCTGCCAGAAATCTTATCTCCACATGCATTTCGTCATAGTTTTGCTACTCATTTGCTTCAAGAAGATAT
This sequence comes from Wolbachia endosymbiont (group A) of Clivina fossor, assembly GCF_964026865.1. Taxonomy (NCBI): domain Bacteria; kingdom Pseudomonadati; phylum Pseudomonadota; class Alphaproteobacteria; order Rickettsiales; family Anaplasmataceae; genus Wolbachia; species Wolbachia endosymbiont (group A) of Clivina fossor. The sequence goes on along the minus strand of NZ_OZ034707.1, from coordinate 1,067,416 downwards.
TGACATAAGATCAATACAACAACTGCTTGGCCACTCAAGCCTGGAAACCACCCAGGTTTACACTCACCTCAATTATCAAGATGTTTTTAACATGTACAAAAATTTTCAGCAGGGCCTGGAGAAGAAATCAAAACCCTTGTAACTTGAAGATTGTCGGTGGTACCACCAGGTCCTATATCTCGTTCATCCGCTTTACATAAATAATATCCTACTAAAAAAAGAACCAGTGCAACTGCTGTAAGACAAGCACCTATTACTAGATAATCGTATAAAATTGCTAAACCTACACAACCAGTCAATGCTCCAGATAATATAAAAAATGCATAAGCATAGTTGCTTTGTTTTTTACCAGGAGAAATTGCTTGTGAGGATTTTTCGTTTTTATTACTCAGACTTTTAGTACGGATTTCTGATGAAAGCCTATCTCTTTCTTCCCTTACTTGTTTCAAATCTCTTTTTAATTGTAAAATTTCGACAGTGTCGCTTGCTCTTCCATACACAATTCTATTAAGTCGAGTTACTTCACTATTTAGATCATTGATTTTTGTTTTTTGAGCCGATTTTTCCTGCCTTACTTGTACTAAATCTTTTTCTAATTGTGAAATTTTGCTAGTTTCGCTCGTTTTTTCACGCACAACCTTATCCAGCTTTTGCTCTGTTTCTGCAAGTTGAGCTTTTGTCTTTTCAAGTTCATCTACAAGTTCTTGTGCAAACTCCTCAAAATCTGCTGGTATATTATTCGTATTTGCTACAGGTTGCTCTGCACTTGTAGGGAATTTTTCATTTAGATAATTTCTGATACGTTCAATACTTTCAAATGCAGCAGTAACAATTGCACGATTTATGAAACAATTATCCTCTACTAACTTTTCTACATCATCTAAATCTTTTCTATTAATAGCATCAGTTAATCGCTCTGTAATAGCTTGTTCAATTATTTTCTTCAACCGTGAATTTTGCTCTATAGCTCGTATTGGCTTTATTTGACTAAAATCTAGGTCTTTATGTTTTAAAAGTTTAATCAATACTTCTTCGTTATCTTGTGTTATTCCTTGTAAACATATTAAGCTCAGGGGTGTTTCTATTTCTCCATTTTGGTTTCTTTTCCAGCAATTAGGATTAAGCTCTTGAGCCAACAGTGTTTTTGCTCGGTTAATATTTCCATTAAAAAGAGCATCTAATAATTTTTTTCCTTTTTGTGCTTTTGTTATTTCCATTGTAATACCAAATCTCATAAATAAGTAGGCAAATAACTCACAGAACAAATGGTTTTGATCGAACTTTCCGTAATATTACGAATGAATGCACATACAGTATCCTCCAATAAACTAACAGAGTCATATATTCTATTTTTAATGAGATTGTCTTTCAAATATTGCCATAAACGCTCTACTGGATTTAACTCTGGTGAATATGGAGGTAAATAGATTAAGGTAATATTTTGTGGTATTTTTAAACCTTTGGATCTATGCCATCCTGCACAATCCACAACAAGAAATGCCTCCCTTGTTCCTAAATATTGTGACATCTGCTCAAGGAATATATTCATACAATCAGTATTGACGTTTGGTACGAATAAGCTAGAACTCTCTCCATTTCTAGGATTAACTGCACTATAGAGATAAAAGTTTTGCCTACCTAATTTTACCTTAACCTGTGTCCTAATGCCTTTTTTAAACCACCCGTGTCCAATCTTTGAATGTGTGCCAAACCGCGACTCATCGAAGAAAAATAGCTCTTTTTCGGGATACGTGACAATAGTTTCATTAAGATTTTTTTTTAAACTCTTCTTGTTTATTTTTATCCTGTTTATTGTGCACAGGCCTTGGAGTAATATACGAAAAACCTAACTTTTGCATCAGTCTATGTGCTGTAGACTTACTTACCTCAATAGAAAACATTTTCTCAATTATGATTTTTAATTTCTTAGCCGTTAGGTTGGCTCCTTCTTCTGCTATGACATTTTTAATTTCTTCTTGCTGCTTGTAGCTCAACTTCGGCTTTACTCCACGTCCTGGTTGTATTTTAAACGCATTGACTCCTCCTTCCTTAAATCTTGTAATCCACTTCATCAATGTAGTTCTAGTAATTCGGTATATTTGAGCAACTTTTGTTATTCCATATTCTTTTGCAGATATTATTGCCTGTAATCTTCTTCCTATCTCTCCTCTTATGCCGTGCTTCTTTAATTCCAGGTTACACTTATTATATAATTCTTCTCCTATTGCTTTACTTTTTCCTGCCATAACTCCCCACTAATTCTTAAATTATTCTATTTTAGAAATTTTTCTTTATTCGTCTATTTATTTTTAGGAATTGGTATAAGATGCGAAAAGTCCTTTTTTTGTATTCGCCCTATTTTTTCAATATATTCTTTAGGAGTATGAAAGAAACGCTCTTTATGAAAATCATGAAGATGTTCTTCAGGGAATCGTTGGTATTCAGGTTTAATAACTAAATAACTATTTTTAACATCTATATCTAATTTAGGATGTCTAAGTAACATCTGTACAAAATTCCTATTTCCCATATGAAAAGCTAGATGTAGAGCTGTATTGCGTTTTTTAGTTTCTTGAGCATTAATATTTAAATTTTGATGTTGTAAAAGCAACATCATCATTTTTAAGCATATAGGGCTGTCATCACCATTCATGATAATAGTCATTAGTGGTGTATATCCCTCATCAAACGCATTAACATCCGCACCTTCTGCTAGAGCTTGTTTAAAATTCTCTAGGTTTTCATCATCAATAGCTTTAAATAACTGTTTTGTTGATTCACTTAGCTGTCTTGAAGTTGTCGGATTTCGAGCTTGCGATGCCGTGTTATCACCACCTCCATAAGCTCCATAATATGTTACACCGTTTCTATAAGGCATACTAAACCCTCTTTATTAATGATTTACTAATATAATTATGTAAAAAAAAAGGAAAATTGCAAGCGATTTATCTATAGCTAACCCAAGAAAGGTTTTCCTACGTCATACCGCGATTTATTCGCGGTATCTCAGCATAGATTCCGCTAACAAGTAGCGGAATGACGAATTTTTGTTTTTAAAATTATCGATGAACTTAAGTCACTTTAGCTATAAAATCCTAATTCTGAGTTAATTAATTACGACTCTAGAAACTTCTCTGCATCAAGTGCAGCCATGCACCCTGTTCCTGCTGCAACTACTGCCTGGCGATATACCTTATCTTGAACATCACCTGCAGCAAATACTCCTGCTTTACTAGTTAAAGTTGTTCCAGGTTTTGTAATTATGTAACCCTGTTCATCCATTTCAACAAAGCCTTTAAAAATACCTGTATTTGGTGCATGCCCAATTGCAATGAACACTCCATCGACTTTCAATTCTTGAGCTTCCGTTGATTTAACTATAATACCAGTAACTTTTTTCGGATTTTCTTCTCCAAGAATCTGCTCTACGGTATGGTTCCACATTACTTTTATTTTATCATTTTTAAAGAGCCTATCTTGCATTACCTTTTCCGCTCTCAATTTATCACGCCTGAGTATTAATATCACTTCTTTGGCAAATCGAGTTAAAAATATTGCTTCTTCAATAGCGGTATTTCCACCACCAATCACGGCTACAACTTTATTCCTAAAAAATGCACCATCACAAGTTGCACAAGCCGAAACTCCGTAACCTTGAAATTCCTTTTCACTCTCCAAACCAAGCCACTTCGCTTGCGCACCAGATGCAATTATAATTGCATCTGAGTAGTAGTCATTGATATTACCAGAAGATCTAAACCTATATTCATTAGAATCCTCAAGTTGTTCAACGCTTTTTATCTCATCATCTATTATTTTTGCTCCAACCTGTTCTGCATGCAACCTCATTTGCTCCATTAGTTCTGGACCCTGTATTGAAACAAAACCAGGATAGTTTTCAACATCTGTAGTAATTGTAAGCTGACCACCAGGCTGCATTCCCGTTACTACAATTGGCTCTAAGTTTGCACGTGCTGCATATATAGCAGCAGCATAACCCGCTGCTCCAGATCCAATAATAAGAACTTTTGTACTAAATCTATAATTCTTCACTGTATGAGTTTAGATAATCAGCTACTCCTTCATCGCTTGCCTGCATTGCTGGCTTACCTTTTTTCCACCCTGCTGGACATACTTCACCATGCTCCTCATTATGTTTAATTGCATCAATGATTCTAACGAATTCATCGATATTACGCCCTAAAGGCAAATCATTTATCGATTGATGACGTACAATAAATTTATCATCAATAACGAAAGTTGCTCTCAGCGCAATTGAGTCATCATATAAGACCCCATAGTCTCTTGATATAGACTTTTTGATATCAGACACTAAAGTGTAGCTAACCTCTCCAATACCACCATCATTAACTGGAGTGTTTCGCCATTTATAATGTGAAAATTTTGAATCTACACTTATTCCTATCACTTCAATACCACGCTTTGCAAACTCATTTATTCTATTATTGAGCGATATCAATTCAGTTGGGCAAACAAAAGTAAAATCAAGTGGATAGAAAAAAAGGACAGCATACTTATTTTTTATGTGCTTACTCAGACAGAAATCATCAACAATTTCTCCGCCGGAGAGAACAGCTGAAGCAGTAAAATCGATAGCAGATTTTGTTACAAGATTCATAATTGACCTATTCTTTTAAAACAACTCTAATTTTACACTTGATGAACTTATATGCAAGTTTTCTTTAGTTTTAGCCCTATAAAAACTTCCTAAAATAGCTCTTCTTTTTTACCGATAAGATACAATCCAGATTGGACACTGAGTTGGTGAGTATAAAATTCTACGTCATTCCACCATGAACCGTCATACCGCGATTCATTCGCGGTATCTCTAGATCCCGCTAACAAGCAGCGGGATCCAGGATTTTGATTGGGTTGGTAAGCATAAAAGTATAGCTTCTACGTCATACCGTGATTTATTCACGGTATCTCACATAGATCCCGCTAACAAGCAGCGGGATGACGAGCTTATCGTCATTCCACCACGAACCGTCATACCGCCGCGGTATCTCTAGATCCCGCTAACAAGCAGCGGGATGACGATTGTCAGGCTAGCTGTCATCCCAGTTTGGAATCCAGGAAAAAGAATGGTGTCATCCCAGTGCCCAGACACTGGGATGGCTTTGTTGCATCGCTATTTATGAAAGGCTAACTATAGTTAGGATTATAAGCAACCTATTGAAAATCTTGTTTTTTTGCAATCAATCTGATCAAATTTAAGAATAGTAATTTATTATTTATATTAATAAATTTAATTCTATTGAAAATAGCTAAAGCATTGAAATTCTTGAATTTTAGCCGGATTAGTGAGTGGTAGTGAAATTTCTTTTACTCAAATTTAGGTATTCACTGACCGTTCTTGTTATAAATACCAGAATAATAAGCTACTGATATTCTCTATCTTTTTTATCTTTAATCCATCATAGCTAGCGATGCAACAAAGCCCACTGGGATCCAGGAAAGTTTGCTTGTTTACAAGCAAACTAGCATAGAAAGTGGTTACAACGTTTTCGATGAGATTATATGGAAAACTGGATTCCAGTGTCAAGCACTGGAATGACATCACAGGGGCACTGGAATGACACCTCTCTTGGGCTCTTTTAGCTATAAACATTAAGAAATTTACCAAGTAAAAAAAAGGCAAAAGAAACCCTGGTCATTGTCTATTTTCTGTATTGGCGTTTTTTTAAGTCTTAAACACTGCAATTTAGCTGCTTTTAAGTGCAACTCACCTTAGTTCAAATGTTTAAGAAATTTACTAAGCAGAAAAAAAGGCAAAAGAAATCCCGTGTTAGCTAGTTGTCACTCTCTAATCCTGCAAATTGGCGTACTATGCTGTCTTAAACGACTTATAAGCGCGTTTCAGCTTGTGTAGGTAAAAACCTAGAAATATTGTGAAGACATAAGGTGCACATAGTGCAAAAAATTAAAAATAAGACGCCAACTACGTTGTTTTTTTGCTGTTTAATCTGCACAGATGAAGATAACTGAATACCTTCAGTTTCATGATAAGGGGGCTGACGGAGTTTGTCAAGTAAGTTTTGCATTTCTGTGAGCTACCTGCTAACCGACAGCTAACATTAACTACCAATATCGTATCTGAAGAAGCCCCCTGGCCATTCTAAAAAATTTAATGCTGAGTACACCTTACTTTTGGCTTCCTCTATAGTGCTCCCTTCTGCTACTATATTTAGCACTCTTCCGCCATCTGAAACCCAATTACCACTCTCATCTAATTTAGTACCAGCGTGAAATACCAATATACCAGGAATGCTTTCAATTTTATCTAATCCCTTAATTACTTCTCCCTTTTGATAATCACCCGGATAGCCTTTACTTGCAACAACTACACAAACTGTAGATTTGTTGTTAAGTTCCACCATTTTGACATTTAACTTTCCTTCTGCAACTGACAACATCAATTTTAACAAATCGCAATTTGAATCAAATCTAGGTAATATAGATTGCGTTTCTGGATCACCGAATCTAACGTTATACTCGAGAAGTTTTGGGCCATCTCTGCAAATCATTAAACCAGCAAAGAGTACTCCCTTATAAGGCGTACCCATGTTAACCAATGCTTGAGCTGTAGGGTATATTATTTTTTGGATGATTTTTTGCTCCATGTCCTTACTTATAATTGAAGGTGATGAGTACGATCCCATACCCCCAGTATTTTGGCCTTCATTATTTTCATTCACTCTCTTATAATCTTTTGCGCACCCAAGAGTTACTACTTTCAACCCATCAACAAGAGCAAAAAAGCTTACTTCTTCTCCAATTAAAAATTCTTCTATGATTATTTCTTCACCTGATTCACCAAATTCTTTCTCCACTAGCATTGAATCTATTGCTGAAAAAGCTTCGTTTTCTGCGCAACATATCATCACGCCTTTCCCTGCCGCAATTCCATTTGCTTTCACTACAAGTGGAAACTTTATTTTATTGCTACGTACAAAATCTTTAGCTAATCCTTCATCAACAAAACACTCGTACTTGGCAGTTGGTATGCCATATCGCTTGCATAGTCCTTTGGTGAAAGACTTTGATCCCTCAAGTTTTGCAGTTGCTTGACTCGGAGCAAAAACATTTATTCCCTCTGCAACTAAATCATCAGCAAGCCCATCAATTATTGGTTGTTCTGGACCAATAACAACCAACTCTATATTTTCTCTCTTGCAAAATTGTGTAACATCCACTGAATTTTGAATATTTACATCCACAAGAGTCCCAAGATCTTTCATAGCTTGGCGACCAGGAGTTACATATAACTCAGTCAAGATAGGAGATTTTTTTAGAGCCCAAAGTAGAGCGTGCTCACGTCCACCAGAACCTATAACCAGAACCTTCATCTTTATTTCCTCGCTTTTCTATATGTCAAAATTATTATTTGCTTATAACAGTATCATTACTCATATATTTTTGCAACACGTTTGGTATTGCAATCGACCCGTCAGAATTTTGATAATTCTCCATTATGGCAACAATCGTTCTTCCTATAGCTAAAGCTGAGCCGTTTAAAGTGTGAACATATTTTTTTATCTTTTTATCAGTTTCTGAAGAGTATTTAGCGTTCATCCTTCTTGCTTGAAATGCACCACAATTTGAGCAGCTTGATATTTCTCTATATTTATTTTGCTCAGGTAACCATACCTCTATGTCATAAGTCCTTTGTGCAGCAAAACCCATATCACCACTACACAGTAGCATTACTCTATACGGTAATTCTAGTTTTTTTAATATCTCTTCAACAACATTCGTCATGCGCTCAAGTTCATCATTTGATTGGTCTTCAGTTGTAATACTCACCAACTCCACTTTACCAAATTGGTGTTGCCTTATCATGCCTCTCGTGTCTCGCCCTGCGCTGCCTGCTTCTTTACGAAAACACTCTGAATACGCAGTAAAACGAATAGGCAGTTCTTTTTCCTCTACTATTTTATCAGCAACCAAATTTGTTAAAAACACTTCACTTGTGGGAATCAACCTCAATTCGTCGGTAGTTAAATACGAATCGTCAGAAAATTTCGGTAGCTGACCAACATTATACATAGCTTCGTTTTTCACCAAAGCTGGGTGGTACACCTCAGTATAGCCAAATTCATTAACATGCATTTCAAGCATAAAATTTATTAGCGCTCGTCCAAGCTTAGCTAACTGTCCTTTTAATATCGCAAATTTTGATCCGGAAATTTTCGCCGCTTGTTCGAAGTCCATTAAACCTAATTTTTCTCCGAGTTCATAATGAGATTCTGGTACAAAATCAAACTGTCTTTTTCCTCCATATCTTCTCACCTCTAAATTAGAGTTCTCATCTGCGCCTATTGGCACATCTTGCGCAGAAATATTCGGCAAGTTAGATAAAACATTCACTAACTTATCCTTTTCTGCTTGTTCTTTTAAGCTAATTGCCTCTATTTCATTCGTAATGTTTTTTGATGATTTTATTTGCTCTTCACAGGGGCTTTTGCTCATTTTAAGCTTCTTTATTTCCTCTGTGATTTCATTGCGCTGCCTATTTAAATCTTGCAATTTAGTGGTTAATGACCTTTTCTCGTGATCAATTTCTAATATCTCTTTTGCAGTAAACTCTCTTATCCCCCTGCTTTTCATTGCCTTTTCAAATCCTTCAGGGTTTTTGCGTATATATTCTATATCGTGCATATATTGTGCTATTACTAACATTATTACTGTACTTCAAAAGCTCTTAATATTCAATATTTTCTCATACTACTAAAATTATTATGGTTGATTTTTTTGTTAGAATTTGTTAAAATTTAATTAACTTAGCGTTCATAGGATATAGTATGTCGGGCATCATAAAAAAATATAATCAATTTAAAGAGAGCACTTACTTTGCTGGTGGAAAATTCGTTATCTACGCTACTTGTGTATGCCTAGCAGCCACATTTGCTGTTGGCTATTTGGGGTTGATAATAGGTCCCTCTATTGACCTTTCCACTTGCTATGCTCACTCTAACCCCATAGTTTGGGTTTTAATGGGAATAATTCTTACAGTAGCATACAAAATGGTTGTTGAACCTTTATTTTACTTAGCAAAGAACTATATTAATGGAAAAGGAGCAGGTCAAGGTGAGCAAAAAACTCAAGATGGAGATAGTGGTGTTGTACCAGATGGCACGGAAAGCCCAGAGAATAGAAGTCGTAGAAATTCTGATGCTTCAGTAGATAGTGGTTTGGATATGAACTCAAAAATTGTTACATATAATACTGCAGGGGACGGTAACTGCTTTTTCCATGCGGTATTTGGTGATAATAGCTCTGGTCAATATAAGGCTGAAAAAGCACAAGATATGAGAATGGAGTGGCACAAATTTTTAAGTCAATTTAAATCTTTGGATGATCCAAGTATGCCAGCTTCTCTAAGAGGGCATCTAGAAACGCTTTTTAATATGTTTTTAAACAAGCCAGGAGATCTAACTGGGAGGTCAGATGAAATAAAGAAGCTGGTTGAACAGACAAATGAAAAGACTAGAAATGCTAAAGATAAGGTTGGGGAGCTAGTAGGTAGAGTTATTAGAAATTTTAATGTATCGCATGATAAAGCTATCAGCGATCTAAGAGAATATGCAGAAGCTCTTGATCCAGATAATTTTGATGAAGAGATTTACAAAACAAAATACAATAGTGACGTTATTACAAATTCATTTCTTAATAACCCTGAACTTTACAAAGCTTATTTAGAAGCAATAAATAATCCGTGCTATTATATTTTTATCAAAGAAATCCCTATTTTAGCTTCTTTAGCTAACATTAAAATTAATGTCTATTATAAAGACAATAACAACGAGAAGCACGAGGAGTTTAAGCCAGATCCACAAATGATAAATGATGATCTGCTAAATCACATATTTGGTCGTGGAAGTTATAAATTAAACGACGAGTTATGGGGTGATAAAAGACAAGAAACAATATACTTAAAACCTGGTCATTACAAGAGAGCTAAGGTAGTAGAGGCAGAGCCTTCTCTTATGGAAAAAAGTAAATTCGGCTCTACAAGGTGCTGCAGCAGCATATGCTAATGCATTAAGTTTGAACACATAGAATGTATGCCCCTCCAAATAGGAAGTTTGACGATTGATTCTTCAGTTATTTTAGCTCCAATGTCAGGGGTAACTGATTATCCGTTTAGAAGTATTGTAAAGAAGCTAGGTGCAAGTTTGTTAGTTTCAGAGATGATTGCAAGCAGAGCTATGATTATGCAAACTCGTCAGAGTCTGCAAAAAGCAAAAGTCGATGAATTAACTGCTGTGCAGCTTGCTGGATGCGAGCCGGATGTAATGGCAGAAGCTGCAAAACTAAATGAGGATATGGGTGCAAAAATAATAGATATAAATTTCGGTTGTCCTGTTAAAAAAGTTGTAAACGGTTATGCAGGATCAGCGCTAATGCGTGATGAGAAAAAAGCCGCTGAGATAATTGAGGCCGTGGTCAAAGCAGTGAATGTGCCAGTTACGGTGAAAATGCGCACTGGATGGAACGATGAAAATCGCAATGCACCGAGGCTTGCGAAAATTGCCGAAGACTTAGGAGCAAAAATGATCACTGTGCATGGAAGAACGAGGGCACAGCTCTATAACGGCCAAGCAGATTGGAAATTCGTTAGAAATGTTAAGGAGCAAGTGAAAATTCCAGTTGTAGTAAATGGCGATATTAAAAATTTAAATGATATTCAGAATGCTCTCAAAGAATCTGGAGCAGACGGAGTGATGATAGGTCGTGGTGCCTACGGTAAACCTTGGCTGATTAATCAAGCAATGAACTTTCTCAGTGGAAGTGAAACTTCTGAGCCAACAGCTTCAGAGAGATTAAGCATCATACTCGAGCATTACGACAATATTCTTGAGTACTATGGAAATAACACAGGAATAAAGATGGCCCGCAAACACATAGGTTGGTACAGTAGCGGGCTTCAAAGCTCATCTGAATTTCGCATGAGAGTAAATAACATGACAGATAGCACAGAAGTGAAAGAAAATATTATTGGCTTTTTTGGTCAAGAGACACACTAGCTGTACTCAATTCGACTGATCATATGCCACTACGCTCTCTTCCTCACCAGAGTGTAAATGACAATTATTATCCATAAACCATTTCTCGTCATAAGTTTCAATATCAAAATATTTTTCATATTTATCTATATTATCACAAAGTGAAAGTGCTCTGATCTTATTCATAATCAAACCTGTACCAGCAGGAATTAATCTTCCTACTATAACATTTTCTTTTAATCCACTTAAAGGATCACTCTTCCCGCAGAATGCTGCTTCTGTAAGTACTTTTGTTGTCTCTTGGAAAGAAGCAGCAGAAATAAAGGAGCTAGTTTCAAGACTTGCCTTAGTAATCCCCTGCAGAATAGGAAGATAATGAGCAGGCCGTTTGCCAGAGTTACTCATAGCATCATTTTCCCTATCAACTTCCAGCTTGTCAATGCTTTCGCCAACCAAGTACATAGTATCACCAGGATCAGTAATTTCCACTTTTTGTAGCATTTGTTTTAAGATCACCTCTAAATGCTTGTTGTCTATACGAACACCCTGCAATCTATAAACTTGCTGTATTTCAGAAATCATATAGTGCGCTAAAGCTTCTAACCCAAGCACACGTAAAATATCATGGAGATCAGGGTCACCATCCATCAATAGATCACCTTTACGTACAAAATCACCTTCATTGACTATTACATGCTTACTTCTTGATACCAAATATTCAACTGGAGAAATTTGTTCATCTACAGGTTTAATTAATATACTGCGTTTTCCTCTACGGTCTTTTTCAGAAAACGCTACATAGCCATCTATCTCACTAACAATAGCATGCTCTTTAGGACGACGTGCTTCAAATAACTCTATAACCCTCGGTAAACCACCAGTAATATCACGAGTTTTAACTGACTCTCTTGGTGTTCTTGTAATAACATCACCTGCATGAACCTTCTGGCCATTTTGTACATTGAGCACTGCACCAATTGGTATAAAATAACATGCTTCAACGCCACTTGCGAGTGTCATTACTTCACCATTATCGTCAAGCAGCACAATACGAGGACGTAAACTAGCTCCACCAGAATGCAATTTCCAGTCTTTTACTACTTTGCTTGATATTCCTGTAGATTCATCCATCACTTCAGTGATCGAAATTCCATCTTTTAAGTCCTGATAAGACACTGTACCAGTCTTCTCCGTGATAATAGGCAATGTATAAGGATCCCATTCCGCAACTTTATCGCCAATTTTTACTGACCCACTCTCATCCACATAAAGTTTAGCACCGTAAGGTACACTATGCTTCAACTTCTCACTACCAAGGCTATCAACCAACACGACTTCACAGGAACGGCTTATCACAATTTTATTTCCGTTTCTATCTATAATTATATTACTATTGTTTAACTTTATTTTAGCACTAATAGAAGCTATAATATTTGAGGATTCAACGCCTCTAGTCATTACCCCACCTATATGGAAAGTACGCATCGTTAACTGAGTACCTGGCTCTCCAACAGATTGAGCAGCTATAACACCAACTGCTTCACCTATTGAAACAATTTTACCAGTTGCAAGGTCTCTTCCATAACACAAAGAACACACACCAGGACTTATTTCACAAGTTAAAGGCGATCTAATTTTTACAGCATCAAGACCTGCAATGCTGATTTGCTTTACTTTATCCTCATCAATTAATTCCCCTGCTTTTACTAATAATTCTTTTGTCACTGGGTTATATATACCATTTGCAGATGTTCTACCCAGCACAACACTCTCTAGAGATGCAACTATAGTACTTCCTTCAACTGTAGCTCTCACAACAAGACCATTTTTTGTTTTACAGTCATGCTTTGTAACTATGCAATTTTGAGACACATCAACTAAACGACGAGTTAAGTATCCAGAGTTTGCAGTTTTAAGCGCAGTGTCAGCTAAACCTTTACGCGCACCGTGAGTAGAATTAAAGTATTCAAATACGTTCAATCCTTCACGGAAATTAGAAATTATAGGTGTTTCTATAATCTCACCAGAAGGTTTGGTCATGAGCCCTCGCATTCCTGCTAGCTGTTTCATCTGTGAAGTAGAACCCCTTGCACCAGAGTTAACCATCATATACACTGAGTTGTACTTACTATTTCCATCATATACAGATATTGCTTTTAACATATCATTAGCTATCATATCCGTACACTTAGACCATTCATCTATAACCTTGTTATACCTCTCACTTCTAGTTATTAGCCCATCTTGATATTGCATAGAGAATTTCTTAATTTCACCCCTCGCGTGATCAACATGTGTAGCTTTAGTTTCAGGTATAACCAGATCACAACGACCAAAAGAAACACCAGAAAATGTGGCATACTCAAAGCCAAGTACCATTAATTTATCAGAAAATGCCACTGTAGCACTTTGACCACAGTTACGATATACTAAATCAACTATACCAGTTATTTCCTTGACTGTTAATATCTGATTTATTAGATCGAAGCCTAGATTCTCATGCTTAGGAAAAATTTGCCATAATATTAAACGGCCAGGAGTTGTACAAACAGTTTTATAGTGAGTTTCACCGCTGCTATTAATATACTCCATCCTATACTTTATACTAGAATGAATATGTAAAGTACCATCACTCAAAGAATGCTCAACTTCACAAAAAGCACCAAAAGATGGTAAATTATCTTCCTTAGGTTCTTGTAAAATCAGATAATATATACCAAGTACTATATCTTTACTAGGAACTATAATCGGTCTGCCATTAGAAGGACTTAAAACGTTATTAGTGGACATCATCAACACCCTAGCTTCAAGCTGAGCTTCCAATGAAATTGGCACATGCACTGCCATTTGGTCACCATCAAAATCAGCATTAAACGCCGTACAGACAAGCGGATGAAGCTGTATTGCTTTGCCTTCAATAAGGATTGGCTCAAAAGCCTGAATACCAAGTCTATGTAGCGTAGGCGCTCTATTCAACAAAACAGGATGCTCTTTTATTACCTCTTCAAGCATATCCCAAACTTCTGGTTTTTCTGCTCTTATCAACTTACTAGCAAACTTAATAGTTGGAGCCATACCATACATCTTAAGCTTTGAGTAAACAAAAGGTTTGAATAGTTCAAGAGCCATTCTTTTTGGTAATCCACACTGATTTAGTTTCAAAGTTGGACCAACAACTATTACAGAACGTCCAGAGTAGTCTACCCTTTTTCCTAAGAGGTTCTGGCGAAAACGACCCTGTTTTCCTTTTAACATATCACTAATGGACTTTTTATATCCAACAGCACCAGCTTTGTTTACCAAAGTATTACGACGACTATTATCAAAAAGAGAATCAACTGCTTCTTGTAACATCCTTTTTTCATTACGAATCATAATCTCAGGAGGATTTAAGCTCAACAATTTCCTCAACCTGTTATTTCTATTAATAATAGTCCTATAATGATGATTCAGATCAGAAACTGCAGGACGACCACTTTCAAGCGATACCAAAGGACGCAAATCAGGTGGTAAAATAGGTATAGTTGTAAGTATCATCCACTCAGGCCTATTTCCAGATTTAATGAAGTTTTCAATAATACGCAATCTCTTTATAATTTTCTTTCTTCTTATCTCAGAAGCAACAGACTCTAATTCTAGTCTTAAATCCTTCCTAATTTCATGTAAATCAAGGCGCGTTAGCAACTCTCTTATAGCTTCAACACCTTGCATAGCTACAAAACTATCGATCCCATAGCTATCTTTAGCTTCATTATAAGCTTTTTCACTAATAATCTCACCTTTTTCAAAAGGCGAAACAAGAGGATCTATCACGATATAATTATCGCTATATAAAATATTCTCAATATCTCTGAGAGACATATCCAATAATGCTCCAATTCTTGAAGGAAGCGATTTCAAAAACCATATATGAGCAACAGGAGATGCAAGCTCTATATGACCCATCCTTTCTCTTCTTACTTTAGAAGATGTAACTTCTACTCCGCATTTTTCACATATGCGACCTCTGTGTCTTCTTTTTTTGTATTTTCCACATAAACATTCATCGTCATTGACAGGGCCAAAAACCTTAGGGCAAAATAATCCACCTTTCTCAACTTTGAACGTACGATAATTTGCAGTTGAAACATCTTCTATCTCACCACAAGATATACGCTTAATACTTTCAGGGCTAGCAATCGATATGCTAACCTCATTAAAAGGTTGTGCAATGTTAGTGTGAGATATATCTTCAATCACTACATCATTTTGCTTTAAATCTACATTTAAACATAAAGAACGTAGTTCTTTTATCATCACATTAAAGGATTCAGGAATTCCACATTCAAAATTACTGTCACCTTTTATTATCGATTCGTAAATCTTAACTCTACCATTAATATCATCAGACTTCACAGTTAACATTTCCTGCAAAGTATAAGCAGCACCATAGGCTTGTAATGCCCAACATTCCATTTCACCAAAACGCTGACCACCAAAATGAGATTTTCCTCCTAGAGGTTGTTGAGTAACCAAACTATAAGGCCCTACTGAACGCGCATGAATTTTACCATCAACCAAGTGGTGCAACTTAAGCATGTACATGTAACCAACTGTAACCTTGCGGTCGAATTTTTCACCACTGCAACCGTCATATAATACAGCTTGTCCAGAGTTATCCAAACCAGCAAGTTCAAATAATTTTGCTATTTGTTCATCTTTTGGACCCTCAAATACAGGTGCAGCAACAGGAACGCCATCACGTAATTTACGTGCAAATTCAATGAGATTATTATCACTAATATTACGAATATCATTACAGATAGATACGTTACTACCATAGCTATAAACCTCAATCAGGAAATTACGTAAATTGCTGTATGAACTTTTACAAGAGTTCAAATAGTTCTCTACTAACGCATTCAACTCGTCATTTAGTGCATTTTTATTAGGTGTATTTAAAACAGAAGCCATTATTTCATCATCATCAATATTTTCAATTTTTTTATTGTCAAGGTATGCTACTGCAAATTGTGTAAAATTATCATCGTTAAGGGACCTAATTCCCTTGCAAAAAGCACTTTTGATTTTATTGATCTCATCGAGAATATTACTTACCCTTTCCCCTAATTTTCTACAAGCCCAACCTACATGCGTTTCCAGTATTTGCCCTACATTCATTCGTGAAGGAACACCAAGAGGGTTAAGAATAATATCAACAGGAGTACCATCTTCCAAATAAGGCATATCTTCCACTGGCACAACTCGAGAAATCACACCTTTATTCCCATGTCTACCAGCCATTTTATCCCCTGGTTGCAGACTATGTTTCACAGCAATGAAAACTTTTACTGACATCGACACACCTTGAGGCAGGTCATAACCTTCATGTAATTTTTCTACTTTTCGCTTAAACTGTGCTATTGCATGTGATACTTTTTCATCAAAATCTTTTTTTAAGCTCTTAACTTGCTCAGAAATGGATTGGTTTTTTAGTCCTATACCCCACCATTGCTCACGTTCAATAGAGTCAAATTTTTCTCGATCTTGAGAACCAGAATTAATAAGAAGTTTCTTCAGTTCATCATAGAAATATTCACTAGTAACATTGATTATATAATCTCGCTCTTCCTCAAAGTCATTTACCTCTTTTTGTTTGATGAGTAATGCCCTTTCATTTTCTTCAACCCCTCTGCGTGTAAAGACTTGTACATCAATTACTGTCCCTTCAACATCTGGAGATGTATATAAAGAGGAATCCGCACAATCGAATGACTTTTCACCAAAAATTGTCATTAATAACTTCGTTTCAGGAGGCAATGAAAGAGAAGGTTTAGGTGTAACTTTACCTACCAGAATATAGCCTGGACCAACTCTTGTACCAATTTTCACTATACCACTATCATCTAAGTGATATAGATTTTCTTCATTAACACCAGGTATAGCACGAGTTATTTTTTCTGATCCTAAAGGGGTATCATGTACAACACAGTCAAATTCTTCTATATGAATAGAAGTAAAGAGATCTTTTTTAACAACTTCACTAGAAATAATAATAGAGTCTTCAAAATTATAACCTTGCCAAGACATAAAAGCGACTAGCAAATTTTTACCAAGCGCCAACTCACCACTGTTAATTGCAGGACCATCAGCTATTACATCACCCTTTTTAACATAATCACCTACGCACACTAGCGGTCTTTGATTAATACAAGTATTATGGTTAGAACGCTGAAATTTCCTTAGATGATAAATATCTACGTCCAAGTAGTTAACCCTTTCTTTATCAAAAGCACGTATAACTATAGAGTTACTATCAGAACTATCAACTATGCCATCGCGTTTTGCTAAAACTACAGCACCAGAGCCAGAAGCTACAAAAGACTCCATACCAGTAGCAACCAGAGGAGCGGTAGGCTTCAATAAAGGTACGGCCTGACGTTGCATATTTGAGCCCATTAATGCTCTATTAGCATCATCATTTTCTAAAAATGGAATCAAGGAAGCCGCAACTGATATTACCTGCTTAGGAGATACGTCAATGTAACTCACCTGATCACTACTTACCATAATGAAACTACTAGCATATCTACAGTATAGCATATCATCAACAAAGCAATTATTTTCATCGAGCTTTGCGCTGGTATCAGCTATATAATATAAACCTTCATCTATGGCAGACAGATACTCAATTTGATCAGTAACAACCCTATTAACTACTTTTCTATAAGGACTTTCAATGAAACCATATTTATTAATACGCGCGTATATAGCTAAACTGTTGATTAACCCTATATTTTGCCCTTCAGGAGTCTCAATAGGGCAAATTCTTCCATAATGAGTTGGATGAACATCACGCACTTCAAATCCTGCCCGTTCTCTTGTTAAACCGCCAGGACCTAACGCGGACAACCTTCTTTTATGTGTTATTTCAGATAACGGATTAGTCTGATCCATAAATTGAGATAATTGAGAAGAATTGAAGAAATCTCTTAAGACATTAGTTAACACTTTTGGATTAATAAAATCAGATGGAGAAACTTTATCTAAACTAGAAGTGGACATAGAATCAACTATTGCGCGTTCCAATTTCAACAACCCAGTTCTAAATTGATTTTCTATAAACTCTCCAACTGATCTTACTCTTCTGTTTCCTAAATGATCAATATCATCTACAGATCCTTGACCGTCACGTAACAATACTATTTTTTTTACAATTTCAATAATATCTTCATACGTTAAAACAGTTAAATCCTCATCATAATTTAATCCAAGGTAAGAGTTAAGCTTCAACCTACCAATGTTAGACAAATCATAATATTCCGGACTGAAGAAAAGATTACGGAAAAACTCCTCTACTATCTCTAAAACAGGAACTTCACCAGGACGCAAAACTCTATATATTTCATATAGCGCATCCTGATAAGACATGTTTTCGTCTAAGAAAAGCGTATTTAATATATAAGGTCCAACAGATACATTATCTATGTTCAATACTGATATTTCATCCACAGACAATAACTCAAGCTTCTTTATGTCTTCCAGCTTTATAGATTCACCAGCAGATAAAATTTTCGTAGAGCTAGCACTATCCATTAAATCTTCTGCGAGGAATAAACCACATATAGAATTAAAAGGAACCAGATACTCTTTCAATTCATTATCATATAGCTTTTTAGCTAGTCTTGAGGTGATACGAACGTTAGCTTTAAGCAGCACATTACCTTCAATATCCATTAAGTCGAAAGGCAACCTCACTCCTTTAAATTTATCAGGAACAAAAGGCACTTTCCAACCATCTTTATGTTTTACATACTTTATTTTCTCATAAAATCTATCGAGTATATCATTATTTGATAGACCTAACGCCTTTAACAAAACTGAGATTGGCAATTTTCTTTTTCTATCAACACGAAAATACAAATGGTCTTTAACATCAAATTCAATATCAAGCCAAGAACCCCTATAAGGAATAATTCTAGCAGAATAGATCAATTTACCAGAATTGTAAGTTTTTCCCTTATCGCTATCAAAAAATACACCAGGAGACCTATGCATTTGTGAGACAATAACTTTTTCTACACCATTAATGATGAAAGTGCCCTTATCAGTCATCATAGGCAACCCACAAAAGTGGACTTCCTGCTCTTCTATAGATTTTACAACGGTTGCAAGTTTAGAATGATCTCCACTCTCTTTAATCGATTTATATTCATCAAGAGAAATACCATCCTGCATAACAACAAGACGTATAGAAGCAATAACCTGAGCAGAAAAAGTTACACCACGCTTTATACACTCAGATTCATCATACTTAGGATCATCTACCCTACAACTTATAAACTCAATAGTAGCCCTACGCAAAGGATCATTTATTGGAAAGATTGTATGAAAGATAACTTCAAGTCTTTCATTACCCTTATTCTTAGGAGCAAATGAATCATACGATTCTTTTTGAACCTTAACCAAATCCAATAAAGAATCTTTTAAATCAATCGACCTAGAATAAGAAACTCTAGGGACAAAAGCACCAGAAGCGTACATATAAGAAGAATCAACCATTAAAATACCCCAAACTAATTAAAAGAGCTATATCAATATAAAATTAATACATTAAATGTTATTCAAGCTCCACTTTAGTTGCTCCTGCTTCAATAAGTTTTTGCTTGATTTTTTCTGCTTCGTCTTTAGGAACATTAGCAGTTAAATCTTTAGGTAAAGATTCAACCAACTCTTTTGCTTCTCTTAAATTCAATGTAGAATTAACTTCTCTCACAGCTTTAATAACTTCTATTTTTTTTTTCGCATCAATTTCTTTAATCACAACTTTATACTCAGCTTTTTCTTGAGCAGCAGGAGCAGCAGCATTATCACTAATAGGCGCCCCAGCACCAACAGCCCTACCAAGAAAAGAACCAGCAGGCAACCCTATTTTCTCTTCTAGAACTTTTACAAGTTCAGAAGCCTCTAATAGGTTTAAAGATAATATTTTATCAACCAAATCACTTGTTACATTACTCATAATTACCACCTTACTTAACAACAAATTTATTTTTTAGAACTATAATAATCCAAAACTCTCATAAGCCTCATAGAAGATGAATTAATAGACAACGCCAATCGAGCAGGAATATCATAAGATATTAAACGCATAATTTTAACACGCAACTCATCCAAAGAAGGCAACTTAGCCAGTTTATTAACATCTTCCACTGTTAACAATTCATTTATATGAGCCGCGCAAATCACAGACATTTTTTCTTTGTTAGCATTAATAAAATCAACTATTAACTTTGCAGCTTCTACTATGCCACTAGAGTATATAATAGCAACAGAACCAGAAAATTTGCCTGATAAATAAGAAAATTTACCAGTCCTTTCCAAAGCCAAGCGCGCTAGAGTGTTTTTAACTACTAATACCCCACCTGCTATAGACTTCAGGCTATTCCTCAGAGTTAATGAATCATTAGCATTTATAGATTTAAAATTTACTAATATCAAGAAATCATTATTTACAAATACGTTTATTGTGCTCTGTATAAATTCATCCTTATTTTTACGCTTCACGGTATCACTCCCTTAAATTATATCTTCCACTTTGCTTATCTTATAAGCTTCACCCATAGTTGAATTTAAAAAAACACCCTTAAAGTAAATTCCTTTCGCAGAAATAGGTTTATTATCTTTAATTACTTTAAGAAAGGCTTTTAAATTTTCTAGCAAGTCATCAATATCAAATTTAATATTTCCTAATTTACCATGAATAACACCATTTTTATCTGTTCTAAATTTTATCTGACCAGACTTAATGGTTTTAATAGCTTCTGCAATGTTAGAAGTCACAGTACCAAATTTAGGGTTAGGCATCAGCCCTTTAGCACCCAATACTTTTGCAATAGGAGTGATTTTTGCCATAAAATCAGGAGTAGTAATGCACCAATCAACATCTAATTTTCTACCCTTTTTTATTTCTTCAACTAAATCCTCTCCTCCTGCAATATCAGCACCAGCTTTTTCAGCTTCTAATAAATGTTTATCTTGAGCGAAAACAGCTACTTTAATATTCTTCCCGATACCTTTAGGCAAAACTACTGTACCACGCACCTGCTCTTCAGATTTACGTGAATCTACGCCTAAATTGACTGCAATATCAACTGATTCATTAAATTTTGCTGAAGCAGACTCAATAATCTTCTTTAAACACTGCTTAGGATTATCATTATATGTATTCATTTACCTAACCTTCCACAACTTCTATACCCATAGATTTTGCAGTGCCTACAACCATTTTCACTGCTGAATCTTCATTATCCACTTTCATATCAACCATCTTGCACTTTGCCACTTTAATTATAGCAGACATAGGTAATTTAGCCACTAATTCTTTACCAGGATTACCAGAACTTTTACTTAATTTAGCCTCCTGCTTAAGTAAATAAGCCACAGGTGGACCGCTGACAGTAAAATCATGAGAGCGATCATCCTTTATGGAAATTCGCACTGTTACTAAATCGCCTACTTTATAATTAGCGTTAGCAGCGCTAGTAACTTTATTAAAAGCTTCACAAAACTTAGGAACAGGTATACCACGTGGACCAAGTACTGAAGCAATTTTCGGTCCTGGAATTGCTTTCCCAGCTTCCATAAGTAAGTTAATCTTAGCAACTATAACACTCATAATTAATCCTCTATTTTCTCTACTTGAGCCAGATCAAGCTCTATTATTGTCGGCTTACCTAAAATTGATACTTCCACATTAATAATTTTTTTCTCATCGTTTACCATATTTACCTTACCAGTAAAATTTTGAAAAAGACCATCATTAATTTTCACTTTTTCACCTTTTTCATAACCATAACCTAACTTCTTTGTCTCTTGAGCATTATAAAGTGCATTACACATTGAGTGAATCTCATCGTCCAAAATCACCTTTGGAATATTACCATTTTTCAAAAATCCATAAACCTTAAGAGATTTTGGTATATTATTGATAAAATTCAATACTTCATCGCATAAATTCACGTATAAAAAGACATAACCAGGAAAGCATTTCCTTCGTGTAGCAATTTTCTTAGATTTCAACTCTACTTCACTTAGCTCTTCATATGGAATAAAAACTTCCTTAAAGTAATCATTAACACCCAATCTCATAGAATTTTCCAATATATGTTGGCGCACTTTCTCTTCACAATTGGAAGCAACTCTCAAGATATACCATTTATATCTATTAAATTCTTTACACTTTAAACTTATCTCATCATCTGAAATCATCTCAAAATCACCAGATTCGCCACTGCAGAATCCAGGCGTTTGATTCAAAATATTTTTGCTTTCATCACATAGATGCATATATACATACACTTCACATAACTCTTTTATATCAGACTTTGAATTACATACCGTTTGATAAGGAATAAACACTTCCTTAAAATAAACAGCATTACTTACCAATTCGCGTATATTTTGCTCATATCCATAATCAACTCTAATGATATACCATTTATATTCACATTCCATAAATAATTCCAAATAAAGCCTTAATTACGTAAAGAGACATAAAATCCACAAAACAGAAGAAAATCGAAAAGCATAATATAACAATCATCACAACAAATAGAGATGACAACACCTCCTGTTTCTTTACCCAAGCAATTCTTCGTATTTCTTGCTTTATATCATAGAAAAAAACACACAAACTTTTTAACATTTTCACCACAACATTAATGCAGGAGCGATAGGAATTGAACCTACAACCTCTGGTTTTGGAGACCAGCGCTCTACCAATTGAGCTACACTCCTATAACTCAAACTCTCACTCCAAAATTTCAGAAACAACACCAGAACCAACAGTTCTACCGCCTTCTCTTATCGCAAAACGCAATCCCTTATCCATTGCTATCGGTACTTGCAATTCTACTTCTACACTCACATTATCTCCTGGCATTACCATCTCCTTCCCATCTAGCAATTTTATGCTCCCGGTTACATCCGTTGTCCTTAAATAAAACTGTGGCTGGTAATTCGCAAAAAATGGTGTATGCCTTCCTCCTTCCTCTTTCTTTAATATATAAACCTCCGCCCTAAACTTTCTATGCGGCGTTATCGTCCCCGGTTTTGCTAATACTTGCCCTCTCTCCACTTCTTCTCTTTTTGTTCCTCTTAACAATATTCCTACATTGAGTCCTGCACTCCCCTTATCCAGCAACTTCTTAAACATTTCTACACCTGTGCATATCGTCTTTTGCGTCGCTTTCAGACCTATTATCTCTATCTCTTCTCCCGTCTTTATCTCTCCCTTCTCTATCCTTCCTGTTACCACCGTTCCTCGCCCCGATATCGAAAATACATCCTCGATTGGCAATAAAAATGGTAAATCCACAGGCCTTGGTAGAACCGCCACATACTCATCTAACTTTTCCATCAATTTATCTATTGATTTCTTTCCATATTCGCTACTGTCATCCTCCAGCGCTTTCAATGCAGACCCCACTACCACAGGCACTTCATCCCCTGGAAATCCGTATTTATTCAGCAATTCCCTCACTTCCATTTCTACCAAATCTATCATATCAGCATCAGCAACATCAGCTTTATTTATATACACCACGATATATCCAACACCTACCTGCTTCGCTAGCAATATATGCTCTCTCGTTTGTGGCATTGGCCCATCAACCCCCGACACTACCAATATCGCCGCATCCATCTGTGCTGCACCTACTATCATGTTCTTTACATAGTCAGCATGTCCAGGACAATCAACGTGTGCATAATGCCTTTTTTCCGTCTGATACTCAACATGCGCTGTTGCTATCGTTATTCCCCTTTTCCTTTCTTCTGGCGCCTTATCTATCTGATCGTACGCTACAAAATTTCCATAATGCTTTGTTATCGCCGCTGTTAACGTTGTCTTCCCATGATCCACATGTCCTATTGTTCCCACATTTACATGCGGCTTTCCAAATGCTTCCACTACTGCTGTCATAATTATTACCCTTAATTATACTTTAACTTTAACTCATCAACCACATATTGTGGTACTTGTTCATAATAAGAAAAATGCATACTATACTGAGCTCTTCCCTGAGATATAGAACGCAAAACATTTATATAACCAAACATATTCGCAAGAGGTACGAAAGCAAGAATTATAGTGCTACTATTATGCGTTTCCATACTTGAAACTTGCCCCCTTCTGCTATTTACATCGCCCATGATATCGCCCATATACTCTTCAGGCGTAATGATTTCAACTTTCATTATAGGTTCTAACATTTTTGGACCAGCTTTATTTGCCATCTCTTTAAAAGCACCTTTAGCAGCAAGTTCAAAAGCTAAAGGACTAGAATCAACTTCATGAAAAGCACCATCAATAAGGGTAGCCTTAAAATCAATAACCGGAAAACCAGAGATCATGCCTCCTTCTTTTATCAACTCTAAACCATTTTGTACACCAGGAATATATTCTTTTGGAATTGCACCACCTACAATTTTACTTTCAAATTGAAACCCAGAACCAGGCTCAAGAGGTTCAAATATAATCTTTACTTTTGCAAATTGGCCAGCACCGCCGGACTGTTTTTTATGAGTATAATCAATTTCAACAGATTTAGTGATAGTTTCACGATATGCAACTTGAGGCGCACCGACGTTAGCTTCAATGTTAAACTCGCGCTTCATTCTATCAACAATAATCTCAAGATGCAGCTCACCCATGCCTTTCAATATAGTCTGTCCACTCTCCGCATTTACTGACATTCTTAAAGAAGGATCTTCTGCAACCAATCTATTTAAAGCAACACCTAATTTTTCCTGATCTGAAGTAGTTTTAGGTTCCACAGCAATTTCAATAACAGGCTCAGGAAATTCCATACGCTCTAATAATATAGGAAAATCAGGTGAACATAAAGTGTCACCAGTAATTGTTCTCTTTAATCCAACTAAGGCAACTATATCGCCAACTTTAGCTTCGTTTATATCTTCTCTGTTATTTGCATGCATAAGCAGCATTCTGCCAATTCCTTCAGTCTCATTTTTTCCCGCATTTAACACAGCGGATTTGGATTTTAACTTACCGGAATAAATACGAATAAACGTCAAGCTGCCTACAAACTTATCCGTCATCACTTTAAACGCAAGAGCAACGAATTTCTCTTTTTCTGAAGGTTTGATCTCAATTTTCTTTTCTGAATCTTTAGGATCAGTTCCAACAATTACATCAACATCAATAGGAGAAGGTAAAAAGTCAACCACACCATCTAAAAGTGGTTGTACGCCTTTATTTTTAAAAGCTGATCCACATAATACAGGAACAAATTTTCCTTTGATGGTTCCATTTCTCACGCATTTTTTCAGTAAATCTACTGGCAGATCATTAGACTCAAAGTAAGTATTCATCGCTTCATCATCCATCTCAGCTGCAGCATCTAATAAAAGATTTCGATATTCTTGAGCCTTGTCAAGCAAATCAGAAGGAATATCTTCATAAGAAAATTTAGCACCCAACGTTTCTTCTTGCCATATAATGGCTTTCATAGAAATAAGGTCAATTATACCTTTGAAATCTTTCTCACTTCCTATTGGCAACTGAATGACTAAAGGTGCTGCACCAAGCTTCGTCTTTATCATATCAACACATCGATAAAAATGTGCCCCTATTCTATCCATCTTATTAACAAAGCAGATACGAGGAACGCTATATTTATCAGCTTGACGCCAAACTGTTTCAGATTGAGGTTCAACTCCAGCAACTCCATCAAATACAGCAACTGCACCATCCAAAACCCTTAAAGATCTCTCAACTTCAATAGTGAAATCAACGTGACCTGGAGTGTCTATTATATTGACCCTATGATCATTCCAAAAACATGTTGTTGCAGCAGATGTGATTGTAATACCACGCTCTTTTTCCTGCTCCATCCAATCCATAGAAGCTGCCCCATCGTGCACTTCACCAATTCTATTTTGCTTACCAGTATAAAATAAAATACGCTCTGTTGTGGTAGTCTTACCAGCATCTATGTGAGCCATTATTCCTATATTTCTGTATTTAGATATCCCAATTTCCATATCACAATTAATTAGCTAACATTAAAAACGAAGATGAGAAAATGCCTTATTAGCCTCAGCCATTTTATATTTTTCTTCGCACATCTTAAACGCACCACCGCGTTTATTATAAGCATCCAGTATTTCAGATTGCAAACAATCAACAGTGGTTTTTCCACTCTTTTTTCGAGCAGCAGAAGTTGCTTTAGCAATCCACCTTAACGCTAAAGAAATCGCTCTATCTTGTCGAACTTCAACAGGCACTTGATAAGTTGCACCACCAATGCGTCGAGAACGCACTTCTATAGAAGGAGTAACATTTCCTACCGCTGTTTCAAAAATTGATAACCCACCTTCGCCTATTTTCTTTTCAGCTAAAGACAAAGCGTCATAGATAATCTTTTCTGCAGTAGATTTTTTACCACATTTCATGATTGTATTAATGAAACGCATCAGCAAAACACTGCCATAACGCGAATCAGGACTTATTTCTCTTTTTTTTACTTTATTCCGACGAGCCATAAATTTTAACCAGATTTCTTTACACCATATTTTGAACGAGCTTTCTTTCGATTTTGCACGCCACGCAGATCAAGGGCACCTCTTATTATGTGATAACGCACACCTGGCAAATCTTTAACCCGCCCACCACGTATCAAAACAACAGAATGCTCTTGTAAATTATGACCTTCACCAGGTATATAAGCTGTCACTTCACCATACCCACTAATTTTTACTCTGGCTACTTTACGGAGTGCTGAGTTAGGCTTCCTAGGAGTTGTAGTATACACCTTAGTGCAAACACCCCTCCTTTGAGGGTTGCTTTCTCCCAAAGCTGGTACCTTTTTCTTATGGGTCAATCCTAATCTACCCTTACGTATTAATTGATTTATCGTAGGCATATGTTATAAACTCAAGCTCATTAAAATAACTAAGTTTTTAGTTATAAAATAATAAACCTCAATAGTCAATATAAAAATAAACATTACTACTCTAATAATTAAGCTCAACTGCTTTGAAAGCCATCAGTAGACTTCTTGCACTACCTCCCAAGCCACAATTGTCATTCAGTAGAAACGAAAAACTTCCTTGACAAACTCCGCCAGCCCCCTTATTATGACAATAAGGGTATTTATGACTCAAAACTTGTTTTTGACCTGCAGGCTCAATGACAAAATTCAGTAAAAAACTTAGGGTATTTTTTGGCGGATTACATAAAATTATAGCGGCTGCATGTCTTTTTTATTTTTTCTACATTCAGCCAAACCGCGCTTATTTTAAGCGTTAGCACATTATTACAGCGCCAGTTTAAATTATTATAGGGTCAAAACTCGCACCACGGGAGTTCTTTGCCTTTTTTTTCTGCCTGGTAAATTTCTTAAATATTTATAACTAAACGACAACCGTCATCCCTGTAAAGGTCAAGTATCCCGCTACGTGTTAGCGGGATCTATGCTAAGAGATACCGCGAATGAATCGCGGTATGACGGTTCGTGGCGGTATGACGGTTCGCGGTGGCATGACGATAACCTCGTCATCCCGCTGCTTGTTAGCGGGATCTATGCTAAGAGATACCGCGGCGGTATGACGTAGGGGTTGCCAAGAACTTGTCATTCCAGTGCTTGACACTGGAATAGGTGTGTGTATTTGTGAAAAAAAATCTCCATGAAATTTGTGAAGCAATGTGGTGGGACTAGTGCGATTCGAACGCACGACCTTCGGATTAGGAGTCCAACGCTCTATCCTGCTGAGCTATAGTCCCGTGTTTCCTACCATTTATGTAAAGTTATAGCAAAAAATCCTTCTCTTTTCTAGATTTCTTGCATAACCAATTTATGACGACAAGAAACATTTCTGTACTTCTTGAGTATAATGCTATTATATTTAATAACATGGTTTAAGTAAGATTAATGCTAGTTAACAACATTGGTTATTTCTATAACAATCAAGACGACTTTGCTTTAAGCAATATAAACATTAAAGTAAAAAAAGGAAGTGTTGCATGTTTATTGGGGCATTCTGGCTGTGGCAAGTCAACAATTTTGAAATTAATTGCAGGGATAGAAAATCCAAAATCTGGAACTATTTTTATAAATGATAGGTTAGTTGCAAGCAATAAGGCATCAGTCGCTATAGAGCATAGAAATATCGGATTGATTTTTCAGCATTCTGCATTATTTCCTCACAAAACAGTAGTAGAAAATATAACCTTTGCTATCCGCAGCTCTTCCAAGAGAGAAAAGCACCTAATTGCATTGGAAATCTTGAAGTTACTCAATATAGAAAAATATGAAAATATGTACCCTAACGCCTTATCTGGAGGACAGCAACAATTAGTTGCAATAGCAAGAGTGATGGCACAAAACCCTGATGTTGTGTTGTTAGATGAACCATTTTCTAATTTGGATATACTGCTCAAGTGCCGAATAAGACAACATATATTGTCCCTTTTTAGAAGTAAAAATATCCCTGTGCTAATGGTAACTCATGACCCGCAAGAAGCATTGAAAGTTGCAGATTTTATCTACGTAATGAAAAATGGTAAAATTATTCAATCAGGAGTTTCTAGCGATATATACCATAGGCCTAAAGATGATACGCTAGCAAAGTTTTTTAGTGAGCTCTCCTCTACTCTATAGTTAAGCGAAAAGTTTCCACTTATTCGCTGCAAGAAAACAATCTAGTTTGGAATTGTTATAAAATAATTAAAAAACCTTGATTTATAATTAAATAAAGGTGATATAATCTATGTGTTACTTGACTTCAGTCAAGTTTTAATATTTAAAGGTCAATATTTTAAATGGAGGTGAAAATGAGTTTAGGACCATGGCAATTGTTTCTAGTCTTAATAATAATTTTAGTTCTATTTGGTGCAGGCAGATTACCGCAAGTTATGGGTGATTTAGGAAAAGGCATCAAAAACCTTAAACAGGAGCTTAAGGACTCAGAAAAATTATCGTCTAATGAACCAGATCGTTAGCGTCCTCATACTTCGTGACACGCACTAAGGTGCGTGTTACTCACTTAAAGCATCAATTATTTTTCAATCTTTCCGCTTAAGCTGTTGCGTCTGCTTCACCTTCCTCTGAATTCATAATTTTTCTAATATTGTTAAAATGCTTTATAGAAATTTTCGCGGTCACTTTATATAGCATACAAACAAGTCTTGTAGTGAAAATTTAAAAATACAATCATTATTATTAATAAATTTTTATACATACTATACTGATAATGTAAGAGTAAATTTATTTAAATAGTGAGGTACGAAAATGAGTAAAAATAACAATCAACAATACAAAAACTATTCTGAAGATTATAATGGTAAAATAGGTATTAACACTAATGGACAAAAGTTTCAATTAATCAAAAATAACTCAAATCCTGTATACAATTATGAAGTTCGTGATATGGATGGGAATCATATATATAACATTAGAGAACAATGTATACCAAAATTCTTTAATAAGATATATAAGCCTTCAGAGTCAAAGATCTTTGACAAAGCACCAGAAACTATAGAGGAAGTATTACCAAAAGTATTTTCATTCCAAGATGAAGGTATAAAATATAATATAAGGTATGATGACATGTCATCACAAGAGAAGTTCCAAATTCAAAAGGACATTCATGCTGCTTATGAAAATTTTAAAAAATTGTTTGATGTAAACAAACCTGAAACAACTTTAAATTTAGAAGTTAATGTTTTTAACAACAAGAATGATTACCAGAAATATAATGAATTAGCTGGCATTGATGCAGATAATGCTTATGGTGCAACTGATGGTAAAGCGATAGTAGTATACAAATTTGCCGGTATGGACTTTGTTTTAGGTCATGAGCTGGGCCATGTGTTCCAAAATGAGCTATTAACAAGTATGAAGAATTCATTAGACCCTGAATTAGTTGGAAATTTAATTGGGAGTCAAGTAGAAAAAGAAAACAAAAAAGATATAGATAGTGGAGAGATAAAAGAATATCAAACTGAAGAATATGAAAATCCAGCTCATAACAAGGCATTAGAGCTTAGAGAAAGCAATGAAGATGATAAAAAAACAAATATAGTGGAGGAAGAGGAAACAGAAGGAGATACACTATATAATAACAAAGAACTCTATAGAGAAAAAAGAGAAGTGCAAAAAGAAACCACCAAGCTAGATGACAATACAGAAGAAAGTCAATCTACACAAACGAGTGAACCTGGTGTATTTTCATCTATTGCATCTATTTTTAGAAGTTTTATATCATGGATATGGGGCACAGAAGAAGAAAGTGAATCTATCGAATTATCACAGAGTTCATTGTATTCTGATCCATTAAGTGACGAAAGTCATTATTCACAGTCAGATACTAATGATATACTATAACTTTTTTTTATAGGTAGTTTAACCCTTGCGTGTAACCCAAAAAACACGCAAGGGAAAACTGTATTGCATTGATGCTGTAACAAACAACTTCATTTGCACCAACTGCAAGTATAATGACAAAATTACGATTGTACTTTAACTCTAACAATTAACAATAATAAATGTATATTGAAATACAGCAATAATTACGTTAGTTTAAAAGGAATAGTTTGATTAAAGGATAATTGTGCAAAAAAGTGAGAAACTAACTAAAGATAAAAAACTAGCTTCTGATATTCTAAAAGAGGTTGCAGATACCAATAACAATGATAGCGATAAAGTAACTTTGTTTGACATTAAAACAGCTTTGCATGAGCGCGGTTTTGGTATTTTAATAATCATCTTCTCCTTGCCGCTATCGGTGCCTATACCGGTTCCACCTGGTTATACAACTATTCTTTCTATACCTTTAATCTTATTCTCACTGCAGCTTCTATTTGGATTTGATTCTCCTTGGATGCCCAGTTGGCTAGAAAGAAGGTCTTTTCAGCGTTCAACACTAGCTCTTGTGGTAGAGAAAACTTCCCCTGTATTAGAAAAAATAGAAAAATTCATGAAGCCAAGACTATCTTTCATTTTCTATGGGCCTGGTGAGAAGATTCTGGCTTTTATGATGTTGCTTTGTGCAATAATAATAGCTCTTCCATTACCTTTTACTCACTTCCTTCCTGCAATTGGCACAACTCTTATTTCACTTGGTATTATGAGTAAAGACGGGTTTCTATCCATATTGGGAGTTTTAGTGTCATTGTGTGCGTTGTTGCTTACTCTTGTTGTAATAGTCAAAGGACCACAACTTATAACCGGAGCACTTTCTCTTCTTAAAAGCTTTACAACACTTTAACAAAAGAATGAAGTACTAGCGCGAAATGAATAATGCATATTGAAATAAAATAATAATTGTGTTAAGAATTACTTTTATCAAGGGTTTTTCGTGTCACAAAATGATAAGTTGACTAAAAGTGATAAACTAGCTTCTGATATTCTAAAAGAGGTTGCAGATACTAATAACAATGATAGCGATAAAGTAACTTTGTTCGATATTAAAACAGCTTTGCATGAGCGCGGTTTTGGTATTTTAATAATCATCTTCTCCTTGCCACTATCGGTGCCTATACCGGTTCCACCTGGTTATACAACTATTCTTTCTATACCTTTAATCTTATTCTCACTGCAGCTTCTATTTGGATTTGATTCTCCTTGGATGCCCAGTTGGCTAGAAAGAAGATCTTTTCAGCGTTCAACACTAGCTCTTGTGGTGGAGAAAACTTCTCCAGCATTAAAAAAAATAGAAAAGTTCATGAAACCAAGAATGTCTTTTATTTTCTATGGGCCTGGCGAAAAAATTTTAGCTTTTGTAATGTTGCTTTGTGCATTATCAATAGCTCTTCCATTACCTCTTACCAACTTTATTCCTGCAATTGGTACGACTCTTATTTCACTTGGTATTATGAGTAAAGATGGGTTTCTATCCATATTGGGAGTTTTAATATCATTGTGCGGACTATTGCTTACTCTTGTTGTAGTAGTCAAAGGGCCACAACTTATCATTGGGGCATTTTCTTTTCTCAAAAGCTTCGTATATGGTTAGGCTTTACAACACCTTAACAAAAAAAAAGGAACTTTTTACACCAATCGATAAAGATCATGTGAAAATGTATGTTTGCGGACCAACAGTATATGACACAGCACATATAGGCAATGCACGGTCTGTCGTTGTGTATGATGTGTTATTTCAGCTACTTAAGTTTTGTTATGGCAAAGTTACCTATGTGCGTAACATAACCGACATTGATGATAAGATAATCAATGCAGCAAGTGAGAAAAATAGCAACATAGAAAGTATAACCACATATTACATTAAAGCTTTTCATGATGATATGGAAAGCATAAATTGTAAAGAGCCAACACACGAACCAAAAGCAACGGAAAACGTAGATTATATTATAGAATTAATTGAACATTTACTGCAATCAGGCCACGCTTACGAATCTGACAAACACGTGTATTTTAATATAGAATCTTACCATGAATATGGTGCTTTATCAGGAAAAAAAACTGATGAATTGGTTCCAGGTAGCAGAGTTGAAGTTAATGAAAATAAAAAGCACCCTGGAGATTTTGTACTGTGGAAGCCTGCAAGTGATATTGACTACAAACTTTCAAGTTATTGGGATAGCCCATGGGGAGAGGGCAGGCCTGGATGGCATATAGAATGCTCAGCAATGTCATATGCTTATCTTGGCAAAGATTTTGATATTCATGGTGGCGGCATAGATTTACAATTTCCTCACCATGAAAATGAAATTGCACAGAGTAAGTCTGCATTTGCTGGATCAATGTTTGCAAAATACTGGATACATAACGGCTTTCTTACAGTAAATGAAGAAAAAATGAGCAAGTCCTTATTTAATATAGTCAAAGTAAGAGATTTGCTAGATAGTGGAATAAAGGGTGAAGTAATACGCTATGCACTGCTCAAAACTCACTACAGAAAACC
The DNA here is from genome assembly GCF_964026865.1 of Wolbachia endosymbiont (group A) of Clivina fossor. Lineage (NCBI taxonomy): Bacteria > Pseudomonadati > Pseudomonadota > Alphaproteobacteria > Rickettsiales > Anaplasmataceae > Wolbachia > Wolbachia endosymbiont (group A) of Clivina fossor. The sequence goes on along the minus strand of NZ_OZ034707.1, from coordinate 1,034,456 downwards.
ACTTGATTGGACAGAAAACGTTATTTCTGATGCACAGGAAACCTTAAATAAATTTTATCGGTTATTACGTGGCTTAGATACAACGAATATTGATGAAAGTAACGCAGAGATTTCTAAAGATTTTATAGACGCTTTAAAAAACGACTTAAACATTCCTGAAGCTCTAGCTATACTGCATGAAATGGCTGCAAAAATCAACAAAATGAGTAATGAAAGTGAAAAGCTTAAATTAACTGAGAGTTTTGTTAAGAGTGCCAGATTTATTGGTCTTCTTGAGTCAAGTTATCAAGAGTGGTTTGCTGTGGATGTAAATCATCAAGAAATAGAAAGGTTGATAGACTTAAGAAAAATTGCAAAAAAAAATAAAAATTACGATACTGCAGACAAAATAAGGGATCAGTTGAAACAAATGGGGGTTACAATTTCTGACAATGAAGATGGTACAACAACTTGGTAAACTTATATGGAAGATTACTTTCTGCTGTTTAAAGATAGCCTATTATCATCGTTAATCTTGCCTATACACCAAGGCTTTATGTTTGAAGCTATGCTGTACTTTAGATCACATCACAATCTACTACTTATGTTATTTTTTGGAGTACTAGGATCAAGCCTTGGTGGAATAGTTAATTGGTACTTAGGTAGAATAACAATCTCTATACGAAAATCATACCACAAATTAGAAAACGAATATACAATGCCAAAAGTTACAAAAAATTTGCTAATTTTTGCAACTTTATTACTTTCATGGGTGCCAGCACTTGGAAGTGTGATTCAAATTTTATCAGGTTATTTCAAGTTAAACCTTTATATCCTTGCCCCTTTAATCATTCTATCTAATTTCTTCTATTTGTTATATCTAATACTTACTTTTGGAGTATAACAGCTATAGTATTACAGCTATTAAAGCCCACTTCTGTCATCCTATGCCCTGATAGAAGCGGAGCTATAAATTAAATGCAAAATTTCAATAGTCACGGGATGCACCATGAGCTAAAAGCAATTCTACAAGTTCTTGGTGATTATTATTAGCTGCATAATACAATGCTGTTCTTCCTTCATTATTTTTAGTGTTAACGTCTGCGTTATGCTTTAGTAGTATCTTAACTACATCAATCTTTCCCTTCATAGCAGCGAGGTGTAGTGGAGTATCACTATTTCTATTTCTGGCATTAACATCTGCACCCTTTTCAATAAGATATTCTGTTATTTCTAAGTTTCCATGAAAAACAGCATAGTGTAGTGGAGTTTCATAATATCCACCCTCAGCACTAGCAACCTTCTTAACAAAATATCCTACTATATCCAGCCCACGTAAACTAGATAGATGTAATGGAAGGAACTTGCTCTTAGCATTAATGTCAACCCCTCTACTCACGAGATACTTTGCTACATCCAGTTCTCCACTACAAACAGCCAAATGCAATAGAGTATCATTATATTTATTATTAATATCAGTTTTATCAACTAGATATTTTACTATTTCCAATTTTCTATTCCGAATAGCAAAGTATAGAGGGATGTTAGCATATTCATCTTCAGCGTTAATATCAGCTCCTTTCCTTATAAGATATTTTATTACACTCAAGTTTCCATTATCAGCAGCAAAGTGCAATGGAGTTCTACAATCTATGTTCTTAGCATTAACGTTAGCACCTTTAAAGACCAGGCACTTTACTATGTCCAATTCTCCACTATCAGCAGCAAAGTGCAATGAAGTACTGCAAAGTCTGCTCTTGGCATTAATGTCAGCACCTACATCAATTAGGTACCTTACTGTATTCAATTCTCCACCATAAACAGCTGACATCAAAGGAGTCCAGTCAGCTTCATCTCTGGAGTTAATATCAATACCTTTACTAATTAGGTATTTTACTACATACAATTTCCCATTTTTAGCAGCAACGTGTAGTGCTGTCCTACCATAATTTTTCCTAGCATTAATAATGTTATTAAAACTACTTGAATGTTCTTTTTCTATATGTGTTAATAGAGCCTTAATTGCTTTATAGTTACCATTCTCAGCAAGTAAATGCAAAGGGGTACTTATCTCCGTATAAGAAATTTCCTGGTAGGTATAAACCGAGTCAAAATAAAAATCATCAATTAACCCACTGTGTTTACTTGCATATCCCCAAACAGATGCAACATGAATTGTACTATCTTTTACTATATTACCACTATTTATTAATTCTAGGGCTTTTCTGAGAACTTCTTCTTCTCGGCCTTCCTTTTGTAAATTCAATTCAGTTACTTTCTGCACTAGTCTGTGAATGTTTGCCACTCCCTCTTTTAAGTCAATCATTGAATATCTATCGAGTAATACCAAACTTCGTTATTGGGAAGACAAATAGAATATACGATAAATTCACTTAAACCTCCAGTTATAGGCGGAAAGCACTCTTTTTCATTTGTCTCATTATTATTGAGAATTGGTATAACTTAACAGCATTCCACAGCTTTTCTTCATCATCTGCTATTAATTTTGAAAAGATTTCTTCTATACGAATCTTGTCAGGAGCAAGGTAGGCCATTATTTCCAGAATACTCAAAGCTTCAAAACCACATTCTTTTTGTGCTATAGCGTCAATTGTAATTTTCCAAGTTATGAATGTTGTTTTAGTATAACGGTCACTTTTATTTTTGAGTTCAAAATCAAGCAGCTTTTTTGCCTCTTCTTCATATCTTTTCAGATAGTCACTAACACCAATTTTTTCTTTACCCCTATAACTTAGTACAACATTTTTTTCATTAATATATGCAGCTGCTTGTTTTAAAGCTAACGGGAAATATTGTAATTCCTCTGTTAGGTTTTTTATTTCTTCATCTTGTAAATTATTTCTTATATTTAAAGCCCTCTTAACAAACTTCAAAGCCTCCGTTTCTTTGAATACACCTAACTGTATTGTTTTTATCTCTCCTTTATCTTCTGATATTCCCCAATCCTTATTACGAGAGGTAATTAAAATATAGGGCTTATTATCCAAGGAGAGCGGTAAAAACTTACTAATATCTTTATACCCTTCAGCATTATCAAAAATGAATAGGCTTTTCCTTCCCCTTCTTGCAAAGAAAGCATATGTTTCTTTAACAATAGTTTCTATCATCTTGTCATTTCCGTACTTATCCTGGGGAGAAATGCCTAGTTTATCATCTTTAGCTAAGTCCAGAAAAGAACTTTCCATAGTCTTAGAGTTTTCAGCACTTATCCATATAACATTACCGTAATAATCCTTTCCATATTTGTAAGCATATTTCCTAGCTAACTCACTCTTACCTACCCCTCCAAGACCACTAATAGAGGCAACCTGCGATATCACCGCTTGTTTTTTTGCACTTCTTTGTAGCACATTATGCAGAGCTGTTAACACTCTGCCTCTGCCAGTAAAAGATGCCACTGGCTCTATTACATCAAACCAAACCGCTCCTAAAATTTCCTCTCTTATTTTTTCAATTAGGGCTTTCGCCTGTTCGTATGATAGAAACTCCTCCCCCTCTTTTTCCAATAAAATCAGCACTTCTTCCTGGTAACGGCTGTAGAAGTGACTTGCATCAGTATTGCTGAATTCCTTGCCCAATTCACTCTTAATAATTTCACTAAGTTCAGTTCCGCTTGGCAAATTGACTGCAAATACTAATTTATTTAAAAAGTCTTCTATTTCTTTATCGCTGACTTCTCTACCTACCTCACGCTTTACAAAATCCTTATTTTCCTGCAAGTATGAGATAATACTATTATCAAATTTATATCTTATACCAATTCCTAAAAATAAATAGACGAATAAAGAAAAATTTCTAAAATAGAATAATTTAAGAATTAGTGGGGAGTTATGGCAGGAAAAAGTAAAGCAATAGGAGAAGAATTATATAATAAGTGTAACCTGGAATTAAAGAAGCACGGCATAAGAGGAGAGATAGGAAGAAGATTACAGGCAATAATATCTGCAAAAGAATATGGAATAACAAAAGTTGCTCAAATATACCGAATTACTAGAACTACATTGATGAAGTGGATTACAAGATTTAAGGAAGGAGGAGTCAATGCGTTTAAAATACAACCAGGACGTGGAGTAAAGCCGAAGTTGAGCTACAAGCAGCAAGAAGAAATTAAAAATGTCATAGCAGAAGAAGGAGCCAACCTAACGGCTAAGAAATTAAAAATCATAATTGAGAAAATGTTTTCTATTGAGGTAAGTAAGTCTACAGCACATAGACTGATGCAAAAGTTAGGTTTTTCGTATATTACTCCAAGGCCTGTGCACAATAAACAGGATAAAAATAAACAAGAAGAGTTTAAAAAAAAATCTTAATGAAACTATTGTCACGTATCCCGAAAAAGAGCTATTTTTCTTCGATGAGTTGCGGTTTGGCACACATTCAAAGATTGGACACGGGTGGTTTAAAAAAGGCATTAGGACACAGGTTAAGGTAAAATTAGGTAGGCAAAACTTTTATCTCTATAGTGCAGTTAATCCTAGAAATGGAGAGAGTTCTAGCTTATTCGTACCAAACGTCAATACTGATTGTATGAATATATTCCTTGAGCAGATGTCACAATATTTAGGAACAAGGGAGGCATTTCTTGTTGTGGATTGTGCAGGATGGCATAGATCCAAAGGTTTAAAAATACCACAAAATATTACCTTAATCTATTTACCTCCATATTCACCAGAGTTAAATCCAGTAGAGCGTTTATGGCAATATTTGAAAGACAATCTCATTAAAAATAGAATATATGACTCTGTTAGTTTATTGGAGGATACTGTATGTGCATTCATTCGTAATATTACGGAAAGTTCGATCAAAACCATTTGTTCTGTGAGTTATTTGCCTACTTATTTATGAGATTTGGTACTACACCATCACCTACATCCAGAAACTCATCTTGTGTGTCTATTCTTATGACTGAAATTTCCTTTCCTTTATTCTTCCTACTCGACATCATTCTCAGCTTTCTTACTGGATGCAGTGTCAAATCCGCGGAATCAAAATCATCATTTGTAATAATGACAAAATCCTCTATTTCACCCTCAAACTCTCCACTACTTTTGATCTTTAAATAAGCAATGAGATATTTTATTAAGCCAAACGCACCATTCTTTCCCGGTGTTAATAAGTCACCTATGCTGATCTTTTTGTGCCTACCCTGCCTGTGCTTGACTTGTATGAATCTATGTACTATTTTCCCATCTTGTTCATACCGAAGAACAATATCATCAAAATCCTTAGCTGATTTTTTCTCTGTGAATAGGCGGAAAGAATACTCTCTATCTACTGCATGTTTAGGAAACAGCATTAGCCATCTCGCTTGATACATAATACCATGAAAGGTGCGCTTAACCGCCGAGCAGGATAATCTTATACCAAATCTCATAAATAAGTAGGCAAATAACTCACAGAACAAATGGTTTTGATCGAACTTTCCGTAATATTACGAATGAATGCACATACAGTATCCTCCAATAAACTAACAGAGTCATATATTCTATTTTTAATGAGATTGTCTTTCAAATATTGCCATAAACGCTCTACTGGATTTAACTCTGGTGAATATGGAGGTAAATAGATTAAGGTAATATTTTGTGGTATTTTTAAACCTTTGGATCTATGCCATCCTGCACAATCCACAACAAGAAATGCCTCCCTTGTTCCTAAATATTGTGACATCTGCTCAAGGAATATATTCATACAATCAGTATTGACGTTTGGTACGAATAAGCTAGAACTCTCTCCATTTCTAGGATTAACTGCACTATAGAGATAAAAGTTTTGCCTACCTAATTTTACCTTAACCTGTGTCCTAATGCCTTTTTTAAACCACCCGTGTCCAATCTTTGAATGTGTGCCAAACCGCGACTCATCGAAGAAAAATAGCTCTTTTTCGGGATACGTGACAATAGTTTCATTAAGATTTTTTTTTAAACTCTTCTTGTTTATTTTTATCCTGTTTATTGTGCACAGGCCTTGGAGTAATATACGAAAAACCTAACTTTTGCATCAGTCTATGTGCTGTAGACTTATACCAAACTTCGTTATTGGGAAGACAAATAGAATATACGATAAATTCACTTAAACCTCCAGTTATAGGCGGAAAGCACTCTTTTTCATTTGTCTCATTATTATTGAGAATTGGTATTACTTACCTCAATAGAAAACATTTTCTCAATTATGATTTTTAATTTCTTAGCCGTTAGGTTGGCTCCTTCTTCTGCTATGACATTTTTAATTTCTTCTTGCTGCTTGTAGCTCAACTTCGGCTTTACTCCACGTCCTGGTTGTATTTTAAACGCATTGACTCCTCCTTCCTTAAATCTTGTAATCCACTTCATCAATGTAGTTCTAGTAATTCGGTATATTTGAGCAACTTTTGTTATTCCATATTCTTTTGCAGATATTATTGCCTGTAATCTTCTTCCTATCTCTCCTCTTATGCCGTGCTTCTTTAATTCCAGGTTACACTTATTATATAATTCTTCTCCTATTGCTTTACTTTTTCCTGCCATAACTCCCCACTAATTCTTAAATTATTCTATTTTAGAAATTTTTCTTTATTCGTCTATTTATTTTTAGGAATTGGTATTACAGGCATCCTCAACCTCACATAATTTTAAAGATGGTGCCGACAAATGGTAAAAAAATAATAAAATTATATGTCATGAGATTAAAGATATCGTAGCGTAAATCTGAGAATATCTACGAGATGTGCTGTTATGTAAATAAAAAAATGTGACTAATTACTTAATCTTTCACTCAAAATTGAATTCACGATATCAGGGCTGGCTTTTCCCTTGGTGGATTTCATAACTTCGCCGACAAAGAATCCGTATAATTTTGTTTTACCGCTTTTGTATTCTTGAACTTTATCTTGGTTGTTATTGATGATTGTGTCGATAACTTCTGATATTTGACCTTTATCGGTTATTTGCTTTAGGTCCTGCTCTTCTATGATGAGAGATGCAGGTTTGCCAGTTTCAAACATACTATCGAATACTTGTTTGCCAAGTTTAGCAGAGATTGTTCCATCAACGATAAAATCTAAGAGTTCGGACAAAGCATTTGCTTTGATTGGAGAGTCAGCAATATCAATATTTGCTTTATTTAAACGACCGAAAAGCTCTACAGTTAACCAGGTGACCGCGAGCTTTGAATCATGTTTTTTTATCAATTCCTCAAAGTAATCAGCAATCGCCTTATCGGAAGTAATGACGTTTGCATCGTATTCGTTGATACCTAATTTTTCAATGTATCGCTGCTTTTTCTGCTCTGGCAACTCAGGCAAAGATGATTGAATTAAATCAATTTTCTCCTGGCTTACCTCAACAGGTAATAAATCAGGCTCAGGGAAGTATCTATAGTCGCTTGCATCTTCTTTGTTTCGCATCACTTTTGTTTTTCCCGAAGCAACGTCAAACAATAAGGTATCTTGACTTATTTCTTCCCCACCTTCTAAAATTTCAATTTGTCTTTGTATTTCATAGTCTATAGCTTGCACAATATAACGTATCGAGTTCAGATTTTTTATCTCACAACGAGTGCCAAATGTGCTACTGCCTTTTAGGCGGACAGAAACATTTGCATCACAACGAAGTGATCCCTTTTCCATATCACCATCACATGAACCAATGTAACGCAAAATCTGCCTCAATTTTTTCATGCATTCTGCAGCTTCCGCAGATGAACGGAGATCTGGTTCTGAAACAATTTCCATTAAAGCAACCCCTGCACGATTTAAATCCACATAAGTTTTGCTTTCCTCATGAACGCTCTTTCCTGCGTCTTGCTCTAAATGAATTCTCGCAATTCTTATTTCCTTTTCATTGTCGTTGATAAATACTCTACCATTTTTAACTATTGGCTCAAAAAACTGGGTTATCTGGTAACCTTGCGGTAAATCAGGATAAAAATAATTTTTCCGATCAAAGTAAGAACACTTATTAATTTCTGCAGAAAGTGCAAGACCGGTGCGTATTGCTTGCTCTATGCAGTAATAATTTAGTATTGGCAGCGTACCTGGCATTGCCGTATCAACTAGAGAAACTTGAGTGTTATGCTCAGCACCAAACTCCGTTGATGAGCTAGAAAATAGCTTCGTATTAGAAGAAACTTGAGCGTGCACCTCAAGCCCAATTACCGCTTCCCAATCCTCTTTCGTCATGTATTTTATTTAAATGATAATCTTAATATTCTGCAAAATTAACACAAAAAGTCAAAACAAAACCCACATTTTTATTTTTTGTCTTAACTTTTTAACCTATAGTAATTAAAATATGACCTTACCCAGAAAGAGTGAAGAGAAAGAAAAGGCGTTTTTTTATAATAAAAATGTTTTTTCAAAGGGAGTAGTAATGACAAAAAGAAGAGAATATACAGTTGAGTTTTAATTAGAAGCTGTGTATTAAACAGCGTAGACATTCTGCTATTAATTATTGCATTCCTGAGCAATTTGATTCATTATTCTTTTTGTAAAAAATTTTCTTGACTTTCTCTCTACTTTTTCTGGGTAAGGTCACTTTAAAGGAAGTCTAATAGATGCTACATAGAAATCCAGATGAGTTTCTAAAGTCTATTCCAAAAGATAAGCGCATAATGTGCCTTGACATGGGAGAAAAGCAAATAGGCATAGCATTTAGCGATAAAACACAGCTTATAGCCACAGCTCATAGTGTATATTATAGGAAAAATATGAGCAAAGATTTAGGTTATCTGCATAGAATATTCAAAGAAAATGAAGCTGGATCAATGGTAATAGGACTACCATTAAAAATGGACGAGCAAGAAACTAAATGGTGTAAAACCATAATCCAATTCGCAAATAAAATAATAAAAAAATATAAAGTACATATATACTTACAAGACGAAAGCTTCTCAACATCTATCGCAACTCATACACTAAAAATCACTGGAATATCAATCACAAAATCGAAAAAAATAGATGATAAAATCTCCGCATGTATTATTTTGCAACGAACGTTAGACAAGATAAATACAATCAAATAGTTTTTTCAGATCTGGAAATCTTCAAACTGAATCTCATATAAAAGTTACTCAACAAAACAAGAACCTTTCGTATAAGCATGACAAATTGCTACAGCAAGAGCATCAGCAGCATGGTGACATTTTATACTCAAATTTTTAACTATTTGCTTCACCATAAATATAATCTGATCCTTATCAGCATGGCCATTTCCGGTAATGCTTTTTTTTACATAGTTTGCATCATATTCATTCATAGTTAGCTTTGTTATTTTTAACGCTAAAATTACAACCCCTCTTGCATATCCTAAAGTTAGTGAAGATTTAGGATTTTTATTAACAAAAATTTTTTCTACTGCAGCTTCATTCGGAGAATATTGAAATATTACTTTCTTTAATTGTTCAAAAATTATATGTAAGCGTTCACCTGTACCCAATTTACCATCAGTTGATATGGTACCGCCGCCCAAAAATTCAATATTATTTTTCTCGTTCAGGCTGATAATGGCCCAACCAGTCTTGCTTATCCCTGGATCTAGACCTATTATTTTAACCACTTAATAAACGCTTAACCAATAGACAAACAAAAATAAAAACATCCAGACTACATCTACAAAGTGCCAATACCAGGAGGCAAACTCAAAGCACAAATGGTCCTGAGGTGTAAACTGGCCTTTCCGCGCTCTAAATAAACACACTGATAAAAATATTATTCCTATTATAACGTGTGCGCAGTGAAAACCGGTAATCATATAAAAATTGGATGTATAAATAAGCTTTTCTCCTGTTTCTTGTAGAGAAAAACTCGCTTCATGATACTCTATTGCTTGCACTATTATAAAAAAAACCCCAAGCAATATAGTTATGGACAGCATTTTAATCATGCTCTTTTTATCATTTTCAAGTAAAGAGTGATTTGCCCAAGTAATTGTTGTACCAGAAAGCAATAATATTAATGTATTCATGAATGGTAGTGACCACGGATCAGGTGGCAAAATTCCCTCAGGGGGCCATTCAACTTTTTTTGCAGGAGAAAACGCCTCAAATAAAAAAACTGGATCAAGCCAGGCTTTAAAGAATGAACAAAAGAACACTATAAAAAATACGACCTCCGAGAGAATAAATAAGTACATTGCAAATTTGAGTCCATGTTTTACAATGGTAGTATGACATTTATCATAAATGGCCTCCCTTATTACATCTCTCCACCAATAGAACAGCACCCCTGATACTGCGGAGATTCCCAGAACTAAACAAAACATTCCGAAAATTTGTTTATGAAGCGCGCCAACTAATCCAAGTGCAAGAATAAGAATTGCTGCTGATATAGCAATTGGCCAAGGACTTGGGTCCACTAAATGAAAATCATGTTCTTTACTTTTCATAGCATTTTAAAAAATACTTACTAAGGATACAAATTAGCTTAAAATTGTCAATGTTCCTTAGGAAATTGATTGAATCTTGAAAAATTATATGCACCGTTCAAAAAATCTAACACAAATTGTGCAGTTATTCTAAACAACTCAAGCATTTTGCTCTTTTCATTTTCTCTTGCTCTGCTGCAATATCCATCAATAATATTTTCCAAAATAATGCATCCAGACTTTACTGAATCACTGTAACAAAAATAAAACCAATCCCTATATCTATTATTTTTTTTGAATCTATTTTTCATGCTATCAACGACAGTCTTGTATATAAACATGCAAGAATACAAAACCGTCATAGCCTCATAGGTATTACTATACGGGATGGATAAAAGAAAATTAGTGAAATTAAAACACTCAAGAGATTTCTTTCCACGACTTATACTGTACATAGTAAAGTAGTAGTCATATAGCACTCTATTAACAGTCACTGCTCTTTGGGCTACTTCAGTAAGCGAGATAATACTACTATAATCTTCCATTCTGGATGCAGTAATTAAGGTGGTACGAATATAATCACCTAAGAGCAACGTCTTTTGTTGAGCATAGAATTTGAAGTTCTCTATATTTAGGGTGTTATTCGCCAACTTAACATTAAAAGGATGCTCAATTATATCCTTTAAAAGATTTGACCCGTAACAGCTCCTAATTATGCCACTGAACACTGTAGTTACCGATAAAGATCAAGTCAACGTAAATAATCCGCTGCTAATATTCTTTGCTAGATATATTAGAGTAATACATCTCATCCCAGAATATTACCTCAAGTTCTAATCCGTTACGAAAAAACTCGAGCATCTTTTTCTTCTCCTTATTACTAGATTCTCTATACAGCTTATTCACAATCTCAGTTATAGCATCAGCTGTGTTATCCACTATATTAGTATTATAGAGATTAATCCATTTTTTATACTTATTGCTTGAAGGAATGCTATCTTTTACCGTATGTTGAAAGGTGATCTGACACATACCAAAACATGGATAAGAAGCTGCTAAGCCTTCAGCTACTGAATTATGGTATGCAGCACGCATGAAGAAATCAATAAAGGCAGAACTAGATTTCGATCTTTTGTGATTATCGGATGAGTTACATTCTGTAAACTGCTCCTCGCATAGACTTCGCATACTGAATATTTTACGAGCTATAAAGGTTAATTTATCCATTGTTTCAATATCATTAGCTCTAGCTGCAATAATTAAAAAAGCACGAGTGCAATCCACTAAGCATAAAAAAGTCTGTTGAACGTAGAACTTGAACTTCTTATAACTTAATTTGCCATTCATCAATTCAACATAAAAAGGATGTTCTTCTATTCTATCAATAAGATCAGATGATTCTTTTATAGCTATGCTACAGAATTCTTCTTCTATTTCGTTATACATTTTATGAGCCTCACAATAAAAACTGAATATAATAATTATCACTAATATAGTATAATTATTATGAAAAAGCAATTATACTTCAACAATAAGCTAGTATATAAATATGAGGCTGTAAATCAAAAATTTTAGCAATCTAAAGAAATTTTACTATTATCTTCTATATTGAATTCTCTACAAAGATCAGCAGACAAGTTCATGCTTTCCCAAGAAAATCCACCGTCATTTTCTGACTCTTTACCAAAATGTCCATAACAGGCTGTACGTTTATATATAGGGCGATTAAGCGATAAATGCTTGATTATGCCTTTTGTTGATAAATCTATACTATTCTCGATAAACTCTTTAATTACTCTTTCCTCCACCGCATTCGTACCAAATGTATCAATATAGAATGAAGTAGGTTTTGATACACCAATTGCATAAGAAAGCTGCACAAGACAACGTTCAGCTAAACCTGCAAAGACAATATTTTTAGCAAGGTATCTTGCCATATAAGCTGCAGATCTATCAACTTTGGTTGCATCTTTTCCGGAAAATGCCCCTCCACCGTGTGGAATATAACCTCCATAGGTATCAACCATAATTTTTCGTCCGGTTAATCCACAATCACTAACCGGTCCACCAATAACAAATCTACCAGTTGGATTGACTAAGAGATTTTCCTCAGGACATATCCACCCTTTAGGTAAAGATGAAACTATGTAAGGATAAATTATTTCTTTTACTTTTGATTGATCCAAATCCTCAGGGTGCTGTATTGAGACAATGATACTTTCAGCACGTACCGGGAGGTTATTCTCATATGCCAAAGTGATTTGTGATTTTGCATCCGGACCAAGCTTTGCTTCTTTAACTGCGCTCATGATATTTTTCAGAATCGAGTGTGCATAAAAAATGGGTGCTGGCATAAGGTTTTCTGTCTCTGTTGTTGCATAGCCATACATTATGCCCTGATCGCCAGCACCTTGATCCAACCCTATTGCAATGTCATTTGATTGCTCATGCAGCAGTATATTTACCTTCACTTTTCTCCAGTGGAAACCATCATGCTCATAACCAATATCTTTTATTGTATTCCGTACAATACTTTCAATCCTGCTATTTTTGATGTTAGGTCCGAATACTTCCCCAGCTATAATAACGTTATCTTTGGTGACTAAAGTCTCTATTGCAGCTCGCGCAAAAGGATCAGTGAAAAGGTATTCATCAAGTATTGCATCTGAAATTTGATCTGCTACTTTATCTGGATGACCAGCAGCCACTGACTCACTGGTTACTAAATTTTTATATAAACTCATGCTTTAGGTTTCTGCTTATACAATATTAAAGTCGCTATAAAGGATACATCTACTAACTGTTAAATGGTGGACCAATAATACCAAAAACAAACTCCTCTCACAACCTTCTTGTTAAACGGGCAAAATTAGCAGTACTTTATGCATTTTAGATAATATTTATGTGCATAAATTAAGATAACCTTAAATCCAATGATTCCCCGCACCATTTTTGAGAAACAACATCATTCAGCTCAGTTGATATATTACCTTTGGAAAACTGTGCTCGGATAGGATTAGTGAACTCCGTGTTTGGAGATATAATAACTTCGCAGTTCAAAGGTTTTGCGCTTTTTAACCTTTCTCCAACACTTTCAGCAGCATATGCAACTTTCTCTTGCCTAGATGGATTATCATCTACCCAATACTTTATAGTAGAAGAACTTGACAATTTTTCCACGATTGGCTTTATGATATATCTACAAATATCCGATTTTACCTTATGAGCTTCCTTGTTTTCTAATTTCTTAATTTCTGATCTTGCATTGTATACTGTATATTCGCGTAAACTATTAGGCTGTGGTTTTATATTCTTACAGATCATTTTTTGTATTGCTGTCATATAGTCTATGACCTCTTTAGCCTGTCCTACATTAGGCTTTCCTTCTAACACGCTTTCATAAAATTTATTAATTTCTCCCACTTTTAAAGTGTTATCTTCATCACAGTAAATTGTATCCAGTGCTATCTGCAGCATACCATCATTGTACAGCGGCATTACAACATTGGTAAACAGCTCCAAGAAAACCGAACTCTTTGTGCAACAGATAATATGTTCTTCTAACTGATGAATGTCTTCATGTTCTTCTAACTGTTGAGAACCCTTACGGTCTTCTGTATAGTATTGGCTAAAAAATACCTCCATAAACTCTGGATATATCTTACGTACCCACTCAACTTTATTTTGCAAGTAATTTTTCTTGATGCTACTTTTTGTTAAAAATAAGTTAACTACGTTGTCGTAATGCTTATTATATTTCATACTATCTTCCTTATAATTTAGTATTTTTTCAAACTTCTCCTTTTTTTGTTGCGATTCTTGCTTTTTATTTGCAAGCTCTTCTATCTTTGCTTTTTCTTCCTTAAGCTTTTCTAATCTTATTCTAACAAACTCTAGACGTGCTTCATTAATAGTACTATCCACTTCACTACTCATATGTTTAAGCTGATCTATCAGTTGTTTTGCATATACATTAATCTGAGTTGTTTCGTCTAATTCCGTATTAGCGTTAGCTACAAGCGATTTTATCTCTTCTAATAAAGATAATGTTGTTTTTGTATTAAATTCAATTTTAACAAGCTGCATAAACCATTCTTCTCTCTTTAATACTTCCAGTGCTGTAATCTGCCCAAGAATGGTTTCTACTTCTTTTAAATTTTCCTTTGTAATTTCTATGTCATTTTCTATTATATACTTTCTCTCCTCCTCTGTTATATTTTTCCCTTTTATACTCTCTTTCTTTTTGATTATTCCTCCTAAGAAACTCCCTCAACTAGCTCTTCCTGTTGCACCAAGATATAACCAAAATCCCGTGCCTTTTTGATCAAATTTTTCACGACTCTCTCTTTGTAACGTGTTTCGTAATAGTTCATTCCTTTTTCTACATACTTTTGTCCGTATCTCAACATTTGATAGAAGATACACGCTAATTTCCTTGCTGTAGCAGTAATTGCTTTTGGGGATCCTAGTTGCTTTTTTAATCTTCTATAATATGCACCCAATGCACTCTTACTTTTTCCCACGGCATAAGCAGCCATTCGAAAGGCATTTGCAGCACGATTGATAACCTCACGAGTTCTTGTCCTAAATACTTTTTCCCCTGTAATCTTATTAGCAGGACTTAGCCCTAACCATGAAGTAAAATGCTTTTCTGATCGCCATTTACTGTAGTTAATACCAATTTCCGAAATAATAGCTTGTACAGTTAGTACATCAAATCCAGGAATTTTAGTAAAATCTATACCGGTTACTCGATACAATTCTTCACGCAAGGCAAAGTTTGGCTTATCTTTTCGATACTTACTTCTTTCCTTGCTTAACTCTTTACTCTCGTCAGATTTCGCTTCAAATGTCTTATAGTGGTTTTCAATATTTTTGTCACACTCTGCTATTTTTTCCTGATAAACATTGTATAGTTCAAATTCCTGCTGTAATGCAAATAAATGTTCCTCTCTGTAGTCACCTGTTAGTGCTTTGGCAATAGCCGATTTATCACTCTTTATTCGCACATCCCTTAATTCAGCTAATTTATTAGGATTTCTTTCACCTTCGATTATAGCCTTAATAATTTGCATTCCAGTGACACCTGTTATATGGCTTATTACTTTATGTAACTGAATATTCATTTGTACTAACGCCTTTTGCATCCTATTAATATGTGTAGTCGCACTTTCTGTAAGATTTTTACGTTGCCGAACATAACTACGCAATATGCACATTTGATCATCTGGCCTAAACGATCCTTGGATTAACCCATAACTGTGTAGTTGTTGTAGCCATTGGCAATCCTGGACGTCTGATTTTCTCCCAGGTACATTTTTTACATGCCTTGCATTTGCCAGTTTTACTTCGAATCCATACGATTCAAGTACTTGGAACAAAGGAATCCAATATACTCCTGTTGACTCCATAGCTACTGTAGTAACTTTACACTTCTTTAACCACTTTGCTATATTGTGAAGATCTTCTGTGAAGCAGCTAAACTTTTGTACACGTTGTTCATCTCTTTCTTCAGGTACACATACATAATGCACAGATGAACCGATATCTATTCCTGCTGCGTTAGGATTCATTATCTCTAATTTACTTTTTGCTTTTTTCATGGTAGCTCCTATAATTTGTAATAACGAAGTGCTTCAGCTTGGGAATGGTTAAGATTATACAATCTCCTAAACGGGGTAGTCATAAAATATGGCTCCATCAATGGTTCGAACGTTCCTCCCAAAACCATGCTATGAAACGGGCACTTATGGCACCAGTGAAAAATTCGGTTATAACTGCAAAAGCACCTCCTGTACAATTGTACTTAAAAACTGCTAAAAACTTAAATTGGAGAGTTTCTTCCTGGTTTGACAGATTTTTCTGTTCGGTGCTATGAACTCTTCTTTCTCTTCGGTTTTTATCTGTGCCTCAAATCGTGACTTTTCTTTTTCAAACTTTGTCTTTTCTTGATTAAGACTTCTTCCTTCTTTTTCAAGTCCTATTTTTTCTCTTTCAAGCTTTATTCTGCAAAATATTAAACGCCTTACTAAGCGATAAAGTTTAATTAGGAATCTTTTTATAATATTTCCATCAACTTTCAATTTTGCCTCAACTTCTCCTTTATTTTTGTTATTCTCCTGAATCTTATTCACTATATTATCAATTTTAGATTGAATACCCCTAATATTGTGCTCAATACCCAGATTATCTACTCTACCTCTAAATAGCCCCTCAATTTTATAAGTTACGCGTTTAAGAGCTTGAACAAAGTAGTCTTGTGCTTCTGCACCATTATGGCCTTTACTATTATAGGCTGCTTCAAATGCAGAAATTAGCTGATCAAGAACTTCAACTGCTAAATCATCAACCTCTTTAAATTGCAGCTTTTCCCCTTCATTACTCGAGCTTACGTCAGTCTCTTTTTTTCCTTTTATTATCTTAGATACCTCATTCTCAATGAGCTTATCTATCATACTTAAGATCTCATCACCAAACTGCTCTGGAGTTTTTGCATTATCCTGATTCACTGTTCTGTTGTAATCGTCTATGTAGTCTCCCTTCTGTAACAACTTTATATCAAACTTTAGCCTTTCACTTGAGTAACAGAAAAAGGTTGAAGGTCTTGCAAGGTTCAAACACCTAAGCCTACCAGGGCCTTGTATAAGTTGTGGTGGATTATTAAGAAAATCAGACCGTTGATCTATAAGCATCACAACATGCTGTAAGTCAATGGCATTAAAGCCCTGCACTTTCTCATGGTTAACATAATTACCACAAAGCCCCATACGCAATAGTGCATCATGATCCTGGACACTCCCTTCTATATATTTGTATTTATCAGAGAACTTCCTTAGCTTAAGCAATGGATATAGTTCTTGCATTTTAAACTGCTCTTTCACTTGACAAAATCTTTCAAATAAATTTTCCTTACTATGATGCACCAATGAGTCTAAGTCTAAGTAATCTTTGCCATTTTTATACTTGTTAAACTCTTCTTTGTCTTTACTGATTTTTTCCTCAAATTCATTTAGAGCTTGAGGACTTAAGGTATCACTGATCCTCCAAGACCGAAGCTTACAAAACCCTCCGTTACTAAGACTATATGTATATCCTTTAGGGCTTATAGCACGTACTCTATCTTCAAGTGGATACATATGCTGATCATAATATTCTTGCCTCTTTCTCTCACTCTCTTCTAATTGCTTGTACGCTTCCAAGCATTCCTCTTCTATCTTTGTAATATTGCCATTTATTTCATAATTATCTTTTAAGTACTGGAAAATATCTTTCAACTTTTTTTCATCAAATGTAAATCTTCTTCCTGAAAGTGATCTTGTTGTGTCAAACATTTCACATTCCGTAAAGTCACCAAGGTTTGTGAACAAAACCTCTTTTGCCCCTATTCCCAAAGATTTTAAAATCTTTTCTTTGTCAAGTTTATTAAGACCATATGCATCCACTGGAAGATTTATCGGTATCATAGTGTGAAGTTGTTTATCTTGATTCCAGTTTCTTACCAATCTTGTAAACAGGTCTGTATCTTTTTTATCCTGCAACAATTTAACTACATCTAGCATTCCTTGTATAATATCACTCGTTGTTTTGTCATTCATGATACCTTGCTCTGTCAAATACCTTCTCAGGCCTGCTTGCGTTTCTCCTGCGGAACATTTATCCAAACTTTCTTTAACTTGTGAACCCAGATCTTTAAAATTTGAAAACCTTGCTATATCTAACTCACTCCTTGAAAGCCCCGTAAGGAAGGAAAGTGTGTTCTCAATTACTCCATGCATAACACGAAATGCGGAATAATCGTGAACTTCACTCTTATAATCGAGAGTACCGTCAACAACTTCCTTGATTATATGGCTTTTATCACTTCCATATACATCAATTAAGTGATTTATTATTTCATTGCGTTTTTTGCCAACCGTATTATAGCCGTAACTAATCCCGTCTTTAAACACGTCATGGGTAATCTTCTTCCTGAACTCACCTTTCAGATTATTAGACTCTGCTAAAACGAGAGCTGGTTCACCAACTACGCTTTGAATATTGTAGAATATATAATTTTCTATATCCTTTTTTAAATCTTCATCCTCTAAGTCTGTGCACGGCGTATGATAAAAAGATTTTTACTTCTTGCTTCCTCCCTAAAAGTTACCGCACCTTCAAGCTCACTAATATATTTAGTGACCAAGGGTTCTTCTACGCTTTGATGAACTTTAAGCTCCAGAGGGCCGTAAGCACCAGATTCCATTTTATCTTTCAGAGAAAGTGTTTTTATCAAGCCGTTATTGTTTTTAACATATTCATAAATATTGCCAGAAGGTGTTGCGCTCAAAAACAACGTAGGACAAAGTGCAGACAACAATCCCATGCGATACTTATACATCTCTTCTTTATCTACCCTATGTTCTTCATCAAAAGATAGGAATACTAGCTTCTCAATATCAAGAGTAAATTCTTCATTATTAATTTTAACTTTGCCATCTTTAACCTTGTATTTCTGATCGCCAAACTGAATTTCATTCTTGTGAATTACAAAACTCTTACCATCTATACTTATTTTTCCATCTCTTACTTTAAATTCTTTATCCTGAATACCCAAGGCTTTTATAATACCAGGAAGATTCTCAAGACCTACAACCTCCAAGAACTGATTCCAATTCTCCAGAAGACCCTTATTGCTTAATATAGCACAATTTCCTTTATTATTGATTCCATTTAACTTAATATCATTAACGCCTACATTAGATAATAGTTTTTTCCAATCATCACGTTTCTGTTCTACTAAATCAGTATCTGGTGCTAAAGATATGTAATGTATGCCCATTAGTCTAGCTGGCAGATATCCTACAAGCAATTCTATAAAAGTTTTTCCAGTTCCTGTTGCAAGTGCTAACTCCGTAATAGGGTTCCCACCATCTTCCAAATGGGCTATTGCTTCTTTTACGTAAAGTAGATGTTGTGGAAATATTGAGATTTTACCTGGACCACCTATTATAGTATCTTTTCCCTTACTATCACCTTTAATTTTCACACTTAATATTTTCTTACCTGCCCTACCCTTGTTGATTAGCAGTTCATAAACATACGCACCCTTTATACCTAGCTGAGAATCATCCTCACTAAATTCAACACTATACGTATCATCATTTTGATGTATTAAACCCACGTAAACTTCTTTTCCATCTATAGTTATCTTACCTTTAGTTAGATTGTCTTCTATTAACTTTTCTATTTCTTCTCTAACTTCAGAGGTTGTTGACAACAAAACACCAAAATAAGTTTTTTTTAATCCTTCAATATAACTTGCTTTGAATTCATCATTAAATTTGCTAAGTACCTGTGCACCCACAGTTCTACCTCTCTATTATATCCTACTTTGTGAGTAGCTTTTTAGTATACTTAACTTAACACGAAATATCAATGATTTTTTTTATTATATTTCCTTACCCATTTGCCCAACACACCATCACTTACACCTAGTCTCTTGCTATTTTTGTAATCGTTTCTCTCACTAGCTTTACAGCTCCTAATGTTAAACTCAACTGTATATTCTCTTCTGTTTGCCATCACTATTCATTATTCAAACTTGAAAAAATATTTTCACTATAAAAAACGCCCTTTCTTTCTCTCCACTTTTTCTGGTTAAGGTCAGTTTTGTGCTATGTTAAATTACTATAGAGAAAAGTTCGAATAGGTTAAATGGTGGGTCTGGGAAGAGTTGAACCTCCGACCTCACGCTTATCAGGCGTGCGCTCTAACCACCTGAGCTACAGACCCCTGATTTATTCAAGCTGAAGCTTTCATATTATCTGTAGGCAAGATATCAATAAAAGTCTTTTTATTTGCTGACCTTCTAAAGCTGACCCAGCCTTCTACTTTGGCAAAAATCGTATGATCTTTACCTATACCAACATTCTTCCCAGGATGGAATTTTGTGCCTCTTTGGCGCACAATTATGTTACCAGGAATAACCTTCCCATTCTTCTTTATTCCTAACCTACGACCTGCTGAATCTCTACCATTACAGGAACTACCACCTGATTTTTTAGTTGCCATATCTTACCTCTTACTTTTGAAGATTAATTTCATTGATACGAAGAACAGTTATATACTGCCTATGACCAGTCTTTCTACGGTAATTTTTTCTTCTTTTCTTCTTAAAGATTATAATTTTTTCTCCTCTACACTGCTCCAATACTTCAGCTTTAACAGTAGCATTAGATGAATAAGATAAGCCATTATTTGAAATACAAATCACCTTATTGATTTCTACCTCTTTTTTTTCTTCAACTTCTAACTTCTCTACTTTTATTATACTGCCTTCTTTTACTAAATATTGTTTTCCACCAGTCTCAATTACTGCAAACATGATAAATATAAATTATTGTTATTAACTTTAATCGTAAACGATGTCATATATGCTGTCAATATAAATAAAAAACATGACTTAATGCTCCTTCTGAGCTACTTAAATACTTCTATCTTTTTTCACCTTGTTATCTGCTTTTTCTCAGACAATAATTAATTCTCAAAAAATCTTGTTTTGAACAGAAGCAAAACTTGATCATTTTTAATCTCCCTCACTTTGCTTTTGCGGTAGGTCTCTAATTAAAACTCCATAATATGGCTTATTAATTATCTAGCAAAAATTCAGCTTCAATTTGAAAAAAGTACAACCTGTTGCTATTCAGCTGGGGTTTTATAAGTTATAATTTATTCCAAGCTCAAATCCATGATTATAATCTTCAAATGCTTTCAATAGACTATAACCAGCAAAAGCACTTGTCCTTGAAGAAAGCGGAAGGTCCAGACCAGAGCTTATTTTATATGAGAAACCAAATTCTAACTTACTCAAATCGATAGCAGCGCCTATACCAACATTGACATACGGAGTGATATCCGTGTTTGTAAACTCGTAATGATAACGTAAATTTGCTAAAATTCCTCCTTGCAGTCTATATTTAAAAATATTTGCAACTGAAATCATAGGCTCAACTGAAATTTTTACGCTGTTTGTGTAGTGATAACCGATACTATGACTAAAATTGCCAGAACTGTATGACGAAGAAGTATAGATCCTATCTCTAACCCAATCAACTCCAAAACATGGTACTGACAAAGAAACAGCAGGCAATATAGCTACTAAGGTAAGTAATTTTTTCATTTTTACCCTCCAAATATTGATATACGCATGTATACAAATATAAGCATTAAAAATAATATAATTACAGCGAATTACTTTATTCTCTTAATCACCTGCTTTTCTCTTGCTATTGCAAGGCTTTTTTCTGGTACATCTTCCACTATAACACTACCTGCCGCAATTACAGAGTCATCATGAACATTAAGCGGTGCAATGAGTGAGCTATTGGCACCAATAAAGCAATTGCTTCCTATGTTCGTTTTATGTTTCTTTTTCCCATCATAATTACAAACAATAGTACCTGCTCCTATATTACTCCTCTGCCCTACTTTAGCATTTCCTATATAACTTAAGTGTTTTATTCTAGTGTTTTGACCAACTTCACTTGTTTTCACTTCCACAAAATTTCCTATTTTTGCCTTATTACCAATTGTTGTGTTTCCGCGTATTCTGGTAAATGGACCGACCTCAGCATTACTTTTAATTAAGCAGTTTTTTAAATGCGAAAATGGCAGTATTTTCGCACCAGACTCTATTTTCACTCCAGTACCGAAAAAAACATATGGGTAAATAACTGAATCTCTGGCAATTTGCGTATCAAGAGAAAAGAAAACAGTCTCTGGAGCAACAAGCGTTACTCCAGAGTTGGTAAAAAATTTTCTTTTGTTTTCTTGAAAGTAAAATTCAGCTTTTATAAGGTCATTTCTGTTATTTATTCCCGTTGCCTCTTCTCCACCGGTAATAACGTAACCGACATTTAAATTACTCTTCACTGCAATGGAAACTATATCGGTCAAATAATATTCATGAGTTGAGCTATTGCACTCTATTTTCTCCACCAATTCACGTAAATTCTTTGCACATGCAACCATTATTCCAGCATTTGCAAGAAACTCTTCATGATTATTTTTATCACTCTTTGCTTCTACGATTTCTCTTAAGGAACCATTCTCAATAATTAACCTACCGTATTCTTTATTGCTTGTCCTAAAACCTAGGCAAACTAGAGCCTTGCCTTCTAAGCAACTAACCATTTTAGTTATTGTGCTGCTTTTTATGAGTGGGGTATCTCCATACTGCACAATAATTATGCTCGAATCTGGCAATTCTTTCAGGTTTCTCATCGCAGTTTTGACTGCATCTCCCGTGCCAAGTGTTAATTCTTGTGTAATTAACTGTATATCCTTAAAGCACTTTAGTCTTTCAATTAAAGGCAGATCAACTACAACAGCAATATTTTCAGGATTTAACTGTTTTGCATTGTAAATGACATGCTGGAGCATGGAAAAACTGCCTATTTTGTGTAGGACCTTAGGCAAATCTGAATTCATCCGCCTGCCATGCCCTGCAGCAAGTATAACGAACGTATGAGTTTTACTTATCACTTATCTTAAAGATGAAAAATGAAAACCGTAATGATCAAGCCAGCTGATTTTGTTGTCATAAAAGCTCCTTAAGTCGCTAATTTGATATTTTAGCATTGCAAGCCTTTCTATACCAATGCCAAACGCAAAACCGCTGTATTTAGTGTGATCTATTCCAACATTTTGAAATACATTTGGATGCGTCATACCGCATCCCAGTACTTCTATCCATTTACTACCTTTATAACTTATGTCCACTTCTGCAGAAGGCTCGGTAAAAGGGAAAAAACTATTACGAAAACGTATCTTCAGCCCTTTATCTCCAAAAAACTTATTAAGGAAGTGATGAATAGTAAATTTTAACTGGCCCATATTGACATTCTCATTGACATATAACCCCTCTATTTGATGGAACATAGGGGTGTGAGTTGCATCAAAGTCGTTTCTGTATACTCTACCAGGAGATACGATTTTAATCGGAAAAGTTTTCGCTTTTTCCATAGTTCTGATCTCCACAGATGAGGTATGAGTGCGCAGCACCATTCTTTTGTCGTTTATTTTATTCTTTAAGTAGAAGGTATCTTGCTCCTCCCGCGCAGGGTGGTGACTTGGAGTATTCAGTGCATCAAATACATGAAATTCATCTTCAATGTCAGGGCCATCAACTGCTTTAAAACCCATATGTGCAAAAATAAGCTTTACTTCATTTAGAACCTTACTGAGTGGATGGACCTTGCCCATTTTTTCTGGTCTAACGGGCAACGTGATATCAACCGCCTCGTTCTGCAATTTAAAGTTAACTTCTTCGGCTTTTAGTGCATTTTCCTTATTCATTATAAGCTGATCTAGCTTATTACGTAAAACGTTGATAACTTCGCCTAAATTGCGCTTTTTTCCTGCGTCTTCTATCTCTTTTAAGTTGTCAAAATAAGCTTTAATTACACCCTTTTTTCCCAAATATGATAGCCTGACTTTTTCTAAATCTTGTAAAGAAGAAGCATTCTCAATTTCAGAGACCGCTTTATCTTCAAGTGAAGGTATTTCATTCAGTAACTCTTTATTCATCTTAGAAACGCTGGCTTAAACTTTAATTATAGTAAAATCTTGAATAGCATCAACAATCTAAAAACTGTCCCATTTTGATTATTAATTTATTGACCAATTAGTTTTTTTTATTTACCTTTGTGTTGATGAATTTGCTGTATCAACCATGCACAACAGTGACACTGAAACTGATAATAAGTACAAAATAGAGGATTTACCTAAGTTCTTTAAGGAAAGATCCAAAAACATAAGTAAAGCATTTTCTAGCAAAATAATTAAGATCAGTACCATTCGCTCGAGAAGTATTGAAAGTAATATACAAGAATTTTCATTTGAGCTAACAGCAACAGGTAAAGACACCTTTAATACAAGACCATTTCAAATAAAATCTTTAATTGATTTTTTTAAAATCTGCCTTTCTCGGGAAAAAAATTTTACAGTCAACATAAAAGTACCAAAAGAAAGCAGTGAATTATATAATAACTACTGTAAAACTAATAGTGATAAAACTGTAGAAGAATTCGTAAATAATGCTCCGCCTCAAATCCTTCTGCAAGGAATAACAATCATACTACAAACAAATGTTAAAGACATTAACTTAGATAATTTGCACCAAATAGGGTCATTTTTAAATGAAAAGCTAAAACATGCAGAAAAAACTGAAAATGAGGAACAGAGTCAAGTTACACTACAAGTAAAAGAAGCAGAAAATAAAGACAGACAAGAACAGAGTGAAACTAAGCAAAAAAACGCACAAAATAGACAAATTGTACCATTTACAGGCTCGTTTGGCTTTAACGTAGCAAGCAAAGTAAATTGTAAAGCTCCAGTGGTTACTGCTGCAATAAAAGCTAATATACCAAAATATAGAATCTTCCTTCCCTTATCCAATTTTTTTAATGATGTAATAAGGTTATCCCTTTTAAGAACACCAAAACCTTCTATACAGAGCAACAATATACCATTTGGTGTCATTCCAGCGCTTGACGCTGGAATCCAGAAAAAAAAAGAAAAATGGACCCCAGTGTCAGCTACTTGGATGACAAGTAGTATAGGAAATCCAATACCTCAAGGAGCAGAACAGAATGTAGGTCAAACTACTTCGCACACAGAGTATTTTAAGGCTAACAGAAAAAAGAAGTCAAAAAAGCAGACCAAAGAACTATCAGAGAAAGAAAAACAATTAGCCATAAAACAAGCACAAAATGATGCTAGAGTAGCTATGTTAGATAACCAGATTGAGCGCAGGGGAAAAAAACTCGATGAAATATTTATTGAAGTGATGAATGGATACAAAAATCAAGATCCAGAAACATTTCGCAATGTTTTTAACTCAATATTCAATATTGTTTATTTTCAAGATAAACAATTACATGAAATATTGGAGTCAGGTGAGATATCAGAAGTATTAGAAATACTAGAAATACCACAACCATCTGGCAAGTCTTCTTTTCCAAAAGAGTATTTACATAAGCAAGTATATAAAAAAAAAGAGCAATTGCTCAAATTAGTTTCAGGTGTTTATATACAACAACCTCCTACGCAACATGAAAATACTCCTCATAAATCTACAAACCCTTTACCAATAAATAAATCTAAAGATCCTTCACCAGCAACAAATGAAGCTAAAACTCTACCACCTACTAACATTACACTCAAATCACCGTTAAAAACTGTATTTTCCTCAAAAAAGGCTTATTTTTGTCTATTTATAATAGTAGCATCTGCATCAACACTTTGCTTATGGCATTTTCCATTAGGAAAAGTGTCAATGTTAAAAGGATTAGTGCCACCAGAAAAAAGAGAAAATATTGGGTTAGCATTGAACATAGGGTTACCGACATTGATTACATTATGTGTTTTGAGTTTAGCTTACTTTATATATTCTGAATATTCTATAGAATCTGTTAAGCAAGTAAGTGAAAACGATCCCCTTTCTCGCGCCTATAGCTAGTGCAGGCTCAGTTTTCCTACGTCATACCGCCGCGGATAGATCCCGCTAACAAGCAGCGGGATGACAGCAGTCCTACGTCATACCGTCACGGTATCTCACATAGATCCCACTAACAAGCAGCGGAATGACGAATTTGTCGTTTTTTAAATCGTCGGTAAACCAGAATTACTTTAGCTATAACAAAATAGAAGTAAGTTGTTGTAAAAAATTTTTCATGGTAAAATTATTTATTTTCACCATATGTTTAAAGGAATTATCACGGATATCGGGACTATAACTGATACTACCACTCACTCCAACTTTGATCAAATTTTCCATATCAAAACACAAAATTTACCCTCTATAAACAAAGGAGATTCAATAGCTTGCTCTGGTATATGTTTAACTGTTGTGAACATACTGAACGATGTATTCACAGTTCAAGTGTCTCAAGAAACTATGAAGGTTGCTAACTTAAATACGTGGAGAATAGGAAAAAAAATAAACCTAGAACAAGCAATGCGGCTAAGCGACAGAATCGATGGCCACTTGGTTCAGGGTCATGTTGATGGGATAGTAAAAATTTTAACAATTGAGCGAAATTTAGATTCTCATGAAATCAAACTATCGTGCCCACAAGAATTAATTAAATTTGTTGCAAAAAAAGGCTCCGTTACACTAGACGGGGTTTCCCTCACAGTGAATTCAGTTATTAATCAGGAATTTATAGTAAATATAATTCCCTATACATGGGAAAATACAACTTTTCAGTACAACAAAATAAATGATTATCTGAATTTAGAAATTGACATTATCGCTAGGTATTTAGATCAATTGATGCAGCATAAATACAATTAATTTTACAACCTTGTTATTTACAACTATTATATCTTGAAAACCATATAGATATAAAATATGCTTTTCGATAGCCTAATTATCTTCATTGTTGTTCTATGCGTAATAATCTCGGTAACTAGAGGTTTTATAAAAGAGCTATGCGCATTGATGTTTCTATTTTTATCAATTTTTCTGACAGCTAATCACTATGATTTTTTCACTCCAAATTATAGTAAATATTTTGATTCTAAAGTTATACTAAACATACTTTCTACAATCTCTGTATTTATTATACTTAATCTTATATTCATGATAATAAACAACTGGCTAATGTACATATTATCACCCATAAGGTTGGGGTTTATCGATAGAGTTACTGGAATCTTTCTCGGAGTGCTTAAAGGAATATTGCTCTCTTATGTATTATTTTTTGCTGTGCACTTATATTGCTACACAGTATATGACAAAAAAGAATATGGCAAAAAAGAGGAACATTCTGAAATAAAAGCAGAAGACATATTGCCTAATTGGATAATAAATTCACACTCTTATCAGGCTTTATTTGTGACAGCAGAAGAAGTAATTGACATGTATGTACCAGAGTCGTTGATACTAAAAATAAAAGAGATCGGTGGAGAAATGGTTGATCAAGAAAAACCCAAAAACAATAAAAAAGAAGAGTAAATATTTATTTATAAATATGTTCATTAGGAGTATTCAAAAAGCCATATGTGTCAGGTTAAGAGCACTCCTCTCTTATAATTCACGTATTTAAGAATGACTTCTGCTAAACCTTTACTAATTCCATGTACGTTTTGAATTTCAGCCAGAGAAGCTTTGCTTATATTTTTCACTGAACCAAAATAAGACATCAACGCCTTTTTCCTTTTGTTGCCAATGCCGGGTATTTTGCTTAATTGTGAAACTATAAACTGTTTATCGCGTTTTTTTCTATGTGAAGTTATCGCAAAACGGTGGGCTTCATTACGCAGCAATTGTAAGTAAAGCATGACTTTGCTGTCATTTGCCAGACTGAATTCTTCCCTGCCCAGCATATAAAATGTTTCATTTCCTGCGTTACGATCAGGACCTTTTGCCATACAAGCAAAAGGAACGTTTATATTCAATACTTCCAGTACATTCTGTACTATGGAAACATGTCCTGGTCCACCATCAATCAGTAAAAAATCAGGTATTATGCCTTTTATATTGCCGGAGAAACGTCTGGTTAGCACTTCCCTCATCATTTTATAGTCATCGCCTGAAAATTTTTCCTTTATAGTAAATTTTCTGTACTCACTTTTTAAAAAACCCTCCTGCCCTGCAACAACCATTACACCAATTTGTTGATTTCCAAATATATGGCTATTGTCATAAACCTCAATACGCTTTGGAATGTTTGGTAACAAGAAGATTTTGCTAAGCTCCTCAAGCTTTTCTAGGTTATTTCTATAATCGATAAGCTTCTGCTCTAAGCTATGCTGAGAGTTATCATAAACAAATTTCAATAAATCACGCTCTTTTTTATTCTTTGCATGCAGAACTTTTACTGGCTTTTGAGCAACCTTATATAGTGCTTGTTCTATAATTTCCTTATCCACAATAGAATCTGGAACGTAAATTTGTATTGGAGATATGTTAGCTGAATTATAAAAATTGACCAAAAAGGTGGATAAAATTTCATCATTTGAGTGATCACCACAGTTCTCGGCAAAGTAAGGAGTGCTGCCGTAGTTGTCTTTATTTCTGAACGATAACACACTAATACATGCTAGATCCTCTTCACGTACAATACTGAAGAAATCTGCATCTTTTTCAAAAGAAAAATCCGTGTGCTGTATTTGAATTTGCTCAAGAAACTTTACCCGATCTCTATATATAGCAGCAAGCTCATAGTTTTCTTCACTGCTGCACTTTCTCATTGTGAAAAGTAACTGTTCTTTCACTTCCTTATTTCTTCCAAGCAATGTATTTCGTGCCTGTTTTACTGATTGGCAGTAGTCGTCTTTTGTGATTTTGTTTATGCATGGTGCTGAGCAGCGCTTAATTTGATATTCAATACATGGTCTTTTTGTTGAGGAAAAGTATTGATCTGAACATACTCTTAGGAGAAAAGCTTTTTGCAATGACAATATAGTTTGCTTAACAGCAGCGGCAGATGTAAAGGGACCATAATAATGAAACTCATTCTTCTTAAATTTGCCTCTATATTTTGCTATTCTTGGATAATCGTGCTTGGAAATTGTTATATAAGGATAAAATTTTCCATCCTTGAGCACAATATTATAAAGTGGTTTCAATGATTTTATTAACTGTGCTTCAAGAAGCAGTGCTTCGATTTCATTCTCAGTGATGAATATTTCAACCTTAACAACCTGTGAGAGCATAACTCTAATTCGTTCAGAAAGGTTTTCGAATTGAAGGTAGTCAGATAATCTCGATTTCAAGTTTTTTGCTTTACCAATGTATAAAACTTTATCCTTATCTCCAATCATCTTATACACACCACAAGACTGCGGAGATAATTTTATCTGTTCTTTATATTGCTTGAACATTTATCCATTACTTGACTTGTATGAGGTTAAAATCTGCTACTAAATGAAAGACGGAAACTACATTTTCAAGCAAAGATAATCTGTTTCTTCTCAGCTTATCAGAATCACAGTTAATCTTTACACTGTCCATAAACTGATTGATAAACGGAGCAAAACCAGCAAGTTCATCAAGCGCTGCATTAAAGTGGTTATTTTTTATCGCTTGTTTTATGTTTTTACAAGCAGTTATAGCACAATTTGATAGCGCAATTTCTTCATTTTCAATCAAAAATCTCTTACCGTAAGATGCACTATAAGTAGTGCCATCACTTTTCCTTACTTTGCTCATCATGTTACTGACTCTTTTGTAAGTGCTTAGAATCTGTTCACCTTCTGGCGTACTAAGATAACGATCCAATATAACAGTTTGCTTTTCTGCTGTCAGCAGATCATTAATATCGATTTTATATAGTATTGAATCTACGACATCTTGCCTTATATCTCTATTTTTTAAAATAACCTTGAATCTTTCTAAGCAGAATCTAAATACTAGTTCTGAAATTTGTTTTCTATTTGGCTTATCAACTGACGTTGTATTTTCATTAAATAGAAGCCTTGAATATAAAGATACTGACTTATCTATCAATAGCCTAATTGGAATATGCAAATTATTTTCAAGTATTGTTCTAATTATACTAATTGTCATTCTCCGCAAACCAAACTGATCATACGAACCAGAGATTTTCTCACCTGCTGCAATTAAACCAACTAAGCTATCCACTTTGTCTGCAATTGATACAGCAATTGCTGAAGGGGATTTAGGACACTCCTGCTCTGGCCCGATTGGCTTATAGTGTTCAGTTATAGCTTCCACTATTTCTCTATCTTCTTGAAAATAAGAAGCATAATACCCACCCATTACTCCTTGTAATTCTGGAAACTCTCTTACTATCGATGTTGCCAAATCAGCTTTTGCCAAATATGCAGCACGTTCAACTTTTATCAGCGAAGCATGTGGAATAAATATAGCTATATACTTTGACAGAGACGTAATACGCTTCACCTTTTCCCCCACGCTGCCAAGAAAAGCATGAAATAATATCGAACCCAATTTTTTGACATAATGATCCAGATCTTCCTTTTTGTCCTGAGATATCAAAAATTGTGCATCAGCAAGACGTGCTTCTAATATTCTTTCGTGTCCTTTAACAACTTCACCATTGTTGACGTTGACAACAGTGACAAAGTGTGAAATTCTCTTTCCATTACTTAAAGCAAGATATTTTTGCTGCGTATTAATTATACTAAGAATTACTTCCTTCGGTAATCCAAATGACTTTTCTTGATTCACTTCACCAAACAGTACGATTGGCCACTCTATAAGCCCTGTCAATTCATTTAGTAAATAATCATTTTTCTCAAGTTGTAAATTCTGCTCTTTTGTGAATTTATTAATCTGATCTAGTATAAATTGCTTTCTTTTGTCCATCTGGAGAATTACGCTGTTTTTTTCTAGCAATTCAAAATAGTCTTTAGGTGCTTTAATAGTTAACGTCGCATCACTTGAGAGAAATCGATGGCCATATGTTGTGTTAGATGCTGTGATCCCTGCAAAAGACACAGGTATTATTTCGTCATTTAAAATGCATAAAATGTTTTTAATTGGCCTAACCCACCTTTCTTTTCCTTCGCCCCATCTCATGCTCTTCAACCAAGAAAAGTTTTTGAGCATTTCCTCCAGTTGATTTTTGAGGAATTCTCTGATGTTAAATGAGCAGCTTTCTCTTTTAATGAAGTAAAAATCCTCATTATTTACTTTTCGAACGAGCAAATCTTCTTCATTTTTCTGATATTTTCTTAAAAAACCTTCGATAGCACTTTTTGGTGCGTTAATGTTTGGTCCCTTAACTTCGTTATTGGAATCCTTTAGCTCCAAAGCATTTATGTTGTCAACAAATAGGGTAATGCGACGTGCCGTTACAAAAACCTCCATTGATGTAAATTTTACATTATTTTTGTTAAAAACATTGGCAATACAGCTCTTAACTTGAGTTGCAGCTACATTCTGCATTCTCGATGGTATTTCTTCTGAAAGGCACTCAAATAACAACTGCAACGACATACGCTATTTACTCATGTACAATTCGCAACATTTTTTTGTCAGCTCTCTAACTCTACCAATATGCGCTGTACGTTCATTGACACCAAGCACACCTCTTGCATCAAGCAGATTAAGTAGGTGACTAGTTTTAATACATTGGTCATAAGCTGCAATTGGTAGCTCCTTTTCAATAAGGAACTTACATAATTTTTCCGTATCTTCAAATTGCTGCTGTACCACTTTAGTATCATAATAATCTAACGCTAGATAAGAAAATTCATATTCTCTTTGTTTAAAAATATCTCCGTAAGTTACACCGTTATCGTTCCAAGTTATATCGTAAACATTATCTACACCTTGTATGCACATTGCTAAACGTTCCAACCCATATGCCACCTCACCAGGAATCATCTTGCAGTCAATCCCTCCAACTTGCTGTATATAAGTAAGCTGTGTTACTTCCATTCCATTGCATGTAACTTCCCATCCAAGTCCTGATGCACCAACACTTGGGTTTTCCCAATCATCTTCAACAAACTTAATATCATATTTTTCTGTAGATATGCCAAGAGCTTTTAAACTATCTAAATAGACGTTTTGTAAATTATTACCAGATGGCTTTATTATAACTTGATATTGGTGATGTTGATACAAGCGATTAGGATTATCACTATAGCGTCCATCTGCTGGCCTAATTACTGGTTGTAGATATGCAATTTTTGTCGGTTTTGTATCAATTGCAGACATAATTGTTGCAGGATGTAATGTACCAGCACCAACTTCAGATGTGTATGGGTGAAGTATAACGCACCCTTCACCAGCCCAAAAATCTTGCAACTCTTTTATTATACTTTGTAAATTCACACAAATTGCACACTTTTTATACTAAATATATAAATAAATAAGTACTATTCAATATTTATTTTTTTTGCAGCACTATGTAAATAATCACCTAAAACTGCTGAACTTTCCCTCACATACTGAATTATGCTTTTATTTAGGACAATTGCATCATGCATAGTTAAATCGCAGAATATAAATGCTGTTAAATACAGTAAAATCACCGCATAAAATGTGTGAAAAATCCCCTCAAATGTAATTGAAATTGCATTATTATAGCTGAGTTGTATTGAACTTATTGGCCATGGTTTTATCACTTCTACGACATTAAAAAATACGTAAGGTATCATAAGAAAAAAGAAAAAGTGCATAAAATCATTAAACCAAAATGGGCATTGAAACATCTGCTTACATATACTCCCATAGAGTTTACTTACAGTATAATAAATTGACATTATTGCTGGCATTGAAAGTGCTACAGTCAATACTTGCCCTGACGCTATTTGTATTACTATTTCTTCACCACTGTTTGCTGAAGGGTCCTGAGCATGAAAAATAAATATTCCAATTAATTGTATTACTAACATAACTATTGCCAATTTTGTAAAAACAGCAGCTACAACTATTCCTGAATTTGGCATTTTATATAGTAAATATTCGCCTCCATATGTAAAAATCAATATAACATCGACAATAAATAATATTAAAAAAGAAGACCAATAGTTCTGCCAACCTGGTAAATATCCTATTCCCAAAAAAGAGCTTACTGTTTTGGCAGGAAAAACCTTACCTAGCATCTTTCCCAAAAATTTAAAAAAAATCCCCATGCTCTAAGTAACACTTGGTTTATATTATTTATAATACTGTATTGTAACGGACTTATCAATAACTTAAAACATGTATTGGAAAATTTTAGGTAATATACAGCAACAGTAGAAGAACATGCGCCAAAAATTTAGTAATTTTATAGGGCTTGTGCACTTAAATTTTTTGCAATATCAAGTGCAGCGTAAGTGAATATTGCACTTGCACCCGCACGTTTGAAACCAATCAAAGATTCATAAATCACCTTGTCATAATCTAGCCAGCCATTATTTGCAGCAGCTTTTATCATTGCGTACTCACCGCTTACTTGGTAAGCAAAAATCGGAAAATTAAACTTATCACTTGCTGTTTTGATAATATCCAAATATGGCATACCTGGTTTAATCATAATAAAATCTGCACCTTCATTTATATCCATTTCAATTTCGCACATTGCTTCGTGCGCATTTTTATAATCCATTTGATAACCACTTTTGTCTATAGAATGTGATAGCCCACATGAACCAACGACTTGCCTGAATAGAGCATAGAAGCTAGAGCAATATTTCACCGCATAAGATAATATTAATACGTCTTGAAAGTTATTATCATCTAATGATTTTCTGATTCTTCCTATTCTACCATCCATCATATCAGAAGGAGCAACTATATCACATCCTGCCTTCGCTAAAGCAAGTGCTTGCTTACACAGTACTGATATAGTTTCATCGTTTTCTACATCCATCTGATTATCTTTTAAAATGCCGTCATGGCCATGAATAGTGTATGGATCCAGTGCAACGTCTGCAATAATACCAATTTCAGGTACCTTTAATTTTACAGCACGGATTGCTTTGCAGATTAAGTTGTCAGAATTATATGCTCCCTCAGCGTTTTCAGATTTTAGTTTACTATCAACTACAGGAAAAATTGCAACAGCATTAATTCCTAAATCTTTAGCTTCCTTAACTATAGACACTAATCCATCTATTGAATAACACTTTACGCCTGGTAAGCCAGAAATTGGTTCAGTTGTTTCTTTTCTGTCGTGAACAAACAGAGGAAGAACCAGATCATTTACTGATAGACTATTTTCACTTGTTAAATTGCGAACCCATTTGCTCGAGCGCCTGCGCCTTAATCTTGTATTTGGAAAATTAAACATTGGACCCAGGTAAATTCCCAGTAAAGAGCAACACTCCTGAAATGAGTACCACCCAAAGCACCGATATTGGCAGAAACACTTTCCAACCAAGACGCATTAGCTGATCATATCGATAGCGAGGTATTGTTGCTCTAATCCAAATAAATACGAACAAAAGTATAACTATCTTCAAAACGAACCAAATCAAACCTGGAATTTTGTAAAGTAAACTGAACTCCAGCGGCGGATACCATCCTCCTAGAAAGAATATCGTCATCATAGCACTTGCTAGAATCATATTTGCATATTCTCCAAGAAAAAAGAGGGCAAAAGGCATGGATGAATATTCAACGTTATATCCAGAGACAAGCTCTGCTTCAGCTTCTGGTAAATCAAATGGGTGACGATTAGTTTCTGCAAGCAAAGAAATAAAAAATATTATTCCTATAGGCATTAGTAGCAAATCAACCCAAAATGGCATGTTGTGTTTCGCTACCACCATCTCTCCAAGGTTCAACGTACCAGTTGTAACAACAACTGTAGCAACTATTAAGCCTATTGAAACTTCATATGAAATCATCTGAGCAGCCGACCGTATAGCGCCAAGAAATGCATAATTAGAATTGCTTGACCAGCCTGCAATAATTACGCCGTATACTCCCAGCGACGATATAGCTAGCACATAAAGCACTCCAACATTAATATTTGCTATAACCTTAGGAATCACTACTTGCTGGCCATTTTCTACAATTACTTCAGCACCAAACGGTATAACTGCCCAGGCAATTAATGCCAAGATAAAGGTAAGCATTGGAGCCATAATGAACAGTATGGTGCTCGCTCTAAATGGTATTATCGGCTCTTTAATCAGTAGCTTAATAGCATCTGCAAATGGCTGCAATAGCCCAAAAGGTCCAACTACACTTGGGCCGTGTCTCAGTTGAATTGCACCAATAACCTTACGCTCAAAGTATACCAAGTACGCAACTGAAAGTAGTAGCGGTACTAAAATAAATAAAATATTAACTAGCGTGTTCATAAAAAGCTTTAGTACAATCTGCCATTATTTTTGAAGCGCGACTTATTGAATCCGTCATATAAAAATTACACTCCTTTAAAGTGAAAGGTGTATTACTTAAGCTTATCCCATCATTGCTAATTGGCACCCATGTGTTTTTTACCACTTGATCGGCATTTCTAAACTGTGGACCGATAGTATCTAATTTTTTTCTCACATCAAATAAACTATCATACGGTAAAGAAAGGTCTAAATATTGTGAAAGATTTTTAATAATTAACCAATCCTCCTTTGCTTCACCAGGTGGGAATACAGCTAAATTTGTTCTTTGCACTCGACCTTCAGTGTTTACATAAGTTGCATATTTTTCTGTATATGCAGCACCAGGCAAGATAACATCTGCCACATGTGCACCCTTATCACCGTGATGACCTTGATAAATTACAAATGTATTTTCTAATTTTGATGTATCAATTTCATCTGCACCAAGAAGATAAACCACTTCTATGTCACCACTTTCTGCATTTTCCAGTATCTGATTAGTGTCTTTTCCACCTTTTTCAGGAACAAACTCAACGTCCAGACCACCGACTCTTGCTGCAGCTTTATGCAGCACATTAAAGCCATTCCAATCATCTCTGATCATGTTAAATTTTTCTGCAATTTTGCCAGCTAGAATTAGAATTGATTCAGAATCATCTCTTATTAATGCATCTTGACCAATGATCAGCATAGGGTTTTGGGCGGCTACCAGCAGCTCACAGAACTTATGATTTCCATTTGCTATTTTACTCAAAACATCAGGATTATCGCCCAATTTCTCAACATGATACAAATATTCAATGTTAGGACCAACACTTGCAATAGGAAAGTTGCCCTGTAAATATCTCTTTCTCAATCTTACATTAATGATCGGTGCTTCTATCCTTGGATTTGTATTTATAAGCAGACACAAATCTGCATTCTCTATACCCTGGATAGTGGTATTGAACACATAAGATCCGCGATTACTTGGTATAAGCTTTGCACCATCTTGCCTGCAGTCTATATTCCCCGAGCCGAGCTTCTGCATCACTTCTTTGAGTAGAAGCATAGACTCACAATCTGCTAAATCACCTGCAATTGCAGCTATTTTATTTGATTTTGTATTCTTTAATTTCTTTGCAGCAATAGTTAATGCTTCATTCCAATCAACTGGGGCTAATTTACCATCTTTTTTTACATAAGGTTGATCAAGACGCTGAACTTTTAGTCCATCATAGGCAAAGCGGGTTTTATCTGATATCCATTCTTCATTTACCTCTTCGCTCAGTCTTGGTAATATTCGCATAACTTCCAGGCCACGATAATCAACTCTAATGCTACTTCCCACAGCATCTAGCACATCTATAGTCTCACAATGTGATAGCTCCCATGGACGCGCTGTAAAGGAGTAAGGCTTTGAAGTTAAAGCCCCTACCGGGCAGAGATCTATGATATTTCCAGATAATTCAGAACTAATATGCCTTTTTATGTAAGTGCTAATCTCTACATTTTCTCCCCTTCCGATTCCTCCAAGTTCATTTGTACCTGCAACATCAGACAAAAATCTAACACACCGAGTGCAATGAATGCATCGATTCATCGCAGTCTCAATCAGTGGTCCGAAGTGTTTTTTTGGCACAGCCCTCTTATGCTCATCAAGTCTGCTGGTTCCTTTCCCATAAGCCATCGTGATATCTTGCAAATCGCATTCACCACCTTGATCGCAAATTGGGCAATCAAGCGGGTGGTTAATTAGCAAAAACTCAAGCACACCTTCACGTGCTTTTTTAACCTTAGGGGTATCAGTGTGAATAACCATCCCTTCTGCAACTGGCATTGCACAAGAGGCTACTGGTTTTGGAGGCCCACCCTCAACTTCAACCAAACACATTCTGCAGTTACCAGCAATTGCTAAACGCTCATGATAGCAAAAACGTGGAATTTCAACGCCCACGACTTCACAAGCTTGAATTATAGTGAGCCCATGCTCTACTTCACATTCCTTAGAATTAATAGTAACTTTAACCACAACTATTATACAGCTTCCCACTTTATAGGATTGCCGCTTACCTCATCTTCAACCAGATTGCCGTTGTCATATTGAGCAGACATATAATTCATGCGCGAGTCACGATCTATATATCTAACAGGTTTTACCGGTTTATCTTTATACATTTTTTGCTCGGCCTTCTTACGCTGAGTAGGGTTATTTTTACTAGCTGTCTTTGCTTTCCCACCTACTGCCATATAAACTCCTAAAAACTTTTCATTCTATTTTAACACTTAAGTATATAGCGTCAATATTTAATAACTTTAAAATTTCAATAGATCTCTTATTATAATCATTGTTTAAATAAAAAGTTACTCCTTGATATCATTCCAGTGCTTGACCAGAAAAAAAGAAATATGCATCAGCTACTTTCATTTGCTGCGCCTCGAAAATAAACGTTCATGTAGCTGTGAGTCAAGCCATAAATCCAGTATAAAGACCTTTAATCATTGGCTTCGTAGTACTTTTTAACCAACTTATTAAGTAACCTTACACCAAAACCTACTGCTCCTCTTGGACAAATGTCAGTACCTTTTTCGTACCAAGCAGTGCCTGCGATATCTAAATGTGCCCAGCAAGTTTCATTCACAAAACGCTGTAAAAACTGTGCAGCCATTATGCTATCTCCACCAGAGCCTGCAGGAGCGATGTTTTGAACATCAGCAATCGGTGAATCAATAATTTTGTCATAAGTTTCATTCATAGGAAAACGCCATAACTTCTCACTTACTTCATTTCCTGCATCAATCAGACGGTTTGCTAATTCATCATTATTTGAAAAAAGACCAGCATATTCGTTATTTCCAAGTGCAACCACTATAGCACCAGTTAAAGTTGCAAGATCAATCATAAATTTTGGTGAGAATCTGTCTTGCGTATACCATAAAGCATCTGCAAGTATGAGCCTTCCTTCTGCATCGGTGTTCAACACTTCTATCGTCTGTCCAGACATTGAAGTTACTACATCACTCGGCCTTTGAGCATTACCACCCACTGCATTCTCTGCAAGTGCAACCACGCCGATTGCATTTACTTTTGCTTTTCGTCCTGCTAAAGCATGCATCACCCCAACTACAGCAGCAGAGCCTGCCATGTCATATTTCATCGACTCCATACCACGTGAAGGTTTGAGTGATACTCCACCAGTGTCAAACGTTATACCTTTACCAACAAAAGCTATTGGCTTTTGTTCTTTAGAAGCCCCATTCCATTTTATCACTACTAATTTTGGTTCTTTACTACTTCCTTGTGCGACTCCAAGCAAGGCTCCCATTTTTTTCTCTTCCATCTGCTTTTTATCAAGCACTTCGATTTCAAGGCCAAGCTTAGTAAGCTCTTTTTTTATATGATCAGCATAGGATTCTGGATATAGAATGTTAGGAGGCTCTGTTATAAAAGAGCGCGCAAGGAATATACTCTCACCTTCTTGCCTTGAGTGCTCAAATGATCTTTCAGCATTACTTAATTGCTCATCTTTTACTAATACGGTAATTTCCTCTACCTCTGTAATTTTCTCATCCTTTTTAGTTTTATACTTATCAAACTTAAAACTACGCAGAAACGCACCATATGCAACATTTGCTGCACTACCTTCGATTAAAATCGCTGCTTTCTTAATTTTTAATCTGCTTAGCTCACAATATATTTTACCACCAATATTTAATTCTTTATTTTCATTCCATTCATCCTTCTTACCAAGTCCAACAACTACAACGTTTTTTCCTTCTGGTAAAATGGTAGAAGAAAATTCACCAAAGCTTCCATTAAAATCGCTAAATTGCTTTATATTATCTATGATCTGTTTTCCTTGCAAAACTCCGCCATCATTTACGGTTTCGTTGTCCTCAAATAAACCCATTACTATTGTTTTAAAATCGGGCGAAATTTTAGAAATTGTTATTTTCATTGCTGGCATCTCCGTTGCAAATAATTGTAAACTGTACATAAAACATAGCAAAAACATCAGTAAGATATTTTTCATATACATCCTAAGTACAATAACATTCAAGTTTACTATGGACTACCTTACATGCAAGGGTTTTTATCTTTTATTAGAGAACTTATTATATCCACCCAAGGTAATGTTAAACGTATAGGTTTTTATGACCTGATCACTGTAAGTAAATGGTGTTATGAGAAGGCTTGCAAGCCCATTACTAACAAAATCTCCAAGAACAGGATCAGCACAATTATCGCAATTATGGTCAGCAAAAAACATTTGCGTTGTGAATTCTGGAAAATCTGGATGTTGAACTAGAAAGTTAATATGTGGAGCTCTCTCACCAATTTTACCAGGTGCTATCGTAATAAAATTATAATAGCCAAGATTATTCACTACAAACCTTCCTGATCCAGCAAAATTCGGATCGAGTTGATTATCCTCTATATTCTCATCGTAATGGTTCACGCCGCGTGAATTCGCGTGCCATATAGAAACTACAGCATTTTGTATTGGTAAACAGTTTATATCAGTAATTCTACCCACTATGTGTATTAATTCTCCTATTGCACTATTTGGAGAACCAGCTTTCCTTCTTAAATTGTTTGAAGAGCTAAAATTTTTTGGCCTTGCATCAAGGTCATATATTTCTGGAGTTTCAATGCAGTTGAGCAAAACAGGATCAGCTGCAAATAGCGGCAAACTGAATACCGTTTGTACTAAAAGCGCTAATAAGATATTTTTCACATTCATTTCATTTATAATGCTTTTATTCAGATTATAGCAGCTTTTTTCTTTTGTTTAAAGATAAGACTTCCTTTGGAGCCGCTTTATTTCAGTGCATAAGCTGGTCCTTTTCGGATCTTAGCGCTGTGTACATAACTGCACGAACGTCTAGCTTAGGGGTAAGATAGGAGAAAAATTAGGGCCCGCAAATTAATCCAAACACATAAGTGTAGTGTTACCACCGAATGCTGTAGTGTTAACACTTACAACTTTTTCTGTAGAAAAACGCTGTAAATAATGAGGACCACCAGCTTTTGGCCCAGTGCCAGATAGTCCTCTACCACCAAATGGTTGTATCCCAACTGCTGCACCTATCTGG
The DNA here is from genome assembly GCF_964026865.1 of Wolbachia endosymbiont (group A) of Clivina fossor. Taxonomy (NCBI): domain Bacteria; kingdom Pseudomonadati; phylum Pseudomonadota; class Alphaproteobacteria; order Rickettsiales; family Anaplasmataceae; genus Wolbachia; species Wolbachia endosymbiont (group A) of Clivina fossor. The sequence continues at coordinate 994,245 of NZ_OZ034707.1, read as the reverse complement.
TTACGGTTGATGTAGACATTTCCAACTGATATTTTTTTACTTATAGTGTCAATTTGACTTTGTATCCGACTCTGCAAAGAAAACGTGAGCCCATATCCTGTATTGTTTATATCATTTATAACTTCATTCAAATTTGACTTGTTAAAACGTATGATATGCAAAATAGGACCAAATACTTCTTGCTTTAATTGCGAAATTTTTTGTATCTCATAAATATATGGAGGAAAGAAATAACCATTATGAGAATTTGTATCCATGGGTACTTTAAATAACAGATTTGAATCTTCGTCCTCTGACATTTTTTGCGTATGTTGAGTTAGCATATCGATAGATGCTTTGTCAATTATTGGACCAATATCAGTACTAAGTTGTATTGGGTCACTAATCTTGAGTTCTTGCGCTGCACCACATATCATTTTTATCTGCTTCTCTGCTATGTCCTCTTGAATAAACAGCACTCTAAGTGCAGAACAGCGTTGGCCGGCACTGCGAAACGCAGAAAGTACAACATCTGTAGTCACTTGCTCTAAGAGAGCGGAGCTATCAACAATCATAGCATTGAGCCCTCCTGTTTCAGCAATAAGCGGTACAATAGGACCATCCCTATCCGCAAGCATTTTATTAATTATTTGAGCAGTTTGTGTTGAGCCAGTAAAAGCTACTCCAGCAATTCTATTGTCTGGAACTAATATTTTGCCTAAATATCCACCATCCCCAGGAATGAGGTGTAACACATTTTTTGGTATCCCAGCTTCATGTAGTATCTTAACAGCTTCGTAGGCAATAATCGGCGTTTGCTCTGCCGGTTTTGCCAGCACCGCATTACCTGCTGCAAGTGCAGCTGAAACCTGCCCAATGAAGATAGCAAGTGGAAAATTCCATGGTGATATACACAGGAAAACTCCTCTGCCTTCAAAAAAGATGAAGTTATCTTCACCCGTTGGACCTGGCAATTTTTTCCAGTCGTTCAGTTCATTTTTTGCTATCGTTGCGTAGTAACGTAAGAAATCCACTGCCTCTCTTACTTCCGCTATTGCATCAGATAAAATTTTTCCTGCTTCTACGATCAGAATGTAAATCAACTCTTTCATCCTTTCTTCAAGCAAATCTGCAGCTTTTTCGAGGTATTTAGCGCGCTCTACTGCTGAAACATTCTGCCATTCAGTAAAAGTACTATGTGCTATTTCAAGAGCGTTTAAAGCTTGATCGCTTGTTGCGTTCGACACTTCTCCTATTACATGCTCCAAATGTGCAGGATTCACCACTTCAGTAAACTTGGCATCATCAAAAAGTGACTGTCCGTCAATTATTGGTCCAACTTGCCATTTCTTTTCACTAAATTTTTTTATATCATTTGCAAGTTGCGAAACTATAATTGAATCACTAATATCCATTCCTAAGGAATTTTTTCTTTCTTCTTTCAAAATATCTTGTGGCAATGGAATATTTGGATGAGGTTCATACTCCAAGCTTTTAGCTTTTTCTGACGGATCTAAAACTAACTCTTCAATTTTAACGTTAGAATCATTTATTTGATTGATAAACGAACTATTAGCTCCATTTTCAAGAAGACGTCTAACAAGGTATGGTAATAAATCACTACGTTTACCAACTGGTGCATATATACGGCAACTGATGCTTGTTGCAAGTTCTGACATTGCATAATCATATAAGTCTTTTGCCATTCCATGTAAGCGTTGAAATTCAAATCCAGGGTGGTTTTTATCAGCAAGTTCCATGATAGAAGCAAAAGTATAGGCGTTATGAGTTCCAAAGCATGGGTAAAAGCTGTTTGGTTTACTCAAAAGTTTCTGTGCGCACGCGAGGTAAGATACGTCAGTATAGCTTTTTCTTGTAAATACTGAGTAATCATTTAATCCCAATTCTTGCGTACGCTTGATCTCTGAATCCCAATATGCACCTTTTACAAGCCTAACCATAATTTTATGGTTTGACCGAATAGCAACATCCTCCACGAAGTCAAGAACAGACAAAGCACGTTTTTGATATGCTTGTACAGCCAAGCCGAGCCCTTCCCACTCAGAAAGTGAGTCATCAAGACGCAATTGCTCGAATAAAACTAATGACATCTCAAGTCTTTCTGATTCTTCTGCATCTATGCATAATGAAATATTGTACTTTTTTGCTTCATGACAAAGCTCTAGCAGTTTAGCTCTCAACTCTTCAGCTATATTATCGAATTGGCTGAATTCATAACGTGGGTGTAAAGCAGAAAGTTTGATTGAAATTCCATGCGATTTAAAACAATCATTTATTTCAGTGGATTCACCTATAGCTTTTATTGAGTGCATGTATGAATCAAAATACTCTTCTGCATCTTCAGCTGTGTGAGCAGCTTCGCCAAGCATATCAAAAGAGCATAAGAATTTGCTATTATCATTTGGTTTTACATTTTCCAGTGCTTTCTCTATAGTCTCTCCAATAACAAAATGCTTACCAAGCATAGACATTGCTTGTTTTACTGCTTTGCGAATAATCGGCTCTCCTAAATTTTTAAGTAATTTAGAAATTGCGTAATAGAACTTCGAATCGCCTTCATTATCTCTCAATATACTACTTCCTATCATTAAACTCCACGTGGAAGCATTGACGAACAATGAAGAAGAATGTCCTAAATATTTACTCCATTCTTGATTGGCAATTTTATCTTTGATTAGCTCATCTATTGTATAATCATCTGGTATCCTAAGTAGTGACTCAGCAAGACACATAAGCGCTATTCCTTCGTCGTTGGGAAGCGAGTATTGCTGCATGAAAGAATCTATGACATCTAATTTGTTGCCTTTAATCTTTTCAATAACTTGTTTTGCTATATTATAAATTCTATTTTTTGAATCAGCCGAAAGCTCTGTTTTTTCTATAAGGCGGCGTACATAACTTTTCTCATCAGCACGATAAAATCCTTGTAAACGTTTTCTCAATTCGTTAGGTTCTTGTATAGAGGTAATCATAATTATCTATAAAACACTTTTACTATATGTAAGGTAAAATTATATCACAACTTTGCACAGAGCAAATTGTTATTTATAAAGGGATCAGGGCTGGCTAAAAGAAGTCCATGCAATAACTTTAAAAGGATTGTGCAAGTATGTAGCTTAACACTCCGCCATGCATTAAGTATTTAATCTCAGTTGCGGTTTGTACACAGCATTTGAGTTGAATTGATTGCTTTGAATTATCCTTTCTTTTGATGATACATTCTAGATTTCCACCTGGCACTATTTCACCTTTTATGCTTATTACCTCACTACCATCAAATATCTTTCTGGTTATTCCATTTTGGAATATAAGTGGAAGAACACCCATGCCGACCAAGTTGGACCTATGTATACGCTCAAAGCTTTCTGCAATTACAACTTTAATCCCCAACAATAAAGTACCCTTTGCTGCCCAATCCCTACTTGAACCTGTGCCATACTCCTTTCCTGCCACAATGATGAGAGTTTCCTTGTAGCGCATTGCTGCATCAAAAATCGACATAGTTTCTTGAGAAGGAATATATTTTGTATAGCCGCCTTCGATGCTTACCATTTCATTTTTTATTCTAATGTTAGCAAAAGTCCCACGCATCATTACATTGTGGTTACCACGACGAGACCCATACGAATTAAAGTCCTGTGGCTCAATTCCAAGATTTTTTAAATATATACCTGCAGGACTACTTGAGGCAATATTTCCAGCAGGGGAAATGTGATCAGTGGTTATGCTATCGCCAAACATTGCCAATATTTGTGCACCTTTTATATCGATTTTATTATTTTTAGGTGATAAATTATCAAAATAAGGCGGATTTTGTATGTAAGTGCTGTTTGCATCCCAATTATAGATTTCACTTTTTTCACACTTTATCTTTCGCCAATGTTCATCACCAGAAAAAACATCCTTATACTTTTGTATAAACATCTCACGTGTTACCACATTTTTAACACAATCTTCGATTTCATTGTTTGTTGGCCATATATCTTTGAGATAGACATCATTTCCATTCTTATCTTTGCATATTGAATCTTTTGTCAAATCAGTTTGCACAGTACCAGCAAGTGCATATGCAACAACAAGTGGAGGAGATGCCAAGTAATTAGCTTTGACTAACGGATGAATTCTTCCTTCAAAGTTACGATTACCAGATAAAACTGCAGCAACAGTTAAATTTTTGTTTTTAATGCCATCTTCTATATCTTTATTAAGTGGACCAGAATTCCCAATGCAAGTTGTGCAACCATATCCAACTAGATTAAAACCCAAAGCATTTAGATCTACCTGCAATCCAGACTTTTCTAAATATTCTGTTACAACTTGTGACCCTGGAGCAAGAGAAGTTTTAACCCAAGGCTTTGATTTTAATCCAAGTTTAATTGCATTACGAGCTACAAGACCTGCAGCAATCATTACACTTGGATTTGAGGTGTTAGTGCAGCTTGTTATTGCTGCAATAACTACACTTCCATCTTGAAGCTTATCACTTTCCTTTGATTCGTTAACTGAAAATGATTTAGAAAAAGACTCTGCCACTTGTGAAAGAAAAACCTTATCTTGTGGTCTTTTGGGACCAGCCATTACTGGCTTCACGCTTGATAAATCAAGCTCTAGTGTGTCAAAAAATGCTAACTCATTATTGCCACGCCACAATCCTTGCTCTTTCGCATAAGCCTCAACTAGCTTTTCTGGCCTTCCGGTTAAGCTTAAATAATCTAGCGTTTTCTGATCAATTGGAAAAAATCCACAAGTTGCGCCATACTCTGGGGCCATGTTTGCTATAGTTGCCCTATCTGCCAAAGATAAATAATCTAAACCATCACCATAAAATTCTACAAACTTACCAACAACACCCTTTGTTCTTAGGATATTGGTAACCGTCAGCACTAAATCAGTCGCAGTTACTCCTTCCGGCAGTCTGCCAATTAATTTAAATCCAACTACTTCTGGAATTACCATACTAATTGGTTGACCAAGCATCACAGACTCAGCTTCTATGCCTCCAACACCCCAACCAAGGACTGATAACCCGTTAACCATCGTAGTATGGCTATCCGTACCAACCAAAGTATCAGGATACAAAACCCCATCCTTATTACATACAACTTGCGCTAAATACTCAAGATTCACTTGGTGGCAAATTCCAGTACCTGGCGGTACTACTCTAAAATTTGTGAAGGATGATTCTCCCCACTTTAAGAATTGATATCTCTCCAAATTTCTTTTTACTTCTAGCTCAACATTCTTACTGAATGCGGAAACACTTCCATAACTATCTACTTGAACAGAATGGTCGATCACAAGATCAACGGGCACAGACGGATTTATGCTGCTTGGATCGCCTCCATTTTTCTTGACATAACTCCGCATAGAAGCTAAATCGACGACAGCAGGAACCCCTGTAAAATCTTGCATCAACACCCTTGCTGGCTTGTAGCTAATTTCATGATTAGCGTGTTTATTAACGCAACTTGCTAGTATTTTTATATCATCCAGCTTTACGTTTACTCCATCTTCATTGCGCAATAAATTTTCAAGCAGAACCTTAAGTGAGCAGGGCAATTTAGTTACATCTATTCCTAAAAATTCACTAGCACTATTTAGGCTAAAATAGTTGTATGACTTCCCGTCAATGTTTAAAGTCGTTTTTGCGTTTAAAGAATTATTCATCAGGTTACATCATATTAGTTAAAATTGGAATTACTACCGTTACTTCTTTGTTGTTGACTTTGCTGCTCGTACATAGTTTCGAAATCTATAGGATCTAGCATCAATGGGGGAAATCCACCACTGCTTGTAACTCTTGCAATTGTTTCTCTTGCAAAAGGGAAAAGAAAAGTAGGTCCGCCAATAAACAAAGCTTGTCTTACCTCTTCCTCACTCAACTCTTTAAAATTTTCTATTGAAAAAATGCCACAATATTTTGTCTCACAAATGAAAGCTACGCCATCTTTTATACCTTCATCTTTTATCGTTGCTCTGACTTCTATATGTAAAGTAATTTCATGGAAAGATTTTTCTTCATTTACTCCTTCTTTGTTTTCCATTCCTTCTAGTTTCGCTGAATTGATATTAACCATTACATTAATATCGGGAGCTTTATTTGAAGAAAGGAATGGCGAATTCGGATTCTCAAACGATAGATCTTTAACATATTGACCGTGAATTCTCATTTTTTGTTGTGGCATTTCTTACGTCTCCTTTAATTAAGTTGAGATATTTAATACTTTCTTATATAATATATTCATTTACAAACGAATAGCAAACCTGATTATAAGTTGATATGAAAAACATATTTTCATTAATAATTAATAATGTTCGGATACTTTATATGCCAAGGAGTTGAGTTACTATGATAGAGCTTGTAATATATACTTTATTAGCGGCGTTCATTTTTTCACGTTTGTATAATTCTTTAGGAAGGTCAGCCAATCTCAATCTAAAAAAGCTAACTAGTGTGTTGGATGTAAGCCGAAGTAAAGAAGATGTAGTAGAAAACATTGAGGGTTACATTGATAGCAACGATGAAAATTCAATAAAAGTTACTTATGAACAAATATTAAAAAAAAACAAAGATTTTTCTATTTCCCACTTTATAGAAGGTTCAAGCATAGCTTTTGAATTAATAATAAAGTATTTTAATCAAGGAAATTTGTCTCAGTTAAAACCACTTCTCGATAAAGACTTATATGATAATTTTGCAGAGAAGATTAAACATCGTAAAGAGGTGCACGAGTCTATAATTGTTTCTATCGTTTCACAAAAGATTTTAGAAATAAAGCTAGTAAAAAACACAGTGTTTATTGCAGTATATTTCCTTTCAGAGCAAATTAACTTTATTAAAGATAGCTCAGAAAATATAATATCAGGTAGCACATCCACCATTAATAAAGTTGAGGATGTATGGCAATTCAAAAAAAATGTTAATTCATCAGACCCAAGCTGGTTGCTTGTTTCTATTAACTATAAAAAGACAAATAACGATAAGACAAATGACAAGTAAGATTAGTTTCATTTAGAGTTAACCATGGAAAGCAAGCTGCGCGAAATAGTACTTGACACTGAAACGACAGGTCTTGACACTGGATCTGGTCATCGAATTATTGAAATAGGGTGTGTGGAATTAATTAATCGTATTCCAACAGGTAAAGTACTCCATCGGTACCTTAACCCAGAAAGAGATATACCTTATCACTCGTTTAAGATTCACGGTATTAGTGAAGAATTTTTAGAAGATAAACCATTATTCTCAGATGTTGCACTTGAATTTCTTGACTTTATATCTAATGATATTTTGGTAATTCACAACGCTGAATTCGATGTTAAGTTCCTTAACATGGAGTTAAGCAAGCTGAATGCTGGGTTAATTTCCTCAGATAGAGTGCTAGATACATTACCTCTTGCGAGGAAAAAATTCGTAGGATCACCTGCTTCTTTGAATGCATTATGTAAGCGTTTTGATATATCGCTAGAGAATAGAGAATTGCACGGAGCACTAGTTGATGCTCAATTGCTTGCAAAGGTATATGTTGAACTTACAGGAGGGTTACAAACCTTTCTGTTTGATAATGAATGCAATCAGGACAGTAACTCTACATTCGTTCAGCATAAAGTGCGTAATCTAACTCCCAGAGAACATTCACCAAATAGTGAAGAAATTGATGAACATAAGAAACTGTTAGACAAAATTAACAATACACTTTGGGATAAATATATTGAATAGGTTAACCAATAAAGATACAATTTGATTTTACTGAGAGCATTCTAATGGTAAGGTTTATAAGATTGTTATCTAATGTGCTAGCAGCATTAGCAGTTGTTTTTTTAGGTTATTGTTATTTCACTAAAAAAGGAATATTTGCCCCGGCAGCGATTCACAACGCGGAAGTTAAGATAGGCGGAGATTTTTCTTTAATTAATCAGGACGGACAGATTCTGCGCAGTAGTGATTTTAAAGATAAATACATGATGATTTTCTTTGGATTTTCCTCATGTAAAAGAATTTGTCCTATGAACCTTGGGATAATTTCAGAAACACTTGCAAAGTTAGATGAGAAAACTACCAACAAGCTACAAACATTCTTCATCACAGTTGATCCTGAGCGCGATAGCACGGAAAGACTTAAAGAATTTCAGCAGCAATTTGACCATAGAATACAAATGTTAACTGGTGAAAGAGAAAAAATAGACGAAGTAGTTGCGAAATATAAAGTATATGCAAGCAAAGTAGACGGAGAAGAAGAAATCAACCATTCTTCGATAATATATCTTATTGGCCCTGGAGGAAAATATGTTACACACTTTGCAGCTGATTTAAATTCAGACGAAAGTCAATCTGATAAGATTTTGGCTGAGATAAGAAAATACGTAAACTGAATTATAGATTTTTCTGTTAATTAGTCGAGCACGCAACTGCATGAGCATTATGATTTGAGAGCAATCTCCATGGGAAGACATACACAACTGTACGAACGTTGTAGTTTGGGAGCAATTCCCACCAGTGAGGTGTCATCCCAGTGCCCAGACACTGGGATCCAGCTTCTATGCAACTTAATTAAAAACGTTTGTTTTAGCGTAAGACAACTACCTTTAGCTCATCAGCTCAGTTATAAGCAAAATTTCTGGATTCCAGACTGGAATGACATCATCTGTTGTGCAATTTACCTTCAAAAATGAATGTTCGTACAGTTATGGAAGACGCATTGGAATGACACCATTTGCTGTCCTTAAAAAATAAACGTTCGTAAAGTTGTGCTTTTAATGTGGGTTATCAGTTTAAAAATGTTGCTAACTAGTATATCTGGATGTAATATTAATTAACATTCATAAACGAAGCAATCTAATGGAAAATAGTTATAATGCCGATGCAATAAAAATCTTAAGGGGTCTTGATGCTGTAAGGAAACGTCCAGGTATGTACATTGGTGACACTGACGATGGATCTGGCTTGCACCACATGGTATATGAGGTTGTTGACAACGCAATAGATGAATCTTTAGCTGGATATTGTGATAAAATTGAAGTTAGCATAAATAAAGATGGTTCAGTATCTGTAACTGATAATGGTCGTGGCATTCCAACTGACCTTCATGAAGAAGAAGGAATATCAGCAGCAGAGGTAATAATGACTCAACTCCATGCTGGTGGTAAATTTGACAGTAATACCTATAAAGTTTCTGGGGGATTACATGGTGTTGGAATCTCAGTTGTGAATGCATTATCAAGCTGGTTGGAATTAACTATTTGGCGCAATAAGAAAGAACACTTTATGCGCTTTGAAGATGGTGAGTCTATTGAACCTTTAAAGGTAGTCAACGAAAATACAAACAAAAGAGGAACTAAAGTCACGTTCATGCCATCAACAGAGACTTTTAATGGCATTAATTTCAGTTACTCAACGCTTGAAAGTCGTATAAGAGAATTAGCATTTTTAAATTCAAATATCGACATTACTTTACGTGATCTGCGCAATGAACCATATACAGAATCTCATTTCAATCAGAGCAATCAATCTAAAGACAATTTTGGTACAGCGAATTTTGTGCGGTACTTAGATAAGAATAAGACACATGTAACTAAAATTGCCAGTATGAAAGGAGATGCAGAAGATCTTGGCATCAGCTTGGAAATATCGATGGAATGGAATGATTCCTACTATGAACATATGTTATGCTTCACGAATAATATAAGGCAACGAGATGGTGGTACGCATTTGGCAGGATTTAGATCTGCACTAACTAGATGTATCAATAACTATGCAACTAATGAAGGGTTTTTAAAGAAAGCAAAAGTAAATTTAACTGGAGAGGATGTTAGAGAAGGTTTAACTTGTGTTTTATCTCTCAAGATGCCTGACCCTAAGTTTTCTTCACAAACAAAAGACAAGCTAGTTAGTTCTGAAGCGCGTACAGTTGTGGAGAGCATAGTTTCTGATAAATTGAGCACAATCCTTGAAACTGATCCCAAATTGGCAGCAAGTATAGTAGAAAGAGCAATCAGATCAGCAAAAGGAAGAGAAGCCGCAAGAAAAGCACGAGAGTTAGTTAAAAGCAAAAACAATATTGATATTGCAACTCTGCCAGGAAAGCTTGCTGATTGCCAGGAAAAAGCCCCTAAGTTATCGGAATTATTTATAGTAGAGGGTAATTCAGCAGGTGGTACTGCAAAGCAGGGGCGTAATCGTAAAACACAAGCAGTGCTTGCCTTAAGAGGAAAAATTCTAAACGTAGAACGTGTAAGTTTAGATCGTATTTTTTCATCTGCAGAAATAGGCTCTTTAATTACTGCAATTGGTGCTGGAATAGGGAGTGAACACTTCAATATTGAAAAAGCTAGATATCATAAAATTATCATCATGACAGATGCAGATGTTGATGGTTCACATATAAGAACTTTGATTCTAACTTTCTTTTTTAGACATATGCGTGAAGTTATTGAAAAAGGCTACTTATACATAGCACAGCCACCCCTTTATAAAGTTACAAAGAATGCTAAAGACACTTATATTAAAGATGACGAAACTTTTGAAGAGTATATAATAAACTCAGCAGTTAAAAGATTAACACTAAGTGGTACAGCTACAGAATTTAACGACTTGCGCCTTATTTTGAATAAATGCGTTAGCATTTCTAATATTAGCAAAAATTATGATAGAGAAATACCACAAAATCTCTTAGAGTCATTGCTAATTTTAAGCAAAAAGAATGCTCTATCATCGGCTGATGAGATATTAAAGTATTTAAAATTAATGTACAGTGAATATACTTGGGAAGTAGAAATAAAGGATGAAGAAAAAGAAATTCACATCTCTAAATTATTTCAAGGATTGGCAGACAAATATATATTTGCACTTAGTATGCTTGAAGGCAAAGATATGCAAAGCATATTAAGTTTGCTTGATGGTATAAGTAATTTATTTAATGGTGATTCATTTTTAAAGTCACAAGAAACTGAAATAAAAATCACTTCTCCAAGTACGCTTGCAAAAATAATAATGGACTATGGTAAAAAAGGTTTAACTCTGCAGAGATTTAAAGGTCTTGGTGAAATGAATGCTGATCAGCTATGGGATACTACGTTAAATCCTGAGGCTAGAACTTTATTGAAGGTTGAAATAAGAGATTGTGAAGAAGCTGATTCCATATTTTCAATATTAATGGGTGATATAGTTGAACCACGCCGTGATTTTATTAATAGTAATGCACTCAACGTGCATGATGTTGATATTTGAACTTTTAGCAAAATGTACGAACGTTACGGGTTTAAGCAAAAACTGTGTCATTCAAGTAGCTGACACTTGGATCCAGATTGGATACTGAGTTGGTGAGTATAAAAGTATAGCTTCTACGTCATACCGCGATTCATTCGCGGTATCTCAGCCGCTAACAAGTAGCGGGATGACAGCAATCCTACGTCATACCGCGATTCATTCGCGGTATCTCATCCGCTAACACGTAGCAGGATGACGATTGTCAAGGTGTCATCCGAGTAGCTTGACTACTTGGATCCAGAAAACTTAACTCTACACCAAGTAAATGTACAATAAGAACTAGATTCCAGACTGGAATGACATCATAGGGGCACTGGGATGACAAAAAAAGGAGTGCTGACCATTTTCGGTCTCTTAAGTTACTTTAGCTATAAACATTAAGAAATTTACCAAACGAAAAAAAAGGCAAAAGAAGCCCCGTGGTGCGAGTTTTGACTCTATATTACTGTAAGTGGCGCTGTAATAATGTGCTAACGCTTAAAATAAGCGCGATTTGGCTGAATGTAGAAAAAATAAAAAAGACATGCAGCCGCTATAATTTTATGTAATCCGCCAAAAAATACCCTAAGTTTTTTACTGAATTTTGTCATTGAGCCTGCAGGTCAAAAACAAGTTTTGAGTCAGAAATACCCTTAATACTACAATAAGGGGGCTGGCGGAGTTTGTCAAGCAAGTTTTTTCGTTTCTATGTTGTCAGCTACCTGAATATTGATCATACGGGTTCCATCTGTTATATATAATCTTTTTGAATACGAAGAAAACTGATGAATGAGTATGATATTACGGTTATAGGTAGCGGTCCTGGTGGTTATATAGCAGCAATTAGGGCGGCACAGCTTGGGTTTAAAACTGCAATTGTAGAAAAAGAAAAAAATTTAGGCGGTATATGCTTAAATTGGGGATGTATACCAACAAAATCACTACTTAGAGCATCTGAGGTTTATAGGCTAATAAAAAGATCAAAAGAGTTTGGTATAGAAGTAAAGGGAGCGAGTTTTGATATACAATCAATAGTGAAATACTCAAGAAACGTTGTTGATAAATTGTCAAGCGGTGTTGCATATTTGATGAAAAAAAATAACATCAAAGTTCATCAAGGCTTTGGTAAACTTGCAGGCAATAGTACTATAAAAGTTGCTGGCGATAAGGAAGAACAAGAAATTGTTTCCAAACATATCATTTTAGCAACAGGAGTGAGGGCACGGAATCTGCCTGAAATAGAGGCAGATGGAGATTTAATATGGAATGCGCAGCACGCTATGACTCCAGAGAGATTACCAAAATCACTACTAATCATAGGGTCTGGTGCAATTGGAATAGAATTTGCAAGTTTTTATAGTACTTTGGGGGTTGATGTAACAATCATAGAGATAAAGAGCACTATTTTGCCGCTGGAAGATAAAGACATTTCAGGCCTAGCAGAAGAAATATTCACAAAACAGGGGATAAAAATATATACAAACAGTAGCGTAAAAGCTCTTACTAAAAGTAAAGACTCTGCTCAAGTGCTACTAAGTAGTGGCGAGAGCAAAGAATTTGATAGGGTGATTGTTGCGGTTGGAATTCAAGCAAATATTGAAAATATAGGTTTAGAAAATACAAAAATTAAATTAAGCCCTTCTGGTTTTATTGAAATGAATGAATGGTATGAAACTAGTGAATCAAATGTGTATGCAATAGGTGATGTAGCTGGCCCACCATGTTTAGCACATAAAGCGAGCCATGAAGCTGTGATCTGCGTTGAAAAGATTGCTGGTAAAAGTGCTCATGCGTTAAAAAAAGAATGCATACCAAATTGCACTTATTCTCATCCACAAATAGCGAGCATCGGCCTTACTGAGGAACAGGCAATAAGAGGTGGGTATGATGTAAAAATAGGAAAATTTCACTCTAACTTTAATGGTAAGTCTATTGCACTCAGTGAAACTGAAGGGTTAGTGAAAACAATTATAGACAAAAAGACAGGCGAACTTCTGGGTAGCCACATGATAGGTGCAGAAGTAACGGAGTTAATTAGCAATTTTGCTCTTGCAAAGCAACTAGAAGGAACAGACTTCGACATAAAATCTACGATTTTTCCTCATCCAACCATTTCAGAGATGATACACGAATCAGTGCTTGCTGCAGATGATGAGTCGTTAAATAGTTGAACTAACGTTCCATCGTTTTAGAGTTGTCAATGTCTTGGGTAGTAGTTTGATTAGGCACTTTAATTTTAATAGATTGATTACCACCAGCATCAGAATTCTGTAACTCTTCTTTCAATCCCTTAGCTGCTTCTTTGACTTCAAGCTTTGCCTTTGGATGAAGATCTTCTGGGCCTTTTCCTTTAGTATCCAAACCTTGTTGTAGATTAGTGCTTTTCATTTTATTATGCTGCTCGTGCTCAGGTAGGTCAACAACCGAATTGAAAAGAATTTTTATTATATTTTTTAGCAGTTCTAAAAAACCTCCGCTTCTGCCTTCTCTTTGTTCTTGAGGCTTATTTTTCACGTTAGATTCTTTTTTACTGTTACTACTTTTAGGCATTTTTAACTCAACTATCATAAAGCTTAATAAAATTCTACGTGCAAATTATTAAATAACAGTTAACAATCTAGGATTCATTATTTACAGATGGATATTATTTTAGCAACAGGTGGCACAGGCGGACACATTTTTCCAGCTATAACTTTAGCAAGAGCACTAAAGGCACAAGGATACAATTGCATATTATTCACTGATAAAAAAACAAATAAAAATACCGACATAGAAAACTACACCTTACCATTACGTAAACCGAGCGGCAACAAATTTAAGTTTTTCCTTTTATTAATGTATAGTTGTGTGCTAGCAATATATAAAATCAGAAAATTGAAGCCAAGATTAGTAATTGGGTTTGGTAGCTACGCTTCTTTTCCAACTCTTCTTGCAGCAAGAGTTCTTTCTATACCTATAATTTTACATGAACAAAACACAGTTTTAGGGAGAGTAAATAGATTCTTTTTCAAGAGTGCAAAATTAATTGCAACCAGCTTTCCGGAGACTAAATATGCAGAGGGCAATAAATGTATTTTTACAGGAAATTTTGTTGATATAAAAGCACAGAGCCATTCTAGCACTGAGAAAGTCCTAAACATATTGGTCATAGCAGGCAGCCAAGGTGCAAATTTTTTTGATGATGTGGTAAGCAGCGTAATTTGTAATTTGCCTATTAAAATGAAAAAGAAAATTAGAGTGACGCAGCAATGTACGAAGAAAAATATAAACAAGGTCAAGAGTCTATACAAAAGTGAAAAGATCGATTGTGAATTAAGTGAATTTTTTGATGATATGGGAAATAGACTAGCCAATGCTCACTTGGTAATTAGCAGAGCAGGAGCAACTTCAATAGCAGAGATCACTCTTGCTAGGCGCGCTGCTATATACATTCCTTACCCTGACTCAAAAGATAATCACCAATTTTATAACGCAAAATATATTGAAGATTCGGGAGCAGCTGTAATAGTTGAGCAGAATAGTGAAGCAAAAAAAAATCTAACAGAGGTACTATTTGATCTATTAAATAATTCTCAAAAATTGCGTGATATGACCAATAATACAAAAAAAACAGGGATAAAGAATGGGACTACTGAGTTTGTTAAGGTAATTGTTCACAGGTTTAGTTGATGGCTGCTTGCTTTTTCTTCAAACACATCCCAAAGGTCTTTTTCTAGCGATATATTATATAATTTATTGATATAAACCACTCCCGTGGGTGAAGTTGTGTTAATTTCGAGCAGGAAGTCATCTATAATATCAATACCAACAAATATTAGCCCCCTTTTCTTTAATTCAGGACCAATTTTGTTACATATTTCATTGTCTCTATCGTTCATTTGAGCGGGCTCAAAACTTGCTCCAAGCCGCATGTTTGTTCTGATCTCTCCACTGATTTTTGGAACTCGTTTCATTACTCCAATTGGTTGACCATAAAGTAGCAATATTCTTTTATCTTTATCTATGTTTTTACAAAATGATTGCGCAATTACAGGACATTCATATTTTGCTATCATGAGATCCACTACCACTTGAATGCTGTTTTCATCTCGTATTCTTATTACATCGTTTCCTCCATAACTATACAACGGCTTCAGAATAATATCTTGATAGTTGTGGTAGAAATCTCTAATCATCGATATATTTTCAGTGATCAAAGTCGGCGGAATTAGCTCTGGAAATAATGAAGTTATCAATTTTTCAGGACAATTTCTTATTTCTGTTGGATTGTTAATTACCAATGCGCTGGTTTTTTCTAAGATATAGGTTGTTGTAATGTAGCGCATATCAAAGGGTGGATCCTGTCTGATAAATATGATGTCCATTTCATTCAAGTTGATTGCTACATCCTCTTTAGAGATAAAACTAAAATCATCAACGCTGACTTTCTGAGCAAGAGCAATTGGATGGTTTAGCTTTAGTGCTAAATTGTTAGGAGCATAGACAAAAACTTCGTGCTTCCTCCTTTGTGCTTCCTTTATTAGCACGAATGTAGTGTCAGTTTCAAAATTTATATTTTCATCCATCTGAAAGGCAACTTTCATTTATGTTCTCTACCTATTGTCACAACTGTACAAATGTTATAATTTGAAGGCGATTTTTGCCTAATGGCGTAATTTACTGTACTTATATCGTACATAACTTACAACTTGTTTTACTCCCTTTACTTTTCTTGCAATTGATATTACAGCTTTTAATTCCGCTTTATTTTGGGCTATACCCATCAAATAAACAACTCTATCAACCGTATTAACGCTATAATTAATTGATTTAATATTTCTTTTCCCCAGAAGTCTTGTTCTTATTTCCGCTGTTATCATGCCATCTACAGTAGTGTCTAGCATGGAAGCCATTTGAATTGGTATTACTCTTATTTCATTTATCACTTCTTTAATTTCTTTTTGCTGCCAAGCTATTTTTTCTGCTGTAAGTTGTTTTTCAGGAGTGTCAACACTTCCAATGAGCAATACTCTTCCTTCACTTACTTTAACTTTTATGGATGAAAATAGCCCATGTTTTAAGAGCCCCTTATTAATTCTGATGACCATAGTCGTATCATCAATGATATTTCCCAAGGATTTGTCCTGCATTGTTATTGCTGTTGCTGTCGCTGTAGCCACCACACCACCTATTATAAGGGTTGTGCAACCACTTTGTGTAATCAAAAAAATTGCAAGTAAGAAGCTTGTTATTAATCTCATTATTGATTTTCAGGATTTAGAGCTTTCATTAAGAAATGTTAATAAGCTTTTTTGATTGTGTAAATACTATAAATTAAGTAAGACTTTAAACCTTGAATATTTTTAATGGAATACCTATAATAGGGTACTGAAAATTTCTTGCGGATATGGCGGAATTGGTAGACGTGCCAGGTTTAGGTCCTGGTGAGCTTGCTCGTGGGGGTTCAAGTCCCTCTATCCGCACTTTAAAGTCATGTAACTTAGGTTTTAAGGGAAAATTTATAATCACTGAATACACTTTTGTTTGTATAAAAACCTGTTCTTAAGGATTGTGTTTAACTTAAATTCTGGTAAAATGACTCTATTAAGATATGAATTAAAATGTTAATAAATGAATTATGATGTCTAATAATATACCTCAAAATACAGTCGAAGTAAGTAGCGTATATACCTACAAAGAGCTTAGTATAGATAAACTAAAGTATGAGTATGAAATCACAGTTGGTAGTGATTATATAAAACAAAAGGTAAATTCCAGGTTGCAAGAGATAGCAGAAAATGCAAAATCACCTGGATTTAGGGCTGGAAAGATGCCCTATGACCTTGTTGTTGCAAATTATAAAAACGAAGCTTTGGAATATGTGATAAATAATACAATTGATTATTGCTCAAGTGATTTGATGAAAAAAATTGAAGTCAAGTCTCACATTTATCCTAAGGTTGATGTTATATCATTACCAGATCTGGGCAAAGAAAATGAGGAGGGCAATTTTGTATACAAGCTATCTTTTGAGTCGATGCCTGAAGTACCGATGATAGATCTTGACAAAATAAACTTAAAGAAAATTGAAGCAAAGATTGAAGAGGAAGATATAAAAGAATTTATTGATTCTATTAAAACAAAGTTCCCCAATTTCGCCTCTGTTGATGATGCTTCTTATCAAGCGAAAGATGGGGATAAATTGATAATTGATTTTGAAGGGCGGATTAGGAATAAGCTCTTTCAGGGTGGAAGTAGCAAAAATTTTGCCGTTAATTTAGGGTCTGGCACATTTATTAATGGTTTTGAAGATCAATTAACTGGTATGAAAAAGGGAGAAACAAAGGACTTTAAGTTGCAATTTCCTGAAAATTACCAAGCCATTTCCCTTGCAGGACAGGAAGCTGATTTTTCTGTGCGAGTTAATGAGATTCAAATTGCCAAAGATTTTGAAAATGATGATGAAATAGCTAGGAGTATTGGTTTTAAAGATTATTCTTTGCTAATAAGTCATGCAAAAAAAATGATTGGTGATCAGTGCACCGAAATGAGAAATCTCTTAATTAAAAAGGAGCTATTTGATTATTTGGATGCTAATTATAGTTTTGATTTACCCACAGACATAGTAAAACAGGAGCAACAAAGAATGGAAGGAGAACTGGGTGCTCAAAATGATTCTTGTAAAGAAGCTGAAAAACGTGTAAAGCTTGCTATGTTATTTATGAAATTTAGTGCAGAAAATAAAATATCATTAACTCAAAATGATGTTTTGAATGTTATTGTAAATCAATATATCAGTAAGGATGTACCGTTTGACAGAGTACTTAAGCATTTTGAATCAAATAAACAATTTCAAGAATTAGTTAGAGGGCAAGCGCTTGAGTATAAAGTGACAGATTATATAATAGAAAAAGTTAGTAAAGAAGAGCAGATTATTTCTGTGAAAGAATTAAAGGAATTGTTTGGTAATATTTAATAGGAAAAGGTATGACTCTTATACCAATTGTAGTTGAACAAACTAGTCGCGGTGAGCGCGCTTATGACATATATTCAAGACTAGTGAAAGAAAGAATAATTTTCGTAACAGGTCCTATTGAGGACAACATGGCCAGTGTAATAGTAGCACAGCTTTTATTTTTAGAATCGGAAAATCCCGATAAAGACATTTGTATGTACATCAACTCACCAGGTGGTATTGTAACTGCTGGTTTGTCGATCTACGATACAATGCAGTATATAAACCCAGACGTTTCAACTTTATGTATAGGTCAAGCTGCGTCTATGGGTTCCTTATTGCTTGCATCTGGTACAAAAGGTAAGCGCTACTCTCTACCTCATTCAAGAATTATGATACATCAGCCATCTGGTGGTTATCATGGTCAAGCAACTGATATAGAAATACATGCTAATGAAATTTTGCGAGTTAAGAAAAAACTAAATCAAATTTATGAAAAACATACTGGAAATTCACTGAAGAAAATTGAAGGAATGATGGAAAGAGATAAATTCATGGATCCTGAAGAAGCAAGGAAAATTGGCTTAATTGACAGGGTGATAGCTGAGCGTACAGATATTGAAATTGAAAATATTAAAGTTAAACAAAAGGTGGGTTAATGGATAACAATAATGATTTACACTACTGTTCTTTTTGCAACAAGGCGCAAGATGAAGTAGATAAATTGATTACTAACTCCTCGGATGGTTTAAAGGTGTTTATTTGTAATGAGTGCATAGAATTATCCCATAAAGCAATAAGTCAAAAGAAAGATAGATCTTTTAATTCAGATCGTATATCTGATATGAAGCTATTACTAAAGAAACCTGAGGATATAAAAAATTTTCTCAGCAAGCATGTTGTAGGTCAAGAACACGCGCAACACGTTTTATCTGTAGCTATGTATAACCATTGTCAATCCATGGTACAATTTCATGCTATAAGTGATATTGAAATCGAGAAGTCAAATATAATGCTTATTGGTCCCACTGGTTCTGGTAAGACTTTGCTAGCCAAAACACTTGCTAAAGTTTCAGATGTGCCATTTGCTATGGCTGATGCGACAACTTTAACTGAGGCAGGTTATGTGGGTGATGATGTAGAAAGCGTGTTGTCGCGTTTATTACAAGCTGCAAATTATGACGTTGCAAAAGCACAGCGTGGTATAGTGTTTATAGATGAAATAGACAAGATTACAAGAAAATCTGAAAGCACTTCAATAACCCGTGACGTTTCAGGTGAAGGGGTCCAGCAAGCTCTGCTTAAGATTATGGAGGGTACAGTTGCTTATGTTCCGCCACAAGGAGGGCGAAAACACCCACAACAAGAGTTTATACAAGTGGATACTAGTAACATACTATTTATTTGTGGAGGAGCTTTTGAAGGCCTCGATAAGATTATTGAAGCGAGAAAAAAGGGAACGTCAGTTGGCTTTGGAGCAGATATAAGTCAGTCTAAAGAGCAAAAGAAAAAGAATGCTTTACATGATGTTCAACCTGAAGATTTAATCAAATTCGGTTTAATACCCGAATTTGTAGGGCGGGTTCCAATAACTGCTGTTTTAGATGAGTTGGATCATGAAGATTTAATACATGTGTTGACAGAGCCAAGGAATGCACTAATAAAACAGTACAAAGCATTGCTTGCGTTTAGCAAAGTAAACCTTGAGTTTTCAGATGAAGCAATATCAGCTATTGCTAAAAAGGCTATAAGCTATAAAACAGGTGCAAGAATGTTACGTGCTATCTTGGAGTCACTTTTGCTTGACGTTATGTATACAGCTGGAAACGGAGATTTTGAAGGTAGCACTATAGTAATCACTAAGAAAATGGTAGAATTAGGAAAAGCAACGGTTAATCATAATAATAATGGCAATGTTATAACGGTTAATGATTAATTTGAGGCATATATTATGAACATTGAACGTGCTGTGAGCTCTAGTTTTACTGCATTGCCAGTATTACCTTTAAGAGATGTAGTAATTTTTCCAAATATAATGGTGCCTTTATTCATAGGCAGAGAAAAATCTGTTAATGCACTAGAATATGCAACAAGTAGTAGTAGTCACCAAAATGAGATTTTTCTTGTAGCACAGAAAGATGGCTCTGTTGATAATCCGGAGCCAGAAGATCTTTATGAAGTAGGTGTGTTAGCAAACATTATACAACCATTAATAAAATTGCCTGACAATGCAGTAAAAGTTATAATCCGGGGGATAAGAAGGGGAAGAGTTGTAGAATATATTAGCTCTCATACTTTATTACAAGCCAGGGTAGAGTTAGACAATCATTATAAAGAAGATGAAGACAATATTGATTTAGAAGCTTTAAGGCGATCTGTTATAGACGCGTTCGATAGCTGGTGTAAGCTAAACAAGAAAAATCAGCCTGAAGTTGCCATTAACCCCATTGATCAAATCAAAGAAGTTGATCAACTTGTAGACACGGTAGCTTCACATTTAAATATAAAAGTATCGGATAAACAAAGCATACTTGAGGCTTATGACCCAGAAGAGCGTTTAAAAAAAGCTTTTGCTTTTATTGAGGGAGAAATAAGTATTTTGAACGCACAAAACCGTTTATATAAGACAATTAAATCGCAAGTTGAAAGCACTCAGAAAGTTTACTACCTTAACGAGCAATTGAAAGCTATACAGAAAGAATTAGACGAATTTGAGAATGGTGATGAAGGGAATATACTCAATGAATTTGAAAAAAAGATAAATGAAACAAAGCTTTCTCAGGAAGTAAGAGAGAAAGCTATAACTGATTTGAAGAGATACAAGAAAATGAATCCCATTTCTCCTGAAGCTACAGTTATATCTAGTTACTTGCATTGGTTACTTGATTTGCCGTGGGGAAAGTACAAAGATGCAAAAATTAACTTAAATGCAGCTAAGAAAATCTTAGATGAAAATCATTATGGCATAGAGAAAGTAAAAGATAGGATAATAGAATTTTTAGCAGTATTAAAAAGAGTAAAAGAGATAAAAGGTCCTATACTTTGCTTGGTTGGACCGCCAGGTGTTGGTAAAACTTCTTTAGCTAAGTCTATGGCAGGAGCAGTAGGAAGAGATTTTGTTCGCATAGCTCTTGGTGGTGTGCGTGATGAGTCCGAGATACGAGGGCATAGGAAAACTTATATTGGCTCAATGCCTGGTAAAATTATTCAACATATGAAAAAAGCTAATTCATGCAACCCGCTTTTTCTGCTTGATGAAATAGATAAGATGGGTTCTGATTCGCGTGGCGATCCTGCATCTGCATTACTTGAGGTTTTAGATACTGAGCACAATAAACACTTTACGGATCATTACTTGGAAGTTGAGTTTGATCTTTCAAGTGTAATGTTTGTAGCTACGGCAAACAGCTTAAATTTGCCACATCCTTTGCGTGATAGGATGGAAATTATACAATTGTCCGGGTATACTGAAGATGAAAAAATCAGTATTGCTACACACCACCTTATTCCGAAGTTAAAGAAGGAGCATGGTTTGTATCAGAAGGAATGGGACATAACTAATGAGGCGTTATACAAGTTGATACGTTTATATACACGTGAAAGTGGTGTGCGGAGTATGGAAAGGGAGCTTGCAAAGCTCATGAGAAAGGCAGTTAAAGAAATATTGACTGATAAAAATAAGAAAATATCCGTAGGGGTTGACAATTTACAAGATTATTTAGGGGTACGTAAATATACCTTTGGTATTGCAGAAAATGAGAGTTTAGTGGGAGTAGTAACTGGGCTTGCCTATACTGAAACAGGTGGTGATATTTTGATGATAGAATCAGTCCTAATTCCGGGCAAGGGAGAAATAAAATACACAGGAAAGCTTGGAGAGGTTATGCAAGAATCTATAAAAGCTGCGTATAGTTATATTCGATCAAATTGTTTGTTTTTTGGTATAAAGCCCGAAAAATTCCAAAATAATGATATACATTTGCATGTACCTGAGGGTGCGGTACCAAAAGATGGCCCTTCTGCTGGCGGCGCGGTATGTACGTCTATTGTTTCTCTTATGACAAATATACCAGTTAACAAAAATGTTGCTATGACAGGCGAAGTGACATTGCGTGGTAGAGTTTTAGCTATTGGGGGCTTGAGAGAAAAGTTACTTGCAGCGCTCAGAGGATCAATCAAAACTGTGATTATACCAAGTGAAAATGAGAAAGATATGCAAGAGATTCCTGCAAGCATCAAAGAGGGGATCAACGTAGTTTTTGCTAAGAATATTGATGAAGTTATGAAAGTTGCTTTAATGCACCCTACTACTCCAATTGATAGTGATAATCAAAATAGTGTGCCTTCCTCTATAGAAAATAAAGATGATACTTTTCCTATGTCGGAAACATTGAAGCATTAGATTAAGAAGATATTATACAATCTCCATTTCTCTTTTGTCCGGCAAAAATCCACTAACTTGTGCATTCCATAAGGATATGACCTGCTTTGCTGTGATATTATTCATCAATGCCAATTAATTTGAAAAATTTATAGCGCTTTATATTATAATACTTTATCAATCAAAAATAAAAAGAGAAAATGACCGTGCTCAACATACAAAATAACGCTACACTTTGCAAACAGTGGATATTCTTAGCAGTATGTGCCCTTGCTTGCTCTGGATTGTTGTCAATAATTGTTATTTTTTTACGATTGCCTTTTATCTCCTCTCTCGTTCCTTCTGCACAATATATCTTTGATAATGCGCTGGTGATACACGTGAATTTGTCAATTTTGGTGTGGATGTGCTCTATAATATCTCTGCTTTTTATTATAAACCTACAAAATACCAATAATTGGTTTAACTTTTCATGGGTTCTATCAACCCTTTCGATGCTGCTGATGTTTATATCCGCATTCGTTCCAAACACTGAAGTTATCAAAAGTAACTATATTCCCGTGTTACAAAACAAATTATTCTTATTTGGTCTTGGTTTGTTTACCACCAGTATATTAGTAAATGCAATGCTAACATACACATCAAAAAAAGAGGTTTCATTTCTCTCTGTGGGGCAAGTTGGGCTGGTTATTACACTTGTTTCGTCATTTCTTTGCTTTGTTTTAGCATATCAAAATATGCCTCCAGGTCTATATCACTCAGATAAGAATTTGTTTTACGAATATCTCTTTTGGGGAGGCGGACATTTATTGCAGTTTGCTTTTACTCAAGGAATGTTTTTAGTCTATTTAATAATGTTAAGCGATGCTAGTTTAGCTTCAAGCAATAAAATTACTATTTTACCACTATTTATAAACACAATTTTGGCTATGGGTGCATCGTTTATATATTTTGTTTATCCAATTGATAGCGCCAAGTTAATACAGTTTTTTACTTGGCATATGAGAATTGCTGGAGCAGTTTTGCCGTGCTTTTTGATAATATTAGTGTGCTGCAACATCAGGACTTTTACTAATGATAAAAGCAACTATTTATTACATTCATTTTTATTGTTCATTTATGGAGATGTGCTTGGAGTGCTGACTATTGAAGGAAATGTCACCATTCCCGCTCATTATCATGGTTCTGTAGTTGGGATCACTATAGCTTTTATGAATTTCATTTATTGGCTGTTACCTAAATTAAACTTTAAAAAGGTAAAAAGTTCCATGGTAAGATTACAGATTTATGCGTACAGTGTGGGGCATTTTCTCCATATTACTGGACTTGTATGGCTTGGTGGATATGGTGCCTTAAGAAAAGTTGCAGATCTGCCAAGTATTTCATCAATGTTGGCACGTGCTTGTTTTATTGCGGGTGGAGCTATATCAGTTATTGGTGGAATGTTGTTCGTAATAATTGTGCTTTTACATCTGTTAAAAGGCAAAGCGCGTACCAACTAACCCATAGAAACGAAAAAACTTGCTTGACAAACTCCGCCAGCCCCCTTATTATGACAATAAGGGTATTTATGACTCAAAACTTGTTTTTGACCTGCAGGCTCAATGACAAAATTCAGTAAAAAACTCAGGGTATTTATTGGCGGATTACATAAAATTATAGCGGCTGCATGTCTTTTTTATTTTTTCTACATTCAGCCAAATCGCGCTTATTTTAAGCGTTAGCACATTATTACAGCGCCACTTACAGTAATATAGAGTCAAAACTCGCACCACGGGGCTTCTTTTGCCTTTTTTTTCTGCTTGGTAAATTTCTTAATGTTTGTAGCTAAAGCAATTTAAGAGACCGAAAATGGTGTCATTCCAGCGCGTGACGCTGGAATCTAGTCTTTATTATGCAGCCACTTATTTAAAGTTAAGTTTTCTGGATCCAAGTAGTCAAGCTACTCGGATGACACCTTGACAATCGTCATCCTGCTACGTGTTAGCGCCGCGGCGGTATGACGGTCTGCGGCGGAATGACGGTTCGCGGTGGCATCTCGTCATCCCGCTACGTGTTAGCGGGATCTATGTGAGATACTGCGGCAGTGTGACGGTTCGCGGCGGAATGACGATAACCTCGTCATTCCGCTACTCGTTAGCGCCGTGGCGGTATGACGTCTTATACCAAACTTCGTTATTGGGAAGACAAATAGAATATACGATAAATTCACTTAAACCTCCAGTTATAGGCGGAAAGCACTCTTTTTCATTTGTCTCATTATTATTGAGAATTGGTATTAGCTATAGTTAACAATAGAAGCAAAACTCATCCTTTTGAAAGAGGAGGAGATTTTTCTGGATCCTCAGCGGGGATTGATTTTGGATCTGATAATTCTGTATTTACCTTGATTGGCTCTAATGGAGTTTTCTGCTCTTCCGGTTTATCGTCTGGAATTGGAACAGGCCAATCCATAATGTTTTGCGGTATAACTTCTGCTTCTTTAGCTTCTTTTTGACCTGTTGAAGATGGTGTATCAACTCCTGCATTTTTAGTAACTTCTTGTTTTAGTTGTTTATTTTCTTCTTGTAATTGCTTTAAATTTTTCTTTAACTCGTCAATCTCTCTTATTTTTTGTTTTAATTGTTCAGATATAGTTAGTTTGTCTCTAGTCAATTTTTTGTTTTCTTGTCTTAACCCACTAGCTATTCTGCTTGAGTTGTTGTTTACAGCTTGTGTACCTTGGTCTTGCTGCTGCATGCTTGTTCCTCTACTTTCATATTCAACTTCAGTTTGAGTTGCCTGACCTTTTTCCTGCTGTAATATGTTCTGCAGTTGCTCTAGACTCTCTTTGACAGATGCCAGCTCTTCCTGTGTACACGTTAACATCCCTTCCTTTTCCTTAAGCTGTTGTTTAAGCTTATCTATTTCTGATTGTTGCTTTCTGAACGATGTTGAATCTGTACTTTTTGCTCTTAATTGTCTAAATAAATTTTCCTTTTCTTCTGCCAATTTTTCTATTTGCTCAGTCAGCTTATCTTTATTATCGATAAATTCAATCTCAGCTTGTTTTAGTTTACGGGTTAAATTTTCAATATACTCACTATCTTCGTTTTTTACTTCCGAATACTTTGCCCTTAAATCTTGAAGCTTTCCTTCTAATTTCTGGCTCTCTCTTACTATCTGCTGTATCTTTTCATCCTTCTGCTTAATTTCTTTTCTCAAACTCTCTATTTTCTCATTTTTCTCCACTTCTTCTATCTCATCTGCAAGAGACTTTTTACCTATACCAGATTGCTGAATTGCCATTTCTAAATCTTCTTTTTCTTTGTACAGTTGATTTAATTCCTTAACTAACTCTTGATTCTTTAATTGCTCTTTACTCATAAGCGACTCAATTAAAGTACCTTGTTCCTTTATTCTTTGATTTTTTTCAGATATAACTTGCCGTTGTTCATTAACTTCATCTCTCAAGAAGTCACGTTCTAATCTTAGATCCTCAAGCTGCTTTGCCTGCGCTGCAAAATATTTAGCAAATGTTTCTTTTTCTTTCTCTAATTCCTCAATTTCGTCTACTTCACCTTTTGCTCCTTCTTGTTCATGCTCTTCTTCATCACTAGACATATCATCCTCAAATATTTCATCTTCATCACTAAATTCACTAACACTAGAGAAAGAACTTCTACGTGAAGAAGGTGTGCTAGGAGAGGAATACCCACTGCTGCTTGGTGTAGGTGACTGTGGTGATATATGTGGATCTTTTGTAAATATTTCCTCTGCTGGTACTTGCTGATCGTCTACACTCCTGGACATGTCAGTAAAAGTTTGATGCAGAGTTTTTCCATTGATAAAAACTTCTTTATTCTGCTCAACTAATTTTAATATTTTATCTTTTGTTTCCTCTGGTGTGAACTTTAAATCACCAAACTTTGGCTCACCAATGACACTTTGTATACCACTAGAATCCAATTTTACGATCATGCTACAGTCTATGCTGTTACCTTCAGAATCTTTAGCCTGCCAGTTAATGGTCATTTCACATGAGCTTGAACCAGTAAAATCATAGTGCCTTTCGCTGCCTTTTTTGGTCGCAGTTATTTGACTATCTTTCTCTAAAGATATGTTATAAACCTTACCTTCTCTGCTGGCTCTTAAAATATTGCTAATTTCTATTGGTTTTTCTTCATTTTCAAATCTAATTTTGAAGTCGTTATCTTTTGTTGAATACGCTAAGAAATTTTGACCAGGCAGAGACGACTTAAGTTCTTTATGCATTGTGTTTATTGATTGCTCAAATTTTTGGAACTCCTTTTCCCACTTTAAATTTATCTGTCCTGTAATGTCCTCATCTTTGCGTAAAGGACCAATAAAGTACCAGATTAAATTTTCTTCCTCCAGTCTTTTAATAAAATCCTGAAGATCGTTGCAAGATTCAATGACACTTAGAATATCATTTTTCTTCTGTTCATCTACATTGAGACTTTGATTCTCAGCTATAAATACATTTTCGTTTTCCTGTGGCATAATTTTGCATCTTTAAAAAGTATACTATAATATTAACAGATTTTTTTAAAAAATCAACTAATCGTTGAGTAAATAAACTTGAGCACTTGTCCACTATGCTATATAGTAGTTACTCCTTAAGCAGTGCAGTATGGACAATAGCATTATAAGAAAATACGATATTAGAGGTATAGTAGGCAAAGATTTGCAGATTAATGATGGGTACGAGATAGGTAGAAAGTTTGGCCAAACCGTAGCTAGTGTTTGTGTCGGCTACGACAGCAGAATAGATTCACCAGGTATAGAAAG
Source organism: Wolbachia endosymbiont (group A) of Clivina fossor (assembly GCF_964026865.1). Classification (NCBI taxonomy): domain Bacteria; kingdom Pseudomonadati; phylum Pseudomonadota; class Alphaproteobacteria; order Rickettsiales; family Anaplasmataceae; genus Wolbachia; species Wolbachia endosymbiont (group A) of Clivina fossor. The sequence goes on along the minus strand of NZ_OZ034707.1, from coordinate 966,894 downwards.
AGAATTAATTAGGGGCTTAACTTTATCTGGAGCAAATGTTATACGTGTTGGACTATGCTCGTCACCTATGCTCTACGCTGCAACGCAAATCACGCAGGCGGATCTTGGTATCATAATAACTGCCTCTCATAACCCCAGCGAATATAATGGCTTTAAATTTTTTAGTAATAAAAAAGTCTTCTCAGATCAAGAGATAAAGGAAATTATAAGCAGTCCAATTAAAAACAGTACAAGAATTGGAAGCTTAATTAACATAAATATATATAGTGAGTACATTCGCATATTAAAAGGTGCAGTGAAGAATAATACTACACAGAAATTAAAAATAGCCTGGGATTGTGGAAATAGTCCAGTAAGTGGAATTATAAGGTGTATTGAAAAGATCTTGCCTGGTCATACGCATATCGTAACCAATAACTCTATAGATGGGGCATTTCCACTGCATGATCCAGATCCCATAGAGGAAAAAAATCTCGCTCAATTAATTGACATTGTGAAGGAATATGGATGTGATCTTGGCATTGCGCTAGATGGCGATAGCGATAGGGTGCGCTTAATTGATAATAAAGGCAACGTTGTTTCCAATGACCATTTATTTATAATTTTTGCACGTGAAGTGCTGGAGGAATATCCAGAAAGCAAAGTTATTGCCAACGTAAAAATGAGTATGAAGGTGCATGATTTTGTTAGTAAGTTAGGAGGGCAAGTTATTACCTGCGCTACTGGACATTCACTAGTTAAGAAGAAGATGGTAGAGGAAGAGGCAAAGTTTGCTGGTGAGTTAAGCGGGCACTTCTTCTTTTCTGAGCTAGGTTTTGATGATGGGCTATATTCTGCTGTTAAAGCAGTTGACATTTTGCTTAAGAAAAACCAAAGCCTATCTCAGGTGATTGAGGATTTACCGAAGTTATATATCACTCATGAAGTAAAGATTGTAGTTAAAGATGAGAAAAAATTTCAAATCATTGAATCAATAAAGAAAACACTAGAGCAGCAAAATATTGTATTTTCAGATCTTGACGGTGTTAAGGTAAATGATAACGATAATAAAGGTTGGTGGCTCCTTAGAGCATCAAATACACAAAACTGCATTACAGCAAGATGCGAAGGAGATACCTTAGAAGGTTTTGAACTTACTAAAAAGGTTTTGTTCCATTACATTGATGAAGCAAGGTCTTTAAATTGTAGCTGCTCATAGAGAAATTAACCCTATCTCTTAAATAGAGCCACTTAGGGTGGTTGCTCCTGAAACCCGATTTCGAAGGGCCTTCCTTCATCTTCAATAAAACAAACATTACTTTGTTTGTTACTGCAGCACACCATTATTCTTAGGGTTGAAAAACTTAGAAAGAGCCATAAAAAAATTTTTAAATATATCTTTATATTATATATTCTTATTGATAATAATTTGTCATCTTTTTTGTTAACTTTACTGATGTTGCCAGAAGGAACGTTGTTGCCAAATTTTGTAAAATTTATTATCCTAAGGTTTCAAGTCCTCACAGGTTTATTGGAACTATATGTACAATGTGTTTATCAGTGAAAATCCGGAGAAAATGATGGGGGAAAAGTTAATACATTACTTTAGCCAGGGTAAATGCGAAGGCAATGCAGAAATGAAAAATCTGCTGGGAGGAAAGGGAGCAAATTTAGCAGAAATGTGCAATGTTGGCATTCCTGTTCCACCTGGTTTCACAATTTCCACCTCTGTTTGTCAGGCCTACTGTCAGGATAATGAATTGTCTAACGACCTACGTAACGAGATTAAAAACTACATGGCGATGCTCGAAAATGACATCGGTTGTAAATTCGGGGATTTAAATAACCCCTTATTAGTTTCAATACGCTCTGGTAGTGTTAGTTCAATGCCGGGCATGCTTGATACTATTTTAAATGTTGGTTTAAATGATGAAACAGTTATTGGGCTTGCAAAAAAAAGTGGAGAACGTTTTGCCTATGATAGCTACTGCCGTTTCATCATGATGTACTCCAATGTTGTACTACAGCTTGACCATCACCTATTTCAAGATATTGTTGATAATAAGCAGCAAAAGAGTGGAGCAAAAAGCTTAGCTGATCTTGATGTTGATGTTTTAAAGAGAATTGTTAACAATTTCAAAAGGATAGTATATGAAAAAACTGAGAAACATTTTTCGCAGAACGTTGAAGAGCAATTGTTAAACTCAGTTAATGCAGTATTTACCTCTTGGAAAAATGATAGGGCTGTTTCCTATAGAAGAATACATAACATTCCTGAAAACCTTGGAACAGCGGTCAACGTGCAAGCAATGGTTTTCGGTAATTTAAATGATAATTCTGCAACTGGTGTGATATTTACACGAAATCCTTCAACTGGAGAAAAAAAGCTTTTTGGTGAGTTTTTGGTTAATGCTCAGGGTGAGGATGTGGTTTCTGGTGTTTATACTCCTATGCCAATTGACGGAGAGCAAGAAAACACCATGGAGAAGTTGCTGCCAAGTGTCTACCGAGAATTATGTGTGGTATGTGAAAAACTTGAAAGGCATTATAAAGACATGCAGGATATCGAATTTACTGTGCAGGACGGTAAGTTATGGATTTTGCAGACTAGGTCTGGCAAGCGCACGGCTGAAGCTGCTATTCGCATAATAGTTGATATGGTAAACGAAGGAACGATTACAAAAGAAGAAGGAATATTGAGAATTGATCCAAAAACTTTTGACAATTTATTGCATCCAGTTCTTGACGTTAAGAGTGACCAAAAAGTAATAGGGAAGGGACTGCCGGCTTCTCCAGGGGTTGCTTCTGGATATGTAGTGTTTAGTGCAAGTGATGCTGAAAAAGCTGCAGAGCAGGGTAAAAAAGTGATTTTAGTAAGGTTAGAAACGAGTCCTGAAGATATTAATGGAATGAATGCTGCAAGTGGCATAGTAACAGCACGGGGAGGGATGACCTCGCATGCTGCTGTTGTAACCCGTGGAATGGGTAAGCCATGCATTTGCAGTGTAAGTGGACTTTATATCGATAAAGATGGAACTTTCTTTTCTGTGGGGGATACAAAAGTAAATAAAGGTGAACCAATTACCATCAACGGAGGAACAGGGGAGGTTATGCTTGGCATTCTTCCTACAATTTCACCTGAATTATCGCAAGAATTCAAAACGATAATCAACTGGATAGATGAAATCAAAACGGTCAAAGTGAAAGCGAACGCTGATACTCCAAAAGATGCAAAAATTGCAAAAGAATTCGGTGCAGAAGGTATAGGCTTATGTCGCACAGAACATATGTTTTTCGCTAGTGATAGAATCGAATTCATTCAAAAGTTGATAATAGCTGACGATGAAAATGAAAGGGCAAATGCGCTCATTAAACTGGAAGAAATGCAAAAGTCTGATTTCAAAGAAATATTTTCTATTATGGAGGGTAGGGAAGTCACTATACGGTTGCTTGATCCACCCTTACATGAATTTTTACCCAATAATCAGTCTACTATAGAAAAAATCGCCAAATCACTTAGTAAGTCAGTTGAATCAGTAAAAAATAAAATAGCACAGTTGTCAGAAAAGAACCCAATGCTTGGCCATCGAGGTTGTAGACTTGCCATTTCTCATCCTGAAATATATAGCATGCAGATTAGGGCAATACTTAGTGCTGCAAATGAGCTAAAAAAGGAAAAAAGTGTAGAAATCAAGCCTGAGATCATGATCCCTTTTATAATGAATGAGAAAGAATTTATTCTGATATGCGAGCTAGCAAAGAAAGAATCCTCTGTCATCTCAGCTGGAATCCAGACGCAGATTCCAGCGTCACGCGCTGGAATGACATCAGACAAGGCTTATTCAATTGGGACGATGATAGAACTACCAAGAGCAGCACTGATTGCTGATAAGTTAGCAAAACATGCAGAGTTTTTTAGTTTTGGCACTAATGATTTAACGCAAACAACCATGGGACTTTCAAGAGATGATTCAGTTAATTTCCTCGATTCTTATAAGGAAAGCAATATATTTGACAATGATCCATTTGAAGTGCTGGACATCGAAGGGGTAGGGGAGTTAATCAAGATAGCCATTGAAAGAGGCAAAAAAACCCGAAAAGAAATAAAACTAGGTATATGTGGAGAGCATGGAGCAGATCCAAAATCTATAGAGTTTCTCATCGAATCAGGGGTGGATTATGTTTCATGCTCACCCTATAGAGTACCGGTTGCAAAGTTAGTGGCAGCACAGTTTAGTGTAAAATCTAAGTTTGTTGGGTAAGTGAGAAATATAGCAATAATATAACCACTGGTGACTTTCCTCACTTAGACAACTGTGTCAAGCACTGGAATGACACCCTACTTAACCGTCATACCGCCGCGGTATCTCTAGATCCCGCTAACAAGCAGCGGGATGACGATTGTCAGGGCCAGCGCCTCTATGATGTCATCCCAGTGCCCAGACTACTTGGATCCAGGAAAAAGAATGATGTCATGTAAGTAGCCTCCTTCTTCTGTCATCCCAGTGCTCCTTTCTCGTCATCCCAGTGCCCAGACTACTTGGATCCAGGAAACTTAACTTTAAATAAGTGGCTGCATAATCAAGACTAGATTCCAGACTGGGATGACACCCTACTTAACCGTCATACCGCGATTCATTCGCGGTATCTCAGCCGCTAACAAGAGATCCCGCTGCGGGATGACGGTTGTCGTTTAGCTATAAATGTTTAAGAAATTTACCAAGCGAAAAAAAAGGCAAAAGAAGCCCTAGTCATTGTCTATTTTCAGTATTTGGCGTTTTTTAAGTCTTAAACACTGCAATTTAGCTGCTTTTAAATGCAACTCACCTTTGTTTAAATGTTTAAGAAATTTACTAAGCAGAAAAAAAGGCAAAAGAAACCCCGTGGTAATTAGTGTTCACTCCCTAATCCTGCAAATTGGCGTACTATACTGTCTTAAACGACTTATAAGCGCGTTTCAGCTTATATAGGTAAAAACCTAGAAATGTTGTGAAGACATAAGGTGCACATAGTGCAAAAAATTAAAAATAAGACGCCAACTACGTTGTTTTCTTGCTGTTTAATCTGCACAGATGAAGATAACTGAATACCTTCATTTTCATGACGTCCAGTACAATGTTGCAAATTAAAAATCTCTCCATCCTGTGCTGGTTCTTCGATTCTAAACGCCACTTCTACCTGGTCATAACCAATCTGAATTCGTTCTACTAATGCTTTAATGATGCCACGCTTAGTTTGCCAATCTAGCTGTTCCAAATTAGATTTTACACTGGAATAAAGACTCTTTATACTGTTGATGATAAGGTTCATTCCCTTCTCTATTGCTTTTTGATCAACTACCTTTTTCTTCTCTTCTTCTATCCCTCTTAAGCGTTCCCTCATTCTTTTCATCGTCTGTTTAAATTCTTCCTCACTTATATATCCTTTATCTCCTACATTTTCTTGACTATAATAGTCTTCCATTAACTTTTCGATGCCTTGTTTTATTTGATTTTCCCTTCTTGCAAACTTCTTATCTGATGATTCATCATTTTTATTTTCTGCAATTCTACGGTGATACTCATTTTTTATTATCTCTGGGTTTTTTAGTAAATTTTTCACCTTTTCCCATATAGCTGTTTCTAACATATCTGTACGGACCAATTTATTAGTACACTTCTCCCTACCATCAGTAATACGTATAGTACTACTACAGCGATAATAGCTAAACTTTTTTCCCTCAACTCCACATTGTGCACCACTATACGCATATCCACAGTTTTGACACACAACTAGACCTTGTAATAGATATTTCTTTTTTCCTCCCTCTCTCTGCATCCTTGCTCTTTTTCTATTTTCATCCAGTTGCTTTTGTACTTTATTAAATAACCCTTCATCAACTATTTTTGGTACTGGTATATAAATCCAGCTGTCCTCATCTGTGCGACAGATAGAAACCTTTTGTTTATTTCTTTCTCTTCTTTCAACCCTCTTTAATTTACCAAACGCTGCTTGTCCTTTATATGCTGGATTTCTTAATACCTTCCAAATTATTATTGGACACCACACCTTCTTTCCAGTTCTTGTTCTAATTGACTTATCTCTTAGTCTACGTATCACTTCCCTTATACTTATTCTCTCTTGCCCTACCCACATGAATATCTGCTTTACTATTTTTGCTTCCTCTTCATTTATTTCAAACTTTGTCTTTTCTCTATCTACATGCTTTATACGATTATAACCAAAAGGTGCAATGCCAATTACACTTACACAGCCTTTTTTTGCTCTATGGAGTTTTCCCCTACGACTACGTTCCATAATCTTTGTACACTCATATTCTGCCACTAATCCTTGCATTCCCAATAACAATTTAGACTCTGGATTATTTTCAGTCTTATGATTTAAGAATATTACTTCTACTCCTGCTTTTTCAAATTCATCAAGTAGTATCATTTGATGTGCAGATTTTCTTGATAGTCGGTCAGGTGAATGAATATAAATTTTATCAATTTGATCTTCTCCTACTTTATCACGTAATGCATCTAAACCTTCACGTTCTAAACTCCACCCACTAAGCCCATCATCCTTAAATTCATACTCATTCAATAACTCATGCTTATCTGCAGCAATTCTCCTAAGAAACTCCCTCAACTAATTCATCTTTCTTAACCAGTATATAGCCAAGTTCAGAGGCTTTTTTACTCAGATTTTTCATAACTCTATCTTGAAAAAGCTTTTCATAATAATCAATTCCTCTTTCCACGTACTCCTGTCCATATTTTAGCATACTGTAAAAGATACATGCTAATTTCCTTGCCATAGCAGTAATTGCCTTTGGGGCTCCTAGTCGTTTTTTCCATCTCCTGCACTGTGCGCCCAGAGCGGTATTACTTTTTGATACACAATGTGCAGCAAGTCGTAAGGCATTTGCAGCACGATTTATGACTTTACAAGTTTTCGTACTAAACACTTTTTCTCCAGTGATTTTATTACCTGGACTTAGCCCTAACCAAGACGAAAAGTGCTTTTCTGTTGGCCATTTGTTATGGTTTATACCAGTCTCTGAGATTATGGTCTGTATGCTTAGTACATTGAATCCTGGAACTTTAGTAAAATCTATCCCTATAACTCGGTATAATTCTTCATGCAAAGTAAAGTTTGGATCATTTTTTTTCTTGCCTTTTGCTTTACTTACTGGTTTGCTTTCATCAGATTGTGTTTCAAATGTTTTATAATAGTTTTCAATACTTCTATCACATTCTTTTATTTGCTCTTGGAAGAAAATATACGCTTCATATTCTTGCTTAAGTGTAAACAAGTGTTCTTCTCTATAATCGCCTGTTAATGCTTTTGCTATAGTAGCCTTATCATTCTTCATATTTACACTTCTAAATTCAGCTAATTTTTCAGGATTCCTTTCACCTTCAATTATCGCTTTAATAATTCTTATACCTGTTACACCGTTAATATCACTAATTGCCTTATGTAACTGAATGTTCATCTGAATTAATGCTTTTTGCATACGTTGAGTATGTGTACTTGCACTTCTAATTAGATTATTACGTTGTCTGACGTAGCTACGCAGTACGCAAATTTGGTCATCTGGTCTAAATGATCCTCGGAGCAGTCCATAGCTATGTAACTGCTGCAACCATTGGCAATCTTGAACGTCAGATTTTCTACCAGGTACGTTTTTAACATGTCGTGCATTCACTAATTTTACTTCAAATCCATATGATTCAAGTATCTGAAACAAAGGAATCCAATATACTCCTGTTGATTCCATAGCTACTGTTTTAATTTCACATTTCTTCAACCATTTTGCTAAGTTATGTAGATCCACTGTAAAACAGCCAAACTTTTGGATATGTTGCTTATCTCTTCCTTCTGGAACACATACATAATGCACGGCTGAGCCAACATCAATCCCTGCCGCATCAGGGTTCATTACTTCCAACTTATTTTTTACTTTTGTCATTTTACACCTCTAGTATATAATTTATAATTGAAGAAGCGCTTCAGCTTGGGACGGTAAAATTAAGGCACTCTCCTAAACGAGGTAGTCTGAATAGACTCCATCAATGGTTTAACCGTCACCTTCAAAACCATGCTATGCTACGGGACTTACGACACCACTGAAATGTTCGGCTATAACTGCAGAAGCAGCTTCTTCGTCACGATTATACTAAGATCGTATAAATGAAGAGAGGAGTTTCTTTCTGGTATAACCAACAGTTTGTTGGTTCGTTGCTATGCTTGAGCTCGGCAATTTGACTCTCTATTGTATTGTTCTGCGCTTGACTCTTCGATGAAACTCTTGCATATAAGGCCACTGTTATCATTTTTCTTTATCTCCTTTTCATTGTTTCTTTTTACCGCATACCTTAGTAACAGCTCATAGGCGTCTGCTAGATGTTGTTCCGCTAATTCATCTGGCTCGTATCGGCAAGTTAATGTTCTTTTTCTCATAGTTTCTCCTGCAAATGTTCTTGTAGTGCAAGGAGCCTTACCACTCCTTTTTTCCATCAATCCATTTACTCTTATGAAAAAGACCAACTTTTATCAGCTACAGCCTTTAAATTTGGTCTAGCCCTTCCTTTGCCAACTGCTGTTGCGCTTTCTGATACGACTCTTATTTTTTTAACAAACTTTCCATTTTCTCTGTTTCTTTCTTTAATACCTCGGCTATTTCTTTGCTATTTTTCGCATAATCCATCGCTGTCATTCCAAATTTATCTGCTTGCTCTATTTCAGCCCCTGCTTTTACTAGCTCCTCCACTATTTCTTTTTCTCCTACCATACATGCAAGATGCAGCGGAGTGCATTTATTGCCATACTCTTCAGCATTTACATTCCCTCCTGATTTTATCAATTCTCTAACTGTTTCTAGACGTTTCTCCGTTATCGCTAGATGCAGTGCTGTATGTCCTCTTACATCTGCTACATTCACATCTACTCCTAAGAAACTCCCTCAACTAATTCATCTTTCTTAACCAGTATATAGCCAAGTTCAGAGGCTTTTTTACTCAGATTTTTCATAACTCTATCTTGAAAAAGCTTTTCATAATAATCAATTCCTCTTTCCACGTACTCCTGTCCATATTTTAGCATACTGTAAAAGATACATGCTAATTTCCTTGCCATAGCAGTAATTGCCTTTGGGGCTCCTAGTCGTTTTTTCCATCTCCTGCACTGTGCGCCCAGAGCGGTATTACTTTTTGATACACAATGTGCAGCAAGTCGTAAGGCATTTGCAGCACGATTTATGACTTTACAAGTTTTCGTACTAAACACTTTTTCTCCAGTGATTTTATTACCTGGACTTAGCCCTAACCAAGACGAAAAGTGCTTTTCTGTTGGCCATTTGTTATGGTTTATACCAGTCTCTGAGATTATGGTCTGTATGCTTAGTACATTGAATCCTGGAACTTTAGTAAAATCTATCCCTATAACTCGGTATAATTCTTCATGCAAAGTAAAGTTTGGATCATTTTTTTTCTTGCCTTTTGCTTTACTTACTGGTTTGCTTTCATCAGATTGTGTTTCAAATGTTTTATAATAGTTTTCAATACTTCTATCACATTCTTTTATTTGCTCTTGGAAGAAAATATACGCTTCATATTCTTGCTTAAGTGTAAACAAGTGTTCTTCTCTATAATCGCCTGTTAATGCTTTTGCTATAGTAGCCTTATCATTCTTCATATTTACACTTCTAAATTCAGCTAATTTTTCAGGATTCCTTTCACCTTCAATTATCGCTTTAATAATTCTTATACCTGTTACACCGTTAATATCACTAATTGCCTTATGTAACTGAATGTTCATCTGAATTAATGCTTTTTGCATACGTTGAGTATGTGTACTTGCACTTCTAATTAGATTATTACGTTGTCTGACGTAGCTACGCAGTACGCAAATTTGGTCATCTGGTCTAAATGATCCTCGGAGCAGTCCATAGCTATGTAACTGCTGCAACCATTGGCAATCTTGAACGTCAGATTTTCTACCAGGTACGTTTTTAACATGTCGTGCATTCACTAATTTTACTTCAAATCCATATGATTCAAGTATCTGAAACAAAGGAATCCAATATACTCCTGTTGATTCCATAGCTACTGTTTTAATTTCACATTTCTTCAACCATTTTGCTAAGTTATGTAGATCCACTGTAAAACAGCCAAACTTTTGGATATGTTGCTTATCTCTTCCTTCTGGAACACATACATAATGCACGGCTGAGCCAACATCAATCCCTGCCGCATCAGGGTTCATTACTTCCAACTTATTTTTTACTTTTGTCATTTTACACCTCTAGTATATAATTTATAATTGAAGAAGCGCTTCAGCTTGGGACGGTAAAATTAAGGCACTCTCCTAAACGAGGTAGTCTGAATAGACTCCATCAATGGTTTAACCGTCACCTTCAAAACCATGCTATGCTACGGGACTTACGACACCACTGAAATGTTCGGCTATAACTGCAGAAGCAGCTTCTTCGTCACGATTATACTAAGATCGTATAAATGAAGAGAGGAGTTTCTTTCTGGTATAACCAACAGTTTGTTGGTTCGTTGCTATGCTTGAGCTCGGCAATTTGACTCTCTATTGTATTGTTCTGCGCTTGACTCTTCGATGAAACTCTTGCATATAAGGCCACTGTTATCATTTTTCTTTATCTCCTTTTCATTGTTTCTTTTTACCGCATACCTTAGTAACAGCTCATAGGCGTCTGCTAGATGTTGTTCCGCTAATTCATCTGGCTCGTATCGGCAAGTTAATGTTCTTTTTCTCATAGTTTCTCCTGCAAATGTTCTTGTAGTGCAAGGAGCCTTACCACTCCTTTTTTCCATCAATCCATTTACTCTTATGAAAAAGACCAACTTTTATCAGCTACAGCCTTTAAATTTGGTCTAGCCCTTCCTTTGCCAACTGCTGTTGCGCTTTCTGATACGACTCTTATTTTTTTAACAAACTTTCCATTTTCTCTGTTTCTTTCTTTAATACCTCGGCTATTTCTTTGCTATTTTTCGCATAATCCATCGCTGTCATTCCAAATTTATCTGCTTGCTCTATTTCAGCCCCTGCTTTTACTAGCTCCTCCACTATTTCTTTTTCTCCTACCATACATGCAAGATGCAGCGGAGTGCATTTATTGCCATACTCTTCAGCATTTACATTCCCTCCTGATTTTATCAATTCTCTAACTGTTTCTAGACGTTTCTCCGTTATCGCTAGATGCAGTGCTGTATGTCCTCTTACATCTGCTACATTCACATCTACTCCTTTTTCGATTAATAACCTCACTGTTTTTGCGTCTATTGCATAATGCAGAGCTGTTCTTTCCTTCTCGTCTCTTGCATAAATATTTTTATATGAGTTCTCTAATAATTCTTTTGCTGACTTATTAAATTTACCAAGCTTTAACATAATCCACCTCACCTTTTCTTTAAATTTTAAGCCTTCTTTCTCACCACCTCATCTATCATTTCGTTCACTTGGCCCATTATCTTGCTTGCTAAATTTTTACATTCTTCCTTTATTAGTGACTTATCTTTCTTCCTTATTTCTCCTATCTCTATTATTTTTAGCTCCGGTAAATAACTCCCATTCAACATGTCTGCTATTTCTCCCATAACCTCTCTATTCCATAGCACGTCAGTTCTCTACTTTTTGTTACTCCACCTTTTTCTCTCAGAAATTTGCTCGCCTTTTCACTCTCTTTGCTATCACATAGGCAATACTTTTCACTTTCCCAGATGTAATACATTGGTGTTGCACCGTACTTATTCAGTTGATTAACCTCAGCTCCCGCTTTTACTAGCTCTTTTATTATTTCAACTCCTGCTCCTCCTATTTTGCACGCAGAGTGCAGTGGCGTACACCCAGTGACATATTGAGTGGCATTTACTTCTGCTCCCGATCTTAGCAGCACTTTTATATTTTCTAAGCTTTTCGCAAATACTGCACAGTGTAGTGGTGTATAACCATTTTTATCTCTTGCATTGATCTCTGCTCCTTTATTTATTAATAACCTTACTGTTTTGTAATCAGAGATTTCTACCGCTTGGTGTAATATTGTCTCTCCTTCTTCATTTCTTTTATTAATATCTTTAAATCCGTTACTTGATACTTCTTTAAAAAACTTACTAAAAGATTCTCTCTTTTCTTTGCTAAACTTCATACTTACCTCACAAAATTAGCTTTTCTAGCGTCAGACAAATTTCTTATATTTACCTGCTGCTATTCAAGTCATGTCTGTTTTAGCATAAAAAAGCAAGTCTTTTTCTTTTTATTTCATACACTTTAAACTATTATTAATATAATGTATGAGGATCTAAATATAAGTACTTAACTTATTATAGATACAACTTGACTACTTTTCCAACTTCTGTTCAAATGTCGATGTTCGTGCCATTTCAGTACTCCTGGGTAAAATACTAAAATGCGCTTTTCTAATTCGTGTATTGAGTCTTTTTGCTCTGAATCTAATTCACTTTCAAAATGAATATTGTGCTCTGCTAAAGCGTATTTTGTAATCTTTTGATCGGTATGATTTTCTACTTTGTAATCATGGGTAACGCTGAATCTTTCTAAAATTGGCTTGTGTTTTAAATTCCAAAATTGTTCAGACAGTTTACTACTTCCCAATACAAATTTATTCCCTCTTTCCTCTACACTACTAACTGGAAAGCACGCATTTATTTCTCCTAAATCCCAACTATCCGATAATACTATTTGCGCCTTAGCAAACTTTATTTCTGGCAATAAGCTCTGTGGTAGTGGATATAGTGCTTTTAAGTTGTACCACTGATGACTTCTTTCATAGATGCCTTTGTAATCTTTTGTATGAGGCTCTGTTTCTCCAAGTACTGCTATATCTAACCGATATATGTCATTACTAAATGCTTGCTCATAATGAACACGAAAAGTACTAAACTTAAAACTTGAATTCAAGACTTTTAGCTCAAATGTGTTCTTTCTACCAAATGACAGTACTGGTCCATCTTTTTCAATTTTTATCCCTGAGTAATCCGATAATAAACTTCCAAAAAAGCTTTCATCTAAAATAAATCTGCTAATATTATAGTTTTCATTGAAAATCCTCATTAGCCGCGATCTTGCTGGTAACGATAGTTTTGCAAGTTCTACTACTGCATCCACAAAAAAGTCATTTGGAACATCTTTTATTCCTATTTGCAACTCGAAAAAATGTTTACCAGGTGGTTCTTCTATGATTGTAATATCTTCTATATTTGCCCATTTGAGCGCTATTTTGAGTGATGCTGGAGTTCCTCTCAGTCTTTGAAATTTTACTCCTTCTACTATAGCTCTTCTTTTATCTTTTACCCAGCGTAGTATTTCCTCTAAGCCATATTCTTCTATTATCCACGGCAATGTTTCTTCTTCCAATCTAAATTTAAACCCTCTTATACAGCTTGGATCAACCCTATAATCTGTTGCATCTACTAGCGCTTTTTCTTGTTTTGTTGCATTTGGTGGCAGTAACATTAATTCAACTCAATCTTTAAATTTCTCAAATTTGCACACTCATTACCTAGCACCATAACATCCTCTCTTGGCTCGATTAATTCCACATTTTCTACACCATCTACAAATAGATTCGCTATTATCCATGATCTTGTTACACTCCACCCTAATCTTTTTGCTAATTCAAACTTCTCAATAAACTGCTTCTTGATTTCCTTCTTTGATATTATAGGACTTATACTCATTCTGCTGTGAATATCTATTTCCATAATATTGCAACCAATTACTGTTACTGTATCGGTTAAAACCCTTATATCATTTCTAGTAACCTGCTTTCTTATAATTTCAAGTAGCTCTTCTGGCAGTGTGGATAATTCTGTTGATAAGATTGAAATTTGTACTTTCCCTGGTATAGGTGATTCTACTGATGCATCTTTTACTCTACTATCTGCTGACAGTGCATGATACCTATAATACTCCTTGCTCCCACATGTGCTCCAGCCTTTTATTTTTGCTTTTACCCTCTTTCTAAATCGTTCGTCCTCTTCTTCTTTTTCTCTCTCTACTCCATAAAATTCAGCTAAATTATTAAGATCTTCTCCCGTTGCAAATTTTAGTAAATTACTTTTTACAGCTTCATTTATTCTTTCTCTAAGCAAAAGTTCTCGCCATGCTGCTACCTCCAGAATCTTTATCGCTGGATCACTTTCAACGAATGCTGTAAAACTTGCGTCACGCTTCACCAACTCTTCCCTCATCCGAGACAGAATTTCTTCGAAGTTCAGCGGCTCAATAATGTTAGTCTGCTGCATCTTTATATTACAACCTCATCGAAGCGAATCTTTTTCCCCACTGGTAAGTACAATCCTTCTAGATCAAGCGTTACTTTTCCCTCTTTTACTTCTGTAATTTTTACTTTTTCTAATTTAAATCTTCTCTCAAATTTCCCCAGTGCTTCTGCTGTTGCTGCGTAAATTTCTAGTGTTAAATCACGACTAACTGGCTTATCTACTAATTCAAATAGTCTTGACCCATAATCTCTCCTCATTATTCTACTGTTAATAGGAGTGGTCAGTATATCAATTATTGATTGCTTTAAGTGCTCTATTCCTTCAAGAGCTTTTCCTATTTTACCATCCATTCCTTTCATTTTTAGCCTGCAAACACGTTTTCACTGCCTTTTATTACTTTAAACCCACATGAAACTACATCTCCTACTCTTCCTATACCAAGACCATTTGCAAATACTGTTTTTGATCCTTCAGTTAATGCTCTTCCTTCACTAAAATTGTTTCCTTGTCTGCATATCGGCTTACCATTTACAAAAACATTGTTACTGCCGCTAATGCAAAAATGCGGTGTTGCTTCTACACAATAATCTCCTAATCGCACAACTGATTTATTCATTTTTCCAATTAATTAAGTTCTATTCTATCTGCTTTCAGTTTTATTTCGCTCTTCGTCATTTCTATACTTGATTCCCCAGCTTTCAGTGTTATTTTGCCTACTACCTCAATCTCTAAATGATGATTCTCTTTATCATATAACAATCTTGTCCCATCTTGAAATTTTACACTATTTATTTCTTTTTTATTCTCTGATGCAGGGTATCTTTCCTGATATATTCCTCCTAATACCACTCCTAATGATAGTTCACCAAGAGGAGAAAATACCACAACTTGTTCATCGATATCTGGCGGAGACCAATTTCTATCTTTTCCTGCTTTCATTGTTATCCATGGCAACCAATCTGTTAAAAATTCTCCTATTTTCACTCTTACTTTTGCTTTTTCATAATCTACTCCTTTTACAACACCTATACGGACAATATTGGCCAGTTTCCTCTGTAATTCCGAAATTGCAAAATTATTTTCTAACATTTATATTTCCCACGTTTATTTTATGTCCCTTAATTTTTCCCTCTAACCAGACTGATTCTCCCAAATGCAGATAGTGGACCCATTCAATCAACCACACTAAATACGCATCTAACTCCGGCCTAAATCCGTCAATTTCCGCAGAGATAAATTCTCCTGGCGAAACATTCTTCACGTTCCAAGTATTTTTATTTACTACTCTTGCTACTTCTGCTGCTAATGACCTTACAACTAACGAGGAATCCTCGACTGTTCCATCAACTACAATTCTCGCTTCAAATCTTGCTTTCAACGCTAATTCCTCTGTTCCAGGATCTTTTCCCGATTCTAAACTCACAAGCTCTACAAATACCGCTGGCGCTAATAATTCTTTTCTTATTGCTGGATAAATTTCACATGATTATACATATTGATGCTCCTATAAAAAATTTGGGTTGTTGAGTTTACCATTTTTAAAATCCGTAAGGATTCTAACAGTCTCTGGCGTATCTTCAAATAAATATTTGCCTTTGGTTTTACTATAATCTTTTCGTATTTTAATTTGGCCATTATCGATTCTATAATAAAGCCAATATTTAGTAACATTGAGGATTTTTGCAATTTGTGGAACAGTAAGGTATCCAGGTACTTTAAGTGGTTGTGATTTATTCTTTTCTCGCATAATATTATTTTTTAATCGAATATTTGCTACTGTACATTCTAAAACGATATTCTTTGAGCATGAGGGAGAACGATGTCCTTGTTTTTCTAAGTACTTAGCGATTTCTGCATCTGTTTTACCTTCTTTACTCAACTCTATTATAGACTGTTCCATTTCTGCTGCTCTAGTCAATGTGTGGAAGGAGCGTACTGGAATAGGAACGTGAGAAGTCGTAGTTTCACCGCCATGCCATACAATGCGTACTTGAAGGCAATCACGTCTGATCCGGTGTGCTACCACCTTATCAATTAGACAACGAAGAAAAGATTTTTGTTGCTGACGTGACAGAACTGATTGATGCCAAATTTCAGGTAATTTCTTACCTACATCTAAAAATACTGTTTTCAGTTCCTCAGATAATTGAGGAATCGGTTTACTTGGATACTGACGTTCACATGTAATTTCCGCTTGCTTAAGTTCATTCAACGCTTGTTCCCAACGTCTTTCAAGTTCTGCAGCTACAAGACGATTATCAGGATCAACTTGATTAAATTGTCGTTCTGTCAATCCCACTTGGTATCTCAGGCGTTCTAATTGTTGTAAATAAGCTTTATTAACTGCTTGTTCAGATTGTAGTTGCGAATTAATAGCCTCGGTATAAGCGTCTAGCTCGATTTGACTAAGTGCTGCAAAAAATTTAGGAACTACTTCATTGTCAATAATATCAGCAGGTAAAAATTGACATGCAGGTAAAAGATATTGTTGGTGTAAGTACTTGCATAAATAATGATTTCCTCCTTTATACTTCACTCTCATTTTGTGTCCACATTCTCCACAATAGATTATTCCATGTAATAATGCTGCACCTGGTCTAGCTATACCACGTGTTCTATTGTGATTATACTCTGCATGATTATCTTTTAGTATTCCCTGAATCTTTATAAAAGTTTCCCAATCTATATAAGCTGGATATTTATCTTTAATCAGAACTTTCCATTCCTCCATTGGCAATTTCTTTGTTGTTTTGTCAGCAGAAGATGGTTTGTGACGTGTAGTACAAGAACGACCATAAACAAATGCTCCTCCATAAGCTGGATTTTTTAGTGTTGAGAGAATTGCTGTAATCGTCGGTTTTTTCCATTGCAATTCTTTAAATTTGTCATACCTAGGAATGGTAAGTTGGTTGTTGTTAAAGTATCTTAGAACTTTTGCTACTGTTCGCTTTTCTAAAAAAGTTTCAAAAATAAGCTTAATACGGTGCTGAACTTCAAGGTTAGGATCCTTATGCACAGAATCATCAATGTTACGAACGAAACCGACTGGAAGGGATAAGGCTAAATCTTGTATCTTGTCAAAAGCATCTAATGTTTTAAGCTTAAGCATTAGGTGGAGAAGGGAGGAACTCTGTGCTTCTTCTTAGATATAAAATCTGTAGAGGAGATAAGAATTCCCTTCTCAAAAGTATAGGCTGGACGGTATCGTAGAAAGACCTGAATGGTTCTAATTCTGTATTCACAAGACTAGCCTTACTTTTCATTTTTAATGGTAACGTATGGGGTTATATATGATCAACAACTTTTTGGGCATAGATATATCAAAAGATCGCTTTGATGTTTTTCTCTCATTTATAAGCAAAAAAGGAAAGCGTGAAACTAGAAAAAGAAGCTTTAAGAACGATGATCATGGGTTTCAAAGTCTACTGAATTTTCTACACAAACATAATGTAGAAAAAGCAAAAACCTGTATGGAATCTACTGGTTGTTATAGCGAAGCACTGGCTGAATTTCTACACAATGCTGGACATTTTGTAAGTGTTGTAAATCCTTATTGCATAAAATCTTATGCAAGGAGTAAGCTGATACGACAAAAGAATGATCAGACCGATGCAGAAGTTATTGCTGATTATTGCCAAAGACAGGAACCTTCTAGTTGGACACCACCTTCTCCTGAAATGAAAAAATTAAAACATCTTTATCGTTGCTCAGTTGCGTTAAAAGATGAGTTAACATTAGTAAATAACCACTTAGAAAAAAAAGAGAGACTGCCTAAAGAAGTTGCAAATGCTTGGGAAGACCTTGCAATGAATATAGCTCAAAAAATAGAAACAATAAAAAACTCCGTACGTGAACTATTAAATCAACACAAAGAATTGTTGGAAAATTTTCAACTTCTATTGACTATTCCAGGCATAGGAGAAGAATCAGCAATAGCTATTTTAGCTGAAGTTTCTGATATAGAGGTTTTTAGAGATGCCAGGCAATTGGCAGCATATACAGGAGTTATACCACGAAATATGACGTCAGGTTCCTCTGTATATGCCAAACCCAGATTAAGTAAATCCGGTTCACAAACATTACGTAAGGCACTTTTCTTTCCTGCCATAGTAGCTAAGAATCACAATCCTATCATTATGAGCTTTTGCCAAAGATTAAAGGAAAAGGGTAAGCATAATATGGCCATCGTTGGTGCTGCAATGCGTAAGCTACTCCATATCATTTTCGGTATTCTGACATCCAAAAGTGCTTTTGATCCTAACCATATCAAAAACTACAGGGCTAGGAGGTTGACTGAAGGTTTAGTACTTTAAAATCAAAAATGCTTCCTATCTATCTTATGTAAAGTGGTATCTTACACAAATTTATTGAATGTTGTTGGTTAGTGGATATGTTGATAAGTAAACTTCATCTGTTTTGTGCGTATAAAACTAATTTACTTATCAACATATCCACTAACTATAATCTGTGTACTGTTACACAATTGGAAGTATTTTTTGATTTTATGATGCAACTTGGGAAATTTTTATAATTTTTTTGTTGACTAACAAGACGGTATCTCCTCTGGTTGCTTTATTTAGCAGTCCAGCATTTAGTCTGGCTCTTATAGTAGATAACTCCATTTCAGCAAGCTGTCCTTTCAGACCAAGTAACAACCGACCATTAATAGTACCAGGGTCATAAACACCATCCCGATCAGCTATCAAACACTGTTTATAGCCACATATATCCAATAACGGATACCAGTCAGAACAATTACGTGACAAACGAGTCACATCGTAAGATAGGATAATCCCTACCTTTGATAAAGCGACTTTAGCGAGAATCTCTTTATATCCTTCGCGCTTTTCAGCACTAGCACCAGTTAAGCCGAGATCATTATCAATAACAACAATATTATCAGCTTTCCACCCAAGGTCAATTGCTCTTTGTTTCAGTGCATACTGTAACTCCAAACTTTCTTGATTGCTCAGTGCTTGATGAGGTGTTGATTGTCTGATGTAAATTATTGCTTCGCGTGCTAGATGTTGTACTGTGATTAGCTCTGATGTACTCATGAATAACCTTTTTTGATCCTAGTAATATATTTTCTAAAACTTCTGACTTGAGGTGTTGCGGCATTTTCTTCCACACTCTATTTGGTTTACATGGCATAATTTATACTCCTTTGCTAGAGAAACAAATTCGTATAATGAATTCCATGTTAACTTACTGGTGAGTAAATCTTGCTTACCGGCCAAGTTGGTAGCAGAAAAAGGAATACGCAGAGTTATATTACTACGGTAAATAACGAGTACATTACCACTGTTATAGGCTTTTACACTGGCAGATGATATGGGAAAAGTCCTACCGAATAGCGGATGTGTTGGATCTGTAACTGTAATTTCTTTTTGGTTGTTGAAGGGGGTATTAAGGTGATTGATCGCAAGTTTGAATTGCTGGTATTTCTTCCTTCAGTGTGCTGCAAATTGCTTGATGTAAATCTTTCCAGAACTTTGTCATGCATATAATTTAACTCATGTAATGTATGAAATATTTTTCAAATACCTTTTCAACTTCATAATTAACAAGATTTTCTATTATCCTTGAAGCTTCTGGTTCCAGTGGCAATTTAACTTCTTGTATTGGTAATGCTGCTCTTCCTTCACGTTTAAAAGCTCCTTTATAACCTCTTGGCATGGTTGCAGTAAAAGCTCCAATAAATTCATGTTTTCCTACTTTTGTACCCCTTCTTGTTTGTTTCATTTTACTCATTGATGATACTCTGATATCATACAAGTTTGCTCTTATTAAAACCTCCAATCTGCTTGTTTTTGCTTTAAAAATTCTTAATCTCTTTCTTATCAAACTTAATTTTATCTTCTTTTCCTCACTAATTTCCTTAGCTGCTTTTGATTTTAGCCATATTGCTGTTTTGTTTAATGCACTCACCGTCGCTTTTTCCACTTTTTTCCTTTCAGCATCTATACTTTGTATAATACTACCGGTGTTAATACGCATTTATACTCCTGACGCTCGAATTTTCCATACCATTCCTGAATTATCTTGCAGCGGTGGAGAATATACTTTATATTTACGGTTACTTATAACAAAAATATCTCCTACAATTGGCTGCAGTACATCAAACGCACTTACTTCCAACACTAAAGTTTCTCCTACAAATTGTCCTTCACCAATCTCGTATAATTTATCTGGCTCTTGCTTTAATACTTGTACCATGTACGCCTTATTTTTCGACTCATACAAAGCTACTTCTCCTAAATGGGCAAAACAATCTTTTAATAATCGCTTAATATTTTCTCCTAAGAAACTCACTCAACTAACTCTTCTTGTTGAACTAATATGTAGCCAAATTCGCTCGCTTTTTTGATCAAATTTTTTACAGTTCTATCTTTATAGCGTGTTTCATAGTATTCCATTCCTTTTTCTACATATTCCTGTCCGTATTTGAGCATACTATAAAATATGCATGCCATTTTTCTTGCAGTAGCTGTTATTGCTTTTGGTGCTCCTAGTCGTTTTTTCAATCTTCTGTAGTATGCACCCAACGCACTTTTACTATTTCCTACAGAATGAGCAGCTATTCGCAAAGCATTCGCAGCACGGTTAATGACTTTACGTGTTCTTGTGTTAAACACTTTTTCCCCTGTAACTTTATTAGCAGGACTGAGTCCCAACCACGACGAAAAGTGCTTTTCTGTTGGCCATTTACTATGGTTTATACCAACTTCTGAAATTATGGTTTGTATACTTAATACATCAAATCCAGGAATTTTAGTGAAATCCATACCAGTTATTCGGTGCAGTTCCTCATACAAAGCAAAGCTTGGCTTACTTTTGCTATTTTTATTCTTTTGCTTACTTATACCAATTCCTAAAAATAAATAGACGAATAAAGAAAAATTTCTAAAATAGAATAATTTAAGAATTAGTGGGGAGTTATGGCAGGAAAAAGTAAAGCAATAGGAGAAGAATTATATAATAAGTGTAACCTGGAATTAAAGAAGCACGGCATAAGAGGAGAGATAGGAAGAAGATTACAGGCAATAATATCTGCAAAAGAATATGGAATAACAAAAGTTGCTCAAATATACCGAATTACTAGAACTACATTGATGAAGTGGATTACAAGATTTAAGGAAGGAGGAGTCAATGCGTTTAAAATACAACCAGGACGTGGAGTAAAGCCGAAGTTGAGCTACAAGCAGCAAGAAGAAATTAAAAATGTCATAGCAGAAGAAGGAGCCAACCTAACGGCTAAGAAATTAAAAATCATAATTGAGAAAATGTTTTCTATTGAGGTAAGTAAGTCTACAGCACATAGACTGATGCAAAAGTTAGGTTTTTCGTATATTATACCAAATCTCATAAATAAGTAGGCAAATAACTCACAGAACAAATGGTTTTGATCGAACTTTCCGTAATATTACGAATGAATGCACATACAGTATCCTCCAATAAACTAACAGAGTCATATATTCTATTTTTAATGAGATTGTCTTTCAAATATTGCCATAAACGCTCTACTGGATTTAACTCTGGTGAATATGGAGGTAAATAGATTAAGGTAATATTTTGTGGTATTTTTAAACCTTTGGATCTATGCCATCCTGCACAATCCACAACAAGAAATGCCTCCCTTGTTCCTAAATATTGTGACATCTGCTCAAGGAATATATTCATACAATCAGTATTGACGTTTGGTACGAATAAGCTAGAACTCTCTCCATTTCTAGGATTAACTGCACTATAGAGATAAAAGTTTTGCCTACCTAATTTTACCTTAACCTGTGTCCTAATGCCTTTTTTAAACCACCCGTGTCCAATCTTTGAATGTGTGCCAAACCGCGACTCATCGAAGAAAAATAGCTCTTTTTCGGGATACGTGACAATAGTTTCATTAAGATTTTTTTTTAAACTCTTCTTGTTTATTTTTATCCTGTTTATTGTGCACAGGCCTTGGAGTAATATACGAAAAACCTAACTTTTGCATCAGTCTATGTGCTGTAGACTTACTTACCTCAATAGAAAACATTTTCTCAATTATGATTTTTAATTTCTTAGCCGTTAGGTTGGCTCCTTCTTCTGCTATGACATTTTTAATTTCTTCTTGCTGCTTGTAGCTCAACTTCGGCTTTACTCCACGTCCTGGTTGTATTTTAAACGCATTGACTCCTCCTTCCTTAAATCTTGTAATCCACTTCATCAATGTAGTTCTAGTAATTCGGTATATTTGAACAACTTTTGTTATTCCATATTCTTTTGCAGATATTATTGCCTGTAATCTTCTTCCTATCTCTCCTCTTATGCCGTGCTTCTTTAATTCCAGGTTACACTTATTATATAATTCTTCTCCTATTGCTTTACTTTTTCCTGCCATAACTCCCCACTAATTCTTAAATTATTCTATTTTAGAAATTTTTCTTTATTCGTCTATTTATTTTTAGGAATTGGTATTACTCCAAGGCCTGTGCACAATAAACAGGATAAAAATAAACAAGAAGAGTTTAAAAAAAAATCTTAATGAAACTATTGTCACGTATCCCGAAAAAGAGCTATTTTTCTTCGATGAGTCGCGGTTTGGCACACATTCAAAGATTGGACACGGGTGGTTTAAAAAAGGCATTAGGACACAGGTTAAGGTAAAATTAGGTAGGCAAAACTTTTATCTCTATAGTGCAGTTAATCCTAGAAATGGAGAGAGTTCTAGCTTATTCGTACCAAACGTCAATACTGATTGTATGAATATATTCCTTGAGCAGATGTCACAATATTTAGGAACAAGGGAGGCATTTCTTGTTGTGGATTGTGCAGGATGGCATAGATCCAAAGGTTTAAAAATACCACAAAATATTACCTTAATCTATTTACCTCCATATTCACCAGAGTTAAATCCAGTAGAGCGTTTATGGCAATATTTGAAAGACAATCTCATTAAAAATAGAATATATGACTCTGTTAGTTTATTGGAGGATACTGTATGTGCATTCATTCGTAATATTACGGAAAGTTCGATCAAAACCATTTGTTCTGTGAGTTATTTGCCTACTTATTTATGAGATTTGGTATTAGCTGTTTGCTTTCACAAGACTTTGTTTCAAACGTTTTATAATAGGCTTCAATATTTCTATCACATTCTGCTATTTTTTCTTGATAAATATTATATAACTCAAATTCTTGCTTTAGCGTGAATAAGTGTTCCTCTCTATAGTCACCAGCTAACGCTTTTGCAATAGTAGACTGATCATTTTTCATTCGCACGTCCCTGAATTCTGCTAATTTTTCAGAATCTCTTTCGCCTTCAATTATAGCTTCAATGATTTTCATACCAGTTATCCCAGTAATATGACTAATAACCTTGTGTAATTGTATATTCATTTGAATTAATGCCTTCTGCATACGCAGAATATGTGTAGATGCACTTTCAGTGAGATTTTTGCGTTGCCGCACGTAACTGCGCAATACACACATCTGATTATCTGGCCTAAACGATCCATGAAGCAGTCCGTAGCTATGCAGTTGTTGGAGCCATTGGCAATCTTGAACGTCAGACTTCCTACCAGGTACATTCTTTACATGCCGTGCATTTACCAATCTTACCTCGAATTTGTATGACTCAAGTATTTGAAATAAAGGAATCCAGTATACTCCTGTTGATTCCATAGCTACTGTTGTAACTTTACACTTTTTCAACCACTGTGCTAAGTTATGAAGGTCTTCAGTAAAGCAGTCAAATTTCTGAACGCGTTGTTCATCTCTTCCTTCAGGTACACACACATAGTGTACAGCTGAACCAATGTCTATTCCTGCTGCATTAGGATTCACTATTTCTAATTTACTTTTTGCTTTTTTCATGGTAACTCCTACATATAATTTGTAATAGGGAAACGCTTCAGCTTGGAACGGTTGATAGTACAATCTCCTAACCGAGGTAGTCTAAATGACTCCATCAATGATTTGACCGTTCCTTCCAAAACCATGCTTGCATACGGGCACTTAGGCACCATTGAAAATGTCGGTCATAACTGCAGAGGCGCTCCCTGTACAACTATACTTGAAAACTACTAAAAACTTAAATTTGTGTGTTTCTTTCTGATTTGACAGATTTCGTCTGTTCGATGCTTGCATTCTTTCATAAGTATGCTATATGCTGGTAGAGTCTTCTTGTGCCTCACCAACTTGTAATTACTCTACCAGTATGTTACGCTATAGAGGCTTTTACTAATACTCCAGGTCTATGGCACATTGGCAAAGGGTTTGACTGCGTATGTAAATCGGTCCCTCTATCAAACCTCCTTGGTTCTTGCTTTGCATATAGTGGCTGTCCAAGAGTATTTACTGTCTCATTAAAATCTGCTGGTGCAAAATATGTTGTAAATGTGCTCGCTGTTCCTAGTGGAAAACAGTGACCTGTATCTCTTTCTATAAATCTTCTCACGGTTCCTTCAGGATCTGTTGCTTGCCCTCTATATTCCTCAAACGTTATTCCACAAAACGTAAATCCTGACCTCATATCATTTCGAAGTGCTGCTCCTTCTTGCCATCTTTCATATGCTTCTTTTACTTTACTATGCGAAGTGAGTGCATCAAAAAACTCAGGGCTTACCAAGGCATGAATCCCGGTCATATATTCACCACTTAAGTTATCCTCAATATGCCTCAATACTTCCAGACACTTACGTTTTACATCAGTTGTTGCTGTTCCAAGGGCAAAATTTACTACTTTTGGTGTTATTTCAAATTCGTTGTACAGATTTAATAATTCACTGCCATCTGCGTCTAGAATAATCCCTTTCAGCGCTCCCATCCGCAAATGTTCTAATGTTATCGCGTGTTTGTTTCTCATTAGCTGCAAATGGTCAGTTATTACATCTGCCAGCGCTTTAAGTTCACTTTCTGATCCAAATGCTCTTATTCCTTGTACTTCCTCTGGTAATACTACATCATCATGCGGAATATGTGGAATCGTAAACGTTCTTACTTTTCTTTTTCCTCTTTTTCCCACTGTTGCTGGTGCTCCGGGGACTTGCGTTGGTAGTAGACTTAAAACTCCACTATGTTCTTCTATGGTAATATGTCTAAATCTTACTGACCTACTTGGAAATAAATTTAAATTTTCAACTCGTCCATAATTTATCGGCAATATATTCATCGCATTTGTTAGTGCCGTCATGCTAAATGCTGTATTTGTAAATGGATTTTGCATCTTTCCCCCTTTAATGCTGTTTTTAAATAGCTAGTTAAACTCCCTTGCGGATGATGATCCCTCGTGCTTCAAGTTGCTTTATTGCTGCAGCTTTCTGTTCTTCAGTGATATTTGCTGGCCATACAACTGCATGATCTGCTAGAATTGCACCACGAGTAATAATTACTGCTTTCACATTTTCTGTCGCATTTACATCACTTACTATTGCACCTATTGCTGTTTGTGTACCATCTGTTGCAGTTGGGTTTACAATCTTAATTAGATCATCTTCATCACGACCAACAACTGTACCAAGTTTAAGATTTTGCCCCTTTGCCACTGTTATTTGGTCTCTTGAATATAGATTTGAAACTTCGTATTTCAGAAGATCACCAAGGTTATTTTGTTCTGTTATAGTACTCATTTTGCTTTTCTCCTTTTATTATACTGCAAATATTTTAAATGCCTAATTGCGCACGACTTTTTGCTACCTGCATCATCAACTCTTCTCCTGAATTCTGTGGTATTGTACTTATTATCTCTGTCTTCTTTGTTCTTTCTGCAAGTAATTCCATTAAAACTTCCCTGGCTTGCTCAACACTTACGCTTTGCTCAATAAATTCTCCTATCTTTTCTGGCATTCGTGATAAGTTACATAAACGTATTAATTCAAGAACTTCATTACGATACTTAGTTAAATTATCAGTTTTTAGGTCAGTTGTAGTTTGTTCATTCATAGTAATACTCCTGTTTTTATTAATAGATGAAAGAATTGTAATTCCATCTGCAAGACCTATTTCTACTGCTTTCTCCCCAAAATATAGCCCTGCCTCTGTTGATCGAATCTTTTCAATTGAAAGACCTCTGTTCCTTGCTATTAGCTGCACAAACATTTCATATAGTCGGTCTACTTCTTTTTTTAAGCTTCCCAGACTTTCAGATGTTATTGGCTCATGCGGATTTAAATCATTTTTTCTACTTCCTGCAAATACTGTGGTATATTTTATTCCCTGTTTTTCATCAAAACCACTTTGATCTATATGACTTGCGATTACCCCTATGCTTCCTACTCCTGAAGTGCGGGTGAGAAAAATCTTTTCAGCGCTAGAAGCTATAGCATATGCAGCAGAATACGCATCATCATTTGCTATCGCTATTATCCTCTTTTTTCCTCTTGCACTATAGATAAAATCAGCAAGGTCAAATATACCGTTTACCTCTCCTCCGGGACTATCTATGTCCAGTAAAATAGCCTCTATACTACTATCTTCCAATGCTTGCTTTACTTGTACTTCTATTTGCTCATATGATGTCATTCCGAGCATTTCATCAAACGCACCTGGTTTTTTCGTCAAGATTCCATGAATTGGTATAATTTCAGTTCTTTCTACGTTACTTTTGATGGAATGCTTTATATTTTTAAACGTAGGATGTTTTTGATTGTTCAATGACAATAGCTCAAAACTTCTTGGCTCAAGCATTAATGGTTTTCCTAAGAGCATCATAATCCTTTACAATCAGAGTCAAACATTAAGTTGAGACTATTTGCACGTTTTTGATCCTCTGCTATTTCTTGATCAATTTCTTCAACATCGTAACCCATTTCTGATACTACTTCCGATCGACTCTTAAATCCATTTCTTACTGCCATTTGCTGTGCTTGTTGATCTTTTAAAGGATCCACCCAATCAAATCCCTGTGGTATCCATTTTACTTCTTCTTTCGCTGCTTTTACTACTTTTTCATCTATACTCAATTCTCCAGAAAGTACTGCTAACTCTAGCCATCTATTCCAAATAGGTCTACAAAACTGGAACACTATCACGTTATGCTGTAACATTGCGCACCTTCTGCGAAACTCTATCAGCCCTGCTCGAATGGATGAATAATTAACACCTGTTAAATCTCCTGTTAGCTGTTCATATGTTATCCCTGTACCAATCGCTATTGCCCTCAGTTGCTGTCTCATGAATGCTTCATAACTTCCTCCAACATCAGACGGCTCTGAAAATTTTATGTCCTCTCCTGGGTCTAAAAGCTGCATAGTTCCAGGTTCTAGGCCAGATAATGCTACTCCTTGCTCATTTGCTTGCGCCTCACCTAAAATATTTGCCTCAGGATCAAGTCTCGTAATAAACCCTGCAAACATCGCTGCTGTCTTTTTTCTTACTAATTCTGCATCATCGTATTGATCAAGCTCATAAAGCTTCAGCAGTATATTAGAAAGCCAAGGCTCCCCTCTAACTTGCCCAGGTCTTAAAGGTCTATAAATATGTAAAACATCATTTGCTGGTACTCTCACTGATTCACCAAACGAGCCTTCACCAGGGTGTTCTTTAAATAGGTAATATGCTTCTCTTTGCCCAAGCTTGTTAAACTCAATCCCGTTTCTTATTACATTACCATTTGCTAAAGTTTGATTTGTTTTATTGTCTAAATGTTCAGACTCAAGTACTTGCAGTTGTAGTGGTACAGAAAATCTATCCTCTAGCTTTCTCGTTCTTAAACGTACAAAACATTCTCCTCCCTCTATCATACTTCTGCATACTAGAGCTTGTAATCCATAAAAATCACTTACTCCGCTACTGTCTGCTTCATCTGTCCATCTTAGCCATAATTCTTGCACCTTCTTTCGAAATTCCCCATCTCTTGCTTTTGATTGTGGTTTTATTCCTGTTCCAATAGAGTTACTTACTATTGTGTCAATGATATTTGCTGCATATGGATTTTTTCTTACCATATCATGAGAGCGGCTACGCAAGTGCTCAAGGCTTTGAGACAGCAAATTGTTTACACTTCCTAACTCTGGTTGAAAGTGAAAAAATCTTCTTCCTGAGCCTGCTGCATCCCATGCAGAGCTTTTTATCTTTGGTTTGTTAAATAATTGCTTGAAGGTTTTGAGCAGCATTTATAAAATTCCTTTACTCGTTGAAAAAACAATTTTCCTCTTTGGCCTCATGCCTGCAACTTTTAACCCCGCTTTTATTCGTTGCCTGAGATCCAATAAATCCTTTATTTGAACTTCCCCGTACCGCACAACATGGTCACCATATGCAATTGAGACAACTCTTTCTCCGCTTTGCAGTTTTTGAATTGCTTTCTCAACTTGAGTTAAATATTCTTCACTGTACATTTTGATTACCAAGCCATTTACTCTGTCTTAATTTTTTGGGCTTTTTGCTTTCCATTTTTCCACTCAAACTATTCCATTTACTCTCTGGCCAACGATCAATTCCAAGTGCAATAGATGCTGCTCTTGCGTAAATTCGGCAATCTAGTACTTCATTTCTTTCTCTTACCTTTTGCCACTCTTGTTTGGTATATCCTTTCACCACTTTGCTGACTAATTGCTCTGCCGTTAACTGCTTAAAATATTCAGGTGCATACTCAGGAAAATGACAATATCCTGCTGGCACTTTCTCTTCTTCTTTTAAAATATTAAGTAGCTGAAAAAGCTCTGACTTTAATATCGATACTCCTACTGGCCAGAGCTTTATTCCTCTCTTTAGCTTTTGACCACCAACTGTTATATCAACTCTACTTGGGCTACTCAGCGGCACTAGTGCTTTATTTGCACCTTTTACTGCCATTACTCTTCCCGATCCTTGATGACCTCTTACCCAATTGTATACTTCTTGTGTTGCATATCCAGCATCAACCGCCATCATGCTTATCATGTATTCAAGCCCATTTTCACCGATAAAATGATGATTGAGGAGCTCCGAAAGCTTTTTCCATACTTCTCCACCTCCTGTATCTCCTTCAAATACTCGATAATCTATTGACCAATTTTCTCTGCCTTTTCCCCATGCAACAACTTCTACTTCTAAACGATCTTTTTGGACATCAACACCTGCAGTAAGTACCACTTCTCCTTTTGGTACTGTGCCTATGGGAAAAAATTCTCTCCTGTTAAATAATTGCTTCCAGTCTGGTACTTCTCCTTTGTCTACCCAGGTTTCTCCAAGCGTTGTATTTATCCAAACTTTCAGTAATTGTTCACTTTCTTTGGCATGGAGAAAATCTTCTACTGCTTGTTGCCAACTATACCAACCAACTGGGCTATAAAGACTTGAAAGATGAAATCCTTTTTTCTCACCTTTTATTGGATTAGTAGGTCTCCATTCTCCATGTTCTAGCATCTCTGTTTTTTGATGATTTTCTATTTTGCCGCTACATTCAGTGCAGACATAATGTGCTGTTCTTGAGTCGTTATTTTCCCATTTTATTTGTGACCATTTTAGAACTTGATAGTAATTACAATACGGACATGGTACAAAAAAGTACTGCTTATCTGTTGCTTCAAATTCTTTCTCAATTCTGCTTATTCCATGAATCGTTGGTGTTGATACTAAAAAAATCTTTCGCCGTGCAAATGTATTAGTTCGAGCAATACTGAGCAGTACTGGATCTCCCTCTCCTCCTGAATCTCCTGGATAGGCGTCTATTTCATCAAGAAAGAGATATTTTACTGGCATAGATCGGAGGCCTACACTGCTGTTTGCTCCGGTTATTACTACTATTCCACCTGGAAATTCCTTACTTTGTACAGTATTCCCTGAATCTCTTGATCTTGGGTCTTTTACTTTACTTTTTAAACATGGTGTACTCTCTATTAACGGTGCAAATCTTCCCTTCGACCAACGTTTCCCCATTTCAACTGTTGGCTGTACTACTAGCATTGGTCCTGGTGTTTGATCGATGATATAGCCAATCCAATTGTTGCCAGCTTCTGTTCCCCCAATCTGCGCTCCTTTCATGAATACTACTTTTTCTGCTGGTGAGGACGGAGAAAGTGAATCCATGATTTCTTTTAAATAAGGAGTTCTTTCTGTTCTCCATTTACCTGGCTCTGATGCTGCAGTTGCTGCTAAAACTCGATACTCATTCGCCCACTCTGATACTTTAAGTTGCGGATCTGGTCTTAAACCTTCAGAAAAAGCTCTAGCGTATATCATTATCTGCATCTACTCACAATTGCAACATCATTAACAGTAGAACTACACTCCTCCAGTTCCATAAACATCTTTTTCTGAAATTCCTTTTCTATATATCTTTTGCTCATCTCACTTACCATTATTGCTATAACAAGCGCAAAGACTCCGCCAACAATATTGCAATAAACCTGAAACTTGAGAAGACTATTTCTCGAAAGCTTCTACAAAAAGAACGGAGAGTTGAATTTATTTATAGAGCTAATGATCAAATAACCATATGTCTCGATGAATAATATATGGTAGAGCTCATGGGCAACAAAAAATTAATAGTTCGGATTAGTTGTAGTTATGAAGTAAATCGATTAGCAGAGTTGTATCTATTAGATGCATATGAAAAATTAGTGTTAAGTAAACCAATAAAAGCGAGCAAAAAGGAAGAAAACTCTGAATATAATACCAAACTTCGTTATTGGGAAGACAAATAGAATATACGATAAATTCACTTAAACCTCCAGTTATAGGCGGAAAGCACTCTTTTTCATTTGTCTCATTATTATTGAGAATTGGTATAAGAAAGTAGATTTGAGGACGGTAAAATGGTAACAGTTAGTTTATATGCAAGAGTTTCTTCAGGTAGGCAAGCACAAGAAGATACAATAGCAAGCCAAATTGCTGCTATAGAGAATCAAATTAGTATGGATGGACATAAATTATTAAATGAATATAAATTTATTGATAATGGTTATAGTGGTTCTAATACCAATTCCTAAAAATAAATAGACGAATAAAGAAAAATTTCTAAAATAGAATAATTTAAGAATTAGTGGGGAGTTATGGCAGGAAAAAGTAAAGCAATAGGAGAAGAATTATATAATAAGTGTAACCTGGAATTAAAGAAGCACGGCATAAGAGGAGAGATAGGAAGAAGATTACAGGCAATAATATCTGCAAAAGAATATGGAATAACAAAAGTTGCTCAAATATACCGAATTACTAGAACTACATTGATGAAGTGGATTACAAGATTTAAGGAAGGAGGAGTCAATGCGTTTAAAATACAACCAGGACGTGGAGTAAAGCCGAAGTTGAGCTACAAGCAGCAAGAAGAAATTAAAAATGTCATAGCAGAAGAAGGAGCCAACCTAACGGCTAAGAAATTAAAAATCATAATTGAGAAAATGTTTTCTATTGAGGTAATACCAATTCCTAAAAATAAATAGACGAATAAAGAAAAATTTCTAAAATAGAATAATTTAAGAATTAGTGGGGAGTTATGGCAGGAAAAAGTAAAGCAATAGGAGAAGAATTATATAATAAGTGTAACCTGGAATTAAAGAAGCACGGCATAAGAGGAGAGATAGGAAGAAGATTACAGGCAATAATATCTGCAAAAGAATATGGAATAACAAAAGTTGCTCAAATATACCGAATTACTAGAACTACATTGATGAAGTGGATTACAAGATTTAAGGAAGGAGGAGTCAATGCGTTTAAAATACAACCAGGACGTGGAGTAAAGCCGAAGTTGAGCTACAAGCAGCAAGAAGAAATTAAAAATGTCATAGCAGAAGAAGGAGCCAACCTAACGGCTAAGAAATTAAAAATCATAATTGAGAAAATGTTTTCTATTGAGGTAAGTAAGTCTACAGCACATAGACTGATGCAAAAGTTAGGTTTTTCGTATATTACTCCAAGGCCTGTGCACAATAAACAGGATAAAAATAAACAAGAAGAGTTTAAAAAAAAATCTTAATGAAACTATTGTCACGTATCCCGAAAAAGAGCTATTTTTCTTCGATGAGTCGCGGTTTGGCACACATTCAAAGATTGGACACGGGTGGTTTAAAAAAGGCATTAGGACACAGGTTAAGGTAAAATTAGGTAGGCAAAACTTTTATCTCTATAGTGCAGTTAATCCTAGAAATGGAGAGAGTTCTAGCTTATTCGTACCAAACGTCAATACTGATTGTATGAATATATTCCTTGAGCAGATGTCACAATATTTAGGAACAAGGGAGGCATTTCTTGTTGTGGATTGTGCAGGATGGCATAGATCCAAAGGTTTAAAAATACCACAAAATATTACCTTAATCTATTTACCTCCATATTCACCAGAGTTAAATCCAGTAGAGCGTTTATGGCAATATTTGAAAGACAATCTCATTAAAAATAGAATATATGACTCTGTTAGTTTATTGGAGGATACTGTATGTGCATTCATTCGTAATATTACGGAAAGTTCGATCAAAACCATTTGTTCTGTGAGTTATTTGCCTACTTATTTATGAGATTTGGTATAAGTAAGTCTACAGCACATAGACTGATGCAAAAGTTAGGTTTTTCGTATATTACTCCAAGGCCTGTGCACAATAAACAGGATAAAAATAAACAAGAAGAGTTTAAAAAAAAATCTTAATGAAACTATTGTCACGTATCCCGAAAAAGAGCTATTTTTCTTCGATGAGTCGCGGTTTGGCACACATTCAAAGATTGGACACGGGTGGTTTAAAAAAGGCATTAGGACACAGGTTAAGGTAAAATTAGGTAGGCAAAACTTTTATCTCTATAGTGCAGTTAATCCTAGAAATGGAGAGAGTTCTAGCTTATTCGTACCAAACGTCAATACTGATTGTATGAATATATTCCTTGAGCAGATGTCACAATATTTAGGAACAAGGGAGGCATTTCTTGTTGTGGATTGTGCAGGATGGCATAGATCCAAAGGTTTAAAAATACCACAAAATATTACCTTAATCTATTTACCTCCATATTCACCAGAGTTAAATCCAGTAGAGCGTTTATGGCAATATTTGAAAGACAATCTCATTAAAAATAGAATATATGACTCTGTTAGTTTATTGGAGGATACTGTATGTGCATTCATTCGTAATATTACGGAAAGTTCGATCAAAACCATTTGTTCTGTGAGTTATTTGCCTACTTATTTATGAGATTTGGTATAACATAATCCGTCCTGGTTTGGAAAAATTACGTGATAAAATAGCAGAAGGTAACATTGATAAGGTTTATATTCATTCTCCTGATCGTTTATCTCGTAAGTATGCATATCAGATGATATTACTTGAAGAGTTTAAGAAATTAGGAGTGGAAGTCATTTTTTTAAATTATCAAATTAGCGATAATCCAGAATCTCAATTACTATTACAAATGCAAGATTATACCTTGAAAAAATTAAGTTTTAGTGCTATTAAATAGTTGTAAATTTTGTCCCTGTGGTAGCTTTATGAATGTTGAAAGTAAGAAAATACATGATACTAAAATAAAATTACCAATATTTCTTGATTATCAATCTACTACTAAAGTGGATCCCCGTGTTTTGGAGGTAATGATACCTTATTTTGGTGAGTTCAGTAATGCACACTCTCGCAGCCATTCATTTGGTTGGACTGCTGAAGAAGCAGTGGAAAAAGCAAGGAAACACATCGCTGATCTGGTGAACGCAGATAGCAAAGAAATTATCTTTACCTCAGGTGCAACTGAGTCAAATAATACAGCAATCAAGGGCATTGCTCACTTTTACAAAAATAAAGGAAATCATATAATAACTGTCTGCACGGAGCATAAGTGTGTTCTGGATTCTTGTCGGCATCTGGAAAATGAAGGCTTTAAAGTTACATATTTGCCTGTTAAGCAAAACGGAATTATAGATTTATCAAAGCTTGAGGAAGCAATTACTGATAAAACAATCCTGGTTTCAGTGATGATGGTAAATAATGAAATCGGAGTAATTCAGCCTGTAAAGGAGATTGGTAAAATATGCAGAAAGCATAATATATTTTTCCATACAGATGCAGCTCAAAGCTTTGGAAAAGTTCCAATTGATGTTAATGAGATGTGCATTGATCTTATGAGTCTCTCTAGCCACAAAATTTATGGACCTATGGGAATAGGCGCATTATATGTCCGTAGAAAGAATCCTCGTGTTAGGCTAATACCACTAATTAGTGGTGGTGGACAAGAAAGAGGTATGCGTTCTGGAACAGTTCCAACACCTCTTGCAGTTGGTTTTGGTGAAGCGGCACGTATCGCTAAAGAAGAAATGGAAACAGAAGCAAGCAAATTGGAAGGACTGAGAGATATTTTGTACAATAAGATAAAAGAAGCATTTCCTGATATCGTTTTAAATGGTGATTATGAAAATAGAATTCCTGGCAACCTAAACTTGAGCTTTCCCTATGTTGAGGGTGAGTCTCTCATCATGGCAATCAAGGATTTAGCAGTAAGTTCTGGTTCTGCGTGCACGTCTGCGTCTCTTGAGCCTTCCTATGTCATACGGTCGCTAAATAATGGCCACGACCTTGAGCATTCATCAATTAGATTTGGCCTAGGCCGATTTACAACTAAAGAAGAAGTTTTGTACGCAGCAGATCTTGTTGCTAAAAATATTGGCCGACTGAGAGAAATGAGCCCACTTTGGGAGATGGTACAAGAAGGAGTAGATTTGAACACCGTGAAATGGGACTTTCATTAAATATATCCATTCAGCCAGTCCAACTGCAAATGCACTTTGAAATTACTCTGTAACCATTCACACTTAATTCTGCAATTCTTTGATCTCACTCATAGCTGTACGAACATTCGTTTTTGAAGGTAAATTGCATAGCAAATGGTGTCATCCCAGTGCCCAGACACTGGGATCCAGAAATTTTGCTTATAACTGAGCTGATGAGCTAAAGGTAGTTGTCTTACGCTAAAACAAACGTTTTTAATTAAGTTGCATAGAAGCTGGATCCCAGTGTCTGGGCACTGGGATGACACCCATAAGTGTTGAAAGTGCAATCACACAAGGTGATTAATGGTATGTAAATCTCCTCTTGATATCAACCTTCGTTGTTGGGAAAGCAGATAAACCACGTCGAAAATTCGCTTAAACCTTCTAACCACAGGCAAAAAGGCGCTTTTTTAATTTATTTTATTACCATTGAAATTTATGCCGTTAACCACCTTATATAATGCCATTTATAGCACTTTCAACACTTATGGATGACACCCCACTGGTGGCCCAAACTACAACGTTCGTACAGTTGTTAGCGCCGCGGCAGTATGACGGTTAAGTACGTGTTAGCGGGATCTAGAGATACCGCGAATGAATCGCGGTATGACGGTTAAGTATCCCGCTACGTGTTAGCGGCTAAGAGATACCGTGGCGGCATGACGTAGAGCTCGCATTAGCTATAAGATTAGCTAACATTCTGCACATCCATAAAAAACAAACCTTCTTTTTCGTCTTGAACGCTAATAATAGCGTGAGTGTTAAGAGGTAAAGGGTCATTTGTATGTCCATGGCCTACCCCTTTCATTGTAAATACAGGAAAGTTAACACTTTTTGCAAGCCTTTCTTTTACAACTTCAACAAGATTATCATTATAACAGTTAACGAAATCCCCAAAGATTACTGCATGCACTCCATCAAAAATGTGAGCTTGTTTTAGGTGATCTAAACTGCGCTCTATTGCGTATGGGTAAACTCTTATGTCCTCTAAAAATAGAATTTTACCTTTCGCATTTATTTGCCAAGCGGTTCCTATACTATTTTCAACTAAAGTCATATTACCACCGATGATTTTAGACTCTAATCTGCCATCTTTTAGTCTAATGCCATTGTTTATCATCTTTAGGTTATCAAATCTGATAGAATCCCGCTTGTTAAGAATTAACTCTTTCAATTTTTCAACAGAGCTTTCAGAAACGGAGCTATTTACTATCATTTCCAACATGGTGCCGTGAAGAGTTTGCCAATCATATTTAGCTTGTAGATAGATGTGCAAGGCAGTTATATCGCTATAGCCTATGAGGATTTTTTTGTTTTGAGCAATCCTTTCTTTTTTATCATTGGGTAACTTTTCTAGATAGGGAATTAACCGAGAAGCCCCTTCTCCTCCTCTGATACACCAAATTATTTTACTATCAT
Source organism: Wolbachia endosymbiont (group A) of Clivina fossor (assembly GCF_964026865.1). NCBI lineage: Bacteria > Pseudomonadati > Pseudomonadota > Alphaproteobacteria > Rickettsiales > Anaplasmataceae > Wolbachia > Wolbachia endosymbiont (group A) of Clivina fossor. The sequence continues at coordinate 930,603 of NZ_OZ034707.1, read as the reverse complement.
TAGTTAGTGCACTAACCAAATCATTTGCTCTGAATTCATCAGAGTTGGAATAAAATGGATTGTCATTACTATATATTTTTTCCGAAATATGGGGATTAAAATCCGAAGCTTCTACATATTCTTTTATAGTAGTCAGATCTGATTCTTTTCCCTTGGAAGAAGGAGCAATAATATCAACTCGGTCGATTGCATGAATACCTGTGTTAGCACATAAAGTGAAAATAAAATATAAAAGGTAAATGATCATTAAAATATCTTATAAAACTCTTTTTTTAGTATATCATCCAATTCAGAGAGTGGAACTTTCACTCCTAGTTCTTCCATTGATGTGACGCCATAACCTTGCAGTCCACAAGGAATAATACCCTTATAGTGAGAGAGATCTGGAAAGACGTTAAGCGCTATGCCATGATAAGTTACCCATTTTCTTAAGCGAATACCAAAAGCTGCAATTTTTTTTTCTACTCCATTGTTATTCACCCAAACACCTATTCTATCCTCTTTAAATTCTCCAAGTATATTAAATTGCTTTAAAACATTTATTATCCACTTACTTAGGTCTCTAATATATAGCTTTATGTCACATTTATTTCTTTTTTTAAGGTTTAACATTAAATATATGATGCGCTGTCCTGGACCATGATATGTGTGTTTACCACCCCTTCCTGTTTTATATATAGGAAATAGTTTTTCAACAATATCATCATCTGTTGCACTGATTCCTGCAGTATAAAGTGGAGGGTGCTGGAGTAGCCATACCAATTCGTCTGCTGAATTATTGTAAATTTGTTGAATTTTTTCTTCCATAGATTTTACGGCACAGTTATAATCAATAAGCTGATTAGATATTAGCCATTCTGTCATGTTCAATTTCTTTTCTTTTTAGTATAGCAGTGCATTCTTTTCCTGTCATCCAAGTGCTTTCCTTCCGTCATCCCAGTGCCCCCTATGATGTCATCCCAGTGCGTGACACTGGGATCTATGTCTTAGTTTAACTACAGAATCTAAAACACTTTTAACTTTTAAACATCTTTCATGAGGCACATATGAATTTCAACATCTTTCAAAGAAAAAAAAGCGCAGTATTTACTAAATATTCTGCTTTGCAACTAATGATGGAGCCAAGTTGGAGTAAGCGTGATTATGTAAGTTTTGCTGAGGAAGGTTACATAAAAAATGTTATTGCCTTTCGAGCAATTAATATGATTGCAAGTGCTGCATCTTCGGTACCTTTTACTCTCTGCCAGCTTACTGAACAGGGAAAATCGCAACTAAAAGCCCATCCATTACTGAAATTACTTTATTCTCCTAATCCAATGACATCAAAATCGGAATTTATTGAGGGGATTGTAACTTATCGGTTAGTTAACGGCAATTCTTATATATTGATGGTTGAGTCGCAGAACAATAGAAAACCACCAACAGAGCTTTATCTTCTGCGCCCTGATAGGGTTGAAATTGTTCCAGGGAGAAATAACGTTCCTTATATCTATCGTTATACCATAAATAACAACGGTTATGACTTTAAAGTTGATAAACTAACCGGACGTTCAGCAGTGTTGCACCTAAAGACCTTTAACCCTTTGAATGATTGGTATGGATTATCACCAATTGAGGCAGCTGCATACAGTATAGATCAGCATAATCAGGCGGGTGCTTGGAATCAAGCGATGTTGCAAAATGGGGCAAGACCAAGTGGTGCAATAGTTGTGAAATCAGCGAAGGACGGGAGTGGTGGAAGTTTAAGTCAAGAGCAGTACCAACGCTTAAAAGAGCAAATAAATGATCATTATTCAGGTTCTGTCAATGCTGGAAGACCGATATTGCTTGAAGGAGGCTTGGAGTGGAAAGAAATGAGCTTATCACCAAGGGATATGGATTTTATTGAGTCCAAACACAGTTCAGCTCGTGATATTGCCCTGGCTTTTGGCGTCCCGCCGCAGTTGCTTGGCATACCAGGTGATAACACTTATAGCAATTTAGTCGAAGCACGCTTATCCCTCTGGGAACAGACGGTTTTACCAACGCTAGAAAATATTATCTGTCACCTGAATTCTTGGCTAACACCAAAATTTGGCGAGGATCTGTGCTTGTCGTACGACAAAGATGCAATAGAAATTCTCATGGAAAAGAGGCAAAAGTTGTGGAAATACGTAGAAAACGCAAGCTTTATGACACTCAATGAAAAAAGGGAAGCATTTGGCTTGCCACCACTGCCAGGTGGTGATGAGTTAGGTTAAGTTTGATCCGTTCAGTTGTACGGCTAAAAGACAACTTAAAAGAGTTTAAGTTTTTGCTTTGTACTTTGTAAAATATTAAAAAAATCAGCCAAATTACACCATATTTAGTCTATTTTATCCTATAGTTTTGGGTTTACCGAGGGTTCGTCATTCTGCTACATGTTAGCGCCGCGGCGGTGTGACGTAGGGTTGCACTAGCTATAGCAACTTTGTCTGCGCAACCATTTTCTACCGCACCATTGAACAGATATGCTTGAAGATATCCGTTCAGATGAGTTTATTGTCTCCTAAACCGTACACGCCTAACAAGCTACCGCTAGAGCTTGTGAAAAATTCTCTATTTTTATTCCCTTTAATTTACTGGATAAGTTGTCTACAAACAAATCTGATTTAGTGCAGATCTGCTCTATTTTTTCAGGAGATAAAGAGGAATCTAATTGATTCGCTATACCAGACACTCCATTTAAAACTACTCCAGCACCATATGGTACATATGACACAGTATATATAGCACCTGACGTAAAATCTAGTAAGTTCTGAGAAGAAGTGGTAATTTTATACCCTACTGTGTTTTTATCTTCTCCTTTGCATTTTTTAAGCACTTTTGATGCACCATGAGGAATATAAGATATACCAGCTATACCATATGAAGCCCCATTTAAGGCGTACGATACAACTACCGTTGTTGCTGATAGCGCTTTAGCTCCATATTTTGCAGTATAAAGCAATGGCTTAAGGGCATAAGAAATAGTTTTACCTTGTGATTCAGATTCAAGCAACGAATTTAGTTCTTCTTGTGTTGCTGCACATTCAAAAAATTCTTTCTCATCAATTTCTGCAAGATCAATCTCTTCAAAACCCTCATCAATATCTACAGGAGTCACTGTTTCTTTTATAGGGCTAACTTCTACATCACTTCCAATAACACTTGAATTATTAGAATTTTTGCCAAAAAGATTCGAAAACATACTAAACATTTTTTTTTACCTACAACTTAACGCTCATATCAATATATTAACCTAATATTAACCAGGTGTCAAGCACATATGACTCTTATAAACAGATATTAGTAAATTAACTATTCCTCTTGCCAACCAGAGCGATGAAGATTTGGTCTACATCAAAACTCATCTTAGGACGCCAAATAGGGCCATCCAAATGCATATCGATATAGATTGGATTACTATAGTTTGGTGGTATGAAAAAGAACCTGAATATAGAAGCTAAAGCGAAGTTAGATAAGGTTAAATTAGAAGAGATCGACCCTGATGCTTGATCAATCCCGAATTGTAAACTAGTTGAACATATACCACTCTTAATACTTGCTTTTCCGCTAATATTTTCAAAAAATGTACTGCCATTATATATATCAACATAAGCAAATGTGGAAATTTCAGACTTATTCTTACTGCTTAACAAATTAGCGATAAATGAATTGAAATCTACATTAGTAACTTCTATTCCCTGCGCTTGTAAGTTTACATCTCCTGATAAGCTATTAGCCCAATCATGAAAACTTTTTCCTTGAGTTTTGATTGCACCACTTAAGCTTATCTGACCATTTACATTGTCAATTCCTATAACCTTACCAATCTTTTTAGTGTCCAAATTTACAATAGAAAATCTTGTATTCATTGAGTCTGATCTTAAATAACCCTGAAAAAACACTTGCCCGTGTTCTAATACGTAACTTGCCTGCCTGATAGTGATAACGTTGTTTCTCATTACCGCATCCAAATTAAAATCTTTCAAAACATTCTGCTCGGTTTTAAATTCTGCAGTATTGATTTGCACATTTGCATCAAAGCCTTCTTTGTCATCCAAAAAATCAAGCTGCTTTGTTGACCATTGAATTTGATCTATCTCATTTCTTGAATTTCTTTTTACCTCTACTAAATTTGGTAATTTAAAGATATTTCCATTAAATTTATTGCCCGTAAGGTTCACATCTAATAAAGGTTTGGCGTATTTTTGATCTACTAATATTTTTGCATTACCGGTAATATCGAAATCTTCTCCAGATAGTTTTATTTTATCTGCAACTAGCTTACCTTTTTCCATTTTCAGCAAAAAATCCAAATTTTTAATTTTCGTATCATTCAATGTAAGGTTATTAACACTGGCCTTTATATTTGCATCATACTGAAAATTTTTCAGCCGTTGCATTTTAGATAAACTGCTAAATAATGAATGATCATATTTATCTGCATCAAGATTATGCATGCTAAATTTACCATCAATCACACTGCGTTTTTTTGTGTGGCTTACTCTAATTGACCCTTGCAAGGATTCCTTATTATTTAGCAGTCTAATGTCTGAGATAGATAATATTCTTGGTGCAAGGTGCAGTTTAGAACTTAGTGTAAATTGATTTTTCTGGTTTTCTTTCATCTTTATAGAAGGGAAAAAACATGAAATGAACGACTCAAAATCATTTCCTTCTACTAACAAATCACCGTTGAATTCAGATAGGGCATTATTGTTTGAGATCTCTCCTGATAAATAAGATATATTATTGATTCCAGGAAATTTGAGAAGCGTATTAACTTTTACTTTGCCATCAGTGGATTTTAGTACAGCACGGAAATTGTCCAATATTTTGTTTTGATATTGAATGTTAGAAGCTTCCATATTAAAATTTAAGCTCAAGTTCTTTGGCACAACTGCTCTAAAGCATTCCAGAAGGTCTTTCATATTCGTTGTTCTTTGTGAATCATTTTGTATGGAATCTAAGTCAACTTTGCTGAAGCTAATATTGAGATTAGTGTGATCGCCTTTTCTATCATTTTGTATTGTACCACTGGCTTGCATGCTTTTGGAATCAATTTTCAAGTCAGTTACCGTAAACTCATTTTCATCGAGGTTGATATTAGATGATATCTCAATATTTTCACTAGGAATAACACAAGAGAGAAAGCTAAGATTAATGATTTTTGCTAAATCACTCACAGAACCAGAACTATTATTAATCGTTAGTGTTAAATTACCCTGGAGTTCTTCTTGATTTCTATTACCTGTAAATAGCAAATTTACAAAATTTGATTCAACACTAATGTATGCATTCTTTTTTGTGATATTAACCTTTCCTGAAAAATCGTAATTATTATCACCTACCTTTACTTTACCAGAGAATTGCCTATTTTTTTTTACAGCAACTTCCTTTATATTAACAATGCTGCTATAATTAGCGAAATCATTCTTAAAACTTACTTGGCTGTCTTTTATTACTATATCGACTGTGTTACCACTGGCTTTTGTATTTATAATATTAATTAAATTTTCTTTATTGCTTTTCATGCCAAACAATGTGATTGACTTTGGTTGCAACGAGAATAAAAGCAACGATAGGAACGATGGCCTTATTTCAATTTTTCTTACACTAATTAAATCTGATAGCTTTTGCTCTTTATTTTCGTTGTATTGTATATATACATTATGAATAGTGAGCTTTGGAGTAATGAGTGAAACTTTAATTTTTCCTCCAATATGGACTTTAGCATCATACTTCTCCTCTAACTCTTTTATGATATATTCCCTGTAGTCACTCCAATCCTTAAAAACTGCGGCAACATGAAGAAGGACTAATACTAAAGAAATTGATAATATGGCGTATAAAGAAAGTTTCATAGTAGACCTCTCATTCCGGCATCTCTTCGTCTTGTCATCCCAGTGCTTGACACTGGGATCCATCTTATTTTCATCATGAGCATTATTTCAGCGTATGCTCCTAGAATCTGTTGTCTATTGCATAATTTGCAAATATTTTTATATCTGGATCCCAGTGTCAAGCACTGGGATGACACCGTTTGCTGTTCCTTTAGCAAAAGATCTAGTTTATACATATTTCAAATTATTCAAATTTCCTCTAAACATTAAATAGAGAATACCAAAATAAACAATAACACTCAAAGCTATTAAAGTCGTTAAATAAACAATACGAGCCAATATTTTATCAAAAAATAATCCTGCCAACAAAGAATTAAAAATATAAAGGGCTATTGACATGACTACCGTTGCTACAAAAATTTTCATGATATTTAACAATAACGCTTGGCTAACCTTATACATTTTATTTATTGTTAAATAACTAATTAATAGAATGGAGTTTATCCAAGTGGAAACGGAAGTAGCGATAGCAATCCCCGTGTGCTGATACTCGTTCATTAACAAAAGGTTTAGCACTACATTAATTCCAAGGCACATTAGTGAGAACATAGTTGGTATTTTTAGATTGCCTTTAGCAAAAAACGTGGGTAGCAATACTTTATTTATAATAAATGCAGGTAAAGAAAGAGAAAATGCTATTAACGTGGGAGCAGTTTGCTGCACTGCATAATGATCAAACCGGCCGTAAGAAAAAAGCGTAAGTAAAATTATGTCGGGAATAATAATAAAGGCAGCAGTTGTTGGCATAATTAACATTAATCCTATGTTGAGAGCCTTGTTCTGTATTTTGACTATATTTTCAGTATTATTTACCTGTTTTGAAATTAAAGGAAGAAGCACTGTACCGATTGCAGTACCGATTATTCCCTGCGGTAGTTGATTTAGTCTATCGGCATAATATATATAGGACACCGCATTTGGTATAAAACTCGCCATGATTGTGTCAATCCATACACTTATTTGAGTTACACAATTGTTGATAATTGCAGGTATCACACGCTTAAAAAACAACCTTACTTCATTGCTTAATTCAAGGCTAAAAGAAAAAGCTGCCTTTAACTTGTATGCACTAAATAGTATCAAAAGTAGCTGGAAAATTCCTCCTATAAGGACAGCTATAGAAAGGTTGTGCGCTGGAGTTTTTATGTAAGGCACAAACAAACTGATGATTAAACAGAGATTCAAAACGATTGGTGCAATAGCTGTTGAAGCAAAATGCTGCTTTACTTGCAGCATTCCACCAATAAGTGATGCAATTGAAACAAAGATTATGTAGGGCATCATAATTCTTGATAAAGTAACAGTAAGGGTAAACTTACTTTGGTCAAATCCAGGAGCAAAAATTTGAATCATATAAGGGGAGAAAGTTTGCATGATAAGGCAAAAAATTACTAAGATAATAAACGTAATGGATATTACACTACTTGCAAAATTAAATGCCTTTTTATCATCGTGTGATTCTATTGAATATAACGGTATAAAGGACGTGGTAAATGCTCCCTCTGCAAAAAATGCGCGAAATAGATTGGCAAAACGAAACGAAGAAAAAAATATGTCTGCAAGAGAGTTTGCACCAATAACCGTAGCAATCAATACATCTCTTATTAACCCTGAGATCCTTGAAATAGCCGTAAAAAAACTAAATGTGAAAATACTTTTAAACATACCACTACTTCATTAGTATCAATACAATTAACTATAATAGTAAAAGTATCAATGAAAATATTTATTGGCTAAACTTAAAACCCTCTGCAAAAGGAGAGTTAAATAATCAATTGACTATTTGCGCTCGTATGTTAGATATTTTATATCTTGGCGGGCGTAGCTCAGTTGGTAGAGCGTCAGTTTGTGGTACTGAATGTCGCCAGTTCGATCCTGGTCGCTCGCCCCACTAAAATTTTCTGCTTGACGGAGATGTGAACAAATGGTAATATATCAATTAATTAGGGAGGTTGTATGGAGAAAGAAAATTTAATACTTTTAGGTGTAGCATCAGTAATAGGTGCACTTACAGGTTTGGGATTGAGTTTCACAGCTTTGTCACCTTTGGTTATAGGTGGAATTGTTGCTGCCGTTCCTGTAATATTATTGGCTGCATGTGTTATATGCAAAGGAAAATGCTCCAAGAAAGATCTTTTCTTGATGGCCGTTTCATGCGTTGCAAGCGCTGCAATTGGAGTTGGCCTTGCTGCAGCCGCAACTGCTATTTTTCCTGGTGCAATGCTTGGAATGGGCTCTGCAGCTTTAACAGGTGCGGCAATAGGAGTAATAGCGCCGATTGCAGAGTTGTTTGTAGCTGATAAAGTGGAAGATTATATTATATCACCTATAATTGAGCACTTTTCTTCAAAAAGGAAGGGGTACGAATCAACTTAAACCAATTAAGTAAGGTTTCTGCTTTCTGTTATTCTAGTGTGCAGCATATAGCTGTACGAACATTTGTTTGCAAAGCCAGTGTGTTAAGTGTTATAGCCGGTTTTGCCTCAAACACAAAGGCAGTGCCTGGACTCTTGCTTCAATGTTAAACAAAATACCATAGAATTCAAAATGCAAAAAAAAATGTTCAACATTGTATCAGAATGGTGCTATATTGGGCCTTAACTTGACGCGTATGCTTTTTTGAACATTCCCTAACCTCAATTTATATTGAAATACCTTTATTGGTATCTTTTTCTTGTTGTGACTCAGCAATACGTTTAGTCCAATCCAGTGGCCTTTTATTTCTGTTACCTAATGCAATTCTATTGCGATCATAACTATCAGTGTGTTCTGTTAAAGTATCTTTTCTTTCTTCTTCTATTACTCCAATTTTCAGTTGTGCTTCATCTTTCTCTAGTAATTTATATAGATTACTATTTTTATCTACAATTGAATTAGTGTCATTGTTTTCTTGTTCTGCCACTGTTTTTATGTCTGTTGAACTGTCTTTTAGCAATCCTGCTGCTAATAAATGTTCTTTGGTTTGTTCACTAATTCCTTTTTGATCCACCGGTTTTAGTGGGAACTTCTGAGTTTCTTTATCCAACTTACTGATAAATTCCGTAAGTAGAGTGTCATCTCTTTGTTCAACATTCATTAGGCTCGCTTTTAACTGTCCAGGATTTACTTGAGATTGTCCATGATTGGCATGAGTTGGAGATGAATAGCCCGAATCGTTTGTTTTTACATCTGTTGAACTGTCTTTTAGCAACCCATCTTCTTTATCTTGTGACAGTTTATCAGTAGGATCAACTTGCCTTAATCCTCTATTATCTTGCTGTGATCTATCTCTGATTTCTTTAAGAAGATTTTCAGGTGGAGTTTGGTCACTTTGTTCAATGTTCTCTAAGCTCCTCTTTGGCTGCTCAGGATCTACTTGAGGTTGAGCATGAATTTGAGGTGAATAGCCCGAGTCACTTTTGCTATTGGGTTTTGGAACAGAAAGTGGCTGTTTACTTTCTTCCCACTCAGCATCACTAGCACCACGGTTATCACTGTCATGTTCATGTATATTTGAATAAGGCAAGTAAGGAACTTTGTCCTTTAATGTTTCTAATATAGAAGACGTTGATTCATTTTTCCTGCCTCCTTCCATTGATGCTCCGCTACCATCAACAACACCAGTGCGCCGTAAGCTGTTTCTCTTGAAATTTCTGATGTCTTGTAATAGATCGCCTTTGCTATTTCCTTCTTGTTGCTGGGTTTTAGGTTGTTGCTGATTATTAGGTGTTTGCTCACTTCTATCTGGTTTTTGGCTTCCAGGTACAGCATGTCCAAATGTAGGATTGTCATACCGTTCATCTTCTTGTCTATTATCTTGATTGTGGCTTACAGACTTGGTGAAAGTAGAACTGTCCGAAGGATCAGAAGTTGCACCTTTTTGCTGATTATTAGGTGTTTGCTCATTTCCGCGCAAGCCATCTGGTTTTTGGCTTCCACTCCCTTGCTCATTGAAAACATCTTTTTCAGGTGTAATTCTAAGTGGTGGCAGCGAAGGGGTCTGAGACCCAATTTCTCGATTCATATGAGTAGCTTGGTGTTTTTGAACAGGTTTTTTGACCTCTTGTTCAATATCTCTACTGTTACTTTTTATTGCGATTTCAGATGATTTGTTAAGGGCTTGATTGTCTTTTCCGTCATGTTGCACCTCATTCACTTTTCCTTTTTCCCTGAATTTTATTTCACGCAAGAATAAACCACCTATTTTTACATCTTGATTCGCTTCTAACCGTTCTAGAGAAAAATCATCACCTTTAACAAGGTCTACACCGTTAGCATCAATCTTAATTTTGATCTTGCATTCTTCCCCTTTCGCGTACCATTTCAGAGTCATCTCATATGAACCATCGGTTACGACATAATGTCTTATTTTTTTCCCTCCTTCCTCGGCAACAAAACCATGCATTCCGCTCTTTCCATCACTATGCAACGTTGAAAATCCCGAGATTCCATTCTTCTGACAAAAATCACTGTTTAAAAATTCGCTGATTTTGAACTCTTTCTTGTTATCCTCCAGTGTAATACTGGCATGATTACCGTATATTGAAACTTTTTTATCTTCAACATCATCATTAATGTTATTAGCACTAGTAATATATTTATTCAACTCTTCTTTAGCTTTATCTTCAAGCTCTTGTCTAGCTGTCTTGTCGCATTCCTGAAGAATAACTCCACATGCTTTATTTTTGTTTTCATCTTCGTCCCAATTCCAGTCGGCGTGTTCTGTTAAAAACTTTACTGTGTTAAAATCAACTCTAACATTATAAATTAGGTCGTCTTCCTTTTTTATTTCATCAAATAAAGGAAAAAATTCTTGAACGCGCTCATTATAAATGTGTTTTTGTTGTATATTGTTAGTATTCATATACCCCTCACTAATAACCCTCTGCCTTTAGTTCTAGCTAATACTAGCTAATATAATTATCACGAGCATTGGTTGAATTTTTATTAAGGAAGGTTGTGTTGTTACTCAGATGGCAACTTTTAGTTGGCGCCTAATTTTAAATATCTGTTGCTCACAGTAAACACTTCTGGATCTTTAGAAGTTAGCTTGAGTATAGCGAGTATGTTGATAAATAACAAAGCAGCAATCGAGATATCAGCGACATCCCATAGCAATCGGACTTTACCTATCGCACCAAGCGGAATGATCATGGTAAAAATTACAATCCAGATTTTAGTGTATTTATTATCCATAGACACATAGCGTATTGTCTGTTTTGAGCAAAAAAACCAAGTAAAAATAGTAGTAAAGGCAAAACAAAACATTATGGCCATAATTAAATAGTCAATATAGGGCCAATTCATAGCTTTTCTAAAAGCAAATATGCACATGTTAGTACTCTCTAAATCAGTGACCCAAGAATCTGTGACAAGCAGTACCATTGTTGTAATAAACACTATAAATGCAACTATAAAAGGCGATATTATTGTAATTAGACTCTGCTCAATAATAAATTTATTATTATTTTTCTTAGGAACAATTGAAGAATGTACGATTCCTTCGAGGCCAAGCCCTATATCTGTTGCAAAAATACCTCGCAAAGTTCCGACTTGAATAATAGTCAACATTTCTAAAATCAAACCTAGAGATAAACCAGAGTTAAAGCTACTAGCTGTCAAAAAATTGCTTGTTATTAATTTTAGAGAAGGAGGGATATTTTCACTAAACTTAAATAATATGATACCGCAAAGTGTGAGGTAACTTACCGTCATTATCGGTATCATAGCCGATATAAAAATTTTAATTTTTTTTAAGCTGAGAACTGCAACAACAAAAAATATTATGGCCATTACAATGCCACCAATGACTACAGGCACATCTATCATGTTAAGTGGTATTGATAGAGAATTTACCTGAACAAGGTTACCAGCTATTATTGAAACCATCATCATAACAACCAGAAACACAATTGTAGCTTTTCTAGAATTAAATGCATCAGCCATGTAGGCTACAGGGCCACCTATAAACCGTCCGTTCTTTTCCTTTCTGGTTTTTATACTTAGATAACAAGTGACATATTTTATCACAGAAGTGATAACAATAATTATTGCCATCCATAAAATAGAGCCCGGTCCTCCGGTTTTTAGAGCAACAGCAGTTCCTGAAATGTTTCCTACTCCTAAATTTCCCCCTAAGATTGTAAACAGGGCGGCTATAGAAGAAAATTTATTTTCCCCTCTTTTAACTCCAATGAGTGAAAGGGCGTACGGCAATCTAAATATCTGTAGCCATTTTAGTTTAACCGATAGGTAAACACCAGCAACTAGCATGAGTAATATTGTTGGCAGTAATAAAACAAACTTTACTGTATCCATCTGTAAAAGTGAGATTTTTATTTAAGTATACAACAAAAATTGAGAATACCTAACCTATTTTCTATGTATGACTTCGTTTCCGTCATTCTAGAAACCTTTTCTTGTCATCCCAGTGCGTGACACATAACTGTACGAACATTGTAATATGGTACAATGTTAAGACGATGTCATTCCAGTGCTTGACACTGGAATCCAGCTTTTAATGCAACCCCTCACCAAAAATATTGTGTTTTAACATAAGGTTAGCTACTTTTATACTCACCAACTTAGTGTCCAATCTGGATCCCAGTGTCTGGGCACTGGGATGACATCTTTTTTCTTGGTACAAATTACTCTTATATCTCAATGTTCGTACAGTTAGTGCGTGACACTGGGATCTAAATTTTTTTATTATAGATCCCAGTGTCAGCTACTTGGATGACGCCATTTTAGAGGAATTCCCTTATACCACAAGTTCGTACAGATGTGGGTTTGACCATAGCTAGATTCCAGTGTCACGCACTGGAATGACACCTACCCCATGAGAACCCTATTTTTCATACCACTCATTTATAAGTTTATTGATATCAGAATCTATAAAATCCTTTAGTGGTTGCCTGGTTTTTATCTCAACATTTTTAGGGATGCACCTATCTTTACATATCACATAATTTATATGGAAGTTAAGGTCAATATACCCTTGATTTGAAAACACATTCATCTTAAAGGGAAATAATACCATATCCTTATATACGTTACTGATAAATATCTCTCTTCCTACTTTATCTCTATGTTCCTTTGGAGTAGGCCAGTAAATATCTATGTTTAATGTGTTACCCTTACAATCAAAAGAAGTGGGAAGACCGAAATCTCCAGGATCTTTATAATATATGTGCCAGCCTGGTTCTACTGTAACCTTTATTGCACCTTTAAGAGTGAGGTTTGCTTCATTTATCTCGCCAATAAGTAAATCAAATTTTGCAATTTCCTCGTCAGCATATAGTTGGGTGCAAGAAAAAAATAAAAACAATATTAAATATATATGTATTTTCATTAAGGCAAATTTCTCCTTTTATAGAGAAAGTGATTTAGATTTTAAGTGTTATATTTAATAGCATTATATAGATTATTTATTAATATAGCATTATTCTAATATATACAACTGTAATATAAATGGGTGAAAAGAATAAGTCATTGTGGAAAACACATATAGCTAAACTGACTTAGATTTACCGACAATTTGAAAAACAAAAATTCGTCATTCCGCTACTTGTTAGCGGAATCTATCCGCGGCGGTATGACGTAGGAAAACCTTTCTTGGGTTAGCTATAGACAACCATAATATAAAAGAGTGAAACGGATGCAAACAGTAGTGCCTTTCTGCACCAAACGTATTACCTTTAACGAATAGTAAAATGTGAGATTTTTTGGAACTACCGTGGAGCAATTGCTCCACGGCTTCACTCTACTCAGAATCCACCCATGCCACCCATTTCTCCTGCGCCCATAGGAGATGAAGCATTTTCTTTGCTTGGTACATCAACTATCATAGATTCAGTAGTAATCAGCACACTCGCAACAGATATCGCTGTTTCAAAAGCAATACGCACCACTTTTGCTGGATCAATCACACCAGCTGTAAATGCATTAGCGTAATTCATAGCCTCAACGTTGTATATAAGCTCTTTATCATTCTGCTTAATCAAATAGTCAATGATAACAGCAGATTCAAGACCAGCATTTTTAACTAACCTTCTAATTGGAGCACTGAGAACTTTCTTGATAATGTTTATGCCTATTTGCTCTTCGTCACTTGCACCTTTTAATTTGTCGAGAACAGATGAAGCATAAAGAAGTGCAACTCCACCACCTGGAACTATGCCTTCTTCAATTGCAGCTCTTGTTGCATGCAGCGCATCTTCAACTCTATCTCTACGTTCTTTAACTTCCACTTCAGTTGCTCCACCAACTTTTAGCACAGCAACACCACCTGATAATTTCGCTAAACGTTCTCTTAGCTTTTCTTTATCATAATCAGAAGTTGAAGTTTCAATTTGAGATTTGATCTGCTCGATTCTAGCTTTCACACTGTCAGAATCGCTATTTTCGCTGACAACTGTGGTATTATCTTTAGTAATTTTAACATTTTTAGCAGTACCAAGATCATCAAGTGTCAGATCTTCCATCTTGATTCCAAGTTCATCTTTTATGACGTACTTAGCACCAGTCAAAGTTGCTATATCTTCGAGCATTTCCTTTCTTCTGTCACCAAAACCTGGAGCTTTTACTGCAGCAACTTTTAAACCACCACGCAATTTATTGATAACTAAAGTGCTTAATGCTTCACCTTCGATATCCTCTGCAATAATAACCAAAGGTTTACCAGATTTAACAACAGCTTCAAGAATAGGAAGTAAAGGTTGAATAATATTTAATTTTTTCTCTGTAATTAATAGATAAGGATTATCAAGCTCCACGATCATTTTTTCATTATTTGTAATAAAATACGGAGAGAGATAACCGCGATCAAATTGCATGCCAGTAGTCAGCTCAACTTCTAACTCTTTTGAACCTTTACTTTCTTCAACAGTGATTACACCCTCTTTTCCAACTTTTTTCACGGAATCAGCGATACTGTTACCTATATCCTTATCACCATTTGCAGAGATTATCGCAACTTGCGCTACTTCATCCATTTTCTCTAGAGAAATTGTACGAGACATTGATGCAATTTCCTTTAATATTACATCTTTTGCCTTCTGTATTCCGTTTTTAATACCAACACGATCGTTTCCAGCAGCAATTGATTTTGAAGCTTCCATGATCATGCTGCTAGTTAATATTGAGCACGTTGTTGTACCATCACCAACTTTGTCGTTACATTGAGAACAACTTTGGGCAAAGATGCTTGCTATTGTAGCATTTAGTGGTTTTTCAGGCTTGATACCCTTCATCACCTTATAACCATCTTTTGTAATTTCTGGTGCTCCATAGGGCTTATTAATCCCTACTGTTTTTCCTCTAGGTCCCGCAGTTATTGCTACCGTTGAATCCACTATTGCTGCGACTTCACGAAAGGCTTCTTGTAACTGCTCACCTGATACTACTACATTAGTCATTTTTATCACCTCTTGTTAATAAAAAATTTAGAAAACTATAATAAAACCATTTTCAATGCGCCATGTTGCGCTTTGTTTCAATTTAGTAAAATAAAGACTGCTATTTAATGACAGCAAGTATATCGGACTCTTTCATCACGATAAGCTTTTCATCATTATGTTCTATTTCTGTACCAGCCCATTGACGATAGAACACTTTATCACCAGCCTTTACAGTTAAAGCTATGCGTTCGCCATTTGAGTTGCGTGAACCTTCACCAGTTGCTACAATTTCACCTTTAGTAGGTTTCTTTTCAGCACTTGATGGAAGCATAATTCCACCCTGCTTTTCCTCGCTAATAGGCTTGATCAGCACGCTATCATCCAATACATTTAAACTTATACTTGACATTTGCTTTTCCTCTCAACAAATTAACCTATAACTTTATATATATACTCGTAAGTTAGATTTCAAGGGCTGGAGCTTGTAAAATATGCACACCATATAAAATATGCACGCCAAAAGCAGTTTCTAAAAGAGCCTAATGTTGTATAATAAAATTTAGGTTTATTTATAGAGATTTCATGAGTTATATACCATTCTTAAGTCGTGGTGTGATAGTGCTATATGGGCCTGACACTAGAGATTTTCTGCAGGGCATTATAACCAATGATATTAATAAGCTAGATAGCCAAAAAGCTATTTACTCTTTATTGCTTAGCCCTCAGGGAAAATACCTATATGATTTTTTTCTTATTGAATATGGTAGATATATTTTCTTAGAGTGCGAAAATGTGCACTTACAGCAAATAATCGAGAAACTAGATTTACTTAAAACTTATTTGAGAGTGAAAATTAAAGACATTAGTGCACTATATAAGGTTGGAGTTTTGTTTGATACTAAGTTGGCGGAGTGTAGTAGTAAGTCACAAGTTATTTTTCAAGATCCAAGGCACAAGCTGCTAGGAATGAGGATCATACATAAAGATGAAATAAAAGAACCGGTTGGAGATTTTATTCAGTATGAAAAAGTTAGAATTAAAAACCTTGTCCCAGATGGAGCAAAAGATATGGTACAAAATTCATCGTTCCCATTGCAATATTTAATCGATAAGGCAAACGGTATAAGCTTTAATAAGGGGTGTTACGTAGGTCAGGAAGTCGTAAATCGAATGAGCAGACAAGAAATATTCAGAAGAAAACTTTATCTTGTTGAGGGGGATAACGCACTTCCAGATATTGGCACTAAAGTGACAAATGAAAATAATGAGGAAATAGGGGAACTGCGCTCTAGTGTAGACAACATTGGACTTGCATTGCTTAATACTCAAAAAAGTCATGCAAATTTATATGTCGATGGGGTTAAGTGCGTTAAGACGTTGTATAATTAAAGTCTTAAGGTAGCGCATATAGAAACGAAAAACTTATTTTATGGCCTAGCGTCACGCACTAGAATGACATCATTTACGATGTAACATTTATTACTTTTACAGATACAATTTACATGCTATAATTGAATCTTCATAGTTGGTAAATTGGAGTGCAAAGAAGTAAAATTAAAGTAGAAATAAAAAGATTATCACACGGAGAAGACTTGTCTCTTCCATGTTATGCAACTACGCAGAGTGCTGGTATGGATCTTTATGCTGCATTGAATGACTCTGCTGTTTTAAATCCACTTGAGAGATTACTTGTTCCAACTGGAATTGTGATTGCAATACCAAACGGTTTTGAGGGGCAAATCCGCTCACGTTCTGGTCTTGCTGCAAAACATGGAATCACTGTCTTAAATTCTCCGGGCACTATAGACTCTGATTATCGAGGTGAGGTTAAAATTTGCCTGATTAATCTAAGTAATCAGTCGTATGAGATAAAAAGAGGAGATAGAATTGCACAAATCCTTATTTCTCCTGTATCTCAGGTAATTTGGGATGACAGAGAAGAATTCTGCACAGAAGAAACCGGTCGCAATGCAGGGGGCTTTGGCTCAAGTGGCAGGTAATTTGCGAAAAAGCTTGACTATGACAGTTCTTTTATATACAATTTAAGCATATTAATATTTTATTAAATGAGGTCGTTTATGCTAACTTTCAAAAATCATCGAGGTCAGTTCCACAAAACAAACACTGCACTTGTTGCACTTACTTCTTTGTATGTCATAGGCGCAGCAGTAGCACTTTCAGCACCATATTGGGTGTCTTCAACTTCCATGCTAGCTCCACTTGCAGCTTTTGCAGCTACACCTCTTGGAATGAGTGTTTTAGCATTTGTTGCTGTTGCACTGATTTGTTTAGCAGTATATGCCATCAGCAAAAATAACGAAATATCTGAGTTGAAAGCTTGGAAGCTCAGTGTTAGTAGTGATTATGCATATCTAGTGCTACAAGTATTAAGCGAAGATAGTAAGTTTATTGAAGAGAATTATAAAGTAGATGACAAACATCGTATAGATTGTGCCAACTAAAAAGGTGAAGTATACCGTATTACCCTTGATGGTCACGTCAAGTACAAAAATAATAATCATCCGATTTTGCTTGGCAGCACTTATCTCTTCCGTGTGTCTTCACTAGACGTGAAAGATGGTGAGGGTAAATATGTTTCAATAAATGATAGAAGTAAGCAATTGGAAACATTAGGTTTAGGCTTAGGGGATCAGTATCCTAAGGAATTAAGCATTACATTTATGCCAAGCACAGTTATGCAAAAACCAGCAGCTGAGCAAGGGAAAAACGGAAGAAATAAATAATTAAGCGAAATAAAAATGGTAGACTAAGTCTACCGTTTTTTTAATGTCAGTTACTTAAATTTATTACGGGAATTGCCTTAACTTTTATATAGTTGTGAGAAGCTGCTAAGGATTTTTATTTAATTTAACTGCATCTTTTGCCTTATCCAATAACCCATTAATAAAACCAATTTCGCTTGGTTTATCAAGTAAATCAGATGCAATGTTAGTATATTCATTAATGACAACTGGAACTGGCGTATCACAATTAGCTAACTCACATATTGCAACACGCAAAATAGATAAGCTTATAAGATTTAACCGTGAAAGGGACCAGCTTGGGTGTAAGTAAGACTCTATTATTTTATCATATTCTTCACTGCTTTTTATAACCTTATATAACAAGTTTTCTAAGAACTGATGTTCAAATTCTTCACATTCAAATATATCTTTCAACTTACTTATGTAGTTCTTAAGCTCACAATTTTCCAGTTTAAAAGTGCTTTTGTTGTAACCTACGAAAATATTTGAATAAGCAACTTGTACAGCAAGAAATCTTGCCGTACTTCTTTTTATGCGCCACTTTTTATCTACTGGTTTTTCCTCCATTATTTTAATTTATTGTGTAAATCTATCATATGCAAAACAGTTGAGGCTGCATGGCCACCAACGTTCTTTTTGTTTTTATCAGCTCTAACTAGTGCTTTATCTTTGCTGTCAGCGGTAATTACGCCCATACCAAGGGGCATTGCATAATGCATAATAACTTCATTTAAACCTTCGATTACTCCTTTACAAACATATTGATAGTGATCGGTTTCACCGCGAATCACGCACCCAAGAGCTAAATAACCGTCATAATTAGCATTCTTGCTTTTTACTGCAAAGAGAATTGTAGCTGGTATCTCAAATGCACCAGGAACTTCAATTATGTCATAGCTTGCATGACTTTCTTTTAATCTATCGACTGCACCTTCAAGCAAAAGGTTTGCTATTTCAGCATAATAAATTGAATTAACTATTAGTATTTTCGACATTTACTACCACTTTTTTCGTTAAAAACAACTTTATTAATGATTGTTGAATTAAAGTTATAATATTACTAAATATCCAATATATTACCAGGCCGGCAGGAAAAGAAGAAAAAATAAAGACAGAAATGTAAGGTAAAAACTTCATAACATTTACTTGAATATCATCTTTATTGGTTTGATCTTTCTCACTTAGCCTCTGCTGAATTATCATGGTGGCACCGAAAATTATAGGTAAAATGCCTATAGAAATAGGAAAGTTATAATTAAACAACCCAAATAATGTAAAGATGTTCGTTGGGTCAGGAGCTGAAAGATCCTTAATCCATAAAAAAAAAGGAGCATGTCTCATCTCTATAGTAACAAATAATACTTTATATAGAGCAAAAAATACCGGTATTTGTATTAGCATGGGAAAAATGCTCGACATTGGGTTTACATTGTTTCTCTTGAACAACGCAATTGTCTCTTTGTGCTGCTTTAAGCTGTCATTTTTATACAACTCTTTTATACGAGTTAATTCAGGCTGCAGGCTTTTCACCTTGAACATCGAAATATATGATCTATTAGATAAGGGAAGCATCAAAAGTTTGATTACTAAAGTCAGCAATAATATTGCTAAGCCAAAATTTTTTAAAACGAAGTTAAAATATTCAAGCAGTAAAAACACTGGCTTGGTTATAAAATAAAGAACACCAAAATCTACAGCTTTATCAAACAAAGGTATATTGAGAGTATCCTTATAAGAATCCAGTAAATTCAACTTTTTTGCTCCAGCAAAAAAATAATTCACATTAGAAACACTTGCGCCAGGAAGTATGCTCTTATAAGGTTTGACAAAATCTACTTGAAATTTATCAATATCATTAGTGTTAGTATGCTTAATGCTTACATTTATTTTATCGGATTTCTCAGGTATGATGGCTGTAAGCCAGTATTTATCAGCAAAACCAAACCAATTTTTTTCACTCGTGCTTGCTTTTATTAAATGTTTTTTGGAAATATCCTTATATGTCCACTCCTCTAGTTTATTATCAAATGCACCCAGTACTCCTTCATGGGATATCCAATAAGATTCGTTGATATTGTCACGTTTACGGTTAATTCTACCATAAGGAACCAAAACTACATTATCTTTTGTATTGTTTTCAATAATTTGCTCAACTTTAAACATGTAGTTATCGTCAAGGCTAATTTTCATTCTAAATAAAATGCCATTTTCATTATCCCAAAATAAATTGACCTCTTTTTGATTGAGTTTATCTGCTTGCCAGACTGTTTTAGAATCTGGAACTTTAATCTTTTCATTCGGATCGAGCCACCCAAATTCTGCGAAATATACATCTTTTGATTCTGCAGGTGACAGTAACACCACTTGTGGAGAAGAAGAACTCGGTTCTAAGTGGTAGTTAGTTAAGATTAAGTCATCAAACCTTGCACCTTTCAAAGAAATTGATCCTTTAATCATGTTATTGGTTAAACTAACCCTCTGTTCTCGAGTGGAATTAATAATTTCAGAACGATTTTGTTGTATTATAGGAGCAAGGTCGTTAAAAGATTCGATATGTTCAATATTTTCAATCAATGGCTGGTTTTGGTTTGCACTAAAAAAATTATCATAAATAATGCGCCAAGATACCATGATCAACATGGAAAGGATAGCTGCTAAAATTAAACTTTTTGCTTCTGACATGAAATTAAATCAAACATATCTTCTTAAAGTGTATATTAAATATTGTACTAAAACAATAAAATTTACTTATTTTTAATAATAACTTTTAACGCTAATCTTTAAAATTTATTTTAATAGCTTCAAATTTTAACAATATGAACGCGGTGAAAAATCTAGTTATTTGGTTACTAATAATAGCTGCCACTTCAATGCTTATTGATTCACAAAGGGACAAACTAAGCGACAGATTTCTCAGTACTTTTTTACCATATAAAGGGAGAATTCAGAATAGTGGTCAGAATAGTGGAAGTATCGAATTTACGAAATCATACGATGGACACTTTTATATTCAGGCTCAGGTCAATGATCGCAATATAACGTTTTTGCTTGATACCGGAGCAACCGATATTGTTCTATCACAAAAAGACGCATTACATGTTGGTATTAACTTACAAAACGTTCAGGATTTTAAAATATATGAAACTGCTAAAGGTCAAATAAAAGCTGGTGTTGTTCACATCCCTCAGGTTAAAATAGGGAATTTTTTAGTTAATGATGTACAGGCGAGCGTTAACACTCATTCTATGTCTCATTCACTACTTGGAATGAGCTTTTTAAGGTATTTTCATTTCACTATAAGAGATAATAAGTTGATATTATACCGCGACTAAACACTTCTACAATCTACTTATCAAAGCTCTGTAGGTTAATATAGGAGCAGAAATAAATATTGCAGAACAAGTGCCAATCAAAATACCAAAAAAAATGATCAAGCTGAAGTCTCTCACTGCATCTGTGCAGATTAATGTCAAAGGAAGAGCAGCAAGAAGGGTTGTACCCGAGGTTAATATAGTGCGAAATAATGTAGCGTTGATACTTGCATCTACTATCTCACTCATCCGCCCACTTTTACCACTCTTGCAATACTCTCGAATCCGATCGTATATAATTACTGAGTTATTGATTGAATAACCAATGACAGTGAGGAGAGCTGCAACTGATGAAATATTAAACTCAATGCCAGTTAGGCTAATAAAACCAACAGTTAAAATCACGTCATGAATCAGTGCTGTTATTCCACTGAATCCACATTGCCAATTAAATCTAAACCAAACGTAAAAAAATATTCCAACAATCGCGATCAACATGGATAACATTCCTTCAAATATTTGTGTTGAGCTTATTTGTGGGCCAACATAGTCTATTTTACGATAGCTTATTGAGCTACCTAGCTTTTCTTCTAGTATGCTTTTTATCTTTTTGATTTTATCTTCATCTCCTTCATCTTTAAAACGCATGACTAAATTATCACCCGCTTTTGAACTCTGCACTGTAAAACCATTTTCTTTTAATGCATCGAGAATAGAGTGATTCTCATCTGAAGATTTTATCTCTATCAAAATTCCGCCTGCAAAGTCTATGCCTAAGTTCACTCCACGCAGCACAACAGTGAGCATTGAAAAGATGATAAAAATAATGCTAACGAGTGCAGTCAAATCCCTATATTTACTAAACTTGATATTGAGGTTATCTGGAATGAGTCTAAGTGCCATGCTATTTACTTAAAATAATCACTTGAATTTTATATACTTTTTAAAAAATTCACTAGTTTATTCTGTGATTGGACTTCTCTGTCATCCGAGTAGCTGACACACAACTATACGAACATTAGACTTCTTGCATAACCCAAACTAAGCAGAAAAAAGATACAAGGTGTCATCAAAGTAGCTTGACACTGGTTCCTTTATGACGGCAGTGTCCCTATGATGTCATGCAAGTAACCTCTATGATGTCATTCAAGTAGCTGACACTGGTTTCCATCCAAAAGGGTGTCGTCCCAGTGCCCAGACTACTTGGATCCAGGAAACTTAACTCTACACTAAGTAAATGTACAATAAGAACTAGATTCCAGACTGGAATGACAGCGGTCCTACGTCATACCGCCGCGGTATCTCACATAGATCCCGCTAACACGTAGCGGGATGACGAGATGCCACCGCGAACCGTCATACCGCCACGAACCGTCATACCTACCCCTACAACAACATTGCAAGCATTGATTTTTCTCCATATGAAAAGAGTCTGGAAGCTCTTTTACTCTAAACACGATGTTTACATCCTCAAAATTAATCTCAATTCGCTTAACTAACGTTCTAATAATATCACGTTTAGTTAGCCAGTCTGCATTATTAAGACTTGAGTTAATACTAGAGGAAAACCCCTCTAAATTTGTTACTACTAGAGTTAACTCTTGTGTGAGTTTTTTCTGATCAAATATCTTTTTCTTTTGTTCTTCAACCATTTTTAAGTTTTGTTTCATTGCTTTAATTCTTGGCTCAAATTCTTCTTGATCAATATATTCTTGAGTATAACTATCAATTAACCTTGCAATACCTCGTTTTAATTTATCTTCTTGTGTTTCAAGCAAAGCGCTTTTTTGATCTAGTGGTAAGTTCTGAAAGTCTACGTTTATACTCCTCTAATATTCTATTCGGATTTTTTAATAGATGTTTCACCTCTTCCCACACAGCCATGTCTAATGTATCTGTACGAATTAATTTGTTGTTACACATTTTATTACCGCCAAAACGGTATGAATCCGTGCCAACACAACGATAATATACCTGATTATTAGTTTTTTTCCCCTCCTTATTCCTTGCAGTGCTAGTACCATAATATGCATAATTGCAAAGCTTACATACTACTAAACCTTGCAATAAATGTCTTGCTCCTCTTTGTCTTGTTCTTGCTATTTTTCTATTCTCAGCTAATTGTTCTTGAACGATTTCAAATAAATCTTCGCTTACTATACTAGGTACTTTAATATAAATCCAATCCTCTTTTGGAACAGGATAAGTAGAATAATTATCTTTTGGATGCTCGCAGGAGTTTTTTTTCGGTCTTATATGTTTTAGTTTTACGCCAAACCTTGTTTTACCAAAAGCTGCTTGTCCTTTATAAGCAGAGTTTTTTAACATACTCAAAACTACAGCCCTATCCCAATACTCTTTTCCAGTTCTCGTCATAATGGACATAGCACTTAGCCTACGACATACTTCTCCTATACTGGCTCTTTCTCTTCCTACCAAAGAAAATACTTTACGAACAACTTCAGCTTCTTCTTCATAAATCTCAAATAAGGCCTGTCCTGTTTCTGTATTTTTGTTTATATAACGATAGCCATAAGGAGCAGCACTCATTACACTTATACAACCCTTATTTGCTGCATAAATCTTTCCTCGACGACTTCGTTCCATGATTTTTGCACGTTCGTATTCTGCTATCATACCTTGCATTTGTAATAGTAATTGAGATTCTGGATTATCGCTAATTTGATAATTTAAAAAAATGACTTCCACTCCTAATTTCTTAAACTCTTCAAGTAATATCATCTGATATGCATACTTACGAGATAAACGATCAGGAGAATGAATATAAACCTTATCAATGTTACCTTCTGCTATTTTATCACGTAATTTTTCCAAACCAGGACGGATTATGTTAGAACCACTATAACCATTATCAATAAATTTATATTCATTTAATAATTTATGTCCATCCATACTAATTTGATTCTCTATAGCAGCAATTTGGCTTGCTATTGTATCTTCTTGTGCTTGCCTACCTGAAGAAACTCTTGCATATAAACTAACTGTTACCATTTTACCGTCCTCAAATCTACTTTCTTATATTCAGAGTTTTCTTCCTTTTTGCTCGCTTTTATTGGTTTACTTAACACTAATTTTTCATATGCATCTAATAGATACAACTCTGCTAATCGATTTACTTCATAACTACAACTAATCCGAACTATTAATTTTTTGTTGCCCATGAGCTCTACCATATATTATTCATCGAGACATATGGTTATTTGATCATTAGCTCTATAAATAAATTCAACTCTCCGTTCTTTTTGTAGAAGCTTTCGAGAAATAGTCTTCTCAAGTTTCAGGTTTATTGCAATATTGTTGGCGGAGTCCTCTCCGCGGTCTGATATGGCTAATTTGTATTTTAGCCAAGCCGCACTATACTTGTTAGGCGGAAGTGGACGGCAACATGTGTCTTACGAAGTCTATGCTTCAACCTAGGATCTTGCTTATCCCTTCCATCGGCATTGCTATCTTTACTTTACATCAAATTATCTACTTTTTGCATTTATTGATAACAGAATTCTGTTTTACTAACCAACATCCTATGCATAATTACAGACAACTTCCGCGCTACGGCAACAATTGCTTTCTTCATACCCTTCTTTTTTGCAAGCCTCAATCCCCAGCTTCTCAATTTAAATTTCCTTTTACATTTTACCAGTAAGACTTGTGCTGCTTCGTACAACACATTCCTACATTCTACTGGTCCCATTTTTGATATACTTCCATGCCGATCAATCTCTCCAGAAGCGTACTGTCTTGGGCTCAATCCCATATAGGCTCCAACTGCATAAGATGTTTCAAACCTATATGCATCATCTATCGCAGCTTTGTATGTCATTGCTACTATAATACCAACTCCTGGAACAGTAGTTAATAATTTACAATCCTCATCTTTTTTACCTTGCTCTGAGAGCATTTTGTCAAGTTTTCTTATCGATTCTTCTATTGTTTCTAAGCTATGTACTAATGCTTCAATTGAGTTCTTGCTAATTTCATCTAGCTCATTAATTATTTCTTGCACTTTTAAAATGAAACTTGTAGATCTGGCACGCTGATCAATTTTTATCCCGTATATTTTTAATAATCCTCTTATTGTTCCCTCAATTTTCTCTCTGCTACGTGTTAATTGTCTTCTGCTTCCAAGCATTATTTTAATCTGACAAGCTTCATCTGACTTTACTAATACCTCTTTAAATAGCCCAACTCTCATCATTTGTGCTATACCTCTTGCATCATTTTTATCATTCTTATTGATTCTTGCAGACAATGCTGCTGCCATATGCCTTGCATCTACACAAGTTACTGGCAATCCAAATCTCCTCAATTCTTTGCACATTGATATTGATAGTTGTCCACTTTCTATCCCTATTGCTTCATATTTTTTGCTTTGACTAAGCAAATACTCCGCTATTGTACTGCTTTCACTTACAATAACTTCTTCTTTAACAATTTTTCCTTTCTCATCAACGATACTGATAAAAGTTTCCTTGAGTGAGACATCTAATCCACTATAATATTTCATAAGACTGCTCCTACTGTAAAAGTTTAAATTATTTTTGAAGAACTAATTCTATTGAACTTGTTACTTCGTGCTAAAATAATGGAGTATGTCTCTCCATCATTCAATAGCAATTACAGTATGTGTCTCCTTACCTCCTCAAAGTACACTGTAGAAATGTCTTTCAAGGAATTAAGCCAATTACTAAAATTTAAAAAGCACATGCCACCTCCGCTGAAACGGCTAGAGTGAAAACTCTCACTGCCACTTTGGATTACTCCATCTGTAAGAATTGCCCAGCCGGTTTGTTTGCCGAGGTCGAGTGTTAAAATAGACATCAATCCAATTGACAGTATCACTCCTTGCTCATTATAGCCTTGCGGCTTTGATTTAATATACAATCCGGTTCATTAAGACAACTAAATCCAAAAGTTACTGCCAGCAGGCCACTTAGGTATTTCGCATATTCTTTAATTGGTGGTACAGAAAACACCCAATCTGAAGTATTGAATAAGCTGAAAAAGCTAGGGTTCTGTGTAAATGAGCACCAATGCTTAGCAAACAATGTGGACGAGATGCTGAAGTTTTATAACAGGATTTATGATAATCGTCATGAATTAGGTTATGATATTGATGGGGTAGTGCATAAAATCAATAACTTACAATTGCAAGAACGTCTTGGAAGCACTAACAAGGCACCACGTTGGGCCATAGCACACAAATTTCCAGCAGCTCATGCAAAAACTAAGATAGTTGAAATATTAATACAAGTAGGCAAAACGGGTAAATTGAATCCGGTTGCAAAAGTAGTTCCAATAAATATAGGGGGGGTACTCATTAGCAGGGCAAATCTGTATAATAAAGATGAAATTAAGCGTAAGGACATAAGGGAAGGAGATATTGTAACAATCAAAAGGGCAGGAGATGTGATTCCTAAAATTATAGATGTAGATAAAAGTGCTCGTTCTCGAAAAGCACCAAAGTTTGTTTTTCCTGATATTTGCCCGGAATGTGGCAGTAGAGTTGATGACTGGGAAGCTACGATTAGATGTACCGGAGAAAACGTTTGCCCAGCACAGCAAATAGGAAAGTTAAAACATTTTGTGGAAGTTCTTGACATTAAAGGTTTTGGTGGTAAACAAGAGGAGTTCTTTTATGACCTTGGTTTGATAAGGAAAATATCTGATATTTTTGCTCTCGAAGAAAAACTAAAAAATTTCAACTTAAGTGAACAAGAAGGGTGGGGTGAAAAATTAATATCTAATTTATTGAATTCTATCAATAGTAGAAAAACCATAACCCTTGACAGATTTATATCTTCTCTAGGGATTCGATACGTCGGACCACACGTAGCAAAATTACTAGCAAAACATTATGGCTCATATGAAAATTGGATGGCTCAATTACCTTACGATAAGGAAGCTCCTAATAAATTAATGAGCATAATCGGTGTGGGCGAAAAGATTATAGATTCATTAATATCTTTCTTCTCTGAAAAGGATAATGTTGAAATGGTAAAGAATCTTGCTTCTCAACTAAAGATTGAGCCTGTAATACCAAATCTCATAAATAAGTAGGCAAATAACTCACAGAACAAATGGTTTTGATCGAACTTTCCGTAATATTACGAATGAATGCACATACAGTATCCTCCAATAAACTAACAGAGTCATATATTCTATTTTTAATGAGATTGTCTTTCAAATATTGCCATAAACGCTCTACTGGATTTAACTCTGGTGAATATGGAGGTAAATAGATTAAGGTAATATTTTGTGGTATTTTTAAACCTTTGGATCTATGCCATCCTGCACAATCCACAACAAGAAATGCCTCCCTTGTTCCTAAATATTGTGACATCTGCTCAAGGAATATATTCATACAATCAGTATTGACGTTTGGTACGAATAAGCTAGAACTCTCTCCATTTCTAGGATTAACTGCACTATAGAGATAAAAGTTTTGCCTACCTAATTTTACCTTAACCTGTGTCCTAATGCCTTTTTTAAACCACCCGTGTCCAATCTTTGAATGTGTGCCAAACCGCGACTCATCGAAGAAAAATAGCTCTTTTTCGGGATACGTGACAATAGTTTCATTAAGATTTTTTTTTAAACTCTTCTTGTTTATTTTTATCCTGTTTATTGTGCACAGGCCTTGGAGTAATATACGAAAAACCTAACTTTTGCATCAGTCTATGTGCTGTAGACTTACTTACCTCAATAGAAAACATTTTCTCAATTATGATTTTTAATTTCTTAGCCGTTAGGTTGGCTCCTTCTTCTGCTATGACATTTTTAATTTCTTCTTGCTGCTTGTAGCTCAACTTCGGCTTTACTCCACGTCCTGGTTGTATTTTAAACGCATTGACTCCTCCTTCCTTAAATCTTGTAATCCACTTCATCAATGTAGTTCTAGTAATTCGGTATATTTGAACAACTTTTGTTATTCCATATTCTTTTGCAGATATTATTGCCTGTAATCTTCTTCCTATCTCTCCTCTTATGCCGTGCTTCTTTAATTCCAGGTTACACTTATTATATAATTCTTCTCCTATTGCTTTACTTTTTCCTGCCATAACTCCCCACTAATTCTTAAATTATTCTATTTTAGAAATTTTTCTTTATTCGTCTATTTATTTTTAGGAATTGGTATTACTCCAAGGCCTGTGCACAATAAACAGGATAAAAATAAACAAGAAGAGTTTAAAAAAAAATCTTAATGAAACTATTGTCACGTATCCCGAAAAAGAGCTATTTTTCTTCGATGAGTCGCGGTTTGGCACACATTCAAAGATTGGACACGGGTGGTTTAAAAAAGGCATTAGGACACAGGTTAAGGTAAAATTAGGTAGGCAAAACTTTTATCTCTATAGTGCAGTTAATCCTAGAAATGGAGAGAGTTCTAGCTTATTCGTACCAAACGTCAATACTGATTGTATGAATATATTCCTTGAGCAGATGTCACAATATTTAGGAACAAGGGAGGCATTTCTTGTTGTGGATTGTGCAGGATGGCATAGATCCAAAGGTTTAAAAATACCACAAAATATTACCTTAATCTATTTACCTCCATATTCACCAGAGTTAAATCCAGTAGAGCGTTTATGGCAATATTTGAAAGACAATCTCATTAAAAATAGAATATATGACTCTGTTAGTTTATTGGAGGATACTGTATGTGCATTCATTCGTAATATTACGGAAAGTTCGATCAAAACCATTTGTTCTGTGAGTTATTTGCCTACTTATTTATGAGATTTGGTATAACTTGATACCCACGCTATTAAAGCTAAATTCTTGGTCATAAGCTTCAGATGGTTTACCAAGGTGGTGATGTCGTTGTAGATTCGTATTTTTACACACCAAAAAGCGTATCTTTGATGTCTCCTACAGCTCCAAATTCATGATATCCATTTGCTGGGGGTTTTAGGCACTTTATGAGGGGGTTATAAAAAGATGTACAAAAGGATCTAAGGTGCGTAGTAGCATTCTAGGGTCATCTATGAAGGTAGTTTTTTTGCCAACTCTTGAAATTTAGCTAAATTTACCACTTTAATAGACCTCAGCATAAAAACGTTGAATATTTCTTCAGAATTGTGTATAATTATTAATGCTTTTTAACTTACTTTCTCATGGCTCTCTCTAAATTTCTCAATGTGCGAAATGATTATGCATTTAAGAGAATATTTGGTACTGAAAAGAACAAAGACATTCTTATTCACTTTCTTAATGATATATTAGATCTTACTGATGACAACCAGATTAAAGATGTCTCCTTTCTCAGTCCCATTCAAGACCCTGTTATTGCCTCTCAAAAGCAAAGTATTGTTGATGTTCTCTGTGTTGATTCTACAGGGGTCAAAACCATAATTGAGATGCAAGTCGCTAAAACAAGAGGTTTTGAAAAACGTTCTCTAATTGCACATAAGTCAACAATAATTTTTATATAAACCAAAATAACATATTTCCTACATAATCTTTAATAATTTTACATACAAGAGCAGTGTGCTTCCATGGTTCTCTCCGCGGTCTGATATGACAACAAACTTGTCAAGCCGCACTATACTTGTTAGGTGGAAGTGGACGGCAACATGTGCCCAACGAAGTCTAGGCTTCAAGGTTTTTTCTTGCTTATCCCTTCCATCGGCATTACTACCTCGAGTAAAATTATTGTTTATGCTCCTCTTAATTGTAATAACAAAATTCTGTTTTATTGACCAACATCCTGTGCATAATTACAGCCAATTTTCTTGCTACTGCTACAATTGCTTTCTTCATCCCTTTTTTCCTTGTAAGTTTTAACCCCCAGCTTTTCAACTTAAAATTTTTCTTACTAACTGTAAGTAAGACTTGTGCAGCTTCATATAACATACTTCGACATTCCATGGGCCCCATTTTTGATATACTACCATGCCGATCAATTTCTCCAGAAGCATATTGTCTTGGTGTTAACCCCATATACGCTCCAACTGTACTAGATCTTTCAAATCTATTTGGGTTATCCACTGTTGCTTTATATGTCATTGCTACTATAGTACCAACACCTGGAGCAGTAGTTAATAATTTACAATCCTCATCTTTTTTGCCTTGTTCTAAGAGCATCTTGTCAAGTTTTTCCAATGACTTCTCTATTGCCTCTAAACTACAAACTAATGCTCCAATTGAAGCCTTACTTATTTCATCCAAATCTTTAATTGCTTTTTCTATTCTTAAAGACAAGCTTTCAAATTTTGACCCTTGACCGAGCTTTATCCCGTATATTTTTAATAACCCTCTTATTGTCCCAACAATCTGCTGGTAGCTGCATGTTAACTGTCTTCTACTTCCAAGTGCTATTTTAATTTGACAAGATTCATCCGATTTTACTAGTACTTCTTTATATAGCCCAGCCCTCATCATTTGAGCTATACCTCTTGCATCATTCTTATCATTTTTATTGATTCTTGCAGACAAAGCTGCTGCCATATGTCTTGCATCTACACAAACTACTGGCAAGCCAAAACTCCTTAATTTTTTGCACATTGATATTGAAAGTTGTCTACTTTCTACTCCTATAGTTTCGTAATTTTTGCCTTGTTCAAGCAAGTACTCTGCTATTGCCTTGCTTTCGCTTGCAACAACTCCTTCTTTAACAATCTTTCCTTTCTCATCAACGATACTAATGAAAGTTTCTTTGAGTGAGACATCTAATCCGCTATAATATTTCATGAGACTACTCCTACTGTAAAAGTTTAAATTGTTTTTGAAGAACTTATTCTACTGAATTTGTTACTTCGTGTTAAAATAATGGAGTATGTCTCTCCATCATTCAACAGCAATTACAGTATGTGCCCAATACTACGCTGCCAAAGCTTATTCAAGTCAAGCTGATGTAGGTGACCAGTATCATGACCTTAAAGGGGTTATCTTTATTGCTATTGCTGATTTTATCCTATTTCCTAATAAGCTGGCTTATAAGTCTGATCACGTGACTTTTGATAAGATGACCTTTGAACATGATCTCAAAGACTTTAGTTTCACTTTCATAGAGCTACCAAAGTTTAACAAAACAAAAGAAGATCAATTAGAAAATATTGTTGAAAAATGGATCTATTTTTTTAGTGCGACCCTGAAAGTCGTGGTTTTGTGGTGGTTAAATTCCACTTTCCCTAGACATCGGGGATAATGTATATCTCACATTTTAAAGGGTGGCAACCTTTGGGATGCAAGCATGAGATAAAAGCAGGTAACACTAAACCTCATGGTGAATCCCTGCAAACAGAGTTAGATATGATTACGAGAGGAACCTATGTTTGAATTGTCGTCAAAGCATAGTATGCGAAAAGAGGTTGAACTACGCATAGACCAAAATGGTACGAAGCAAAAGGGGAACTAAAGATTGAAGACTTTAGTTATTGATGTTCCCAGCTTCCGG
The DNA here is from genome assembly GCF_964026865.1 of Wolbachia endosymbiont (group A) of Clivina fossor. Lineage (NCBI taxonomy): Bacteria > Pseudomonadati > Pseudomonadota > Alphaproteobacteria > Rickettsiales > Anaplasmataceae > Wolbachia > Wolbachia endosymbiont (group A) of Clivina fossor. Next base: position 898,827 of record NZ_OZ034707.1, on the reverse strand, counting down.
CAAATAGTAGGAATCTAAGTTTAACGTGAAACGAAGCCATGGAACGGAGTAACCACATAAAAGCTCTTATATTCATAAAAATATAAGTAGGTAGCCAACCACAAGCTGCTATGTGGAAGGATTGTTTAAGAAGCTAATGCCCAAAGTAATATCTGGGATACGCAGACGTAAACACTTTAATTTGGAAGGTAAAGTGGTGAATAGTAGTGAATATGTTATGGACCAGCAAAAAGCTAGGTATGAATGGAATGGAATTCCTTGGCGAAAGCTGAAGAAATCTTCATTTAAGCTACAAAAACGAATTTACCAAGCTTCTAAATGTAATGATATCAGAAAGATGCATAATCTTCAGAGATTATTACTCAAATCAACAAGTGCAAAAACACTCGCTGTTAGGAAAGTAACACAGGACAATAGGGGGAAGAAGACTGCAGGTATTGATGGAAAGGCTAATCTTAATCAAAAAGAAAGATTACAACTATCATATTCTTTAGATATAAAAGAAAAAGCAAAGCCATCAAGACGCGTCTGGATCCCAAAACCTGGTAAGCCATCGGAGCATCGCCCGCTTGGTATACCTACTATATCGTGTCGAGCAAAACAAACACTTGTAAAAATGGCTTTAGAACCAGAATGGGAGGCAAAACTTGAGCCAAACACTTATGGTTTTAGACCTGGTAGATCATGTCATGATGCAATTGAAGCCATATTTGATGTGCTAAAACAGAAAACAGCATATGTATTAGATGCTGATATTTCTGGATGTTTTGACAATATTAACCATAATAAACTGCTTGAAAAGCTCAATACCACACCAACGTTAAAGAAAATCATAAGAGGATGGTTAAGGGCAGGCGTTATGGAAGATGGAAAGTTTCAATCCACAAAACGTGGTACAATTCAAGGAGGGACGATCTCACCGTTGCTAGCTTGTGTTGCATTACACGGATTAGAGCAACATATCAAAAAAGCATTAACAAACGAACTCTTTCAATGCATGAAAAGAAAATATGGTAGGATATCGCATAAAAATGCGCAAAAGTCTATTAGTGTAATTTTCTACTGTGATGATTTTGTCGTCATACATGAAAGTGAAGAAATTATTCTTAGGGCAAAAGTTCTAGTTGAAGAATGGTTAAAAACCATTGGATTAGAATTAAAGCCTTCTAAGACAAAAGTTTCTCATACATTAAAAATCATTAATGGAATAAAACCAGGATTTGATTTTCTTGGATTTTCAATAAGACAATATCCAACAAAAGAAAGTAAGAAAGGTTACAAATTATTAATAAAACCAAGTCGTAATTCTATAAAGCAGCATATATTTGCTATTAAACATAAACTTAGAGAAATGCGTGGGGCGCCACAGGAAGTAGTAATAAGGAATCTCAATCCAATCATTAGAGGGTGGAGTCAATATTACTCTTCAGTAGTTTCATGTAAAATCTTTAGCTCATTGGATAATACTATACATAGAAAGCTCTGGAAGTGGGCAGTCTTTAGGCACCCAAACAAAGGGAAATGCTGGATAAAAAGAAAATACTTTAAAAAGTATAATAACGATAACTGGCGTTTTATGACAAGTAACAAGATACATCTTATTATACACAGCGATCATGTTATTAAACGACATATCAAAGTGCAAAAAACCAGATCTCCATATGATGGTGATTGGGTTTATTGGGGTAATCGTCTTAGAGAAATACCAGATAAGCCATCAAGAGTAATAAAACTATTGAAGTTACAACAAAGTAAATGCGGTAATTGTAGACTATGGTTTGAAAGTGATGATATAATAGAAATACATCATAAAGACCGGAATAGACGAAACAATATGATCAAAAATTTATCTTTGTTACATGGGCATTGTCACGATGAATTACACAGGAGGTGTGCATGACAAGCACCAAATTAGAGAGAAGCCGTATGAGGCGCAAAGTCTCACGTACGGTTTTGAAGTCGAGTGAAGAGGGGCGACCTTCTTCACTTAGACAACAGCACGCAGATGAAACGAGCGAAGAGGATCTAAAAAAAATAATAGGTAGTGATGTAATTATTGGTAGGGCTTATGATGAGTTATACCAATATAATTGGAGTAAAGAAGAACGTCTTGCATATGATCAAGCTAAGAAACGTACCGATGATTATTTATCTACCCTTGAAGAAAAACTTAATGAAGGCATCCTAATCGGACATGAAAAAGGCAGAGCGGAAGGAAGGGAAGAGGGCGAAAAACAAGCTAAAATTGCTGTGGCTAAAAACCTGCTCAAAGCTGGCGTATCTGTCGACTTAATAGCTGAATCTACTGGCCTTCCTAAAGCTGAAATAGAGCAACTTCAGGAAGAATTAGCCTAAACAAGATCTTTGTAGCTGCTTGTCTACTGTTGGATCATTTAAATAAGTTTGAGGTTCATTGCCTGCTTTTTCTGGTAACTGACTCTTTGACCGACTAGCGCTAGTAAGAGAAACAGCAGCAAGTATAGAATTAATTGTTCCTTTAACCAACTGTTCTAATAAAGGTTGTTTCGGCTTGCGTGTTTGCTCTGCTTCTTCTATTTCACGTTTTGAACCCATGAAAGGAATTACTTTAGTTGCTCGTATCACTTCTTCTATATTTTTACTATTTTTCAAGCTATCAAGATATTCTCTAGCTGTCATACTTACTTCTTTTTTACCTAGATAATCTTGGAACTTTTTGCTACTTAAATTCATATCAGCGTTAATAAGTAACGGTACACTACCTTCCACATTAATTTTAATTCCAAAGTCATATAACTGTACTCTGGATACTTCTTGACCATTAACTTTTATAAGACCAAACTCCTTATCTTGCTCTGCTAAAAGTTGACGTTCTGTTTTAATTTCTTTTGTTAGAATTTGCTTATCTCCACTCGATAATAGCTCGTTAGCTCGCTCAACATCAAAATGCTCAACAAGAAAGCCTTTTTCTTCTACTTCATAGCCAGCAGACTCTACTGCTTTTTCTACAACTTTCATAAGCTGATCAACGCTTTTTAATCCAGGAACAAATGCCGTATTACTATCAAAATAAGCATAATTATTACCAGTTCTATAAATAGCAACAACATGATTACTTGTTACTAAGTGAATAGCAAAATCGCCCTTAACTTCAATTATGTAATTTGATAAATCACTAAGTGTTTTGTAGCCCTTGGTATGGATTAAGTCTGAAGGTAGGCTACTTGTAGAAGAACCTAACTTTCTCTCAAAGCTATCAAGTAATTTACTAAAAGCAAAAACTTCTCTTTCTTCTCTTTTAGATTGTATATTAAATCAAAGCCGCAAGGCTATAATGAGCAAGGAGTGATACTGTCAATTGGATTGATTGATAGAAATCGTAGGTATCTCAGTACACTCCTAGCTTTAAGAAATGTAGTACGAACGGTAGGGGGATCTAAAAGATCGAATCACAATCCTGTACAGCATTTACATTATTATTTGATTATATTTATAGGTACAAAAATGGCTAGAACAGTTTTTATGGGTATTGATGTTTCAAAAGAAACACTTGATATCTCAATCAACAATAAACATCAGCGTATAGAAAATGTAGAGACAGCTATATCTGAGTTTATAAAGTCAAAAATGGCTAACGTATTTGTTAAGTTATGTGTAAACAGGCGGTTATGAAAGACTTGTCGTAAAACTGTTGCAAGAGCATAACATAGCTGTCCATAGAGCTCATCCAAATCGGGTATATGCATTTGCAAAAGCCTGCAATCACTTTGCAAAGACCGATAAATTAGATGCAAAACTGTTGGAAAAATATGTTGAATTCATCGCAAAAAACGATGGGGTAAAAGAGTGTATGGTTTCACAAAAGCAAGAGGAATTAAAAGAGCTAAGAACAATTGAGCGAAATCTAGGCGATGAGATTCACGCAAACAAGTGCCGCTTACACACTGCTACAGGAAAAGCCAGAGAATATCTAGGAAAGCAAATAGAATTTGCAAAAAAGCAATCAGAGCAAGTTAGGAAAGATATAGAAGGCATAATAAACTCTGACCCTGATTTGAAGGAAAAAAGCAAACTGCTAACTAGTTACAAAGGTGTTGGACAAAAAATTGCAAGTATTCTTCTTGTAGAAGTACCTGAACTTGGCAGATTAGATAATAAGGAAATAGCATGTTTAGTTGGGGTTGCACCAAAAACTAATGAAAGCGGAAGGAAAATGAGCAAAGCCCAGATCATAGGTGGCAGATTTTATGCTCGAAAAGCATTATACATGTCTGCTGTGGTTGCAATGCGTCATAACAGAAAAATGAAAGTACTTTACCAGCGTTTAGTTGACTCTGGTAAAGCCGCCAAAGTCGCTCTAGTTGCTATAATGAGAAAAATCATCATTTGTTTAAATGCTATGATAAAAAACAATAATTTTTATCTTGATGTTTAATACGGTAGATATCATGATGCTACTAAAATCATTCAAACAATTATTCCGCAAACCAAAAATCAAGAGCTCAGCCTGGGATGCATCAGGTTCAGGAAGGAGATTATTGCACTTTCAACCAGAGTCAGGAAGTATAAATAGCTTACTTTCCCAAAGCCTTGAACACTTACGCAGTCGGTCTCGTGATATGGTAAGAAAGAACTCCTATGCAGCAAACATAATCGATACGATAGTAAGTAACTCTGTTGGGACAGGAATAAAACCGCAGTCAAAAGCCAAAGATGCAGAGTTTCGCAAAAGAGTTCAAGAATTATGGCTGAGATGGACAGATGAAGCAGACAGTAGCGGAGTGAGTGATTTTTATGGATTACAAGCTTTGGTTTGTAGGAGCATGATAGAAGGAGGAGAATGTTTTGTAAGACTCCGAACAAGAAAACGAGAAGATGGACTTTGTGTGCCGTTGCAACTGCAAGTACTGGAATCAGAGCATTTAGGCAATAAGAGCAATCAAACCCTTGCAAATGGTAATATTATTCGCAGTGGCATTGAGTTTAACAGACTTGGACAACGAGAGGCGTATTACCTTTTTCGAGAGCACCCTGGTGAAGGATCATTTGGAGAATCAGTGAGAGTGCCAGCAAACGATGTTTTGCATATCTATAGACCGCTAAGACCTGGGCAGATTCGAGGAGTACCATGGTTGTCCAGTGTACTGTTAAAGCTCTATGAACTTGATCAATATGATGATGCAGAGTTGGTGAGAAAGAGGACAGCAGCGATGTTTGCGGGGTTTATTACGAGACTTGATCCAGAAGCAAATATTTTAGGTGAGGCGCAAGCAAATGAGCATGGAGTAGCACTATCAGGTTTAGAACCTGGGACTATGCAGCTTTTAGACCCGGGAGAGGATATAAAATTTTCAGAACCATCAGATGTTGGAGGAAGTTATGAAGCATTCATGAAACAGCAGCTCAGGGCAATAGCAGTAGGCATGGGAATAACTTATGAGCAGCTAACAGGAGATCTAAGTGGTGTCAATTATTCATCAATCCGAGCTGGGTTAATAGAGTTTCGCCGAAGGTGCGGAATGTTACAGCATAACGTGGTAGTATTTCAGCTTTGCCGACCAGTATGGAATAGGTGGCTAGAATTAGCCCTACTCTCAGAAGAACTTGATATAGGCAAAGAATGGACGAAAAAAGGGGGAAAAGAAGAAGTAAAATGGATAGCACAAGGATTTGATTGGGTGGATCCGCTAAAAGACCAGCAAGCACAGCAAATGGCAGTAAGAAATGGATTTAAGAGCAGGTCAGAAGTAGTATCAGAACTTGGTTATGATGTAGAAGAAGTCGGACCAAGAAATTGCCGAAGATCAAAGACGTGCTAGTGAACTGGGCTTAAATTTTGATTCTGATGTGAATTCTAATGCTGAAATGATATAAAATTCTATTTCTATGACAAATGGGTTTTTATTGCCCCAGACACAAATAAAAAATTTTAAAAACATATGACGACACAAATAAATTGGATGAATAAGCCGATGATGATAGAGCAAAGGAGTTTTGAATTATTGTCATTACATGCTGGAAAACACCCTACGTTTAAAAACATAAAACACACTGCAGAAAACAACGTAGAAAAAATAGCAATAATACCAATACATGGAATTTTGACCAAGAAACCAGGAGCTTTTGATGACATGTTGGGAATGACATCGTATGAGCAAATAGAAGAACAAATTAAACAAGCATTAGCAAATAGTAGTATAGAGACAATTTTACTGGACATAGACAGCCCCGGAGGGGAAGTAAACGGTTTATTCGACCTTTCTGACTTTATTTACGAAGCAAGGGCATTAAAAAAGATCGTAGCAATAGCAAATGACGATGCATATTCTGCGGCGTATGCGATAGCGTCAAGTGCTGAAAAAGTATTGGTAACAAGAACATCAGGAGTTGGAAGTATAGGAGTAATAGCAAGTCATATAGATCAAAGTGGGTTCGATGAAAAACAAGGGATAAAATATACCACAGTATTTGCAGGAAGTCGAAAGAACGATTTAAATCCGCATGAGCCAATAACATCAGAAAGTGTGGAAAGCTTACAAAAAGAAGTAGATCGTCTATATGAAATGTTTTTGCAGCTTATAGCAAGAAATAGAGGTCTTTCAACGGAAAAGATCAGATCAACAGAAGCAGGGCTATATTTTGGTGAGAAAGCAATAGAAATAGGTCTTGCTGATGGAATCACAACGTTTTCTGAATTTATAGATAATTATAGGAGAAATAATATGACTAAAACTGAGATAAAAGAACAAGCAATAGATATTGATGATCTAATTGAGCAAGGAAGATGTTTAGGGTACGAGAGCTGCCGCACGGAAGTATTAGAGGTGATAAGATTATGTAATTTATCAAAGATGCCAGAGAAAATAGGAGAATTTATTGAGCAAGGTGTAAATGCAAAACAAGCCCAAGAAATATTAATGTCGATACTGGCGGAGAGAACGAAGAAGACAGAGATTTTGAGTACAATACCGCAAAATACACCAGAAGACTTGATGATGCAGGTAGCGAAAAGTCGAGCAAAATCGGGCATTTGATGGTGGTCTACTCTTAACCGCGGTATATAATGCTAACATACGCCGCGGTAAAATAAAGTTGATCATCTTATAACCGCGGTATATAATGCTAACATACGCCGCGGTAAATTGTATGAGTGAACCAATAATTGGTAGAGAAAAAGAAATAGCCATCCTAGAAAATAAGCTTCTTTCCCAATCAGCCGAGTTTATCGCAGTGTATGGTCGACGTCGTGTAGGAAAAACATATTTAATAAAACAATTTTTCAACAAACGTGATGTAATCCTATTTGAGCAGACAGGTCTCAACAAAGGTGCTTTGAAGGAGCAGCTTGAGATCTTTGCAGAATCATTATCTAGATCTTTTTACAATGGTGTAAGAATGGCTTTGCCTAAAAACTGGATGGATGCATTGCATCAATTAACTCTTTCGATTGATATTCATAGAAATGAGCAGGTTGTTTTATTTTTTGATGAGTTGCCATGGCTTGCTGCAAGAAAATCTGGATTTTTAGTAGCACTGGAACACTACTGGAATGTATATTGGACATATCGAAAAAGGCTTATATTGATCGTGTGTGGTTCAGCAGCATCATGGATGTTAGAAAATTTAATCTATAATAAAGGAGGATTACATAACCGTATTACTGCAAGAATACCTTTGCAGCCTTTTAACTTAAGTGAAACTAAAGAGTATCTAAGGTATTCAGGAGTCAATCTTAATCACCAGCAGATATTACAGATCTATATGGCCATGGGAGGGATACCACACTACCTTAAGGAAGTAAGTCAAGGATTATCAGCAGCACAAAATATTAATGCGATCTGTTTTCAGAAGGAAGGTTTGTTATTTGATGAATTTGATATGTTGTTCCACTCGTTGTATGAAGAACCAGAAATATATATAAATATTATTCGTGCGATTGCAAGAAAGCCAAAAGGGATCAGCAGGAAAGAACTTATAAAAGCAACTAAAATCACTGAAGGTGGGTACTTAACTACTAAACTAAGGAGCTTAGAAGCAGCAGGATTTATTGGAGGTTTTTTACCACTGAATAAGGCAAAGAGAGGAGTATATTACAGGGTAATGGACGAATATGTGTTATTTTATCTAACGTGGATTGAACCATTCAGAGAAGTAATGAAAAAGGCAATAACAAGTGATGTTCATTATTGGGAGTTAGCAATAAAAAAACCAGCTTGGCTAACATGGACAGGACAAGCATTTGAAGCAGTGTGTTTTAAACATGCCAATACGATTAAAAGAAAACTAGAGATGGAACATATACTAACTGTATGTGGTGAGTGGCAATATCACCCAGAGAAAGACAGCGAAGAAAGTGGTGCTCAGATAGACTTGGTGTTTGATCGAGAGGATGGATGTACGACACTTTGTGAAATAAAATACAGTGATAAGCCTTATACGATAACAAAAGAATATATAGAACAGTTAAGAAAAAAAGAGGCAATTTATAAAGAGAAAACTAGGTCAAAGAAACAAATATTTTGGGTACTTATTGCTGCAAATGGAGCGACTGAAAACCAGCACTTGAAAGATATAATCAACAAAGTGATTACGTTAGAAGATTTATTTTAACTTAACATCAAAATTTTAGAAAAACTTAAGCAGTTTTTTTAAGTAACAAATATAGGAGAAAAAACATGACAAGTATAACTGAAACAAATAATTTAGCTCAATCAGTTGTTCGGAACTTTTCAGTATAAATAATCAGGGAAGAGAACCTTGCTAAATTACGGTCCTTTATGACCAAGGCGATCTACGGTTCCTCTTCTCTGCATGTTCTTAATATTACCACTTTGTAATATTTATGAACTTGTTTTTAACATATAAGGTGATCTTCTGAAATATGAAGTATATAGAGATTATACAAGAGAGGAAATAACCGTAGCCAAAGGACAAAACCTCAAACTTGGAACAGTTGTTGGCTATGATAAAGATAACATGATTAAGATAATAAATCCGACAGCCACGGATGGGACGCAAACAGCGATAGGTGTAATAACAAGTGATGTAAACGCAACGGAAACCATCAAAGCAGTAATCATTACTCGTATTGCAATGTTAGCAGATCATGCAGTTGTGTGGCCAGCAAATATCATCGAAGAGCAGAAAGCTGCAGCAATAAAGCAACTTGAAGCACGAGGCGTTATCATCCGCAAGGGAGTTTAACGAGCTACCAGACTCAGCAACTTATACCAAATCTCATAAATAAGTAGGCAAATAACTCACAGAACAAATGGTTTTGATCGAACTTTCCGTAATATTACGAATGAATGCACATACAGTATCCTCCAATAAACTAACAGAGTCATATATTCTATTTTTAATGAGATTGTCTTTCAAATATTGCCATAAACGCTCTACTGGATTTAACTCTGGTGAATATGGAGGTAAATAGATTAAGGTAATATTTTGTGGTATTTTTAAACCTTTGGATCTATGCCATCCTGCACAATCCACAACAAGAAATGCCTCCCTTGTTCCTAAATATTGTGACATCTGCTCAAGGAATATATTCATACAATCAGTATTGACGTTTGGTACGAATAAGCTAGAACTCTCTCCATTTCTAGGATTAACTGCACTATAGAGATAAAAGTTTTGCCTACCTAATTTTACCTTAACCTGTGTCCTAATGCCTTTTTTAAACCACCCGTGTCCAATCTTTGAATGTGTGCCAAACCGCGACTCATCGAAGAAAAATAGCTCTTTTTCGGGATACGTGACAATAGTTTCATTAAGATTTTTTTTTAAACTCTTCTTGTTTATTTTTATCCTGTTTATTGTGCACAGGCCTTGGAGTAATATACGAAAAACCTAACTTTTGCATCAGTCTATGTGCTGTAGACTTACTTACCTCAATAGAAAACATTTTCTCAATTATGATTTTTAATTTCTTAGCCGTTAGGTTGGCTCCTTCTTCTGCTATGACATTTTTAATTTCTTCTTGCTGCTTGTAGCTCAACTTCGGCTTTACTCCACGTCCTGGTTGTATTTTAAACGCATTGACTCCTCCTTCCTTAAATCTTGTAATCCACTTCATCAATGTAGTTCTAGTAATTCGGTATATTTGAACAACTTTTGTTATTCCATATTCTTTTGCAGATATTATTGCCTGTAATCTTCTTCCTATCTCTCCTCTTATGCCGTGCTTCTTTAATTCCAGGTTACACTTATTATATAATTCTTCTCCTATTGCTTTACTTTTTCCTGCCATAACTCCCCACTAATTCTTAAATTATTCTATTTTAGAAATTTTTCTTTATTCGTCTATTTATTTTTAGGAATTGGTATTACATAGAAACAACTTAAAACACACAGCATTAAAGGGAAAGGGGGAAAGAATGCAAAATCCATTTACAAATCCAGCATTTAGTATGACGGAATTAACTAAAGCAATAAACATATTGCCGATAAATTATGGTCGCGTCGAAAATTTAAAATTATTTCCAAGTAAATCAGTAAAAGTTCGTCATATTACCATAGAAGAGCAAAACGGGGTATTGAGTTTATTACCAACGCAAGTTCCGGGAGCACCAGCAACAGTAGGAAAACGAGGAAAAAGGAAAATAAGAACTTTTACCATTCCGCATATTCCTCATGATGACGTAGTGTTGCCTGAGGAAGTACAAGGGATAAGGGCATTTGGGTCAGAAAGCGAACTTACGGCACTGGCGAGTGTAGTAACAGATCATCTGGAGTTGATGAGAAACAAACACGCAATAACGTTAGAACATTTGCGAATGGGGGCGCTCAAAGGAATAATTTTGGACGCAGATGGCAGTGAGTTATTAAATCTGTATAACGAATTTGAAATTACACCGAAAGTAGTAAATTTTGCACTGGGAACAGCAACCACCGATGTCAAGCGTAAGTGTCTGGAAGTATTGCGCCATGTTGAGGACAACTTAAGTGGTGAATATATGACGGGGATTCATAGTCCTGAGTTTTTTGATGCTTTAACTTCTCATGCCAAAGTAAAAGAAGCATACGAGAGATGGCAAGAAGGAGCAGCACTCCGGAACGACATGAGGTCAGGATTTACATTCTGTGGAATAACATTTGAGGAATATAGAGGGCAAGCAACTGATCCTGAAGGAAACGTAAGAAGATTTATTGAAGGAAATACCGGACATTGTTTTCCACTTGGTACAGCAAGCACATTTACTACTTACTTTGCGCCAGCAGACTTTAATGAGACGGTAAATACACTAGGACAACCGTTATATGCAAAACAAGAGCCAAGAAGGTTTGATAGAGGGACCGATTTACATACTCAGTCAAATCCTTTACCAATGTGCCATCGCCCAGGAATATTAATCAAAGTCGTTGCAGCATAACAATACTGGTAGAGCAACTACAAAAGTGGTGAGGCATGAAAGTGCTCTACCAGTATGCCCCTTCTTAGCGTGCATGTAGAGGTTAGTGCATAAAGGTAAAGTATGCAAGCATCGAACAGACGAAATCTGTCAAATCAGAAAGAAACACACAAATTTAAGTTTTTAGTAGTTTTCAAGTATAGTTGTACAGGGAGCGCCTCTGCAGTTATGACCGACATTTTCAATGGTGCCTAAGTGCCCGTATGCAAGCATGGTTTTGGAAGGAACGGTCAAATCATTGATGGAGTCATTTAGACTACCTCGGTTAAGAAAATTAATTAAATAATTAACATCTTATGCTAATAGTAAAATGCATGCAAGTTTTTGTTGTGGAATAGTTAATAAAGAAAGTAAATGTTAATTTAAAGTAGTGGCCGGTTAGCGAGGAGGTAATTGAAATTTTTCGTCTTGCAATGAACTCCGTCTGCTTAGTACTTCATTAACATGAGGAGTATCACTCACTTTTTCAACATCTGCTTTTTTAGACGCAGCTATTTTCTCATTACTTTTGTTTTGCAACTTCTCCTTCTTTAAGCTTTTTCCAATATCTGGTTCTCTAGATTTATCTATACTTTCACTACTTTTATTTGACGGCTTCTCTAAGTCTTTTTCAATACCTGGCCTTCTAGCGTTAAGCTCATCCCATGTGCCCACTATACTAAGTGGCTTATGATCCTTTTGCCCTGGCTTTAGCCTTTCTCCACCTTTAATAACATTAAAGTCACTTCTTGCTTCTTCCCAACATCCTTTCAATTGGTGTTTCCACATAGTGAAGTAAGCATCACCATACTTCTTCTTATCTGCTACAAATAATAAAATTGGAGCCTTAAGTATGGTAGCTCCCATATTCACTAAATTTTTTACTGCCATTGCAGGGGTGAACAAAAGATAGCCAAAAGACTTTGCAATTGGGTTTTGTTCGCTTATTAAATACTCCCCTAACTTTATAGGAAGAGAGGTCAACAATTTAGTACAAACTTTAGCCAAGCTTGTAGCAAAAACGATAGGAACAGATATAAGACTTTTATCTAGCTCTAGATTACCATCCTGATCTCTAATTTCTGAAAAATGGGTGCTTAGCTTCTTGTAATCACTAGCGTATAGTAATTTTCCATTTCTTCCTTTTTCATCTCTATCTTTCTCATCAACTTCTCCCGTGTCATCATTGATGAAGCAACCTTTTTTAGCAAGAAAAGAAGAATTAGTTAATCTAAGTAACTTAGTATCAACCTCAAAGACCGGCAAGTGTTTTTCAAGATCTATTTTTGAAAACTTAAATGGCTTATAAAATTTACTATAATCATTAACCTCACGCCTACCTTTACTAACTAAAAAGTCAATAGTAAAGTAAGATTTTTTATCAATTTCCTTAACCAAGGCTAGATCAAATTTGTATTCATTATATATAAGCTGGTACTCTGGATTTCCGTCTTTATTTTTTACAACTCTCCCAGAATCTACAATCTGATCATAATTTTTTGGATATTGACACTTTCGTCCATCCTCATATATCATTACCTTTCTAAGGTCTTTGACATAAACTTGAGACTCAGATGAACTAAATAGATCCTTCACCTTTAGCGTAAGGTCTATTCCCCACTTTTTCAATGTCTCTAACATATTGCTAAACCAAAATCGCTATAGTTCAATGATAAAACTAGTACACTAATAATATATTAACACAGAATTGGCAATTTTACAAGAAAATATGCCTGTAGAAGACAAAGATTGTAAAAGCGAGGGTTATATAAGTAATGCTTGATAAGTACTTTATGCATGTAATTGTGAAAATCCTTAGAGATACGCTGTGTATATAATCTTCACACACTACCTGCATTCCAAGAACTGCGTGCCAAAAAATGCAAAACAACAATACAACAAAAAATAAAAGCTCTAGAGGGTGATTAATAAATTTTTCACTAAAAGACAAAGAGCTATCAGTATAAAATGCGCAAGAAAATGAATAGATAAACCAAGGAAACAGGAGCAGTAAAATTACCGCAGAAACACGCTGGACCCACCAATGATGTACTGAATTTCCAGATTGACTCATATAAACATAAATAAAAAAGCAATAGTAGAAAGAAGTAGCGTTACTGTCAGCAGTATAGCACTCCTTGAAACGCCAGTAATTTCTAAATTAAGCCCAACATCCCACAATAAATGACGAATACCATTAAGAAAATGATATACAAAACTTATAAAACATAAGACATAAGCTAATTTAGCAACAGGAGTGAATAATAATGCATTTAAGTACCTTACTATAAGTAACTCAGGAAAGTAAACATGTAATATGAAATACCAAGAAAGTATCATTAATAAAAGGAATAGCAAGATACCAGTCAATCTGTGCATAATAGAGAAAAAACTAGTAACTTGTACTTTATATATTTGTAAATGTGGAGAAAGAGGCCTATCACTCATAAAATTCCGTTATTGGGAAATTAAAATAAAGTAGAAGTAAAGACAGCAGTATAGCACATAACAACACCATCATTAAAAATGGTAAGTTATGCGCAAGGCCCAAGGAGGTAATCCAGCTGCAGATTCCCCTACTGCTACCTTGTTACGACTTCACCCCAGTCACCGATCCCACTTTAAATAACTCCCTCCTTGCGGTTAGGTCGTTAGCTTCGAGTGAAACCAATTCCCATGGCGTGACGGGCAGTGTGTACAAGACCCGAGAACGTATTCACCGTGGCATGCTGATCCACGATTACTAGCGATTCCAACTTCATGTACTCGAGTTGCAGAGTACAATCCGAACTGAGATGGCTTTTAAGGGATTAGCTTAGCCTCGCGACTTTGCAGCCCATTGTAGCCACCATTGTAGCACGTGTGTAGCCCACTCCATAAGGGCCATGATGACTTGACATCATCCCCACCTTCCTCCAGTTTATCACTGGCAGTTTCCTTAAAGTCCCCAGCATTACCTGATGGTAACTAAGGATGAGGGTTGCGCTCGTTGCGGGACTTAACCCAACATCTCACGACACGAGCTGACGACAGCCATGCAACACCTGTGTGAAATCCGGCCGAACCGACCCTATCCCTTCGAATAGGTATAATTTCCATGTCAAGGAGTGGTAAGGTTTTTCGCGTTGCATCGAATTAAACCACATGCTCCACCGCTTGTGCGGGTCCCCGTCAATTCCTTTGAGTTTTAATCTTGCGACCGTAGTCCCCAGGCGGAATGTTTAACGCGTTAGCTGTAATACAGAAAGTAAACTTCCCATATTTAACATTCATCGTTTACAGCGTGGACTACCAGGGTATCTAATCCTGTTTGCTCCCCACGCCTTCGCGCCTCAGCGTCAGATTTGAACCAGATAGACGCCTTCGCCACTGGTGTTCCTCCTAATATTTACGAATTTCACCTCTACACTAGGAATTCCTCTATCCTCTTTCAATCTCTAGGTTAGCAGTTTTAAAAGCAGTTCCAAGGTTAAGCCTCGGGATTTCACTTTTAACTTACTAACCAGCCTACGCGCCCTTTACGCCCAATAATTCCGAATAACGCTAGCCCTCTCCGTATTACCGCGGCTGCTGGCACGGAGTTAGCCAGGACTTCTTCTGTGAGTACCGTCATTATCTTCCTCACTAAAAGAGCTTTACAACCCAAAGGCCTTCTTCACTCATGCGGCATGGCTGGATCAGGCTTTCGCCCATTGTCCAATATTCCCCACTGCTGCCTCCCGTAGGAGTCTGGACCGTATCTCAGTTCCAGTGTGGCTGATCATCCTCTCAGATCAGCTATAGATCATTGCCTTGGTAGGCTATTACCCCACCAACTAGCTAATCTAATATAGGCTCATCTAATAGCAATAAATTTTTCCCCCGTAGGGCGTATACGGTATTAGTTGCCGTTTCCAACAATTATTCCGTACTACTAGGTAGATTCCTATATATTACTCACCCGTCTGCCACTAAGTTATACCATAGCAAGCTACAATATAACTCCGTTCGACTTGCATGTGTTAGGCCTGCCGCCAGCATTCATTCTGAGCCAGGATCAAACTCTCAAATTTAGACTTCAACCTATAAAAGGTTGAGGGTACATCGGATAAATCCGACAAAAAATAATTTAGCTTAATACTGCTGTCTTTATTTCTACTTTAGAAATATTTTAATCTCCAACTATTCAAACAACTTTGAGAATATTATTATGTGATATAATCACTATGTCAATATGTTTTTGCAAATCAAAAGCATTAATGTATAAATATATAACTATTTGGAATATTACCGTGAAAAAATACATCTTTCTGCTTGCACTCGCACCAATGTTAGTTGGCATCACATTATACTTATTGCGCAACATTGATAACACAAAACAATCTATAACTGCGGGTGACAAGTTTTACGAAGTATTATTCTTTAAAAAAGATAATAAGCCGCTGCTAGAAGAAATAGATTCAAATTGGGGGTATTTAGCAAATTTTGAACACGCATTCAATCATATCTCAGATTCAATGCCAACAAACACAGCATCTATTTATAATGATTTGGCAGATGATAAAGATGCTCCTAATGTTTTGCGTGAGTTAGCACAATACTTAGAGGTAATGAGCTTACTTCACTCCAACGGTGAAAAAATAAATAAAGATAAAATTGATAATTTAGAATCAAGTGCAGTGTATCCTTATTCAAGCCAAGAAGCTATCGCTGTAGTAAAGATACATAATAACGACATTAAAGGTGCAACTGAAATATTGCGTTCCCTATTAAATGACAGAAAATGCCCTATCCTAATCAAAGCTAATGCACAAGAACTACTCAGGATATATGGAAGTTAACTCATTAGACTTTTTGTATAGTTTTTGGCAACAACCGTTAGAAAAGAAAAAACCTACTTGACAAACTCCGCCAGCCCCCTTATCATGATAGTGAAGGTATTCAGTTATCTTCATCTGTGCAGATTAAACAGCAAGAAAACAACGTAGTTGGCGTCTTATTTTTAATTTTTTGCACTATGTGCACCTTATGTCTTCACAACGTTTCTGGGTTTTTACCTATATAAGCTGAAACGCGCTTATAAGTCGTTTAAGACAGTATAGTACGCCAATTTGCAGGATTAGAGAGTGACAACTAGCTAACACGGGGTTTCTTTTGCCTTTTTTTCTGCTTAGTAAATTTCTTAAATATTTAAACTAAGGTGAGTTGCATTTAAAAGCAGCTAAATTGCGGTGTTTAAGACTTAAAAAACGCCAATACTGAAAATAGACAATGACTAGGGCTTCTTTTGCCTTTTTTTTCGTTTGGTAAATTTCTTAACGTTTGTAGCTAAAAGAGCCCAAGAGAGGTGTCATCCCGCTGCTTGTTAGCGGGATCTATGTTAAGAGATACCGCGAATGAATCGCGGTATGACGTAGGACTGCTGTCATCCCAGTGCCCAGACACTGGGATCCAGTTTTCCATATAACCTCATCGAAAACGTTGTATTTTAACGTAAAACATCTATTTTTATGCTTACCAACTTAATAAAATTCCTGGATCCCAGTGTCGGGGCACTGGGATGACAAAAAAGGGGCTACTCGGATGACAAAAAAGGGGCTACTCGGATGACAAAAAAAGAGCACTGGGATGACAGGAGAAGGGGCTACTCGGATAACAAGAAAGAGGCTACTCGGATGACACCCTGACAACCGTCATCCCGCTGCTTGTTAGCGGGATCTATGTTAAGAGATACCGCGAATGAATCGCGGTATGACGTAGGAATGAATCGCGGTATGACGTAGGACTGCTGTCATCCCAGTGCCCAGACACTGGGATCCAGTTTTCCATATAATCTCATCGAAAATGTTGTAACCACTTTCTATGCTAGTTTGCTTGCTTACAAGCAAACTTTTCTGGATCCCAGTGTCGGGGCACTGGGATGACACCATTCTTTTTCCTGGATCCAAGTAGTCAGGGCACTGGGATGACAAAAAAGGGGTACTCGGATGACAAAAAAAGGATGCTACTGGAATGACAGGAGAATGGGCTACTTGGATCCTAGAGGGAAGCGTTCGTGCAATTATTGTGCATGAATTTAAATGGCACAACTTATGACAATTATCTTCGCACCAAAACGTTTGTGAGACTCAGTGGTTAGATTTACTTCGCCTATTCAGCTAATTTTTATTACAATTATAACAAAATAATTTTGGCTTTGATGAAAACTGTATATGTATGTCAATCCTGTGGTCATAGCACTGGTAGGTGGGTAGGAAAGTGTATTGCATGTGACAATTGGGATACAGTTGTTGAAGAAATAGCAGTAAAAACGGGCAAAAGAAGTATATCTGCGCCAATTTTAATAAAGGCGTTATCGGGTAGCGAAATTATCACTCCAAGTCGTTTTCTAACAGGAGTAGAAGAATTAGATAGAGTTTTTGGTGGGGGTATCGTTCAAGGTGCTAGCATTCTAATTGGAGGCGAACCTGGTATTGGAAAATCTACCCTTTTGCTTAGAATTGCAGCTAATGTTGTGCAACTTTCCTCTTTTGAATGTCTTTATGTATCTGGCGAGGAATCTTTAGAGCAGGTGAGCCTCAGAGCAAAGCGTCTTAAGATAAATGAACCTAAAATTAAGCTTTTATCTACAGTGTCTTTAACTGATGTAGTAGCAACAATAAAGGAAAATAAAAGTATTAAATTTTTAGTAATTGACTCTATACAAACAATGTATGATAGCAGAATTACATCGGCACCAGGAACTGTAACTCAGGTTCGTACTTGTGCCCATGAATTAACCATTCTTGCGAAACAATATGGTGTTTCTCTTTTAATAGTTGGTCATATAACTAAGGATGGGCAAATAGCTGGACCTAAAACTTTGGAGCATATGGTAGATACGGTATTATATTTTGAAGGTGAAAATAGTAATCAATATCGCATTTTACGCACTATTAAAAATAGATTTGGCCCTGCAAATGAAATTGGTGTTTTTGAGATGTCTGAAGCAGGACTTGTGCCTGTTGATAATCCATCATCATTGTTTCTGATGGCCCATGACAGAGAAGTAGTTGGCAGCGCCGTATTTGCAGGAATTGAAGGCTCAAGACCAATTTTAATGGAAGTTCAAGCGTTAATAGCAGGAACTAATATGGCAACCCCAAGAAGGGCAGTAGTTGGGTGGGATATTAATCGATTGGCTATGATCATCGCGGTGCTAAATGCTCGCTGTAAAATGTTTTTGCATGATAAAGAGGTATACCTAAACATTGCAGGGGGACTCAAAATACAGGAACCATCGGCTGATCTTGCTGTTGCTGCTTCCCTTATTTCAAGTGTAGTAAATTTACCGCTGCCAACTTCTTCAATAATCTGCGGTGAAGTTGCACTTTCTGGAGAAATTAGGAATGTCTCGCATGCTGATCTTAGACTAAAAGAAGCACAAAAGTTAGGATTCAAAAAAGCAATTATGCCTAAAAATGGTAATTACTCTTCTCATGATATTGAGATAATCAAGCTTGGTCACGTAAGGGAATTAAGAGAAATTTTTAATTACAATTAAATAATGCTTCAGCAAACTCTTTACTAGTAAACTCCTTTAAGTCCTCTATACTTTCACCAATTCCTATAGCATGTAACTTTACCTTATAAGCTTCTGCAAGTCCAATTACTACTCCGCCCTTAGCAGTGCCATCTAGCTTTGTTATGATTAACCCTGTAACACTAACCATCTTACTAAATGCCTCTAATTGGCTATAAGCATTTTGGCCGGTAGTTGCGTCAAGAACTAAAATAACATCATGAGGGGCAGTGTCATCCAATTTCTTTATCGTTCTATATATTTTTGATAACTCCTCCATAAGGTTCACATTATTTTGCAGCCTTCCTGCTGTGTCAATTAGAACAACATCAACATTATCTTTTATAGCTTGACTTACAGCTCTATATGCCACACTCGCAGAATCGCTACCATGCTCTCCAGTAACAATCAAGCAATCAGAACGTTCTGCCCAAATGTTTAATTGTTCACTAGCAGCAGCTCTAAATGTATCACATGCAACAAGCATAACGGATTTTCCCATCTCCTTATATTTATATGCGAGCTTACCTATAGTTGTGGTTTTACCATTACCATTTACTCCACATACCATTATTATATGTGGTTTTCTGTTTAAAATTAACGGTTGCACGACAGGGTTTAATATAGCTTCTATTTCGTTCATTAACTGCTGTGTGATGATATTATGCTCAACTTCCTTGTCAAATTTGATGCTTGCGAGCCTGTCAATAATTAATTTAGAAGTTTTATGACCAATATCCATGCTAATTAGCAATTCTTCCAGCTCATCTAAAAGCGACTGATCTAATTTTTTTTTGCCAGAAAAAATACTTTTCACCCCGTCGCTAAAG
This sequence comes from Wolbachia endosymbiont (group A) of Clivina fossor, assembly GCF_964026865.1. Lineage (NCBI taxonomy): Bacteria > Pseudomonadati > Pseudomonadota > Alphaproteobacteria > Rickettsiales > Anaplasmataceae > Wolbachia > Wolbachia endosymbiont (group A) of Clivina fossor. The sequence goes on along the minus strand of NZ_OZ034707.1, from coordinate 879,085 downwards.
CGAGAAGAAGTTTTTAACAAGCCTTTATAAAGGTTACTAAACAAACTCAAGGGAATACTCCTTTTTAAATTATAAACTTAATGACAATATAAAGAATGACATGCACTACGTGTATTTGTAAAGTTAAATACACTCACTTTTGTGTTATTCTGTGAGTAAAATATACCGTTTGCTAGTGTATTTCACTTTAGTTTTTAACCTAAATATGTTATAATATAGGACAGTGGTTTATAGGTAATTTTATGAGTTATAATGAAAAAATTTTAGATCATTACGAAAATCCAAGGAATGTTGGTTCTCTGGATAAAAATGATCCAAATGTTGGTACTGGTTTAGTTGGTGCACCATCGTGCGGTGATGTAATGAAATTGCAGATAAAGGTCAATGACAAAGGTGTTATTGAAGATGCAAAATTTAAAACTTTTGGTTGTGGTTCTGCCATTGCTTCAAGTTCCTTGTTAACAGAGATGATAAAGGGAAGAACCATCAGTGACGTTACACAGATAAAGAATACTCAAATAGTGGAAGAGTTGTCTTTACCTCCAGTGAAGATACACTGCTCGGTGCTTGCTGAAGATGCTATAAAGGCTGCTATTCATGATTATCAAAGCAAACAAAGTAAAGGTGGACATTGAGAACTAAAGCATGAGTGAATATCAAGGAGTAAACGCTATAAAGAAAGATAAAAAACTTATTACTATAACTGCGAAAGCAGTAGAAAGGATAAGGTATTTATTGGACCAAAAGAAGCATATTAACCTTGAGAAACCGGAAGAAGCAATAGGAATAAGAGTGCTAATTAAACAAAAAGGATGTTCTGGTTTAAAATATGATATTGAATATGCGTATGATACTCGTCCTTTAGAGTCGATAATTGAGGAAAACTGCAGTGATGACCAAAAAGTTAAAGTGTTGATCGATCCAAAATCTGTCATGTTTATTCTTGGCTCTGAAATGGATTATGTAGAAGAAAAATTTTCATCGGGTTTTGTTTTCAAAAATCCTAATGAGAAAGGAAAATGTGGTTGTGGAGAGAGTTTTCATGTCTAGCAGCTATTTTACATTGTTTGAAATTGAACCAACTTTCAATATCAGCTTTGATGAGTTAGAGAAAAAATATATTGAGCTAAGCAGGACTGATATAAACGAAGGACAATCTAAAAATATAATTAATATTAACAAAGCTTATCAGGTGCTAAAGTCACCTCTAAAACGTGCCGAGCATTTGTTGAATCTTTTTGGTGTGGAAAGCCCAAAGGATCATCCAAATTCTGAAATATTAAATGAATCAATGGAAATAAGAGAATATTTGCTGGACTGCGATGATCTACAATTTGCAAGTAGGATGGTTGATGAAAAAATAAAAGATTGCGTTAAAAACCTAATTAACACTTTTGCTGTAAAGAATTTTGATGGAGCTGCTACACAAGTCTTAAGATTGAAATATTTATATAAGTCATTTGAGGAGGTGAAAAAGAATGCAACCAATTCAAATTTCTGAACCAAATTCAAGTGAAGTAGTTTTTGGTATAGATCTTGGCACTACTAACTCTTTAATTGCTATGGTAAATAAAGCTGGCAACGTGGAGATATTTAAAGATGAGCAGGGAAGAGAGCTACTGCCTTCTGTTATTTCGTATGAAAATAATACATTGAAAACTGGCTGTGACGTCGGTCAAAATGCAATCTACTCAATAAAGCGTTTAATGGGTGAAAGTGTTGAAGAATTAAATAAAGAAGGCCTCAATTTTGAAATAGATAACGAAAGTGAAAAAGTTATTAGAGTAAAATGCTCAGAGGAAAAGTATCTTACTCCTGTTGAGATTTCTGCTGAGATATTAAAAGCTTTATGCGAGAGGGTGAAAAAGTCTACAGGAATGGAAGTAAAAAAAGCAGTGATCACTGTGCCAGCTTACTTTGACGATTCAGCACGTAACGCAACTAAATATGCAGCAAAATTAGCTGGCATAGAAGTTCTTCGTCTCGTTAATGAACCAACTGCTGCTGCACTTTCTTACTCCATTGAAAAGAACAACAGCAGCGGAATATATGCAGTTTACGACCTTGGTGGAGGAACATTTGATATTTCAATATTGAAATTACATCAAGGAGTGTTTCAAGTCCTTGCGGTTGGTGGTGACACCAAACTCGGCGGTGATGATTTTGATCATTTATTAAGTTCAATAGTGCTTAATAAGTATAGAGAAAAGGTAGGCTACCAATATTTAAGTAAAGAATCAGCCTACCTTGATGTCATCCAAGTAGCTGACACTGGGATCCAGGAAGAAAAAAATATGTGGATTCCAGTGTCAAGCACTGGAATGACAGGGCCATCATTTATTGAAGCACGTTCTGTGAAAGAATATCTGAGCAAAAACACTGTAGGTACTTTTGAATTCAACATTAGACCTTACCCTGTCATCCCAGTGCGTGACACTGGGATCCAGGAAGAAAAAAATATGTGGATTTCAGCGTCACGCGCTGAAATGACATCTAACCGAGTTGTTAGTGGCGAATTATTTGAATGTGAAATTACCAGAGAAGAGTTCGAACAGGCAATAAGTCCTTTAGTTAATAAGACTATCAATATAGTCACTCGTACTATAAGCGATATAGATCTTAAAATTGATGATATAAAAGGAGTAATTTTAGTTGGTGGTGCAACTAGAACACCATTGGTTCAAAATTCACTAGTCAAGCTCTTTGGAAATAAAGTACTAAGTGACGCAGATCCAGATAAAGCAGTGGTCATTGGAGCAGCTTTGCAGGCTCATTCTGTTCTCCTTGATGTTCTACCTTTATCACTTGGCATAGAAACTATGGGAGGCATAGTTGAAAAAATCATACCAAGAAATACACCACTACCAGTTTCAGAGATAAAAGAGTTTACAACTTATGTTGATGGGCAACCAGCAATGAAAATTCACGTTTGTCAGGGAGAACGTGAAATGATCGAGGATAACAAATCTCTAGCACAGTTTGAACTAAAAGGTATACCACCACTACCTGCAGGTTCTGCAAGAATTGAAATAGAATTTACAGTTAACGTTGACGGAATCTTGACTGTTACTGCAAGAGAAAAAGCTACTGGAATTGAGCAGACAGTTGAAGTAAATTCAAATTTTGGCTTGAGTGAAGCTGATGTTCAAAATATGGTTAACCAGTCAATAAACAGCTTTGATGAAGATATGAAGGCTCGTTCCCTTGCAGAGGCTAAAATTAACGGTAACAAGCTCATACATCTAGTTGAAAATGTTTCCACTGATCAAAAGTTGAAAAACCTATTACAAAACGCAAAAAACGCTTTACAAGGCAATGACTTGAATGAAATTAACAACGCTATCGCCGAGTTAGAAAATTCTTCTTTAGAGTTGTGTGAATTAACAGATAGGTAGAAAAAGCTTACACAACCTTGTGCAATACTCTATTTAATCTCAGAGCAACAGGTAACCTGAAATTAAATGGTAACCAATCGACCTTCCCCAATTTAAACGATAAACCAACTATGCTTACACGCCCAATGATATTTTCCATTGGTACAAAACCAACTTCAGGAAACCTGCTATCCAAAGAATTATTTCTATTGTCTCCCATAACAAAAAATTGATCGTTAGGTACATAATAAACCGTAGTGTTATATGATAGCTTATTAGAAATGTTATCTACCAAAATCTCATGCTCCTTGCCACTTAAAAGCGTTTCTATATATCTTGGTATGTTACGATTTGACTCATAATCAAAAAAACTTTCAATTTGCCTTCGCTCTACTTTCTGATCATTTAGGTATAATTCTCCCTCTATCATTTGCACTTTGTCACCTGGTGTTCCTATTACTCGCTTAACAAACCTGATGCTGTCATTTCTTGTGGGTTTGAAAACTACTATGTCGCCACGCTTTGGAGGGGTATAAAAAATCCTGCCGCTAAAAATGTTTGGAGAAAATGGAAATGAGTGTTTACTGTAACCGTATGAATATTTACTAGTAAAAATGTAATCCCCTTCAAGTAGGGTGCTTTTCATTGAACCAGAAGGTATATGAAATGGCTCGAATAAAAAACTACGTATTGATAGCGCAATCAACAGTAAAAAAAACAATGAAGATAAAAATCTTCCCGTTCTTATCACCCAGTTTTTGCTTAGTTCTTCCAACTTTTCCAACTTTGTTTTTCTTATAGATTAAGCTTATTATAATACATAAATTAAAAAATGGTAATATGAAATTTTACTTGTGAATGTTATTCCTCTATTCAAAACAATTTTGAAAAGGCGGTTCATTTCTTTCAACGGTGTCATCCAAGTAGCGTGACACATAACTGTACGAACATTGCAATTTGCAGGTGGCAGATGAAAGTAGCTGACACTGAGATCCAGAAAAAAGAATGGTGTCATCCAAGTAGCTGACACTGGTTCCTGCAATCTCATCGAAAACGTTGTAACCACTTTCTATGCTAATTTGCTTGTAAGCAACCTGGATCCCAGTGTCGGCTACTTGGATGACACCATTATAGAGTGAACCAGTGTCAGCTACTTTCATGACACCATCTGGATGCAAATTTCCTTAAACGTTCGTAAACTTAAAACTTTACTTTAGGTCAAACTGCTGTATAGTGGCTTTATAGCTTTAGTTTTACAATGAATATACCTAGTATAGAAAATTGTGATCTTCACAATAAAACCGTCTTACTCAGAGTTGACTTCAATGTTCCTATAAAAGATGGAGAAATTCGTGACGTCACTCGTATTTTGAGAGCATTGCCTACTATTGAGTATTTAGTGAATGCAAGTGCAAAGATTATTATTATATCGCATTTCGGACGCCCAAAGACCAGAGACAATAATCTGTCGCTAAAAAATGTAATTGACACTTTATCGCAGTTACTAAATAAAAAAGTGAAATTCATTGATGATTGCGTTGGTGAAAAAGTGCAAAAAGCAGTGAGTGCTATGGATGCAAGAGATATAATATTACTAGAGAATCTAAGATTTTATAAAGAGGAAGAGCAGAGTGACTCAAATTTTGCCAAACAACTAGCATCTCTAGCGGATATATATGTAAATGATGCATTTTCTTGCTCTCACAGAGCTCACGCTTCTATTTCACGCATTACAGAGTTTTTACCTTCCTACGCGGGATTTTGCTTACAAGATGAGCTAAAGTATCTTGAAAAAGCTGTATCGTTTAAAGCTAAACCTATTACTGCGATAGTTGGGGGAGCCAAAATGTCAACTAAGATAAAAATGCTTATAAAGCTAACAGAAAAGGTTGATTACCTAGTTCTCGGAGGTGCAATTGCTAATAATTTTTTGTTATTTAGCAAAGTAAATATAGGAAAATCTTTCTTTCAAAATGGTGTTGACGACCTTCTACATAATATTGTTGAAACAGCAAATAAAAACAATTGCAAAATAGTTGTGCCAGAAGACGTTCTGGTTGCAGTAAACTCTGATTACAGCACTAGTATTTCAAGAAGAACTGAGTCCATTTTGGACGGTGATATAATTTTGGATATCGGACCACAAACTTTGAGTACAATAAGCAGTATAATAGCAAGCAGTAAGACTCTGCTGTGGAATGGACCTATTGGTGTTTTTGAACATTCAGCTTTTGCAAGTGGTACAATAGGGGTAATGAAAGTCGTAAGTGACTTAACGCACAAAGGAAAGTTAACCAGCATAATAGGGGGAGGTGATAGTCTATCTGCAATAAGCGCTGCAGGCCTTACCGATAAGGATTTTACATATGTTTCCACTGGTGGAGGAGCGTTTTTAAGTTGGCTGGGTGGTGATGAAATGCCGGGAGTTGCTGCTCTGCAAAAATGCACTCAACATTAGATTAAAACTTTTTTAAATTGTTTCTTATAAGCTAGCTTTTTTGTGAACGTGATTATGTCGAAGACAGTTAAACTAATTTTGTGTTTAATAATACCAATAATAGGATTTATTTTTTATATTAGGGATCATTATTTTCACACCAGTTATGTAGAAGAAAATGTTAAGGTCAATTTTGAACCATTTTTCAGTTCACAACCAGGTTATATACCACCGTTTCCAGAATTAACTGACTTCGATAGAGGAGTGTTGAAAGTTTGTGGAGATTGGGGAGCACATCCAGATAAAGAAGATTTCAAAATTTTACTTAGTTGTCCGCAGCATCAAGAAGTAGTGAAAGGAATATATGATAAGCTTGATCATCAAGTGATTACGCCAGATGCGGATTTGGAGTTATTTAAAGATGAACTGGCTAACATTTGGTTTACAAATAGTGAAAGTGAAAAAGAAACTATAGGGTTTGGACATATTTTTTGTGGTGAGCCAAACGATAAATTAGGTGGTATGCATTTTGTAGGCAGATATGTTGAAGCTCAAGAAGATAAATGGGCAGGTGCAATTTGGAATGATAAGTCCCTATGCAATAAATCAGATATTAAGCCACCAATTTATACATTTGGAATGAAATATTTGGGTAAGGATGGGGAAGTGAAAGTTAAATGCCCAAATGGATACGCATATAACCTTCATGCCGATGATATTTTAATTTCTGCAACTAAGGCGTTCAAGGAATTAGGAAAAGATGGAATGTGCCTATATGAAATGGAAGATGACAATTATCAATCAGTGTTTGTAAGAAAGAATGATGCTATACTCACGTTCTATCCCGACTTAACACCAAAATGTGATGATAAGAGTACTAATTGTAGTTGCAATAAATCTTAATTTCAAAACCAATAGGGTGAACAAATGATAAAAATGTTATAGCCAATTTATGCTGACCCAAGCAACACCCGCGGTATCTCATCCGCTAACTAATAGCGGAATGACGGTTTTTCAAATTGTCGGTTTATACTTCAAAAATCAGGTAAACCTTTCTTAGGTATATTTTCAAACTCACCAATTAAAGTTTTTATATCTTGCGGTAAATCAGAGACAAATTCCATGTATTCCTTACTTTTTGGGTGGTGTAATCCTAATTTGTAAGCATGTAGTGCTTGCCTATTGAAATTACGAATAAAACTAGAGTTTTTAGCATATTTTGTGCTTTTACTACTATTTTTTCCGTAAACTTGATCACCAACTATGGAATGTCCTATGTGGCTCATGTGGACTCGAATTTGGTGTGTTCTGCCTGTCTCTAAAGTGCATTTAACCAGGCTTGCTTGTCCTATAACTTTTTGCACTAAGTAGTAAGTGATTGCTAATTTGCCTGTGATTTTTGTTACACACATCATTTCTTTATTACCGCGTTTGGGAGCAATGTTAGTTTTTATAGTTCCCTGCTGGGAAGATAATGCTCCCCAAACTACTGCTAAATATTCTCGCTTTATTTTACGATTTGATAACAATTCAGACAAAAAACTATGGGCTTCCTCATTTTTTGCAATTACCATCAGCCCACTAGTATCTTTATCGAGTCTATGAACAATTCCTGGTCTTACATCAAGGTGAGCGATAACTGCGTTCAAGAGCGTATCATTGTTTGTCCCAGCACCAGGGTGCACTGTTAATCCACTTTGTTTACTCAGAACTATAATGTCCTCATCTTCATAGACGATATCAAGTTTTATGTCATAATTAGGCTCAATTGATGTGGATATGTCAGGTTGAACGAGATGTACTATATACTCTTCACCTGGTTTTACTATGTGATCATTATTAATTATCGGTATGCCAAGTAATTTCACCTGCTCATTTTGTATCAATCTTTGCGCTTTACTGCGTGATATGTTGCACTTTTCAGCTACGTAGATATCTAGCCTTAATTTCTCCTTATCATTATTAACACTTAAGGTTATTACTGAGTGATCTATAGTGATTTACCCCGCGCCATTTTCCATGCTGCTTGAACATTTGGGTCTGTAAACATTGTTGCACTAGACTCAATTTGGAGATCACCTTGTTTTTTAATATGGCAAATTGTTTGAGAGCCATCTTTCCAGTGAATTATTATCTTGTTATCAAAATTCCGTAATGTTGCCTCAACCTTTTTTTCTTTATTATCTTTTTCTTCTAGCTTAATAGATTCTAATAAATAATATAGAAAGTCACTTGGTTTGCCGTTGATTTTTTCTTTCCATTCATCTGTTCTTTCTCGTTCAAATAAATCTTTTTTCAGCTGCCTTACTCTGTCTTGTTTTTCTAAGACTGCCATTTTTTCTTGTAGCTTCTTCTCTTCATCTACTAATTGATCAGTATTATCTTCATTATCAGGCTCACTTGGTCGGTTGTGTTCTTCTAATAACTGTGTCTGTATCTCTTGATCTGCAGATTCATTAGTACTAGTTTGCATATCTTTATTTGCAGATCGATCAGTATTAGATTGACTACTGCTTCCTTGCCCATTTTGTTGAGGGTTGGGGTTATTAGGTGCGTTAGGCAGTCTTTCATCTGCAAAAGTTGCTCCGGATAATCCCATACGGGCTCCAGGTTTAAGTCTAGCTACTCTATCGTCAATAGTCTCTACTGCACTCTTAATAACATTTATTGTGTCCATTACCTCCTTTACATCCACTTCACTCAGTTTACCTTTTACGTCTCCGCTAACTTTTTTACACAGAACATCCACACTTTTACTAATATCTTTCAGGCAGTCAGTTATTTCTTTACTAGCAGTTGTTTTCACCTCATCCACATTTTTCTTTATATCTTTTTCTAATTTATCAAGTAAAGCTTTGAAATTCTTCCCTATACTGCCAAGCGTTTCTTTAATGTTAATATTTGCAGGCTTTAAAAGACTATTATCAAGTAAATCGCAAGCTTTTTTAAGGTTACTGCGAAATGAGTCGCAAAACGGACCAAACAGTTCTTTCATTAGAGATATTAGTTCATTTTCCTTTTTACCAAGCTTATTTTCTATTACTGATACAACCATGCCCTTTCCAGACCAGTATGGAAGTAGAAGACCTAAAGTACTGTGGTTTCTAATAGTATGATTTTCATAATCTACGCTATTACTTATTAGATTGCTAAGTGTTGATATGATGCATACAAGAATAACAACTAATAAAGATATTAATGTTATTGAAACATTAATGGATTGTGATATTGCTGAAACTACTATAATAGCACCAAATACATATGATCCAGTAAACAAGAAAATCCTATTTCTATTTTCTGCTTTTATATCTTCTAGTATTTCTCTCTGCATCTTAGAAATTGGTAAAACTATTGAAAGCTTTTTCCTCTTACGATCTAAATTTGTTACAATTTCAATTTTTTCGGCTTCTTGAACAATCTGGCTGTACTGTTCATCAACTTGATAGTTTCCTACTTTTTTATCTATCTCATTCTCTTTTATTTTTTGTGTATTTATAAAGTTTATAACAGCAGTAAATAAGAGAACTGCAAGAGGAATAAAGGCAAGAGGTGCTGGCGTGAACGTAAACCCAGCAATACTTACTGTAACAGGCTGAATAGAAAAGGCAGTAAATGCTATAAGAGTAGCAATGGTACTTGCTATCGATATAGTACCAGAATACTTTCTTATAGAGCTCAAAATTCTACTGGGCTGGTCAGCAAGTTTTCTAAATCCTAAAAAATCAAAATAGTCTTTGAAAGGATCTTTAGTGTCTATAACCATAACATTTTTCTAGTTTTAATTTATTTAGGTATACATTAACCAAACCTTAAAATCAAGTTTCTTAATTTTTCAACATGTGCCAAGGCCGGTTAGAGCGCACTGTATTAATCTTTACGTAACGATTTGTTAACCAAATTGAATGTGTGCCATATGTTTTTAGATTGGTGTATTTAATAGTTCTAGTATTACAAACTGAATAGTCGAATTCACTTAATTGAATTATTAAATCAACTTTATCACAATTTTCTGAAATATCTTCTTTTTTATAAGCAAGCAGTACTGATTTATTATTTCCTTTATTATATATACAGCCATAATCGTTGCACTTTAGTCTTTTTTCTGGATTGCTATATTTTGTATGATTCAAAATTTGGTTCTGCCCATTTTGTTTCGCCCATGTTTTGACAACAAAGTTCCTATTTTTTCTGGTGAGAGAATATAGTAAGTTATCACTCTCCTTTGCAGCAACATTATCAGCATTTATTAGGATGTCGGGGGTTTGATATGCGTTGCTAAAGCAAATACCTAGTACAATAAAGAAAATTCCGAAGAAACGCCAATTTCTTTCCCACAAGCACAGCCACAATAAACCAAGTGTTATGATAATAATTGATGAGGCAGGAAAAGTACGAATGGGAATAACCAAATACTGAAGACTAGCGATTGCATTTGTTATATACAAGATACTGTCAATTGGGCGCTCTATAAATGGCGCTATAATCCATTCAATACCTAAAGGAATCAATAAGACATAAATTATTCCAAGTGGAATAATAATTAATGTAACTATTGATATAGCAACTAAATTTGTGATAATACCACTAATTGAAAAATAATTAAAATTGTATATCGTGTACGGAACAGTTGCTAAACTTGCTATTACTGAGCTGATCATTATCGACACAAAATATTTCATTATTTTTATTTTGAACAATTTATTAGCATTAATTTGATAACTGGCAACCAGTGCCAAAACCGCAGAAAATGACATCTGAAAGCCTGGCTTTAAAATTGCTTCTGGTTCTACTGAGAGTATCACTGCAGCAGCAAACGCAATTGCTATTAACCCTCGATATTTTCTCTCTATCATTATTGCAACGAGTACTAAAATCACCATGATGTAGGCACGCTGAGCAGAAATTTGCATACCGGTAATCAACAAATAAAACGTGGTTGGCAAGATAGTAAGGAATGCAGATATTTTCTTGGTGTTATACTTAAGAGTCAAAGTTTCAGATATTGCGAATAAATTACGAAACACTATAAAAAACAGGCCAGCAACAAATGATAAATGCAAACCAGATATGGCAAACAAATGTGCTATACCTGAATCTCTTATCGCATCCATAGTTTTTTGGTCTATTCCGTCCTTTTTGCCGATTAGTAATGCAGAAATTATGTCTGCATGTGGTTTTTTAATATTTTGCTGCAGGTTTTCATAAATGTATTGACGGAAAGATTCTATATATTCTTGAAATTTCCTTGCTTCAGCCTTTTTGTGCAAAGCTATTTTGCTTGTTGCAAAACCTGTTGCACTTATTTTCTGATAATATGCTATTCTTGCAAAATCATATGCATGCTCCGAGGGCGCAATCTTTAGAGGGAAGAGTTTTGCTGATAATTTTACTTGATCGCCTATTTTAATGCCTTTTTCCACTTTGGTTCTAACTGATATTCTGATGTTATCTAGAGCTCTATCCGGTGTCATTCCAGCGCGTAACGCTGGAATCCATATCTTTTTTTTCTGGATCCCAGTATCAAGTACTGGGATGACAAAAGGGGGTGCTGGGATGACAAAAGGGGGTGCTGGGATGACAGGAGAGGATTTTGAGATAGTAGAGACAGAAAGCAGAAATTGTTTGTATGAGCCCCTGTCATTAATGTCCTTCACTGTGGCAATTATATCTTTTACGTATCTCTCTTTATCAAGAATTTGAGTATCAACTAAAGCTGTTCTTAATTTACTAGCTGTAAATCCTATGAGCACTGCAATTAAAGCAATGCATAGTATTGTATACCTTTTGTGCAGTATCGCAATCAGAGTTAGTGTAGGTGGAAGCAAAAGAAAAATAGATATAGTGAAAATGCAGCTTGGTTCAAAACTTAGGGAAAAATAGGTTAAAATCCCTACACACTGGCACACAGGAAACCACAGTATCAAGTTATATTTTTCATTATGTAGGTTATGACGTATATAGCTAACTATTATGTCAAAAAAAGTTAATAAATATACTAATATACGACCCATAGCGGATTTTATCCTTGTATATCCTATAATTGCAAGTATAATAGCTAAATAAACAACGACGCGGGATGGAGCAGCTCGGTAGCTCGTCAGGCTCATAACCTGAAGGCCGTAGGTTCAAATCCTACTCCCGCAACCATTTTCCAACTGTGCGAATATTGTGGTTTCAGGTAGAAACTACTTGACAAATTCCCCCAGTCCCCTTATCATGATACTGAAGGTATTCAGTTATCTTCATCTGTGCAGATTAAACAGCAAAAAACAACGTAGTTGGCGTCTTATTTTTAATTTTTTGCACTATGTGCACCTTATGTCTTCACAACATTTCTGGGTTTTTACCTACACAAGCTGAAACGCGCTTATAAGTCGTTTAAGACAGTATAGAACGCCGATTTACAGGATTAGAGAGTGACAACTAGCTAACACGGGGTTTCTTTTGCCTTTTTTTTCGCTTAGTAAATTTCTTAAACATTTAAACTAAGGTGAGTTGCATTTAAAAGCAGCTGAGTCGCGGTTATTAAACGTTTAAAACATAAAAAAACGCCAATGTTTTTAAATAGATGTTAACCGGGGCTTCTTTTGCCTTTTTTTTCATTTGGTAAATTTCTTAATGTTTATAGCTAACATGAACAAATATTTAAGAGTAACTTCTACTAGTAACGCTAATGTGGAAAGTGTTGAGGATAGGCAACAAAAATGCTTATATAAAAAATTATTGCTAAAAACGGGAAAACCATGAACAAAGAGCATAACTAAACTACTAATGACTGCTGAGTGAACTTAAGATCCAATACAGACTGCTTAGCCTTTAACACTTGCTCTTCACCATGAACAATGCGTTGATAAATAGTTTCTTTTGAGCATTCTTTTTTTAAGAACCTAAAAGCAGATGCAGCAAGATATTCTCTATTTTCTTCAAATGCTAACCAGTAACGGTCTTCTTGCTCACATACAAAACCTGTTGTGTTAGAACCAGCAAAAATATCTAAAACAACATCTCCTGGTTGTGTTAGAAACTGAATAAAAAATTGAGGTAATTTAGCAGGGAATCGAGCTGGATGCTCTTTTACACCTAGTTCCTTACATGCAGCAAGATACTGGCTGTTAGATTCTGAATTGGGAATCTGCAAAAGATTTGATGGAATAGCTCCTCCATTATCTTTACCAAAGCTACTACCAATATTATGTCCTGATGGTCGTTCTTTTGGAGTATAATAAGCCTTTGGGTTCTCGATAAGTTTTTTCATGCGGCCACTGTATTCCACTAGCACCTTTGTGACATCTGCTTTAGGCCACTCAGTTTTGCTGAACCACCATACTGTATTAACAGAATCTTTTGCTCTGATTTTTCTCTTATTTACCCATTCAATTGGACTTGGCAATTTAGAAGGATTATACCAATAGAAATCTTTTGCAAGGAAGAAGCCTATGTCATCACAGAAATGTATAAGCACTCTAAAATTATATAAACTTCTGGATGGCACGCCTTTTTCATAAGCCCCACCTAGATCAAGTACAAAACTGCCTGTATCTTTGAGTTTGCTATGTACTAATTTTGCAAATTGACTAAGCCATGCAACATATTCGGCTTGGGATTCATTTCCGTATTCTTTTTTTCTTTGCAAAGCAAACGGTGGACTGGTGATTACGAGATCTAAGCTATTATCTGGTAATTGCGGCAATAGGTTAAGAGAGTCTCCACAATATGCAGCTCCCCTGTCTGTAGTATATGTGGGTTTATTATTAAATTTAAATTTTTCCAATATATGTGCCATATGAAAGATACTTATAGTCTGTAGACTTATAATTGTCAACTATTATCTTACAAAGATGACAAAAATAAAAAAACAATCTTTGCGGTTACTTCTTTCCCAGAATATACGAAAGATAAGAAATATAAAGGGCTTTCCCAAGAAACTCTTGCTGATTTATGTGAATTACACAGAACATATATAGGCTCCGTTGAACGTGGTGAGAGAAATATCTCTATAGATAATGTTGAGCGCATAGCAGATGCCCTTGGTGTTGAACCTACTGCACTTCTAAATCAGGATCAAGACAGAAAATGTCTGAAAGATATATTTCCTCATATACGGAAGTATCAGGAGTTTGCTGTTAAGCATGGTATAAATGATATCTTTCAGGACAACGGCGGAAAAATCCTACAAGTCTTATTACTAACTGGACTCACTATTCTTCCAGCACGCGAGGGAAATGATGCCATTGATGAGTATGGTAATGAATATGAGCTTAAATCAGTAAATGCTCTTCTTACAAAAAGCTTTTCTACTCATCATCATATGAATCCTACAATAATTGCAAAATACCGAAAGGTGGATTGGGTATTTGCTATTTATGAAGGAATAGAGCTAAAAGAAATATATAAATTAACGCCGCAAGACCTTGAACCATATTATATTACATGGGAAAAGAAATGGCATGATACTGGTGGTAAAGACATCAATAATCCCAAAATTCCTTTAAAATACGTCAGAGATAAAGGTAAGCTTCTTTATCATTGTGATGAAAGAGTATGTGACCGCCACTAACTTCCTCCATCCCAGGTTGATTTTAAATTGTCCGGAATGCTGAAAATCCTAACATTTAACTCTTTTTTTGATAAACTTGTTTATTTGCTGTTTATTAAAATTTTCACTTCAAAATTTAACCTCACCAAAAGTATAAGAAGCCTGTCCAATGAAAAATTTGCAGTCCTTAACCTTCTATAACTAACCCAAGAAAGGTTTCCCTACGTCATACCGCCAAGGATAGATTCCGCTAACAAGTAGCGGAATGACGAATTTGTTGTTTTTCAAATTATCGGTAAACCTAAGTCACTTTAGCTATAAAATTATAAGTTATTTGCTCTTTTTTATCCTTAATCCAGAATTCGGATTAGTAGGGTGTCATCCAATTCTCAATGGTAAATTAAGAAGGGTCTGCAATAACGAATGTAGCTAGGGATATAATTGCTCTATTTTCCAATTGCTTCCCTCAACAAGAGTATATCTAAACCTAGTGTGTCTCCTATATTCACCTTCTTGCCAAAATTCAATTACTTTTGGGATTACGCAAAATCCCACCCAAAAGTCAGGACGAGAAACTTGTGTATTGTAAAATTCTTTCTCCTTCAATTTTATAGCTTGCTCAAAATCTTGCCAATCTTTCAGAATGCTCGATTGTTTTGAGCACCATGCGCTAATTTGACTATCGCGCGCTCGAGAAGAGAAGTATTTGTCAGTTCTTTCATCGTTTAGAAGTTTAACATCTCCTTCAATTCGCACTTGCCTAGCAAATTCTATCCAGTGAAACACTAATGCAGCTTTAGGGTTCTCGGTCAGTTCTTTTCCTTTTCTACTATTTATGTTAGTGAAGAACACAAAACCTTCTTTGCTGTATTCCTTTAGTAATACTACTCTTGCAGATGGAATGCAGTCTTTGCTACAAGTTGCTAGCATCATTGCAGTTGGTTGTTTACACGGAGAATTAAGTACTTCTTCATACCACTTTGAAAACAAGTTAATCGGATCTTTTTCAGGTAAAAATGTCATATTCAAAAATAAAATCTTAATTCTGACATACGTTGCAGAAATAAGTGCTACGGCCATTTTGTCGTATAAGTGTTATGATATTGTTGCAGATTTTGCAAGGTTTTTGAACTTTACCATATACGTAAAAGTTATTTTGAAAGTATCCAGCAGATCCAGATGGCTGTGCATAATCTTTCAGTGTTGAACCGCCTGCAGCAATTGCATCACTCAGAGTATTTTTTATTTCAGCAGCAAGTTTTTCGCACTCTCTATAGGTCAAGTCTTTTGCTGACCTGAGTGGTGATATGCGGGCTCTAAACAAACTTTCAGAAGCATATATATTGCCTACGCCAACTATTAATTTATTGTCCATTAATGCTGATTTGATATTCACTTTTTTGTTTTTCAGCAACTCCTGTAAATAGTCTCCACTGAATTCATCCGTGAGGGGCTCTATTCCAAAACCATCAAAAAAATTTATTTCTTGTTCTTTGCTTAAAATAATAACTAATCCAAATCTTCTTGGATCATTAAAGATTATTGAAGTATTATCGGAAAATAAAAATACCACGTGATCGTGCTTATTCCGCACTTGATCATGGTCAGCATATATAAGCTTTCCGCTCATGCCAAGATGTATGATTACATCCATACTACCATCTGTATTCCAGATCGTATACTTACCTCTACGCTTGATGTTGCTTATGACTTTGCCCTTTAGCATATCATCAATATTTTTTGTTATTGGGGCACGTAAATTCCAATTATTAACTATAACATTGCTAATTTGCTTGTTTTTAATTTTATCAAGCAAAAAGTTAGAGATTACTTCTACTTCTGGTAGTTCTGGCATCTTGTCTACTCTGTTGCTGCTTTTTTCTTTTCAAAATATTTTGCTTTAAAGCTTTCGCTAATCTTTTTTTCTCCTCTTCTTTTTCCTTATTCTTTTTTGTATTATTCATTATCATAATATATAAACTTGCCGTTGTAGCTCAGGTGGTAGAGTACGTCATTGGTAATGACGAGGTCCCAAGTTCGAGTCTTGGTAACGGCACACTGATTACACTTATAATATTGCATAACTTGTAAGCAAGGCCTAAAAGAAAGTTACAGAGGCAGGTTATCATGCTTTTTCCATATCCTTTCTACTTTCTTGTTTTTGAGTAGCTCTAATGCTTTACAAAAGTAATGCCTTGTTTTACTTGGCACTATAATGTCATCAATGTATCCATATGATGCAGCAAAAAATGGATTAGCAAATTTCTCTTTATATTCTTTGATTAACGTTTGCTGATCTTTTTCATGCCTAAATATAATTTCAACTGCACTTTCAGGGCCCATTACAGCTATTTCAGCAGTTGGCCAAGCATAATTTATGTCACCTTTTAAATGTTTCGAGTTCATAACGATATATGCACCACCATACGCTTTTCTAGTGATAAGGCTAATTTTCGGCACGGTCGCTTCAGCGTAAGCGTAAAGCAACTTTGCTCCGTGTTGTATTATATTATTGTATTCTTGATTTGTACCAGGTAAAAACCCCGGAACATCAATAAGTGTGATGATAGGAATGTTAAATGCGTCACAGAATCTTACAAACCTTGCAGCTTTTCTTGAAGAATCAATATCCAAACATCCTGCAAGGTGCATGGGTTGATTTGCAACAATACCAACAGTATTTCCTCCAATTCTACTAAAGCCAATTATAATATTACGAGCAAAATCAGGTTTTAGTTCAAAGAATTTCTTCTCATCACAAACTTTTTCAATGAGTTCATACATATCATAAGGAGTGTTAGGATTGGTAGGAACTAGAGTGTTTAAGGATTCATCAATCTCATTAACATCATTACAGGTTGGTACAGATTTCGGTGGTTCTTGATTATTTGCTGGTAAGAAAGTAAAGAATTCACGCATTTTTAGCAGCATCTCAACATCATTATTGAATGCAAAATCTGCCACTCCTGTTTTGCTTGTATGAATTTTTGCTCCACCGAGGTCTTCGAAGCTTACATCTTCATAGGTAACCTTTTTTACTACATCTGGTCCGGTTATAAACATGTATGAACTATTCTTTACCATGAAAGTAAAGTCAGTTAATGCTGGAGAATAAACAGCCCCTCCTGCACATGGACCCATAATTAAAGAGATTTGTGGTATAACGCCCGATGCATTTACGTTTCTTTGGAAAACTTCTCCATAACCAGCAAGGGAATTTACTCCTTCTTGAATTCTGGCTCCACCAGAATCATTTAGTCCGATAATTGGAACCCTGGCATTAATTGCCATATCCATAATTTTGCATATTTTTTTTGCATGTGATGCACCAAGTGATCCACCAAAGACAGTAAAGTCCTGAGAATAAACAAAAACTTTCTTGCCGAAGATAGTACCATGACCAACCACTACTCCATCACCTAAAAAATTAGCATTTTGCATGCCAAAATCAGTTGCGTGATGCTTCACGAATTTATCGTATTCCTCAAACGAATTTTCATCGAGTAATACACTGAGCCTTTCTCTAGCAGTTAATTTCCCTTTTTCGTGTTGTTTATTGATTCTGTTAGAACCGCCTCCTTTTTCAGCTTCTAGTGATTTGGTTTTTAGATTTTCTAGTATTTCAAAGTCTTGCATACAATAAAGTAGTTTTCAAATTAGTTGTAGACTTTATTAAGTTTACAAACCCTATTAACTATACACATACACTATTGCTATATGCAACAGTGTATGTGTGGACAGCTATTGCTTCTCAACTTCTCTGTTCAGCGCTCTTGCCAATGTTTTCAAGGTGATTGGATGTATTAGTATCGCCCATAGAAGAAAGAGGAGGTGAAACAGTTTTACTTTGTACAAAACTTTTAGCAGCTTCGACGACCTTGCTTACACGAGGTTCTTTTTCTAGCTCTTCAAGGTACTTTGAGAAGATTTCACAACTTTTATCATCAATATGCACTGTTATTGCACCAAAAGTTAATGTATTATCTTTTATAGAAGATAAAGTCATTTCAATTTTTTCATCATCACCCACTTTAAAGATCATTTTTACTTTGCCTTTCATATCATGATATTGTCCGTTTTTTATTCGGATTACATCATCTCCTTCTCCCATTCGCAATGCACCATATTCTAAGTCCTTAAATTCCGGAGAATTCATAAACTTTGCAGGAGTGATCACACTTTCTTCTGGACATTTTACACAATAAGATTCATTGTCTCTCTCTACTATGATTCCTTCTTTTTCGTCATTTTCAATACTGCTACACACAGCTTGCTCTAGGCTCAATAAGTAGCTGTTACGCTCTTCTTCTAGAGTTGAATCTACTGGTATACCGTCACAATATGAATCCAAAATTTCTTTTTTAATATATGTACCCGTTAAAATTAAATTGGATACTTTTAAGCAAAGAGAATCCAACTTTTCTTTTTCACTATTTTCAAGGCTTAAATTTTGTTTTTTGATTAGGCTTGCACTTTTTATCAGATAGCCTATTAATGATGTTTCTTTTATCGCTTCTTGCTCTTTTTCTTCAGGCATACCGTGCACCAACTTGCCCGGCATGCCAAACATGATTTTGTCCTTATCTGCATGCTTTATAACTTTTAATAGTTCATCTAACATTTTTCCTACAGTTTGGCTATCAGAAGGCACTTGATACTTTTTTTCTATATTTTCTGCTTGCTTTAAGATCTTTTCTCGTTTCTCCTTTTCAGATTTTTGATATATTGTCATGCTTAACTGGAAATCATTTGTTTTTTCTGGACGCTCTATTTTATATGAATGCTTTTGTGACCCTTGTTGTTCTAATTTTCCATTACCTACACTTTCTATTTGCTCTAGCCCTAACATAACTCCTCCATTTCACATAATAAAGTTAAGATAAAATATCTTGACTTGAGAATATTGATATAACCTACAAAGTCAATAGTTAAATTGCAAGATTTCGGTTATAATTTACTGTGTATAGAAGGTGCTCTTAAATTATGCTAAAAATCGCTATAGTAGGCCTACCAAATGCTGGTAAATCAACTCTTTTTAATAGATTGGTGGGAAGAAAAGCAGCGGTGGTCAGCAATATTCCAGGGGTTACACGAGATAGAAGAGAAGGAATAGGCAGAATTAGCGATTTAGAGTTTAAAGTTATAGATACAGGAGGATGGAACGACCAAACTAATTTTTCACTACAAGTTATTGAACAAATAAAATTTTCTCTATCCAATTCAAACATCATTTTCTTTCTTGTTGATGCAAAAGTGCAAAATGAGCAAAACAAAGAATTTGCAAAGTGGCTGAAGAGAAAAATAAATAAACCTGTGATACTGATAGCAAATAAATGCGAGAGTCATAAGTCTGAAAATGTTGATTATTTGCAGTTTTTTGATTTTCTTGGCCCGGTGTATATCTCTGCCGAACATAATCTTGGCATGGTTGATCTTTATGATGCATTAGCTGATGTTATTGAAAATTTGAATGAAAACACTGATCTATTGGGCAGTGAGTCCAGTAAACTTAGAATTGCAATCATCGGTCGCCCAAATGTCGGAAAATCAACTTTTTTAAACAGCCTACTTACAGAAAACAGAGTAATAGTGAATTCAGAGCCAGGCACCACACGTGATTCTGTAGATATTGTATATGATCATAATGGGGAGCTAATTACTCTCATTGATACTGCAGGAATCCGCAGAAAGGCGAATGTTATAGATGACTTAGAATCAAGATTTGTTGAAAAAAGCTTAGAATCAATCAAGCGCTCTCATGTGGTAGTTTTAATGCTAGACTCCCTAGTTGGTATTGAGCAGCAGGATTTATCAATTGGTGAAGCTGCAATTAAGGGAGGGAAAGGGATTATTGTTGTTTTAAATAAGTGGGATTTAATAGGTAAGGATGACAGAAGTAAGTTAATAAAATTTGTCAAACAACAGGAAGTGACTCGGTTATTCTTGAAAGTGCCAACTGTAACAATTTCTGCATTGAAAGGCATGCGCTGCGGCGATGTGATAGATAAGTGTCTTGAAGTGAGTGAATCTTTGAACAAGAAAGTCAGCACTGCAAAACTGAATAAGTGGCTAATTGATGCTTTAGATAGGCACTCTCACCCGCTTGTAAAAGGTAAAGCAGTTAAAATGAAGTATATCGCTCAAATTGGTACTAAACCTCCAGCTTTTTCTTTGATATGTAACATACCTGAAAGTGTTGATGAAAGTTATAAACGCTATTTAATTAATGATCTTAGAAAAAATTTCTTCGTAGATGGTGTGCCAGTCAGATTACTTTTGAAAAAAAATAAAAATCCCTATGCAAAATGAATACTCTGCTTTATACTTTCAGGGGTCTTTATAATAATTTACTTAAAGTCGTGTGTAATAACTCCAGAATTCCTACAATCTTTCTGCTATCAAGTGCTTTTGCTCTAATTTTTGCATATGTGCTAGAATATTTTTTCAACATGCTGCCATGCAAGTTATGTACATACGAGCGGGTAGTTTACTATGTTGCAGGGTTACTTGCAGTAGTATGCATGCTTAAAGACAACAAAATTCTAATCTATGCAATGTTTTGCAGCTACCTCATAGGTGCAGTAATATCTTTTTATCATGTAGGTCTTGAACTCCTCTTATTTCATGATGTTTTAGGTTGTACAGAGCAAGCAAGTGGTAACGTTAGTATAGAAGAGCTCAGAAATAATCTACTAAATCCTAATTACTCTCCATCTTGTGACAGACCTCATTACGTTCTAGGTGTTTCCTTAGCAACATGGAATTTAATTTATCTCATAGCAGCTCTGTTCGTATCAGGTAAGGTGTATTGTGGAGAAAGAAAGAAATCTAAATAATTTAAGGTACAGCAACAATCAGTTCTTGCAACAGGCAATTAGAGTAAATCATGCTGGGGAATATGGAGCTATTTGCATTTATTCTGGTCAAAAATTTATTCTTAAAAAATCTTCTATAATCAATGAAATAATTGAAATGGAAGAGCAGGAAAAAAAGCATTTTCACTATTTTAATGAGAAAATCAAAGAGCAAAAAGTTCGTCCTACTGTTTTGTTGCCAGTTTGGCGTGTTTTAGGAGTGTCACTTGGCGTTGCAACTGCCATTATGGGCAAAAAAGCTGCTATGGCTTGCACTGCTGCAGTTGAAGAAGTTATAGGGGAGCACTACAAAGAGCAAGTTTCACATTTAGAAGATGGGGAATTAAGAGAAACTATAAGTAAATTCCGCGATGAGGAGCTAGAACACAGAGATATTGCAATTCAGCACAATGCTGAAAGCGCATTTGGCTACAACATTTTATCCTCATTCATAAAAACAGGCTGCAAAGCTGCTATTTACTTGTCCAAGTTAATTTAACTAAGCAGCTTTCTTAAAGTGTTTTTAATGTTATGATGACAACAGAAACCAGGAAGAAATTCAAGTGTAACAGTTGCTTTATGACTATATTTGCATATTATCATTATTAATCAATAATTAATACTTGTGAATTAACTATATTTGGAGTATAGGTTACAAAGTGGTGGCAAAAGTGCGTTTTGAATTAGAAACGGGAGATGTAATACCTGTGGCACAGGTTATCATGTGGCTGCTAAAGTAAAAGTAATACCAATTCCTAAAAATAAATAGACGAATAAAGAAAAATTTCTAAAATAGAATAATTTAAGAATTAGTGGGGAGTTATGGCAGGAAAAAGTAAAGCAATAGGAGAAGAATTATATAATAAGTGTAACCTGGAATTAAAGAAGCACGGCATAAGAGGAGAGATAGGAAGAAGATTACAGGCAATAATATCTGCAAAAGAATATGGAATAACAAAAGTTGTTCAAATATACCGAATTACTAGAACTACATTGATGAAGTGGATTACAAGATTTAAGGAAGGAGGAGTCAATGCGTTTAAAATACAACCAGGACGTGGAGTAAAGCCGAAGTTGAGCTACAAGCAGCAAGAAGAAATTAAAAATGTCATAGCAGAAGAAGGAGCCAACCTAACGGCTAAGAAATTAAAAATCATAATTGAGAAAATGTTTTCTATTGAGGTAAGTAAGTCTACAGCACATAGACTGATGCAAAAGTTAGGTTTTTCGTATATTACTCCAAGGCCTGTGCACAATAAACAGGATAAAAATAAACAAGAAGAGTTTAAAAAAAAATCTTAATGAAACTATTGTCACGTATCCCGAAAAAGAGCTATTTTTCTTCGATGAGTCGCGGTTTGGCACACATTCAAAGATTGGACACGGGTGGTTTAAAAAAGGCATTAGGACACAGGTTAAGGTAAAATTAGGTAGGCAAAACTTTTATCTCTATAGTGCAGTTAATCCTAGAAATGGAGAGAGTTCTAGCTTATTCGTACCAAACGTCAATACTGATTGTATGAATATATTCCTTGAGCAGATGTCACAATATTTAGGAACAAGGGAGGCATTTCTTGTTGTGGATTGTGCAGGATGGCATAGATCCAAAGGTTTAAAAATACCACAAAATATTACCTTAATCTATTTACCTCCATATTCACCAGAGTTAAATCCAGTAGAGCGTTTATGGCAATATTTGAAAGACAATCTCATTAAAAATAGAATATATGACTCTGTTAGTTTATTGGAGGATACTGTATGTGCATTCATTCGTAATATTACGGAAAGTTCGATCAAAACCATTTGTTCTGTGAGTTATTTGCCTACTTATTTATGAGATTTGGTATAAGTAATGGTTTAGAGGTTGATATGAATCTTGAAGAATGTGAAAAATCTAGAAGCTTAGAAGCAAAAGTTGAATGTTTAATAAACGTGATTGAGACTCTGCAGGACAAAGTAAAAGGAATGACAGGACCTCCAGGTTATCGAGGTCCTCCAGGTGATAAAGGTCTAAGAGGTTATGAAGGTTTTCCAGGTCCTAGAGGTATTCCAGGTATTCCAGGTGAAAAAGGTAGACAGGGCGAGCCTGGGTCGCCAGGCTTTAGAGATCATTCAGGTCTTCCAGGTGGAAAAGGTTATCCAGGTCAAAAAGGTGAGCCAGGTTATCCAGGTCAAGATGGTAGAGACGGAACCCCTGGTCCTAAAGGACTAGATGGACCTCCTGGGCCAAGAGGTTTGCCAGGTCAAAGAGGCGAACCAAGACCACGTGGTCTCGATGGGCTGCCAGGCATACCTGGAGAAAAGGGCCAAAAAGGCGAGTTTTATGCAGTCTCAGGACTAACAGGAAAGCCAGGTCCTAAAGGTTTAAAAGGTGAGCCCAGTGCACCAGGACGACCAGGGTTAGATGGACAACCAGGAATAAAAGGTGAGCAAGGATTAAAAGGAGAAGTTGGTCCGCGGGGTCCAAAAGGAGATCTTGGAGAACTGGGATTGAAAGGTTCAAAGGGGAATATAGGCCCACAAGGTCCAAGTGGAACAAAGGGAGAGAAAGGTATTAGTGGTCCTCAAGGGCCAATAGGTCCAGAGGGTAAAAAGGGAGAACTGGGAAAAGCTGGTCCCCAAGGACCAAGAGGTTGGAAAGGTGAACCTGGTTCACAAGGCGAACAAGGTAAAACCGGAGCGCCGGGTACGGCTGGACTAAAAGGAGAAACCGGTCCACAAGGCTTTAATGGCACGCAAGGAGAAAAAGGTGCTCAAGGTCGAGTAGGTCCTAAAGGTGATAAAGGAGATTCAGGTCCAGTAGGTCCTCAAGGAGTTGCTGGAGCGCCAGGTGTGTCTGGTAATAAAGGGGATACTGGGTTGCCAGGAATGCCTGGAGAAAAAGGTGACCAAGGAAATGCAGGTCCAAGAGGCCCTCAAGGAAATAAAGGTGATCAAGGTTTAGTAGGTCCACAAGGTTTCAAGGGAGATAAAGGAGAACAGGGTATACAAGGTCCTAGAGGTTTCAAGGGCCTCTCTGGTTCAAGAGGCGCAAAGGGTGAACAAGGGCATAGTGGCATGGATGCAAATCCTGAAGAAGTTGCAGATAAGCTAGTCACTACTAGAGCCACTGGGTTTAAGGAGATGATGCTTAACTTCACTGATTCCAGTGGAAAAATGTTAATGGAAGAACTTGCAGGCAGTTCAAGTCTGCATACTGGGGTTGCACAAAAATTAATTGACAATGAAACCATTGCGAATAAAGTACTTGAATATCGTGATAAAGGTGGAAATTTACTGCTAGAGCAACAGATCATAGGAAGACTTTATGATGAAAATATTCACGAAGGAATAGCTACTAAACTAATTGATAACAGAGCTCAAGAGTTAGCAGACGCGTTACTAAGTAGTGCTGACAATGATACATTGGTAGAGAAACTTGCAAACAGTACTGAGCTAACAAAAAGCATTTCAGAAGAATTAAGGAAAAATCCAGGAAAAGTTCAAGGACCAAAAGGTGGTAAGGGAGATAAAGGAGCAGATGGAGCGCCAGGAATACCTGGAGAAAAAGGTGACGAAGGTATACAAGGTTCTCAAGGCTTTAATGGTACGCAAGGGAAGAAAGGTTCTCAGGGTCTAAAAGGGGATAAAGGTGAATTTGGAGCACCAGGAACAGATGGATTGCCGGGAGCAAAGGGAGATACAGGTCCTCAAGGTCTAGTAGGTCCTAGAGGTGATCAAGGGGATATGGGTGCAAAAGGAGTAGATGGATTGCCAGGAATACAAGGTCCACAAGGCTTGAATGGCATGCAAGGGGAGAAAGGTGATGTTGGATTACCAGGGATGCCTGGAATAAAAGGTAATCAGGGAGATATAGGTCCTCAAGGAGTAGATGGTGCTTCAGGTACAGATGGAGCGCCAGGTGTGTCTGGAGAAAAAGGTGATCTTGGTCTCAAGGGAGATAGAGGTGAAATTGGAGCACCAGGAATGGATGGATTGCCAGGTCCACAAGGCTTGAATGGCATGCAAGGGGAGAAAGGTGATGTTGGATTACCAGGGATGCCTGGAATAAAAGGTAATCAGGGAGATATAGGTCCTCAAGGAGTAGATGGTGCTTCAGGTACAGATGGAGCGCCAGGTGTGTCTGGTAATAAAGGGGATGCTGGTCCAAAAGGCGATATGGGTGATAAAGGAGATACCGGAGCGCCGGGTACGGCTGGATTAAAAGGTGACAAAGGAGTAGATGGAGCGCCAGGTGTGTCTGGTAATAAAGGGGATGCTGGTCCAAAAGGCGATATGGGTGATAAAGGAGATACCGGAGTGCCAGGTACAGATGGATTAAAAGGTGACAAAGGAGTAGATGGATTACCAGGGATGTCTGGAATAAAAGGTGATCAGGGAGACATAGGTCCTAAAGGCGATATGGGTGATAAAGGAGATACCGGAGTGCCAGGTACAGATGGATTAAAAGGTGACAAAGGAGTAGATGGATTACCAGGGATGCCTGGAATAAAAGGTGATCTTGGTCTCAAGGGAGATAGAGGTGAAATTGGAGCACCAGGAATGGATGGATTGCCAGGTCTAAAAGGCTTTAATGGCATGCAAGGAGAAAAAGGTGCTCAAGGTCTAGTAGGTCCTAAAGGCAACACAGGAGCGCCTGGTCCTAAAGGCTCAAAGGGAGAAGATGGAATAGGTGCTGCAGTTGCTGATCAGTTTCTGCGCAAGATGAATCAAACAAAAATTGAAATTCAGAATGCTCAGAAAGCAGCAGAGGTAGCTAAAAGCGCTTCTGAAAAATCTGCCAAAGAAGCTAAAGATTTTAAAGAAGAGGCTGACAATTTTGCTGATAAAGCATTTCAATCAGAACAAAATACTCAAGCACTTTATAGTAAGGTAAAGGATATATTTTGTAAAACAAAACCTACAGATCAAGTTTGTACTGCACGTATAAAGAAGAGGGAAATTAAAAATTCAGACAATCTGCCAGTGACAAGTGGAGCAGGTAGACCAACTTCATTTATATCTCAAGTAATAAATTTCTTTTATCCTTTTGTAAAACAAGATGAATATAAAATAGAGAATAAAATACAAGAGCTTAATCAAGTGGTAAAAGTAATGGATGCAGCAGATATTGCTACAAAATTTGAAAAAGTATTAGAAGAAACAGCTTCAAAATGCGGCATTCCAAAGAAAAGCCTAAATTTTGATCCAGTAAAACTACAGTCAACCATTCTAGATAGGTCATTATTTAATGATGAAAGTCGTAACGAGCTGTTAAAACTCTTATATTTATCTGCAAAAAAATCATGTCCAAATTACAAACAAACTGATAGATTTTTGACTACTTTCAAAGATCGTATGGAAAGAACATTAGAAAACAATGAGCAACAAAGGGGGTTTGTTAATATTGAGAAAACAGCAACAGATAACGAGCAGCCAAGGAGTTTTATGAGCGATGTCACTCCTCCAAGTAGTTTCAAGGCGATTGATCTGAAGGCTGTTAATTGTTTAAGGTAATAGTATGGGAAATACATTTAGAATAGATAATAAAGATCCGCTCTATAAGAAGCTGATTAAACTTCCTACTGCATATTACAGGTTAGAGATTAATAACAACAAGTATACTATTCGTTCACACATTGGTACGGCTGAGTTGGGTGATACTATTAGTGATTTAAAGTTACAGAAGCTGGGTGATAAAATAGTTTTATATAAGGGAAAATCACCTCTGAAAGTGAAAAATAAAGATGGTGAAGAAGAGAATCTTATTATACAGCAAGAAGATATCATAAGTGCAAACAGGGACAATATTATAGAAAAGCTTAGATCAAAACCAATAGAGATTTCGCTTTACCACATAGAAGATATTCCATATTTTGGTGCCAAATTACCCATTTCTAGACACAGTACAACAACTGAAGTACTAAACTTCATCAATTTTAATGATGAAAATGATCCAGTACTACAGAAGATCAAAGGAGAAAATGGTGGACTTTATTTTACAATAGAAGGTGATTATATCTATATATCAGACAAAAATGGAAAGTGTCTTTCAGTGTGTAAAGATGTTGGTTGCTATAAATATCAATACACAAAAGATAAATGTGATGTATTAACAATAAGTGATGTATCAACAATAATAGGCAATTTAACCGAGACTAACAACGAAAAGCAGAAATTCACTTTGCAAAAAGGGGAAGAGTTATCGGATAACATCTATGAAGCAAATGTTGCCTTGAATGATAAGCCCATAGCTACTTTACCAAAAATAGGTTACTACATGCTCGATGATCAATTGGTCATGCGTAATCATGTTACGAAAGAGGAGGTAATTGTCCCAAGGGATTTTCACTATTTAAAAGTTATTAAATCTAATAATGATGATTATAAATTAACGTTTTGTAATTTTTTAGGTAATGAATTCTTTGAATATAAAAAATACGATCCACAGTATTCGAACGTTTCAGATGAATATAAATTCATAAGTTTGAGTTGTATGAAAGAAAAACGTAACCTAAATCTTGGTGAGTTACTTAGCCATCGGCCATCGTTTTTTATTACAGAAGGAATTGCTGAACCAGATTCTCTAGGTAACCATCAAGCTGTAGTGTTCGAAGTAATAAATAGTGGAAAGGGTGAAAAAAAGGCTACATTGACTGATGAATTTGGTTATTTTGATAAAAATAATAAGTTTCACTATTATGATTATCATAAAAAAACGGAATATGATACTTATGATTCTTCTGAGATTAATCTAAAAGAAATGTATAAATGGACAGATAAAAATAGCGAATTTTGTTTTGCAGAAGATAACAATATAATTCTTCACACCATTCCAGAGTTATTGTAATTATACGCACCAAGTTAGGAAAAAATGAAGTAAAAGAGGAATAGGCTATAGGATGACAGAAGTTGGCTTTATTAGCTATAGGTGGTATGATACTTAGTCAATTTAAGTAAGCAGATGATCTTAGCTACAAAAGTATTTTTTACCTCATTTGTTTTTGGGTTTATTCTTTTTCCCTATTTTATAAAGCTTCTAAAAAAAATAAGTAAAGATGGGCAACCAATTAGATCATGTGGACCAGAAAGTCATTTAATAACAAAAAAGAATGTACCACCTATGGGCGGAATAATAATACTGATTTCTTCTTTATTACCAATTTTACTCTGGGCTCAGTTAACACTAGAAATTTTGCTGCTGATATTGATAACTCTATTTTTTGCTCTACTTGGATTTATTGATGATTATTTAAAATTGAAGATAAATCACTATCGAGGTTTAAGTGCAAAAACCAAAATACTTATTCAGTTTATTGTAACTCTGGTTAGTATGTCTATACTTAAGCTATACTCTGCTGAAGGTTTTACAAAAACGTCTCTATTTAAAGGAGTAATAATCGACTTTGGCTATCTATATGTTCCGTTTGCTGCGTTTGTAATTGTCGGCTCTGCTAATGCTGTGAATCTCACAGATGGTTTGGATGGCCTTGCTGCAACTCAAGTCATCACTTCCTTTGCTTTTTTGGGGCTAATTGCATATATAACTCAAGCAGATATGAATATTACTTTATTCTGCATTGCATTTATAGGAGCTATTTTAAGTTTCTTGTGGTTTAACACACATCCAGCAAAAATATTTATGGGTGATGTTGGAAGCCTGTCAATTGGTGCAGCTTTAGGGTTAACTAGCGTTTTAATGAAGAGAGAAATGCTTTTTGCCGTTATTGGAATAATCTTTGTAATAGAGACTCTATCTGTGATTATTCAGATATCATATTTTAAATATACAAAGTTTAAATATGGAGAAGGAAAAAGAGTTTTTCTTATGGCACCAATACATCATCACTTTGAGAAGAAGGGATGGTCAGAAAATGTAATCGTTATGAAATTTTGGATAATTTCTATTATCTGTTCAGTTTTTACTATAACTTTCTTATTATAAAAACCTATGAAATACCCAGACTTTACATTAGAAAATAAATTATCAGGAGTGATAGCAGGAGTGGATGAAGTTGGAAGAGGTCCGCTAGCTGGTCCAGTAATATCCGCAGCCGTAGTGTTTATTGATAGAAATACAATTATTGATGGAATCAACGACTCGAAAAAGTTGACTCCTCAATGTAGGCAAGTCCTATATGAAAAAATAACATCCGTTGCAAAATTTGGTATAGGAATGGCAAGCGTAGAAGAAATAAATTCATACAATATCTTGCAAGCAACAAAACTTTCAATGAAACGTGCGTTGATAGACCTGGACCTAGAATTAGATTATGTGCTAGTTGATGGTAATCAACCACCTGAAGTGAAATGGCAAGTGAAATCCATAGTAAATGGTGATAATTTGAGTACATCAATTGCAGCAGCTTCAATCGTTGCAAAAGTTACGAGAGATCGGCTTATGCAAGAATTGCACAATAAGCATCCTGAATATAATTGGTATAAAAATAAAGGATATGGGACAAAAGAGCACCTTAACGCTATTGGCCTTTATGGAATTACAGAACATCATAGAAAAAACTTTGCACCCATATCTCGGGCATTATAGCCTTTAGATAGTAATCACTTACCTTTTTTGAAAGGCATGTTTTCATTAAATAGGCAAACTGTACTTGATCCATTCCTTAAGGTAAACACTGAACTCACCCTTTCGATTATCAGGTAGTTGTCAGCTGTACGGAAGTTTACTAAAGACTCATACCCTGCAGAATCAACCATAAAAACTGCCGGGAAATCAGAGTTTATTTTATTGAATTGTAGATATGTAAATTTTCCGTCATCAAAAACCTTAATTGGTATTATTGACTGACTGCCTTTAACGTGCGAGATGGAATAATTAAAATTTAAGCCCTTCTTTACAACTTCAATGTCGTTTATATCAGGAATAATGGTATGACTAGCTTGTTCGAAGATATCGCCGTTATTTGTTGTGTAAATCTCATCACTGCTAAATAATGGATAAAGAAACCTTACTTCATATGCTAATTTTGGATCATCTAGTCCAGTTGCTTCTTCAGCATGAAGTTCAAAGTAATAAACTCTTTTATTGGTAATTATAGTTGCGTTAGTATCGGCAATATCATCTATAGGCTTAATAAACAATCTGTTACCTTGAGGAAGGAGTTGCCAACCAGTTGAATCACCCATTGAAAGGTTTTGTATTACCTCCCCTGGTTCAAACAATATGCTGGATTGATAACCATAAAAACCCGTATACTTATGTATAGCTTGTGGGTTATAATTTATTACCTTTATGTGATTATCTCCAGCTATTGAACGTGGCTCCTGTTTTGCAAGTGCATCACTACCACAAAAAAACAACAGTACGGCAAACAGTAAACCAATCATAATATCAAAATAAATTAATCTTCATTTTATCATTGATAGACATGCACTGCAACTGTTAAGCTGTACTATAAACCCCAATTATAGGTTAGCAAGGGGTAGAAAAGACAAGAAATAAGGCAAACTCCTTAAATACTTTAGAACTACAGGAGGCTTCACCTGAACGGATATACTTGGAATCCTGCCATTTTTACTTCGTAAACATACCAAGAATTCTGTCCATTATTCCACCCATATTTGCTTCAGCTTGAGTATACTCTATTTTACCACCGTGCAAGATTAGTTTAATATCTGATCCAGGTGATATATTAACAAATTTACTGCCAACAACTCCACTGCTAGTGATCAGAGCTGAGCTATCAACTGGCAACTTTATATCTCTGCTTACGCACATATCGATTCGTGCTATGTAGGTAGCTTTGTCAAGTGACACACCAGTTATGCTTCCAACGTCCACACCAGAGATCTTGACACTATCACCAACTCCTATACCGTTAGCGTTAGCAAAAAGACCATATATTTTATAGCAATCCTTATAGTTTTTCTTTATGTAAGATAGCTTATCAATAGCAAAGAAAATCAGAAAAATAGTGAAAACCAATACAAATAATCCAGCGGTTATTTCAAGTATATTTGACCTTCGCATCTTTAGTTATCAGGACTCCAGCTTTTATAGTAATTTTTCACTTTTTGGTTTGGATAGTATGCATCTTTTGTACCCGTTAAATTAGGAGTATGTTTTACTTTTCTTTTTTTATTATTAACTGGTACTACATTATCAGTATAGTGAAGCCATATATGCCATTCCGGAGGCACTGTTGTAGGCTCAGAAACACTGCTATACATAATCCACCTTTTCCCTTTACTTGATTCATAGTAAGAATTTCCATTTTCATCTCTTCCTACAAATTTATCTTCTCTTCGTAATAGGCGTTTTATTGCGTTACAAATTTTAGATAACATAAGAGTATTAAAACAAAAAGTATTATATATACTAATACTTTAACGATATATTAACAACAATTTAATGCAATTACCAATTTTACAAGTTATTATACCAATAATTGCATCAATGTTTTGCTTTCTTACCAAGAAACACAAGGTATCTTGGTTTATTTCTTTTATTGCAACAACAATCACTCTTATCATTTCATCAATACTACTCATAAAAACATATAGAGGCGAGATTATAACTTATCACCTTGGAAATTGGGCTCCTCCGCATGGAATAGAGTTAAGAATCGACGTGTTAAACTCCTTGATTCTAACTTTGGTGAATTTTATAGCGCTGATTAGCGTGCTTTATAGCTTTTATATTAACGAAAAAGAAATTAGCAAAAACAAAATCACTGGTTTTTACTCTCTATTTCTACTGTGCTTAAGCGGACTGCTCGGGATTCTAGTAACAAACGACATATTCAATCTTTATGTTTTTTTGGAAATTTCATCTCTTTCTTCTTATGTATTAGTTTCAATGGGAAGGGATAAAAAAGCCTTGGTTGCAGCATTTGAATATCTAATTAGTGGCACTATAGGGGCAACGTTTTACTTGTTTGGTGTTGGGCTTTTGTACTCCATGACAGGAACGCTCAATATGTCTGACATGGCTGAAAGAATAGTTCCATTATACGATAACAACATCATAAAACTTGGCACATTGTTCATTTTTGTTGGTCTCTCAATTAAAATGGCACTGTTTCCATTAAGCAGGTGGCTGATTAATGCATATAGTGAGGCGCCAAGTTTCATTAGCATATTCTTTTCAGGCACAGTGACAAAAGTGATGATATATGTTTTCATTAGGATCTTCTATACTGTTTTCCATCAGAATTTCTTCTTATTTAAACCATCACTAAGCAACGTGATAATTATCCTCGCACTTTGCGCTGTTATATTTGGGTCAATATCTGCAATAACTGCAAAAGATATAAGAAGACTGCTTGCTAATTCTAGTGTCAGCCAAATTGGTTATATAATTTTAGCACTGAGTTTTAACTCAAAAACAGGTGTATTTGCAGCAATTCTTCACATAGTAAACCACAGCATAATAAAAACATCTTTATTCATGGCTGCAGGATGTATTTCTTACAAATTTGATACAACAAAAATAGAGAATTTATCGGGACTCAAGAAATCAATGCCTTATACAGCACTTGCGTTTACTCTACTTAGTTTAGCATTAGTCGGTGTGCCGCTAACAAATGGCTTTGTAAGCAAATGGTATATAATGAAAGCAGTTATAGAATCTCGCGCGTGGATTTCCCTGATAGCTTTTGCTGCCGGTTCTTTTCTTGCACTAATATACATGTGGAAGATGGTAGAGAAAATGTATTTTGAAAATAGTGCAGCATCAAGCGCTGGAATGACACCGGACAAAATTAATGATGTGCCATTTCCTATGCTTTTCTGTCTATTGTTTATGGCAGCTTTAACAATAGTAACTGGAATATATAGCACTCCAATTCGGTTAGTAGTTGAGAAGTTGGTTTTTTGATTTTTATCTTTGTTTCATATTTTACTATACTTTAAGGTTATAAGTGTGGATAGGCTGAAGAAGATTCATTGGTTATTAGTCATTAACGTGATAGTGCTGTTTTGCGTTGGCATTGCTGTTCAATACTCTTCTGCTGGAGGAAAGTGGGTACCATTTGCAATTCACCAAATAGTCATATTTTCCTTCTTTTTCCTACTCGCTATAGCTATGTCATTCATAGAGCTAGATTTTTATTTGAAGCACGCCTACTTTTTTTATATAGCAGCAGCGATTTCGCTATTAGCAGTAAATTTTTTTGGCTCGCACATAATGGGTGCGACGAGGTGGATAAGAATTGGGTCAATTAGTTTGCAACCATCAGAATTTGCAAAAGTAGGCTTAATACTTGCGCTTGCTCGTTATTTTGATAAGCAAAGTGTGTATAAAATGATGGAATTTAAAAGATTGCTTAAGGCGGTAATAATTATTTTCTTGCCTGTATTCTTGGTGTTAAAGCAACCTAATTTAGGCACATCTGTGATAATGTTGTTTATAGGAGCATCAATTATATTCACAGCAGTAATAAAAAGAGCTCATTTAGTAATTTGTGGGACGCTTGGCATTTTTGCAGTACCGGCTATTTGGCCTTTTTTACGTCCTTATCACAAGCAAAGGATATTGTCGTTTTTGGATTCATCAGTGGATCCACTTGGAATAGGTTATAATGCGCAGCAATCTCAGATAGCTATTGGTTCAGGAGGTTTGCTTGGTAAGGGCTTTGTTAACGGAAGTCAAACTCAACTTGGATTTTTGCCGGAGAAACGTACGGATTTTGCTTTTGCAGTGCTGAGTGAGGAGTGGGGCTTTTTAGGTAGCATGGCTTTAATTTTGCTTTATACCTCATTACTTGGCATAATTTTCTCTATCGCTTATAGGTCGAAAAATTATTTTTCTAAGTTAGTATCTATCGGGATTTTTGCTTTTTTTGGCGCTCATTTTTTTATAAACATTGGAATGTCAATAGGCCTCTTGCCTGTGATAGGCGATCCACTGCCATTTCTTTCCTATGGAGGAAGTACAACTGCTGCAAGCTTGATATGCATAGGATTATTGCTGGCAATAAAAGCAGATGAACAACAAAATGCTTGTATTTCACCTATGCTAAAGTAAAATTAAACTTTACTTAATAGTTTTTATGCTAGATGAAATGCGTGAGGAATGTGGAGTATTTGGTATAAGCTGCAATAACGATGCTGCATTTAACTCTATACTTGCTCTCCACGCTTTGCAGCATAGAGGTCAAGAGTCTTTTGGCGTAGTAACCAGTAACAACGATAAGCTGCACTCTTATCACTTTCAAGGTCAAGTGAGCAGCGTATTTGATGATATAGATGAAATAAAGAAATCCTTACCTGGAGATTGTGCAATAGGTCACGTTCGATACTCAACAAGTGGTAGTAAATTTGGAGTGCAGCCCATGCTTGGCAAAAGTGGCAAATTTGGGGATTTTACCATAGCACATAATGGTAATTTAATTAATATTTCTCCGATACGCGAACAATTAATTAAACAAGAGTGCGTTTTTCAGTCAGATATTGATACAGAAGTAGTAGTGCATCTGACAGCAAGCGGTGAAAAAGATAGCTTTTTAGAGAGTTTTATATATGCATTAAAGCAAATACAAGGTGCTTATTCTTTTGTGGCAATCAATCAAGAAGTAGTTATTGGAGTACGTGATCCATCTGGAATCAGGCCTCTTGTTTTAGGAAAGTTAAACGGTTCTTACGTTCTTGCATCTGAAACTTGTGCTCTTGATATAATAAATGCAGAGTTTGTTAGAGAAATAGAACCAGGCGAATTAGTTACCATCAGTTCGGATAGTAAGCTAGCCTCAATGTTTCCTTTCCCACAGCAAAAATCAAGTTTTTGTATTTTTGAATACGTTTACTTTTCGAGACCAGACAGCATAATGGAGAATAGGTCCATATATGATATAAGAAAAGAAATAGGGAGAATACTTGCAGAAGAGAGCCCACCAAAAAACAATGTAAATATGGTTGTACCAATACCTGATTCTGGAATACCTGCAGCTATTGGATATGCAAAGCATTCAGGATTACCTATGGAACTGGGGATAATTCGTAATCATTACATAGGAAGAACTTTTATACAACCAACCGCTGAAGTACGTAAAGTTAGAATAAAATTAAAATTCAATGCTAATAAGCACACTTTGAAAGGTAAAAACATAATTTTAATAGATGATAGTATAGTGCGTGGTAGTACGCTCAGAAATATAATAGTTATGCTAAAGGATGCAGGAGTAAAAGAGATTCACCTCAAAATTTCAAGCCCACCAATTAAGCATTCTTGTTTTTATGGAATAGATACGCCAGAGTGCAAAGATTTAATTGCTGCAAATAAATCTGTAGAGGAAATTAAGGAAGTTATAGGAGTAGATAGCCTAGCCTTCTTGAGTATTGATGGACTATATCAGGCTGTTAAAGGAGAGGTGCGTAACAATGCTACACCACAATATTGCGATGCTTGTTTCACTGGTGATTATCCGATTGGCAAATAGTCTACGCAAGATCTTAAGTTTAGAAAATCTTAAACCGCCAAAATTTCTCTTGGCCTTTACTAATTCCGATTCTCGGAGTGCACACATAATCCGGGTTGAGGTGAGATTCATAAATACAAAATTTGTGGCTTATAGTAAGGTCCAGTTTATTGTGTTCTTTTGTAATGTTTAATCTTTTGCACAATATTCCTGGTCCGCCTAAGTTTGCTTCAAGCGGTTCAATGAGCTTTAATCCCCGTATTAACACTGCTGCTGGGAACCCTTCTGCTTCTGTTACAATATTTAAACAGTAATACATTCCATATATAAAATACACGTATGAAAACCCCGGCATACCAAACATTACTGAGGTTCGGTTAGTATAGCCTCTTGCCGCGTGACAAGCTGGGTCATTCATTCCTATATAGGCTTCAACTTCGGTTATTATTCCACTAAAGTTAGAAAATTTGAGGACTTTTCCCAATAACTCTCCAGCTACAGTTAAGGTCGGCCGCTCGTAGAAATTTCTTGGTAGTATTATGTTGCTCATTATAAGAGTATAAGTTACTTGCAAATGCAAGCAACTTATACTGAATTTTCACTACTTTACCTATTTTGAGCAGCAGAAGCTTGATGCTTTTGTGGTGCGCCGCTCAAGTCTTCTACATTTGTTGAAGGCTGCTCCAAAAATTTTACTTCTTCAGAGCTTTGTTGTAATTGTGTTTGTTGCAATTGTGATGCTAATGCTTCATGTAAAGACTTTGGTTCACGTCTCTTGCCTACTTTTACTTCTTTGTTTGCACGTAACTGTTCTTCAGTAACACCGTTGCTTTCAAGGAGCTTTACACCATTCTTATCGTCAATATTAATTTTAATTTTACATTCTTTTCCATCAACATACCACTTTAAAGTCATTTCATATAATCCACTAATTATTTCATAAACTCTTTCCCCTTTATCATTAATATAGCAACATGCCCCTCTCTTTTTTTCCTGATTAGAATGACAAAATGTAATTGTTTTTACATTGTACTTTTTACATATATTACCACTCAGAAGTTTAGCTATATCTACTCCTTCTTTACTAACATTCAACACAACTCTCACGGAAGGGTAAACAACATTCCCTTCCCTTTTGCCTTCTTTTATCATTATGGACCCTATGGTATTATTTTTCATACCTTCAGATATCTCTGATTTAATTTGGTCAGCAATTTTGCCTACAATCTCTTTGCCGTGATACTGAGATTCTCCTTTCTTTGGAGAAAAAGGTTTTTGGTTTGTGGTATTGGTAGAAGGGTTGTTCTGTAATGCAAAGAACTTATTCCATTCTTCATCGCTTTCTAACTCGACATATTTACGCTTATTCTTGTCTGGTGTTGATTTAGGTATATCCTGAGTGCTCAAATCGCTAGGAAGTCCTTTTGTTTTATCAGAATTACCGCTCTCCTTTGCTTTATTACTTAGAAGGGTAAGATGCTCTTCTGGCTTTTTCTTATCCGGTTTTAAGTTGTATCATCAGAAAGAAGTCCCTCCACCATAGGCACATAAGGAGTTTTAACTTTATCCTCATTGTGGAAAAATAGAATAGTTTTTAGGAATTCTTTAACCTTACCTAACATATACCCTCCATTATTCTTAATATATAAATGCTAGCATATAGATACCACGCCAATTAGTCAATATAAATTATGATGTTTAATGTTGAAAGCTCAAATATTCCTTTGCTTGATCGGTTAGAACGCGCCCTCTTGGTGTGCGCTTTACAAAACTAATTTTGATTAAATAAGGTTCTACTGTTTCTTCAATATTGCCAACATCCTCGGATAGCGCAATAGATATAGTGTCAATTCCAACAGGTCCTGAGGTGTTGAATAAAAATCTTAGATAATGCATATCAAGTTTATTGAGTCCCATTTTGTCTACACCCAATTTTAGCAATACAGAATCAGCGACTTCATAAGTGATTTTTTTATCATCTTTCACTTCAACAAAATCCCTTATTCTTCTGAGTAACCTCAAAGCAATTCTTGGAGTGCCACGTGCACGGCAGGCAATTTCCCGTGCTGCATTTTCTTCAATTTCAGTAGAAAGAACTCTTGCGCCTCTTTTTATAATATTAACCAGTTCTTCAAAAGAATAAAACTCAAGATGCAAGGGAATGCCAAAACGATCTCTGAGTGGCGCAGAAAGTAATCCAAGCCGTGTAGTTGCTCCGATTAACGTAAATGGTGGTAGATCTATCCTTAAAGTGCGAGTAGATGGACCTTCACCTACTAATATGTCCAAGCAAAAATCTTCCATAGCAGTATATAAAACTTCTTCGATGCTGCGATTTAATCTATGGATTTCGTCGATAAATAGAACATCTTTTGCATTTAAAGTGGTAAGCACTGCAGCCAAGTCCCCAGCTTTACTAAGCAAAGGACCAGAAGTTGCGCGGAAGCTGACCCTTAATTCTTTAGAAACAATTTGTGCTAAAGTTGTTTTGCCAAGTCCTGGGGGACCATACAATAAAACGTGATCTAAGGCTTCAGTTCTTGTCTGTGCAGCATTTATAAACACTTTTAAATTTTGTATTAAGTCTTTTTGCCCGACAAAATCATCAAGTTGCTCAGGCCTGATGTTGATATTGCGCGCATCTTCAGTATATTCTTTATCGCACGATATTGATTTCATAATGTTTTAAGCGCCATGCGAATAATATCCTTGGTGTCCAGATTTGACGATTCGTCTTGTATTTTTTTTATCGTATCATAAGCTTTCATTTTTTCATACCCAAGATTGATCAATGCTGAAAGGGCATCTTCATTGATTGGATGAAAATTATTGTTATTTATTTCTAATTTACTCACTTTGCCACTTAATTCAGTGATGATTCGATTTATGAGTTTCAGGCCAAGTCCGCTCATCTTGAGTGCTACTTTATCTTCATTCATAATTGCCAGAAACAGCTGTTCTGGAGTTAATTTACTCAAAATTGACATTGCAGTTTTGTAGCTAACACCGCTTACTTTAACAAGCAACCTCAAGCACTGCTGTTCTTCTTTGCTTATAAAACCATATAGCTGAGCGACATTTTCTCTGTTATTTGCATAGGTTTCGATAAGTAATTTAACTCTACTTCCGATGGAACATGCATTTAAAGTTTTGGCTGAGAGATACACCATATAGCCAACATCATTCACATTCAGGATTATGTGATCACTGCGCACTTCATCAACTATTCCGCTTAGATTTCCTATCATTTTTAGCACTGTATAGGGTTCAGTTTAAATACTCCTGGATCTTAGGTCAAGCAAACGAACATTATAACAGAGAGCCAAGTAGCTCATAGAAACGAAAAACTTCCTTGACACATTTTGCCAACATTTGCCGCTTCAAGTCTGTCTGCTATGACTTTTATATACTGATAATCATTATACTCACACCCCGGTACCACCGTTTGAAAGCACAGTTCAATGAATTTTAGAAAGTTTATTTTGTCCATGATATAATGTTGAAACCAGCGCGTGACGCTGGGATGACAAAAAAAGGAGCACTGGAATGACAAGGCTATAGGTTGCAAGCGAGACGTCATACCGTGATTTATTCACGGTATCTCTTGGCATAGATCCCGCTAACAAGTAGCGGGATGACGAATTGCTTAATTGTCATACCGCCGCAGACCGTCATACCGCCGCAGTATCTCATCCGCTAACAAGAGATCCCGCTAACAAGTAGCGGGATGACGATTGTCAGGGTGTCATCCCAGTGCTCCTATAATGTCATCCCAGTGCGTGACACTGGGATCTCATTTCACTCTATAATAGTATCATTCCAGTGCTCCTTTCTTGTCATCCCAGTACTGATTAGCTATAAAATTTAAGAAGATATTTAAGAAATTTACCAAACGAAAAAAAAGGCAAAAGAAGCCCCGTGGTGCGAGTTTTGACTCTATATTACTGTAAGTGGCGCTGTAATAATGTGCTAACGCTTAAAATAAGCGCGATTTGGCTGAATGTAGAAAAAATAAAAAAGACATGCAGCCGCTATAATTTTATGTAATCCGCCAATAAATACCCTGAGTTTTTTACTGAATTTTGTCATTGAGCCTGCAGGTCAAAAACAAGTTTTGAGTCATAAACACCCTTACTGTCATAATAAGGGGGCTGGCGGAGTTTGTCAAGCAAGTTTTATGGCCTAGCGTCACACGCTGGAATGACACCGGATCTCACATTCATTCTACTGCAACGCAGAAAATTCGTACAATTGTGTATGATGTAGGGTTTCTGGCTACATTTTTCTATTAAACTCACCTTTCCTCTATGTAACAGATTTCGTATTAAATTTTAAATTTAATGCGCCTAGATATACAAGCATTCCTAGCAAAACCATAGGTATAGAAAGCAACTGCCCCATAGTTAAATCAAGCCACAAATAGCCAATTTGATAGTCTGGTTCGCGAAAAAACTCAACGAAAAAACGTGCTATTCCATACCACATAACTGCAATACCAGTTAACGCTCCGTGATACAGTCTTATTCTAGTCAAGAAAAACAGTGAATTTGCAACTGCAAAAAGTAGCAGTCCTTCAAAAAGTGCCTCATAAAGCTGGCTTGGATGACGCAGCAAATTATCACCACTTTCTGGAAATACCATACCCCATGGCATAGTTGTAACTCTGCCAAATAACTCTCCGTTTATAAAATTGCCTATGCGACCTAAAAATAAACCTATGGAAACTCCGCAAGAAACTAGGTCCAGTGCATAAAATATAGGAATGTTATGTCTTTTACACGAAATTATTACTGCAAGCAAAACTCCTATAGCACCACCATGAAATGACATTCCTCCTTCCCAGGTCTTCAATATCTCGATAGGGTTGCTTATATAAAGAACTGGATCATATATCAATACGTAGCCAAGTCTACCTCCAAGGATAATGCCTATAATAGTGGCTGTTAATAACGAATCGTAAAAATTCTTAGTAAATATTTTTTGGTCGTCTAGCTTGTGTAAATACCAATATGCAGACACTATACCCAAAACGTAAGCTAAGGAATACCAATATATAGAAACAGGACCGATGCTGAAAATTACTGGATTTAAAGACATATTTTGCTATAAATTATTCTTAGACAATCTACTTTTTTCACGATCCCACTCTCTCTGTTTTATGGTTGCTCTCTTATCGTAGAGTTTTTTTCCTTTTACAATGGCAATTTTAGTTTTTGCAAATCCTTTATCATTAAAATAGATCGAAAGCGGCACAACAGTTATCCCAGCGGTTTTGATTTGACCAATTAGTTTGTTTATCTCTTTTTTATGTAAAAGCAGTTTACGTTCCCTTTTTGGTTTATGATTTTTTCGGTTTGCAGCTTTATATTCTGCAATATGCATATTGTGCAGCCATATTTCGCTATTCTTTTCGATAACGTAGGCGTCGGAAATATTTACTTTTCTTTCTCTTAGCGATTTAACTTCACTGCTTAATAAGACCATACCCGCTTCAAATTCTTCTAAGATGAAATATTCAAACCTTGCTTTCCTATTTTCTGCAATAACTTCCATATCTAAAGATATCTTTAAGCTTCAATATATTACAGAGTTTTTGACTTAATTCATAATATATCTTTCCTTAAAAAATCATTTAAGTTATACTGCAAACCATGAACCTTAGGCAAAAAATCAAGTTTTTTTCTCTATCATTTGTAATTTTATTTTCTCTATGGACTGTATTGTCTGGTTATTTTGAGCCATTTTTTATTTTTTGTGGAGTGTTTTCCTCTATATTCACATTATTTATCTTTAGAAGGTTGATAAACGCTGAAAGAGCTCTTAGCCAGATTTTAAATGGTACGAGTAGACTGTCGTTTTATAAGTTAGTAAGTTATATACCATGGTTAATGTACCAAATCATTTTATCAAGTGTTTATGTAACAAAAAAGGTGCTACGACTCAAATCTAAGCTTGAGCCAATCATTATCCTAAGAAAATGCAAAGGGCATAATGATGAAAGCATTGCGTTATTTGCCAATTCGGTTACAATCACTCCTGGAACTTTAACTATCAATGTTGAAAGTAAGCAGAAAACATATTTCTCTACCATGTATCTGATAGATAAAGATCTTGAAAGCGGCATTTCTGAAATAGAAAATAAAATCTTAAAAATACTACGTTCAGTTAAGTAATTGCTTTAAATAAGTTAACAGCATCCTTATATTCCCTTACAAGACTTTCAAGCATCTCTTTTGGAAGGCTATTGTTAACAATAGAACATAAATAATTATGTAAATCTTCTAACCTTAGTATGTTATTTCTCTTCTTGCTGTTGAATTTATACGGAAAAATACCTTCCATAACTTCAATAGTAGTAGCCTTGTTTAAAAATACATTTTCACTTGTCACGCTTATTCTTGCTAAAACAGTGTTAATTTCAGGTTCGTCATTTGTATAAAAATCTGATAGCTGAGTTATTCTAATAACGTATAAAGTTACTATTTTTGATAAGCAATTATCAGCATATTCACAATTTTTTATTACCTCCCACTGAGTAACCTGGGATTTACCTATTTTTGCATTGTTCGGTAATTTACTCATTCAACTTTCTCCATTTAATCCAGTAGATAGATTATACTAATACTTTGTTAAATAAATGATAACGCAATCATAAAAATATATATTCATAATGGCATGTTATGTAAAATAGTACGATATCCAGACATTAAAGTTGATTTAGGCTGGTTTATATTGGGCACCTCTTATTTCTGCGTTACCTAAGCAAGCTAAGCTGTAAAATGACAGTTGGACATCAGCTCATAACAGGAGCACTCTGAAATATAGCTAACCCAAGAAAAGTTTTCCCACGTCATACCGCCGCGGTATCTCAACATAGATTCCGCTAACGAGTAGCGGAATGACGAATTTGTTGTTTTTCAAATCGTTGGTAAACCTAAGTCACTTTAGGTATAGATTTACTTTTTGAGTTATTTTGTTAACATTAATTATTACACCAAATCAATTGCACAAAATGAAAAAGGTGAAACTTGGGATACTAATTTCAGGCAGGGGATCAAATATGCAGGCCTTGATAGAGGCATGTCAAAATCGTAATTTTCCTGCAGAAGTTGTGTGCGCTATCACAAATAATAGCGAAGCTGCTGGCCTAAAAATAGCAGAACAAGCAGGAGTGCCAGCGTTTATTGTTAGAGATAAACCACTTGATGCTGATAAAATTCACGAAATATTTGTTCAACATAAGGTTGATTTAATTTGCCTTGCAGGGTTTATGAGAATCCTGCAAGCTAATTTTCTCAGTAAATGGAATAACAAGGTGATAAATATTCATCCCTCTCTACTTCCGTCCTTTAAGGGCCTAAATGCTCAAGAGCAAGCTCTAAAAGCAGGAGTAAAAATCGCAGGCTGTACTG
Organism: Wolbachia endosymbiont (group A) of Clivina fossor; assembly: GCF_964026865.1. Lineage (NCBI taxonomy): Bacteria > Pseudomonadati > Pseudomonadota > Alphaproteobacteria > Rickettsiales > Anaplasmataceae > Wolbachia > Wolbachia endosymbiont (group A) of Clivina fossor. Next base: position 836,115 of record NZ_OZ034707.1, on the reverse strand, counting down.
TACATTACGTCACTCCTGAAATTGATGCTGGAGCCATAATTGCTCAAGTTGCTGTGCCAGTGTTACCAGCTGATGATATTCAAAGCCTCTCAGAACGCATTCTAGCTGAGGAGCATAAGTGTTATGTAGAAGCAGTAAGATCAATAGCAGAAAATATTAATTATTGACCTTAAGTGTTTCTCCCAACTTCAACAAAAAATAAATTTTCGGGTTCCAGTAAAGAGCTTGCCAGTTCGTTTACTTTCTCTAATTTAACGTCATTAATATAGCTCACAAAATCATTTATATGGTTAATATCGCGGTTGTTTGTCTGAATATTATTTAGTTTTGCAACTATGTTGTTATTATTAAACATAGAGAAAACATAGGAATTTACCATACCAATTTTTGCATCCCGAAACAACTGCTCATCAATTCCTTCCTTTTTTATCCTGCTAAATGTATCTTTTACTGCTGATATAGCTTTGCCAGCAGTAGAACTATCAGTATTAATACTTCCAGCTATAACGTTCCCATGTTTATTGGAAATAATATTTGCATAAACACCATAAGTAATACCCAAATTTTGTCTCAATTCTTTCATTAATATTGAATTTAGCCCCATGCCGCCAAGTGCATTAATTAAGACGCTTGCGTTATAATAATTAGGATCTTCATAAGCTATACCTTTTTGAGCAAAAAATATTACACTCTGTGGTATATCCATAAAAATATTCTTACTTTCTGCAGAACCAAAATCATTTTTCACAGGTATTTTTCTAACTTTTGATCTTTTTGACGGCAATTTAGATAAATATTTATCTAATAATGTAATAATTTCTTCTTTTTTTGCACAACCAGCAACACTGATAACTATGTTATCTTTAGCAAAATTACGCTTTATGTATGTTAAAACATCATCTCTAGTAATGCTCATTACAGTGTCAAGAGTTCCATATTCACTTTTTGAGTAAGGATGTTTTTTAAACAATAACGTATTCAATTCTTCTCCAGCAATAAAAAAAGGATTTTTTTCAAGATTATTAAAATCAACTTTGGCTTTCTCGAAAACTCTATTCAACCCTTCAGGGTCAACTTTAGGACGCATTATAGCGTCGCTCAATAATGAAATACCTTCTTCAAGATTTTCTGATAAAGCATCTAATGAAACTCTAAATGCTTCTAAACCAGCAATAAAATTTAAACTAATCCCTTTATCTTCTAGCCTTTTTGCAAAATCTTTGGCATCATTTTTTCCTGCCCCTTCTTGAATTATAAGAGAAGTAAACCAGGTAAGTCCTTGTTTTTCTACATTTTCATATGTATAACCTGCATCTTTGAATGATATATTAAGTGAAATTTTTGGTAAATCGTGGTTTTCAACAAATAGAAACTTAAATCCTTTACGGGTAGTGACCTCCTCTATATTTAGGTTACCACTTGCTTGTAAATTAAAGCCTAGACAGAAAAAAAATAGGAGTACAAATTTACTTATTCTCATTATCATCTCCTTTTGGCAACAAACGACCAATTAACTTATTAGCAGAAAAAATAGCACAGATTTTATTATTTACATCCTCTAGATTGACATCATTAATCTTGCTATATGAAATATCTATTTCATCAAGTGGAATACCAAGCGCTAACTGTGAGCCGTAAAAGAATGCTATATTCTCTAAGCTAGATAAGTTATCAAACTGTGCTGCTTTATATCTATACTTCGAGCTTTGCAATTCCTCATCCGTTATTCCTTTAGACATGAAGTTATTAATAGCATTTTCTAATTCTCTTTCAACAGTGCCTAAATTAACCCCGCTTTTTGGAATGACCTGAATATCAATATAGCCATCACTAAAAGTTAAACTATTGTAATAAGCAGATACTGATACTGCCACATCTTTATCTAAAACCAAATCTTTATACAGTTTGCTGGATTTGCCGCCACCTAAAATGTCAACCGCTAAATGAGCAGCAGAGGTTTCACTTGTGTGCTTAAATAAAGAAACACGATAACGAAAATATAAAACTGGTTCTTTTACTTCAGTGCTCTCTAAAATCACCGATAAACCTGCATTATGCACTGGATCCTGATTTGGGTAATGTCTCATTACAGGCTTAGCTTTAATTTCGCCATATTTTTCTTCTGCTAGCTTCACTACTTCATCAAATTCCACATCACCCACAATCAGTAATATTGCATTGCCGGGGTGATAATAGTTATCATGAAACCTCGTTATGTCATCCTGATTGTAAGTTGTGATATCGCTCTCCCAGCCAATAACAGACCTGCCATAGCCAGTACGGTAAAATGCACTATCCATTTCTTCCCACAACAAGCTGTTAGGATGATTATCAAATCTCATCTTCCTCTCTTCCAGTACAATGTTTTTTTCTCTTTCTATTTTATCTTGGGTAACATTAAAATTGCCCATTCTGTCTGCTTCAACTTCCATTGCCAGTGGTAAGTCATTTTTAAGGACTAATTCGTAGTAACAGGTATATTCCTTAGTAGTAAACGCATTAAACTGGGCCCCAATGCTACTCATAGTGGCTTCTATATCTGTGAACTTCCCTGTAGTTTCAAACATTAAATGTTCAAAGTAGTGAGCCAATCCTGCTTTGCCAATTGGATCATCCATTCCCCCAACTTTGTATATTACTGCATGTAAAACGGCTGGAATCCGATGATTAGGAACAACATAGACATCTAGTCCGTTACTGAGTTTAGCATGTTTTATGTCGTGCTCTATGCTTAAAGCCTTCAAAGAAATTGGGTAAGTAAAAAAGAGTGCAGGTAGTATAAGAAAACTAAAAAACTTATGAAGCATTATTTCGACCTAATATAAAAACAATTATTTTATTCCTCATTTTGTTTAGAAATAAACATATCGTATATATACCACTTATATAACAATGTAAACATTCCACAAACTATAGATAAATCCGCTAAATTAAAAGCTGGCCAATACCAATCATCAATATGAAAATATATGAAATCATATACAGCTCCCCAATAAATCCTATCAACTACGTTTCCGATTGCTCCACCAATCATCAGAGAAAACCCAAGGTAAGTTGACTGATCATCAGACTTGTATATTAAGTATGCAAGTATACCAATTATTAGTATTGAAAATGCTGAAAAAAAGAAACCGCCATGCGGTAAAGCGCTACACATTCCAAAACTAATGCCTGAATTCCAAACTTCAACTAGCTTTATAAAGCTAGCGATCTCAATTGATTCTCCCTCATCAATCAATGAGTTTATGTACAATTTGCTCGTTTGGTCAATCAATACTATAATTAATATAACAATTAAGCATAACTTTTTCATAAATTTGCCTTTAACCTATAAATTTTAAGATATCATAATTTATCTGTGTTGTTAACTCCTCAATACTATGGAATTTTTTTTCTGACCTTATGAATTTTAAAAGTTGTATATTAACTTTATGATTATATAAGTCTTCATCAAAATCGAATATGTGCATTTCTATTATAGGCTTTTTCAGGTCCTTAAATGTAGGTCTCATACCAATATTGACTACTCCATATAACCAGTTTGGGTTATTATAAGAAAACATCACTTTAGCGTAATATGTACCAAATTTTGGTTTTATCATGCAATCTTCTATAGGAATATTTATGGTTGGGAATCCTATTTCTCTACCTCTACACGCACCCTTTGTCACAACACCAGAAACTTGATAAGGTCTACCAAGTAATTTATTAGCAATGTCTATTTCACCTTTCTGTACATACTCTCTGATTGAAGAAGAAGAGCAAATTTTGCCGTCAATTATTAATGGCTCTAATTTAGTCAAAGAGTATCCATATGTTTCAGAATATTTCTCTAGAGTTAATATATCACCCAATCGTTTATGACCAAAAGTACAATTTTCTCCGACAATTATGTGTTTAGCGCCATATTTATCTATTAAAATCTCACTGATAAAGTCATCGCAGCTAACCTCAGAAAAACCTCTACTAAAATTAATAATATACAAGTAATCTATACCATAGCTGCTGATTAGTTCCTTTTTTTGTTCTTGGTCTATTAACCTAAAATTGTTTCTACCAAATAAAACAGTTGATGGGTGAGGCTCAAAAGTTAAAACTGCAGAGGGTAATCCTCTTTCTTGTGCTACCTTCTTTAGAGTGGAAATTGCAAATTCATGTCCTAAATGAATGCCATCGAAATTTCCGAAGGTTAGTGCTATATTATTTTCTATCCCTTGCTCACAATTATAAATAATTTTCATACAATTTGATGTTTTTACATGTTTCTTATATATAATAACTATATTTTAGCAAGCTACGGAGATAAATTGTGAAAAATACTAAAGGAAAAGTTATAATATATGTAAAGCATCACTGCCCATTCTGCAAAAAAGCAAAAGAGTTACTGGATAAAAAAGGTGTGAAATATGAAGAAATCGATGTGCTCAAAAACTCAGATCTATTTAACGACATAAAATCAAAGTATAACGTTAGAACAGTTCCACAGATCTTTATTAACGATAAGCACATTGGGGGGTGTGACAAATTGATGGATCTTGAAAAAGAAGGAAAGTTGGATGATATGCTAAATAATAATGATAATCACACTGATGTCACAACCTACACAAACAGCAATGATGAATGTGGAGAGTGTGTTATACCACATGATGATTTTATGTAACTTTTTATCTTGTTTTGTCGTGTAATACGTAAATGAAAACTAGTATGCTCACTTTAAACAATTCTTAATGAATTAAAAATACAATTCATTTAGTGAGTTTTTTTAGTGGGAAAAAATGACAAAAAATATTTCAATTATTAGCAGAAACTTAATTAGTATCGAATTAGTTAACAAACAAGATTTAGAGAATTTCATCAAGATTTTCACAGTGCTTGATAAACATATAGCAGCTAAAACACTTTTTACAGAAGAAGTGAGAATAGAGTATAAACAGCACAACGGCAAAGAAGTTGTTGAATTGCTAAAAGATACAGACTTTACATATCATGAGGTTGAAAATGTATTGAACCACCTGAGTAAACATGGAATGAAGGTGCCCAGCAGTGTTATAGCACACACCCTTTTTGCTGCATACAATCACGCACTTGAATCTAAGAATGTAGCATTTTCTTTTTCTGAAGGCTCTCCACAATTTAACATCAGAGTGAGTAAGAACACCTTCATAATAACTCCTATGAGTGAAGAGAATTTGGAATTGAATTCACAAAGTAGCAAGACATTAATAGAGTCGTTACAGAGCGAAAAAAATATTTATGATTGTATAGTAGAAGAAAATACCATTAAAGTTATAGTGCATTCTGAAATACATCAAGCTATAAATTTGATTATAAAATCACTGATAAAGTCTCGCCTTTTAGCAAAAGAGGAAGAAGGAAAATTCAAAGAGAAATTGAGACAACTTGCTTTTAAGGATCAAGCTTTTGTTGAATATTCCAGTATCAAAACCATCAGTAGGTATCCACATAATCATCCTCTGAGAAAGCATGAAAGTATTACTAAGGATATAGAAAATATTTTATGTGATTTCATAGCAAATGAGAACAGCGAGTTTGCTATAGAGCGGTTAAATAAGCTGAGCTCAGCAGTTTCTCCGGATACTCCAAGAATCATCACTAAAACTATAGATAAACTTGTTAAATTTCATTAAGGTATACGAGAGCCAATAGACTTCTTGTACTACCTTCTGTCATCCAAGTAGCCAAGCTACTTGGTTCTTTTTTTGGGTTCAGCACTATGTACATAGCTGTACAAACATTGTAGCCGTTATTCAAGTAGTCCGCAGAAGCGAAAAAACTTCCTTGACAAACTCCGCCAGCCCCCTTATTATGACAATAAGGGTATTTATGACTCAAAACTTGTTTTTGACCTGCAGGCTCAATGACAAAATTCAGTAAAAAACTTAGGGTATTTTTTGGCGGATTACATAAAATTATAGCGGCTGCATGTCTTTTTTATTTTTTCTACATTCAGCCAAATCGCGCTTATTTTAAGCGTTAGCACATTATTACAGCGCCACTTACAGTAATATAGAGTCAAAACTCGCACCACGGGAGTTCTTTGCCTTTTTTTTCATTTGGTAAATTTCTTAATGTTTGTAGCTAAAGCAATTTGAGAGACCGAAAATGGTGTCATTCCAGCGCGTGACGCTGGAATCTAGTCTTTATTATGCAGCCACTTATTTAAAGTTAAGTTTTCTGGATCCAAGTAGTCAAGCTACTCGGATGACAGCTAGCCTGACAACCGTCATCCCGCTACTTGTTAGCGGCTGAGATACCGCTGCGGTATGACGGTCTGCGGCAGTATGACGGTTCGCGGCGGCATCCTCGTCATTCTGCTACTCGTTAGCGCCGCGGCGGTATGATGTCTTCCTTGGATCAGCTATAGATTACCTGATCTCACCATCTTTCCAATCACTTTATAAATAATTCTCGGATTTTGAAAACTTACTTTGAGTGAATTGCTCATATTCTTCATCCTCTAGTTCTTCAAAAATTTCTGGATGTTGGTCACCTAGACGAACAATTATTGAAATGAGCTCTTTGTTTGTTTTTTTAAGTAAAAACCTTTCAAGGAGAGTTTGTTCATCAACATATCCCGGGCACATAGATGATCGATACTCCTTTCTGTCAAGATCAATCAAAGCAAAACCCGTTGCAGCCATATGCTTACATGGACCAAAGTAACAGAATGCAGGGCAGGAACATGTTCCACTGAAAAGAGGACCATCGTGCTTTAGTGTTACTCGATATACATTTGATCCAACTACCTTTGATTTAGCTTGAGATTCATTAACAGATATAATCTGTACCTTTCCTTTGTTAAAATAATCTCTTCCGCTAGAGAGGTAGGGTTCTTTGATAAGACCTGTGATATCTTTATAATACAGTCTCATTTTTGCCTCCTTATTTCATATATAAAGCCCTCAATTTTCTAATATATCCTTTCTTCCATAAAAATTTATTAACCCACCACAACTTTTATATGGCCCTGCGGACAACTTTATAGTGCTATAGCTAACTCAAGAAAGGTTTCCCTACGTCATACCGCGATTCATTCCACAACTGTACGAACGTTGTAGTTTGGGCCACCAGTGGGGTGTCATCCCAGTGCCCAGACACTGGGATCCAGCTTCTATGCAACTTAATTAAAAACGTTTGTTTTAGCGTAAGACAACTACCTTTAGCTCATCAGCTCAGTTATAAGCAAAATTCCTGGATTCCAGTGTCAAGCACTGGAATGACACCATTTGCTGTGCAATTTACCTTCAAAAATGAATGTTCGTACAGCTATGGATTCATTCGCGGTATCTCAGCATAGATTCCGCTAACGAGTAGCGGAATGACGAATTTGTTGTTTTTCAAATTGTAGGTAAACCTAAGCCACTTTAGCTATATATAATAGAATTTCGCTTTCTACTATCTTTCCAATCGCTTTATACATAATTCTCGAATTTTGAAAATTTGCTCCATGTTATACGGTATGGTTGGGTTACTGATCAGCCAGCTCTCAATAAATTGTTTATGCTTTTCTATTTTATAGCTTCCAAGGTGTTCTGGCTCAATTTTTTCTTCCTCTGTCAGTTTTAATAACATGTTATTTCCTGGAAAAGTTATGTCAATAATTCGGCTTTCGTAACGAAGATAGCAATGCATTTCTGGAATGTGTAGTAAGTTATACTCATTTAGAATTGCAGAAGCTTTCGGAGTGTTCACTTTATTCATCATAAAGACAGCTATGTGTAGCGTTATGTCGATTTCACATTCGCAACCTAACTTATAAATCAGAGCATGTTTTGTACTACACGTTCCTCGTCTTTCATTGAATACTGATATACAATCTGTGCGGTCAAAATTGCGTCCATAAGGCAGCTCATGTACATATTCTAATGCTTCACGTAACGTAATAATATCCAAATTTAAAAAGAGATTCGATATAGGCTTATGATTAGATAAATATATTTGATTTAAGTCATTCATATCATCATTATCTAATTTCTCACTTGTATAAAATTTGTTTTCTTACTTCGAGACCTAATCTACCACAACTTTAATATGGCGCTTCTTTCCTGCAGATAATTTTATAAATGGCTGACCTTTAAAGCTCTCGAAATTTATTATATAGTTAACGTCATTTATAATATTATCATTAACTTTGCACCCGTTGCCCTGTATTAAACGCTTTGCTGCGCCTTTTGAAGGTTCAAAACCGGTGTCACGCAGTAGGTTTACTAAGGATATGCCGCTTGCAACTTGTGCTTTTTTTATGATGTAATCAGGAAGTAGTGAGCTATCTTCATTCTCAAAAGCAGAGACTGCAGCAGATAGTGCAAGTTCCGCTTCTTTGTCACCATGACATATTTTTGTCACCTCTGTTGCTAAAACTTTTTTTGCTTCATTTATTTCCTGATCTTTTAAGGATTCTAACTTTTTGATCTCATCAATTGACACATCAGTGAGCAATCTCAAAAAACGTCCAACATCTTGATCATCAACGTTGCGAAAATATTGCCAGTAGTCGTAAGGCTTTAGCATATTATCATCAAGCCACACTGCTCCACTTTCAGTTTTGCCCATTTTTACCCCTTGAGCATTCAATAAAAGAGGGGCAGTAAGGCCAAACAGCTCAGGTAAATTCAACTTTTTTCCAAGCTCAATTCCGTTTACTATATTTCCCCACTGGTCTGACCCTCCAATCTGCAGACGACAGCCATGCTTTTTATTCAACTCAACAAAATCATAAGCCTGCAATAGCATGTAATTAAATTCCAGAAAGCTTAAGGTTTGCTCTCTATCCAGCCTAGTTTTCACACTATCAAAACTTAGCATACGATTTACAGAAAAATAAGCTCCTATATCACGCAAAAAATCTATGTATTTTATGTTATCCAACCAATCTGCGTTATTTACTATCATTGCACCAGTCTTGCTGTCATTAAAAGACACCATTTTCTCTAATATTCTCCTTATGCTGGATGTATTTTGATTGATGTTCTCTACGGGCAAGATGCTTCTTGCTTTATCTTTGAAGGATGGGTCACCAATTTTTGTTGTGCCACCTCCAAGTAAGACTATCGGCTTATAACCAAATTTCTGCAGGTGACGGAGCATCATAATCTGAATTAGGTGACCAGCATGAAGACTTGGTGCTGTGCAATCAAACCCAATGTATGCGACTATATGATTATTTTCGGATAATAGCTGATCTAACCCTTCAATATTTGTACATTGGTATAGGTACCCTCTTTCTTGGATAAAATTTAAAAACTCGGACTTGTGTTTCATTTTATAAACCCCAGTCTATCCTGTCATTAATGCCGAAGGTAACCCTAATAGGGAAAGATGTCATCCAAGTAGCCAACACTGGGATCCAGAAAACTTAATTATAAACAAGCACACTATACAACGTTTTCGATGAAATTGCATGAAAAACTGGATTCCAGTGTCAGCTACTTTCATGACACCACCTGTGCAGGAGTTGCCTTCAAAATTACAACGTTTGTGCAGTTGTGCACCAGCTATCCAGGCAATCAGTTCCATAACTCTTCTATTTTATAATACTCCCTTACTTCTGACCTGAATATGTGAACCATTATGCCTTGAAAATTCAAAATCACCCAATTGCCTTCATCCATACCTTCTACATCTATTTTATCATGTCGCTCGAGACTTTTTATTACGTGTTCAGCTAACGCTTTCACATGGCGACTTGAATCACCAGATGCAATAATCATATATTTTGCAATAATGGTTCTATTCTGCACATCGAGAGTAACTATATCGTGACCTTTATTTTGATCTATTATACTTACAATCATGCTTTTTATTGATTCTGTATCACTGGATACATTAGTCATCATCTTAAATTATTTAATTTACTTATAATTATACACTCAAAATCTCTAAATATGAACTATTTTCAACGCGACTGTTCGTTAAAAAGGTATTACCTGCATCTATTTTATCATCATGTTTTTAGCATGTACAATGATATACTTTTATATATAATTGAAAATAGCTTTCTACTAGTATTCATTATGGACAAGACTCTCATCTACTTAATCGGCTTTCCAGGCAGTGGTAAGTTTACTACTGCAAAGGAACTGTGTAAAATCATTGATGCAGTAATAGTAAGCAATAATCTATTCAATAATATTATATTTGATATTGTTAAATTGCAGGATGCTGAAGTTCCAGATGAACTATGGGAAAAAATTTTTGCAGTTAGGGAAAATGTATTAGCAATACTAGAAAAACACTACATAAAATCAAAACATTATATATTTACAAATGAATTGATAGAGGGTGACCCCTATGATCAGAGAATATACAACTCTGTGGTAAATTTAAGTAAAAAAATGGATATGGAAATTCTTCCTGTAGTGTTACATTGTAATGACGAAGAACTAGCAAGGCGTATTCACTCAAAGGAGAGATGCCGGAAAAATAAAATTATTGATTCGGATTTTGTTATGAAAAGAATTGAAGGGAAAAGGCTATTTATACCGGAAGGTACACTTGAAATTGATAACTCAAACTTAAGTGCAAAGGAAGTTGCAAAGAAAATTGTTGAAGAGATGAAGGAAGAAAAAAATGGAAAATTAATTAAAACTTCTGTAACAAATCATTTAAAAACAGAGCGTACTCGTGGTTGAGCAGAAAGATAAGTATCGTCCTTGTGTTGGCATAATGCTATTTAACAGACAAGGACATGCCTTTATTGGAAAACGCTTTGATAGCGACTCTTACTGGCAGATGCCACAAGGAGGTGTTGATGATGGTGAGGAACTGGAACAAGCAGCGTTACGTGAGTTGCTAGAGGAAGTTGGTACTAATAAAGTAAAGGTTATAACTAAAAGCAAGGATTGGATATACTACAACTTGCCTGAAGAAGTTATACCAAAGTGCTGGAATGGGAAATATTCTGGTCAAAAGCAAAGGTGGTTCTTAATGAAATTTTATGGAGAGGATAAGGATATTGATATTAATTATACTGATCATCCAGAGTTCAAAGAGTGGCGTTGGCAAAGTATAGATGATTTAGTAGCCAATGCTATATCATTTAAAAAAGAAGTTTATAAGACAGTGATAGAAGAGTTTTCTTCTATAATAAAAGCCTCAACAATAAGCTCATGATAGTAGATTCTCATTGCCACTTGATTTATTTTTCCGATGATGAAATACCAAAAGTAATTTCAAGGGCAGAGCAAAATGGTGTAAAAATTTTGCATAACATATGCGTAAGCATTGATGATATCCCTAAATTATTAAAAATTTCTTCATCCTACGATCAAGTCTACTTCTCTGTTGGTATACATCCACTTGATGCTGCTATAGAAAACGGTGAGTGTATACATGCTGATGAATTAGTTGAATTTACTAAGAATCAAAAGGTAATTAGTATCGGTGAAACCGGGTTAGATTTTTATAAATCTGACAACAAAGACAATCAGAAAAAAAGTTTTGCATCACACATAGAAGCAGCAAGAATAACAGGGTTACCTTTAGTTATTCACACTAGGAGTGCTGATAGTGAGATGATCGATATGTTAAAGTCAGAAATGAAAACCTGTGCTTTTAGTGGAGTAATGCACTGCTTTGCTTCCTCTAAAGAGCTTGCTTATCAATCTATAGATTTAGGGTTATATATTTCATTTTCTGGAATCATTACTTTTAAAAATGCGAGCTTACTCAGAGGAATTGCACAAGGTGTACCACGCGAACGTGTTTTGGTTGAAACTGATGCACCGTATCTATCACCTGAGCCTTACAGAGGAAAAAAGAACGAACCAGCAATGGTAAAATATGTTGTGGATTGTTTGGCAGAGTTATGGAATGAGTCACCCGACAAAGTAGCAGAAATAACCACAAGCAACTTTTTTAGGCTGTTTACGAAACTTGAGCTACAAGGAAATTCTATAAAACCATTGATTTGCTTATGAGCCTAAATAGTTCTTTCACTGCATTCACAGATTTATCGAACATTTCTCGTTCACTATTATCCATCTTAACTTCTAGGACCTTTTCAACTCCATTTTTTCCAATAATTACAGGAACACCAATAAACAAATCTTTTACACCATATTCACCATTAAGGTAAGCAGCACATGGTAATATACGCCTTTTATCTTTTAAATATGACTCTAACATGCATATAGCTGAAGATGCAGGAGCGTAGTATGCAGATCCAGACTTAAGCAGATCAACTATTTCTTTACCGCCATTGCGAGTGCGTTCAACTATTTCATCAACTTTTTTCTGCGTAATGAGACCCATATCGATAACTTGGGTAAGTGGAATGCCAGCGATAGAAGTGCAATTAATGAGTGGTACCATAGTGTCACCATGTCCTCCAAGCACAAAAGCAGATATATCTTCAACTGAAATATTTAATTCACTTGCAAGAAAATAACGGAAACGGGAAGAATCAAGCACTCCTGCCATTCCAACAACCATATTAGCTGGAAGGTTTGAAAATTTATGCACCACTGAAACCATGGCATCCAAAGGGTTGGTAACCACTATTACAAACGCATTTGGAGAATACTTCTTAATATTTTCACCAACCTCCTTCATTACTTTAGCATTGGTTTGCAGGAGGTCATCCCTGCTCATTCCAGGTTTTCTAGCAATGCCTGCTGTTATGATGATTGCATCAGAATTTTCTATATCTTTGTATTGATTAGTTCCAGTTAAACCAGAATTAAATCCATCAATAGGGGATGATTCTGCTATGTCGAGTGCTTTACCTTGCGGTATTCCATCACTAATATCAAGTAAAACAACATTGCCGAGTTCCCTTAGTGCAATCATATGGGCAAGAGTTCCACCAATATTTCCTGCACCGATTAAAGATATTTTTTTTCTTTGTACTGTCATTTTCTACTCCTTTGTATTTACTTTTATGGTTTTACCTTCCCAAGGCGATAGGCTATCAAGCATACGAAAATCTTGCGATAAATCTATAGGATTATATACAACCTTTTTTGCCTCTATATCGTATCTTACTTCCTCATAACCAGTGAGAGGGAAATCTTTTAACATTGGATGACCTTTGAATCCATAGTCTGTTAGAATCCTACGCAAATCAGGGTGATCAGAGAATTCTATTCCATACATATCAAACACTTCACGCTCAAACCACGAAGCTGTGCTAAATACCTTTGCTATGCTTGGAGGCATATCGCCCTCACATAATTGAAGTTTTATGTGTACTCTAATATTATGCACAATGCTGAGTAAATTGTACACTAACTCAAAGCGCTTTTCTCGATCTGGATAGTCAACCCCAAAAATATCAACTAATAGTTCAAACCTACACTTTTCATCATCACGTAGAAAGGATAGGTGCTTTTCAATTTCATCTAAAGTTGAATATATTACAATAATGCCATCATCTTTTTGAATGCACTCACACTTGGTCTTTTTTTGTATATGCCTTGCAGTTTTATCCATGCTTTATATTCTGAGTTCGTTTTATTTTGTTTTGTAGGCATAGCATTCCATATAGCAACGCCTCAGCGGTTGGTGGGCATCCAGGGACATACACGTCAACTGGCACAATTCTATCACAGCCTCGGACTACTGAATAAGAATAATGGTAATAACCACCACCATTTGCACAACTTCCCATAGAAATAACATACTTCGGGTCTGCCATTTGATCATAAACCTTGCGCAATGCTGCTGCCATTTTATTAGTTAGTGTGCCAGCAACAATCATCACATCTGATTGACGTGGGCTTGCACGAAACATTATGCCATATCTATCAAGATCATAACGGCTGGATGCAGTATGCATCATCTCAACTGCGCAACATGCAAGACCAAATGTCATTGGCCACAATGAACCAGACCTTGCCCAATTCATTACATAATCTATTAAATCACCAAATTTAGTAACAAGAAACCCTTCTTTTTTATAACGACCCCAGTCATCATTAGATAGAATTTGATTTGTCATAAACTACTCCCACTCTAATGCACCTTTACACCATTCATAGATAAAACCTATAGTGAGTATTGCAAGAAATACCATCATAGACCAAAATCCACCATAGCTTATCTTAGATAAAGAAACAGCCCAAGGAAAAAGAAAAGCGATTTCTAAGTCAAATATTATAAATAATATTGAAACTAGGTAAAATTTAATGTCAAAATTGTTTCTTGCACTGGATAGTGGATTGAAGCCACACTCATATGTGGAAAGTTTTTCACCATCTGGCTTACTCACTGCAAGAAACATAGGCAATATACCTAAAGCAAAAGATACTACAATTGATACGCAGATAAAGATTACTATGGTTAGATATTCGCTCATTTAACAAAACATATAACACTATGAGTTTACATGCTTTCCTAACTTTTTACCACCTAAAATATGCACGTGAAAGTGTGGTACAACCTGCTCTCCATTTTCACCGTAGTTAGTGACTAATCTATATCCTGTTTTTTCTAAATTATATTTATGTGCTATTTCTCTGACAATTTTGAAAAAACTTACTATCTCCTCTTCAGAAGCTTTTAGAATAAAATCATCGTATGAAATATATTGATTTTTTGGTATAACTAAAATGTGAACTGGTGCGTCAGGGTACTTATCACGAAAAGCTAGTACATTTTCATTTTCATGTACCTTCTCACAAGGTAACTCACCTCTTAATATTTGAGCAAAGATGTTATTGCTATCATAAACTTCATTGCTCATATTTTAAGAGCGACCTTTCCCTCTTCCTTTATTTCTTTCTACATCAGGCGTAGATAGTGGTTTTATTACTTCACCAGAGGCATCTTCAAAATTCAAAAAAGTACTTCCCAATCCTTCTGCTTGCTTTTTGATATCTCGTTCTGATAACTGCATATTTTTTATAGGAGAAATAGCTTCTTTACTTTTACCAAAAGGAAACTCGTTAGGATTAGTAATGTTAAAAGATTTTACTAATTCATCTGTACTTGTAACAGTTTCTGAAGACTGCCCTGGTGACTTTCCAGTTTGTGCTGGCCTTAGAGTTTTTGATGGTTTGTTCTGGTTATCACATTCTCGATACAATTTCTCTGCAATACCATTCAGCAATTTTAAGTCTGTATGAATTTTAAATTCTCCACCAGTAATTCCTGCAAGCTTCTTAAGGTCTTCGTCAACTTTATTAGCAATTCCTTTAAGAACAAGCTCTTCTATTTCTTTCTTGCTCTTGCCTTTATTATCAGGATTAGTTTTAATAGTGTTAGCTATTTCCTCAACGTTAATTTCAATTACAATTTTGTTTTCTTCTCTAAAAATAGTTACATTTGGCAGGTTTTTCTTTATTTGACCTAATTGTTCATCGTTCAAATAAGGTATATCTCCCGTCAGAGTCCTTGACGCTAAAAAAGCTACCTTTCCTTTCCCTTTCTTTTGCTCTGTTATTTCTACACCAAGATTCTCACTAGCTTGTGTGGTTTCTATAGGTGGATCATACTCTTCAAGTGGGTTGACAATAATAGAACGCCCGCCATTTTTTATGTCGTGCCGCATTTCATCCCAGGACTTAAACCAATTCTTTGGCCATATAGGGTATACTGCACCCTTGACTAGGACTTTTACACCTCTACCCAGAAAACTTCCTACTCCCGAAGCTGCATTACCAACTTTAGCTAGTATAGAAGTAGATTCTTCATTTTTTGGCATACACACCTCCAAGTTACTTTCTACAACTAAATACATTTTAATTATAGACGAAAAAATTTAAACTTCTATATCCATTATAAGATAGAATTATAGGGATTGCAACCATTATTTATACATTGTCTAAAACATGTGGTATTTGCTACTTTATTCAATTTACTTTAAAGAGTACTCTCTAAATTATGTTTAAATGGAACACAAATAATATCATTGATGCAACTGGCGGAAGAGACGTAAATGGTTGTAATTGGACACATAGCTCAAATATTTCAACGGACACAAGAAGCATAAAAAAAGGTGATTTATTTATTGCACTCAAGGGAAAGAATTTTGATGGCCATAATTTTTTGCATGAAGCGTTTTTAAAAGGGGCTGCCGCTGCAATAGTAAGTGAGGGTAAATATAAAAATTTCCCTCTCATTATTGTACAAGATACCCTGAAAGCTTTGCACGATATGGCATCATACTATATTAGAAATATTCTTGTTGATGCTAAAATTATTGCAATTACAGGCAGTGTCGGGAAAACCACTACAAAGGATATGCTGCACACTGTTTTATCGCAATATGGAGTGTCCCATGCAAACAAAGGTAACTTAAATAATAATATAGGATTGCCTTTGACAATTCTAAAAGCTCCAAAAAACTGCCAGTACTTAATCCTTGAAATGGGAATGAATAAAGCTGGTGAAATAAAAGAATTATCAAAGATTAGTAATCCAAATATTGCAGTTATTACCAACATCGAACCTGCACATACTGAAAATTTTTCATCACTATTTGACGTTGCACAAGCGAAGTTAGAAATTCTATATGGTATGAAAAGTAATGGTACTTTGGTCTTGAACAGAGATAATAAATATTATGATTATCTCTCATCACGCGCCAATAGAAATGTAATAAGCCTCGGTAAAGATAAAAATGCTGAAGTTTGTTTACTAAACTTAATAAGAAACGATGAATCTTCTGTCATTTCAGCACTATCTTCTGTCATCCCAGTGCCCAGACACTGGGATCCAGGAAGTTCAATTGCAAATGAGCATATCAGACGGTTGTATAATAAAGACTGGATTCCAGCGTCACGCGCTGGAATGACATCAAACCGAGTTGCTAATAGATTAAGTTTAAAAATCAGGCTGAGTGATAATCAAATTATAAACTGTAATTTACGTGTGCAAGGTGAGCATTTTGCTTATTCGCTACTTGTTGTTGCAGCAGTTGTGCAGAGCCTCGGACTTGATTTATCAAAATTACCACTTGCACTTAAGAATTTTAGTGTAACGAAAGGTAGAGGCAATATTCATAAGGTCAAATACAATAAAAAATATATACATTTAATTGATGACTCCTATAACGCCAGCCCTGCTTCGATGAAAACTGCAATAAAAACTTTGAGTACATATTCTAATCAGAGAAAAGTAGCTTTGCTTGGTGATATGTTGGAACTTGGTGATAAAAGCATAGAATTTCATACAGATTTGGTTAAGATTGTCACAGAAAATAATATAGATAAAATTTATACAGTTGGTAAATTTATGTTAGAATTGCATGAGCTTTTGCCAGATAATATAAGAGGCACGCATTTTAATGATTCTAATCAATTGAAAAGTGATTTAGCTAACATTATTCAGAATAATGACGCAATTCTAGTTAAAGGCTCACGAAGAATGAAAATGGATCTTATTGTACGGGAATTCATAATAGAATATTAAGCAAAATCATTGTATTAATTTACAGTAACAAATTATTAGGAACTTTAATCGTGACAAAACGTGTAATTATTTTTGGTGGAACGGGGTTTATAGGGAAACACATCGTAAGACGCTTGGCAGCAGAAGGATATTTAATAAAGATATTCACTCGTAATCAGGAAAAAGCTGCTTGTTTAAAATTGTGTGGCAATTTGGGACAAATATCAATATTTAAAGGCGATTTTTTTGATGAAAAATCAGTTCTAGAGGGTATGGAAGAATGTGATGTAGCCATAAACTTAGTGGGAATATTATATGAAGCAAAAAAGCACGATTTTTACGCTGTTCACGTTAAAATAGCTGAAAGGATAGCAAAAGCTGCAAAAATGAAAAATGTACCTATGATGATACATTTTTCCGCTATGGGAATAGAAAATAGCAAGTTGTCAAAATATGCCAAAAGTAAATTGGAAGGTGAAAAAGCTGTAACTTCAGCATTTCAAGAAGCAATAATAATTAGGCCAAGCCTTGTATTTGGTAAAGAAGATAACTTCTTTAATAAATTTGCAAGATTAGCAACTGTTCTTCCTTTTTTGCCGCTAATTGGCAATGGAACGACTAAATTTCAGCCAATATGTGTAACAGACTTAGCTGAAGTGGTATATCGTATTATCAGTTTTAATAAGCAAGACAAGAAAATTTATAACATGGGTGGACCAAAGGTTTACTCTTTCAAAAGCTTATTGAAGTTTATTCTGAATGTTACTAACAGAAAGTGTTTGTTGATCAATGTATCTTTTCCAATGGCAAAGTTAATAGCTTTCTTTTTAGAAAATAAAATTATTTCTATGCTGCTAAAACCAATAACCGGAGATACGAACCCTGTGCTTACTCAAGATCAGGTGAAAGTTATGATGAATAGCTCAATCGAAAAGTCAGCTGACCTTGAAACAATGAAGGTTCGACCATTAGCAATTGAAAATGTGGTGCCAGAATACTTGAAGATTTATAGAAAGTATTGATAGAAGAGTGTGCCCGGTGGGATTCGAACCTACGACCCACAGCTTAGAAGGCTGTTGCTCTATCCAGCTGAGCTACGGGCACACAATATATATAAAATGCTTCTTAGTACAAGTGAAGTCAAGTATTTCGTGTGAATATGATGTTTGTGGTAATATCTTACAACACCTTGTCATTGCAGTTGTGTGTCACGCGCTGCCGAAATTGGATGCGAGAAGTCCATTTATTTTAGAAAATATTATATAGAAAGTTGCTTGACAAACTCCGCCAGCCCCCTTATTATGACAATAAGGGTATTTATGACTCAAAACTTGTTTTTGACCTGCAGGCTCAATGACAAAATTCAGTAAAAAACTTAGGGTATTTTTTGGCGGATTACATAAAATTATAGCGGCTGCATGTCTTTTTTATTTTTTCTACATTCAGCCAAATCGCGCTTATTTTAAGCGTTAGCACATTATTACAGCGCCACTTACAGTAATATAGAGTCAAAACTCGCACCACGGGGCTTCTTTTGCCTTTTTTTTCATTTGGTAAATTTCTTAATGTTTGTAGCTAAAAGAGCCCAAGAGAGGTGTCATCCCGCTGCTTGTTAGCGGGATCTATGTTAAGAGATACCGCGAATGAATCGCGGTATGACGTAGGACTGCTGTCATCCCAGTGCCCCTATGATGTCATTCCAGTCTGGAATCTAGCCTTTATTATTTGGTTGAAATTAAGTCTTCTGGATCCCAGTGTCAGCTACTTTCATAACATCATCATAAAGTAAAATGAGATCCCAGTGTCACGCACTGGGATGACATTATAGGGGCTACTGGGATGACATTATAGGGGCTACTCGGATGACATTATAGGAGCACTGGGATGACATTATAGGGGCGCTGGAATGACACCCTGACAATCGTCGTCCCGCTGCTTGTTAGCGGCTAAGAGATACCGTGAATGAATCACGGTATGACGGTTCGTGGTGGTATGACGGTTCGCGGTGGTATAGTAATTCGTCATCCCGCAGCGGGATCTATGTCAAGAGATACCGTGACGGTATGACGGTTAATTCACGGCGGTATGACGGTTCGCGATGGTATGACGTAGGACTGCTGTCATTCCAGTCTGGAATCTAGTTCTTATTGTACATTTACTTGGTGTAGAGTTAAGTTTCCTGGATCCCAGTGTTGGCTACTTGGATGACATCATAGGGGCGCTGGAATGACACCCTGACAATCGTCATCCCGCTACTTGTTAGCGGGATCTAGAGATACCGCGGCGGTATGACGGTTCGCGGTGGTATGACGTAGGACTGCTGTCATTCCAGTGCTTGACACTGGAATCCAGCTTCTATGCAACCTCATCAAAAACATTCATTTAGTATAAGATCAGCTACTTTCCATGCTAGTTTGCTTATAAATAAGCAAACTTTTCTGGATCCCAGTGACCTTTGTTGTATTGCCAAAGAGATGGGTCGTTGAGCGCTCTTTTGCTTAGTTGGAAAAGTGTAGGCGGTTGTGGAAAAATTGCGAACGTAAACTCAATACCAGCTTGCAAATGATTGTCCTTTCCTTCATTTCTCTCCTATTACGAAGATTTTAAACAGGTTCTTAAGAAAGTTTTAAATTTTTGCAGACCATACCTAACAATAAACAACTTTAGGTTTAAATTTATGAAATCAGTTGTTATATACATCAGCAAATACGAATTTAACTGGTGTTATGGACTTAAATAAATTTACCGAAAAAGCAAAAAGTCTAATTCAAAGTGCTCAGATGAAAGCGTTGGGAGCTGGGCATCAGATTTTTATGCCTGAGCATTTACTCAAAGTGATGCTTGAGGATGAATTAGGTTTAGTTCAGGATTTGATAAACGCTTGTGGTGGAAATGTGCAAAGTATTTCTGATGCTGTGGATAGCGCAATAAAAAAGTTGCCAGTAATTGAAGGTCCAGGAAGTGGGGGCCTTCAACTTTCAAGAGAAATAGCAAAAGTTTTTGAAGATTCAATTGGTATTGCAAAGAGAAATAAAGATTCATTTGTTGCTGTTGAGCGTTTACTGCAGGGCCTCACTGCACAAAAAGATGATACTGTAGGCAAAATTCTGGCAGAGAATGGTGTGACTCCACAAAAACTGAACTCAGTTATTGCAGAAATGAGAAAAGGCAGCAGTGCAGACTCGCCAAATAGTGAGGAAAAATTGAACGCTGCTAAGAGATATACAAAGGATATTACAGAGCTTGCTATGCAAGGCAAGCTTGATCCTGTAATTGGTCGTGATGAAGAGATCAGAAGAACTATGCAGGTATCACTGAGGCGGACAAAAAATAATCCAGTGCTGATCGGTGAACCTGGTGTTGGAAAAACTGCAATAGTTGAGGGGCTTGCAAATAGAATCGTTGCAAATGACGTGCCACTTGGTTTGCGTGATGCAAAGGTTTTAGCTTTGGATCTTGGTGCATTAATCGCTGGAACGAAGTTTAGAGGAGAATTTGAAGAAAGGTTAAAAGCAGTGATTAATGAAATTTCAAAAACAGAGGGAAAAGTTATCTTGTTTATAGATGAGCTTCATACTTTAGTTGGAGCAGGAGCAATAAGTGGTGCAATGGATGCCTCGAATCTGCTGAAGCCTGCTCTTGCGCGTGGAGAAATTCGCTGTATAGGAGCCACAACTTTAGATGAATATCGTGAACATATAGAAAAAGATCCTGCACTTGCACGGCGTTTCCAGCCTGTGTTTATCTCTCAACCAACTGAAACTGATACCATTTCAATACTCAGGGGTTTGAAGGAAAGATATGAAGTGCATCATGGTATAAGAATTACAGACGGTGCAATAATTGCTGCTGCAACGTTGTCCAATAGATATATAACAGATAGGTTTTTACCTGATAAAGCAATTGATTTGATTGATGAAGCAGCAAGTAGGGTGAGAATTGAAATGGATAGCAAGCCTGAAGTTATTGATGAACTTGAGAGAAAGGTTATACAGCTAAAGATTGAAGCAGAAGCTCTAAAAAAAGAAAGTGATGAAAATTCTAAACAGCGTTTAAAAAAGATAAATGAAGAGATCGAAAATCTAAACAGTAAATTTGCTGACTTGAACAGCAAATGGCAGATGGAAAAGAATAAAATAGCTAGAATACAAGAAACAGTTGAAAAATTAGATAACGCCAGAAAAGAGCTGGAATTGGCTCAGCGGAGTGGAAATTTAGGAAAAGCAGGAGAGCTGATGTATGGTGTGATCCCTCAGCTTGAGAATGAATTAAAAAATCAGGAAAAGGTTACTGATAGTTTCTTAAAGAAAGAAGTGACTGGAGATGATATTGCAAACATTGTTTCAAAGTGGACAGGAATTCCAGTTGATAACATGATGCACAGCGAAAAGGAAAAACTTCTTAACATGGAGAATGAAATAGGAAGAAGAGTAATAGGGCAAAAAGGCGCGATAGAAGCAATAAGTAATGCAGTTAGGCGCTCTCGCTCTGGTGTGCAAGATACTAATCGACCTTTCGGTTCATTTTTATTCTTAGGCCCAACCGGGGTTGGAAAAACAGAACTGGCAAAAGCCCTTGCTGAATTTCTGTTTGACGATCAATCAGCGCTTTTGCGTTTCGATATGTCAGAATATATGGAAAAACATTCTGTTTCAAAGCTAATTGGCGCGCCTCCAGGGTATGTTGGCTATGAGCAAGGTGGCAGATTAACCGAAGCAGTAAGGAGAAGGCCATATCAGGTTATTCTGTTTGATGAAATAGAGAAGGCAAATCCAGATATATTTAATCTATTGCTGCAAATCTTGGATGAGGGTAGACTCACTGATAGTCATGGCAAATTAGTTGATTTTCGCAACACCATACTGATCTTAACTTCTAACCTTGGTGCAGAGATAATGCTTAAGGGAGTTACAGAAAATGAGACTCTACCTCCTGTCATCCAAGTAGCTGACACTGGGATCCAGATGCAGATTTCAGCGTCACGCGCTGGAATGATATCGGAAGGAGGAGTTGCTAACTCTGTAAAAAGCGAAGTGATGCAAATAGTTAAATCAGCATTTCGTCCAGAATTTTTAAACAGGCTGGATGAAATTATTATATTCCACAGTTTAACCAGAGATGACATCTATAAAATTATAGATGTTCAATTTTCTTATTTACAAAAAACACTTGCTAAGCGTAAACTGAGTATAAGTTTGTCGCAGGAAGCTAAAGAACTAATAGCACAAACTGGCTATGACCCTGAATATGGAGCAAGGCCCCTAAAAAGGGTTATACAAGAGTGTATTCAAAATAATTTAGCTAAATTAGTTTTATCAGGGGAAGTAGTAGAAAATGATGAGCTAATAGTGTACGCTCTTGATAATGAAATCTTAGTTAAAAAGGTTTAAGTTCACTGTGTATTTTTGTTAAAAAAATGTGTATAGATCATAATGTTGACACTGAGTCTTTATTTGAGTTAGTTGATCAAGAAAATCAGCAAGATAAAGAAAAAATTAAAAAATTTATTAAGTATTTTTATAGTTTTGTTTATAAAAGCGACCTAAAAGCCAACGATAAGTTTTTGCTATATATTGTAAACGATGCTTACAATTTTGTTTCTCAAAAAGAGAAAGATGAAAGTAAGTTAGTAGTAAGCAATATAGATGATATACCAGGAATAGAAGGCGATTTTACCACGATTAAGATAACAAACGATGATATGCCATTTTTGGTTGATTCTGTTATTGCAACTATTAAATCGCACAATTTAACCATATGCTATTACAGCAACAGCATAATTAACATTAAAAGAAAAGATGGCCTAATAGATGAGATTTACTCCTTGGAAGAAAGCAATGGAGTCAAAGAATCAGTTATATATGTAATTATCAAAGGTATAAGTGACAGTTTTGTTGATACATTAAAAGAATCTCTACAAAAAACGCTGAAAGCAGTTAATTGCGTTGTGAAAGATTGGCACTTAATGCTCAAGAAACTTGATGAAGCAAAAAGTCTTCTTTTTGCCATCGAGCAGCCAGCGTCGAACGCTGGAGTGACACCAGGAAAAGATTTCTTAGATTGGCTAAAAAACAATAATTTTGTATTTCTAGGTTATCAAGAATATATTGCTGGTAAAGATGAAAAACTCGTCTGTGATAGCAAAAAGGACCTTGGCCTGATAAGAGTAGGTCAAAGTACGTTGATTCCTTCTGCAAACCTTGATTCCCTATACATATTGAGATCAGATCTAATCTCAATAGTCCATCGGCGTACATACATGAATTGTATAGGAGTAAAAGAATTTGATGACCAGGGTAATGTAGTAAAGGAACGGCGTTTTTTCGGGCTATTTACTTCTGTAGCGGAGGTCCAAGATATTCGAACTATTCCAATAATAAGAGATAAAGTTAAAGTTATAGAAAAAAATGCAGGGTTTGTAACCGGGGGCCACAATAACAAAGCTTTAATTTCTATTTTACAAGCATTCTCTTGTGATGAATTATTCCAATCAAATGAAGACGAATTATTTAAAATTTGCATTTCGATCATGTCTCTTGCGATTAGGCCAAGGGTCAGATTATTTTTAAGAAGAGTAAGGGATTTTATTAGTTGCATAGTGCTGATACCAATGCGTTATGCTAGCGCTAGGCTAATGTTCAAGATACGTGACATATTGAAGGATGAGACAAGTGCAGAAAGTTCAGATATTTATAACAATCACATTATCAATGAATATGATTTGATGAAATTGCATGTAGTGCTAAAGACCAAAAATGCTAGTGTTCCTGATGACGAAGTTTTGCGTATCGAAAACAAATTAAGGAACATTACGGAAAAGTGGGAAGATCGTTTTATAGACAATTTATATAATACTTTTAGTACTGTTGAGGATATATTCATCCGTTATTGCAAGGCATTTCCAATAAGCTATCAAGAGAGTTTCGAACCTCATGACGCATATTACGATATGAAAAAATTGGAGATAGTGAGGAAAAAAGGAGTTAGCGAGGTCGATTTAAGACTTACTTGTGATAATCTTAATTATCAATTAAAGGTTTACACTTCGAGCAATGGAGGTCTTGAATTATCGAAGATATTAAGAATTACTAAGAATTTGGGAGCTAAGATTCTATCTCATAATGGCTATTACATAGAAATTAACGGCGGAATATGGATACACCATTTTGTGTTGTCAAGAGTCGATGAATTAATAGACAACATTACTCTAAAAGAGCAATTTGAAATAACACTTGCGAAAGTGTTTAGAAAGGAAATTAAAAATGATTATTTCAATAGTTTGGTCATTATTGCTGGACTGGAGTGGAAAGAAGTGCTTCTGGTTAGAGCGCTCAGTGCTTACCTAAAGCAGACGTCATTTAACTACAATCCAGAATATATCCAAAAGGTAGTCTCAGAGTATCCCAAAATAGTAAAGTATTTGATACAACTATTTCATGCAAGATTTGATCCTAGCATAGACATTGATAGAGCAGAAACCACGGACATTTTCATAGAAAAAATTGAAGAACTTCTAAAAGAGATCAGCAATGTTTCACATGATTACGTTTTGCGCTCGATATTTAACTTGATAATGGCTATTTTAAGGACCAGTTATTATCAAGACGATAAACCATATTTATCTACAAAATTTGACTCAAATAAAATAAATGGTTTGCCTGATCCTCGTCCATATCGTGAATTGTATATTTATTCAAATCTTTTTGAGGGAATACATCTAAGAGGAGGGAAATTGGCCCGTGGTGGCTTAAGGTGGTCGGATAGGACGGAAGATTTTCGCACTGAAGTTTTGGGGCTCATGAAAGCTCAGATGACAAAAAATGCGGTTATTGTACCTGTTGGCGCAAAGGGTGGGTTTGTAATTAAGCAAGTTTATAAAGACAAAGATATTTTAAGAGAGAAAGGTGTTGAATGCTATAAGAGTTTTATCAGGGGAATGCTTGACATTACTGATAATGTAGTTAATGGCAAAATAATTCCACCAGAGAATGTGATTAGGTATGATGAGGATGATCCATACTTGGTAGTTGCAGCAGATAAAGGCACTGCTTCTTTTTCTGACTATGCAAACCAAATAGCCTCTGAATACAATTTTTGGCTTGGCGATGCATTTGCATCTGGTGGATCAGCAGGTTATGATCACAAAAAAATGGGTATTACAGCCAGAGGTGCATGGATTGCAGCGCAGAGGCATTTTTGGAAAATGAATAAGGATATTTACCAAGATGCAACTGTTATTGGAATTGGAGATATGGCTGGCGATCTATTTGGAAACGGTATGCTGCTTTCAAAAAATATACATTTAATCGGCGCATTTAACCATATGCATATTTTTATTGATCCAAATCCTAGTGCAGAAAAGAGTTTCACAGAGCGTAAACGTCTCTTTGAGTTACCATTTTCAACTTGGATGGATTATAACAAAGATTTGATTTCTAAGGGTGGAGGAGTATTTGAGCGTAGCAGCAAGCAAGTAAATATTTCTCAAGAAATAAAAAAATGCTTTGATATAACAGAAGATATGCTACCTCCAAGTGATTTGATTAGATATCTACTCAAAGCAGAAGTGGACTTCATATGGAATGGAGGAATTGGCACGTTTGTTAAGGCAAAGAGTGAAAATCATAGCATGGTCGGTGACAAAGCAAACGATGAGTTAAGAGTAAATGGTAAAGATATTAGAGCTTCTATGTTTATAGAAGGCGGAAATTTGGGATGCACACAGCTTGGAAGAATAGAATATGCTGAAAGAGGTGGATATATAAATGCAGATTTTGTTGATAATTCAGCCGGAGTGATATGTTCGGACCTTGAAGTTAACATCAAGATTGCATTTGTTTCAGCTATGAAAGCAGGGGGTGTTTCTTTAGAAAAAAGGAATGAAATACTGGCAAGTATGGTGGACGAAGTTGCATCCAAAGTGCTTGAGAACCACAACAGAATTGAAACAAAAGCATTACTTCTTGAGTGTTTGCAAGCTAAAGAGAGATTGGAGCAGCACCACAGGTTACTGCTCAGTTTAGAAAAATCTGGGCTGTTAAACCGAAGCGTAGAATTTCTTCCAACTGAAGAAGAGATAGCAAGGATGTTAACTGGTGCAGAAGGTTTCAGTTCTCCTCAGCTTTCTATTCTAATGTCTTATGCTAGAACGGCAATAAAAAATGACATTATACATTCCGATCTGCCTGAAAAAGATCTTATATCTAATGACTACTTGCTAGGTTATTTTCCTAAAAAGATGATAACAAAGTTTAAGGATTTCATATTAAAACACCAACTTCGTAGAGAAATTATCTCTACTTGCATTGCAAATGATGTAGTGAATAGAATGGGCTGTATATTCATCAATAATTTGGCTGAGAACACTGGAATTAAGGTACAAGAAGCGGTTAACATATATATTGTTGTTAACCACCTGTATGATTTAAACAGCCTGTGGCAGAAAATTGATGAATTGGATGGAAAAATTGATGTTAACTCATACTTACAAATAGTGAGGAACGTGCAGAAATTTATTGGCAGAGTATCGTTTTGGTTAGTGAAAAATCTTGGCAAGCTTAGCTTTGTAGAGTTGGATGATGTTACAAAATTTAAAGATGCAATTGAAACTTTAGGCCAGAACTTAACTGATGTTTTAGATGAACACCTATTAAAGGTCTGTAGCCATGGATCAACTTCTTTAGTAGAACTTAATATAAATAAAGATCTAGCAAAAAAAGTTGCTGATCTATACGTTCTTGCTTATGCACTGGACATTATATCTGTTGCTGAACAGACATCTTTGTCCATTCTTGATGCTGGTAAAATATACTTTGAGTTAAAGTCGCTGTTAAGATTCGATCTGATTAGAACAATTGCCATCAAGATGAAAAGCCGCTCTTCTTATTGGGATCGCAGCTTAGTTAATGATTTATTGGACGATTTAAGCAATTACCATCACAAGCTAGCTGTTAAAGTCATAAAAGCTACTGATAACCCCGAAGATAAGGTTCAAACCTGGGCTTGTAATGATAAGGACTACATAGAACGTTATAATAGTTTTTTAGATGAGATAGTTGCTTCTAAACTTGATTTAAGCAAATTAATATTTATAATCAGGAGGATTAAAGTACTTGCTTCATAGCACCGAACAGAAAAATCTGTCAAACCAGGAAGAAACTCTCCAATTTAAGTTTTTAGCAGTTTTTAAGTACAATTGTACAGGAGGTGCTTTTGCAGTTATAACCGAATTTTTCACTGGTGCCATAAGTGCCCGTTTCATAGCATGGTTTTGGGAGGAACGTTCGAACCATTGATGGAGCCATATTTTATGACTACCTCGTTTAGGAGATTGTATAATCTTAACCATTCCCAAGCTGAAGCACTTCGTTATTACAAATTATAGGAGCTACCATGAAAAAAGCAAAAAGTAAATTAGAGATAATGAATCCTAACGCAGCAGGAATAGATATCGGTTCATCTGTGCATTATGTATGTGTACCTGAAGAAAGAGATGAACAACGTGTACAAAAGTTTAGCTGCTTCACAGAAGATCTTCACAATATAGCAAAGTGGTTAAAGAAGTGTAAAGTTACTACAGTAGCTATGGAGTCAACAGGAGTATATTGGATTCCTTTGTTCCAAGTACTTGAATCGTATGGATTCGAAGTAAAACTGGCAAATGCAAGGCATGTAAAAAATGTACCTGGGAGAAAATCAGACGTCCAGGATTGCCAATGGCTACAACAACTACACAGTTATGGGTTAATCCAAGGATCGTTTAGGCCAGATGATCAAATGTGCATATTGCGTAGTTATGTTCGGCAACGTAAAAATCTTACAGAAAGTGCGACTACACATATTAATAGGATGCAAAAGGCGTTAGTACAAATGAATATTCAGTTACATAAAGTAATAAGCCATATAACAGGTGTCACTGGAATGCAAATTATTAAGGCTATAATCGAAGGTGAAAGAAATCCTAATAAATTAGCTGAATTAAGGGATGTGCGAATAAAGAGTGATAAATCGGCTATTGCCAAAGCACTAACAGGTGACTACAGAGAGGAACATTTATTTGCATTACAGCAGGAATTTGAACTATACAATGTTTATCAGGAAAAAATAGCAGAGTGTGACAAAAATATTGAAAACCACTATAAGACATTTGAAGCGAAATCTGACGAGAGTAAAGAGTTAAGCAAGGAAAGAAGTAAGTATCGAAAAGATAAGCCAAACTTTGCCTTGCGTGAAGAATTGTATCGAGTAACCGGTATAGATTTTACTAAAATTCCTGGATTTGATGTACTAACTGTACAAGCTATTATTTCGGAAATTGGTATTAACTACAGTAAATGGCGATCAGAAAAGCATTTTACTTCATGGTTAGGGCTAAGTCCTGCTAATAAGATTACAGGGGAAAAAGTATTTAGGACAAGAACTCGTGAGGTTATCAATCGTGCTGCAAATGCCTTTCGAATGGCTGCTTATGCCGTGGGAAAAAGTAAGAGTGCATTGGGTGCATATTATAGAAGATTAAAAAAGCAACTAGGATCCCCAAAAGCAATTACTGCTACAGCAAGGAAATTAGCGTGTATCTTCTATCAAATGTTGAGATACGGACAAAAGTATGTAGAAAAAGGAATGAACTATTACGAAATACGTTACAAAGAGAGAGTCGTGAAAAATTTGATCAAAAAGGCACGGGATTTTGGTTATATCTTGGTGCAACAGGAAGAGCTAGTTGAGGGAGTTTCTTAGGAGGAAAAATGTTTAATATAGGTCTTTCAGAAATTTTGGTCGTTGCTTTAGTGAGCATAATTGTTCTTGATAGAAATAAGGTGCCTGTATTTATTGATCTTATTAGGAATACATATAAGTATCTTATGATTATAAAATCAAAAGCTAGGAGGTTATTGAAAGACGCAGGAATTGAAGACTTATATAAAGAGTGTAATACTGAGAAAGTAAATTACATAGTTGGTAAAAATGGTAAGCTTTATCCTACTTACGATATAGATAATACATCTAAAGATAATGACAGCGAAGATTCTAGTAGTAGATGATGTACTATCTAATGTCAAGCTTTTAGAAGCTCGACTAAAAGCAGAGTACTATACGGTTATCGTGGCCTATGATGGTGAGGAAGCCATGGATTTAGTAGCAAAACAGCAGCCCGATATTATATTACTCGATATTATGATGCCAAAAATGAATGGCTTTGAAGTTTGTAAGGAGCTAAAGAATGATCCCTTGACAACCCATATTCCAATAATTATGGTAACTGCGCTGCATGACGCTCATGATAGAGTACAGGGCATTAATGCTGGTGCAGATGATTTTCTGACTAAACCAATAGACGAAACTGCTTTATCTGCAAGGATCAAGTCTCTCACGCGCTTAAAAATGATTATAGATGAATTGCGTTTAAGAGGAGAAACCAACGCTGAGATTGGCGGAGTAGCAGGAAACAGTATTATGGATTATTCTAATCAGATTTTTGATGCTAACATACTTGTTGTAGATGAAGATGTCTTTCAAGCAGAGCAGATATATAATGTACTAAAGCACCGCTTTAGGTCAATTAAAATACTGAGTGATCCAGTGGAGGCATTAAAGGTTGGTATTAAGAATAATTACGACCTGATCATTTCTGATATGCAGTTTTCAAAAACTGACGGCCTGCGTTTGTGTTCTGAGTTTCGTAGTAAAGTAGAAACACGCTATACACCAATTCTGATTCTTTCTGAGGATTATGATAAAAACAATTTAGTAAAAGCACTTGATGTAGGTGCTAATGATTATTTAACAGTACCTTTGGATGAGGGTGAGTTAATAGCAAGGGTTAATTCGCAAGTAAAACGCAAAAGATATCAAGATGCCTTGAGAATGAATTTATTTAATAATGCGGAAATGTCTATAAAGGACCCATTAACTAACTGTTATAATAGAAGATATTTTGATGCACACTTAAGAAACATTGTTAAGGACTCTGTGGAAAAGGATAGAAGGTTGTCTCTTATGATACTTGATATAGACTATTTTAAGATGGTGAATGACAGTTTTGGGCATAGTGCTGGAGATGAACTTTTAAAGCAAGTACAGAAAAGAATTTCTGAAAATATCAGAGTGACAGATTTACTAGCTAGGTTTGGTGGTGAGGAGTTTGTTGTTGTAATGCCAGATACCAATGTATCAGATGCGTACACTATTGCGGAGAGAATACGAAAAATTATTGCTAAAGAACCTTTTATACTTGCGGACAAAAATACAACCCATAACATAACTGTGAGCATTGGAATTGCAGAAATGCAAGGATCTGACCTTGACGATATTAAAAAATTTGTAGTACGTGCTGACAAATATTTATATAAGGCAAAAAACAGTGGTAGAAATAGAGTGGTTACTGGCTATAGCTAAAGTGGCTTAAGTTTACCGACAACCGTCATTCCGCTACTCGTTAGCGGAATCTATGCTGAGATACCGCGAATGAATCGCGGTATGACGTGTTGCTTGGGTTAGCTATAGATTTCTGAAATGATTTCAAAAAAATGATAACTAAGGTTAAAGCGACAACATGAGGTTTCTCAGCTCTGGAAATTTCATGTTTAACTGCAAAAATAGATACTTATTTAAAAAATATCCTGTGACTTTCAGTCCTAACTGAAATTCTTGGAATGAATAGCTGTTTTGTAGGTTATTATTGTATACATCATGCAACATTTGTGGAAAAGGTAGGAGTTTATCTGCATAATAATCTCCTGCTTTTTTTGACACTGCTCTACCAGTTTTTGGAGAAATAAATTGTAAGTTTTCCTTAACACCTGTTACAGCACATTTGGATAAGTCTAACTTGAATCCCAATTGCGTAAGAAGCAGAAGCTCTAAGTTAAGATAATGGCTTTGCCAAGACTGATTGTTGTGTTTAATTACATCGATGAAATATCGAAAATTGTCATACAGCATGGCACAGGGTTCACTTTCTGGAAGCACTTTTTCTAAAATAGAGGAGAAAGAGACAATAGTAATGCTTTTTAACCTATCTTGAAAGAAATGATGGAATGGAGATTCGATTAATTCGCACTTTAAAAAACCCAGATTTTCAGGTAACTTAGCACTCCATTCTGCATGTAATAGATTACTTATCTGAAACTTATAATTGCTATTGTTTGTTAGCTTAGTTAATCCCCTGCGCTTTCCATGATTTTTTGTAAACAGAGAAAGAATTAAGTTTTTATCGCCGTATTTTTTAGCAGCTATAATGATGCCTTCATCTTTCCATCTCATTTAGAGTATATTGACCGTATTGACCGTATGATATTATAGAAATAGTAAAATTAGTACAGCAAAAACTACGTCTTTGAGCTTAAATCAACTAAAATATATTGACTTTACGTGCAATATTAGCTTTAAACCAGTAAAACAAACTGCTTAACATATGCGTTTTTTCTATTCTAATTACATTCTTTTTTTATCTTTATGTTGTTTTCTGCTTTTTTCGTTACCTTCAACAAAAGCCCAAACGAATGATACGTCAGTTGTTCCTATACCACAAAGGAAAAAAGAAACAGTTGAGCACACTGTTGTAGCACAACCGAGGCAAATTATCGAAATGCAAGAAGAAGTCATTATTAACGAGGGTAAAGAATTCATTCCAGTTCCAAAAAGAAAAAAAAGTGTAGGGAAGAAACTAAGAAGGGATGTTAGAGAGGCAAAAAATGAAATAGGAAACGAAAAAAGCGTTGAGAATAAAAAGGATGAATTAGTTGTAACAGAAATTATTAACTCTATAAGAGACAAACTTACAAAATGCTGGAGCATTCCTGAAAGCATAGCTTACAAAGAAAATTTTAATATAAAAATTAACTTATTATTATCCAGTCAAGGCGAGATAATTATGGCCGATGTAGCAGACAGTGATTCCTATCGAAATAATCCACTTTTCAGGTCGATAGCAGATAATGCAATGCGTGCAGTATATAAATGTAGCCCATTGACTGGCTTGCCTACTCAGCACCACCACATTTGGCGTGAAGTAACACTAGACTTTATTCTAAATGGGTAAAATCTTACAATAGACCTCTTATATTACCTTCTGTCATCCAAGTAGTCAGGCTACTTGGATGACAGAAGTAGACACTTCACATTATCATTCCAGCGCTCCTTTCTTGTCATGCCAGTGCGTGACACTGGCATCCAGAAAAAAAATAGATCCCAGTGTCTGGGCACTGGGATGACGTAATACGGTTCTTGGATGACAAAGAAGGGCGGGAAAAACTCTGTAGTCAGCAGATTTTCAATCAGGAACAGCCAAAGATCTCTCTAAGATGTCAGTTTCTTTTGTATCTGCAACTTTACCGTTCTGATCAAATGAAATTTGCAGAGACTTACTGCTATACTTCCTTTTTCCTAAGAAGTCAGCTTGTTTAATTTTATATGAGACATAGTACCAAACATTGTCATCGAACTTTGATACTAATGTTGGTGATCCTAAAGTGTGAACCACTTTTTCTTTATCGTCACCTGCTTTTATCTTGCTCCACAATTCAACACTAATGCCAGGAGCTCCGTGGTTGTGAATAGTGTGTGTGCAGCTCACTGTAAATAATAAAATAAAAGATATTAATACTCGCATTTCTGTTGATAAATTACTTGAAGCTATAATACACTAATAAATTACCTGCCGTCAAATTTCAAAAAGTTAAATTGACTGATTCTCAATATCACTTAATATAATATTTACTCTAGAAAATAATAGGTGTCTTATGTCATTGTTAGAAGCAGATCCAATATACAAACCTTTTAATTACCCTTGGGCGTATGATGCGTGGCTGCAGCAACAAAGAATCCATTGGATACCTGAGGAAGTTCCGCTTGCTGATGACGTGAAGGATTGGAAAACTAAACTTTCAAACGTAGAGAAAAATCTACTAACTCAGATTTTTAGATTCTTTACTCAAGCGGACATTGAAGTAAATAACTGCTATATGAGGCATTATTCAAATATATTTAAGCCAACAGAAATATGCATGATGCTTGCAAGTTTTTCCAATATGGAAACCATACACATTGCAGCTTATTCTTATCTTTTAGACACAATTGGCATGCCAGAAAGCGAGTATCAAGCATTTTTAAAGTATGATGCTATGAGAAAGAAATATGAATACATGCTGGAATTTGAGGAAAGCAAAAAACACGATAAAAAACATGTAGCTAAAACTCTAGCAGTGTTTGGTGCATTTACCGAGGGGTTGCAGTTATTCGCATCGTTTGCAATTTTGCTCAATTTCCAACGCTTTGGAAAAATGAAAGGCATGGGGCAGATAATCGCCTGGTCAGCCCGTGATGAAACTTTGCACACCAATTCAATTATTATGTTATTTAATACATTTATTAAAGAGAATAATGAAATTTGGGACAACGAGTTTAAAGAGGAATTATATTCTGCATGCCGCACTATTGTTGAGCTTGAGGACGAATTCATAAAGCTTGCCTTTGATTTAGGAGATGTTGAAGGACTATCCGCAGAAGAAGTGCGCAATTACATACGCTACGTAGCAAACAGACGGTTAATGCAATTAGGTCTTGAGTCCATATATGATGTCAATGATAATCCTATTCCATGGCTCGATGAAATACTAAATGGCGTTGAACATACGAATTTCTTTGAAAATAGAGTAACAGAGTATAGTCGTGCAGCAACTCAAGGCACATGGGAGGAGGCTTTTACTGAAAACGACACGAATAATAGGTGAGTGCTAATTTCACTCTTCTTTGTCATGCAAGTAGCTGACACTGGAATCAGTTTTTTGATCGAGAATGTTGTATAGTGCATAATCAATTTTCCTGGATCGAAGTAGTCAAGGCACTGGGATCTAATAGATAATATTCGTGCAGTACGCGCGGGAGTAACAAAAGCTGCTTGTCTTTCATAATGTTTCGTAGCAATAGGCAGTTTTGCTTTACTTAACAACCAACTTACCATATATATGTCCATAGGACATTGGTATATAAGAACGTGCTACAACTATTAATCTTACTCACGGTCATCACTTCAGTTGCATTCTTTGGTCATTTAGTTCCAATGGAAGCAAAAACCTTCTTGTACTCAACGAGCCTGAGTATAAAAGAGGTTTTGCTATTTATAATGCCTTTTATTATTTTTGCGTTAATCTTTAGCAGTGTTAACAATCTTAAGCAGTCAGCTATAAAGTTTATATTGTTACTTATTATAATGATCTTCTTATCGAATCTGGCTTCAAGTTTAATAGCTTATTCTGTTGGGCATTTTATCATACAAAACACTTATTCAATACAAGATATAACGTATGAAGAAACAATTGTTCCTTTATGGTCGTTTAGGCTTCCGCTACTCCTTTCTAACTTTCATGCTCTTGCTTGTGGATTTGTGTCCAGCATAGTAGTGTCTATACTGCTACCTAAGAAAAGCAAAGAGCTTTCGAACAAAATGTTAGATTTAACTCTCTTTATTTTGAGGACGTTTTTGACGCCGATTATTCCAATATTTGTACTTGGGCTTGCTTTAAAAATGCAGCATGATCAAGTTTTATCTATAATATTTAAGGATTACTCAATAATTTTTATTATTATAGCATCTGCAACCTACCTTTATGTTTTCCTCTTATATGGAGCAGCAAATTCATTCAAGATCACAAGCTGGATAGCTAGTATAAGCAATATGATACCGGCATTTATTACTGCGATGAGCACAATGTCTAGTAATGCAACTATGCCGCTTACTCTTGAAGGAAGCAAAAAAAATGTAAAGCAACCTGATATAGCATCGTCTGTTATACCAATAACTGCTAGCTTCCATTTAGTAGGTGATTGCTTTTTTGTTATAATATTATCAATGGTAATTACTTCTGGTTATTTATTGTCCACAACGGACTATGTAACTTTTCTTCTCTATTTTTTGTTATTTAAGTTTGCTATCGTTGCAGTGCCGGCAGGAGGAATTATGGTAATGCTACCTATTCTTGAGAAATACCTCAAATTTTCTCCAGAAATGCTTTCGTTAATCACAGCCTTGTATATAGTGTTTGATCCAATAATCACTTCAGCAAATGTTATGGGTAATGGTGCCTTTACTATGATGTTTACAAAACTCTATGATAAGCTTAAGTAATGTCTATTTTAGCGATTGATACTGTAGGTACTGGTAGTTCAATAGCAATAGTTGATTATGATGGTAATTGTTTTGTAGAGCGCAATTCCGCCAGCAACAATCATGTAGAATCATTTTTTCAAATTCTGAATACTTTGTTTGATAAGCACAATTATAATTATGATAAAATAGATCATTTAGCGGTAGTAGTTGGACCAGGAAGTTTCACTGGAATTAGAGTTGGTATATCAGCAGCACAAGGTATAAATCTTGCTACAAATAAGCCATTATACGGAGTTAATGCGCTGGAAGTTCAAGCTTACACAATATCTTTGCTTTGTACGAATAGCAAAAAAAATATCAGAGCTATAATCAAAAATGCTCAAGGGTTTTATACGCAGTTATTTGATTTCAATTTATTGCCGCTATCTGGTCCAACTGCAGCACGTGACCCTGGATCCAAGTGTCACGCTACAAGCAGTGACTGCATTACACATATGGATTGCAATTTAAATGCTAGCCATGCAGGACTATTGGTTCATTATAGACTGAAGAACAAGCAAAAATTAAATGAAGTTGAGGCTCTATATTTAAATGAGCCTCAGTATATGAAATCATTATAGACTATTCTTTCGCGTACATACAATGTGGCTAAGCCTGTGCATCTGGTTTACTATCTCTTGAGCTACTTCTTTTATACTCATATCTGAATTTTCTATCTCTATGGCACTCGGTGGTATAAATAAATTGTTAATCCTAAATTGATCTATCATGCTATTTACATTAGTCACCTTCCTATTTTTTCTTTGCCTTTTTAATGCAATACGCTTTTGTAATGTCGGTAGATCACACCTAATACCAATTCCTAAAAATAAATAGACGAATAAAGAAAAATTTCTAAAATAGAATAATTTAAGAATTAGTGGGGAGTTATGGCAGGAAAAAGTAAAGCAATAGGAGAAGAATTATATAATAAGTGTAACCTGGAATTAAAGAAGCACGGCATAAGAGGAGAGATAGGAAGAAGATTACAGGCAATAATATCTGCAAAAGAATATGGAATAACAAAAGTTGTTCAAATATACCGAATTACTAGAACTACATTGATGAAGTGGATTACAAGATTTAAGGAAGGAGGAGTCAATGCGTTTAAAATACAACCAGGACGTGGAGTAAAGCCGAAGTTGAGCTACAAGCAGCAAGAAGAAATTAAAAATGTCATAGCAGAAGAAGGAGCCAACCTAACGGCTAAGAAATTAAAAATCATAATTGAGAAAATGTTTTCTATTGAGGTAAGTAAGTCTACAGCACATAGACTGATGCAAAAGTTAGGTTTTTCGTATATTACTCCAAGGCCTGTGCACAATAAACAGGATAAAAATAAACAAGAAGAGTTTAAAAAAAAATCTTAATGAAACTATTGTCACGTATCCCGAAAAAGAGCTATTTTTCTTCGATGAGTCGCGGTTTGGCACACATTCAAAGATTGGACACGGGTGGTTTAAAAAAGGCATTAGGACACAGGTTAAGGTAAAATTAGGTAGGCAAAACTTTTATCTCTATAGTGCAGTTAATCCTAGAAATGGAGAGAGTTCTAGCTTATTCGTACCAAACGTCAATACTGATTGTATGAATATATTCCTTGAGCAGATGTCACAATATTTAGGAACAAGGGAGGCATTTCTTGTTGTGGATTGTGCAGGATGGCATAGATCCAAAGGTTTAAAAATACCACAAAATATTACCTTAATCTATTTACCTCCATATTCACCAGAGTTAAATCCAGTAGAGCGTTTATGGCAATATTTGAAAGACAATCTCATTAAAAATAGAATATATGACTCTGTTAGTTTATTGGAGGATACTGTATGTGCATTCATTCGTAATATTACGGAAAGTTCGATCAAAACCATTTGTTCTGTGAGTTATTTGCCTACTTATTTATGAGATTTGGTATAAGTACCACAGGAAGGATTTCTGTGTTCATTTTTTTACTAAGCCTTACTATTGAATCATACATCCTCATGTTCTGGTCATTATTTTCCATCAACTCATCAATAAATATGTAATTTTTTGAGTGAATCGGATAATTTTCTATTACCTGAAGCATAATTTGCATAATGTCATATATTCTATCTTGAACTTCTTTAGGTATTTGATCACGTTCAAAGACACCATTGTATATAGAGCAAACTTGAACATTGTTATAGAACTTACTATTTACAATTAATGCGTCTATCATATTGGACAATTCTATTGCTGTGGAAAGTTTACCACTTCCTGAAAGACCAGAGAGATATATGAAAAATCCTGCTGGCTGTTTTTTTGTGTTAATATTTACCATATTATTTTCAATCTTGAAACTTACATTTATAATAACATAAAAACAAAGCTTTAAAACATATGAAATATTACATAGAAAATTATTTTTATAGTTAAGATATTATGTAATTTAGAAACATAAATTCTGTATATAAACTCTATAATAACGATAACTATTTTTAAGCAAGCTACAACACAAAAGTGTTTGGTATTCAGAAAGCAAGACAGAGTGGCATAGACTTATTAGTTTACTACAAGCCTTTTTTCGTGTATAAATCTTCAGAAGATTCTAACAGAGGATTGTGTTGTTAACAAAGAGCAGAGTAAAAAGGGATCTAGTCTATGCCTATCAGATTTTGTCTTACCTTAAACTGGATGATCATACATATACTCACCTCTCGGTATGTTCTGAAGATCAAAAGTCGTTTTATATTTACCCATTTGGTATACGCTTTGACGAAGTGAATGAAAATTCATTGATGAGAGTATCACTAGATGGAAATGTGATTGAGGGTACAGAATATCAATATAATAAAACTGGCTATATAATTCATGGTTTTGTTTATCAAGCAAGGAAAGACATTCAAGCAATTTTTCACCTGCATACACCTTCTATTGTAGCAGTTTCTTCTCTAAAAGATGGACTACTTCCAATAAGTCAATGGGCACTGCACTTTTACAATAAAATCTCTTACCATAATTATAATTCCCTAGCACTTAGCAATACAGAAGGAAAGAGGTTAATAGCTGATCTGAAAGAAAATTTTGTCATGTTAATGCGCAATCATGGATCTATAACGTGTGGTCGGACTATACAAGAAGCAATGTTTTACACGTATCATTTAGAACGAGCGTGCAAAACTCAATGTTTAACGTTAGCAATGAATAGGGAGTTATCAATTCCAAGTGAAGAAATTTGCTCAAAAGCTGTAAAGGATCTCCTATCTTTTGAAAGCAATCTTGGTGAGAGGGATTGGCACGCATGGGTTAGACTAATTAAAAGTAAGTTGTAAGAGGCTTTCGCACTACTATCTGTCATCCAAGTAGGGAGTCATACGCGTCAAGTTAAGAGGTTATGAGCAAATTTAGAGAGGTTAAAGTGGATACTCTGACCTTACCCAGAAAAAGTAGAGAGAAAGTTAAGACGTTTTTGGAGTAAAATAAAACGTTTTTTCAAAATATGGCAAATAGAAGCAGCAGGATTCAAATTAGAAGCTGTTAAGCTGGTTAAAGAAACAGAAGTAAAAAAATAGCAAAAGATCTAGGCATAGATGGCAGTATGTTAAGTAAATGGGTAAGAAAATATGATGGAAAAATGTCAGAAGCATACGCATTTCCAGACAAAGGCTCCTTATGACAAAGAAAGATTTGATCTAAAAAAAGAACTAGCAAGAGTAACAAGAGAAAGAGACATTTAAAAAAAAGCCCTGGCCAAACAAAAAGAGTAAAGTATTCTTTTATATAGAAATTGCTATAAAATACAGGAACTATGTAGGGTTTTAGACATATCTGCTGGTGGTTATTATAAATGGGTTGCTAAGGGAAAAAGCAGTAAGGAATTAGCAAGAGATGGGCTTCTAGCAGATATTCAAAAAAAGCATCCAAATGCAGATCCCTAAAATTCACGCTGAATTAAAAGCTTTAGGCAAAAATTAAAACAGTACAAAGTGTTATGCAGAAAAATGGTATTCGGGCTATATTGAGAAGAAAATTTAAAACTAAGAAGCAACAAACGGACAATAGAGTCGTAGCTCTCAATATATTAGACCAAAACTTTATTGTCGATCAACCAAATAAAATATGGGATTACTTATATAAAAACCAAAGAAGGATGGCTATATTTGGCAGGATCTATATTCACGCATGGTAGTTAATGAGCAGTTCAATAAATAAACAATTGGTTATTGACTCTTTATTGATGGCCGTTAATAAGCGCAAACCCGATAAAAATCTGCTGTTACATAGCGATCAAGGGTCACAGTATACCTCTCAAAATTACCAATTTCTATTGAATACAAAAAACATCATTTCCAGCATGAGCCATAAGGGATGTTGTTACGATAACTCTGTTGCAGAAAAGTTCACTCAAAAGGGAGCTGCTTATTGATACTTCTCGCTCAACAAACCAGAACTGCCATATTTGAATACATAGAAATCTTTTATAACAAACAACGTGGGCATTCTACTATTAATTATTGCATTCCTGCACAATTTGATGCATCATTCTCATGACAAAAACGTCTTAACTTTCTCTCTACTTTTTCTGGGTAAGGTCAGATAAAGTAGAACCACCAAGTGAAAAATATATGCTAATTAGTACAACATCAGAGCTGGAAGATACGTGTGAAGAATTAATAGCAAAAAAGCCGAAATTTATAGCAGTTGACACGGAGTTCATTAGAAATAATTTAACCTACTACCCAAAATTATCGTTAATTCAAATTTCTTACGGAGAGAAGAGTTTTATTGTAGACGCATTAGTGCCAGAAATTGATTTATCATTCATTAAGAAAATAATGCTAAATCAGGGGATAACCAAAGTGTTTCATAGCTGCAGGCAGGATATAGAATCCTTACTCACTGTGTTTAAATGTATTCCCACTCCCATTTTTGATACCCAAGTTGCCGCTATGTTTTGTCATTATTATCATGACTTTATTGGTTACTCAAAAGTAGTAGAGCAATATCAAGGAGTAGTGCTGGATAAAATTAAAGCTAAAAATTCAGATTGGTTAAGGCGTCCGTTGTCCGAGGATCAGTTAGACTATGCAATAAACGACGTGGTACACCTATATGACTTATACCAAATATTGTGCAATAAACTTGAAGAAAATAATAGGATGTGTTGGTTTCAAGAAGAGATGGAATCAATAGTTAATATAAATAAGTATTTACATAGTCCAAAAGATGCATGGAAGAGAATTAAATTTAATTATGAAGCAAATCCAAGATTGGTATTAACTGTTAAAGCAGTTAGTGAATGGCAAGAGACCTTAGCACAGCGCTATAATATGAATCGTAATAAAGTAATTAATAATGCTGTAATAGCTGGTTTTATTGAAAAAAATGTAGAGCATGTTGATGAGATTTTAGATGATCTCAAGAGGAATGCAAAAAATATAAAAGATGCAGATTTACTAGAGTTTGTGAATATTTTTAATGAAAATGAAAAAAATTGGATGCAGCAAAACAACATCTTACCGAATAATTATGACAAATCTGTATTCGATATACTCTCAATTATTTTAGATAGTAAATGTAAAGAAAGTAACATATCAAGGAAATTAGTTTCTTCAAAAGATGAGTTAACCAGGTCAATATCTGGGCAGATAGATAAACTATTCAAGGGGTGGAGACACGATTTTTTTGGCAGGTCAGTTGAATCATTTTTGAACACAAGCTCAAAATTTGAGATTTCAGCAGTGAAATCCGCAAATAATACAACTAAAATTCGGAGTAATTTGGTGGAGAATAACTGTTGCTAAAGTAACTTAGATTTATCGACAATCGTCATTCCGCTGCTTGTTAGCGCCGCGGCGGTATGACGGTTCGCGGCAGTATGAAGATAACCTCGTCATCCCGCTGCTTGTTAGCGGGATCTATGCTAAGGAGATACCGCGGCGGGACTCCGCCAACAATATTGCAATAAACCTGAAACTTGAGAAGACTATTTCTCGAAAGCTTCTACAAAAAGAACGGAGAGTTGAATTTATTTATAGAGCTAATGATCAAATAACCATATGTCTCGATGAATAATATATGGTAGAGCTCATGGGCAACAAAAAATTAATAGTTCGGATTAGTTGTAGTTATGAAGTAAATCGATTAGCAGAGTTGTATCTATTAGATGCATATGAAAAATTAGTGTTAAGTAAACCAATAAAAGCGAGCAAAAAGGAAGAAAACTCTGAATATAAGAAAGTAGATTTGAGGACGGTAAAATGGTAACAGTTAGTTTATATGCAAGAGTTTCTTCAGGTAGGCAAGCACAAGAAGATACAATAGCAAGCCAAATTGCTGCTATAGAGAATCAAATTAGTATGGATGGACATAAATTATTAAATGAATATAAATTTATTGATAATGGTTATAGTGGTTCTAACATAATCCGTCCTGGTTTGGAAAAATTACGTGATAAAATAGCAGAAGGTAACATTGATAAGGTTTATATTCATTCTCCTGATCGTTTATCTCGTAAGTATGCATATCAGATGATATTACTTGAAGAGTTTAAGAAATTAGGAGTGGAAGTCATTTTTTTAAATTATCAAATTAGCGATAATCCAGAATCTCAATTACTATTACAAATGCAAGGTATGATAGCAGAATACGAACGTGCAAAAAT
Organism: Wolbachia endosymbiont (group A) of Clivina fossor; assembly: GCF_964026865.1. Lineage (NCBI taxonomy): Bacteria > Pseudomonadati > Pseudomonadota > Alphaproteobacteria > Rickettsiales > Anaplasmataceae > Wolbachia > Wolbachia endosymbiont (group A) of Clivina fossor. Next base: position 793,990 of record NZ_OZ034707.1, on the reverse strand, counting down.
CATGGAACGAAGTCGTCGAGGAAAGATTTATGCAGCAAATAAGGGTTGTATAAGTGTAATGAGTGCTGCTCCTTATGGCTATCGTTATATAAACAAAAATACAGAAACAGGACAGGCCTTATTTGAGATTTATGAAGAAGAAGCTGAAGTTGTTCGTAAAGTATTTTCTTTGGTAGGAAGAGAAAGAGCCAGTATAGGAGAAGTATGTCGTAGGCTAAGTGCTATGTCCATTATGACGAGAACTGGAAAAGAGTATTGGGATAGGGCTGTAGTTTTGAGTATGTTAAAAAACTCTGCTTATAAAGGACAAGCAGCTTTTGGTAAAACAAGGTTTGGCGTAAAACTAAAACATATAAGACCGAAAAAAAACTCCTGCGAGCATCCAAAAGATAATTATTCTACTTATCCTGTTCCAAAAGAGGATTGGATTTATATTAAAGTACCTAGTATAGTAAGCGAAGATTTATTTGAAATCGTTCAAGAACAATTAGCTGAGAATAGAAAAATAGCAAGAACAAGACAAAGAGGAGCAAGACATTTATTGCAAGGTTTAGTAGTATGTAAGCTTTGCAATTATGCATATTATGGTACTAGCACTGCAAGGAATAAGGAGGGGAAAAAAACTAATAATCAGGTATATTATCGTTGTGTTGGCACGGATTCATACCGTTTTGGCGGTAATAAAATGTGTAACAACAAATTAATTCGTACAGATACATTAGACATGGCTGTGTGGGAAGAGGTGAAACATCTATTAAAAAATCCGAATAGAATATTAGAGGAGTATAAACGTAGACTTTCAGAACTTACCACTAGATCAAAAAAGCGCTTTGCTTGAAACACAAGAAGATAAATTAAAACGAGGTATTGCAAGGTTAATTGATAGTTATACTCAAGAATATATTGATCAAGAAGAATTTGAGCCAAGAATTAAAGCAATGAAACAAAACTTAAAAATGGTTGAAGAACAAAAGAAAAAGATATTTGATCAGAAAAAACTCACACAAGAGTTAACTCTAGTAGTAACAAATTTAGAGGGGTTTTCCTCTAGTATTAACTCAAGTCTTAATAATGCAGACTGGCTAACTAAACGTGATATTATTAGAACGTTAGTTAAGCGAATTGAGATTAATTTTGAGGATGTAATACCAAACTTCGTTATTGGGAAGACAAATAGAATATACGATAAATTCACTTAAACCTCCAGTTATAGGCGGAAAGCACTCTTTTTCATTTGTCTCATTATTATTGAGAATTGGTATAAACATCGTGTTTAGAGTAAAAGAGCTTCCAGACTCTTTTCATATGGAGAAAAATCAATGCTTGCAATGTTGTTGTAGGGGTAGGTGGTGGACAGCTTGGTATCAACAAAGGTAAGCTACTTGAATTTACCACAACAGTAGCTAAAATGGCCACAGCATTTGATATGTCTGCCGAACAAGCTGGTGATTCCATAGCTAAACTCGCTAACATTTATGGAATTGCAGTAGAGAAGATGGAAGGAGTTGGTGATGTTATAAATTACCTATCAGATAATACTGCAGCTAAGGCAAACGATATGATTGAAGCACTTGCTAGAGTGGGTGGTAATGCAAAACAATTTGGTTTAGATATTAATCAGACAAGTAGTTTAGTAAATGCCTTCATTAGTTTAGGTAAACAACCTGAAAAAGCAGCAACTGCTGTCAATGCTCTGCTTTCTAAACTTCAAACTGCTGAAGGGCAAGGAAAAGAGTTCAAAGCAGCATTGGAATCGATAGGTATCACTGCAGAGGAAATGTCACAAAAGGTTGCTGAAAACGGGCAAAACGCTCTACTTTATTTTTTTGAAACTCTAGAAAAAGTAGATAGACAGGAACGTTCACAAATCCTTCTCAATCTCTTTGGTCAAGAATATCAAGATGATATTGCATTGATAGTTGGAAGTTTGGAAGAATATAAAAAAGCAATAGGTTTTGTGGCTGATAAAGAAAAGTATAATAGATCTATGCAAAAGGAATTTAATAACCGTGCAAGTACTACAGCAAATAATTTGCAGCTACTTAAAAATACAATAGCAGAGCTAGGAATGAACTTAGGGTCAGTTATGCTACCTACTTTAAATTGGATAAGTAAGATTTTGAGGTCTATATCTACAGGTATAGCTTGGTTCGCAGAGAAGTGTCCAATTTTGACTACAGGAGTTATGAGCATAATTTCAGCTCTTATTATTAGCAAGATTGCAGTAGTAGGTTTTGGTTATGCATTTGCATTGGCTGGAGGTGGAATATTAACTTTTAAGGCTATTTTGCATGGAACACTTTTGCCAGTATTAACTTCGTTATCAGCGCGAGTAATTCCAGCAGTGATCATGGGACTGAAAGCTTTAACGCTAGCTGTGGTTACCAATCCTATAGGAGCTGCTATTGCTGGACTATCAGTTGGTGCAGCACTTGTAATTGCTAATTGGCAAAAGGTAAAGAACTTTTTCTCAAGTATCTGGAAATCAATTACAAAACCTATAGAAAATTGGATTGGTATAGGAAAATTGTTTAATGATAATCCAATAAAAGCATTAGAGATACCAGTAGAAGCAAAAATAGGCAGTGCAACTAGTGAAAATAGAAATGTTTTTAGTAAAGGAAATCCTTTATTGAATAATAATGCTTTTAGTGGAGTTTCGAATAGTAGAACGAATATTATTGAAAGTGTGATTACAGAAAAAGGTTCTATAGCAGATAATTCAGAGAAAGTTTTAAAAGACTGTGAAAAGTGTGAACAAAAAATTTTCAATCAAACTTTTACATTTAATATAAGTATTAAAGCAGAACCTAACCAAGATGTACGTAGTCTTACTGATGCAGTAATAAAAAGAATAAGAGAAAAATCGCGTGACGTTCTGTTTGATTCAATAGAACCGATTTACTAATGCTATCACTTGGTCAACATAAGCTTTCTCCAACAAGTTTAAGGTATAGTAAAGAAAATCGTTGGAGTACTATTGAGTGTATTGGTAAAATACCTTCATTACAAAATATTGGTCAAGGTGCAGAAAATATAGACTTAGAAGGAGTAATTTATTTCCATAATCTCAATGATTTAAATCAATTAAAAAGTATGAAAGAAGCTGAGAAAAATCAGGAACCAAGTATCTTAGTAGACAATTTAGGAAATGTTTTGGGAAGATTTGTTGTTGTGCGGTTAGAAGAAAAGCAAACGTCTTATTTTCCCTGTGGATTACCAAAAAAGGTTGAATTTAGCTTAAGTTTAAGGAGTTATGTATGACAGTACATTATATAGCACGAGAAAATGAAATGTTGGATTACATATGCTTTAAACACTATGGACATAGCTCTGGAGCAGTAGAAATAGTATTGGAGGAAAACCCTGGACTTGCGGAGTATGGAAGTTTTTTGCCTGCAGGATTAAAGATCAGGTTACCTATAATACAAAAGCAATTAAAAAAATCGAAGTTAAAAGTGTGGGAATAAATGAAACCTGAATTTAGCATTGAAGGAATAAAAGATCCTGTAATATCGGTTCATCTTACTGATGAATCTGGTACTATAGATGATGTTGCAGAGATATGTACTGATTATGGCAATGAAAATGTAGAAATTCCAAATGAATTGAACATAGCACTAGGTTATAAGGAAACGGGAATCTTTCCAATGGGTGTATATACAGTCAACGAAGTTACGATACAAGGCCCACCTAAGACTCTACTAATCAAAGCTCATGCAACAAATTTAAGAATATCTTTGAAGGCAAAAGTATCAAAAGAATGGCGCCAAATTACCATAGAAAACTTAGTAAAAGAAATAGCCCAAAAACATGGATATGGATACAAAGTCGCTGAGGAATTTAAGAATGTATTAATACCCCATATTAATCAGGTAGATGAAAGTGATATAAGTCTGTTAACAAAGATCGCAACAGAGCGTGAAGCAATGGCAAAATTAGCTGGTGGGTACATATTATTTATTTCAAAAAACATGGCAAAATCAGCCACAGGAAAAGCTTTAGGAACAACGACTATTAGACCTCAAGACACAATTAATTGGAAAGTGCATTTTACTGTACGTGATAAGTATAATTCAGTAGTAGCAAAGTGGCATAGCTATGAAAAGGGTAAAACTATTAAAGAAACAGTTGGTAGCGGAGAACCAAGTTATATTATGCTAGAAATCTATCCAAATGCAGAGTCAGCACTAAGTGCAGCAAATGCCAAGTTAAAACAATTGAAGCGTAACAATGAAACTTTAGATATAACTATGCCTGGTAATCCAGAGTTATTTGCAGAAGCTAAACTTAATCTTATAGGTTTTAATCAAGCGGTAGATGGTAAATGGATAGTTAATAGAGCGGAGCATACTTTAAATAGCTCAGGTTACCTTACTATGTTGTCAGCATCTTTGAGTAAGTAATGTTAAGAAAAAATGAGTAAATGATCTATTTAATATTAAAAAGATGTTGAATATGGATAAATTGGGTCAAGATACAAAAAACAAGCTGCATTTTTGGTGGCTTATAACAGTAATAGTATGTATTATTGCTACCTATTCCTACATGAAGGCAAAAGCTGAAGGTAATTATAAAACGATACTACGCATTGCTTCTCAAAATTGTAACTTAGATGTAGTAAAGTTTTCAGTAGAAGATTTATTAAGTGTTAACACACGAGTTCCTAAATTAACAGCATTACATCATGCATCTGATTCAGGATGCTTGAAAGTTACTAAATTTTTAGTATACCAAGGAGCTGACATTAGTGCATTAGGTGAAAATGAAAGATGGACAGCATTACATTTTGCTGCATTAGAAGGGCACTTAGAAGTAGTGAGTTTTTTACTGGAAAGAGGTGCAAATCCTAATGTTAGAGATAGAAGTGGAAAAAACCCTCGAGATGTAGCTGTAATAGAATCAAGGCAAAACAAAGACAAGCCCTACGATCAAATAATAAAGCTACTTGCAGAAGCAGAGAACCGATAACATAAAGAAATCACTAAAGCTGTAAGTTTTTTATGATCTCTATATAAACTCCCAAAACCATCCATAATAGATTAATACTTTCACATGAAAAAGCAAAAAATCCCAATAGCGGTAATAATAACAATAGTTCTACAGACTGTAGGATTCATATGGTGGTTGGCAAAACTTGACTTATACCAATTCCTAAAAATAAATAGACGAATAAAGAAAAATTTCTAAAATAGAATAATTTAAGAATTAGTGGGGAGTTATGGCAGGAAAAAGTAAAGCAATAGGAGAAGAATTATATAATAAGTGTAACCTGGAATTAAAGAAGCACGGCATAAGAGGAGAGATAGGAAGAAGATTACAGGCAATAATATCTGCAAAAGAATATGGAATAACAAAAGTTGTTCAAATATACCGAATTACTAGAACTACATTGATGAAGTGGATTACAAGATTTAAGGAAGGAGGAGTCAATGCGTTTAAAATACAACCAGGACGTGGAGTAAAGCCGAAGTTGAGCTACAAGCAGCAAGAAGAAATTAAAAATGTCATAGCAGAAGAAGGAGCCAACCTAACGGCTAAGAAATTAAAAATCATAATTGAGAAAATGTTTTCTATTGAGGTAAGTAAGTCTACAGCACATAGACTGATGCAAAAGTTAGGTTTTTCGTATATTACTCCAAGGCCTGTGCACAATAAACAGGATAAAAATAAACAAGAAGAGTTTAAAAAAAAATCTTAATGAAACTATTGTCACGTATCCCGAAAAAGAGCTATTTTTCTTCGATGAGTCGCGGTTTGGCACACATTCAAAGATTGGACACGGGTGGTTTAAAAAAGGCATTAGGACACAGGTTAAGGTAAAATTAGGTAGGCAAAACTTTTATCTCTATAGTGCAGTTAATCCTAGAAATGGAGAGAGTTCTAGCTTATTCGTACCAAACGTCAATACTGATTGTATGAATATATTCCTTGAGCAGATGTCACAATATTTAGGAACAAGGGAGGCATTTCTTGTTGTGGATTGTGCAGGATGGCATAGATCCAAAGGTTTAAAAATACCACAAAATATTACCTTAATCTATTTACCTCCATATTCACCAGAGTTAAATCCAGTAGAGCGTTTATGGCAATATTTGAAAGACAATCTCATTAAAAATAGAATATATGACTCTGTTAGTTTATTGGAGGATACTGTATGTGCATTCATTCGTAATATTACGGAAAGTTCGATCAAAACCATTTGTTCTGTGAGTTATTTGCCTACTTATTTATGAGATTTGGTATTACGTGTACACATCTATGATAAATTTATAGAAAAAAACCAAGGACTAATCGAAATAGTCTATCGACTTGAAGAGAGAGTGAAAAACCTCACTGAAGAAGTCAACGAACTTGAAGCTATTCACAAACACAAATAACGACTGAATTTCACAATGACTAGATATATCTTGTCTGTTGACGGCGGAGGCATAAGGGGCATCATACCAGCCATTATTCTAGCAGAAATAGAAAAAAGAACAAGAAAGAGGGTAGCTGAAATCTTTGATCTTATGGCAGGAACCTCAACTGGTGGAATTGTTATAGCAGGATTATGTAAAAAAGATAAACCTCAATATTCTGCTAATGATTTAGTCGAGTTCTATCGGGAATATGGACCATATATTTTTAAGTCTTCATTTTTTAGGCGATCAATATTATCTTGGTTTAACTGTGCACAATATCCACACAAAAACATCGAATCGATATTAGAAAAATATTTTGGTGATGATACTCTACAAAACACTTTAAATAATGTACTGCTTACCAGTTACGACATTCAGAATAATTGCCCATTTTTCTTCAAAAGCTGGAAAGAAGGTAATATTAAGCTGAAAGATGCACTCAGAGCTGCAACGGCTGCACCTACTTATTTCATACCAAAACATCTCAAAATTAACCAGATAAAAAGAGTATTAGTGGATGGCGGGGTGTTTGCCAATAATCCAGCGGCTTGTGCATATGCGAGTGGTAAGAGGTTATTTCCAAATGATGATATTCTATTGTTATCGATAGGTACTGGCAGAACAGATAGAAGCATAGAGTATGCCAATTCAAAGAGATTTGGAAAAATAGGCTGGATAAAACCTTTGTTAAATGTGATGTTTGCCTCTGGATTGGACTGCGTAAATTATCAGATGAATCAAGTAATAGGCAATAGATACGTAAGAATACAATCGCAATTGAAGCTAGCGTCGGCTGACATGGATAACATTACATCAAAAAATATCAAATCTCTGCAGGAGGAGGCAAATGCAATGATAGAGGATAATCAAAAAGTGATAAACAAATTCTGTATAGAAGTATTAAATATATAACTATTTTTACTTATATCTTGATATATTGTTTAACACAATTCAATTTTCACACTCATCAGCAGTTAGGCCACTTGCTCGCACAATAATATCAATAGCAACACCTTCCTTAACTAGATCTTTTGCAATCTTGATTTTCTCTGCTTTTTTAACCTTTTCTTTACCAGTTTGCATTCCTTCAGATAAAGATCTGGCTACCGTATCCAGTAATTCTTGATCCTCAATTTTTTCGCATTTACCTACAAACCTCAAAACTGGCTCATTTTCATATTCTGTTAGTCCAAGAGCTTTAATGTTAACTGATAATGTCTTTGCTATCTTATATAATATTTCAATTGGAATGTCTGTATATCCTCGTTCATAGTCGTGTATTTCTTTAGGTGTTGAACCGATTTTATTTGCCAAGTCCTCCTGAGTGTATTCCCGTATTAATCTCTGCTCTTTTATCCTTTTCCCCACTTTGTAGAGTATAGAATCAGTACAAATTTCTTTCTCTATATCATCATATTCGTAAGTAGATAAGCGAGTCACTTGGGAAATAATATCAACTGAAACTCCTTCTTTCACTAGATTCTTTGCTACTTCTATTTTTGCTTCTTCTTGACTAATTTTCTCGCTAATATATACAAACCTTACTAATGGATACAGCTTCTTGCGTAATTCCTGATCCTTAATTTCTGTATGTATTTTTGTTAGGTAGACTATTTCTTTATCCTCATCTTCATACCAACTGTTTTCTCTTAGTACTGTTGGTCCTGGAAGTAGATCTATAACATTAACTGACAATGCTCCTGCTATTATATAAGATTCTTTGATTGTAATAGCCTTGCACCCTAGTTCAAAGTTATGTATTTCCTTATGTGTTAAACCAATTTTGCTTGCTAATTTTGCCTGAGTATACCCTTGTACTATCCTACAACCTTCTATTTTTTTCCCTAGCTCGTAGCTTACTGAGCCAACATGCTCTGAATTATCATAGATAAATCCTCTAAAAGCTGTTTTTCCTACAGAAGCAAACATATATTCTATCACAAAAAAATCCACTATTGGCTAAGTTTTTATGAAATCACAAAAATTTCTCAATCATATAATTTGATAAGCCTGTCGTTTGCAAGATAATATCAACAGAAATTCCTTCTTTCACTAAATTCCTTGCAACTTCAATCTTCTTTTCCTCTCTGACCTTTTCTCTACAAACATGTATACCTTCAAATAAAGACTTGATTAGCACATTTCGTAATTCCCGACTCTCAATCTTTTTGTATTCTTCTATCAAATTTGATAGCTTTTCTTCCACTTCACTATCTTCATCTGATTCGGGAAGTAGATCTATGATACTGATTGATAATACCTTTGCTATTTCATCTAACATTTCAAGTGAAACAGCAGCTCTCCCTTGTTCATACTCGTATATTCCTTGATTTGTTATGCCAACTTTATTCGCTAAATCTTTTTGAGTATATCCTCGTATCAATCTCCACTCTTTTATCCTTTGCCCTACTTTGTATGGAACCGGAATTTTGTTCTCCTCATACTCACCAATAGATAGGTTAGTTGTTCGAGAGATAACATGAGCAGAAACTCCTACTTTCATCAAACCCCTTGCTACTTCTATTTTTACCGCTTTTCTGCTTCTTTCCTCACTCAAACGAATAAATTTGGTTAATAAATAAAATACCTCGCTTAATTCTTTATCTTTATATCCCTTTACTAAATTTAATATTTCTTCATCTTCAAAATATCTTTTTTCATTTGGTAGTGTTTCTCCACAAACTAGACCTCTCACATTCACTGATAGTGCTTCTGCTATGGCATATAACTTCTTAATTGGAATTTTACGACTCCCTTTTTCATATTGCAGTATTGCCCAGTACTTTACACCAACCTTCTCCGCTAAATCCTTTTGAGTATACCCTCTCTCTAACCTCCAACTTTTCACTTTTTGCCCTACTTCACAGTCTAGACTTTTTTCCATGCAAAGAACCATATATAATATTTTCTACTATAGCTCAGATATAACAAACCTCTGGAACCTTAAAGTTAGCTGTAGACGTATTAAAGTTCTCTAAAGGTTTCTTTACTACCTTCACGTATTCTATTTACCCACGGAGACAATACTTCATTATTGCTAACCTCTTTTATAGCACACTTTTCACTCCATATGCCACATCTAGTGAAATTACCTCTCTCTACTGCTTCTTTAAGTTTTACTCCACCGAAAAGGCAATTTTTTCCTATTTCTTCCCCCCTTTTTTGTAATTCAGCCCATAGTTCCTTATCCGCTACTTTTACTTGTACTTGATTGCAATTTTTTACGTCCTGGTACAATATAATATTTAGCTCACCAATGCTTGTAGGAAATTCTAATACAACAGAACTTCCATCTGATACCAATTCCTAAAAATAAATAGACGAATAAAGAAAAATTTCTAAAATAGAATAATTTAAGAATTAGTGGGGAGTTATGGCAGGAAAAAGTAAAGCAATAGGAGAAGAATTATATAATAAGTGTAACCTGGAATTAAAGAAGCACGGCATAAGAGGAGAGATAGGAAGAAGATTACAGGCAATAATATCTGCAAAAGAATATGGAATAACAAAAGTTGCTCAAATATACCGAATTACTAGAACTACATTGATGAAGTGGATTACAAGATTTAAGGAAGGAGGAGTCAATGCGTTTAAAATACAACCAGGACGTGGAGTAAAGCCGAAGTTGAGCTACAAGCAGCAAGAAGAAATTAAAAATGTCATAGCAGAAGAAGGAGCCAACCTAACGGCTAAGAAATTAAAAATCATAATTGAGAAAATGTTTTCTATTGAGGTAAGTAAGTCTACAGCACATAGACTGATGCAAAAGTTAGGTTTTTCGTATATTACTCCAAGGCCTGTGCACAATAAACAGGATAAAAATAAACAAGAAGAGTTTAAAAAAAAATCTTAATGAAACTATTGTCACGTATCCCGAAAAAGAGCTATTTTTCTTCGATGAGTCGCGGTTTGGCACACATTCAAAGATTGGACACGGGTGGTTTAAAAAAGGCATTAGGACACAGGTTAAGGTAAAATTAGGTAGGCAAAACTTTTATCTCTATAGTGCAGTTAATCCTAGAAATGGAGAGAGTTCTAGCTTATTCGTACCAAACGTCAATACTGATTGTATGAATATATTCCTTGAGCAGATGTCACAATATTTAGGAACAAGGGAGGCATTTCTTGTTGTGGATTGTGCAGGATGGCATAGATCCAAAGGTTTAAAAATACCACAAAATATTACCTTAATCTATTTACCTCCATATTCACCAGAGTTAAATCCAGTAGAGCGTTTATGGCAATATTTGAAAGACAATCTCATTAAAAATAGAATATATGACTCTGTTAGTTTATTGGAGGATACTGTATGTGCATTCATTCGTAATATTACGGAAAGTTCGATCAAAACCATTTGTTCTGTGAGTTATTTGCCTACTTATTTATGAGATTTGGTATGACATATCGGTATAGTTTCTTACACCTCCTTTCTCACTTTTAACCTCAACTGCATCATTGCCAATTTTTAAAATATTACTTCCTAACTCTCTGTTTGCTTCCAGTATTTTGGCTACCTCTACCTTGCTATCTTCAGAGAATTCCATAAAAAGCATTTTATTATCTATCTCGATATCTATTAATTCTCCTTCCTGAACAGCACTTCCGCCAGCTTTCTCTAGTTCTTCTAGTTGCTTATCTATCTGTGGCTGAACTTCTGGTTGTAGCTCATTATAGATTTCACCTATCAATTTATTCTCCAATAAAGTATCATGAAACTCTGCACCGCTTAGCATTAATTTACGCATTATCTTTTTTCGATCACTTTTTTCTAATTTATGAAAATGTGTACCCAATACTATATATTCAGCAAAGCTCCACTCTCCATCATTACATGCATTTAGCCTTCCTCCAGAAGCTAGTACTTTGTCTATAACTTTGTGCAATTCATTTACATTCTTTGCCTCTACCACTTCACTTTTTAACCAGCTTAAAGTTTCTGCGCTTGGCTTTATTTTTTGCAAAGATGAAGAAAATGGATTTTGATAATCTGCTTGATTGCTTATAGGTTTTGTGCCATATATATAATCAAGTCCTTTTCCGTAGTTGATTTTGTTTTCGCGAACGTCTCTGCTAGGAAAAGGCACCTCTCCAAGCTTTTTAGCCTTATTAGTTTTGCTTACAAAGGTGGACTGCTCCTTAGTACGACCAATTCCTACAATAGCATTTAATACCTCACCTTTTGATAATCTATCAAGATCAATGTTTAACTCGTAAGTACCTCCTTCTTGATCATTAAAAGGTACAATTATTTTATTACTCATATTAGCCTCCGCTATTAAATATACTTTACTAAGTTTACAACCGACTTTATTACTTTATAATTAATTCAATATATATTTTCTCATTAATTATAGAGAATGATTAATGTACTTGCAAATACTTTCTTCATTCAAATAGTTAAACAACTCATGAAAATCTTCAAACATCTGCTTTATAACAGTCCTTGCTCTTTAAAACTAAAATATCCAACACTTGTAATGATAATGTGATCCAGTAACCTAATCCCTATAGTCTGACAAGCTGCAGCCAAGTCTTTAGTTACAGCTTGATCCTCATCAGATGGCTTTAACCTTCCTTCTGAGTGGTTATGAGATATTATTATTGACGTCGCTTTTCTTATTAATGCCTTTCTTGTTACTTCTCTTATGTAAAAAGGTACCTTATCTACTGTACCAGTAAACACTTCTTCCCCCTTTAAATGGCACTTTTGATCAAAATATATTATTTTCATCTTTTCCTCCTCTGAATAACCAATACTCACTCTTAAATATTTTACGATGGTTTCCAAGTTATCCATTACAGGTCCTTTCTTTAACTCTTCTCTTGGTACCCTCTTTGAAGCTTCCTTTAGGCATAAAATTACTGCTACTGTAGAGTCAGTTATCCCTTCTATAGTTTTCAAGTCATCTATTTCCTGGCCTAAAACTCCTCCTATTCCAAAACTATCTATTAGCTTTCTAGCAATAATTCGAGCTTCTTCCCTGTCATGCACTGCACTTAGAAACGTTTCTATTACTTCACGATCAAGTAGAGCTTTACCGTTGCTTTCTAATGCTCTGAATTCTATTTCTTCTCTACGATCTTTCTTATTATTCATAAAAATTACCCTTCACTAATAACAAAATGTTTTTATATATTTACTGCTGTTTTTTGTCAGCATTGGCATAAAGCCATAGCTTTTGAGTGAAGTCAAATCAATTTTTAAATCTTTTTTACTTATTTTTTCATCAAAAAGTAAGGATATTAATAGGTACTGATTTTTTATTTTAAATTTGTTGAATTTCGTCTAAAGAGATGCCTACTGTTTTTAAAATAATATTGATAGAAATTTCTTCCTTAACTAAATTCTTTGCAATTTTCATCTTTTCTACTTTCTTCACTTTCTCTTTGCAAATTTGTATGCTTTCAAACAGAGATTTTATTAGTACATGACGTAGCTCTTGGCTTTTAATCTTTTTGTATTCTTCTATTAACCTTGATAGCTCTGCTTCACTATTCTCATTTTCTGTTGTTTCTGGAAGCAGATCTGTAATATTAATTAATAGTACCTTTGCTATTTCATCTAACACTTCAAGTGAAACAGCAGCTCGTCCTTGTTCATATTCATATATTCTTTGATTTATTATGCCCACTTTACTTGCTAAATCTTCTTGTGTGTATCCTCTTCTCAACCTCCATTCTTTTATTCTTTGACCTACTTTATACGGAATAGAAATTTTTTTCTCATCATTATCATATTCATCAATAGATAAACTGGTCGTTTGAGAGATAACATGAGCAGAAACTCCTTCCTTAACTAAACCCTTTGCTACTTCTATTTTTACCGCTTTTCCACTTCTTTCCTCACTAATACGGATGAATTTGGTTAATAAGTAAAACGTTTCACGTAATTCTTGATCCTTAATCTCTTTATGTCTTCTTACTAGATTTACTATCTCTTCTCCCTCATACCCTTTCTCATTTGATACTTCTTGTCCGCAAGCTAGATCTCTAGCAGTTGTTGATAATGCTTCTGCTAATTCATATAACTTCTTAATTGAAATTCTGCGTGTTCCTTTTTCATATTGCAGTATTACCTGATATGTTGTTCCGATTTTTTTTGCTAAATCTTTTTGAGTATATCCCTTTGCTAATCTACGATTTCTTACTTCCTTTCCTATTACTTTGTAATCTAAAAAATTAGAGCATTTATTCTCTTTTTTCACATTTTATACTCCATAACCAGAAGAGCTGTTACGTATACTTAATTGGGAACCTTTTTGACAAACTGAACTCATCTCCTTTCAAACAATTTTTCTATATCACTTAGTTTCATTTCTATATACGTTGGTCTTTCATGACCAGAATATGGAGTTTTCTCAATTTGTCTTAGTATCTCATTCATCTCTTCCAATTTCATTTTTCTTCCTGCTCCATGGCAAGCGATTGTGGCTGATATTTTATTCACCTTATCCCCTATTGGCAACGTATCTTCCATTTCCATTAACTTATCTATTATATCAATTAGCATCTCTTTTACATCTATTGTTCCAAAGATTGCAGGTATTTCTTTCACCCTTACTTTATCTTCTGATTCTATTTCAATATCAAAACCCATTTTAAAAAGCTCATCTTTATAAGTTTCAACCATCTCCATTCCAGCTTGGTTTTTAATTTCAACTGTTTCAGGAAGAAGAAGTTTTTGTCTTTTTATGCTTGATTTTTGCTTTAAGCACTCGTATATCAATCTCTCATGAGCTGCGTGCTGATCTACTATAATCAATTTGCCTTTAGCCTCAGCAATAATATAAGTATTGTAGACCTGACAGCGTGCATACCCTAGAGGATGATCCGCTATTAAATCAATTTGCTCTCTTTCTAGAACCATAACTCCTTTCTGTGGTGTAGATTTCTCTATACCTTCATACTTAAAACTTCCTGATAAGCTTTGCTTTCTTTCGTCTGGTGCATTGAATTCTTTCATTAGACGATTTTCTAAAAGACTTGGCCTCTTCTCATAAAACTCTTTTTGATTTTTTTTCTCTTCACTATTAACCTTCTCTTGACTATCAAACTCTTCAATACTTTGAGACTTAACATCACTTGCTGCGAACGTGCCTATTCTCGTCGATAATGCTTTTATTATCCCTCTTCTCACTATTTCATATATTGACCTTTTATTCTGAAATCTTACTTCTGATTTATTTGGATGCACATTTACATCTACTTGATCGTATGGTATCTCTAAGTGCAACACTGCAAAAGGATACCTCCCACTTAGAATAAAATCTTGATACGCATATCTAATTGCACCAATAAGTAGATTGTCTTTTATTGGCCTTCCATTAACAAACGTATAGATCTGAGTTGAATTGCCACGACTAATAGTTGGTTTACAGATGTGTCCCGTAAGTTTGATTCCTTCTTCTTCCTCTTTAACTTCCAGCGAATTGCTCTGAAATTCTTCTTCTGTTTCACATAGTCTGTTAAAGAATGAAGTTTGTTTAGCATATTTTAAGAGCTTTTTATTACTGGAAGTGAGAGTAAACCCAATACTGTAGTTAATCATTGCTAAGTTATTTACAATGTCAACAATGCTTTGTGTTTCTGCCCTCTCGGTTTTTAGAAATTTTAGTCTATTTGGTGTGGCAAAAAATAAGTCACGAACTTCAATATATGTACCCTGTAGCAAAGAACAAGGAATAACCTCTTCTATTTTTTCTCCTCCCTCATACCTTATAGACCATGCTTCCTTTGCTCCACTTGCCTTAGACGATAATTTCATTCTACTTACTGCTGCAATTGAAGGTAAAGCTTCTCCTCTGAACCCAAGGTGCTTGATTTCTATTAACTCACTATCGCTTAATTTTGAAGTAGCGTGGCGCATAAACGCAAGTTCCAAATCTTCCTTTTCTATTCCATTTCCATTATCTGTCACAGTTATAAGATTGCGCCCACCACTTTCTATTTTGATCTCTATTTCTGAACTTCCAGCATCTATTGCATTTTCTACTAATTCCTTTACTACACTTGCTGGCCTCTCTATTACCTCTCCTGCTGCTATACGATTTATAGTTTTTGTGTCTAAAAGAATTATTGCCATATTTTCAACTCTCAGTCTGATCAGTTTAATATCAATTAAAATCAGATTGTCTATTAAATTCTATTCTAAGCCCTTTCATGAAGATCATTAGAATTATGTATAATTATTAATGCTTTTTAAGTGGATTTCCTATTGTTCTTTCTAAGTTCCTTGGTGCACGTAACGATTATACTTTAAAAAGAATGTTGGCTACTGAGAAGAATGAAGACATCATCATCAGCGAAAAAAAAGGGCAAAAAAACAGAGAAAATTGATGTAACTACTTAAGGCAGGTGTCTCTATTGCAGCTGAGACAGCTGATCACTCATGATCAAATAAAAAAGTTATAAGCACACAGATTGGATTACAGTATCTTTTTTAAGAAGAAGATTTATCTTGCTTAAAAACTTGTAGATACTATATTTTACATAAATTCTTCATGCGAGGCCTTTATGTTTACTAATAGAATATCTAATAATCTGGATCAGCTACAATTTTTTGTAGAGTTTTTAAATGAAAATTATGAAACTCAGAAACATCTTAGTCTTACACCACTACATTTAGCAGCAGGAAATGGTCAGTTGGATTTAGTCAACACTTTATTAGGAGAGGGTTTAGATATTAACTCAGAGATTAAGTACGATGGCTTTACGCCACTGTATTTTGCAATTGCAAAAAATCGCTTAGAGATGGTTAACTTTCTTATTGCTCATGGAGCAGATGTAAACCATAAGACCATTCTAGGCTTTACACCTTTAAGTTTTGCATCCCAGCAAGGATATTTAGATATAGTCAACACCTTGATTGCAAATGGAGCAGATCTTAGTACTAAAACAGATAAACTTAATACACCTTTAC
The DNA here is from genome assembly GCF_964026865.1 of Wolbachia endosymbiont (group A) of Clivina fossor. Lineage (NCBI taxonomy): Bacteria > Pseudomonadati > Pseudomonadota > Alphaproteobacteria > Rickettsiales > Anaplasmataceae > Wolbachia > Wolbachia endosymbiont (group A) of Clivina fossor. Next base: position 777,667 of record NZ_OZ034707.1, on the reverse strand, counting down.
ACCTAGCAGCAGAGAATGGTCATCTAGATATAGTAAATGTTTTTATTGAAAAGGGATTAGATGTTAATGCTGTAAATAATGATCGAGCAAGACCTTTGCATTCTGCAGTACAAAATGGTAACCTCGAAGTAGTTAAAGCTCTTATTTCACAAGGGTCTAATATTAACGCTGGATCTTCAGGCATAGGTAATCGTAAAGTTGATGCAAACATTACACCCTTACATCTGGGAACACAAACTGGTAGGTTAGATATAGTTAAAGTTCTGCTTGAAGCGGGAGCAAACGTTAATGCAAAAACAGATGATAAGATTACACCTCTACATTTAGCGTCTCAAAATGGCTTTTTAGAGTTAGTAGACATTTTACTAAAAGCAAAATCTAATGTTAATGCTAAGGATTATGAGAATCTTACACCTCTACATTTAGCAGCAGAACGTAATCACTTTGGAGTAGTTAAGTCTCTTCTTCTCGTAAAGGGAATTGATGTTAATGCTAAGGACTACGATAATTCCACAGCTTTACATATAGGATCTCAGAATGGTCACTTAGAAGTAGTGAAGTTACTAATAGAGAAAAAAGCCAATGTTAATGCTAAAAAAAACGAAGGTTTTACACCTTTACATCTAGCAATGCAGCAAAGTCATTTCGAGGTGAGTGATTTTTTAATTAAAAATGGAGCAAACATTAACACCGTGGATGATCAGAATTGGACTCCTTTACATAATGCAGCATATAATGGTTTTTCTTTAAAAATAGTAGAGAGCTTAATTGCAAAAGGAGCAAATATAAATGCAAAGATGGATGATGGTAGAAGAGCTCTACATTTAGCAGCAGAACATAATTACTTGGAAATAATGAATTTCTTGATTGAAAATGGAGCAGATGTTAATGCTCTAGATAACAGAAGTTGGACTCCTCTACATTGTGCAGCATATGATGGTAATTTAGAAGTTGCTAAATCTTTGCTTAATAAAGGAGCAGACATTAATGCTAAAACAGTTAAAAGTACTACACCTCTACACTTTGCAGTAGACCATGATCATTTAGAGGTGGTTGAATTGCTCTTAAAAAAAGGGGCAGAAGTTAATGCTCTAGATCACACAAATTGGACTCCTTTACATTTTGCAGCAGAAAAAGGTTATGATCAGATAGCAACCGTTCTATTGAAACATGGTGCTGATGTAAATGTAAAAGAAAATCAAAATAAAGGCACAGCCCTACATCTTGCAGCTCAATATGGTCATCCTAAGGTAGTCAAAACTCTTATTATAAGTGGAGCAGATGTTAATGCAAAAATGGATAAAAATGCTACACCTTTACACTTAGGGGCACAAATTGGTAATTTAGATATAGTTAGGTCTCTGCTTATTAGCGGAGCATACTTTAATGCTAGAGCTGAAGGAGGTAGATATGTTTTACCATTACACTTTGCGGAAAGAAGAGGAAACCCAGAAGTCATAAAATTACTAAAATTGGTTGAGAAGTTATTTAAGGCTATAGAAGATAATAATTATTTAGGAATTGAGAGTTCCATTAGAAATGGAGCAATAATTGATTCGAAAAACGTGGATGGAAGAACGCCATTACATTATGCTGTTAATAATGGGCACATAAAAGTTGTAAATATCTTGCTAGCAAATGGAGCTGATGCTACTAAAGTTACTAACAAAGGTAATACACCATTACACACTGCTGCTTCCAAAGGTCATAAAGAAATTATTGAAGCTTTGTTACAACGTGTAAGCCACAATAAATTGAGTGATTTTATTAATGCTAAAACAATAGTTAAAGGCACTGCATCGTTGCATGTTGCTACTGAAAATAGCTTTTTTGAAGCTGTAAAGTCTTTGTTGAAACATGGTGCAATTTATAACATCAAGAATAAGGAAGGTAAAATACCACTTGATCTTTCTCGAGACCAGAATATTACTAACCTATTGAAATTAGTAGAAGAGCTGTTTGAGAATGCAAAAAATGGTAATGTTGAAATTATCAGTAAGCTGAAAGCAATAAAACCTGATGAGCGCGTAGCTGTAACAAATGCTCGTAATGATCAAGACAAGTCATTAGTCCAGGTTGCAGTAATCAATAAACACTCAAACCTTGCAAGTAGATTATTAGAAATATTAAAAAGTCCAGATCAGAGTTTACAAGATGTCAGCGTAGAAAATCGAGTAAAGAGTTTAAAGTTATAGCTCTCTTAAATGAAACTCTAATGAGGGTGCCAAGATCTAGAAAATATACAAAAATTTTGTTACAAAATAGTGAAATTTAGGAGGATTTTAAAAATATGCTAAATAATAATATTAACAAAGAATTAGAAAAAGCAGTCTATGAACGAAACTTAGAAAAAGTTAAAGCTCTTTTGTCTGCAGGTGCTAATGCTAACCTTAGAGTAGAAAGGAATAGAGATACGTTACTTCATACTACTAGTAGTGTAGAAATTACTAAAGAGCTTTTGTTAGGTGGTGCCGAAGTCAATTCAAGAAACATGTATAGTGAAACTCCACTACATTCTGCTATAACACTGGGGAAGGAATTAGAATTAGTTAGAGAACTTCTGAAACATGGTGCTGATGTAAATGCAACAAACCGTAAAGGCAATACTGCACTGAACCATGCTGTAAAAAAAAGTGGTAAAAATCTGGGAGTAGTTAAAGAACTATTAGAATATGGAGCTGATATTAACATAAGAAATCGTGAACGACGGCTTTATGATAATTGTTCCACATCTTTAGATAACGCTGTAAGTGATCTAGCATGCGCTAAATTGTTGATTAAATTTACTTTAGTAAGGAACTTCAATAAGGATTACGGAAAAATTATTGACTTATCTCCTTATAAAGGATGCAGTAATTACAGTAAATTATCAAGTTATCTAGATGACTGTGTTTGTGAAATTCTTCAAATGAAAACAGATGAAATAAAAGATAGCCTTCCACTATATGAATTTGTTACAAATAACTTCAACATACATGTACTATATAATAATCAATTATCTGTAAGACTAGCAAAAATTGATTATTCCATACGCTATCCTATATATAATGATATCATATTAGATAAGGTAAAACCTTTTTTAGAAAGAGCAGATTTGTTAAATAAGTTAAGTAAGATACAATTTTATACTAAATTAGATGTGGCAGATCAAGATGCCAAAGAAAAGAAAATTATTCTGGACCATGATTCTACATATAATATAACTGAATATCTATCTAATGATAACTTGTTAAACTTTATAGTAGCGTTTGATGATTCCAATAAACGTACTTTTCAATCTTTAAGTTCCTTAAATAATCTCGTAGAGCCTGGTACAAGACTTTATGAAACTTCTATAAGTAATGATACCAAACGTGCAAGATTAGAATAAATACATTTTTTGTCAGTACTAGAGTTTTTTATGAACAACAATTAGTCGTATGGTTCCAGAGAGGTGATACATAAGAGATTGCTATAATGCCAAAACACTAAACTTAGTGCTTTTTTATGTAAGTTGATCATCATTTCTCTTTGTTGTTTTCAAACGGGTTATTATTAGTAGGTGTTACTAAAAATTTAAACAACCAACACATTTCCCACACCCAAAACCAAATGTTGTGAAGGCTTTTCGTCCTGAAATTGCAGGATTAGTAGATATTCTCTCAAAAATATTTTATTAACAAAAGATGCTATTTTAAATTTTGCCATATTAAGTAAACTTTGCTATTCTAATACTGGTGTAAATATATCTCAGAGAGGGTTTATGCATGTACCTAAACAACAAACCAGTTTTTATCAAGAAGATAAACAGTTTTTATCACGTTCTTACACATCAAAAGAGGAGTTTATTAGAGAATATAAAAAGCTCTACCGCAGAAAAGCAAAAGCTGAAGAACTTTATCTCCTGGTTTTAACTGAACTCGAAGAGGCAATATCAGATGGTAATGTCGATAGCTTAAAAAAATTAAGCAATTTTATTGATTACATAAGTGATGCAGAAGATCAAGTAACTTTGAGAGACTATTATGATAATGCTAACAACCCTGTTAAGAGTACTAACTTAGTTATCTTAGCTTGTAAACACAATAAGGTAAAGATTTTAGAATACCTACTTGGCAATAATAGTAAAATTCTCAGTAATTTATCTGTTGGCATCAGAGAAACTACTATATTACCAGATGATGAGGATGAAACATGCCATAATGCGTGTTATTATGCTATACGTTCAGGTAATGTTGAACTTCTTGATACACTCATTAATAAATGGCCAGGCAATTATTTTGCTGTTCATTTCAGGGAATTAGATGAAATTCTTTCACGATCTTATGAGGAATTAAAACTAAAGAACGTATTCTTGTCAGAAGAGATAGAAATTTTTGTTGAAAATAAGTTGATAAACCTCCGTTTTTTCTCTAGTGCTTCTGGACAAGATCAGAATGTGAAGAGTTATCTTAATAACATCAGAGAGCGGATTGAGTTAGTACTTCAAAATATTAGCCTGTTAAAGGCAGAGTATTCAAACACAGAAAAAGTAGATGAAAAGTTTTTATTCATAGCAAAGTTTATTGCACAAAATATTCATATATTAAAGCGGCAGTTGAAATCAACCTACGATAGACTACCTTGGGAAGAAATGGAATTTTGTTTGATCAGTTTTGTTTCTTCTCACATAAAACGACAGGAAATGAATCTATTCTATAATGCCACATTGAATAAAAGTAAAATACTAAACCACTTAGAAAATTTTGCAAAGAAACTTAAAGAAGAAAAAGATATTATAGAAGGTGTGGACATTGGTAAATTTGCTGATCTCCCAAAGTTAAAACGTGAGAGGGTTGTTGCAGAGATCGTTAGAAATTATCCTCAATTTGGAGAGTTGTATAGCGATTATCAACAAATTAGAGATATTCATTCTTTAGAGAAAATAAGTGATTATATAAAGTTGGCGTTATCAGCTGATCCTAAACAAAGGGAAGGGCAGTTAATTATTACAAGGGTTTTACAAGTTATTGGTGAATATTTAAAAAACACCCTAGAATCTCCTAAGTTATCTAGCACTACAAGCGAGCTTCTTCTACTATCATTACCAAGGAACACAAGAGAAGTCATTATAGATTTACGTAATTCACTATCACATGCTTACTCGCTCTCTAAGAGAACAGAGATTGAAGAAAATACAGATGTTAGCTTTTTTATTGGTGTTCAAAATGATACTAAAAGGATCGATAATGTAATTACTGGCATTCTTTACAACAACAAGATTAAAATGATCAGAATATTGCTAAAGAAAATTACCAGTAGTGAAAGCTTAGACGAGATAAAAGAAGTTGCTGGAATATTTAGTAACGTTGAATTAGATGAGATGATTACAGAGAGTTTTAAAGTGATGGAACATGATAAGCTTGAAAAACTCATAAAAGAATTAAGCAATAATATAACTGACAAGACGAATTATGAAAAGGAGCTATTTAATAAAATTGATAACATAATCAATTTTGTAAAAACTAAATCAAAAAATATCAGAACTGATTATGTTACGGCGTTTATATCATTAAAGAGCTTAGATGTTGGTTTGAACGACAATAAGATTGACCATAATGTTATTAGAGGAATAAAATTCTTTGCTAATAAAACACTAGAGAATATTCCTTTCCAAATAGAGTCTCACAATCTTAAAGAAATTGCCGAACTATCAATGAAAATTTCTCATAGTGTTAGGTCAAGAATACAGGATGACAACCTTGATAAAGTAAATAGATTAACTTGTGAGATTTTTTACATTGCTGAACTTGGAACAGGTGACCTTAAATGGATTGAGGAATTAAGGAACAAGTTGAATGAGAAAGGTTCGTTTATTCCTACATATAAACAAAGGAAGGCTTACAATATAACAGAAGAAAAATACAATAACCAGCTTGAACTGAAGTTATCTGAACTGAAAAGTATTTTGAGGGATAACGCATTAAGTGGCAAGTTAACTGAAAAGCTCCCTTCCTACAAGAGGAATAAAAAGTTGCAAGCAGTAGTAGAAATGCTTGTTCTGGATATAATGTCAATCTTAGGTAGATCAGAGAAGCATCTAGAAAACAATCTACTTTTTTTAGATGATAACACTCCTTTATTAACTGGAAAATGTTTGCGTAATCATTTAGCACACGATAATACCTTAGTTGATGTATTGTTATCTGATCCCTCAATAGCAGTTATCTTGAACGCTAAAAAACTTATTTCAGAAAATGTAATAAAAAGTAAGAAGAAAATTGGCAAGTCGGTAAGAGATGATCCTTCCAAGCTGAAAGATAAATACGATCAAAACCTTATCACTATTACTAATCAGGAAAAAATGTTTGCTGCGTTGGAAGAAGGAAATCTTGAAGACTTAAAGAGTTATCTCAAAAAAGGAGCAGACATCAATGCTAGAAGTATTAACTCATGGACTACATTACATTTTGCTGCTAAGGGACCTAGTCTTGAAATTATAAAATTTGTTCTTAATCAAAATTTAGACGTTAATGTTAAAGATATTAATGGTCAAAGCCCACTACATATTGCTGCTGCATATGGAAGGAAAAATATTGTGGAATTTTTTATAGGAAAAACAGGTGTATATGTTGATGATCTAGATAATAGTGGCAAAACATCACTACATATTGCAGCTAAAAATGGTCACAAAGATGCTGTTGAAATTCTACTAAAAAATAATGCTAATACTAATACCAAAGATATAGCTGGTTTTTCACCTTTACACTATGCAATAAAAAACAATCATATTGATGTTGCTAAGATTATGCTGGAAAAAGAAGCGAATGTTGACATCAACGAAACTATGGGTGGCTTTACTTCACTACATATAGCTGCAGAAAGTGGTTATCTAGGGCTAGTTAATTTTTTACTGAAAAATGAGGCAAATGTTAATGCAAGAAACGATAAGGAGGGAATACCATTACATACAGCAGCACTAAATGGCCACCTAGAAGTAGTGAATGCTTTAATTCTCAAAGGAGCCGATGTTAACTCCAGAGTTATAGATGGTTGTACACCATTACACTATGCAATAGAAAACGGTCATGAAAAGATAGCTAATATTTTATTGAAGCATGGAGCTAATGTTAATGTTGTTGACAAAACCTATAATAACACACCTTTGCACTACGCAGCAAAAGATGGACATGAGAAAATTGTTAAGGCTTTACTGACAAATAAGGCAAATGCTAGTATTGCCACTGTGGAAGGTATAACCCCACTACATTTTGCAGTGCAGAGTGGCCACTTGAAGATAGTTGTTGCTCTTCTCGAGCATGGGGTTAACATTCGCGCTAAAGATAAAAATAATGCTACGCCATTACACTATGCAGCAGAGAGTGGTCATAAGGCAGTTGCTGAGCTTTTAATAAAAAATGGAGTAGAAATCAATGATAAAGCCAATAATAATCTAACACCATTACATGTAGCTGCTCTGAAAGGTCACAAAGATATTATTGAACTCCTAATAAGAAATAAAGCTGAAGTTAGAGCTCAAGACATTAAGGGTAGTACACCATTACATGCAGCTGCAATGAATGGTAGCAAAGATATTATTGATCTTCTAATAAAAAATAAAGCTGAAGTTGATGCTAGAACTAATGATGGCATGACGCCATTGCATGTAGCTGCTCTAAGTGGACATAAAGACGCTATTGCTTTTCTAATCAAAAGTAAAGCTGAAGTCAATACTAGTGCTAATTATGGTCTTACACCTTTACATGCAGCTATTGTAGGGGGTCACAAAGATATTGTGAACCTTTTAATAAAAAATGAAGCCAAAGTTAATATGGAAGGTATTGCAGGTAGTACACCATTACATGTAGCTGTGGAGGGAGGTTATAAAGAAATCGTTGGAATTTTGGTAGCAAATAGAGCCAATGTTAATGTTAAGAGTAACAACCTAACACCATTGCTTTCTGCTATTAAGCATAATCATAAGGAGATCGTTGAAGTTCTTGTAGAAAATGGAGCTAGTGTTAATGCAGAAGGTGGTGAACCTTTATCATTAGCAGTGCTCGCTGGTTATAGGGATATTGTAGAGATTTTGCTAAAAAACAAGGCCCGTATTAATATGAAAGGTCCTGAAGATGCTACACTATTACATTTGGCTGCTAAAAGAGGCCACAAGGAAATAGTAAATGCTCTGATAGCAAGGGGAGCCAATGTTGATGCTATGACTATTAATAGTACAACACCATTATATCTTGCGGCACAAGAAGGCCATGAAGAAGTTGCTGAAATTTTGATAGCAAACAGGGCTAACGTTAACGTTGTAAATGTTGAAGGTGCTCCACTACATATAGCTGCAGGACACGGCCATGTTAATGTTATTGAAGTCCTATTAAGTAATGGAGCAAAAGTTAATGTTAAGGACAATAAGAGCAGAACACCTTTAGAATTAGCAGTTGCACATGGTCATTTGCAAGTGGTGAAAATGTTACTGCAGTATAAAAAAGTAGATATGAACGCTAAAGGCAGCGATGATTGGACGATACTGCACATTGCTTCACAGGAAAATAACTTAGAAATGGTAAAATGTCTAGTAGATGAAGGGTCTAATATTAATGCTAAAAATGCCTCTGGCTCAAAGCCTATACATATTGCAGCTAGAGAAGGTCATAAAGATACTGTAGAATTTTTCCTTAGTAAGGGGTTAAGTATTAATGACTCTGGCGCAGCTAATCAAACATTACTGCACTATGCTGCAATGAAGGGTCATTTAGAAGTTGTAAAGTATTTGATAGCGCAAGGTGCTGACGTCAACGCCAAAGATGCTAATGGCTCAAGTCCTGTGCATATTGCTGCTAACTTTGGTTATAAAGACGTTATTGAAGTTTTATTAAAAAATGGTGCAATTTATAATGCTGTTGACAAGCTTTATAGAAGACCTTTAGAAATGGCTAACAACAAAGATGTTATCAATTTATTAGCATCAACTGAAGAATTATTTGAGTCTGTAAAACGTAATAGCTCTTTAGAGGTAGAGAATTGTATTAAAGCAGGAGCATTTGTTAATGCAAAAAATGCTGATAGTGGAACGTCATTACATTATGCTGCATGGAAAGGCTATGACGAAGTTGTCAAGATTTTATTACAGAATAAAGCCAATCCTAATGCGGTTGGTAGCAAGAGATTTACTCCTATACATTATGCTGCTAAGTTCTCACATTTAAAAATTGTAAAAGCTTTACTGTCCTATGGTGCAGTATATAATGCTGTTTCTGACGGCGGTAAAACACCATCAGACTTCACTGTAGATAGAGATATAACTAGTTTATTTAAGTTAATTAGTGAATCATTTAAAAAAGTTAAAGAAGGTAATGCTCAAGTTATTAATGACCTAAATAAGATAAAGGATATTAATACAGTAAAAGCAGTGATGAGTGCTCGTAATAGAGAGAACAAAACGTTAGTAGTTGCTGCAGTACATAGTAACTTTTCAAAAGTCGAGCAGTTAAAGCAGATATTGCAAAGAGACGTATCTGCTCAGATTGATACAGCTTTAGTGCTCTTGAATCAAGGTAATTACCAAAAAGCCTTAAGTATTTTCAGAAGCGCATTTGAAAGAAGAAAAGAAATACTAGGACCAGATAATCCTGGTACTTTAGATATTCAGACATATATAGCCAAAGTGCTATATAAGCAAGGAATTTACCAAGAAGCTTTAAATGTGCTTGAAGAGATTTTTCAGAAACAAAAAGAAATGCTGGGTTTAAATGATAAGGATACTTTAAGTACAAGAAGTACAATCGCTTTAGTGCTGCATAGACAGGGGAAAGATGAAAAAGCTTTTAATATTTATCAAGAAGTCTATCAGAGACAAAAGGAGATACTAGGGTCAAATCATTCAGATACCTTAAATACTCAGTTTCACATGGCATTAGTATTAGATAGACAGGGAAAATATGAAGAAGCGTTAAATATCAATAGGGCAGTTTTTGAAAAGAGGAAAGAAACACTAGGTACACATGATCTAGCCACTGTGAGTGCCAAAAATAATATAGCAATGGTACTAGCTAACCAAGGTAAATACGAAGAGTCCTTAAAAATCTATAAAGAGGTTTTTGAAAAGAAGAAAATAATTTTAGGTATTAATCATGCTGATACCTTGAGAACGTTACATAACATTGCTGGGGTACTCTTCAATCAAAATAAATATCATGAAGCCTTGAAAGCTTTTCAAGAGGTTTTAAATATACAGAAAAAAGCTTTACAACAAAATCACCCAGAAACCTTGAATACTCAATACAACATAGCAAATGTACTTTTTGCTCAAGGCAAATGGATCAGCGCACTTAAAGTCTACAGAGAAAGTTTTGATCAAAGAAAAGCTGTTTTTGGACCAAGTCATCCGAGTGTTTTAGATATTTTAAAAAAGATAGAGATGATTAATTTTAGATTTAAGCTTGAGGGTAGCGAAGCATCAGAGGTTCTCCAGCATCTGCAGAAAGATATCAACATTGCTGCTAGTAAAGGTGATATACGAACTGTTCAGCGTCTGTTAAAAGATGGAGCTGATGCCAACGATAAAGATATTGATGGAAGAACACCGTTGCATTACGCTGTTAGCAATGGACACATAGATATTGTAAACATCTTACTAACAAATGGAGCTAATGTTAGTCAAGTTACTAATAAAGGTAATACACCATTACACACTGCTACTTCCAAATATTACAAAGAAATTGTTGAGGTTCTGTTACAACATATCAGTCGTGATAAATTAAATGACTTTGTTAATGCCAAAACTACTTCTAGTGGCACTACATCACTTCATGTTGCAGCTAAAGGTGGCTCCTTGGAAGTTGTAAAATCTTTATTAAAACATGGTGCAATTTATAACATTGAGAACAAAGAAGGTAAAATACCTATTGATCTTTCTAAGGACCAAAAAGTTACTAACCTACTGAAATTAATTGAAGAATTGTTTAGAGATATAAAAAATGGTAATGTTGAATCTATCAGCAAGCTAAGAACAGTAAAACCTGATGAGTTCTTAGCTATAACAAATGCTCGTAATAATCAAGGGAATACATTATTACAAGTTGCTATAGCCAATAAACATAAGAATATCGCAAGTAAATTGTTAAAAATGCTGAAAGAGCCAGATCAAGTTCAATCACAGTTTAGCCCTGAATGTGAGTTGGATCAACTTGAGAAGCTTAAAAGTGCTACAGAGGTGCATATCCGTTTTTCTGAGCTTTACCTTCCTATGTTGCGTAGCATGTCGCAACCATATAGTTCAGAAAAAAATACTTCTCCTTGGAAAACTCTTAAGGAAGGTTCTTATTACCTAGGAAATGCATATCGCTTAGTTGAGGTATACAAAGATTGTGTACCTGGTTCAATAGATAATAAAAGCATACAGTCAGTAAATGATATGCTAGTAGCACTAGAATTTGATCCAAAACACATAACGTCAGGGTATACAGATGAAGCTTACGGTGGAAAGGCTAAATGCTTTGTTTCCAAAGGGCAAGGTACAAAATATTATAAGTTATTGCATAGTGAGTTAAAGAAAGATGTAAGATCGTTTATAGAAATGGTTGAACTTAATATTGACATTCCTGTAAAAAGGTTTTTAGAGTCAATCAAGCAGAGATTACAGTCTGCTTTTTCTGAAAAGTTACTTCAGGCCATAGAAAATGACAATCCTTTAGCGGTTGAGAATTGCATCAAAAGGGGAGTAGTTGTTAACTTCAAAGATATCGATGGAAGAACACCATTACACCATGCTGTTAACAACGGCAACATAGATGTTGTAAGTACCTTATTAAAAAATGGAGCTGAAGTTGCTCAAATTACTAACAAGGGCAATACGTCATTACATATAGCTTCTTCCAAAGGGTACAGAGAAGTTGTTGAAGTTTTATTACAATATGTAAGTCGTAATGAATTAAATGACTTTATTAATGCTAGAACAACTTCTGGTGGTACTACATCACTTCATGTTGCTGCTAAAAATGGCTTCTTAGAAGTTGTAAAATCTTTATTAAAACATGGTGCAACTTACAACATTGAGAATAAAGAAGGCAAAACACCTATTAATCTTTCCAAAGATCAGAAAATTGCTAACTTTCTGAAATTAGTTGAAGAATTGTTTGAAGATACAAAAAAAGGTAATGTTGGGATTATCAACAAGTTAAGGGTAGTAAAGCAAGATGAATTTTTAGCTGTAACGAGCGCCCGTAATAATCAAGGGAATACATTATTGCAAGTTGCTATAGCTAATGGACATAAGAATGTTGCGAGTAAATTGTTAGAAATGCTAAAAAAGCCAGATCAAAATTTACAAGACGTCAATATAGAAAGTGGAGTTAAAAGTTTGAAACTTTGAATAATACTATTGAAATATTTATATATAACCTAAGTTAATGTTATATTATACTTAAATCAGTTACAATATCTGAGTTTCAGCAAGCCATAGAGTCAAATTAAGGGAAAGTAGATTGTAGAAAAAAGTACAAGTTTTTGGTACATGGGCTACTTTATACTCCGCATCACAGCTACAAGTTTACCATTTGATTCTATTAGACATATTTATTGCGTTAAAGGAGTGTATGTAAACACCTGAATTCATTACAGAAACTAAAACATTGCAAGATAGTAAAAATATTATGTTTAAACTAGTTTGACTTATATTATATACTGTGGATAATATATCATCTATTTATAATTATATTAATATAAGGAAAATGTTATAATCTGGAGGGCAAGTAGTTATGCTAGGTAATCAGGATATAAACTACAGTTTAATTTCTGCGGTTCGTGAAGGAAGACTAGAAAGAGCAAGGGAGTTAATCAATTCTTTTGGGCTGTCTTACTCACAAGCATGGTCAGAAGGATATGTTTTACTTTGTGATGCTGTTAAGAACAAACATGCAGCAGTTGCTAAGCTACTTTTAACAAGCGGTTCTAAAGTTAACAGCAAAAATAAAAAGCATTCTAATACTCCTCTTCATTTTGCTGTTATAAATGGTGACATAGAAATTGTTAAGATGATTCTAGACAAAGGTGCTAATATTAATGCTAAAAATCAATATGGTAGAACTCCACTTCACAATGCAATTGAAAATAAGAAAATGGAAGTTACTGAATTACTTTTAAAGCATAGAGCTGATGTTAATGCCAGAGACAATAATGGTACAAGTCTACTTCATGTTGCAGTTGAGATAGGATGTTTACAAATTGTTGAGCATCTTTTAAAATATGGAGCTTATGTTAATTGTGTGTGTACTTCAACATGGAAAAAAGGTTATGCACCACTGCACTTTGCTGTTGAAAAAGGTAGTAAAGAAGTTATCACGTTGCTTTTAAGTAGAGGTGCTAATGTTGATGTTAAAGGGGAAGATAGTATAACCCCTCTTCATATTGCTGCTAAGAAAGGATATATGCATATTGCCGAAGATCTTCTAAACCATGGTGCTTGTACTCATTCTTTCACATTGAAGGAAGGATATACGCCACTACATTTTGCTTCTGAACTAGGCAATGAAGAAGCTGTGAAATTATTCTTGAATAAAGGTGCTGATATTAATGCTAGCACAAATGGTAATTTAACGCCGCTTCATATTGCTACCAAAACAGGACGTAAAATAGTTGTAAAACTGCTCTTACAACATGGAGCTAAAGTTGATAATCAGGATAAAGATGGCAAAACCACACTACACCTCGCTGTTGAAAAAGGATATTTAACAATTGTTGAGGATGTTTTAGGTACTGTCCTGATATTAATGATCAAAGTAACAGAAGCTCTCTTAAAATCGCAGTGCACGGCTATGGAGAAGAGTATAAAAAGATTGTTGAGGCTCTTCTAGAATATGGCCTTATTGTTAACCCAGAAGATGCAAATAATCCTAAGTTATTACATGCTGCTGTTGAAAAAGGATATTTGAAAATTATTGAAGACCTATTAAAGTATGGTGCTGATGTTAATACGTTATACAATTCAACATTTAAAGGAGGTTTTACACCTTTACATAGTGCAGCCAAAAACAAACAGGAAGAAGTAGCTAAATTGTTGATAAGCTATGAAGCTGATATAAATGCTCAAGATAAAACCGGAAAAACTCCAATATTTTATGCTATTGAGAATGCCGATTTAAAAGTTACCAAGCTACTTTTAACTAATAGAGCTAATATAAAAGATAGTCCTGATCTATTGAATATTGCTGTTAAGAAGGAATGCATAGAAATCGTTGAAGCTCTTTTGCAACATGATGCTGATATTAATGCTAGTGACAAATATGGAAGAACAGCATTGCATTTTACTGCTTTAAGTGAAAGTGAAGGTTTTTTTGGATTTCTCACTAATGAAGATCCTGATATTAATATTAAGGGAGAAATTGCTAAACTGCTTCTGAGTAAAGGTGCTAATGTAGATGCTCAAACTAAAAATGGTGTAACAACACTTCATGCTGCTATTCAAAAAGGATATGTAAAAGTTGTTGAAGCTCTTTTGAAATACAATGCAAATGTTAACTCTGGAGTAAAAAGTGACATTACACCGCTCCATCTTTCTGCTCAAAGAGGAAATGAAGAAATTAGCACGATGCTTTCGAATAAAGGAGCTAATGTAAATGCTAAGCAAAAGGATGGAATCACTGCACTGCACATTGCAACTCAAAAGGGTCATAAAGAGGTTGTAAAAGTATTGCTAGAATGCGGTGCCAAAGTTGATTCTAAAATTAAAAGTGACATTACACCACTGCACTTAGGTGCTAAAAAAGGTTATCAGGAAATTATTGAGACTATCTTGAAATTTGGTGCTAATATTGACTCTAGAGATGAGTATGGCAGAACAGCACTTCACATTGCTTCTCAAGAAGGACACGTAGAAGTTGTTGTCACTCTTCTGGAGTATGGCTCTGATATTAATATTACAAGTAGAAATAATCATACACCTCTTGATCATGCTATATCTGGAATAAGGTCGTTCTATAGTCAACTCAACAACTATAGCTCTGATGATGATGGTTATTACGATCCTGATCGTGGTGTCTGTTCGTGTGAAGTAACTGCTGAAGCTCTGAAACGCCACATAGTTAAAATGAAAACCGCAAATTTATATGTAAGTGAAAAAAATTTACTATCAATGAGTAGCAGTGGTGAAATAAGTGGTTTTCAGGATGAATGTGAGGAAGAAATAGCAAGCATGAAGAGTGAGAAGATTAATAATCCTAACATTTCATTTTATGATATCTTGGCGAAGGGTACAAGCTCATTAGCAATATATATGAGGAATGAAAATATAGTGCAGGTTTTAAAATCAGACGACTATAAAACAAAATTTCCAATATATGCTAGTATGATCGAAAGTCATTTCAGAAAGGGTATGGAAAGAAAAGAGTTACTTGAACAAGGCAATAAAATTTTCCATTTTCTCTTTAACAATTTTCCTGAGTTACCATATGACTGTACTGAAAAAATATTTAGTTACCTGAGTAACGAAGACTTAAAAATTTTGATGGATGTTTGTAAACCTCTTAGCATCAGTAATCCTAATACTAATATTAACGATGTAGTGATTACCTCAAGTACATCTCAAGTACAGTACGTTTAAGTTAAGGAAAAATAGCAGAACAAGCTACTTTCAACATTAAGTAATGGCTTTAGTAATTTAAAGATTATTTTAAAGGTTTTATGGGAATATTCAAAAAAGTATACGTGTCAAGTTAAGGGAAAATGAGCAAATTTAGTGCACTCAAAGTTGGGGAATATTAAATAAATCATTGGAGGTAAGTTTGAAAAGTAAAATACTTATCAAATGAAGATGAAGAAAATAATCGCAGAAATGGGAGGAATGTAATAACTCTACGTACTACAATTAATCTAGTTTATAGCATTACCCATGGTAATCCAAATAAGATTTTTTTCTCATAATCAAGTCATAGTAAATTGGAACAACTTTTCACATCTAACAAAAGCTCTGACTTTAGATTTAGGATTGAAATTAGTAAGTAGAATGATTACGTAATGCATATATTAGTGAAAGGAGGTACAACATGAGTAATATAGTTCATTCAAATAAAAACAATAACCGTGATAACTTTAGTGTAAGAGGACTACAAAGAGCCGTTGATAACATATTTGATAGCTTCTTTACAGGATGGGACTCAGAGCTTTCCAGAAGAGGTAGTAGTCTATTACCAGCTTGCGATTTTTATGAAACAAAAGAAAGCTATTGTCTCTCGCTAGAGCTACCAGGTATTTCCAAAGAAAGCATAGACATTAGTATATCTGGCGACAGCTTAATAGTGAAGGGTGAAAAGACGTGTAATAACGAGTCAAAAGATAAGCAGTTTTACCATCGAGAAAGATACTATGGATCTTTCTATAGGTCTATTCAGCTTCCAGTAAATGTAGAGCAAGATAAAGTGTCTGCTAATTTTTCAGATGGAGTATTGCACGTAACCGTACCTAAGTCGGAGAAACATATCAAGAGAATTGATGTAAAGTAACCAGTAAGTAATAGCAGGCTTCTAGTTTGAGGCTTGCTACTTTAAATTATTATAGATGGAATGTAATAAAGTCCAATTATCTTTTCTAGATCTAAATTTTTGTCTTAGCGTATTTATTATACAGATAGTGTAAAGCCTTTGTTACGCTTACATATTGTCAATAATCTATTAATAACTCTTATGGTATAATTGACTTTGAAGAAAGAGGGAGTATGAGTGAGGCAAATCCAATAGTTACATTGAAGGCTAAAATTAAAGAATGTGGTTTTAGTGAATTAAAGGCTGGTGAGAGCAATAAATCAGCAAACTCTGGTGAAACAATGTATTTCGATTTTCCAAGAATGAACTTTGTTATTAATGGAAAAATTATAGATACAGTTTTAACCTCTGCGTTAATGGAAGGAGCTCAATATCGCAAAAGCAACCTTTTTAATAGTTATGATATATACAGTAATGAAACTGCAAGAAAAAAACAAAGAGAAATAGATACAGATTATGGTAGAGCTTTTGTTGATTCAGTCCTCAAGGATCTTGAAAAAGAACTTGCATATAATGCATTATGTGAATTATGGGAAAGTCACTGCAAAGATTCTGAAATTCCTGATAATCAGAAAACCAACTCATATTGGAAAGATTTCGAGAGATTTTACAATGCTGGAAGAGAGCATCTGCATCTATTACTAAAAGTAGGAGATGAGAATAAGAACTATCGCCCATTTGTAAAAGAAGTTTTTAAGGAAATGTTCCAATACGCAGAAGCAAGTGTTCCAAATGACTCTATTTTAGAAGAAATAATCACTAATTGTAACCAAGCGGGGTATGAATTTACTGTAAGCATCCCTATTCTTGAAAGTTCACTCTTGGAATATGGATTAAAAGGGGAATATAGCAAGAATAAAACAATGTGTATTGATTGTGCTGATCCAATCAGTACAAAAGTAAAATCTGATATGTTAGTGTTCGTAACGAAGTTTGATAACCCAGGAGAAAAAATATGCGATCTATCGACTTCACTTGAATTTGTACTTGAGTCTCAAGATGGTAAAGATGGTGTAACCTATAAAGATGCCAAATTATTACTTACTATTCCTAAGGAACTAAAAAATTATAAAGGGGAAAGTAGAAACTTGTTTGATGTTATTAAAGAATATTTTCAAAAATTCTGCGAAAAATTAGGATTTAAATTCGAGATAAAAACACAAAAAATAGAGCATGATTTGGACGATTCGCTGAAAGTATAGCCCTTCTCATAATAGTCCAAAAAGAGTAAGATATGGATTGATAGTAGTGAAGGCAAGGATGCTAGTAGCATATAGTTATGACTTAAGAAAAAAGGTAATGGAAGCATTGGATGAAGGAGAGAGTGGAGAAACTGTTGCCAAGAGATTTAAGATCGGAAAAACAACTTTATATGAGTGGAAGAAAAGACGTGAGAAAACGGGAGATTTTCAGTCAAAAAAGCCTGGAAGCGTGGGCTATAACCATAAAATTACCGACTGGAATGCATTTGCCGAATTTGCAAATGAGCAAGGTGGCAAAACTCAGTCAGAGATGGCTAGGCTTTGGGGCAATATTAGTAGACAAACAATTCATCGAGCACTTAAAAATATAGGATTCACAAGAAAAAAAAGACCTATGGATACAAAGAAAGAAATGAGGAAAAGCGAGCTCAATTTGCAAGGGTTATAGCAACAAAAGAACCTAAAGAATTAGTGTATATAGATGAGTCTGGCATTGATAACACTGAAGACTACCCCTATGGGTATTGCCAGAAAGGACAGCGGTTTTATGCCCTAAAATCTGGGAAGAAAACTCAACGAATTAGCATGGTTGCAGCCTTAAGTGGAAGAAAAATAATTGCTCCGTTAACCTTTGAAGGCCACTGCAATATGGATATCTTTAATAAATGGTTTGAGCAGTTTCTGACACCGATTTTGAAACCTGGACAAACTTGATAATGCTACTTTCCATAAGTCTAATAAGATTTGCTAAAGGAGTTGGTGCAGAAATTTTATATCTTCCTCCATATTCTCCAGATTTTAACAAAATTGAACATTATTGGTTTGCTATAAAAAACAGAACCAGGAAAAACATTCCTTTATTCAAATCTTTTCGTCATGCTGTCGATTCTTCTTTCTCATGACCTTTTTGGACTATTATGAGAAGGGCTATAAATAGTCATCTTGAAAGCCTAAGACCACCTATTTGTAGTAATAATTATGCTCTTGGTCATTAAGTATAGCTCTTTTCATAATAGTCCGAAAAGCTTATAGAAAAGCAGAATCAACAGCATGACGAAAAGATGTGAATAGAGGGATGTTTTTTCTAGCTCTGTTTTTTATAGCAAAGCAATGATGCTCAATTTTGTTAAAATCGGGAGAATAAGGCGGTAGATATAAAATTTCTGCACCAACTCCTTTAGCAAATCTTATTAGACTTATGGAAAGTAGCATTATCAAGTTTGTCCAGGTTTCAAAATCGGTGTCAGAAACTGCTCAAACCATTTATTAAAGATATCCATATTACAGTGGCCTTCAAATGTTAACGGAACAACTATTTTTCTGCCGTTTAAGGCTGCAATCATACTGATTCGTTGAATTTTTTTACCAGATTTTAGAGCATAAAACCGCTGTCCCTTCTGGCAATATCCATAACTCAGTGCTATCAATGCCAGACTCATCTATATACACTAAGTTTTGAGGTTCTTTTGTTGCTATAATTTTCAAAAATTCA
This sequence comes from Wolbachia endosymbiont (group A) of Clivina fossor, assembly GCF_964026865.1. NCBI lineage: Bacteria > Pseudomonadati > Pseudomonadota > Alphaproteobacteria > Rickettsiales > Anaplasmataceae > Wolbachia > Wolbachia endosymbiont (group A) of Clivina fossor. The sequence continues at coordinate 758,471 of NZ_OZ034707.1, read as the reverse complement.
GCGCGTTTTTCTTCGTTCCTTTCTTTGTATCCATAGGTCTTTTTTTGCGTGTGAGTCCAATTTTTTTAAGAGCTCGATGGATCGTTGGGATACTAACATTGCTCCAAAGCTTAGCCATTTCCGATAGAGTTTTTCCACCATGTTTTTTGGCAAATTCAGTAAATTTATTCCTGTCGGTAATTTTGTCTCCATTTCCAAGTTTTTTTGACTGAAAATCTCCTGTTTCTTTTTTTCTTTGCTGCCACTCCCATAATGTAGTTTTTCCAATTTTAAATCTTGCTGCCACTGTTTCTCTGCTTTCCCCTTCTTCTAGCACTTCCATTGCTTTTTTTCTTAAATCATAACTATATGCTGCTGGCATACTTACCTTCACTACTATAAAAACTTATTTTACCTCGTTTGGACTATTATGAAAAGAGCTATACTTTAAACCATAAGCTCAAGTTAGAGAGAATGGCACAAATGTTACTAAACAATAAAAGTTATAGTTGTATCTGGTTACTTAAGTTAGCTATAGAATGCCTTCTGTGTATATTAAAGGGTATTTATTTTGTTATTTAAGTTTCCTCTTTTGGAACATAGAAACACCCTAGGAATAATCCTACTGAATTCTATGATATTATTTTTTGTAACATTGTTATACACATCATGATAAGGGGGCTGGCGAAACTTGTCAAGGAAGTTTTTCGTTTCTATAGCTACTTGGATAGGTTATTTAGGCAACAGAGAATTTTACAAAAATCTATTTTTAACTTACACTGCAATTTTAAACCTACAACTTATGTACAACAGGCTTATAGTCAAATCTTTTTCAGTATTATGCATCTGTTTATTTGCTTTATACATAACGCTGCCAAATTTCTTTGATAATAAGCTTTTTATTTCGAAAAAAAGAATAAACTTAGGCCTTGACCTGAAAGGAGGGGCATCTTTGCTTCTAAACATAGACTTAGACTTCTATTTTAAGGAAAAGCTAGGCATGCTAGCAGGTGAGATAAAAGAGACATTGCTAACAAAAAATATTGAATCTAACGTACAAAATAGCGAACAAGTAATTGTAACTTTAAATAATATTGATGATTATAAAAAAGCATCTGTGTTGATTAATGCGATAAATCCAAATTTAGAGCTAAATAGAAAAGATTCTTCAATTCTCATTTCGTATAAACCCCATTATAAAAATTCTTTGATCAGTGAAGTAGCTGCAGAATCAATAAACAATGTCCAGCGCCGTTTGGACAAACTTGGCACAAAGGAAGTCAGCGTTCAAAAACAAGGGCAGAATAAAATATTAGTGCAGGTGCCTGGAGTAGAAGACACCGAGCAGATAAAATCTCTGCTTGGCAAAACTGCTAAGCTAGCTTTTCATTTGGCAAACACTAACATAGCCAAGGTGCAGGATATAGATCACGAAACTACTGTCATGCTCAAGGATTCTTTAGGTAATTCTTATCCAATATTCCGCAAAACTGAAATAGGTGGCGATTCGCTGGTTAACGCATCAGTTAGATTTGGTCACTTAGGTAAACCAACAGTGCATTTTAAATTTGACAGCATAGCGAGTAAAAGATTCGCGAAAATCACTAAAGAAAATGTGGGAAAACCTTTTGCAATTGTTCTGGATAACACAGTCTTAACAGTACCTACAATACGTGAGCCAATTTTAAATGGAGAGGGAGAAATTAGCGGTAATTTCACTGAAAAACAAGCAAGCGAACTTGCAATACTTTTAAAATCTGGAGCACTGCCAGCACCACTTAAAATAATTGAAGAAAAAAACATTGGCCCAAGCCTTGGAGAAGAATCAATAAAGGCAGGGGAAATGGCAGCAACAATCTCTATTATAGCCGTGGCTTTATTTATAATTATCACTTACGGCAAATTAGGTATATTAGCTTCTGTTGCGCTTTTTTCTAATGTAATTCTTATATTATCAATTCTCACTCTGCTTGAAGCAACTCTAACTTTACCTGGAATTGCAGGTATTGCACTCACTGTCGGTATGGCGGTGGATGCAAATGTTTTAATATTTGAGCGAATTCGCGAGGAAATCAAATCTGGCAAGAGAGTGGAACGTGCTATTGAAGAAGGGTTTAAAAACGCTATAAAGACAATACTGGATTCAAATATCACAACACTCATTGCTGCAGGAATAATGTTCATTATTGGCAGCGGAGCAATTAGAGGCTTTTCTGTCACTTTATCAATAGGAATTTTATGTTCGATGTTTTCTGCAATCACAGTCACAAAACTCCTGATAGAGTTGTGTATGAACCCGAAGGAACTAGTGCTTTGTTAGTCAATCACCTTCATTCCCACAACGTTATATCCTGAATCGACGTGCAAAATTTCTCCAGTAGTGCCACTACTTAAGTCGCTTAATAAGTATAACGCTGCCTTGCCAACATCCTCTATTGTAACATTGCGTCTAAGCGGAGAATTATTTCTATTCCATTCTGATATGAAGTGAAAATCGCTTATTCCAGAAGATGCTAAAGTTCTGATTGGACCAGCGGAAATTGCATTTACTCTGATATTTTGTGGCCCGAGATCACATGCTATATATTTTACACTTGCTTCAAGTGCTGCTTTACATAAACCCATAACGTTATAATTTGGCATAACTTTTTCAGCGCCATAATAAGATAAAGTAAGTAAACTACCACCACCTGACATCATTTTTTCAGCTCTTTGCGCTAAAGCAGTGAAAGAATAGCACGATATATGCATTGCATTGAGGAAGTTATTCAGTGAAGTATTGACATATTTACCATCTAACTCATTTTTATCGGAGAATGCTATTGCATGTACCAAAAAGTCAAGAGTACCCCATTTTTTCTCTATTATTTCAAAAGCGTTATCTATGATTTTTTCATTTGAAACGTCACAGTGTAATATTAGCTCCACATTTAATTCATCTGCTATTGGTGATAGTTTTTCTTTTATTATTTCATTCTGGTAGGTGATTGCAAGTTCTGCTCCGTGCTCTGAGAGAGTTTTTGCTATACCGTATGCTATTGATCTCTTATTTATTATTCCGGTTATTAATCCCTTTTTGCCTTGTAATAGACTTGTTGTCATAGAACTATCTGTTTTTTATAATTTGGAGTATTAACTAGATAAAGTCAATTATGTTTTAAAACATTTTTTGCAGTAACTTGAAGTCTAATACCACTGTTAACAAAAAGGCAGCGATGAGAGTTTCTTAGATTGCTTTTTATTAAAAAAACAAAGCTTTATTAATTAAATATTATAGTTAATAATTACACTTTCTTGACAAGTAATTAAAATAGTGTTAAACTGCGTGCATAAAATAATTAATGAGGTTACGATGTTAAGAAGTATTATAAAAGTAAAATTAGAGAAAAACTGTTGTCCTTTTGAGAAATTAGAAAACTTCTTTGCTGAAAGGGTATTTCATATAGATGATCGAAAAGGATTCAAAGATTCTTCAGTAAAGTTAGTTATCGAGTATCCCTACGATTCAACTTTAACTTTAACTCTACCAAGAGAAGCAATACCTAATTCTTTCGCTTTGCAGCTTTTATCTTCACTTTATAGAGGAAATGCACTAGCTTTACCTGTTATATTAAAATATCTTGCTCATAGGGATTTATCCAAAGATTTTGGTGAGATCAGTAAAAAATTACAGGCCAAAATGGATCAAGATATACAAGAAGCTCAGCTACAACACAATTCTGAAATTTCTAAAGAAATTGAGTTATGCAAAAAAGATATTTTAAATGTTCTGGATGGTGGTAAATCAGTATTGAGTGTTCAATTGAAGCAAAAATACTATTCTATACTAAAAAATGATGTTAAAGAATTAGAGGCTGAGATTTCAGAAGAACTAGAAGATTATGTTAACAACACTAACATTCACGAAATATATCAAAGCCTTAACAGTAAAATAAAGAAAATAAAGCATTATAATAAAATAGTATATCGTACACTTTGTACTTCTGGTTTTGTCGCAATGTCTTTATTGATTGTTCCATTGATAGCATTGATAGCATTGATGGCATTTGATGTAACGACTAAAGGTGGTGGTTTTTTAGAGGCTCTTATGTATACAGCAACTCCATTTTTGGTTGTTGCAACGTTAGCACTTATAATAGCAGGTGTAGCTTACTTAGCAAGTTGTTATCTAGAGCATAGTTTTGCAAAAGAAATGCAAGACTTTATAGAAGGACCAAAATATGTAGATAAAGCAACTAATACTGAAGATGTGAAGAAATTAGAACAAGAAGAAACAGAAGTAGGCGATTATGGTAAAAAACCTTCGGCACCACCATACGATGGACCTAAGCAGCCAAGATTGTACCCAAATCTTTCAGAAGTACAACAACCACCATCATACGAAGAAGCTTGCTCTACCGTGCAACCGAAAGATTCACAACCAAGCAGTAATCTTGATTCTGCTGAGCCTGAGCAGCCAAAACTAGTTATGGATCTTTTAGAAAGTCTTCCAGAACAACTAAACGCAAAATTGGGTCCTGTTCTACGTCCATCTAATACAGCAAGAGGTGTAATTTAGGGCTAGAGGTTATGATTGTAATAAAGATATAAAAAAACGGACAAGTCAAGTAAAGTTACAAATGTAATTTTGCTTGACTATCCATTTATCACCACCTAAAGCAGCTAACAAAGCCATCTCATATGACATTTTGTCTATACCTAATTAAGCATATCAATAAGTAAGTAAATTTTAATATAATCTTATTATACTTATAAATATGCTGTATATAGCTAACCTAAGTAAGGTTTCCCCGAGTGCTGAAAAACAAAATCAATAGCCGAATTGATATCGGGCCAAAAGCTTGGCAGCGCTTTTTTTTATGGCATGCTTGATGGCAAACCAGAACTTCTCAATTGGATTTAAATCAGGCGAGTATGGCGGCAAAAATAAAACTTTACATCCAACACTTTCTATTAATTTTCTCGTTCTTTCAGACTGACCTTACCCAGAAAAAGTAGAGAGAAAGTTAAGACGTTTTTGTCATGAGAATAAATTGTGCAGGAATGCAATAATTAATAGTAGAATGCCTACGTTGTTTGTTATAAAAGATTTCTATGTATTCAAATATGGCAGTTCTGGTTTGTTGAGCGAGAAGTATCAATAAGCAGCTCCCTTTTGAGTGAACTTTTCTGCAACAGAGTTATCGTAACAACATCCCTTATGGCTCATGCTGGAAATGATGTTTTTTGTATTCAATAGAAATTGGTAATTTTGAGAGGTATACTGTGACCCTTGATCGCTATGTAACAGCAGATTTTTATCGGGTTTGTGCTTATTAACGGCCATCAATAAAGAGTCAATAATCAATTGTTTATTTATTGAACTGCTCATTAACTACCATGCGTGAATATAGATCCTGCCAAATATAGCCATCCTTCTTTGGTTTTTATATAAGTAATATCGGTTACCCAAACTTTATTTGGCTGATCAGTGGTGAATTTTTGATCCAATGTGTTCGGAGCCACAACTCGGTTGCTTATTTGCTGTTTTTTATTTTTGAACCTTCGTCTAAGTTTGGCTTTAATGCCATTTTCTCCTAAGAAACTCACTCAACTAACTCTTCTTGTTGAACTAATATGTAGCCAAATTCGCTCGCTTTTTTGATCAAATTTTTTACAGTTCTATCTTTATAGCGTGTTTCATAGTATTCCATTCCTTTTTCTACATATTCCTGTCCGTATTTGAGCATACTATAAAATATGCATGCCATTTTTCTTGCAGTAGCTGTTATTGCTTTTGGTGCTCCTAGTCGTTTTTTCAATCTTCTGTAGTATGCACCCAACGCACTTTTACTATTTCCTACAGAATGAGCAGCTATTCGCAAAGCATTCGCAGCACGGTTAATGACTTTACGTGTTCTTGTGTTAAACACTTTTTCCCCTGTAACTTTATTAGCAGGACTGAGTCCCAACCACGACGAAAAGTGCTTTTCTGTTGGCCATTTACTATGGTTTATACCAACTTCTGAAATTATGGTTTGTATACTTAATACATCAAATCCAGGAATTTTAGTGAAATCCATACCAGTTATTCGGTGCAGTTCCTCATACAAAGCAAAGCTTGGCTTACTTTTGCTATTTTTATTCTTTTGCTTACTTAGCTGTTTGCTTTCACAAGACTTTGTTTCAAACGTTTTATAATAGGCTTCAATATTTCTATCACATTCTGCTATTTTTTCTTGATAAATATTATATAATTCAAATTCTTGCTTTAGCGTGAATAAGTGTTCCTCTCTATAGTCACCAGCTAACGCTTTTGCAATAGTAGACTGATCATTTTTCATTCGCACGTCCCTGAATTCTGCTAATTTTTCAGAATCTCTTTCGCCTTCAATTATAGCTTCAATGATTTTCATACCAGTTATCCCAGTAATATGACTAATAACCTTGTGTAATTGTATATTCATTTGAATTAATGCCTTCTGCATACGCAGAATATGTGTAGATGCACTTTCAGTGAGATTTTTGCGTTGCCGCACGTAACTGCGCAATACACACATCTGATTATCTGGCCTAAACGATCCATGAAGCAGTCCGTAGCTATGCAGTTGTTGGAGCCATTGGCAATCTTGAACGTCAGACTTCCTACCAGGTACATTCTTTACATGCCGTGCATTTACCAATCTTATACTAAATCTCATAAATAAGTAGGCAAATAACTCACAGAACAAATGGTTTTGATCGAACTTTCCGTAATATTACGAATGAATGCACATACAGTATCCTCCAATAAACTAACAGAGTCATATATTCTATTTTTAATGAGATTGTCTTTCAAATATTGCCATAAACGCTCTACTGGATTTAACTCTGGTGAATATGGAGGTAAATAGATTAAGGTAATATTTTGTGGTATTTTTAAACCTTTGGATCTATGCCATCCTGCACAATCCACAACAAGAAATGCCTCCCTTGTTCCTAAATATTGTGACATCTGCTCAAGGAATATATTCATACAATCAGTATTGACGTTTGGTACGAATAAGCTAGAACTCTCTCCATTTCTAGGATTAACTGCACTATAGAGATAAAAGTTTTGCCTACCTAATTTTACCTTAACCTGTGTCCTAATGCCTTTTTTAAACCACCCGTGTCCAATCTTTGAATGTGTGCCAAACCGCGACTCATCGAAGAAAAATAGCTCTTTTTCGGGATACGTGACAATAGTTTCATTAAGATTTTTTTTTAAACTCTTCTTGTTTATTTTTATCCTGTTTATTGTGCACAGGCCTTGGAGTAATATACGAAAAACCTAACTTTTGCATCAGTCTATGTGCTGTAGACTTACTTACCTCAATAGAAAACATTTTCTCAATTATGATTTTTAATTTCTTAGCCGTTAGGTTGGCTCCTTCTTCTGCTATGACATTTTTAATTTCTTCTTGCTGCTTGTAGCTCAACTTCGGCTTTACTCCACGTCCTGGTTGTATTTTAAACGCATTGACTCCTCCTTCCTTAAATCTTGTAATCCACTTCATCAATGTAGTTCTAGTAATTCGGTATATTTGAGCAACTTTTGTTATTCCATATTCTTTTGCAGATATTATTGCCTGTAATCTTCTTCCTATCTCTCCTCTTATGCCGTGCTTCTTTAATTCCAGGTTACACTTATTATATAATTCTTCTCCTATTGCTTTACTTTTTCCTGCCATAACTCCCCACTAATTCTTAAATTATTCTATTTTAGAAATTTTTCTTTATTCGTCTATTTATTTTTAGGAATTGGTATTACCTCGAATTTGTATGACTCAAGTATTTGAAATAAAGGAATCCAGTATACTCCTGTTGATTCCATAGCTACTGTTGTAACTTTACACTTTTTCAACCACTGTGCTAAGTTATGAAGGTCTTCAGTAAAGCAGCCAAATTTCTGAACGCGTTGTTCATCTCTTCCTTCAGGTACACACACATAGTGTACAGCTGAACCAATGTCTATTCCTGCTGCATTAGGATTCACTATTTCTAATTTACTTTTTGCTTTTTTCATGGTAACTCCTACATATAATTTGTAATAGGGAAACGCTTCAGCTTGGAACGGTTGATAGTACAATCTCCTAACCGAGGTAGTCTAAATGACTCCATCAATGATTTGACCGTTCCTTCCAAAACCATGCTTGCATACGGGCACTTAGGCACCATTGAAAATGTCGGTCATAACTGCAGAGGCGCTCCCTGTACAACTATACTTGAAAACTACTAAAAACTTAAATTTGTGTGTTTCTTTCTGATTTGACAGATTTCGTCTGTTCGATGCTTGCATAACACTTTGTACTGTTTTAATTTTTGCCTAAAGCTTTTAATTCAGCGTGAATTTTAGGGATCTGCATTTGGATGCTTTTTTTGAATATCTGCTAGAAGCCCATCTCTTGCTAATTCCTTACTGCTTTTTCCCTTAGCAACCCATTTATAATAACCACCAGCAGATATGTCTAAAACCCTACATAGTTCCTGTATTTTATAGCAATTTCTATATAAAAGAATACTTTACTCTTTTTGTTTGGCCAGGGCTTTTTTTTAAATGTCTCTTTCTCTTGTTACTCTTGCTAGTTCTTTTTTTAGATCAAATCTTTCTTTGTCATAAGGAGCCTTTGTCTGGAAATGCGTATGCTTCTGACATTTTTCCATCATATTTTCTTACCCATTTACTTAACATACTGCCATCTATGCCTAGATCTTTTGCTATTTTTTTACTTCTGTTTCTTTAACCAGCTTAACAGCTTCTAATTTGAATCCTGCTGCTTCTATTTGCCATATTTTGAAAAAACGTTTTATTTTACTCCAAAAACGTCTTAACTTTCTCTCTACTTTTTCTGGGTAAGGTCACTAGACACTTATGCAGCTGTGCATAGAGTGACAGAAGAGACTTGCGTTAGATATTGTTTATTTACTTTCGATCTTTTCTATCAATTTTTTAACTAAGCCTCTTAGCTTTTTACTGGATTCATCAAGCTCTTGAATCTGCGAGCTATGCTCTTTCATTAGTTCCTTATAGTTACCTCTTATGTAGTCAATCATTTCCTTCATCTGAGCAATCATCTTGTTAACATCCATACTACCCAAATCAGGTACCATGCCAGGCATAGCCCCTTCTAACATACCGCCAGCCATAAGCTGCTGGGACATTTGCATAAATGGTTTTAAAGTCTGATTAAGCAATTCAGGATCCTTGGCTAATTTTTCTATTTGCTCTTTGCAAGTATCCATATACTGCTTCATAAATTCATCTTCTTGTCCTTTGTCTATCATAATATGTCTACCTAAAAATACGTATTCTTTATTATATATCGTTTTTAAATTAAAAACAATACAAAATACCTATCACAATTGCATTAATACTTTTTAAACAATAAAAAATGCTCCTTTGCTTACAAATGGTCACATACCTTCTTTAACCATTCCTTATCTTTTACGCTATTTTCTAAGTTTTCATAGACAAATTGATGATAGCTATTTATCCATTCAATTTCATCTTTAGTAAGCATTTGCACATCTATTAGCCTTCTATCATATGGAATGAAGGTCAGTTGTTTGAAATGTAAAAAGCTATTTTCTTGTCTGTCGACATACATCAGATTTTCAATTCTTATTCCATACTCTCCCGGAATGTAATAACCAGGTTCGTTGGAAAGTATCATTCCTGGCGTGAGTTTCACTTTATTGCCCTTTGATATTGCTTGTGGTCCTTCGTGTACTGATAGGTAACTTCCTACTCCATGCCCTGTACCATGCATATAGTCCATTCCAAATTTCCATAAATGCGTACGTGCCAATATATCCAATTCTCCACCAGTAGTGCCAGAAGGAAAGATGACACTTGCTATAGCAATGTGAGCTTTCAATACTATTGTATAGTGGGTTATTTGCTCACTAGTCGGATTACCAACCACTACAGTTCTTGTCACATCAGTTGTGCCATTAAGGTATTGGCCACCAGAGTCAATCAAATATAGTCCACTTTTCTGAATTACCTTATTCGTCTTACTGCTTGCACGATAGTGAATTATTGCACCATTTTCATTAAATGCGGAAATTGTTGGAAAACTTGGTTGCTTAAACAAATTCTGTTCTTTTCTGTATTCTAAAATCTTTTCTTCAGCTTCAAGTTCTGTACCAACATTACTTTCAAGCCAATGTAGAAAGTTTGTAACTGCCACTCCATCTCTGATATGCGCATTTATAGCCCCAGCTATTTCAGTTTGGTTTTTTACTGCTTTATAAATTAGACAAGGATCTTCTCTTTCAGCTACCTGTTTATCTTTTATTACAGCCATGATACTCATTGGAGTTGTGTTTGGATCTATAACTATTGAATTTAGCTTGTGCAGCGAATTTTCTAGCTCACTAATATCAAAAATATTTATATGATTGCCTAAATTTGCTTCTATAGTTGAATGTTCTTTATCTTGAATAAACAAATCAACATTACCGCTTTTATACAATATAGCACGGCCCAATATACATGGAGTATATTTGGCATTTTCATTTCTTAAATTTAATAGCCATGAAATTGAATTTGGATCAGTTAAAAGCACTGCTTCAGCTTCTTTATCTATGCTTTTAGCGACTTTTTCACATTTATTCTTGCTACTTTCACCAGCATATTTAATAGAATGTAAAACCACTGCTTGTTTTCGATAGTCACTTTTTTTTCCAGCTAAACAGGGTATTAATTTACAGATATTCTCATACTTTCTTATATCTTCTATGGTAAAATATTGCAAATAGTAACCTAGTGAGGTGGTCAATGTTAAGTTTGCTTTTACCCATTCGCGTGGATCCTCTTCTTGTATATTATATACTTGAAAATTGCCCCGATCGAGCTGATTGCGAGCTTGTGTGATATAGCGTCCATCCGTAAAAAATGGGCACTTGTTGTCTTTTGTAACGATAAGTAGCCCATTTGTTCCTGTAAAGCCACACAGCTTTGTTAGCTCCTCTGAATACTCATTTAAATATTCATCTTTAGTATGCAACATAAATGCGTCAACATTTGTTTCACACATAAAAGAACGAAATTCTTCGATTTTTGACATATACCTCACGCAAAACTAGCAGCTACTTTCGTTTTCTTATTCCTAAGGTACACTAATATGCTCACTATCGCTGCGGGAGTGATGCCTTGTATTTGCTTTGCAATGCCAATCGTCGCTGGTTTTATCGTCTGCAACTTTTCTATTACTTCACTTGACAGGCCTTTAACTTGTGAATAGTTAAAATCAATTGGAATTTGAGTGTTAATTTCCTCTCGTAAAAACTTCATATCTGCTTCTTGTCTTATTAGATAAGGTTTGTATTTTGCTTCAATTTCAACTGCTTCGCATATTTCATTCTTAGTTATGCTACCCATTGCGGCGTCATTCCAGCGCGTAACGCTGCTTTTTTCCTGGATCCTAGTGTCAGCTACTCGGATGATATGAGAGTGTCCTGAGATGACGGAAGAGGATCCAGTATCCGTTGTGCAGCGCGTGATGCTGCTTAACTCCGGCCATATTTCTTGTAATTTATTCCAGTCGATGTTTGGATAGCTGAGTAAATCTAGTGCCGTTTTTCTTATCCCATCATAAGATATTTTAATACCATAAGACCTAAGCTGCTCAGGAGTAATCGTCAGACTCCCTAACTTCTCTTCAAGCTGCTTAATGGATTTAAGTTTATTCTGTAAAACAGAGTATCTCTCATGCGAAACAAGGGAAATATCATAACCTTTTTGTGTTAATCTTCTATCCGCATTGTCTGACCTGATAGCTAGCCTATATTCTGCACGTGAGGTAAATAATCTATAAGGCTCGATCACCCCTTTGGTGACCAAATCATCTATCATTACACCGATATATGAATCTGTGCGGTGAAGAACAAAGCTTTCTTTTTTTTCAGATGCAGAGAGTGCTGCATTAATTCCGGCGATAATTCCTTGCCCTGCTGCTTCTTCATATCCAGTGGTGCCATTAATTTGGCCAGCAAAATATAGACCTTTAATTTTCTTAGTTTCAAGAGTATGGCTTAGTTCTCGTGGATCAATATAGTCATACTCAACTGCATATCCAGACCTCAATATTTCTGCGTTTTCAAGTCCTTTGATACTCTTTATCATTTCATTTTGCACTTCAACAGGCAATGAATTTGAAATTCCGTTTGGGTATACAGTATCATCATCCAGCCCTTCTGGTTCTAAAAATATTTGGTGACTACTTTTTTCTGCAAATTTATTAACTTTAACTTCAATGGATGGGCAGTATCTTGGTGCAACAATGTCATCCAAATACGAAGAAGCTGACCTATGAAGATTTTCTCTAATTATTTTATGCGTATTTTCATTAGTATGGGTAATAAAGCATGATACCTGAGGTTGGTTAATTTTTTCTGTGAGATAAGAAAACGGCACAGGTGGGTTATCACCCACTTGTTCTTGCAATATTGACCAGTTTATAGTATTACGATCAAGCCTTGGTGGAGTTCCGGTACGCAGTCTACCTAATCTAAAATCATATCTCTTCAACGTATTTGCAAGTTCTACTGCAGACTTATCTCCCATTCTTCCTGAAGGAGTTGTTTGCTCTCCTATATGAATCACACCCCGCAGAAAAGTCCCTGTAGTTAGAACGACTTTACTTGTTGGTATACGTTCACCTGAGCTTATCATTACAGCTTTAATGCACGGTTCTCCATTGCCATTACTTTCTATAAGAAAATTGTCAACTGACTCTTCTTTTACCGTCAAATTGTTATAATTTAGAATAATTTCCTGTATTGCCTGCTTATATAATTTTCGGTCTGCCTGTGCACGTGGTCCCCATACTGCTGCACCTCTGCTGCTATTTAAAATGACTGAGTGTATGCTTGCTTGATCGATTGCTCTTCCCATTATTCCATCAAGAGCGTCAACTTCCCTGACTACAACACCCTTTGCAACTCCTCCAATTGCTGGATTGCAGGACATTTCTCCTATAGTTGAAATTTTATGAGTTATAAGCAGCGTGTTTGCACCAAGGCGAGCTGCCGCAGCAGCAGCTTCGCACCCTGCATGACCACCACCTACTACTACTACGTCATATTTATGCATGCTTTTTTGAGTAATTCTACTCTACTAATATTCCGATTATCAACGGTTAATGTCAAATCTTGTTATTCCAATGTTATACCAAATCTCATAAATAAGTAGGCAAATAACTCACAGAACAAATGGTTTTGATCGAACTTTCCGTAATATTACGAATGAATGCACATACAGTATCCTCCAATAAACTAACAGAGTCATATATTCTATTTTTAATGAGATTGTCTTTCAAATATTGCCATAAACGCTCTACTGGATTTAACTCTGGTGAATATGGAGGTAAATAGATTAAGGTAATATTTTGTGGTATTTTTAAACCTTTGGATCTATGCCATCCTGCACAATCCACAACAAGAAATGCCTCCCTTGTTCCTAAATATTGTGACATCTGCTCAAGGAATATATTCATACAATCAGTATTGACGTTTGGTACGAATAAGCTAGAACTCTCTCCATTTCTAGGATTAACTGCACTATAGAGATAAAAGTTTTGCCTACCTAATTTTACCTTAACCTGTGTCCTAATGCCTTTTTTAAACCACCCGTGTCCAATCTTTGAATGTGTGCCAAACCGCGACTCATCGAAGAAAAATAGCTCTTTTTCGGGATACGTGACAATAGTTTCATTAAGATTTTTTTTTAAACTCTTCTTGTTTATTTTTATCCTGTTTATTGTGCACAGGCCTTGGAGTAATATACGAAAAACCTAACTTTTGCATCAGTCTATGTGCTGTAGACTTACTTACCTCAATAGAAAACATTTTCTCAATTATGATTTTTAATTTCTTAGCCGTTAGGTTGGCTCCTTCTTCTGCTATGACATTTTTAATTTCTTCTTGCTGCTTGTAGCTCAACTTCGGCTTTACTCCACGTCCTGGTTATATTTTAAACGCATTGACTCCTCCTTCCTTAAATCTTGTAATCCACTTCATCAATGTAGTTCTAGTAATTCGGTATATTTGAACAACTTTTGTTATTCCATATTCTTTTGCAGATATTATTGCCTGTAATCTTCTTCCTATCTCTCCTCTTATGCCGTGCTTCTTTAATTCCAGGTTACACTTATTATATAATTCTTCTCCTATTGCTTTACTTTTTCCTGCCATAACTCCCCACTAATTCTTAAATTATTCTATTTTAGAAATTTTTCTTTATTCGTCTATTTATTTTTAGGAATTGGTATTACACACTGGAATAACAGAAACCTTACTTGATTAGCTTAAACTTTCTTCCTTCCCTTTTGAAGAAAAGTGCTCAAATTTATTAGCAGAATGGGGTGGATGCTATTGAAATTAAGCACGCTTCAGAGTGATTTTTTTTAAAATGTACAGTATTTCTGTGAACTCTCTCAAACAGCTAAGGGGTTATACAGGTCAGCAGACACGCAAAAGTTAAACTTGTGCCAATAAATGAAATAGATCAACTATCCAGAAAGTAATCTACAGTATTTAGATTTGCAAATGTTGCATTATCTGCATTTTATCAGCATAATATAGAAGTAATGTAATGCAGATATTATGCCGATAAAATTTACACCAAATTATACAATTACCTCCAAAATCGCTGGTTGTCTTATGAGGATTGAAGCAGCAAAGGAAAAAGTGTTACATTTACCACTCACTGTATCAATGCTTTCATCTCTTCGTGAAACTGCAAGGCTCTATACAACACACTACTCTACTATGATTGAAGGAAATCGACTTGAACCTAAACAGATTGAAGAGATTTTAAAGCATAAAGGTCACTTCCCAAGGTATAAGAGAGATGAAAATGAGGTTAAAGGATATTATGCAGCCTTAACTCGAATTGAACAATGGGCAGCAAGGAGAATACCCATTACTGAGAAAGCTGTTCAAACACTACATGCTCTAGTAATAGCAAGTGGAAAATCTAAAATAAAACCAACACCTTATCGTGATGGTCAAAACGTTATTCGTGATAGCCGTACACGTGCAATAATTTATATGCCACCTGAAGCAAAGGATGTACCAAAGCTCATGAGCAATATGATTGATTGGATTCGTGACGGTGAGCAAGTGCCTTGCCCAATTATTGCAGGTATTGCGCATTATCAATTTGTAACAATTCACCCTTACTATGACGGTAATGGTCGTACTGCAAGATTGTTGACTACATTAATTTTACACCTTGGTGGATATGACCTAAAAGGACTTTATTCATTGGAAGAATATTATGCCAAGAATCTAGGAGCGTATTATGAAGCAATCAGTATAGGTCCATCGCACAACTATTACATGGGAAGAGCTGAAGCAGATATTACCAAGTGGATAGATTATTTTGTGGAAGGTGTGGCAATTGCATTTGAGAATGTTTTACAGCGTATAAACGAGGAAGGGCACAGAACTGACCAGACTGATCTTATACGTAAACTTGATCCTAAACAGCGTAGGGCTCTTGAGCTCTTTGGGGAATTTTCCATGATTACAGCTAGTCAAGTAGGCAAATTATTTAATTTTAAGCCTCGCACCAGTGCTCAGCTTTGTAAAAAGTGGGTAGAAATGGGATTTATTGAGGTTGTAGACTTTTCCAACAGAGGAAGAAAATACAAGCTTAGCAAGCAATATGAGGATTTGATTTCAAACTAAAAACTGTTTCTAATCTAGAATTCGGGTTAAAAGCACGCACTCAAGGCAAGTAGGGCATCGTAGGACATGAGTACTAGCAGAATGGGGTGGATGCTATTGAAATTAAGCACGCTTCAGAGTGATTTTTTTTAAAATGTACAGTATTTCTGTGAACTCTCTCAAACAGCTAAGGGGTTATACAGGTCAGCAGACACGCAAAAGTTAAACTTGTGCCAATAAATGAAATAGATCAACTTACCCAGGTTGCTTGGTTGAAAGCAAGAAGAAGACAAGGAGTACAAATTTACTATTATTTAACTGCTAGTCTGGTATGTTAGGCAATCGTGTTGGATACAAAAATGGATAACTATGCGGGAATTACTAAACGCGTTGCAGCGTATGTAGTTGACCAAATGATATTTTATCTAATTTTTGGTTTATTACTTTTATTCACATTAAACAGATCACCCTACGCTGATTTGTCCAATGCTGACCTATTTGATGCTGTTCTTTCCTATACAACCTTTATGTCAGTACAAGATACAGTGTTAGGAGCACTAATGTCTGTAGTATTAGAAGCATTAATGATAACAAAATTTGGCTGGACTCCAGGGAAATTTTTATGTGGTATATGTATAAAAGATGCAAACAAAATTAAAAACGCTACTCTAACGCAAGCAGCAGTAAGGAGTAGTTTTAAGGTATTTTTGTGGGTACCCAGCTATATTTCTGAATGGTTTTTAGTTTTACCAATATTGGCCCTATTACTTGCAATATTTGACCAACGCAAGCAGTTTTTCTACGACAAAATTGCAAACACGGTAGTGATAGACTATAAACCTGAAGAATGTCACTTAAATTTAAACTATGTAGGAATAACTAGGCGCGTGGTAGCATACATTATTGACCGTTTTATTATTACGGGTATTTCTTTAGTCTTTTTCTATTTTGCAGAAATGACTTTTGACCCTGTTAGAGCTGAACTATTAGACACATGCTTATCTTTTTTGCTACCAATAGTATTTGGAGTATACATGATAAGAAGATTTAGCGGTACTCCAGGACAATTATTATGCAGTATTCACATAAAAGATGCAAATACACTTGGAAATATTACCCTAATGCAAGCAGCAATCAGATGTGTTTTGTTTGAAGTTACTACTTTGATATTGGATTCTATATTCACGATGAATATATTTTTTGATTTGCTTGATAAGTATATTTCTAAATGGTGGTTTTATCCTTTAACAAACTTAGCCTTTACAGCTATAATACTAATTTTTATATTTGCAATATTTGACAAACGAAAGCAGTTTTTTCATGATAAAATTGCAAAAACAGTGGCAATATACCACAAATCTTCAAGATAATTTTTCTCCTTGCTGTACGTTACATGCCTACTGTGGTTGATGTGATTCTTTTAATGCTAGTTTCAAATAAACTACGTGATTTCTCCTAAGAAACTCACTCAACTAACTCTTCTTGTTGAACTAATATGTAGCCAAATTCGCTCGCTTTTTTGATCAAATTTTTTACAGTTCTATCTTTATAGCGTGTTTCATAGTATTCCATTCCTTTTTCTACATATTCCTGTCCGTATTTGAGCATACTATAAAATATGCATGCCATTTTTCTTGCAGTAGCTGTTATTGCTTTTGGTGCTCCTAGTCGTTTTTTCAATCTTCTGTAGTATGCACCCAACGCACTTTTACTATTTCCTACAGAATGAGCAGCTATTCGCAAAGCATTCGCAGCACGGTTAATGACTTTACGTGTTCTTGTGTTAAACACTTTTTCCCCTGTAACTTTATTAGCAGGACTGAGTCCCAACCACGACGAAAAGTGCTTTTCTGTTGGCCATTTACTATGGTTTATACCAACTTCTGAAATTATGGTTTGTATACTTAATACATCAAATCCAGGAATTTTAGTGAAATCCATACCAGTTATTCGGTGCAGTTCCTCATACAAAGCAAAGCTTGGCTTACTTTTGCTATTTTTATTCTTTTGCTTACTTAGCTGTTTGCTTTCACAAGACTTTGTTTCAAACGTTTTATAATAGGCTTCAATATTTCTATCACATTCTGCTATTTTTTCTTGATAAATATTATATAATTCAAATTCTTGCTTTAGCGTGAATAAGTGTTCCTCTCTATAGTCACCAGCTAACGCTTTTGCAATAGTAGACTGATCATTTTTCATTCGCACGTCCCTGAATTCTGCTAATTTTTCAGAATCTCTTTCGCCTTCAATTATAGCTTCAATGATTTTCATACCAGTTATCCCAGTAATATGACTAATAACCTTGTGTAATTGTATATTCATTTGAATTAATGCCTTCTGCATACGCAGAATATGTGTAGATGCACTTTCAGTGAGATTTTTGCGTTGCCGCACGTAACTGCGCAATACACACATCTGATTATCTGGCCTAAACGATCCATGAAGCAGTCCGTAGCTATGCAGTTGTTGGAGCCATTGGCAATCTTGAACGTCAGACTTCCTACCAGGTACATTCTTTACATGCCGTGCATTTACCAATCTTACCTCGAATTTGTATGACTCAAGTATTTGAAATAAAGGAATCCAGTATACTCCTGTTGATTCCATAGCTACTGTTGTAACTTTACACTTTTTCAACCACTGTGCTAAGTTATGAAGGTCTTCAGTAAAGCAGCCAAATTTCTGAACGCGTTGTTCATCTCTTCCTTCAGGTACACACACATAGTGTACAGCTGAACCAATGTCTATTCCTGCTGCATTAGGATTCACTATTTCTAATTTACTTTTTGCTTTTTTCATGGTAACTCCTACATATAATTTGTAACAGGGAAACGCTTCAGCTTGGAACGGTTGATAGTACAATCTCCTAACCGAGGTAGTCTAAATGACTCCATCAATGATTTGACCGTTCCTTCCAAAACCATGCTTGCATACGGGCACTTAGGCACCATTGAAAATGTCGGTCATAACTGCAGAGGCGCTCCCTGTACAACTATACTTGAAAACTACTAAAAACTTAAATTTGTGTGTTTCTTTCTGATTTGACAGATTTCGTCTGTTCGATGCTTGCAATAAAATCAATTTTCTAATCAACATGGAAAAAAATTGTTGACACTAAAAATATCTGCGTTATAAGCTAGTCTATATTTGGCATTTACATAAATTGTTTACAACCATTTAGTTTTTATAGTGTGGGTGATCTTTAGTTATACTTAAGGGAGGGTAAAGTGCACATGAATCAACAACAATCAAGTAATACTACTAAAAAAGACATTATTCTTCAGCTATTACAGTCTGGTGTTTTAAAGCAAAGAAATCTTAATGATAAAATTAGTCATGAAGAAATAAGCAGATTAATAAATGATATTATAAGTTTAAGCGAAGATAATACGGGTGAACTTCGTCGTTCAAAGCGAGATATGGGAAGAGGTATATATTACTCAGTAGTCCTTATGTATCGTGCATATCGGCTGGTAGATAAATTGGGTTGGAAGCGTGGTTTACAGGTAGTTAATCGGTACTTAGGTATAAAACGTGGACAGGAGCAAACTCTAGAAACAGCCAGGGAACTTTTAGGTGATATAGAAGATTTAAAAGATTTTATAGATGATCTCAAACAAATTTTGTCTACTGAAACAGGAAAAGAGCAAGTTATAGAGGAATATAGCAACACATCTTTACACTTAGCTGCCAAGCAAGGTAATTTAAATGCAGTGAAATATTTTGTAGAAAAAGGGGCTGATATTAATGCTAAGACCAATGGTGATGATACTCCTCTCTACAAGGCTGCATTTGTGGTCGAAATGCAGCTCGCTCGCGACAAGGGCTTTGAAAAACGCGCACAAGCATATGCTGGTAAAGTTTACTCAAGATAGTCTGGCAGATACACTAATTTAAAGAAGGTCTTCTTTATTGCGATTTCAAATTGTATTTTGTTTCCTAAGAAATCCAATTATATATCTAGCCATACTATAAGAGATGAGGAAACTAATGAACATGACTTACAATGCTTAAGCTTAAAGCATTAGATGCTTTTTACAAGATACAAGGCAGAAACTTATCAATAAGCCCCCATCAAGAATCTTTATCTGTTAGCTATATATAAAATTTGATACTCTGACTACAATATACTACTATAGATAAAAGTGTTATCAATGGAGCAAAGTATGGAATTAACAGTAGGAAATAATGTACCATACTACTATAATACCACAGAAGTGGTATTAATGGAGCGAGGTATGGAATTAGCAGTAGGAAATAATGTACCATATTACTATAATACCATAAAAGTGTTATTAATGGAGCAAGGTATGGAATTAGCAGTAGGAAATAATGCACCTGATTTTAGCTTACCAACAGATTCTGGTGAAAATTTATCATTGAGTGAATTTTTTGATAAAAAAAATGTAGTTCTTTATTTTTATCCTAAAGACGATACTCCGGGTTGTAGGATGGAGGCAAAAGGTTTTAGAGATAAAATAGATGATTTTTCTTCCCTTGACACAGTGATAATTGGTGTATCAAAAGATAGTGTTAAGCGCCACGCTAACTTCAAAGCAAAATATTCTCTGCCATTTTCCTTAGTTTCTGATGAGAATGCTGAAATGTTGGAAAAATATGGTGTTTGGGTAGAGAAAAGTATGTTTGGCAAAAAGTATATGGGAATAGAGCGCACTACTTTTTTAATAGATAAAAAAGGTAAAGTAGTGAAGATCTGGAAAAATGTAAAAGTTAGTGGGCATGTTGATGAGGTTCTGGAAGAAGTAAGGAGAATGTAAACTAAAGAATAGGTTAATGGCTACCCATTGCTACATCAAAAAGTTGAAATTACATAATTTTCGTAGCCACTCAAACTTTGAACTGGATTCAGATGATAGCTCAGTTGTAATAACTGGCGAAAATGGTATTGGTAAAACTAATATACTTGAAGCAATCTCGTTGCTTGCTAAAAGCAATGGAATGAAAAAAGCAAAAGCCAGTGAGATACAAAATAGATTCAGTAATGAAGATTGGGTAGTGCACTATGATTTTTTTAATGGAACGGATTTTAATTCAATTGGTATCGCAAAGAGTTTTGATAAGAAACTAATACAAATTGATGGAAAAACGCAATCAAGTTATTCATCTCTGTATAAGATATCCAATGTAATATGGCTGATTCCACAAATGGACTATGTTCTTCTTAATTCTCCAAGTGACAGATTAAAATTTTTAGACCGTATAGTTTCACTGTTTGAAGAAAATTACACTTGCTGCTACATGAAATATAGAAAAGCTAAACATGAGCGAAGTAAACTATTGAGGGAGAACATTTTGAACAAAAACTGGTTCTCTAGTCTTGAAAACATAATGGCCGTTAATGCAGTTAGTATTTTACATATGCGATCGTCTGTTTTAAAAATATTACAAGATACAATTGATAACCATTCCAGTAAGCTTTTTCCGAAGGCAAGTTTGAAATTCAGCAGCCAGCTAACTTTGGACGATACTGCAGAATATTTTCAGAATCGTCTAAAGGAAAACAGAGAAAAAGATTCATTGACTGGTAGAGTAACCCTTGGTGTGCATAACGATAATTTTCGGGTTTTTTGTCAAAAAAGAAACGTACCAATAAATCTGTGCTCCACTGGAGAACAAAAGTTATTACTGCTTTCTATTATTTTATCCAGTGTAAAAGCAAGGTGTATTCATTACAATAAGGCACCACTTCTTCTACTTGATGATATAATGTCTCATCTGGATAAACATTACAGAAAGGCGTTAATAGAGGAAGTGTTAAGTATTCAATGTCAAACTTGGATAACTGATGTAAATCAAGATAATTTCAATAGCTATCTTTATTCTTTCAAGTTTTTTGAATTGTTAAGTAAATAAGTGACAATATTCTTCTGCAAAAGGAAAGAAATACTTACGTCCTTGGTCTTTTATTATATGACTGTGACCTTACCCAGATGATATGAATAAGTATTGCTTGGTTGAAAGCAAGAGAAGATAATAACTTTTCAGAGTGGATAGGTGGCAGGTTGGTACTTCTTTTGAGGCACTTTCTGCTCTTACATGGAGTGTAGGAAGAAGACCTCGTGACCCAGATTCTGCCACCGGCGAGGCTCACAAAATGTGATGACCTCGTATAGGAGTTTGGAACAACCGGTACTCTGATATATTGAAATATGCAATTGGAGGAAAAAATGCGTCACATTGGAGTTATACTAATAGCTTTACTGCTTGTTATCTGCAAGAAGGGAAGCCAGAGTATATTCAAACGTTTTGCTTAAAAGACTTGGATAATTTTATCGAAAATCTTCAAGAAACAGATAAAGTGGCTATAGAAGCAACAGGCAATAGCTGTTTCTTTTATGATGCAGTTTCACCTTACGTTAAGCGTGTGGTAATAGTCGCTCCCGGACAGTTTGAAGTTGTGCGCCGCTCTATACACAAAACAGACAAGCATGATGCAAGAGCTATTGCTTTCTTTCTAAGCAAAGATATGTTGCCTGAGGCAAGGCATAAAAGCAAACAATGTTAGCAGTTATAGTATTTTCTAAAACGAATGATAAACGTCTAAAATGGTATTACCAACTAAAAGGTGTAAGTCTGTACATTGATGCATTAGAGGTCTGAGGCGACTTTTGATGGTGTGCCAACAATGCTCTATCGGATTTAGATCAGGTGAATATGTTGGAAGATAAAGCAAATGACAGCCAAAAGACTCTATTAATGACTTTGTTTTGGGAGTTTTATGGAATGTAGCATTATCCATAACTATGGTTGTATTACGCTGCAATTGTGGTTCGCTCTAACCATACATTAAATACATCTTTATTACACCCTCCTGTGAAGGTCATTGGTGCAATAAACTTCTTTTCAATCCATCCACCTATTATACTCACTCTTTCCCGCTTTTTTCCTGGAACATCAGCATATATTTTTTCTCCTCTTGGAGCTCGTGCATATTCTCAGTATAGAATATATTATACCTTTATCATTCGCTTTTGAAAATACTATAAAACAGAAACAAAAGTGCTGTTTATTGCAGCTTTTGGGTAATTTAATGGTAAAAATTTTAGAGAGAAATTTTATACACTATCACTGATATTTTCCCTTAAGTTGACGCCATTGCCTGAACAGATACACTCGGATTTTTTATATAACTATATTTACTATCTTATTTGGTACAGCATATACAGTGCGAACTTTGCTTTGACCGATCTTACTGGACACAGAGTCTATCGCTATTTTCTTCAATTCTTCTTGAGGTAAGTTAATTGCTACCTTTATTGTTGTGCGTAATTTTCCATTGATTTGCACTGCTATAGTTACCGTATCGTCAACTAATAATGATTCATCAGCTTTTGGCCAAGGTTGACCTCCTATTTCTTGCCATAGGCTTTCAGCTAGATGTGGTATGAATGGTTCGATTACTCTGATTAATATACATATACCTTCATCAATAAGAGATTTTCCAGTTTTTACATCTATTTCAGCTATTAAGTTCGTCATCTCACGAAATTTTGCCACTACACAGTTTAATCTGCAGTTTTCCAAGTCATCTGTAAGTCCGTGTAAGAGTTTATGAATTTTTTTTCTGTACTCTAGAAGTCCACCCGTAATACTTTCATTATCATAGTGTATATTTACAGGTCTCAGCTGCATGACCATACGCCACAATTTATTTACATAACGAGAACAACCTTCCACGCCATCATCGGACCATTCCATATCTTTTTCTGGAGGAGTGTCGGACAACACAAACAAGCGAGCAGTATCAGCACCATACTTTTCTATGATAAAATTTGGATCAACTGTGTTCTTTTTCGACTTGCTCATTTTTTCAACTTTGCCCACTTGAACCTTAGCTCCTTGTGCAATCAACTCTTTTGCTTCTGCGGGAAATAGCCACTTACCATTTTCGTCTTTATAAGTTGCATGGCAGACCATTCCTTGAGTGATTAAAGTAGAGAAAGGCTCTTTAATAGCAAAATAGCCACATTTGGTTAAAGCATGGCAGAAAAATCGTGAGTAAAGCAAATGCAGAATTGCATGTTCTATCCCACCTATATAATAATCAACAGGCATAAAACGATTACATGCATCTTTGTCTATTGATTTATCTTCACTACAGAATGCAGCAAAATACCAGGAAGACTCAAAAAAGGTGTCGAATGTATCAGTTTCACGCTCTGCTTGCTTTCCACATTTTGGGCAATCAACGAACTTCCAAGTTGGGTGCTTATCCAGCGGATTGCCACCACTTGTAAATTCTACATCTGCAGGTAGAACTACAGGAAGGTCTTTTTCTGGCACTTGCACAGTTCCACAATCTTTACAATATATTATAGGTATAGGGCATCCCCAATAACGTTGTCTCGAAATTCCCCAATCATGTAAACGATAGTTTGTTGTTTTCTCACCTATCCCTTTTTCTTTGAACTTTTTAATGATTACTTCCTTTGCTCTACTTACCGTTAATCCGTTTAAGAACTCAGAGTTAAACATTATCCCATCAACGACCTTCAAGGTCTCTATAGTTTGTGCACCCTCTTCACGAACTACGGGAATAATCGGCAAATTATATTTCTGTGCAAATTCAAAATCACGCTGATCATGTGCAGGGCAACCAAAAATCGCGCCTTCCCCATATTCCATCAACACAAAATTCGCTATGTAAAGCGGCAATTCCTTATCAAGAAATGGATGCTTAACGTTTAATCCGGTGTAAACTCCTATTTTTTCATCATTCTCCCCATTTGTTTTTATGTTATCGATAAAGTCCTGTATTTCTTTATTTTTTAAATCCTGCACAATAGGGTGCTCTGCTGCCACTGCACAAAAAGAAGCCCCAAATAAAGTATGAGGATAAGTTGTAAAAATCTTTAATTTCTTATTTAGACCAACTATTTCAAACTCTATGGTGACCCCTTCGGATTTTCCTATCCAGCGCTCTTGCATTGTTTTGACTTTTTCTGGCCAATTTTTCAAACTTTGCAGGCACTTGAGTAAGTCTTCAGCGAAATCAGTAATCTTTAAAAACCATTGGGACAACTTACGTTTTTCAACAACTGCACCTGATCGCCACCCTTTTCCATCAACCACCTGTTCATTTGCAAGCACTGTTTGGTCCACTGGATCCCAGTTAACCCATGACTCTTTTCGATAGGCAAGCCCATGCTTTAAAAAATCCAGGAAAAATTTTTGTTCGTGTTTGTAGTAATCAGGCTCACATGTGGAGAGTTCACGCTCCCAATTATAAGAAAGACCTATAGATTTCAACTGTGTACGCATATTATCTATATTCTCTTTTGTCCATGTTTCAGGGCTAATATTATTGTCCCTTGCTGCATTTTCAGCTGGTAATCCAAACGCATCCCAGCCAATTGGATGCAAAACCTCAAATCCACGAGCTCTCTTGTAACGCGCTATCACATCTCCTATTGCATAGTTACGTAAGTGCCCCATATGAATTTTACCGGATGGATATGGAAACATCTCCAATACGTAACATTTCTCTTGTTCACTATTCTTGCTTACAGAAAAATCCCATTTATCTTGATAAAATTTTTCAACACTTTTAAAATCATATTTCATATAAATCCAAATTCAATTACAGTTCACATGCATCAAAGGATCAACCGCTTGGCCATTATGCCGTATTGTGAAACACATCTGTGGATCTTTATCTTGTGTGCTTGATTTACCTGCAGATCCAATCACTTGACCTTGCTTTACTTTATCACCAATTTCAACATGTATGTTTTTTAAATAGGAGTACACAGTCATGTAATTATCTTTGTGTTCTACTATAATTAAATTTCCATACCATCTCAGCCCTTTGCCTACATATACCACTTTGCCAGGTGCAGAGGCAACTACATTCGTTCCATTTTGAGCAGCAATTTTTATGCCATCCTTACACATTTCATCAGAAGAGGTAGCTGAAATAACTGTACCTTTAACTGGCATTACAAATTTGCAATTTACCCCCACGTTTTGTGCATTATTGTTATCTTTGTATATCCTGTTTATGATGGCTTTTCTATTTTCTTTTTTTATTAAAGGCTCCCTAATTAAATGGTACTCTCTTGTATATTCCAGCTCTCTTTTTCCGTAAAATTCTTCGCCTTTAAGCAGCACAGGTGCAGGTTTTTGCAGGCCACAGCCTATTAATATTGCTAATAATATAAGAAATGAAGCTATATGCCACATTTTAGATATATCAACTCTCACAAAACTCCAAAATTTTAGCGAGACGTAGTGTTTCACGCCTGTTCGTTACTTTCCTCGTTATTTATTTTACTAGTTAAATAATCCCTCAAATCGGTAAGTTCTTGCAACAAATTCTTTGGATCACGATTGACTTTTATATCATTACCAAATTCTTTTTGCACTCCTTTTATTGTATATCCTTTATCATATAGCATGTATTTTACTTTCTTTATGGCCTCTATACACTTAAGATCATATAGCCTTCTTCCTTTACGCTTTGTAGGCTTAATTTGATGAAATTGACCTTCCCAAAATCTTAAAACATGCTGTTCCAAATGTAGCTCTTCAGCTACTTCCCCAATCGTATAAAATAATTTTTCCTTATTCATTAATTATTGATTAATTTTTTTATAATTTTTGAAGGCCTAAAAGAAATTGAATTTCTTGCCTGAATCATCACTTTCTCTGATGTATTTGGTATATTTCCTGGTCTTTCCTTCTTTTTCTTAACCAAGAATGTTCCAAATGACGATATTTTTACTATTCCATCCTTTGCCAAGCTTGTCTTTATTTCGTTCAATATATCATCTATTATCGAAGCAGAGTCTTCCTTTGATAATCCTATTTCTTGGTTTATATTTTCAGCTATCGTTGCCTTAGTTACTGTTGTGTCTTTTGTTGTAACGTGATCCATTATTGATAAATATTACAATACGTAAATATAATATAGCAATCGACTCGAGATTCAGCTACTTTATTTTTTAGGGTATGTCTCTTCTGTAGCATAATTTAAAATACTAGCAACTGCCAACATTACAAATATTGCAAAAAGCGCCATTTGATGATCTGTAAAAAGTGCTAGCATTGACACTATAATTCCGCTGACAATAAACATAAACCCATTGATAATGGATGATGATGTGCTAATGTATTTTCGTTTCACAATCTCGCTGCCGACAGTAAAATTAAGCATATGTCCTCCCGCAAAAAACCCGAACATTAACATACAAAAGTACACAACGTGGACTGTTAAGTGGCTGCACAACAAAATAATCATTGAAATACCTTGTAACAGAGCAAAAGCAGAGATTACATGCCTTCTATTTTTAAATAGATTTGAGATTCGATCTGCAATTGGAGCACCAACTGCAAGACCAAGCCATAATATTGCGGTTGCTACACCTGACTCCACTGCATCAAGTTCTGAGTTGCTCAGTAACCTTGGAGCCCACAAGGTATTCAGTGCTAAAAATGTTCCAAAAGTAATAGCACCCACCACTGAAGTTATCCAGATATCTCTTAATTTTAGCACTGTGAGTACAGAGCACATTACTGTTCTTATAGAGCTTTTTATTGTGCATTCTTCTGAACTGCTTTCTGGAAGTGTGTTTGGACAAAAAAGCGTAAGTACAAATATCAACACACCAAATAGTATTATGCATACAATCAGATTCTTCCAATCTGCACCTTCGGCAAGCAAGCTAGAGAACAACATTTGAATCACCAAAGCGGAAAGACTTGAAATTGTCTGCACTAGTGAAAACATTAATCCAAATTGGGCAACGGAAAAACATATGCTACTTGTATGAGCAGCACCAATAAAACCAAATGATGCTCCAGTTGCAATCAATACTTGAGATAAAATCAAATGGGAAAAATTATCACTATTAATAAGGACAAAAAACCCCAAGATCATAGTTGATAACGAGAAAAAATAAATTTTTTTACTGGAAAAAACATTAAACGTTGCCCCACTAAAAAATTGTAAGATAGCAAAAGTCCAAGTATATACTGAGTTAGCTAGCGCAACTTGCGCGATTGTAAGTCCAAGTTCTTTTTCAAGATTCACACTTATAAAAGTATAAACTATCTGAATATTGCTGAATATAACAACCAAGTTACTGATCAGCCAAATGAACCAAGCCTTAGCTCTGCTTTCCATAAGATTTATTTTTATAAGTAATCTATTAGAAATTTAACACTAAGTCTCTTTTTAAGCTATTCTTTCCTGAATAAGTGCTGGACTTGACTTTCTTTAGCTTTATTGTACAATTAAATAATTTTATTCTAGAGGTTGGTAATATGGCACCACAAGATAAATCTCAATTCAAAAAGTTTGACAATATATTAGCAAGAATAAGTGACACCATTGATTCTGGTAAGGGTGATTCTATTGAGATTTATGATGAAATAAAAAATTAGCTGAGAGAAGAACTTAATAATGTATATGAAGAATGGAAAAGTAGTGAATTTAATCCAAACTTCAGATTCAAATTAGATGATAGTTATGAAGTAGAAACAACGCTACTGCACATTGCCATTCAATGCAGGAAAAGTGCTGCATGTGCACCACTAGTCCAATGCTTGTTAGATCAGGGAGCTGATCCCAACGTACAAGATAGTCCTTATAGTAGTTTTACCTTAACCTGTGTCCTAATGCCTTTTTTAAACCACCCGTGTCCAATCTTTGAATGTGTGCCAAACCGCGATTCATCGAAGAAAAACAGCTCTTTTTCAGGATACATGACAATAGTTTCATTAAGATTTTTTTTTAAACTCCTCTTGTTTACTTTTATCTTGTCCGTTATGCACTGGTCTTGGTGTGATATATGAGAATTTCATTCTTTGCATATTACGGTGTACTGTAGACTTGCTAAACCAAACCTTTCCTGAATTCTTATTTTCATTTCTTTTATAGTAATATTGGGGTTTTCCTCTATCCACACCTCAACTTGTTCACGTTGACTTTGATTCAATATAGTTTTTCTACGGCGTTGAGGTGGAGCAAATAATTTTTCTTCTCTTCCAAACTTTAGGTCATGCAGTAAGTGCCTTTCTTGAAATGCAACATATTTTTGCTACGGCTGTTATACTATGCTTTTTTGCTGCAATTACAGCATTTAGTTTTTTTGCAACATATGCATTATTTCTTACTTTCTTCAGCATTTCTTTTGCTCACTTTTTCATCCAATAATTTTGATCTTAATGCCATTTAAACCTCGCTATTTTACTTACTCCAGTATGGCTTTTTTTCCATTATTGTCTATCCGTTACTTGTATAGCGGGAATTGGTATAACTAATTTACTTATCAACATATCCACTAACTATAATCTGTATACCGCTACACAGTTAGAAGTATTTTTTGATTTTACAATACAGCTTGAGATTCAATTTTTATAATTTTCTTGTTGACTAGCCAGACGGTACCTACCTTCTCGGCTTGCTGCTTTTGATAAAGTGTGGTTTTCAAGACAATATCAAATAGATCCTATTAAAAATCAATCGAATCTTCACATGTTTGTTCTTCATAAAAGAAGTTCAATGTTATCGTAGTACCAAGTTTTGCTTCACTTTTAATGTCGAAAGTTCCACCCATTAACTCTACTAATTTCTTGCTTAGCGGTAATCCGATGCCCGTACCTTCATTTCTATATCCCGAATCTGCTTGGCCAAAAACAGACATAACTTTATATATATCCTGCTGCATTATTCCTATTCCATTGTCATGAAACTCAATAGTTAATAAGTTTTTTTCTATATTTTCTTTTATCACCATTCTTATTAAACCATCTTTGGGAGTAAACTTGATTGAGTTTGATAATAAATTTATTATAACTTGTTTCATTCTCTTAGGATCTGCAATGACTAATAATTGTTTATTAGTCGTCTCTTTTTTTAAATTAATCCCGGCTTCTTTTAATTTAGGTAATAGCATATTTACGCATGAATCTATTATTTTGTTCAGGTTAAACTTCACTTTTTCTACTGTTAAACTACTTGATTCAGCTTTTGAAAAATCTAACACATCATTAATTAAGGTAAGTAAGTGTGTTCCTGCATTATATATATCGTCTGCATACTCCTTGTATTGAGAGTTATCCATTGAACCTAAAGTTTCATTTTTGATCAACTCCGCAAATCCAATAATAGCATTAA
Source organism: Wolbachia endosymbiont (group A) of Clivina fossor (assembly GCF_964026865.1). Taxonomy (NCBI): domain Bacteria; kingdom Pseudomonadati; phylum Pseudomonadota; class Alphaproteobacteria; order Rickettsiales; family Anaplasmataceae; genus Wolbachia; species Wolbachia endosymbiont (group A) of Clivina fossor. The sequence continues at coordinate 728,671 of NZ_OZ034707.1, read as the reverse complement.
GAGGTGTGCGTAATTCATGTGTAACGCTTGCAAAAAATTTTAGCTTATTTGCATTTTCTTGCTCTAATGCCTCTTTTATCTGCTGTAATTCAATGTTAGTTTTATGTTGCTTGGCTAGCATTTGGGTATTAGAAAATTGCAAATAGAACATTATTAATATTAAAATTATTAATAATAAGCCCAAAAATGTTAAAAATAGGCCATATGCTATAACATAAGAATTATTGTAGTTTCGAAGAATCTTCAAAAAAAACGAAGGTTTAACGCTATTTTCATGGAATATAGGAAAAATAGAAGTTAATGTATTTCCTGTAGTATAAAATATTTCTTGGTTACTTAATAGTTCATCAATTTCATCGTTTGTAAGTAACTGTTCATAATCATAATCTTGAGTGTTAAAATTACTGAATATTATTCTGCTATTTTGATCATACAGTATTAAGCTGAAATCCTTTACTTTGCTCACTGATTGTAATAATTCAGCACGCAGTTTTACCAGTTGGTTTATGTAGTCAAAATTTTTGTATTTAATGTGATGCTTTTCTATTAGTAAATAATGGTATTTTTTTATTATGCCATTTTCCAGTATACTTTTTAAGTTTACACTTGAATCACGGTAAGAAGAAAGGAAATTACTCCTTAGTAAATAATTACAATATATCACACTGAATAAAATCATAAAGATCGATGAGAGTAATGCAATAACTTTTGTGTATTTGTTTTTCTCCAGCGCAGAAAACATTGATTTACCTAGCTTATACATATTCTTCTTATTGTGAAACAACGGTTTTTATGTTATTAATAATAAAATTTAGCATATAATATTTTATGACAATTTCTCCTATTTTGCCAGTTTATTCTCCTGTTAACATAAATTTTTCTTATGGTAAAGGTATTTACTTGTATGATATTGACGGTAAGCGCTACGTAGATTTTCACTCTGGAATAGCCGTTAGTAGCTTAGGTCACACCAATTCGCGATTAATTAGTGCTCTAAAATTGCAAGGAGAAGAATTATGGCATATATCAAATACCTATAATATACCTGCTGCCAATAATTTTGCAGAAAAATTAATAAACAACAGTTTCGCTGACACTGTATTTTTCTCAAATTCTGGATCAGAGGCAGTAGAATGTGGGCTTAAGATTGCTAGAGTCTATCAAAACGGAAAAGGCAATAAAAACCGTCACAGAATTTTAACATTCCATGGTGCATTTCATGGAAGAACCTTTTTAACTTGTGCTACAAACGATAAACAGAAATTTTCTGAATTACTAAATCCCTACATTGATTGGTGTGATAACATCGAGCCCAATATTGAGAGCATAAAGAAAGCAATTTCTAATGACATAGGTGTTATATTAATAGAACCAATACAAGGGCAAGGTGGTATCAAAGTAATGAATGAAGCCTTTATGAAAGAACTAAGAAAGCTGTGTGATGAAAATGACATATTGTTATTTTTTGATTGCATACAATGCGGTGCTGGTAGAACAGGAAAATTATTCGCATACGAACATATAGGAGTGGAACCTGATATATGTGCTCTTGCAAAGGGAATAGGTGGCGGGTTTCCGCTAGGGGCTTGTCTTGCGACTGAAAGGGCTGCTAAGTATATGGCGGTCGGTATGCACGGTTCCACTTTTGGTGGCAATCCGCTTGCAACTTCAATAGGCAATGTTGTGCTTGAAGAATTGCTAAGTCCTGGCTTTTTGAAAAATGTTGAAATTAGAGGTAAGTGTTTAAAACATAAATTAGAAGACCTGGCAAGTAAGTTTTCAATGATAGAAGAAGTAAGAGGAAAGGGGTTAATGCTTGGAATAAAAGTGAAAGCAGACAATCAAAAGTTTGCAGAAGAGTTAAGTCATCGTGGTTTACTCACTGTTGGAGTAACATCAGATAACGTTGTGAGAATTCTACCTCCACTAATTATCACTGAAAATGAGATTGATGAAGGAATTGAGATTCTTAGACAATACTTATCTGAAAAATCTTCTGATTAAGTGCTACGTATCAAGCAGATGCAGACACATAAGGAGATTTCTCTTCATGAGGTATTGGCTGTATCAGGACTGAAGATAGGTCAGTAGCTATAGCATCAGCCATCTCGTTCATGTATTTTACCTTATCCTGCTCTCTCATCAGTGTAAGCTCATTCATATCACTTAGTGAGTCAAACTTTGTTGCATCCTCAAATATAAATGATTGTATGATGCTTGTCGGAGTACAGAAAAAAGCGTTATTACCAAGCGACAATGTTATGTCTAATAAATCCTGTACTAAATCGTTTCTAAAAACGCATTTTGACAACTCCCCTAACAGGATTGGTATTCCAAAAAGAAAAAATGTTCCTTTCACTAAATAGGTCGTTACTCCACATAATAATGCACCACACAAAAATGCTAGCGGTCCAAATGCTATGGAACCGCAAAGTGATGGCAATAGCATAGTATAGCCTAATGATATTTCATATATAAGCTTCACTGAAACTATAAGTCCGATGAATAGCATAGCTGTACCCAAAACCATCCTTTGTCCAGAACGTTCTGTCAAGTTCTTGCGCCACAATTCAGAAAAGTCATTGTTAACTTTTACTTTAAAAATATTATGGTTAGTTTTTAATTTAAGTCCTAAATCAAAATTTTCTCTAAGCTCTGGGTCAAGAAAAATTTCCCACTCTGAAATTACTTCATGACGCCATTTATGGCAACTTACAATCTCATCAATTACCATACTAATTTGATTATTGATCTTGTATAAATTGCTCATTTTATATGAACATCCACAATAATGCTTTTTTCTAAAGTCTGTGCAGCTTAAATTCTTTAAATCACACAAAAAGTCTTTAATTTCTTGTGCTGTTTTATTAGCATCATCTCCGTAACCTACGGCTTTCAAAACTGTTGCTAAATGCTCATTTTCAATGCAAGCAACTGTTTTATCTAATGCGTGTATATATTGTTTGGATTGAAAATATGAGATGATTTTTTCTTTACACCTATCTCCATTGCCTTCGTACAAACTATTTTGTGTAAAACTATCATCATTTTCTCCGGCAATTTTTAATACATGACTTAACATATTTTGAGCCTTCACACTACTTTCAAAGTAGCAGTTTCTGATTATATGTACATATGCCTTTGCATTAGCATCTTCGGACTTGCCTACATTATACGCTTTAGCTAAAAAGACTAAATAATCAAACCCTGCCCATAGATAATACATGGACTTTACAATAGCACTTCCCACAGAAAATAGAACTGAGCGCGTGCAAGATAATTTACCGTTGTTTTTAATTCTGTCTTCATATGAACAAAGATATTTTTCTGTGCTTTTTAAAATCTTACGTAAATCTTCTTCTGTCTTTCCTACGTCAAAATCATTTATATCATGTACTTTTTCATACACCTCTTTCATCGAATCATCTGAAAATTTTTTCAGAGCTGCGTCATCGATATTTCCTAGTGCATCCATGTTTTCGCTAATATAGATCTCTATTTTTTCTCCAAGCTCTATTCCCATTCTATTTTTTATTAGTTTATTGTACCTATCAGTGGCTGGAAATAAAACCTTTTGACAAAAATCCTGCGGTGCGCTTTTTAATTTTGCTAAAACTTTATCTACAAATAACTCAATTTTTTCACCTCCAGCAGCAAAAAACCAAGGTTGCCTGTTAGGATTGCGTTCTCTATTTCTTCCCAAATTCTGCAAAGCTTCTGCTGGATTGTTGAACTGACTAGTTGAATCTCTAAATATTGATGCAACGTGATTATACTCACTATCGAAACCACGGCCTTTTGACTCGTCTATAATTGTTATCAACGCATATTTAGCCAATGTACTTAAATCACCTTGGTCATAATTACAATAGTCAACTTCATATTCACCTTCGTCATTACGTGTTATTTTAAAAAAAGGTTTATTTGTCTCAATACCAAGATCATTTTTTCCAAGTCCTGCAAAAATACATTTATTTTTTTCACAGAAATCGCTGAGATTGTGTAGTGCACCTTCTATAAGATCATGTAGCTTTTGACTTAAGTGCCAATTGTCTACTATTAATCTACTTTGATCATCGTTGCTTGTTTTCAGTGCACTAATAACTGTATTTACCTGTGGTAAAAGCTCATCCTTAGCGAATTGCTCACTAAAACCTTTTTCCTCTAGGAAAGCTATAATGCTGCCATTATTAGCAGTACTAACCTTATCTTTAACACCTTCTATTAATCCACCTAAATCTTCTCTTCTTTGTTTATCCAAAGCGGTGTTATCGCATCCCATTAAATACGAGAGTGTAAGATCGATCATTGAATGCATTACTCTGTATTCTAGATACTTAACAGTATCGCTAAAATCTACCTTGTCTTTCAATTCAGATATCTGTTCTTCCGTTAGACCGGGGTGTTGCTTTTTAATGCAGTTTATAAAGTTTGATTGACGTAATTTGAGTCTGTAATCTTTGTACAAATCCCTTCAGGCTGAAATTTATCATAAACTTTATAACGCGTACCATCTTCATATACCAAATTATCCTCACCTTGCAATGCAAAGCTAAGGTTAATTATGCTATTCACATCATCAACTAGAATAAGAGCATTTTCCCCAACCGGACTTTGTATATTCCATCTCACAGATTCCAGCAGATTATCAGAGTCAACAAGTTTATTGTAATTAAAAACTTCTTCACATTCTTCAACATATTCATGAGCTGGACTAGACTTTTCCCTAGTAAATAAGCTGCGCACGTTAGCAGCAAACCTAAGGAGCAGTTCTTTTGATTCTACTCCAGTTATTTTGGTCAACGCCCACCAAATTGGCAACATTACTATACTAAATATAAACATAGAAACTATATAATATAGATTCTCAATTAAAGCGGAATACAGCCAATGATCTGAAGTTAGACCAATTATTGCAGCAACATTACTATTTATAATAGGGAATAATGTAATTAAAGGTATTATGGTAGCAGCAACATTCACCACGAATGCTCGATTGAATTTTTCTCTTTCATTAGTTTTTGCAATAACATTTACTGTTTTGATAGTGTCTGCAATGCAGCGTCTACTTGATCTTGTAGGACTGATAATTTTTCCACATCTGTTTAAAATCCTTTTCTTTGGTGTTGCGGTTAGGTAAGTCGTAGGATATTCCGCATCAAGTTTGCACATATTTTCAAAGGCCTGCTGCTTGTTAATGCTATCTGCTTCATCAACACTAACCCACAATTTAGGCTTTTCACCGTTTTGCTCTTCAAATTTTCGATCATTCTCTTGCTGTAAAAGCAGATCATGTGTTACTATAATTGTTGTAGGTTCAGTGACTTTCAGCGCATCTTTAATTTCTTGCACAGTTTTAGGTGTTTTAACATCTACAGTAAATGCACCATCTATCATTTTCTTAGCTTGTTCAACTAAATTACCATTTGGCACTGCAACTAAATGGTGATATCCTGCTTGAGCTAGCGCATGACTCCACAATCCAATATCATAAGTCTTGCCAAACCCAGTTTCTGCATCAATCATAGTATTACAGTTAGTGATGGAAGAACTTTCTAGATGCTTTAGCATCTCTTCAACAACAGGTTTACGACGTTCTACTATTATAGATTCTTTGTCACTGAAGAGCTTTATAGATTCACCTTGTAGCTTACTATTAACTTCCTTTAAATGAGGGATAAGCTCTTTTATTTGATTAGTAATACATTGTATTGATAGAATTACAACAAACATTTTTAGGTATTTTATGCCTTATAGACAAAAAATCCAACATTAGTTATCATCTTAATATGAACGACAATCTGGTATGCCTCGGAATGATTACTTCTCCTCACGGAATTAAAGGAGCTGTTAAATTAAAAACTTTTACCGAAAAACCTGAAAATATCTCCTTATATGGTGAGCTAATAAGTGGTGATGAGAATTATAAAATAGACTTAGTATCCGTCATAGGTGATAATCTAGTAATAGCTACAATCAGCGGAGTAAATTCCCGTAATGAAGCAGAGCTTTTAAGGAATAAGAAGCTGTATATAGAAAGAAGCAAGCTACCGAAGCTAAATGATGAGAATGAATTTTATCAAAGTGACCTTGTAGATATGGAAGTAAGGCTGGAAAGTAATGAATTATATGGCAATGTAAAATCTATATATAATTTCGGCTCAGGGGATATATTAGAAATTTTAGTTATCAGCACAAAAAAACGCATTATGCTGTCTTTTACCAAAGAAATGTTTCCGCACATAAACATGAAGGAGAGGTATATGGTGCTCAATATGCCAGAATTTATTGACTAATAAAGACTTTGATATTTATATAAAGCTATTTATAATTGTAAGATCGAACTGAAAATGTAATTATGGCAGAAAGAGCTAACGATATCAGACCAGGTCAGGTGTTGGAACATAACGGCGGATTATTTTTGGTTGTAGGTATTATGCATACTCAACCTGGTAAAGGTGGTGCATACATACAAGCCGAAATGAAAAACATCAAAACCGGAGCAAAACACTATGAAAGATTTCGCTCTGATGCAACAATCAGAAGGGCAATTTTAGATGAAGAGGAGTATGTTTACCTTTTCACTGAAGGAAACATTGTAAATCTTATGCATCCAAGTAATTACGAGCAAATCACTATAAATTTGGACTTATTGGGAGAAAAAAAGATTTATCTACAGGATAATATGAAAGTTAAAATAGTAACTTATCAAGACAAAATAATTTCTGCGCATGTACCTGATTATGTTACACTTGCTGTGAAAGAAACAGAGTCTGTTATTAAAGGACAAACTGCTACTGCTTCTTATAAGCCTGCAATTTTAGAAAACGGAATGCACGTTAACGTGCCTCAGTTTATAAAAGAAGAGGATAAAATTGTAGTATATACTCCAGATGACAGCTATTATGAAAGAGTGAAAGAGTAAAAGGAAGAATGTCCATCTCATCACCACGAATTAATGTGATGCTTGATTCTGTGCGTAGTGCTTCCAGGCAGCTTATGCGCGATTTTAATGAATTGCAAATTTCTAATGTTAAATCAGCAGACTTCATTAATAAAACTTATTCAAAATCCAAGCAAACCATATACGATTGCTTGCACGACTACAAACGAGACTATGGGTTTATTTCCGAAGATGATACTGACCAAGAAATAAAAGATAACGGTTACACTTGGTTTATTATGCCTATAGAGGGCAGGGAGAACTTTTCTAGTTGCATGGTTTATTTTGCAGTATCAGTCTGTCTCATTCATAAAAATAAAGTTGTGGCAGCTGTAATTGATGCTCCGGCTCTTAGAGAAACTTTTTGGGCAGAAGAAAAGAAAGGTGCTTTTCTTGAGGATTTTAGATCTCGTCATATAAAAATGCGGGTGAAAAGCCGTGAAGGGGGTCTAATAGATGTAAGTGGTAATTTATTAAATAAATTGCTGCCTGGCAATAGTAATGTACGCTCCATCGGTTCAACAATTTTAGGCTTTGCGTACCTTGCAGCAGGAAGGCACAGAGGAGCAGTTTACTCTGGAGTTAACAAATATAAAGCCTTGCTCGGTAGACTTTTTCTGCAAGAAAGCGGTGGAAGGCTAACGGAAGACAACGGGCTAATCATTGCTGGAGATATAAAACTATAGCTAAAGTAATTTATGTTTACCTACAATTTGATAAGCGTAAAACTCGTCATTCCGCTACTTGTTAGCGGAATCCATGCTGAGATACCGCGAATAAATCGCGGTATGACGTAGGGCTGTACTAGCTATAGCATAAACAGGCTACAGAGATAGACAACTTCTCAAAAACTTTTACAAGAGATTCTGTTAAATGTTCTATCATTTCATCAGTATGATAAGGTGTAGGGGTAATACGGAAACGCTCAGTTCCTCTTGGCACTGTTGGATAATTTATATGTTGAACGTATATTCCATGCTCATCAAATAATAATTTTGATGCTCCTTTGGATAACTCTGGGTCGCCAATTATTATTGGAATTATATGAGTTTCTGTTGGAATGAAGTTAATTCCTGTATTTCTCAGTGAGTTTTTTACTTTTTCAACGACTTGCTTTTGCTTTTCCCTTTCAATGTTGCTCGATTTTAGGTGTTCAACGCTTGCCTTTGCTGCCGCTGCTAAAACAGGCGACATAGCAGTGGTAAAAATAAATCCTGGAGCGGAACTTCTTATTACATCTACCAAGCTCTTTGAAGACGCTATATACCCACCCATCACTCCAAAAGCCTTCGATAGTGTACCTTGAATGACGGTTATTCTATCCATCAGGCCTTCTCTTTCTGCAATTCCGCCACCATGTGAACCATACATGCCAACTGCGTGCACCTCGTCCAAATAGGTGATTGCATTATGTTGATCTGCAAGATCGCATATCGCTTCAAGCGGCGCTATATCGCCATCCATTGAATATACGGATTCAAGTGCTATTATCTTTGGTGTTTTTGTGTCTACGGACTTTAACAACTGCTCTAAGTGATCAACATCATTGTGTTTAAATATATGTTTTGGTCTTTTTCCTGATTTTATGCCTTCTATCATTGAAGAATGGTTCTTCTCGTCTGAAAAAATTACTACATTTGGGATAATAGACGATAAAGTGCTAAGTGTTGTCTGGTTAGCAAGGTAGCCACAAGCAAAAGTTAAAGCAGCCTCTTTTTTATGCAAACAAGCTAAGGATTTTTCCAGTTCGACAACCTCTTTTGTTGTACCAGATATATTTCTTGTTCCCCCCGCACCAATTGATGAATTTTGAATAGCGGCAATAACTTTCTCATTTTGTGACATTCCTAAATAGTTATTACTGCACCAGACTATTACTTCCCTATTTCTTTCATAGTCCATAATGTGGGGGAGCCTACCTGGCAATGACGCAAAGTGCGTAAATTCACGGTAGCGCCCCTCATCTTTTATATCTTTGATTTTGTTTAAGAATATTTCTTCGTAGTTTACCAAGTTTTTATTCACTAATAATTAATACAATTATAATAAATTATTAAATGGTAAACTACAATATTTATTCTTCAACTTACTGTTATTCAACAAGCTTTCCGTTAGCTACAGGTTCAACATTACTACCCTTAAATGAACTTGAAGGTCTGTTACAGCAATATATGATTACAGCAGCAACTAAACAACAAGCTCCAACTGCTATTCCTACCGCTAACATTTCCAAGTAAACTGCAACAGCCACCCCTGAAATAATACCAGCTATTGCAAGTGCAGAAGCAGCTATAACAGGCAGCTTACTACTTTTTGTACTGTTGCTACTTTTTAGCGTAGAATCTCCTTTATTTGTTTTATCTAGTTCATCAGTTACATCTTCAATTAAAGAGTCTTCACTAACAATTGAAGAGACTTTACTATCCTCAATATCTGCCATAATTACCATATGCCCTTCGATTGTAGGTACACCGTTAACATTTGAAAAAGCGCTAGGTGATGGTACTGAAATTTCTGGTTGTATGCCTTGCAAACTACCACTACCTTTGGGAGTAAGGTCCTCCTTAGTTATATCCTCAGAAGAAACTTTAACATATTTATCATTGTTATTGTCAGTATCACCTTCATCACTCTTAGGCAATTTAGTGAAGCTTTGAAGGACCGCTACTGCACTCATCACCACTCACAGAACTCTGTGGTGAAAGTGGTGGTGAATCTGAGTGCTCTTTAGCACTAAAAATATTACTTCTATTGAGCTGAGCACCAAAATTTCCATTATTGTTACCCAATAATCCAGTACCACGTTGACTGCTACCTGCCTTATAAAAGGAGCTGCCTGTACATGGTATACCATGTCTATAAGTGGAAACTGGAGTTTTTACTTTCGGAGCAATGGATTTATCATTACTACTTGCTAGATTAGGCTCTCCTTCATCACTTCTAGATGTCAAAACATCCTCACTTACAAAACTTAATACCGGAGTTAGATCATCGCCATTTATATTATCAGACTGCTCATCATTGACTTTAGCTTCCTCAGTAGCCATTGAAGGCATTTCTGATGTTACTACAACTTCTTCAAATGGAGAGCCACTACCTGAAGAAATTCCAGAAAACTTATCATTTTGATCACCCTCAAGCTTAGAATAATCATCATCCTCAGAACTCAGCGATGGTGAATTTGGTTCACTTTCTTCAAACTCCACCATAGGAATTTCCTGACCACTTGCAGTAGCACCAATACTTTCTACACTAGCGTCCACTGGTGATGCAGCAATGAGCTCTTCTGCAAGAAATTCTCTAATTTTTTTAATCTTATCTTTAGACTCTTTATCTTTCTTCCCAACTCTTGTCTCATTAGCTTTCTCCAAAGCCCAATTAATGATTCGTTCTACATTATTGCCCTCTTGCTTTACCTGTTCTACTAAAGATTCTACTTTTTTATAATTAAGATCGAAGATAGCATCAGACAACGCTTCTTCTATGCTTTTTGTATTTTGGTCACTACTATGCATTTCACCCTCCTCAAAACTATTGCTAATGAGCTCCTCTGTCGAGCCCCCTCTATTATTCATAATATTTTCTCGTCTGTCCACATTTTCTTGTGGCTGTTGATTTTTAGGTGCTGGATTTTCTGATAGAATGTCACTTGTTATAACTGGAATTTCTAATTCATCTGCAACGTTATTACTTCTTTTTCGTATTATAAAAGTTCCAGGAGTTTGGCACATTTCATCCCACAAATCTTGACGTTCATGACAGGGATATTCTTGCACATCAATAGAAAATTGCAGAATATTTCTAATTTGCATTAAACTTAATATAAGATCAGTATTCTCTTGACGTTTATTGTCTTTTGGATCTTTAGTGTATTCATCATATGCTATGTAAGCAGTCTGAGCTAATCCATTTACAATACCTGGCAAGTAGCTATAATTATATTCACGTAAAGCTTCAGATTGTAATAATTTGTTTTCCTTTTCCAGATCTTCTATGCGCTTTTCTATGCTAGATTTAAAAATCCCACACTCCTCTCGAAAAATTATGTTAATTGCATCAATTTCTGTGCATAAGTAACATACTCCCTTGACTAAGGAGTAATCTTCTTGGCCTATTGAGTAGTGTGTTGCATTTTTCAGTATATTCTGTATGACCTGCCTAATCACTTGCTCATTATGTGATACGTTTTGATGAATTTCTTTAGTGTAAAAAAGCACCTCGACTATAACGTTTGTGTTTGTGTATTCAACATTAGACAATGCAATGAGGATTGATTCGTGTATGTTATCAAATTCGTTATTTTTAGATTTTTGATTGAGATAGCCGATAACATCATTGCTGCACTCAGCACATTCTTTGCATAGGTGCTCAATAAATGCAATATTGCCAGCATCCAATGCAGTTTTCAGAATTAAATCATAAATTTCTCTTCTGCCACGAACTCCTATGTTTTTCAGGATTTGTTGCCTTAGTATTGTAATAACTTTATCATCTGCAAATGCTTGTTCATATACATCGTAAATGGCACGATCTGCACTATTAGTGTATCGTTTGCACAAGTATTCAATGACAGATATGCGTTCTTGACTTATTGCAGTTTCTAACAAGGTAGCAAAGCTCTTTTTTAATAACTCTTCTGTTGAGGCTTTTTTAGTTGGCCCATTAATATATCTTTCAAATGCACCTAGCACTATCGTGATGAATTCTTCATTTTTGATCAGAGACGCTGTTTCAAGCACACCATACAAAGGATCAGGTTTACTTGTTTTTAACACTTGTTCAAGATCCCTTAAGACGTATTCGACAAAAACTGCATTTAATAATTCTTGCTCTTTTCTTAGTGCTATAACTGAGAAAAAGTCAATCTTATTAGGTTCGACAAGTTGTATAGCTTGATCTTTTAATCTTCCATAAACTCCATCGGTACCATGGAATTTTTCTATAAAAGCTTCAATATATTTTTGACCACCAACAAGTAAAGGTAAAAGACTTAAATTTCCTTCAGCAAAAAGTATGTCCTGATATCGTTCTATCAACTTGTCATTAGCCGCAATTGCTAGCAATACCAACTCTTTTACTGAATAATCATACTTGAAACCCTCTTGATCAAATTTATACTGTGATAGTACATTTGAATATATATGTTGATGGTTGCTTCTGTTTTGTAACTCCAAATTAAGTTGATTTGAACAGAAATCTTTGAGATTTTCATTATCCAGCATAATAGACCTGCCTTCATAATCTTCAATATTTTGTACAACCTCGTCTAATTCTTCACAATCATCTTCCCTTACAGCTTGATTTAAGATATTTATTATCTCAGCAAAAGTTAAGTTTTTAGGAATGATACCATATGAATCTTCATCTTTTAACTCTACAGTAAACGACCTATCACAACCATCAGGAAAGTTTGCAAGTATTGCATTCTCTAAACTTAGATCTTCAGGGGGTGTGCTACATGGAGTAGCTGGTATCTCTTGACTTTCGCTATCTAAAACTTCAAACCCTTCTTCAATACCTGAATCTTCAGAATCTGATCTTTCAAAACCATGCCAACTTTTGATTAATCTTTCAGAATTTGATTGGTCCTGTGAAGTTGTATCCTATGATACAAAGTCTCTAAAATTGGAACCAAACATGTTTTACCCCTAATTACTAACCAAACTAAGTATAGCATTAAACAGAAATCTTGCCAAGCAAATTATTAACTCTCTTAGCAAACAGACTTACATCATCCATCTCTTCACCTTCCACGATGCAAGCTTGGTAAAATAATAAATGAATCATGTCTTCCAATGTTGGGTTTTCACCATTTTCAGCGTGAGATTTCATTATGCTTTTTATTACAGGATGCTTAGTGTTAATTTCCAGTACCTTTGGCGTGCGGTAATTTAGCTGCTTTTGTTCACGCAAAAAACGCTCCATGCGAAGATCCATAGCACCTTCATCAACTGCTAGACATACAGGGCTGTCAGTCAGTTTTTTTGAGATTTTCACGCTTTTCACTGAATTGCCAAGAACCTTGGTGAAATATTGCAGTATAGAGTCCGTATTTTCTTCAGTCTTTTCTTCATCTTGCTTATTTTCCTCATCTTTTTTATCTTCTTCTGAAGAGAATTTTTCCAAATCAACATCAGCGCGGGTCACAGACTTAAATTTTTGATCTTTATATTCATGAATCACGCTAGTCCAGAAATCATCAACTGGATCAACAAATAGGAGCACTTCTAGTCCTTTACTGACGAATCCCTCAAGTTGCGGACTGTTTTTCACTGAATCGAGGCTATTTCCGGTGAGATAATAGATATGCTCCTGCTCAGGCTTCATTCTGCTTATATAGTCATCAATGCTGACTAATTTCTCATCACCAGTGCTATGAAATCTGCAAATCGAGAGCAGTGCCTCTCTCTCATCAGTTGGCATAGCTTCACAAAGACCCTCTTTTAATACTGCACCAAAATTGGTCCAGAATTTTGTATATTCCTCTAAATTCTCTTTTGCCTTTTTACCAAGCTCTGATATCGCGCGTTTAGTTAAGGATTTTCTGATTTGCTCAACAACGCGATTGTTCTGCAGCGTTTCTCTGCTGATATTAAGAGGCAAGTCCGGTGAATCAACAATACCTTTCAGAAAACGCAAGTATTGTGGTATGATCTGTACGTTATCTTCAGTAATAAATACTTTATTTACATATAACTTAACAGAGCAACGTCTATCTGGATGGAATAAATCAAAAGGTTTAATGGAAGGAACATAAAGCAAATTTGTATATTCTATTGCACCTTCATTTTTATTATGCAATATCATCCAAGGCTCCCCGCCAACGTGAGCAACACTGCGGAAAAAATCATTGTGTTCCTCTTGAGTAACATCATTTTTTGGCTTAGTCCAAATTGCAGCCTTACTGTTTAACTTTTCACTTTTTCCTTCTTCATTTATGAATTCAACAGGAAAATTTATGTGATCAGAGTAAGTAGTGACAATGTTTTCAACACGAAATTTATCTAAAAACTCATTCTCTTCAGGACGCATAATGAGTGTAATTTTAGTTCCACGAGAAATTTGATTATCTAGTTTACTTATCGAATACTCTCCATCTCCCTTGGATTTCCAGACCCAAGACTCCTCCTCTCCAGCTTTTCTTGATTCTACTATTACTTCTGATGCAACCATAAAGCTTGAGTAAAAACCAACACCAAACTTCCCAATCAGCTCCACAGCTTGGCTTGAATCCTTGCTATTTTTAATCGCATCTAAGAACTTTTGCGTACCAGAGCTTGCAATTGTACCAAGGTTATCTATTAAATCTTGTCTGTTCATTCCGATGCCATTATCAGTGATATATAGCTCGTTCTTATCTTTATTGGAGCTAATAGTGATTTTTAACTCATCACTTGAATCTAGCAAATTTGAATTAGATTGAGATTCATAGCGCAATTTATCACATGCATCCGATGCATTTGATATTAACTCACGCAGAAAAATGTCCTTATTAGTATAAAGTGAATGAATCACTATATTCAGTACTTTCCCTACTTCAGCGTCAAATTTTAAATTTTCAGTTTCTTGTACGTTATGCATTTTGAGCTCCATTATTTGCCTACTACCCTAATAATCTAAGTATTGCACTGCAATCTTTCAAGGTCACGCACGCCAAAATTAATGTAGCCGCCATATTATGACACCCAATTTATGGGATCTCTTGCATAAAAATTCCTTGACAAACTCCGCTAGCCCCCTTATTGTAGTGCTAAGGGTATTTATGACTCAAAACTTGTTTTTGACCTGCAGGTTCAATCACAAAATTCAGTAAAAAACTCAGAGTATTTATTGGCGGATTACATAAAATTATAGCGGCTGCATGTCTTTTAAATTTTTTCTACATTCAGCCAAAACGCGCTTAAACTAAGCGTCAGCACATTATTACAGCGCCACTTACAGTAATATAGAGTCAAAACTCGCTACTCGGGGCTTCTTTTGCCTTTTTTTTTATTTGGTAAATTTCTTAATATTTATAGCAACATGAACAAACATTTGAGAGTAACTTCTGCTAGTAGGGTGTCATCCCAGTGCGTGACACTGGGATCCAGAAAAATTGATTATGTACTATACAACATTTTCGATCAAAAGCTGGATTCCAGACTGGAATGACATCATAGGGGCTACTTGCATGACATCATTCTTTTTCCTGGATCCCAGTGTCAGCTACTCGGATGACAGGAGATACCGTCTTGTTAGTCAACAAAAAAATTATAAAAATTTCCCAAGTTGCATCATAAAATCAAAAAATACTTCCAATTGTGTAACAGTACACAGATTATAGTTAGTGGATATGTTGATAAGTAAATTAGTTTTATACGCACAAAACAGATGAAGTTTACTTATCAACATATCCACTAACCAACAACATTCAATAAATTTGTGTAAGATACCACTTTACATAAGATAGATAGGAAGCATTTTTGATTTTAAAGTACTAAACCTTCAGTCAACCTCTTAGCCCTGTAGTTTTTGATATGGTTAGGATCAAAAGCACTTTTGGATGTCAGAATACCGAAAATGATATGGAGTAGCTTACGCATTGCAGCACCAACGATGGCCATATTATGCTTACCCTTTTCCTTTAATCTTTGGCAAAAGCTCATAATGATAGGATTGTGATTCTTAGCTACTATGGCAGGAAAGAAAAGTGCCTTACGTAATGTTTGTGAACCGGATTTACTTAATCTGGGTTTGGCATATACAGAGGAACCTGACGTCATATTTCGTGGTATAACTCCTGTATATGCTGCCAATTGCCTGGCATCTCTAAAAACCTCTATATCAGAAACTTCAGCTAAAATAGCTATTGCTGATTCTTCTCCTATGCCTGGAATAGTCAATAGAAGTTGAAAATTTTCCAACAATTCTTTGTGTTGATTTAATAGTTCACGTACGGAGTTTTTTATTGTTTCTATTTTTTGAGCTATATTCATTGCAAGGTCTTCCCAAGCATTTGCAACTTCTTTAGGCAGTCTCTCTTTTTTTTCTAAGTGGTTATTTACTAATGTTAACTCATCTTTTAACGCAACTGAGCAACGATAAAGATGTTTTAATTTTTTCATTTCAGGAGAAGGTGGTGTCCAACTAGAAGGTTCCTGTCTTTGGCAATAATCAGCAATAACTTCTGCATCGGTCTGATCATTCTTTTGTCGTATCAGCTTACTCCTTGCATAAGATTTTATGCAATAAGGATTTACAACACTTACAAAATGTCCAGCATTGTGTAGAAATTCAGCCAGTGCTTCGCTATAACAACCAGTAGATTCCATACAGGTTTTTGCTTTTTCTACATTATGTTTGTGTAGAAAATTCAGTAGACTTTGAAACCCATGATCATCGTTCTTAAAGCTTCTTTTTCTAGTTTCACGCTTTCCTTTTTTGCTTATAAATGAGAGAAAAACATCAAAGCGATCTTTTGATATATCTATGCCCAAAAAGTTGTTGATCATATATAACCCCATACGTTACCATTAAAAATGAAAAGTAAGGCTAGTCTTGTGAATACAGAATTAGAACCATTCAGGTCTTTCTACGATACCGTCCAGCCTATACTTTTGAGAAGGGAATTCTTATCTCCTCTACAGATTTTATATCTAAGAAGAAGCACAGAGTTCCTCCCTTCTCCACCTAATGCTTAAGCTTAAAACATTAGATGCTTTTGACAAGATACAAGAAGGAGGCACTGGGATGACATCATAGAGGCGCTGGGATGACACCCTGACAATCGTCATCCCGCTGCTTGTTAGCGGGATCTAGAGATACCGCGGCGATATGATGGTTCGTGGCGGTATAATGAAGCTTGAAAGCGGATCACCTTTCACGACCTGTATTTACTTCAGGAATATTAACAGGTGTTATCGTTGGGTTTTCAAGTTGTGTTGCTTGCTCTAAGCCCTTGCTTATACTTTGGTCCTGATTTAAAATTTTATCAAAGTGCTTACTCTTTTGTTGCTCTTCGTTATTTGACGTATCTCTTTGAGCATCTTCTTTTATGCCACGAGCATTTTCCACACTCTTTTCATCCTCAACTAAAAGTTTTTCTAATATTTTCTTAACAAAGCGCTTCAGAAGACTCAAAAACCCTTCTTCTTTTTGATTTTCTTGTGGTTGAGGTGTGGTATCTTTTTTGCCTGGCTCAGTGTTGAGCTTCTCTTTTACAGAACTCTTGCTCACTGAGGGACTAACATCATGCTTTGATGGCTGTGCATCTGTTTGTACAGAAGCTTCAGTAGTCTTTTTTTGTCCACTCTGTTCAACGCTTTTACCTTCTGCTGTAGTTTCTCTAAGAGTGTTAGCTGCTTCTTGAAATTTTTTGTCATTTTTTGACTCTGCAACTTTTTCACTTGTGAAGATGCCCCTCCCTTTATATTGTTGGTCAAGCTCAGCAATTCTTTCAAAATCTTGACGTATTTTTTCATCTGTACGCCTTTTTTGACTTTCAAATTTCTGATTCAATTCTGCAACGCTTTTCATTTTGTTTTCGAGCTCTTTACTTTTCATAGCCTTTAGAGCCTTTGTTCCTTTTGCAATATAATTAACCTTCTCTTCTAACGGAGTACCTTCTGGAAAAGCACCTGGAGAACGTTCAAAGACACCTTTAAACTTTTTTTCAACACTTTCTTTAGATGTCTGGGCCATACCTGTTACCTATTAAAACATATCATATAACCAGTATATTAGCTAATTATATAAAAAACAGTTAACATAACTTGTGGTAAAGAGTAAGAGCGTCCTATTTATATTTTTTTTATTAAAATGCTATTTACTTACTTAAGTTAAAATGTATAATTATATAAGAGATGAAAGATAGCCCATTAGCAGTAGTATTCGATTGGGATAATACCTTAGTTGACACTCAAGATAACATTTTTAATGCTATTAAGCATACCATAAACTCAATGGGGTATAGTAATAAAGCTGCTGATAGAAATTCCCATGAGTCGAGAAAGAGCTATATGGTCAATTTATTTGGTGATCAGTGGAAAAAAGCAAATCAGATATATCAACAATATTTAGATGATGCACTATTGCAAAACATTGCTCTGAATCAAGGAGTAGAGAAAATGTTGCAGACACTGAAAAGCCACAATATTTATCTAGCAATAGTAAGTAATAAGAAAAATACTAATTTACGTGAAGAAGTTACCTATTTTAAACTGGATTCTTACTTTGAAAGAGTGGTTGGGTCATGCGATACCGCGGAAGATAAACCATCTGCAACCCCACTGCTATTTGCACTAGAAGAGAGTACGTTGCCTATAAATAGAGAAAATGTGTTTTTCGTTGGTGATAGCATCACAGATGTTCTATGTGCACAAAATGCCAATTGTTTACCTATTATATACGGTCAATCAATAAGCGGTTATGAAGATTTGTTATGTTTTCAACATTTTGATAAGCTTACAGATTTCATAATAAAATATTTGGAAGATAGGTAATGACCGCTGTTACAGAGATTGCCAGTATAATAAGACGCTTTTGCGCATATTTAATAGATGTAGCAATTTTATTAATTCCAACTTTATTAATTATACTGCTATTAGAGGATTCTCCGTTGATCTTACATCTATCATACATGTGTGTAAATTGTAGTTACTTCACATATTTTATATCTTCAAAGGCCCAAGCAACTCCAGGTCAACAGTTAATGAATATATGTACTATCAATTTAGATAATTCTAAAATAGACTTGAATTTAGCGTTTGACAGAAGCACTTCCCAGTTTTTTCTTCCTTTGTTAAACAGTGTAGTAGTTGTCCTTACTGAATTTTTGCAAGATCAGGAGGTATTAGTGAATGTCTTGAGTGCATTGAAAGTAATTATAATGCTGCTCACTCTCTGCTGGTATCTAGTTGCTTGTTTTTCTAAAAAGAAACAGACATACCACGACATGCTATTTAATACGGTTGTTATCAAAGGAACTATTAAATGAGTTGCTATAATCATCGTTATCATATAAATTATGCTGATAAATTGAACTAAGGGAAGATTATGAATGAAGAGATAGTAAAATGTTTGAATAAATTATTGACCAATGAGCTGACTTCTGTACGCCAGTATCTTTTGCATTTTGCGGTTCTCAAAAACAATGGAATTAATAGACTTGCAGAAAAGGTAAAAAATGAGCTTAACGAAGAACTTGAACATGCAAACAAGTTGGCAGAAAGGATTTTATTGCTTAAAGGCGTACCAAATTTTCAAGATACAAATGAAATATCAAAGTATGATGGAAAGTTTGCAAAAGACACAATACAGAAAATCTTAGAGGCTAATTTAAAATTAGAGGGAAAAGGTATTAAGGATATCAAAGAAACGATTTCTATCGCTGAGAAAGAAAAAGATTTTGTTAGTGTAATGTTATTAGAAGAGATGTTAAAAAATGAAGAAGAGCACTTCCATTGGATTGAGAAACAGATTGACCTTATTGAACTAATGGGTGTTGAAAACTATTTAAGAACACAAATATAGAGTGTTAAAAAAAACAGTATTTATTTTAATTATACCTTGCTCACTTCTTTTTTTATTAGGGTTATGGCAAATATTCAGATTGAACTGGAAGAATAATATTATTAAAAGTATGAGTCTTCCTGTTGTTCATCTGTTGCCCAATAACGACCTTGAAAAATTCAACTATAGGCATGTCAAGATCGATGGGATTCTAAGTGACATAGAACTATATGTTTTTGCAGGGCAACACGGCTATCACGTGCTGTCTCCTATGTTGCTCACCACTGGACGTTACATGTTGGTGAATAAAGGAATAGTCAGAGAAAAAAAGGAGAAAAAAGTAAAAATTGAAAAAGTAGTTGCAGATGGAACTTTATATTGCGATAGCAATAAAAGCAAAAATTGGTTCATCAAAAACGATACTGCTTCGAATACATGGTTTACCCTGAGTACAGAGGAAATTTCCAATGAGTTAGGTATTAAGCTAGAGAAGTGTATATTGTGGCCGAACAATTTTGGCAGCAAAGTAGCTATACAGCCAATGAAGCATTTGGAATATGCAATCACTTGGTTTGCACTTTCCTTAACTTGGTTGATTATGTGCGTAATTTACTATAGGCAAAACCTCAATAAAGCTTGAAGCTTTCTGTACATAAAATTAGAAAAGTAGTTATTCATCTTTATCACTACCAAGGTCTTTTAACATACTGTAATTGCCTTTTCTAAATCTACTTTTTAAAGACGTAACTCCACTTTCGCTAATACCACTGAGGCTCAGTGCAGCTCCACCTAGCTGCAATCCTATCTCAGATGTTTCAGGAATAATTTTACTAGCTCCTAGATCTCTATAAACCTCCACATTACTCAGATCTGGTAAGCGTATTACAATATTTACATGCGGAAAATTTGCAGCAACTAAGGAAACAACTTTTTTTATAGTAACTTCATTCTTTATTGAAATAACGAGAGCTTGAGCTCTTTCTATTCCTACTGATTTTAAAATTTCACATCTTGTAACATCTCCAAGATATATAGGAAAACTATCACTTTTTCCTTCTTTGACTATTTTTGATTGAATATCTACAACAACGTAACTTAAATGCTCTGCAGTAAGCATTTTTGTTACCATATATCCCACTCTACCAAATCCAGCAACTATTACATGGTTATAAAGATCTTGTGTATCTGTTTCAACAGCTTCATCATCTAATATTATTTTCTCAGTGCTAAATGAGTTTGCTATCCAATCTCCAAGCCCCGATAAAAGAGGAGTGAAAGCCATGGTTACTGTAGTTACCATCATAAGTACTTGAGCGATTTCACTTGGTAGCACATTTAGTTCATTTGCTAAGCGAAATAAAATAAACGCAAATTCACCGCCTTGTGAAAGTAGTAACCCAGCTTGTATAGCAGGTGCACTCTTAAACCCAAAAAATCTACACAATATATATATGATAGATGTTTTTAAAACGATAAGGATAATCGATAATAAAGTAATTAGTGGTAACTTATTGAGTAAAAGTTCGGTATTGATAGACATACCAACAGTCATGAAAAATAAGCCAAGAAACAAATCTTTAAATGGCAATACTGCGTGTTCTACTGAGTGTCTGTATTCTGTTTCTGCAACTAACAATCCAGCGACAAATGCACCTAATGCCAACGATAAATGGAATTGCTCAGTAATAAATGCTGCTCCTAATACTATTAAAAGCGTTGTTGATATAAAGACCTCATTACTTTCCATTTTAGCAATAACCGAAAATAAAGGTCTAAGCAATAATCTACCAGTTATAAATATCAGCACTAATGCAATAGCTGCTTGCACCAATGAACCTGCCAATGAGCTTATCAGGCTGTGCTCAGAATTGCCAGCAAGTAAAGGTACCAATACTATTAATGGTACCACTGCAAAATCTTGCATTAATAGTACTGCTATTGACAACCTACCAACCTGACTTGCTTGAGAACCTTTTTCTTGCAGAACCTGCAACACTATTGCTGTTGAGGATAGCGCAAGCCCACCACCAATAACTGTTGCTATATTCGTATTCACTCCGAAAGCAAGAGCGATGCACCATATTGCTACCATGGTAACTATAACTTGAAGAGAACCGAACCCAAATACATGAATACGCATAGCGATCAGGCGTTCAAATGTCAATTCAAGGCCTATAATGAATAATAGGAAAACTACACCAAATTCTGCAAGATTATCCATTGCTTCAGCTGAGTGTATCAGATTAAATCCATGAGAACCAATAACTGCACCTGCAACGAAGTAACCGAGCACTGGACTAATATTCATTTTCCAGAACGCTATGACTATAAACACAGCAGCAGAAAGTAAAATTATAATATCAAACAAATGCTGAGAGCCACTGTGCATGATATTTAACCTGTAGAATTAGACCATTTAATTGAGCAGCCAATACTTGATTTTTGGTCAATTGGAGAATTACCAGTTTCTGCAATAAATTTCATAGCTTGAAATAAGTCACTACTTCCTACTTCATAGCTTTGAACCTTTTCTTTTTTTGTGTCATTAAAACGTCCACGATAGCAAAGGTTTAAATTGGAATTAAAGCCAAAAAAGTCAGGAGTGCAAACAGCCCCGTATTCTTTAGCTATTTTCTGTGTACTATCAATTAAATATGGAAATGTAAACTTATTTTCCTTGGCAAAATTAATCATATTTTCAAAGGAATCTTCTGGATATTCATTTACATCATTTGACATTATTGCAACGGTGTTTACCTGATAATCTTTTTTCAATTGATCAACATCGCTTACCAGATTGCTAATAATTGACTGAACGTAAGGACAGTGATTGCATATAAACATTACAATAAGACCATTTTTTCCACAACAGTCACTTAATGTATAGTATTTATTGTCTACTCCCAAAAGATTAAAATCTTTTGCAGTAAAACTAAAATCGACTTTAGGAGTATTCAGAGCAACCATAGACTATTATTATACCATATGTAATTTACGGTCTTATTATTTAAATGTCAAACGGTTTCTATGTATACTGTTTGCATATTCTTTTTTAGTATTATAATTATAAAACTTATGTTCATAACTTTCGAAGGAATAGACGGCTCTGGTAAAACAACACAATCTAAGCTACTTGCAAATCATTTTAAGCAAATTCACTGCGAAAATAATGTAGTGTCGACTCGAGAACCAGGTGGCACTGATTTTGCAGAAAAGATAAGAGGAGTGTTGTTAACAAATAATATTGATCCTATTTCTGAACTCTTGCTACTTATCTCGATGAGGCACGAACATATGAAAAAATTAATATTACCAGCTCTTGCAGAAGGGAAAATAGTGATTTGTGATCGGTTTATTGATTCAACCATTGCATACCAAGGATATGGGTTTGGAGTTGATTTAAAACTAATAGAAGATTTGCACAGGTTGGCTGGAGTTAGATATCCAGATATTACATTTATTCTAGATATTGATGTTAAAGTTGGGTTAAGTAGAGCGAAAGACAAGAATAAATATGAAGAAATGGATGTTGATTTTTATAATAAAGTTGGAAAAGGGTTTAAAGAAATCGCCATAAAAGAGCCCGTTAGGTGCCATGTCATCACTGAAATTGAAACAAAAAATGATAATCAAGTACATACTAAAATTATTGATAAAATCACTATTGCAAAGACTTAACTATATTTATTTAATCTCTACTAATTTAAACCGCCCCTTTAACTTGTGATAGAAAATTATTAATTTTAGATAACGTTATTTCACATGAATAACTTTTTGTTTGAGTAGCTAAAAAATTCTGTATTTCGTTTGGATCTTCTTCACTTATTATCTTATATGCTCTTGCGGGATCCATTAATTCACTTCTATTTTTTTTATTACTTACTTCAGTAATAGTAAAAAATTGATCAAAATGGTCTAAGAGGTCTTTATTTTTTATTGAAGACACAATATCGTCAATTTCTTTCACAGATAATGCAAGTTCGTGTGCTTTAATACGATCTTCAAAACAAAGATTAACAAGCGCGTTGCAAAACCTATCTCTCGTAGTACTTCTCACTTCTGCTAATAAGGATTTAATATTTTCTTGGCAATACACTCTCTTTACTGATTCAGCTGGTTCAACCATACCAAGAACATTCTTTACCAAAGATTTTTTTTCACAACTAAATATGAACATGTAATAACCCATAGATAGAGTAAAGAACAAGAATACGGCTGGGAGCAAAAATGGCACTAGTACATTTTGTGATACAGGAAAGATAAACCAGACAGCAGTTGCTGCTGATACAACAAGAAATAGCCCTAATAAAGTTAATTGCGCTCTTTTTTTATACTTATGATCAATGACTGCATTTACACCAATAGAAGCTACGTCAACCATTACTCATACCTCATTAAACAGTAATACTAACTGAATGATAGCATTATCGTGATGAAAATGCAACATTATGAATATTCTAATACAATTTATATTGACAGTTACAATTCTGAATGTTTTATTGCAGCGTTAGCTGATTAGCATTTTAAGCTAGGGTCAGATCTAATAGAGAGAGGATTTTTTTATTTTCTCATTCTTCTCATTTTCCTCTCTAACAATTTTTTTTCCGCTTAATATGTCCTTTATTTCATCTCCTGTTAAAGTTTCAAACTCCAGTAGATTTTCGGCAATGAGATCTAAGCCTTTCTTATGCTTGGTCAAAATGTCTTTCGCTTTTTCATAGCAAGAAGACACAACTTTCTTCACTTCTTCATCTATAAGTTTTAATGTATCTTCAGAAATTATCTCAGAACCATGCATAGTTTGTTCGCGATTGTGATAGATCGGACCTATTTTGTCGCTCATTCCCCATTTTGTTACCATAGAACGTGATAAATCTGATGCTAGTTTTATATCTGAAGATGCGCCGCTTGTGACTTTATCATAGCCAAAAATTAGCTCTTCTGCCACATGTCCACCCATTGCAACAGTTATATCTGCTAGAATCTTTTCTCTTGTGAGGGACACTCTATCTGTTTCTGGTAGTCTCATAACTAAACCGAGTGCCCTACCGCGTGGAATAATTGTTGCTTTGTGTATAGGATCAGAAGCAGGCATATTAACAGCAATCATCGCATGGCCAGCTTCATGGTATGCAGTCAGTCTCTTTTCCTCTTCTGTCATAATGAGAGATCGCCTTTCCACACCCATCATCACTTTATCACGTGCATATTCGAAATCATCCATGGTAACAATCTTCTTGTTTCTTCTTGCAGCAATAAGCGCAGATTCGTTCACTAAATTTGCTAAATCAGCCCCTGAAAAACCAGGTGTTCCTCTTGCAACTGTTTTCACATTTACATCAGGGGCCATTGATATTTTCTTTATATGCGTATTTAATATTTTCTCGCGCCCATTTATATCGGGTAAAGAAATAGTAATCTGCCGGTCAAAACGACCAGGCCTAAGCAGTGCTGGATCTAAGACATCCGGACGGTTAGTCGCAGCAATTATTATTACGCCCTCATTAGACTCAAAGCCATCCATCTCAACTAATAACTGATTTAATGTTTGTTCTCTTTCGTCATTACCACCACCAAGACCAATGCCACGATGTCTACCCACCGCATCTATCTCATCTATAAAAATTATACAAGGAGCATTTTTCTTGCCTTGATCAAACATATCACGAACACGGCTCGCACCAACACCAACAAACATCTCAACAAAATCAGATCCAGAAATGCTAAAGAATGGCACATTAGCTTCTCCTGCAATTGCACGAGCAAGTAAAGTTTTACCAGTTCCAGGAGAGCCAATTAAAAGGCACCCTTTTGGTATTTTTCCACCTAATATTTGAAATTTTTGCCTTTGTTTAAGGAAATCAACGATTTCTACTAGCTCTTCTTTTGCTTCATCAATTCCGGCAACATCATCAAATGTTACTTTTTTCCCACTAGTCATGAGTCTAGCCCTTGACTTGCCAAAGCTTATAGTTCTGTTGCCCCCCGCTTGTGTTTGTTTAAGAAAGAATAGCAAAAAGCCAATAAAGATAAATGTTGGGACCCATGAGATAAGTAATCCACCAATTACGCTCATGGCAGAATCCCCAGTTGAAAAGGAGAATCTCACTTTTCTATCATGTAAATTTTTTATTAGGTCGCTATATATAACACCGCTTGAGTTGAAACTTGAACCATCCCTAAACTTGCCCTCAATGCTCTGGTTTTTTATGACAATATTTTCTACATCATTGTCTTCTAGTCTAGTTAAAAATTCCGAAAAAGGTATGGTTGTTTTACTTCTACCTACATTTCCGCTGAACTGAATATAAACAACTGAAATAAGAACAATAATTACTAACCAGATCAATAAGCCTTCTAAAAATTTTTTCATTTCTATTTCTAACTAAGTACTAATCAAGCTTACCAAATTTTGTTTTATCGTGCTATTAATAATGCATTGAACCTTATCGTCATTGGTATTTTTTTCGTTATAATTTACATCAGGATAAGCAAGCACCTTTCCATCTTTTTGTACTGTAGGCAAAGAATAAAAGACTTCAGGGCAGCAGTTGTAAACTTGAAAAAGCGGGTAGCTACTGCTCCATGTGCTTTCTTTTATGGGAAAATAGTTGCAAGGTCTAATATGTAGGAAAACCTTGTGGGACAAAGTAATTTGTTAATAAGATGACTTTATGTACATTACCGCACACTATTCTATATTATACTTCTATACTACACTGGCAAGCTACATGTTTTACTCTTGCACTACTTATTTTGTTCAATTCACGATCAAAATCATCCATAGTAATAGTAGGAGTAGTGCCTTCATGGCTTCTGTTTATAGCATTATATTTTACTTTTTTTGCCAAATTAGATAAATAAGCTCCTGAATAATCAGAAGTGCGGCTTACAATTTCTTCCAGATTTACGTCTGGTGCTATTTGTATATTCTTTAAGTTGATATTCAATATTTTCTCACGCTCCTTTTCTTCAGGTAGAGGAATATAAATGCGCTCACCTAGGCGCCCAGGTTTCAAGAGTGCTTCATCTATATGAGACAAATGATTTGTTGCACCAATTACTATTACATCTTTTCTAGATTTTATCCCATCCAGTTCACTCAATAACTGAGTGATCATCCGCCTCTCTTCATTATTACTAGCAGAAGTTTCTGAATTATTTCGTCTACTAACGGCATCTATTTCATCTATAAAGAGTATGCAAGGAGAATTTTTTCTTAATTTTTCGAAAAGATCACGAATGTAAGCTGGACCAGCACCCATTAATGATTTAGAAAACTCAGACGCTGAAACACTATAACACGGAATATTAACTTCGCCTGCAATTGCACGAACAAGGAGGGTTTTACCATTTCCGGGGGGACCGTATAAAATGTAGCCTGTTGGTATATCACAATTGAATTGTTCAAAAATTTTTCTATTTTTTATGAAATTGCAAATCATTTCTAATGATTTCTTCACCTTATCGGAGATTGCAACATCACTAAATTTTAATTTCTCTTCTTCTGTAATTAATTTATCGTCTAAGCTAATGCTAAAATTTTTTTTGTATATCACCCAGCCAAATACTAGCACACCTAGAAATATTATAATGGAAATGCTACCTAAAATGACATCTTCATTTATGGCTTCTGTTGAAAAGAGGATGTGAACCCTTTTGTCGCGTAAAATTTTTATGAGATCATTAGATATAATACTGACTAACTTAAAACTTGATCCATCCTTAAGCTTACCTACAATACTATTTTCATTTATATCTATAACAACACTTTTTATATCGTTACTTTCTAATCTGTCTGAAAATTCTGAAAAAGATATAGTAGTTAGACCTTCACCTTGAAAAAACAGCATATAAATTGCAAAAATGGTAGCAGCAATTGCCAGACATAAGAGAGCAATTTTAAGGAATTTCCACTGAGTCATTTAATTTTCACCTGAAAGAATTGAGCTTATCAGATTTTCGTACAATATGTTAGTAATAATACACTTAACTCCATTATTATCGATTTTCTGATTACTTTGACATGTACTAGGATAAGCAAGCACCTTTCCATCTTTTTGTACTGTAGGCAAAGAATAGAAAACTTCAGGGCAGCAGTTGTAATCCTTCAGAAATTCAGGAACTTTTTGTGTTTTTTTTAATGGAGCGATGATAACTGAACACTCTTGATTTCCGAGTATTGTGCAGCTAAATCTGTTATCCCATTGAGTAGGTTCATTTAAAGGTAGGTTTACGGTAATTTCTTGTATCTTTGACGATTCTCTAATTATTAAGATATTTTCTCCATATTTTCTTATTTTGCACCCAGAAAGTGTACAGTTAACATTACTATCCTTTTGCAATATTTTATTAAATATCGCAATAAGGCTATTGTACCTTGGTTTATAATGTTTACTGGCAATTGCCATTATAGAGTAAAGAAGAAGCCTCAAGGCTATTTCCTCTGGCAATTGATAAAATTCACTTAGTTTAATTTCAATATAACCAAGATCATGAACATTAACACAGTCATTAAATGCAAGGCGTGTGTAGTGCATCAACGCTTTTGCAGCTCTTTTCATATGAAGGGCTGTGAGGCATATTCGCTCTGTTAAAATCTCTTGATTGTCACTTGCTTTAAGTAAGCTACGGTATAAAGTTCGCCTGTATTTTAAGTTATAGTTGCTTCTATCTTCGATCCATTTTAACCGGTGAAGCTTAGCGTACTTTTCTATTTCACTACGACTAAAATTTAACAATGGCCTAAATATATAAATACCATTTAAGAAAGATTTGTAATCCATTGATGATAATCCATCTACGCCACTACCTCGCTCCAATCTTAATAAGAACGTTTCTGCTTGATCATCTTTGTGATGAGCAACGAGCAAACATTTAACATTATTGTTTTTACAACACTCTGCTAGTAACTTATATCGTGCTTTTCGTGCCTGTAATTGAATATTACCTTTAATATTTTGCTTCTCCCAATTTAATATGAACGATTCCTTTGCTCCAAGTTCTTTTGCATAACTTGTAACAAAATCAGCTTCTTTTTGAGACTCTGAACGTAACCCATGATTTACTGTTAATGCTATAGGAAGTGAAAGCTTGTTTTTTTTTGCCCAGTTAGTCATTAAGTGCAGTAAGACTATACTATCTACACCACCTGATACTGCAACTGCGATTTGGTTATAGAAAGCAAAGCTATTAGCTATATTTTGAAATAATAACTCTAATTTCATTATGTTTCTTGATGGCAAGATAGTCTCTACGTCATACAGCGACTTATTTGTGGTATATATAGATCCCACTAACAAGCAGCGGAATTGCTCTCTTTTGTCATCCCAGTGCTTGACACTGGGATCCAGGTTTTAATGCAAGAAACTATTTCTTTATTCCAGAAAATGAAAATTCCACTCTACGATTTTTAGCATGCTCTTTTTCATATTTAGAATTTCTAGAATCATCTTTTACATTAACCAAAGGCTCAGTTTCACCCTTAGAAGCAGTTTTTATTCTGTTTTCTATGTAGGGTGCACAACTAACCATAAATTTTTTAGCTGCATCTGCCCTTCTAGCGCCTAGCGCAAGATTATATTCATGGGAACCACGGTTGTCAGTATGACCAGTTAAAGTAACCTTCGCGTCAGGGTTATCTTGTAACACCTCCATTACGTTAAGTAATGCATCTGCGCTTACTTCAGTAATACTAGATTCATCATAACCAAAGAAAACTCTTTTATCACCTATCTGCTTAACAACAGAATTCATTTTATTTGTTGTATTTGCTCCTTTTTTTGGGCAAGAACTTACACCAGTAAGTAGCAAACAAAAACAGCACATTATAACCAGTCTACTCCACATTACTAAACCTCCATAAATTTTAAAATAGTGCGTAACTTTAATTTCAGTAGCTAATAATCTCTCCATATTGTAATATAGTCAAGAGAAATAAAATACTAAATACTTTTTCTACACCCTTACAATTAATTTTCTTATAATATGCTGGACTCTGAGTAGAAAAATCCAATAAAGGAATAAAAAGTACAATTTTTTATTGTACTTTAAGCAAATATACTTTTAACTTTATTATTAATCTATTACGATATTAAAGAGATGTTTTCTAAAACAATGAATAAATTATGAAATCTTATAAGTTTTTAGAGGAAGTATTATATAGGGTAAAGAATATCGAAAATACGCTAAAAGTACTAAATCAAAGCCAATTGAATATAGAGGACAAAGTTGAACAAATGAGTCTTCTAGAAGAAATCAGACATGAAATTATCTCTCATGATGCAATAAAGGAATCATTAGCAGATGCTCTTGGTAACAAAAAAAGTGCAAATACTCAGCAGCTAAAGTTAATAGAGAGAATACATAAAAGCAACAGTGCTGTTCCTATTGATTTAGTAAAGTCTTTATCCAAAGCTAAGGTTGAATGCCAAAATTTATGGAAACTATCTCATTCTGAAACCAGTAACTTAGAAAAACTAAAAGAACGTTTTACTGATTTAATCACACTCATTCGCGAAGTAGCTTCTATAAAATCGCAGCAATTAAAATGCTCAAAATACGACTTACTGCTTGCTGACTATGACTCTGATATCACAGAAAAGAATATAAGGGAAGTATTCCCCAAGGTAGGCAAATTTTTTAGCGAAAATGTGGATGAAATAATTGAAAAGCAGAAAAAGGATAAGGTTACTAATATACAAAGAGTTGCTACTCAGAAGCAGATTGAACTTGGCTCGTTATGTTTACAGCAAATGGGTATTGCACTAAATGAGATTCGTACTTCTTATTACTACCCTATAGATTATGATGAATCTGATTTTTGTTATGGTTTATTTTCACTTTTACGGCATAGTGGTTATGCGATTTATCAAAAATGTTTAGCGCAAAATTCTATAAGTAGCCCAATTACGAGACATGTTATGTATGAAACTCAAGGGTTATTCATGGAAAGGATGATTGGAACATCCAGAGAATTTATTGAGTTCATTCAACCACACATAAAAGAGAAATTTGCTATAAAAGGCAAAACTAATAGCAGTGTTGAAAATTTGCACTTGGTTTTCAATGAAATAAACCTTTCCTCTTCTTTAAAGAACGCAGATGAATTTAGTCTGTTAGCTCATATTATGTTGAGAACTAGGTTAGAACAGGATATAATAAATGGTACACTGGAAGTTAAGGATCTGCACGATGCGTGGCTGGAAGGTATGAAGCACTATAAAATTCCAGTAAAAGCTAAAAATGAGCTGGACACTTATTTTCAAGATGAATATTGGGCAAGCGGTGTTATGGGCTACTTTCCTATAAAAATTATTGCTTTAATTGCTGCTGTGCAGATTTTCTCTTTCGTTAAAAAGAATCATTACGAATCATTAAGTGCTATAATAAAAGGAGATTTTAGTTTACTTATCAGTTGGTTATCTCAAAATATATACAGTGCAAAGTGTGGCCTGGAACTGCTAAAAAAAGTAACAGGCAAGGGTTTAGACGTTGAGTGTGTTACTTACTACCTGTCTGAAAAGTATAATTTGTCTCAATAAATGGTTTTCTTGAGTTATGTATGAATTTTGTTCGAAAATTGACCGGAAAGTTTTATAGCCTTTTTACTTTCAAAGGTTTGTTTGCTAGCGATATTGCCATAGACCTTGGTACTGCAAACACTTTAGTTTATCAGAAAAATCAGGGAATAGTGCTTGATGAGCCTTCAGTTGTAGCAAGAGTAAAAGAAAAAGGAAGCTACGTTCCTTATGCTTTTGGTAAAAAAGCTAAAATGATGCTTGGAAAAACGCCTGGAGAAATAGAGGCGATAAGGCCCTTAAAGGATGGAGTTATTGCTGATTTTAAAAGTGCGGAAGAAATGCTAAAATATTTCATACGCAGTGCAAACACAAAATTCACTGTTAATAAACCTAATATTATCATATGCGTTCCATCTGGATCCACGCCAGTTGAAAGGCGTGCTATACAAGATGCAGCAGAAAGTGCTGGTGCAAATGAAGTATTTTTGATTGAAGAACCAATGGCTGCAGCAATCGGAGCTGGGCTCCCAGTTACTGAACCTGAGGGTTCTATGATCGTTGATATAGGAGGCGGTACAACTGAAGTTGCAATTATTTCTTTAGGCGGAATTGTTTATTCACGTTCTGCCAGAGTAGGTGGCGATATTATGGATGAAGCAATAAAATCGTATATTCGTGAAAATCATAAGTTATTAATCGGTGAAACAACTGCTGAAAAAATTAAGAAAAACGTAGGTTCAGCCAGTCTGCCAGGTGAAAATAACAAAGAGGGAATGATAATTAAAGGCAGGGATTTAGTGAGTGGCATGCCAAAAGAAATGCTTTTATCAGAATATCAAGTTGCAGAAAGTTTAATAGAGCCTGTACATCAGATAATTTCTGCTATTAGGACTGCACTGGAGAGCACTCCACCTGAACTTTCTTCTGATATAGTCGATAGAGGAATAATTTTATCCGGTGGTGGTGGATTATTGCGTAACTTGGGCAAAGTTATCAGTGAAACAACAAAATTACCAGTTCGTGTTGCAGATGAACCACTTTGTTGTGTTGCCTTGGGTAGTGGAAAAGTGCTTGAAAACATGGATTATTTTGGCCATGTTTTATTCAAGCAAGATTAAATTGTTTTTGAAGGTAGTTTATCGAATTGTTTTGATGGAATTATGTAATATAAATGAGATCCCAGTGTCACGCACCAAGTAATTTGAAGGCAACTTCCAGCAGGAAAGGGTGTCATCCGAGTAGCTGACACTGGGATCCAGGAAACTTGATTACAAATAAATATGCTGTTTTAATGAATTTGCATAAATAGACACTAGATTCCAGTGTCAGCTACTTTCATGACATCATCTACTATGTAAATTGCCCCCAAATCAAAACGTTTGCACAGTTGTATGTTGGAATGACACAAGATTTGCGTTTATAAATTAAGGCGATTATGCTAAAAGAATTTAAAATTGAACCTCTGCTAAAAGATAGAGCTCCGCACCAGACCAAGGCTATTGTTGCAATGTCCGGGGGAGTTGATAGCTCCGTTGCTGCAGCACTGCTATATAACTTTGGGTACCAGGTGATAGGTGTGACTCTTCAACTCTATGGCACCGACGGTAATGCTAACGCAAGAAAAGGTGCATGTTGTGCTGGACAGGATATTTACGACGCTAAGCGCGTGGCTGAAAGTGTTGGCTTTCCTCACTATATTTTAAACTACGAGGAAATATTCAAAAAGGAAGTAATAGAGGATTTTGCAAGTACCTATATGCGTGGGGAAACTCCCATACCATGCGTAAGATGTAACCAAACGGTAAAATTTCGTGATCTATTGCAAGTTACAAAAAATCTTGGTGCGGATGTGCTTGTAACAGGACATTACGTGAGAAGATTAGAAAAAAATGGTGAGGTAAAGTTGTGCAGAAGCATTGATAAAAGTAAAGATCAAAGCTATTTTCTATTTGCTACAACAAAGGAGCAGTTGAAGCTTTTGCGATTTCCACTAGGTGGGTTCTATAAAAGTGATATAAGAAAATTAGCAAAGTATTTCAGCTTACAAATTTCTGAAAAGCCGGACAGTCAAGATATATGCTTTGTTTCCGAAAGCTATAGTAAAACAATAGCTAAATTAGCTCCACAATCTGTACAGAAAGGTAAAATAGTGGATGTTAATGGAAAAGTGCTAGGCGAGCACAGTGGCATAGTAAATTTTACAGTGGGGCAAAGAAAGGGCTTGGGTATCGCACACAATGAACCTCTTTATGTGATAAAAATTAATACAGAAAATAATGAGGTTATAGTAGGTCCGATCAACGCATTAATGCAAAAAAAAATATTGATCAAGGAGTTAAATTGGTTAGAACAACCAAAGGAAGGTATGGAAGTAACTGTGAAGCTGAGATCATCACATGCGGGAAGTTTAGCAACAATACATTCAACTGACGAAAAAAATAAAGCCTGTGTCATTTTAAACGACGATTACTTTGGCATCAGTCCAGGTCAAGCCTGTGTGGCATATAAAGGTGAACAAGTTATCGGTGGAGGATGGATATGCTCTTAACTGGGTGGCTTAATTTTTTTATGCAGAATGTAAACGTACAATAATATTTATTGCTATTTTACCCTATATCCTTTATACTATAAGGGTAATTATTATACTACAGGTTTCAGCAATGGTTAAGGAAGTTGAAGAACTAATAAAAATTGTTGGTAAGGGTAATTTATTAGAGACTTTGTTTATTTTTTTAGGTGGCTTTCAACATGCTGACTTAGATCTTAGTATGGACTGCAGAAATCACATAGGTCTTTCTGCATTCATACAGAAGCAAGATGAACAATTAGATTACTATTTTAACTTAAAATTTAGTCTACAAGGGCTGTTTTTAATTTATGCTCAAGCTTATAACATTCTAAGTAAAAACAACAACCTGAATACTGAAGATGTCATAGATAAAATATATGAAGTTATTAAAGGGTCTGAGTTAAATAGAGATATAAATGAAGTAGTAGAAGTAGATGGAAGTAAATTAGATTTACTTAACATCTTAGCAAGTCCAAAGAGAGAACCAATATTTAAAACAGAAGAAGATTTTGAAAATAAAGTGCTTACTGACGTTAAAAAATTATTAAATGAAAAATCTGATAAAAAATTTTTTTTTAATAAATTTGTTATCGACTGTTACTATTCTATTCATCAAGATATAAAGGTAGATAAAGATGTGGCTTTATTGTTTTCTCTATTATATTCTTTGAGCGGTAGTTATAAAGAACCTTTGTCACCTGACAAAATAGTAAAAAGAGAAGTATTAGAGATATGTGAGAATCAGTTAATAGAGAGCTATATAACCCTCTTAGCTAGGACATTACACATGATCGAGTTATCAAGTAGAGATAAATATACAATCAACCATGAGAATGTGGATCGGCAAGAGGAAGGCTTGAAAGAGCATTGTAAATTCGAATTACATCGTATAAATACAAAAAACACCCTAGAGCAACTGTTAAAAAACCAAAATAGTGATGAATTTGAACAATTAGTAACGAGCCCTAAAAATATATACTACTCAGTGCCACAAGAAGAGAATAAATGTAGGCCAAATTTCATTGTCAGCAAGAAAAAAGAAAAAGACCATAAAAACACAGTCTGTAAACTTATTTTGGGTATGTTTGTATTATCTGTTGGGTTATATGTTGCTGATTATTTCCTTATGGAGCAAAAATTGTTCAACTCAATAAAAAATGTTTTGCCACAAGACAACCTTACTAACTTGATAGTTGGTGCGGTGCTTACTATTGTAATAGTATATGCTTTATTTCAATTATCACAGAAACCACCACTTTCAACAGTCAATGGAATGACGAATGAAAATTTAGAACAGCCCCATGCAAAACAAGCTTAGAACTACATAAATGTAGCAACTTAAAAGCACATATTGTATAATGCTTATTCTTAAGTTAAGAGGTGATTTATGGATTTAAGTAAAATAACAGCGGGACCAAATGCGGTGAATGTGGTAATTGAAATAAGTGCAAATGCTGAGCCTGTAAAGTATGAATTTAATAAAGAGCTTGGGTTGTTACAAGTTGACAGATTTTTGTCTACCTCAATGACTTATCCTTGCAATTATGGGTTTATACCAAATACCTGCGCAGGTGATGGTGATCCTGTGGATGTTTTTGTGCTAACTCAATTTCCCTTAGCATCTAGTGTTTTAATATCGGTGCGTCCAATAGGCGCATTACTCACTAAAGATGAAAAAGGAGAAGATGAAAAGATATTAGCTGTGCCTGTTTCCAGTGTTGATAGCTATTATGACAATATAAAGGACTATTCTGACTTATCTAAAAACCTACTAGATAAAATTGCTCATTTCTTTTCTCATTATAAAGATCTAGAAAAGGGAAAAACGGTAGCAGTTGGAGAATGGGTTGGTATAGAAGAAGCAAAGAAAATCATTGAAAAAAGCAGAAATTAGTTTGTGTTGATTTAGCCAAGATCTAAAAATTACACTGTTTGAAAAATGTTGTTGTTTTTAATGTTGCAATTAAAAGCATTAGACAGGCGGTAGAGGTCTTGGTATTATATAATCTTTAGGTTCTAAATTTGGAAGGGTGGCCGAGCGGCTGAAGGCGGCGGTTTGCTAAACCGTTATACGATTGAAAAGTCGTATCGAGGGTTCGAATCCCTCTCCTTCCGTATACTGTTTTAGCACGGTCTGAATTCGCTATATTGGCATGTTTTTAGCCTGTTTACCTGATCTTGTTGCAATGGTTTTTATTTCCGTCTTTGCTTAGATAGCTATTAAAAAGTTGGCTAGCGTTGACTCAGTATTTATTATAGAATTGGTTGTTAACCTTACTTATATGCATAAAATACTAATTTTACTGTTGATAGTGTTGCCACTTAGGTTGCTTGCAACCGAGATTGAAATTGTTGCAGATGTAAATGGTGAGCCAATTTCAAATTTGGACATCGAAAAACGCATCAACTTTATAAATTCATTGTTTGGCACTCAAAGTGTTAATCAAAAAGAAGCAAAGCCTCAAATTCTTAGGGAGCTAATAGACGAAATTATCATTATCAATGAAGCGCAGAGGCTGAATATAAAATTGAGCAACGAGGAGTTAGATAATGCTATCATGTTATTTTTAACCCAAAGTTTTAAACTTAAGGCTAATGAAGTTGATCAATACATAGAGAAGCATAATATAGATCTTGGTATTTTAAGAAAACAAATAAAATGTCAGTTACTGTGGGGCAAAATTATTGAAGTAAGAATTGTGCCATTTATTAATATAAGCGATAAAGAAGTAGATGATGTAAAAAGGCAAACAGAAAAGCCGGATTATCTTATC
Source organism: Wolbachia endosymbiont (group A) of Clivina fossor (assembly GCF_964026865.1). Classification (NCBI taxonomy): domain Bacteria; kingdom Pseudomonadati; phylum Pseudomonadota; class Alphaproteobacteria; order Rickettsiales; family Anaplasmataceae; genus Wolbachia; species Wolbachia endosymbiont (group A) of Clivina fossor. The sequence goes on along the minus strand of NZ_OZ034707.1, from coordinate 692,374 downwards.
ACGTTCCAAGAGTTTATAATTCCTGATCAAAAAGACAAGGATGTTTATGGCATAGCTGAAGATTTAGTAAAAAAATTACGTAATAGTAATAACCCGGAATCTCCAATAAAGATGCGTAAAGCAACAGTTAATTTAAGTCAGCTCAAAGATAAACTTAAGAGCGTTTTAGAAAGACTAGAAACCGGCGATATAGCAGGTCCATTCAGTTTCAGTGAAGGTTACTCTATTATAAAAGTCATAGACAAGGTACAACTTAATTATGCACTGCTGGAAAGCACTTTAAAATTAAAACAGATTGTGGTTGAGGGTTCAGAAAGTTTATTGGATAATTTTCAAGAGCAAAAGGTCAATTGTTTAAATTTTGACAAATTAGCAGATGATTTTAAGTTGCCAAATGCAAAAGAGTTTGAAATAAAAATGCGAGATTTAAATCCTGATTTACAGATTTTATTTAGTAAAACAAGTGTGAATGAAATAGTAGAATTAAGAGAAAATGGCACTGCAAAGTTAATGATGTTGTGTGATATCAAGAGTAATGCAGCGGATATAGAAGCAATTAAACAGCAGATGTACCAACAAAAGATTATGATACAAAGCAACTTGTTATTAGATGATATGCGTAAAAATTCAGCTGTCAGTTATCGGTATAGTTGAAGTCAGAGAGTGTCCTTGTCTCTGTCTTTGTGTACGAAAATTACTTTGTTCTATAAAATTTGAACAAATATAGTTAAAATAGCACATGAAGAATATAATGCTAATTGGTGGTGGAGTTGGAAATGCAGTATTATTTTCGATAGGGAAGGCGTGTCTTGAAAATAATAATAAGGTTTTGTACTTTGCTGGCTATAAGAAATTAAGTGATGTATTTAAACGAGCACTGATAGAGCGTGCATCAAATGCAGTAGTTTGGGCATGTGAAGAAGGATTGATAGAAACAAGCAGAGATCAAGATAAATCCTTTCATGGTAATATAGTTGATGCAATAGTCTCTTATCAACAAGGAAGATTAGGTATTAATTTAAACACTATAGATAAAATTATCACTATTGGTTCTGATAAAATGATGAAAGCTGTGAATGAAGCTAGAAAAACAATTTTAAAGCCATATCTGAAGTCAAGTCACATAGCAATATCGTCAGTTAATTCTCCTATGCAGTGTATGATGAAAGAAATCTGCGCTCAGTGTGTTCAGCAACATATAAATACGGAAACAGGAGAAAGGAGTTTTGTTTATAGTTGCAGTAATCAAGACCAGGATATGGAATTTATTGACTTTGATTTTTTAAGTGAGCGCTTAAAGCAAAATAGTTTACAAGAAAAACTCACTGCGAAATGGATAGATCATGTTCAAAGATATTAAACAGCACAAAAAGGAAATAAGAGAGCAATATAGAGCTATAAGAAAAGATATTGATGAAAGTTATTCCAGTTATGCGGCAAGTTCCCTTATTAATCTCTTTAATCAGAACTTAAGTTACGTTAAAGGCAAAACAATTGCGGCTTACATTCCAATGGATGGGGAAATAAATGTTGTCCCTTTGATGTGTCGTTTGCTCTATTTAGGTTATAAAGTAGCAATTCCTGATAAAAATCAGTTGCTAAGATTTGAGGGATGGAACGAAACAAATGAAGATGTAATTCCCGACACAATCATTACTCCTGTTGTTGCTTTTGATGATCATTTTAATAGATTAGGTTTTGGCGGTGGTTGGTATGATACAATGATAAAAAAATTACGGCCACTTGGAAAAATATTTATAGGTGTAGCCTATGAGAAACAATATTGTAAAGATTTACCTGTAGAACAACATGATCAAAAATTGGATATTATAATCACTGAGATGTGTGTTAGATGTGGAGGTGGATTGCTCAAAAAAGTGGATAAAAAGGAGTAGATCTCTATCTTTTTCATTTCCTCCCCAAGCCATCAGAGTTTTCTTTTTCACTAACTCGTTCAGGACTTGGACTATCTACTTGAGAATCTGGCTTCATTTCCTGAGCTTTCTCATTAACTTTTTGTTCTACATCTTCTATTTTACCGTTACCAATAGCCATAATTGCAGGTTGAAATTTATTTATAAGATCATTAAGTGCTTTCATATCTGCTACATGAGTACTGAGGCCCTTTTCCAGAAGTCTGCTCATATCATCTTCTGAAAAATTTTGAATGGTTCCATTCTTTACTAACTCTTGTATAGCAGATCGCTGCCTTTCATTTTGAAGCATTTCTAATATTTTTTTCCCATCATCAAGACCTTTTTTAGCGTCAACGCCTTCGTTATCTTTAAGACTAATGTTTGCAATAGTTTCAAGCACGTTTGTTCTTAATCTACTAATACCAATTCCTAAAAATAAATAGATGAATAAAGAAAAATTTCTAAAATAGAATAATTTAAGAATTAGTGGGGAGTTATGGCAGGAAAAAGTAAAGCAATAGGAGAAGAATTATATAATAAGTGTAACCTGGAATTAAAGAAGCACGGCATAAGAGGAGAGATAGGAAGAAGATTACAGGCAATAATATCTGCAAAAGAATATGGAATAACAAAAGTTGCTCAAATATACCGAATTACTAGAACTACATTGATGAAGTGGATTACAAGATTTAAGGAAGGAGGAGTCAATGCGTTTAAAATACAACCAGGACGTGGAGTAAAGCCGAAGTTGAGCTACAAGCAGCAAGAAGAAATTAAAAATGTCATAGCAGAAGAAGGAGCCAACCTAACGGCTAAGAAATTAAAAATCATAATTGAGAAAATGTTTTCTATTGAGGTAAGTAAGTCTACAGCACATAGACTGATGCAAAAGTTAGGTTTTTCGTATATTACTCCAAGGCCTGTGCACAATAAACAGGATAAAAATAAACAAGAAGAGTTTAAAAAAAAATCTTAATGAAACTATTGTCACGTATCCCGAAAAAGAGCTATTTTTCTTCGATGAGTCGCGGTTTGGCACACATTCAAAGATTGGACACGGGTGGTTTAAAAAAGGCATTAGGACACAGGTTAAGGTAAAATTAGGTAGGCAAAACTTTTATCTCTATAGTGCAGTTAATCCTAGAAATGGAGAGAGTTCTAGCTTATTCGTACCAAACGTCAATACTGATTGTATGAATATATTCCTTGAGCAGATGTCACAATATTTAGGAACAAGGGAGGCATTTCTTGTTGTGGATTGTGCAGGATGGCATAGATCCAAAGGTTTAAAAATACCACAAAATATTACCTTAATCTATTTACCTCCATATTCACCAGAGTTAAATCCAGTAGAGCGTTTATGGCAATATTTGAAAGACAATCTCATTAAAAATAGAATATATGACTCTGTTAGTTTATTGGAGGATACTGTATGTGCATTCATTCGTAATATTACGGAAAGTTCGATCAAAACCATTTGTTCTGTGAGTTATTTGCCTACTTATTTATGAGATTTGGTATAAAGTTATTCTCTCTTGCTTGAACTTTAGGTAATTTATCTATTAAATCCTTATATGAACTTTTTACTGCTTTCCCTGCTTCAATCGCACCTTCTTTTATTTTTTCCCCTGCCTTTCCTATACCTATTCCTACATAACGTGCTCCAATAGCCACAAGCGCTATTAATGTAGCAAGCACAATAAGCGGAGAAAATGCTACTCCCAATACTATTCCTGTAGAAGCTATTCCAATTTTTTTATTTGCAGATGCTGATTTAAAATAATTGACTAGATTGTCCAGCAGACCTTTATTATTATTTATAACATTACTTATTGCTTGCTGATTAACAGATTTTAACGCCTCTTCTATTATTTTTGAGTCAACGTTTTCAGAAGTTAACCCTTTAAGTGCTTCTTCAATGAGTTTTATAAATAATTCTTTATTTACCTCCTTTTGCAAGCCTTGGTCATTAATTGCTAAACTTAAACCTTCGAGATTCATCCCTCTAACTTGTTCTGATAGGGCTTTAAGTAACTCCTCTTTTCCCTCTGATGGAGATTGTGCAATGCTTTCTATTATATCTGAAATAGCTTTTCTTAGTTCTGAGTAGTCAGTGTCAAAAAACGTACTGTTTGTAGGTGCCATATTCAACTTCATCAACTATAAATATGCCTAATTATATATACTAATTATTAATTATATTATAATAAATATGAGATAATTAATATAATAACCTCTTTCCAAATATAGAATTTGTATTAAAATATCTAGATTACATGAAATTAAGGTACTTTATGGGCGGAAAAAAATTAAAAGCTGCTGTGGTTTTATCAGGGTGTGGTCACCTTGACGGTGCAGAGGTAAGAGAAGCGGTTTTAAGTCTGCTTGTGCTTGATCAGCAGGATGTGGATGTTAAATGCTTTGCACCTGATATCAATATCACACAAGTTATGAATCATAAAACAAAAGAGGCAACAAAAGAAAAAAGGAATGTACTTGCAGAAGCAGCAAGAATCGCAAGAGGTGAAATATATGACTTAAAAGAAGCCAAAGCTGAAAATTTTGACATGCTAGTTGTACCTGGTGGATACGGGGTTGCAAAAAATTTATCTGATTTAGCTGAAAATAAAGACATGGTGACAGTAATGCCTGAATTTGAAAGATTAGTTTCAGAATTTTTTGTTACAAAAAAGCCGATAGGAGCGATATGCATATCTCCAGCCATCATTGTTTCAATTTTAAGTAGCAAGATAGGTAAAGAAGAAAGTAAGGTTAAGGTAACTATAGGAGATGACAAAGAACAGTTGATAGAAAAGCTTGGCGGCGAACACATAAAGTGCGATACAGGGTTATCAATAGAAGACGAAGAGTATAATGTATTTTCTTGTTCTGCTTATATGCGTAGTGACGAAAGTACATACTCTGTATATCAAGGGATAAAGCATATGATTGACAGCATGGTAAAAAAGATTAACAAAAAAACTAAACAGCCATTCCTCTAAGATGTAGTAATTTAGACTTCCTTACACAATTAACTGTTGAATTTTACATTCCTAGCTGTATTATGGTTATATAGCTAAAGTGATCTAGGTTTACTGACGATTACTTGTTAGCGGCGTGGCGTAGGGCTGCACTAGCTATATATATTTAGCTCTTTTTTTATAAACGCAAGGTGTTTTATATGTCAGACCTTTTCTATATTGAAACTACGTGTTGTGTGGACGGTCAGTGTGATGTCTATACAGGGGAAGTGAGTTTTAATGATGTCATGTTAGGCAAGTTCAGTCTAAATTCGTGCAGCGGGAAAGAAGCTATGATAAATCTAGACGTTATTACATTCGATATTAATATCGCTATCGATGGTCAAAATGGAAAGACAATGAAAAGAAATCTTAAAGGTCTTGAATTTGTAACTAAAGATGATGGTTCTTGGTATATTAATAAGGATTTTGGCAATGATAGATTTGAAGTTATAGTAAAGCAATCATAATTTTACATCTCAGGTGTAACATTTAGTATAGGTGCTATTCTATTTATAATGTTCTTTACTATAGGCGCAGCAATTATTCCCCCGGTATGGTGTATCCCTTGAGGTTCATCAATAGCAATTAGCACTATATACCTTGGGTCAAGCATAGTTAGCACTCCTATAAATGACGCTATGTTTGCATCTTTGCTATATTTACCATCTACAACTTTTTCCGCCGATCCAGTCTTTCCCCCTATTGAATATGCCTTTATTTTTGCTTTTCTGCCAGTGCCATCTGTTACTGCTGCGCGTAATAATTTTCTCATTTTCCTGGAAGTTCTTCTTGAGATAATTTGCTCTCCTATACTTCTTTTATTCAACATCAAGGTTGCGTTATGAAATATCCCATTGTTGATTAATGCTGCTGCAGTTTGTGCAAGATGTATAGGAGTTACAGCTATGCCATAACCATAAGATGCTGTTATTAAAGTGTTTTCACTCCATTTATCCGGGATTATCGGTGTAGATTTTTCTGGTATTTCTATTTTCAAAGGAGAAAATAGCTTCATAGCTTTAAAGTATTCTACTTGTTTTTCAATACCTAATTTAACTGCAATTTTTGCTGCACCAATGTTGGATGATTTCACAAATATATCTCGCACAGTGATTTCCGGAATCTTAAATTCATGAAGATCATAAATTTTATATTTCCCAATAGTGATTGGCTTTGACACGTCATATAAATCATCAATTTTTACAACGTTTGCATCAAGCGCTGCGGCTATTGTAAAGAATTTTAATACCGACCCCATCTCATACACCCCAAGACTGGCGCGATTAAACTTTTGTACGTCTTCTGCCTTATTCTGTAGGTTGGGGTTAAAATCAGGCAGACTGACCATTGAGATGACTTCACTATTTCTCACATTTAAAACAATTCCTACTCCGCCGAGTGCCTGATATCTGCTTACAGCTTTAGTTAGCTCTTCATGCACTATGCTTTGCACTCGTGTATCTAAGGATAGTTGAATACCCTGGTAAGGTGTTATTCCAGCGCGTAATGCTGGAATCCACGTATTTTTTTTCTGGACCCCAGTGTCAGCTACTTGGATAACAGAATGTTGTTTGTTTTTACTTATATATGCTTCAACTCCTGCAATACCGTTGCCATCTATGTCAGTGTAACCAAGCACGTGTGAAAATAAATTACTGTGAGGATATATACGTTTTACATCGTTATAGAAGTTTATTCCTGGCACGCCGGCATTTTTTATTGCTAACAGTTCTTTTGGAGTCAAGTGCCGCTTTACCCAAGCAAATTTCTTTTTTGAAGTAAGTACTCTATATGAATTCTCGTATTCAAGATCATTCAAAATAGAACACAGTTGTGCTGCTATACTTTCCGGATTCTTTACTTTGGTTGCATCTGTATATAGTGATGTTGTGGGCACATTTGTTGCTATTACCACTCCATTTCTATCTAAAATATCAGGTTGTTTATATACTGTATTATCTTTTCTAAAATTTTCTGAAGTAGTAGGTTGATCAAATGTTAAAGAGAATATGCGAAAAATAATTATTATATAAAACATAAATAATGGTACTATAAAACACAGTGAGCGGAGCTTATTTTTAAGTAATGCTTGCATATTTACTTGATTTGACAAAAATGGAAATTATCTTAGCTGAGCCGCGAGGTTTTTGTGCCGGGGTAAAAAGAGCTGTGGACATATTAGCTATTACTTTAGAAAAATACAAAAACAAGTGCCAAGTTTATGTGCTACACGAAATTGTTCACAATAAATATATAGTAGAGGACTTTAAGAGACAAGGAGTGGTTTTTGTGAACAGTATCGAGGAAATTGAAGATAATGGAGGAATACTGATCTTCAGCGCGCACGGAGTATCAAAAAATATAGAAGATAAGGCAAAAAGAAAGGGTATTCAAGTGATTGATGCAACATGTCCTTTAGTCAGCAAAGTGCATAAAGAGGCAAAAAGGTATGAAAACAGTGGTAAAGAATTAATTCTCATTGGGCATGAAAACCATCCAGAAGTTAAGGGAATTAGAGGAAGAGTAAATAATCCTATCATTTTAGTGCAAACTGTGCAGGACGTACGCAATTTAAAAGTTAAAGATCCAGATAATTTATCTTATGTTACACAAACCACGTTAAGCATCGACGATACCCGTGAAATTATTGTTGCCCTGAAGCTCAGGTTTCCAAGCATAACAGGTCCAGATTTAAAGGACATATGCTATGCAACGCAAAACAGACAAAATGCTGTTAAAAAGCTAGCTGAAATTGTAGACATGGTGTTAGTTGTAGGAAGTAAAAATAGCTCAAATTCAAACCGCTTATTAGATCTGTGCACTGCCAGAGGAAAAAGAGCCTACTTAATTGATAATTACAGCTGTGTGAATAAAAGCTGGTTTCATGGCGTAGAAAAGATAGGAATCACTGCAGGTGCTTCTGCTCCTGACATATTGGTTGATGAATTAATGGACTACCTAAAAGTAAACCTGAGTGTAAAAATTTCAGTTATGCCAGGTGGTATTATTGAAAATGTTCAGTTTAAAATACCGAATCTGGTTTAAAACACAACTTATCTACTAAGCTTCTCTTGAAATCACACAAATCAGCATCTATAGCTAAGACGTCATACCGCGATTCATTAGACTTCTTGTATAACCTTATAACAAACTTTTATTGGGAATAGAAACGAAAAACTTACTTGACAAACTCCGCCAGCCCCCTTATCATGAAACTGAAGGTATTCAGTTATCTTCATCTGTGCAGATTAAACAGCAAAAAAACAACGTAGTTGGCGTCTTATTTTTAATTTTTTGCACTATGTGCACCTTATGTCTTCACAATACTTCTAGGTTTTTACCTATATAAGCTGAAACGCGCTTATAAGTCGTTTAAGACAGTATAGTACGCCAATTTGCAGGATTAGAGAGTGAACACTAATTACCACGGGGTTTCTTTTGCCTTTTTTTCTGCTTAGTAAATTTCTTAAACATTTAAGCTAAGGTTAGTTGCACTTAAAAGCAGCTAAATTGCAGTGTTTAAGGCTTAAAAAACGCCAATACTGAAAATAGATATTAACCGGGGCTTCTTTTGCCTTTTTTTTCGTTTGGTAAATTTCTTAACGTTTGTAGCTAAAGTAACTTAGGTTCACCGACAACCGTCATCCCGCTACTTGTTAGCGGGATCTATGCTAAGAGATACCGCGGCGGTATGACGTAGGACTGCTGTCATTCCGGTGCTCCTTTTTTTGTCATCCAAGTAGCTGACACTGGGATCTAGCCTTTATTATTTGGTTGAAATTAAGTCTTCTGGATCCCAATGTCAGCTACTTTCATGACATCATCATAAAGTAAAATGAGATCCCAGTGTCACGCACTGGGATGACAAAAGAAGGTACTAGCCTGACAACCGTCATCCCGCTACTTGTTAGCGGGATCTATGCTAAGAGATACCGCGGCGGTATGACGTAGGACTGCTGTCATTCCGGTGCTCCTTTTTTTGTCATCCAAGTAGCTGACACTGGGATCTAGCCTTTATTATTTGGTTGAAATTAAGTCTTCTGGATCCCAATGTCAGCTACTTTCATGACATCATCATAAAGTAAAATGAGATCCCAGTGTCACGCACTGGGATGACAGGAGAAGGTACTAGCCTGACAACCGTCATTCCGCTACTTGTTAGCGGGATCTATGCTAAGAGATACCGCGGCGGTATGACGGTTCGTGGTAGTATGACGGTTCGCGGCGGCATGACGGTTCGCGGTGGCATGACGATAAGCTCGTCATCCCGCTACTTGTTAGCGGGATCTGGAGATACCGCAGTGGTATGACGTAGGAAAACCTAAGCTATACTTTTATAACCCAATCAAAATCCTGGATCCCGCTAACACGTAGCGGAATGATGGTTTTTCAAATCGTCGGTAAGCCTAAGTCAGTTTAGCTATATGCTTTTAATTCCCCCAAAAGGAGAATTAAATATGTGAAGTTCTAGTTGATATGATTTAATGAATGGTTAGTTTAAATTACTAATTTATTTAAGAGATTTTGATAATATTTAACCCACTCGCTTTTCTATTTTCCATATCGCGATGAGCTTGAATTGTTTCATCAAATTTATATTTTTTATTGATCCGTACAGTTAAAAGTTTTTTTCTTATCATCTCGAAGATTTCCATTGTGGTAAGCACTAATGTGAATCTATCATGCTTATAATGGTATATTGAGGTTCCAGTTGCAAATAACGAACGTGAACTAAGTAAAGAAAAACTAATAGGAGCGTTACCTGATATCTGCCCATAGGAAACGTATATGCCGAACCTGCCTAAAGATTCAAAAGAAAGCTTGCTTGTAGCGTAACCTATAGGGTCATACACTGCACCTACTCCTCTGTTTTGCGTAATCTCCATAACTTTAGAAACGAAGTCTTTATCATTGTAGTTTATTGCGTATGTGCAGCCACTTTGTAAAGCTATCTTCATTTTTTCATCAGAGCTTACAGAACCTATCACTACACCTTTTTTATCCTTTGCCCATTGGCATATTATTTGTCCTAAGCCACCATTAGCCCCATGAACTAGCACGAAAGCACCAGGCCTAACTTTATAAGATTGATTAACTAAATAGTGAGCTGTCATACCTTTAAACAGCACTGCAGCAGCAACTTCATCAGATATGTCATCTGGAATTTTTATCAGATATTTCTGGTGTATAATGCGCTTTTCACAATATGCCCCTGGAGGAGCTGTGCAATATCCAACTCTGTCTCCAACTTTGAATCCATCACTGATTTTTTTACCAAGTTTTTCAATAACCCCAACTGCTTCCACTCCAAGCACTGATGGTAAATTTTTAATTTTGCGTGTACCTTTTCTGTGCTCTAAATCATAACGATTTAAGCCGATAGTTGTATGACGTATTAAGACTTCCTCGCCTTTTGGCTCACCTATATTCTTATCTACAAATTCTAATACTTCTGGTCCCCCAGTTTTTTTAATTTGTATAGCTCTAACCATGATGAATGTAAGATAAAAACTTTCATTATGTTATCTAACAATTAATATTTTGCAAAGTTATTGTTTCCACAATTAACAAGCTTGACTTTTTTATCAAATATCTCTATATTTTAAATAAGCTATTTAAACAATTAGAGAGTATAAATTATGTTAGGTAGAAGAGATAGATATATTAATAGGTATATTGCTCTTTGTGAGATATTTAAGAAAATAAGCAATAATATAAAAACATATAATGTAATAGAGTTAATAAAAAGCAAGTTAGAAGAAGGCAAAGAGTATAGTCAAAGCTGCAGTGATTTATTTGAGTTATGGAAAGCTGGAAATTTTGCAATTGACCATGAATTTCGTGTGCAAAATGATGGCAAAGATCCAGATGCCAGAAAACTCTTAGATATAGCTATCAACTCTAAATACCTTAACGTGGCAGAAGCTTTAGTAAGAGCTGGAGCGGACATTAAGCCAAAAAAAAATGGATTTACCTATCTACATACAGCTTTTTTTATACCATCTCCAAACCTTTTTAAGACTCTCATGGAGAGAAAAATAATCATTACCTCTAATGAGCAAGCATGTGCCATTTTAGAAGGTTTTACTAACTTTTCCCTCGACCAATTTTCACCAAATAAAGAGAATGCTGAAAGAGCTGAAAGTCAGATAAAATGTGTCAAGATGCTAATTGATTACATATTAGAAAAAAATCCCAACATAGAAATGTCAGATTCTGTAAAAAATAATAAGGAGTTGGCTAAGTATTGGAATGCTTGTGAAGCAAATAATAAAAGATGGGTATTGGTTGATTCAGCAACACCAAGCACTGAAACACAAGTAGTCAGTGTGCAAAAAGAAAACAAGAGCTCCTGCTCAATTCAATAGATCTGTTGCATAACTATTATTTGAATAACAACGCACTCCTTCTATAGCTAACACGTCATACCGCCGCGGTATCCCATAGATCCCGCTAACAAGTAGCGGGATGACGAGGTTTACCTTATCGGATTGTTTCAACACGTCATACCGCCGCGGTATCTCAAAGCATAGATCCCGCTAACGGGTAGCGGGATGACGAGGTTTACCTTATCGGATTGTTTCAACACGTCATACCGCCGCGGTATCTCAAAGCATAGATCCCGCTAACGGGTAGCGGGATGACGAGGTTTACCTTATCGGATTGTTTCAACACGTCATACCGCCGCGGTATCTCAAAGCATAGATCCCGCTAACGGGTAGCGGGATGACGAGGTTTACCTTATCGGATTGTTTCAACACGTCATACCGCCGCGGTATCTCAAAGCATAGATCCCGCTAACGGGTAGCGGGATGACGAGGTTTACCTTATCGGATTGTTTCAACACGTCATACCGCCGCGGTATCTCATACCAATTCCTAAAAATAAATAGACGAATAAAGAAAAATTTCTAAAATAGAATAATTTAAGAATTAGTGGGGAGTTATGGCAGGAAAAAGTAAAGCAATAGGAGAAGAATTATATAATAAGTGTAACCTGGAATTAAAGAAGCACGGCATAAGAGGAGAGATAGGAAGAAGATTACAGGCAATAATATCTGCAAAAGAATATGGAATAACAAAAGTTGCTCAAATATACCGAATTACTAGAACTACATTGATGAAGTGGATTACAAGATTTAAGGAAGGAGGAGTCAATGCGTTTAAAATACAACCAGGACGTGGAGTAAAGCCGAAGTTGAGCTACAAGCAGCAAGAAGAAATTAAAAATGTCATAGCAGAAGAAGGAGCCAACCTAACGGCTAAGAAATTAAAAATCATAATTGAGAAAATGTTTTCTATTGAGGTAAGTAAGTCTACAGCACATAGACTGATGCAAAAGTTAGGTTTTTCGTATATTACTCCAAGGCCTGTGCACAATAAACAGGATAAAAATAAACAAGAAGAGTTTAAAAAAAAATCTTAATGAAACTATTGTCACGTATCCCGAAAAAGAGCTATTTTTCTTCGATGAGTCGCGGTTTGGCACACATTCAAAGATTGGACACGGGTGGTTTAAAAAAGGCATTAGGACACAGGTTAAGGTAAAATTAGGTAGGCAAAACTTTTATCTCTATAGTGCAGTTAATCCTAGAAATGGAGAGAGTTCTAGCTTATTCGTACCAAACGTCAATACTGATTGTATGAATATATTCCTTGAGCAGATGTCACAATATTTAGGAACAAGGGAGGCATTTCTTGTTGTGGATTGTGCAGGATGGCATAGATCCAAAGGTTTAAAAATACCACAAAATATTACCTTAATCTATTTACCTCCATATTCACCAGAGTTAAATCCAGTAGAGCGTTTATGGCAATATTTGAAAGACAATCTCATTAAAAATAGAATATATGACTCTGTTAGTTTATTGGAGGATACTGTATGTGCATTCATTCGTAATATTACGGAAAGTTCGATCAAAACCATTTGTTCTGTGAGTTATTTGCCTACTTATTTATGAGATTTGGTATCAAAGCATAGATCCCGCTAACAAGTAGCGGGATGACGAGGTTTACCTTATCGGATTGTTTCAACACGTCATACCGCCGCGGTATCTCAAAGCATAGATCCCGCTAACGGGTAGCGGAATGACAGTTTTTCAAATTGTCGGTAAATCTAAGTCAGTTTAGCTATAGCTATAGCTCACGCTGCTTGGGTGGACAATAGAAAAAGTTTGTTACTTAAGCTTAAAAAACGTGTATGATAGCGTTATTTCACTTAAATCTTTTGTATTACTATCAAGCATTATCTCAGGATCTATATAGAAAGATACGGGCATAGCTGCTTTTTGTTTTGGTAGCAACATTTGTTCTTCAAAACAAAAGCATGCAACTTTATTAAAATACTTACCTGCTTTGAAAGGCGTAACGTTATATACTGCCATACCAAATGAAAGATGATCAGATAGATTTTTTGCGTAATAAAATGCTAAACTTTGTTCTCCTATGTTTACGTCAACGTAGTTAGTTTCTGATTTAAATTCCCAAGGTAGATCGGACATTATATCAGCATTGAAGTGGACCCTGATTTTTTGGTCAGTTGCACTTATTGTTGCATTAGTTACTTTTCTTGTTGTGCCACCATACCCGGTAGCTTTACAGAAAATGCTATATAATGGTACCGATGCATATGCAAGACATAGCATCAACACGACTAAAGATATTAAAAAGAAAACTATAGAATTCTTACTACCTTTCCTTAAAAAGGAAAACATCTAGTCCCTATTATTGAACAAGTTAAGTAACCTGAGTAGATTGAGAAATATGTTAATAAAGTTAAAATAAAGATCAGTTGCACCCAGTATTGCCAATTTAGTAGTAGCGACTTCTGATCCGTCGTTATATTTATAATAAACGTCCTTGATTCTTTGAGCATCATACGCAGTCATTAAGGTAAAGACTATTACTGATATGAACGATATTGCAAAGTAGAGAGGACTACTTCCAAGGAATAAATTTACTATGGATGCTATAATTATCCCCAAGACTCCCATAATCAAGAAAGAGCCCATACTTGTAAGATCTCTTTTTGTGGTATTACCATATAAAGCCATAGAGCCAAACATAATTGATGTAATGAAAAACGCTCTTGCTATATTTTCTGCAGTATAAACTATAAAAATATAAGATAAGGAAAGCCCCATTAACACTGAGAACGAGAAAAATATAGTAACGGCAGACTGAGCACTTAGGTGTTGAATTCTATACCGCATATAGATCACCAATGCAGCTGGAGAGAATATTATCACAAGCGACAGAACAGGATTAGAATGAATTACCTGAAAAAGACCAGAAAATACCGTTAGAAACGCAACAAGCCCTGTAACGCCTAAAGCTAAAGCCATGTAATTATATACTTTAGTTAGGTAACTTCTGAGCCCAGCGCTATAATAAACGCCCTGAGAGCGGATATCCTGTTCATTTCTCATGTAAGACATAAATATAACTCCTTTTGTCCATTATTTAACACATTATAATATAAAACCACATTTTTATCAAGTATTTTTATTATAAACAGTTATGTGCTGGCATTTGTTTTAATATAAATAGAATATAGGCCTATTGCTGCTGCATTTGAAACATTTAAACTGTTAATTGCATTTGACATTGGGATTTTTAAAAGATAATCACAATTTTCTTTAACTAACCTCCGCATTCCTTTCTCTTCAGAACCAAAAATAATTACTCTTTTTTTCTCAAAGCTCTTTATTTCATCTATATTTTCTTTAGCATTGCAATCAAACCCGTAACACCAGTAGCCGACCTTTTTTAAATACTGCATAGTTTTTACTATATTTGTAACGTATATTAGCGGAACAATATCCAATGCTCCACTTGCTGCTTTTGCAATAGATGCATTTTCACTCGGTGAGTGGTTATGTGGTAAAACCAATGCGTTGACATTAAAACAAGCTGAAGTTCTTAAAATTGACCCAATATTGTGCGTGTCAGTGACTTGATCTAAAATGACTATAGTAGAGCTGTCGTTTGAGCTTTCAGCTACTTCTTCGATGCTTAAGTTACAAAGAATAGGGGCAACATTTAAAGCAATTCCTTGATGGTTAGCACCTTTAGATAAAACGTCATTAAGTATTTTGTTTTCTACTAATCGAACTTTAATGCCCTTACTATTTACACATTGCCTAATTTCTTTTTCATGTTCTCTATAGAAATTTTCTGTTACTAACAGTTCTATACACCGCCTATTTTTATTCTTCAGTGCTGACATGCAGGTGTGCTTTCCATACAGCCAAAAATTCTCATTAGTTTTTGACGATTTCATCGTATTATCGAAAATCTGATTTTTATAGAATAAGCAACATTTTACTATGTTTGGATATTGTTGTAAAATTATACAATTCGATTAATGCGTTTATGTCGGACGATGAGTTGGATTGGCAAAAAAATGTTAAGCCAATAGAATGTGGAAAAGTTACTTTGAAAGTTAATCATAAAGTAAATATAAAGTCTATGGTTGATAAAGGTACCTCCGACTTACAAAGGAATTTTTTTAATACCAATAATGGTAACTCATCATTTTGTCTTGACCAAAACACAAAATCAAAAGTTGATAGGGGTAAATATTTTATAAGCGATAAGCTCGATTTGCACGGCTATAGTATAGAGGATGCTTACTGTAAATTGATAGATTTTATTATCAAAAATTATCGAGCAGGAAATAGATGTTTATTGGTAATTACGGGATACGGCAGTGCAACAAATAAAACAGACACTATAAAGAATAACTTAAATAAGTGGTTAAATGATACTAAAATCCAGCATATGGTTCTATACTACCAGCAAGCTACGAAAAAACATGGTGGTAAAGGGGCTTTTTATGTTTTATTAAAAAGGCTTAGGCCCTATTAGCTGCTTAAGTTTCCTTTTAAGCCTTAATTTTTCTTATATAGCCATATAAAAACCAGTGTTCGGCAGCGCGTTACGCACAATTGTACAAACATTGTAGCCGTTATTCAAGTAGCCCGCAGAAACGAAAAACTTCCTTGACAAACTCCGCCAGCCCCCTTATTATGATAATAAGGGTATTTATGACTCAAAACTTGTTTTTGACCTGCAGGCTCAATGACAAAATTCAGTAAAAAACTTAGGGTATTTTTTGGCGGATTACATAAAATTATAGCGGCTGCATGTCTTTTAAATTTTTTCTACATTCAGCCAAAACGCGCTTAAACTAAGCGTCAGCACATTATTACAGCGCCACTTACAGTAATATAGAGTCAAAACTCGCACCACGGGAGTTCTTTGCCTTTTTTTTCATTTGGTAAATTTCTTAATGTTTGTAGCTAAAGCAATTTGAGAGACCGAAAATGGTGTCATTCCAGCGCGTGACGCTGGAATCTAGTCTTTATTATGCAGCCACTTGTTTAAAGTTAAGTTTTCTGGATCCAAGTAGTCAAGCTACTCGGATGACACCCTCCTGATGGGCCCAAATCACAATGTTCATACAGTTATGCTGTGCCCTATGGTGTGATGTTCTACGAGTTGGGTAACAGGAGGTAATGCAAGAAGTCTAATAGCGCAGCAACACGGAACCCCATGTGAGACCTGCACCTATTGCAATCAGCAGTACCAGATTTCCTGATTTTATTTTTGATTCTTGTATTGCATAGTCTAAGGCCAGTGGAATTGACGCTGCTGAGGTGTTTGCATGCTTATCAACGGTATTAATCACTTTCTCTATAGGAAAATCTAATTTCTTTACTACTGCTTCAATAATACGAATGTTTGCTTGATGGGGAATTAACCAGTCAATATCAGTGATTTTCAAATTATTGCATCTTAGTGTTTCCTCTACTGAGGCTGTTAACTTATCCACTGCATGTTTAAACATTTCTCTTCCATTCATGCATATTTTTCCAGAATCATCAGTAGAGGATACCCCTCCGTTCGTACATAATATGTCCACATTGCCATCAGAGTGTAAGTTTGTTGATATGATGACGCTGCTACCCATTTCCGATTTTATTATCACTGCACCAGCACCATCACCAAAGAGTACACAAGTTGACCTATCTTCCCAGTCAACAATCCTAGACATTATTTCAGCACCAATAACGAGCGCATATTTAATTCTATTGTTAGATTTTATGAGCGAATCAGCAACTGTAACTGCATATATAAAACCAGAGCATGCTGCTTGTACATCAAAAGAAAATGCGTTTTTACATTTTAACTTACTTTGTACAATCGTTGCACAGCTAGGCAAAGTTTTATCAGGCGTTGTTGTTGCAACTATAATCAAGTCAATTTCATCTACTGAAATTTTAGCTTTTTCTATAGCACTTTTTGCTGCATTTACAGCTAGATCTGACGTTAATTCTCCTTCATCTGCTATATGCCTTTGAATTATTCCTGTTCTCTGCCTTATCCATTTATCGCTTGTCTCAACTATCGATGCAATTTCGTTGTTACTCAACGTTTTTCTTGGTAGATAAGATCCAGTGCTTAATATGAAACTTTTATTCAATATGACTTACCCCGTTAATTATCTTTTGATTTAAATTTTCACTAATTGCATTTACTGCAAATTTTATAGCATGGGCAAAAGAAATAGCATCAGAATTTCCATGACTTTTAATGATGATACCATTCAGCCCTAAAAACATAGCTCCACTTCTAATTTTGGGATTAAAACGCGTTAATGCTTTATTTAGTTTAGATTTTAACAATATACCAATAAGCATTTTCGCTATCCACGAGTTGAATACTTCCTGCTTTATTAGATTGATAAAAGTACTAGCGGTTGCCTCAGCTGTTTTGAGCATTACATTGCCAACAAAACCATCAGCAACAATCACATCTATATTACCCTCTAAAAATTCACTTGCCTCTATATACCCTTTGAAATTAATGCCTGGAGCGTTTTTAAGCAACTCAAAAGCGCCACGCACTGAGTCATTACCTTTAACTTCTTCTGTACCGATATTTAGCAAAGCAACCTCAGGATTGTCAATTTTTAGCGCTACTTTTGCAAATATACTTCCCATTAATGCAAATTGGAATAACGAATCGGCATTACAATCGACATTTGCACCAAGGTCAAGCAAAGCGAAGCTTTTTGTCTTAGTTGGACAGATAGAGACAATAGCAGGACGATAAATATTTGGTAATGTTCCTAAAATAAATCTGGAAATTGCCATCAACGCCCCGGTGTTGCCTGAAGATACCACTCCGAAAGCTTTACCTTCTTTCACTGCAACAATTGCAGCTTTCATACTTGAGTCTTTACGATGTCTCAGCGCAAAAGATGGCTTATCATTTGCAAGGACATTGTCAGAACAATGAGTAAACTCAGAATTGTTACTTACTTTTTTATATTTCAAAAGCAAAGGAGATACTTTTTCCTTATCTCCATAAATATGAAAAAGAACTTTAATGCCTGGGTCAACAAGATTATCCAAAAAAAAACCAGCACCCTGAATTACGGAAAGAGGCGCAAAATCGCCCCCCATAGCGTCAAGTGCAATAACTATGTGATTATTGACCGTAGGTAACATACCATAATAGTCATTCTGCCTGTTGCTTAATGAAAACTCGTTTTCCTTTGTAACTGCCATCTACTGCTACATTGTGAGGCAACATGAATTCTCCAGTTGTTGAACATACCACAACATTCTTAGGCTCAATAGCATGATGAGAACGATGCATATTACGCCTTGACTTCGACTTTTTTCTTTTTGGAACTGCCAAAACTTCCTCCATTCTACTACAAAATTCAATTTATTAATAACATGTTTTTTACAAGAAGTAAACAGGGATAATAAAATAAGTAAGGTTTGCTTATGTAATTGAGTCCTATAGCTAAAGTGGCTTAGGTTTACCTACAATTTGAAAAACCGTCATTCCGCTACTAGTTAGCGCCGCGGCGGTATGACGTAGGGAAACCTTTCTTGGGTTAAGCTTTAAATTAAAACATCAAGTATGTTGAACTTAAAACATATCTCAGCTATACTTTGCGATAAAGTTAATAAAAATTTTAATAAAATCAGTAAGACTAACCTCTAGCTAAAATGAATACAAAGTGAGCTTTTTTGATATAAATAGTGTTAGAATAATTGGTAGGTACTTTATCAATTTTTTGTTAAGGCTTGGTAGTGCATTCATATTTTTTATTCAATCTCTATACCACTGCTTTGTGCCACCATATTATTTTAGCAACGTAGCAAAACAAATTATAGAGATAGGCTTTTTCTCTCTGCCAATTGTTGGGCTCACTGAAGTTTTTATAGGAGCGGCGATAGTTTTACAAAGCAGCTTGAGTGACTCATTAATTAACCAAGAGCAGATAATACCCAAACTTGTTACGATCACTATCATTAAAGAGTTAGGACCAGTTTTGATCAGCTTAATAATGGTAGGGAAGGTTGGATCATCAATTGCAGCAGAAATTGGTACAATGCGCATCACCGAGCAAATAGATGCCCTTACAACTTTGAACATCAACCCTTTCAAGTATTTAATTGCACCAAGGATTTTAGCGTCAATCATAGTATTTCCCATACTTACAGTATGTGCAGATTTAATAGGAATATTTGGAGGATGTATCACTGCAGTCTTCGAATTTAACCACAATCTAAATATATACATTAAATACACAGCTCAATTCTTTAATATGTACGATTTTATTGTTGGGCTAATAAAAGCAATTGCTTTTGGCGCCATAATTTCTGTCTCAAGTTGCTATTACGGTTATCATTGCAAAGAAGGTGCACGAGGAGTAGGTGTTGCTACAACATCAACTGTTGTTTTATCGTCCATACTGATCATTTTAGCAAACTACATGATTACTTTGATACATGCGTAACCCCATAATATCAATATTGAACTTAAGCTTATCTTTTGATGATAGGACAGTACTAAAAGATCTAAGTTTCGATATATTAAAAGGGGAATCATTAGTCATACTTGGCGGCTCAGGAAGCGGCAAATCTGTACTAACAAAAACAATTATCGGCTTGCTTGCTCCAGACTCAGGGTCTGTTAAAATAAATAGTAAAAGCAAAAATAAATTTGGGGTTTTATTTCAAAATTCCGCTTTATTTGACTACGTTACAGTGTGGGAAAATATATCTTTTAATTATAAAAAGCGCTTTAATATCAGCAAAAAGGAGGCAAAACAGCTAGCAATCGAGAAGTTAAATGATGTTGGACTGGAGGAAAGCATAGCAGATATGTTTCCAATAGAGCTATCAGGTGGAATGAAAAAAAGAGTAGCACTTGCAAGGGCGATTGCACACAATCCAGAAATCATCGTATTAGATGAGCCAACTTCAGGATTGGACCCAATTATGTCAGATATAGTAAACGAGATAATAATAAAATTATCTAAAGATCTTAACACTACAATTATCACGATTACACATGATATTCATAGCGCATTTAAAATAGCTGATAAAATAGCAGTATTACATGAAGGGGAGATCATTTCCCATGGAACTGTTCAGGAAATACAAAATACTAATAACGAATATATAAAGAAATTCATTCGTTATATAAGGTAGCAGACATTGGAATTCGGATTTTTTCAAACTGGGTCCTATATAAGATGACAGAAATTGTTTGTATTAGCTATATTCAAAAGCTCTATTGATATTTTGCAATATTTGTGATAAAATAATAGCTTAAGGTTGAGAGTAAAAATTTATGAGTGAAGCTCAAGGTCCAAATATTGCAGAATGGCAAGCGCAGCAGCAACACCAAGAAGCCGCTGGTGAGAAAAGTGGTTTTGGTCTTGGTCATAGTGACTCTGTTTCAACAGTCGTGGATGGAATGAAATGGTTGTTCAACTTTCATGAAGGAGCAATTGCTGCTTATAGTAACGTGTTTGAAAGTTTGGTAAGTGGCAGTAGTTTAGTAACACTGTTTGGAAAATCAGGTAATATGTTTGGCATAAAATTTCTTGAAAGCCTTGGAGAACATTTTTCAGGTGGAGGTGGGGAAGATATGCCATCAGAAGGAATGGATATGGCTCATGGTGATGAGGGACCTCACTCAGATGATTACCCTCATGCCAATAATGAAATGGCTCATAATGCTGATGGTTTGCAAGACATGCATGATGCAGGTGATCACCATGGTCAATCTTTTTCACCTGGTCCTTCACCATCTGTTGGCGATGACCACGGACATGAACTTGGTTAAACGCTTAAAAACTGCTGAATAGTATGCGAGAAGACCTAATAAGAAAAGTTGCTATTGTTGTGAGTTTGTCTTAGTGAAAAAGGTTTCAGTTTTAGGATCAACAGGAAGTGTTGGAAAAAAGACTGTAGATTTGCTCTCAAGGAGAAAAGAAGAATACCAAGTGGAAGCACTAAGTGCCCATTCAGACTTTGCTCTACTGGCACACCAAGCAAAACTGCTGAATGCAAAATACGTTGCTATCTCCGATGAAAGGTTTTACAAAGATTTAAGAGAAAACCTACTTGGTACAGATGTAAAAATAGCAATTGGTGCTGAAGGTCTAGTAAATGTTGCTTCCCTACCCGTTGATCTCTCAGTTATTGCAATAGTTGGTATTGCAGGCCTTGGGCCAGTTATAGAAGTCATAGAAAGTGGCACTAAAGTCATTGCACTAGCGAACAAAGAAAGCATTGTTTGCGGTGGAAAGTTATTACTCAAAAAAGCTAAAGAAAAAAACGTACAAATAATCCCTATCGACTCTGAACACAACGCAATTTTTCAAGTTTTGCAAAATGACGACAAATGCGTAGAAAAGATCATACTTACTGTTTCTGGTGGACCATTCTTAAACTATAGTTCTGAGCAATTAAGAAATGTCACGGTAGATCAGGCGCTTAGTCACCCCACTTGGAATATGGGAAGGAAAATCTCAGTTGATAGTGCAACAATGATGAATAAGGCACTAGAGATAATAGAAGCACATAACTTGTTTAACATCAGCCCGGATAAAATTGAAGCAATAGTACATCCTGAGTCAATAGTACATGGAATTGTAACTTATAAGGATGGGTTCAACTTTGCTGTGCTTGCAGAAACTGACATGGCAATTCCTATTTCATATGCTTTGTCTTGGCCGGAAAGATCAGCTTTAAATCGTAAATTAGATTTAACAAAGCAAGGAAAATTGACCTTTCAAGAACCAGACCATAAGCGTTTTCCTGCGCTAAAGCTTAGCATGGCAGTGTTAAACTCTTCTGCTCCACAAACAAACAGTATTGTGCTCAATACTGCAAATGAAATAGCTGTTAATGAATTTTTGAAGTCACGAATTGGCTTTTTAAAAATAGTAGAGGTAGTGAAATCAACAATGGAAAGTTTTGATAGTTACACTGATATTAATTCACTATCTGATATAATAAATATTGATTGTGAAAGTCGTATTATTGCTAATAAAATTGTTGAAAGTAAAGTTGTTGCGTATAGCTAGAGTAATGTAACCAGACTGCATTCTGTGATTTTAGCAAAACACGATCTTTCATTTGAGCTTTCTTCAATTTAAAATAAATACAGAAACTAGCTATCTTCAAAAATATGGTTGAATAATTGTATCCGTTCAGGCAATGGCATCAACTTAAGGGATGTTAAGGAGTAAAATACTACAAGAGACAGCACTTTTGTTTCTATTTTATTGCAACAAAAAAGTTTAAAATGTGTCATTTTTAGGTGAGGCATGCAAAAAGGAAAAGATCTTATCTTACAAATTAAAAATGCAATATACTCGAAAACTTTTCAGAAAATCCATTGTGTTGAGTTTTACACGAACAAGAAAACTTCTTTTTTCGACAGTATTTTCTATAGTTAGTTAAAAAAAGTTTGGGAATAGAATGTGAACTTATGGAGCCATTGACATGTACCCTCAAAGCAAGCTTTTTCTAAAGCAAGGTATAAGATTTGCCATACAGGCTTTCAAGAATTTAAGCATCCAAACAGCCTATCAGGATGAACCTGAGTATGGAACTTGGAGAGGCTATAGACTTATTGCAGCAGATGGTTCTGGTATTCAGCTCTGAGGAAATTGTATCCGAGTTTGAACCAAATGGAACAACAGGCACCATTGGCAATTTGTTTGTTGATTTGTGTACTTCGCTGATTTGTAGTGCTCGTCTTGCGGCTTGGAATATAGGTGAACAAACGTTGGCGGAAGAGCAATTACCCGAAGTTATCACTCAAATGCGTTCATTAAATCAAGAGAAATTATTATTTATCTATGATCGTCTTCAGTAAAATTCATTCAGCAGCATGATGATTTGGAAGTAGATTTTATTTTTCGCTTGCAAAAAAGAAATTATAGCAAGCTATGGGAACGCTGGCGAATTAGATTTTGATTTTATATTGGAAAATGAAAAGCTAAAAAATAAAATGAAAGGACAGAAAGTAAGAGCTGACATTAGCCAACGGAGAAACAGAGGACTTCACTTTTTGATCGAGACTTTGGAAGATATCAGTAAAGCTTATGTATTAAGGTGGCACATAGAGGAGTGCTATAAACGACTCAAAGTAGGAGCAGAGTTAGAGAATTTTTCTGGAGAGGCTGTATTACAAGAATTTTGGGCAAACTTGGTCATGTGCAATATATTATCGCTTCATATGTGTGATGCACAAGGGCCTTGGAACCCAGATCAAATTGCTGAGTATCGTTTAAATTTTTCAGTTTTATTTGGTGTGATGAGACAGAAACTTTATCAAGTGCTTGTTGCACCAAAAGATTTTCAAGCCCTTTTTGATAGAGCAAGTATACGCGCTAAAGTTAAGATCCGACCGGGAAGATTGTATAGCCGCGATAAAGTAGATAAGCCTAAACGCCATCATGTCTTTAGGAGAGTTTGCTAATGTATGCTCTTAAGTTAACGCCATTGACTGTTCTCCCTCGTCATACCGCCGCGGTATCTCTAGATCCCGCTAACAAGTAGCGGGATGACGAGGTTATCGTCATGCCACCGCAGACCGTCATACCGCGATTCATTCGCGGTATCTCATCAGCTAACAAGCAGCGGGACGACAGCAGTACTACGTCATACTACCGCAAACCGTCATACCGCCGCGGTATCTCTAGATCCCGCTAACAAGTAGCGGGATGACGGTTGTCAGGCTAGCTGTCATCCCAGTGCCCAGACACTGGGATCTCATTTTACTCTATAATGGCAGTGCCTCTATGATGTAAGGAATCCAGTTTTTATGCAATCTCATCAAGAACGTTGTGTTTTAACGTAAGGTTGGCTACTTTTACACTCACTAACTTAGCTGGATCCCAGTGTCTGGGCACTGGGATGACGAGAAAGGAGCACTGGAATGACACCCTCCTGATGGGCCCAAATCAAAATGTTCGTACAGTTATGGGTTTAGCACGCCTTACAATTCTCAAACACCCTTCCCACATTAGAATTATTAAGTTCACTATAAGGAGGAGCGCTTGGAGGAGAGTAAGGAGGAGGTGGTCCATAATTCCTAACTGCTTCTTTAGCCTTCTCAATATTATCTGATTCTTTCTCATGCTTCATATGAAAAGCTAAATCACCAGCAAAACATACGAGAGAATTAACGCCAAGGATAACTAAACCCCACACTGGTAAGACTGGGTAAACAACACAAGCTACCAAAGCCGCTAAAGAAACAGCGCCAACCGCAAATTCTATATTCCTAAGCATCTTAAGCTTATTATCAAGATAATCTATTTTTTCTTCTTTTCTAGCCGCTTTTCTGCTGCTGTTATACCAAAAACACATACCAGCATGGAAAGCAACACACACAACTGCAGCTACCATACCTAAAGCTAATAGCTTTATACTGTCTTCCGAGTCTTCTTTCTTATCTTCTCTGCTTTGATGGCTACCACTACTGAAACCAGGGTTATTTATAACTGTAGTATGACCACCAAACAGGCTGCGAAGTAGTAAATAATCCCAAAAATCTAAACCTCTATCATTGTGTACATGTACGTGTGTAACCTGAGGGCCTGTAGGTTGCCTGTTATTCCCTGCGTTATATTGATTATTTCTGCTTTCTGTATTGCGTCTATTAGTTGAATTTAGACGTGTATGCTCTTTATACGCCTCTGCAAATGTATCCTCGTCCCAAGTTAAATTCCGTGTATTGTTAAAATACCGCAAAAACTCTTTAACATCACTGTTACCACCTGATTTCTTTATATAGGCTAACGCATACCTTTTTAAAACACTATCACTTGCTACCATAAATACCCTCTTAAGTTAAGACTAAATTAATAAATACTTATTATAACAAAGTAACGTCCTCTTGTCAACTTGAGCCTGACTCAATACCCAGTCAATATCCTTTCAAGCAGTTCTTTTACTGTTGGTATGTAGCCATTCTCATAAAACAGATCTTGCTTAAATTTGTACACGTTGTGCCCGGAAAACATGAGTTCATTTTCAATATCACCGTCATGTATGATGTTTTGCAGTGTTTTTTGTATGCAAAAACTACGTGGATCTGGCTTCCAACCCGTTGAGTGGTCACCATGATCCTTCCAATTGCTAAACAAACAATGGCTCAAACATCCCATACAATTGATTTGATCTTGTCTTATCTCTGCAAATTTGCCTGGCGTCACAAAAATAACAGTTGTATCTGGAGTTTTCATTGCTTCTGTATACCCTGCTTTAGTCCATGTATTTGCCAGCTCTTTGTCTTTTGAAGTAAGGTAGATCTTCCTACCTCTGCTACCCATTGCAAATTCACTACTAAATTCTTCGCTGGCATTTTCTGAAAACTTTATTTGACGTGAATTCCGTTTCTGCAACTCACATATGAAGTTATTTTTTACTGCAGATGAGTAAAACCCTGTTGGACTGAATTTATTTAAAAATACATCACCTTCTTCTAAAGTGAGTAGCTTCTTTTTCCACTCTGCAGAAATTGGGCTTTCTTTCGTCAAAAGTGGACGAGTGCCAAACTGAAAAGCTATTGGTCCAATTTGCAGATTGTCAAACCAATGTTCCCAATCTTTCAAATGCCACACTCCTCCTGCCATAACAATTGGTGTTTCTGAAAGACCGATCTCGTTCATGAAAGATCTAAGCTCTGCAACTCTTTCAAATGGAGCCTGTGGTAGCTCTGGGTCTTCACTGTTACTGAGTCCATTGTGCCCTCCAGCAAGCCATGGATCTTCATACACTACTCCACCAAGCAAACAGGAAGATATTCTTTGGTAAGTACGCTTCCATAATGCTTTAAAAGCACGCACCGATGAGACAATAGGGTAATAATAAACCTGATATTTAGCTGCAATTTCTCCAAGCCTATAAGGCATACCAGCACCGCAGGTAATACCATGAACTAAGCCTTTTGCTTTTTCTAATATGCCATGAAGCACGCGTTCTGCTGCTCCCATCTCCCAAAGCACATTCATATGTATTCTTCCATGACCTTTTGATATTTCATTCGCTATTTTTGCCTGACTGATTCCAGCTTTAATACTATACTCAATCAATTCACTGTGTTTTTCATTTCTTGTTTTGCCTTTGTAAATCAGCGGCACTAACTCACCATTATCATCAATAAGCTTAGCATTTGCACCAGAAAACGTACCCACAGCATTTGCTGCAGCAAATGCTCCACTTGACCTTCCATCACTGATTGCGATGCCTTTGCCGCCCTCAATGATTGGCCACACTTCCTTTCCTGAAATTACTATCTTTTTTATCTTATTTTTCAAAACTTCCTCGCAATCTTTCACTCTATTTTACTTAATTACTAAAAAAATAATAGCTGTTTATTTTTTCTTATATCATCAGAGCCTCTGCATAGCTAAATTTGGGTTTTGAGTAGACACAGCAGCTACTGTAATATAGTTTCGAAAGAAGTCTAATGTATTTTGCTATATGATCATAGGTCTAACAGGCGGAATTGGGGTAGGAAAGAGCTTTGTAGCTAATTGCTTTCAAGAGTTTGGTGCTGCTGTGTTTGATGCTGATTCTGTTGTACACCAACTTTATAAAGTGGATAAAAGCATAATAAGTTATGCAGAAGAAAATTTTCCTGGAGTGGTAGTAAATGGTGAAATAGGTAGAACAGTACTGTCTAAATATTTCTTAGCCTACGATGAAAATTGGAAACAATTTCAATCTTTGGTTCACTCTGCTGTGCTGCGTGAATTAGAATTTTTTATTGCCAAGGAAAAAAAGATCGATAGAAAGCTTTTAGTTTTAGATGTGCCACTTCTATTAGAAACAAAATTTCATTCATACTGTGACCTTATTATTTTTATCTATGCAGATAGCGTTGTGCAAGCTCAAAGACTTAACGAACGCAACATAGATAAAGAAAAGCTAAATTTAATCTTCAATGTTCAGTTATCTATTGAGGAGAAAAGGAAGATGAATGACTTTATTATCGACACCAGTGTAAGCAAAGAGTATGTTTTTTCTCAAATAAAAAAAATAGTGGATTCATTAAACCTCAACACGTAGCTCTACGTCATACCGTCACGGTATCTCTTATACCAAACTTCGTTATTGGGAAGACAAATAGAATATACGATAAATTCACTTAAACCTCCAGTTATAGGCGGAAAGCACTCTTTTTCATTTGTCTCATTATTATTGAGAATTGGTATTAGCATAGATCCCGCTAACAAGCAGCGGGATGACGAAGTTATTGTCATGCCACCGCGAACCGTCATACCTACCCCTACAACAACATTGCAAGCATTGATTTTTCTCCATATGAAAAGAGTCTGGAAGCTCTTTTACTCTAAACACGATGTTTACATCCTCAAAATTAATCTCAATTCGCTTAACTAACGTTCTAATAATATCACGTTTAGTTAGCCAGTCTGCATTATTAAGACTTGAGTTAATACTAGAGGAAAACCCCTCTAAATTTGTTACTACTAGAGTTAACTCTTGTGTGAGTTTTTTCTGATCAAATATCTTTTTCTTTTGTTCTTCAACCATTTTTAAGTTTTGTTTCATTGCTTTAATTCTTGGCTCAAATTCTTCTTGATCAATATATTCTTGAGTATAACTATCAATTAACCTTGCAATACCTCGTTTTAATTTATCTTCTTGTGTTTCAAGCAAAGCGCTTTTTTGATCTAGTGGTAAGTTCTGAAAGTCTACGTTTATACTCCTCTAATATTCTATTCGGATTTTTTAATAGATGTTTCACCTCTTCCCACACAGCCATGTCTAATGTATCTGTACGAATTAATTTGTTGTTACACATTTTATTACCGCCAAAACGGTATGAATCCGTGCCAACACAACGATAATATACCTGATTATTAGTTTTTTTCCCCTCCTTATTCCTTGCAGTGCTAGTACCATAATATGCATAATTGCAAAGCTTACATACTACTAAACCTTGCAATAAATGTCTTGCTCCTCTTTGTCTTGTTCTTGCTATTTTTCTATTCTCAGCTAATTGTTCTTGAACGATTTCAAATAAATCTTCGCTTACTATACTAGGTACTTTAATATAAATCCAATCCTCTTTTGGAACAGGATAAGTAGAATAATTATCTTTTGGATGCTCGCAGGAGTTTTTTTTCGGTCTTATATGTTTTAGTTTTACGCCAAACCTTGTTTTACCAAAAGCTGCTTGTCCTTTATAAGCAGAGTTTTTTAACATACTCAAAACTACAGCCCTATCCCAATACTCTTTTCCAGTTCTCGTCATAATGGACATAGCACTTAGCCTACGACATACTTCTCCTATACTGGCTCTTTCTCTTCCTACCAAAGAAAATACTTTACGAACAACTTCAGCTTCTTCTTCATAAATCTCAAATAAGGCCTGTCCTGTTTCTGTATTTTTGTTTATATAACGATAGCCATAAGGAGCAGCACTCATTACACTTATACAACCCTTATTTGCTGCATAAATCTTTCCTCGACGACTTCGTTCCATGATTTTTGCACGTTCGTATTCTGCTATCATACCTTGCATTTGTAATAGTAATTGAGATTCTGGATTATCGCTAATTTGATAATTTAAAAAAATGACTTCCACTCCTAATTTCTTAAACTCTTCAAGTAATATCATCTGATATGCATACTTACGAGATAAACGATCAGGAGAATGAATATAAACCTTATCAATGTTACCTTCTGCTATTTTATCACGTAATTTTTCCAAACCAGGACGGATTATGTTAGAACCACTATAACCATTATCAATAAATTTATATTCATTTAATAATTTATGTCCATCCATACTAATTTGATTCTCTATAGCAGCAATTTGGCTTGCTATTGTATCTTCTTGTGCTTGCCTACCTGAAGAAACTCTTGCATATAAACTAACTGTTACCATTTTACCGTCCTCAAATCTACTTTCTTATATTCAGAGTTTTCTTCCTTTTTGCTCGCTTTTATTGGTTTACTTAACACTAATTTTTCATATGCATCTAATAGATACAACTCTGCTAATCGATTTACTTCATAACTACAACTAATCCGAACTATTAATTTTTTGTTGCCCATGAGCTCTACCATATATTATTCATCGAGACATATGGTTATTTGATCATTAGCTCTATAAATAAATTCAACTCTCCGTTCTTTTTGTAGAAGCTTTCGAGAAATAGTCTTCTCAAGTTTCAGGTTTATTGCAATATTGTTGGCGGAGTCCCGCCGCGGTATCTCCTTAGCATAGATCCCGCTAACAAGCAGCGGGATGACGAATTACTTAACCATTATACCGCCGCGGTATCTCTAGATCCCGCTAACACCTTACTATTACCCACAAATATAAATGTTTGTTGCATAGCTCTTAATGGCATAACTTTTGCTTGAAATAACTGTTTATATGGTGCAATTTACAGCTTTTAGTTGCTAAAATTATAACTCTTAATTTAATAATTTTAATCCAATAAGCTTTCAGGTTAATAAAATTAAATTATTTGAGTAAATACAATACCATGTCTTTATTTGTGGGTAATAGTAAGCGCTAACACGTAGCGGGATGACGAGATGCCACCGCGAACCGTCATACCGCGATTCATTCGCGGTATCTCTTAGCCGCTAATACGTAGCGGGATGACGGTTGTCGGTAGGCCTAAATTACTTTAGCCATAAATATTTAAGAAATTTACCAAACGAAAAAAAAGGCAAAAGAAGCCCCGAGTAGCGAGTTTTGACTCTATATTACTGTAAGTGGCGCTGTAATAATGTGCTGACGCTTAGTTTAAGCGCGATTTGGCTGAATGTAGAAAAAATAAAAAAGACATGCAGCCGCTATAATTTTATCTAATCCGCCAATAAATACCCTGAGTTTTTTACTGAATTTTTGTTGTTGAACCTGCGCAGATCAAAAACAAGTTTTGAGTCATAAATACCCTTATTATCATAATAAGGGGGCTGGCGGAGTTTGTCAAGGAAGTTTTTGTATTTTAATTTTAGAATTTTATAAGCTTTTGTTTTCATGAAATTATGTTCTCATGGGTAAATTAATGTTATCCTTTTTTGTTGATCTAAAGTTTTTTATGTTCATACACTTACGTGTTCATAGTGTTTATTCGCTGCTTGAAAGCTCGGTTAAAATTGAGGAGCTGATAGGCCTTTGTTTGCGAAATAAAATGCCAGCGGTTGCAATTACTGATTCAGGCAACTTGTTTGGCTCGCTCGAATTTTCAGAATATGCAGCAAGTAGGGGAATACAGCTAATAATAGGATGCAATATTATAGTTAAACATTCAGAACAAAATTTACCTATATTATTGCTTGCAAAAAATGAGCAAGGGTACACTAATTTAGTCACTTTGGTGAGTGAGTCTTTTAAAAAGCGCAAGAATAACAGCGATATTCCTTACGTTGATTTTGATGAGCTATTGAATTTAAGTATGGGTCTGATCGCTTTAACCGGTGGATGTTTGGCTCAACTATTGTTGGGGCAAGATAAAGAAACGGTTGAAAAACTGCTTTCAGCATTCGATGGTCATTTATATGTTGAATTGCAGCGTCATGGGCTGAATAAAGAGCTAGAGCTTGAAGAAGCTTTAATAGATTTTGCTTATCAGCGCAATATACCACTGGTTGCAACGAACGATGTGTTTTTTCCAAATAGGTCTGACTATGAAGCTTATGACATATTAACGTGCATATCGGAGGGGAGTTATGCCCTGGAGAATAACAGAAAGAAGTTAACTACCGAGCATTACTTCAAATCTGTGGCAGAAATGGAGGAACTGTTCAGCGACATTCCCGAAGCAATTCATAACACTTTAGTGATAGCTAAGCGGTGCTCTTACATGCCAAGAAGCAGGCAGCCTATCTTGCCTAAATTTCCTTGTCGAGAAAATAAAACTGAGAATGAAGAACTGAGGGAGCAGGCAGTTGCAGGATTGAAGCTGCGTATTGCAAAATCCTCTTCTGTCACCAGAACACCCTCCACTGTCATCCCAGTACTTGATACTGGGATCCAGAGAGATTCCAGCGTCACGCGCTGGAATGACACCAAACCAGATGATGACACACAACATGATATCGATTTCGAGCAATACTACGACAGGTTAGATTATGAACTAAGTGTAATCACTTCAATGAACTATGCTGGTTACTTTCTAATAGTTTCTGACTTTATCCGCTGGAGCAAAGCAAATGGCATTCCAGTTGGTCCAGGAAGAGGCTCTGGTGCTGGATCAATTGTTGCTTGGAGCTTACAGATTACAGACCTTGATCCAATAAAGTTTGGCCTAATATTTGAAAGGTTTTTAAATCCCGATCGTGTATCAATGCCTGACTTTGATATCGATTTCTGCCAAGAGAAAAGGGACCTGGTTATTGATTATGTTCAGAAAAAGTACGGTTATGTTGCTCAAATAATCACTTTTGGAAAATTGCAAGCAAGGGCAGTATTGCGTGATGTTGGTAGAGTATTGCAAATGCCTTACTCTCAAGTGGATAAAATATCTAAAATGGTTCCATTTAATCCAGTAAATCCTGTAACTTTATCGCAAGCGATAGAGTTTGATCAAAACCTGCAGAAAGAACGGGATAGTGATGAGGTAATTGCAAAGCTTCTTGATATATCACTAAAGCTTGAAGGAATATATCGTCACGTTTCAACTCATGCTGCTGGAATTGTAATATGTGATCAAAAGTTGGAAAATTTTGTTCCTGTGTACTACGATCCAAATTCGGCTCTGCCAATCACTCAATACAGCATGAAATATGTGGAGAAAGCTGGGTTAATAAAATTTGATTTTCTTGGACTTGGTACGCTAACACTAATAGATCATGTATGTCGTTTAATTAATCGTGATGAAAAAAAGATCGATATTTCTTCAGTTCCTTTGAATGATCAAAAAACCTATGAGATGCTCTCTAGCGGTGATTCAATTGGAGTGTTCCAGCTTGAAAGTTCGGGAATGAGAGAAGCTTTAATCAAATTAAAGCCAGATTGCATTGAAGATATTATCGCTTTAATTTCCCTTTATCGTCCAGGACCTATGGATAACATTCCAACTTATGTTGCAAGAAAGCATGGACTTGAAAAGCCAGATTATATTCATCCGTTACTTGAAGGAGTGTTAAAAGAAACATTTGGGGTAATAATCTACCAGGAGCAGGTGATGGAAATAGCCCGTATTCTTTCCGGGTATAGCTTAGCGGAAGCAGATCTGCTGAGACGTGCCATGGGTAAGAAAATTAAGGAAGAGATGGATAAACAACGTGAACTTTTCATCCAAGGGGCAACAAAGAATGGCGTTGATTATGACAGGGCAAGTTATATCTTTGACCTTGTTGCAAAATTTGCTGGTTATGGATTTAATAAATCTCACGCAGCTGCATATGCGGTTATATCTTATCAAACGGCTTACCTTAAAGCTAATTATCCGTTAGAATTTTTTACAGCACTAATGAATCTGAATATTGATGATAGAGATAAATTGAACTTATTTTATCATGCAGCAAAGTTTAGTGGCGTTACCATTCTTCCACCTGATATAAACAAGTCTCAAGCTGAATTCTCAATAGAGGACGAACGCATACGTTATGGTATTGCTGCCTTAAGGAATGTTGGTTTTTCTATAGCGGAGGGAATAGTGAACGTACGTTCAAGCGCTTATAAGGACATATGGGAATTCATTCAAAATTCAGGTCATATAATAAATAAGAGAGCGCTAGAAAGCCTGATTAAATCCGGAGCATTCGATAGCGTGCATAAGAACAGAAAGCAGCTATATGAGTCAATGGACATGCTGATTTACTTTGCAAATAAAAACAAACAGGATAGAGAATCAAGTCAAGCTGCTTTGTTTGGTAGTCTTGATGTCCTCAAACCGAAATTTGAGAATGTGGAAAATTTTGATGAAGAGGAAAAATTAGAGCATGAGTTATTTTCACTAGGATTTTATTTAACTAATCATCCACTTGAAAAATTTAGAATTCTTCTGGAAAAGTTAAATATTGGGTTTATCGGAGAAAATAGAACAGCAAAAACTGCTGGGGTAATATTAAATGCACGTATGAGAACTTCAGAGCGTGGAAGGTTTGTTATACTCACACTTTCTGATCCCCATAACGTTTCTGAAATAGCATTTTATAATAATGAAATAATAGAAGAAAAAAGAGATTTATTTTCACCAGGAACATTTGTGATAATTGATCTTGAAGCTTCGGAAAATACGACAAGATTAGCAGGCAAGGATATATCTGAGTTTACAAAAAGAATCGCTTCTACAATAAAGGAATTAGTTCTCACCACTGAGTGCACGGATTCGCAAAAAGCCGCTATGGAATTAAATGCAATATTGAAAGATAAAGGCAGAACCAAAATAATGCTAAAACTTCTTCTCGAAAAACATAAAGTGAGCATCTTATTACCAGGTGCATACTCAATTGCTCCTCAAGTTATTTATGAAATATCTAATTTAAGCTGGATTAAAGGCGTAGAAATTAATACAAATAACTTGCTTATATAAAAAAGCTTTATATAATGAAATATTTAATCGGTATTAAAGGAAGATATAGTGAATCTTTATGAATTTACTTTTATAGCACAACAAGGATTATTACAGCAAGAAGTAGAGGAGATGGTCCAAGAGCTAGCTGTTTCATTGAAAAATATTAAAGCAGATGTTATTTTCCAGAAGATCAAGAGTCTTATGGAAAGGCAAAATAGTACGCTTACAAAACAAGAGTTAGAAACGCGTGCTGAAAACATTAAAGAAGGTCTAGTTGCTTACTCTGATTTCTTGGAAGATCTTACAAAAATTTTATGGGTTGAATTGGAAGAAGATCTTTCAAATTTGAAAGAAGTGAAGTCAAAAATCGATAAAGAGTTGAAAGATGACCTAAAAGATTTAGGAATAACGCAAGATTTTATAAAATTTCTAGGAGGCAGTGAGCAAATTACTAAAAGTGCGTTTATCCATAATGCAGTAAATGCTTTGAAGAGAAATATTTCAGAACATCTAATAAAGATTTTTCAAGATATTTTGAAAGATTTTAGAATAAACGGTCCAACTCAATCGAGCAAAGCATTGGAGATGCTTTTGGAAAACATTGAAGCATCGGGATTAATCAAGTATGAACATTGGGGTCTTTTGGATTTTGCATATCCAATAAATAAGATGAAGAGCGGTCATTATTGTATAATGTGCATAAGTTCTACTGCAAACATTCTGGATGAATTTGTGCGTAGAATGAAACTTAATGAGAACGTTATTCGCCACTTGTCTGTGCAGGTTGATAAATTTTTTGAAGGTAAATCTTATATGATGAATAAACAAATTGAGGAGCAAAACGCATAATGATGAAAAGACGAAATAGTTTTAATAATTCTTACGTATCTGTAAATAATAGGACTGGCTTTAGGCGTTCTAAAGTTTGCCCTCTTGCTACGTCTAAAGATGAAGACATAGATTATAAGAATACAGATTTATTATCCAAGTTTACCTCTGACTATGGTAGGATATTACCTAGAAGGTTAACAGGCGTATGTGCAAAAAAACAAAGGAAGTTACGCTTAGCGATCATAAGGGCACGTTTTTTGGCTCTTGTTCCTTACTGTACTAAAAAAGTTTAGGTAATTTATGTTGATAATTTTAAAGGAAAATATAAGGACTTTAGGTAAGCTTGGTGAAGTTGTCAAAGTTAAACCAGGTTATGCACGTAATTTTCTTTTTCCACAAAGAAAAGCGGTGAAAGCTACCAAGGAAAATTTAACAAAGCTAGAGGAGCAACGTTTATTACTGGAAGAAGAGAATATAAAAAGATTAAATGTAGCAAAAGAGCTTGCATTGTCACTACATGATAAGTTTGTGGTATTGATAAAGCAAGCTTCAGAGGATGGTAAAATTTTTGGTTCTGTAACAACACGTGAAATTGCGAAAGTTTTACTACAAGAAGGACATGCGATAGATCATCGTAGTTTATCTTTTGGTGGAATAAGCATCAAAAACTTGGGTGAATACCAAGTAAACGTAGAATTACATAGTGAAGTAGTAGTACCAATTACTATATACGTCGTGAAATCCGAAACAGATGCGCATGAATTAAGGCAAGTAAAGTTGCAAAATCAGAAGTCTGAGCAACAAGAAGGTGAAGCAGTGGAGCAAGAAGATACAAATAACAGTGAATAAAATATATCAACTATTCCTGTCATTCCAGTGCCTTTTTTTTCTGTCATCCCAGTGCGTGACACTGGGATCTAGCATGTTCAAAGATAAGACGGGGATCATTTAATGATCCCGCGCTATAGCCAAAAAGAAATGTCTTCCATTTGGGAGGAAAATAATAAATTTAATATATGGCTTAAAACAGAAAAATTAGCGTGTGAAGCTCAAGCAGAGTTAGGAGTGATTCCAAATAGTGTTGCTCAGAAGCTCTCTGGTGCTATTGAATTTGATATTGAACGTATCAACGAAATTGAATCCATTGTAAAACATGATGTTATAGCTTTTCTGACATATGTTGCTGAAAAAGCGGGAGTTGATGTTCGTTATCTCCACTATGGAATGACAAGTTCTGATGTTTTGGATACATGCCTTGCGGTGCAGTTGAAAGAGTCATGTGATATTTTACTCGGGAATCTAAAAAATTTACTTGCAGTATTGAAAAAAAAAGCTGAGGACTATAAAGATATTGTTTGTGTTGGGCGCAGTCATGGAATGCATGCAGAACCAACAACTCTTGGATTAAAATTTGCTAGATTTTATGCTGAATTTAAACGCAATTATCAGAGATTAATTAGCGCGCAAAAAGAGATCTCAATTTGTAAAATATCAGGTGCAGTAGGTAATTTTGCAAATGTTGATCCGTTTGTTGAAGAGTATGTAGCAAAAGAAATGGGACTCATACCTGAAACCATATCGTCTCAAGTCATTCCTCGTGATAGACATGCCATGTTCTTTTCGGTTTTGGGAGTGATTGCAAGCTCAATAGAAAATATTGCAATTGAAATTCGTCATTTGCAAAGAACTGAAATCGGCGAAATTTCTGAGCATTTTTCCATTGGGCAGAAGGGAAGCTCTGCTATGCCACACAAATGTAATCCTATTTTAAGTGAAAATCTGACGGGACTCTCACGTTTAATACGCAGTTATGTTTTTCCTGCGTTAGAAAATGTTGCATTGTGGCACGAACGTGATATATCACACTCGTCTGTGGAAAGATGCATTGCTCCTGATGCTTGTATAACAATGGATTTTGCTTTAGTGCGATTAACAGATTTGATAGATAAATTGGTAATCAATAAGGAAAACATTGAAAAGAACTTAAATTCTTCAAAAGGTTTAGTTTTCTCACAGCGTGTATTGCTTGAGTTAGTAAATAGTGGTTTGGCGAGGGAAGAGGCGTATAAAATTGTTCAGAGCAATGCAATGAAAGTGAAACAAAACAACAGTGATTTTCTGGCCGAACTGAAACAAGATAAACCTTTACTTAAGGTTATTAACTCGGAAAAACTTGAATCTTTGTTTGATTTGAAATATTATACAAAGCATGTAGGTCACATATATAGCAAGGTTTTCAATTAGGCTGAGTAGCTCAGTTGGTAGAGCAGGAGGATCATAATCTCTTGGTCGGGGGTTCAAGTCCCTCCTCAGCCACTCGAACTAAACTATGTTTAGCAAGATAGTGCTATTGGTGAAGTAGTGCGACCCAGTGTCAGCTACTTGGAATGGTTACGTTCAGTTGTATATCCACTTAGGTGTACAGTTTAGAGGAAAATGGATAAGAGATTGTGAAAAGGGTTTAGCTTTTGGCCTATGATCTCTTTAAATGACAGAATTTCACTACAAAACTTAACTTTCTTCTATGCAATTAGCTAAGTCAAGAAAGGTGAATCTATCTCTTGTTGCAAACGCAAGATCGACCACTTTACAATATTGTTCTTTATTCCAACTGAGGTGCTCTGGTAAGTGCGGAATTGATAGATCTTCAAATATTTTTTGCAGGTATTTTGCAGGTAGTAAATTTTGCTTAATTAAATTGGAAATATTAGTCCATTCTTTACAAATAATCTCTTGGATTTTTTGCTGCATAATTTGCTTCTGTTCAAAAGTTCTTACAAATTCGATATTATCAAAGCACTGAGTTATATGTTTTACATCTAAAGTGGTCGGGTTGATAATCGGGTTTTGTATTGATAATATCTTTTCCTGCAAATTAGCCATGGTAATCGTCGTAACAGCAATTTTTTCGCCATGTAGTGAGGAATGATCTCTTGTTACCATTTCCATTGCGTGAGCTATCATATGCTCTCCTTGGCTTGCAGAATAGCTGCCTTTTGATATTACCATTCCAAGTCCTGAAATTAGTAGAACTTCCATAAGTAATAGGACCACTTTTCTACTTCTTTTAGTAAGCGCCGTATACTCTCTTAGCAAAATTTGCTCCAAATCGCGAACAAGTGTAAAAGGTAATTCATTGTATTCTGTGCCAAGCAACAAATGAGATAGTAGCCAGTCAGCCTGAACTGTCGAACGGCAAATGAAATCTGCAAATCCGCTTAATGTGAGGCGCAGTGGTGCATTGGTAAGTATGTCTATATCTATATATATCGCTCTTGGAAGATGTGCTTTGAACGATTTTTTGTATCCATTTACTAATATTGAAGCATTTGCGGATGTATATCCATTCATGGAAGCGGCTGTTGGGAACGATATATAATCTTTTTTCTCGAGGTAGCTTGCATATTTGCAGATGTCGTTAACGGTGCCGCTACCAAATGCAACTATTAAGTCACTGTCTTTTGCTTTGTTTCTAACTAGATTTATGGTTTCAAGAGAGGCAAGTGAAAGATTAGTACCCATGGTTGGTGTCATTCCAGCGCGTGACGCTGATTTTTTTTCCTGGATCCCAGTCTCGGAGGACTGGGATGATAAAATGTAGGGAGCATCCGAAATGATATGAGGTTTTGCAAGAGGCCTAATGGTATTGCTCGGGATAATTAAGTGAGAAATTTTATTAAATACGTTTTTGTTTAAAAGTTTTGCTGTATTTTCATCTGCAACTAGAAAGATGTCATTTCCGTGTCGTGTGCATATTTTATAGATATCATCAGCAAGGTGGTAATCTGTTATTACTTCCCTTAGAAAAGTTTGTTCGGCTTGATGTAATATTTGTTTTAAATAGTGCATAGAGTGTTTACAATATAGCAATATAAGTATTTTAAGATTGACATGAAAATTGACCCTGTAGAGCTAACTAAGAAATTGATCTCTTTTGAGAGTATAACACCAAGGGACGGCGGGGCAATAGAGCATATAGCAACAATCTTCAAGAAAAGTGGCTTTGACTGTGAGATTTTAGAATTTGGTAATGATGGAACTAAAGTTAAAAATCTTTATGCGAAATATATAAATGGAGTACCAAATTTGTGCTTTGCTGGGCATGTTGATGTTGTACCACCGGGTCAGTTAAAAGATTGGGCATTTGGTCCATTTAATCCAGAAGTTAGAGATGGAATGCTATATGGAAGAGGAGCAGCTGATATGAAAAGCGGAATAGCTGCATTTATTGCTGCTATGGCAAATTTAATTGCAGAAAAGTTTCAATTTAATGGTTCGATAAGTGCATTGATTACCAGTGCTGAAGAAAGCACGGAAGAATATGGAACAAAGGCAGTTTTGGAATGGATGAAAAGTAAGCAAAAAAAGATAGATTTTTGTGTAGTTGCCGAACCAACCAGTAGTGAGAAATTAGGTGATACCATAAAAATAGGCAGAAGAGGTTCTGTAACATTTAAATTAATTTGCCATGGAAAACAAGGACACGTTGCCTACCCAGACCTAGCAGATAATCCAATATATAAGGTAATATCGATATTGAGTAAGGTAAAAAATACTACTTTTGATCATGGTAATAAATATTTTCAGCCTTCACATTGCGAAGTTACTACTATCGATGTTGGAAATAATACTAGCAATCTAATACCTAGTTCAGCAACTACACGTTTTAACATTCGATATAACGATACACAAACACCTGACGGCTTATATAAGCTGATTGATGAAATATGCTCCAGTGTAACTAACGATTATAAACTTTCTATGCATAGCAGCAGGGACGTTTTCCTCTCTACTCCTGATAGAAATACTGATATTATGCTTGATGCGATAAATAAAGTTACCAGTATTGATGCTGTGCTGAGCACAAGTGGTGGCACATCTGACGCTGCGTTTATCAAAGATGTTTGTCCAGTGATTGAATTTGGTATAATCAACAAAACCGCACATCAGATAAACGAATGCGTATTAGTAAATGATATACACAAATTAACAGCTATATATAAGGAATTTATAGAAAATTATTTCAATCCCACTAATAAAATATTGAGTCAGGTCAACGTAGTTAGTAATATATCTAGTGGTCCATTGTTAGCTTATACCAAATCTCATAAATAAGTAGGCAAATAACTCACAGAACAAATGGTTTTGATCGAACTTTCCGTAATATTACGAATGAATGCACATACAGTATCCTCCAATAAACTAACAGAGTCATATATTCTATTTTTAATGAGATTGTCTTTCAAATATTGCCATAAACGCTCTACTGGATTTAACTCTGGTGAATATGGAGGTAAATAGATTAAGGTAATATTTTGTGGTATTTTTAAACCTTTGGATCTATGCCATCCTGCACAATCCACAACAAGAAATGCCTCCCTTGTTCCTAAATATTGTGACATCTGCTCAAGGAATATATTCATACAATCAGTATTGACGTTTGGTACGAATAAGCTAGAACTCTCTCCATTTCTAGGATTAACTGCACTATAGAGATAAAAGTTTTGCCTACCTAATTTTACCTTAACCTGTGTCCTAATGCCTTTTTTAAACCACCCGTGTCCAATCTTTGAATGTGTGCCAAACCGCGACTCATCGAAGAAAAATAGCTCTTTTTCGGGATACGTGACAATAGTTTCATTAAGATTTTTTTTTAAACTCTTCTTGTTTATTTTTATCCTGTTTATTGTGCACAGGCCTTGGAGTAATATACGAAAAACCTAACTTTTGCATCAGTCTATGTGCTGTAGACTTACTTACCTCAATAGAAAACATTTTCTCAATTATGATTTTTAATTTCTTAGCCGTTAGGTTGGCTCCTTCTTCTGCTATGACATTTTTAATTTCTTCTTGCTGCTTGTAGCTCAACTTCGGCTTTACTCCACGTCCTGGTTGTATTTTAAACGCATTGACTCCTCCTTCCTTAAATCTTGTAATCCACTTCATCAATGTAGTTCTAGTAATTCGGTATATTTGAGCAACTTTTGTTATTCCATATTCTTTTGCAGATATTATTGCCTGTAATCTTCTTCCTATCTCTCCTCTTATGCCGTGCTTCTTTAATTCCAGGTTACACTTATTATATAATTCTTCTCCTATTGCTTTACTTTTTCCTGCCATAACTCCCCACTAATTCTTAAATTATTCTATTTTAGAAATTTTTCTTTATTCGTCTATTTATTTTTAGGAATTGGTATTAGATGTAATCAGATCTCTTGCATAACTGTTGTTTGAGTAACAACTGGTATCATCCCAGCGTGTGACGTTAGAATCCAAAAACCATGAGAGCTACAAAAACCACTTGACAAACTCCGCCAGTCCCCTTATCATGACAGTGAAGCTATTGTATTTGCTTTCGCCAATCTGCAGATTAAAAGGTAAGGATTACTTAATGTATCGGCGTCTTATGTTCAATTTTTTGCAGTATATAGATACTGTATGTCTTTACAAAACTTCATCTACATCTAGATTTTTATCTAAATAAGCTGAACGCGCTTACAAAGCGTTACAAGACATCAAAAAATGCCAATACTCGACAAAGATAGTAAAAGATTAGCTAACTCGGGTATTCTTTGTCTTTTTTTCTGCTTGGTAAATTTCTTAAACATTTATGACTAAAGGTTAGTTGCATTAAAAAGCAGCTAAATCGCGGTTATTAAGCGTTTAGAATAAAAAAACGCCATACTTGAAAGTATAATGTAAGTAATTAGCCAACCACGGGGCTTCTTTTGCCTTTTTTTCCATTTGGTAAATTTCTTAATATTTGTAGCTAGAGACTCTCATCTTTAGCGAGCTTCAAGGTAATTGGTTGCTATTTGCGAAAATATTTGCATAATTTAAGCAACATTAATTGATAAAAATTAACTATGGAGCTTAATAAGATTGCAGCATCGATTTTACTTTCTGGGCTAATCATTATGATAGTCAGCAACGTAGTTGATATGCTGTATAGTCCAGAGGAATATAAGATTGAACACCAAACGATAGTAGCTGCTGGTAACAATGAGTTCCAGCAAAAAATCGAGCAAGTGGCGCTCGATATTGGAGCGCTCATGCAGAATGCTAGCTTTGAAAAAGGCAAGTCAGCAGCGAAGAAATGTATAGCCTGCCATAGTTTTGAGAAAGGTGGAATGAATAAAGTAGGACCAAACTTATGGAACGTAGTTGGAAACAAAAAGGCTCATCTTGGTAACTCATTCAATTACTCAAAAGCAGTGCTTGAAAGAGGTGGAAAATGGGGGTATGAGGAGCTATTTGCTTTCTTAAAG
The DNA here is from genome assembly GCF_964026865.1 of Wolbachia endosymbiont (group A) of Clivina fossor. Lineage (NCBI taxonomy): Bacteria > Pseudomonadati > Pseudomonadota > Alphaproteobacteria > Rickettsiales > Anaplasmataceae > Wolbachia > Wolbachia endosymbiont (group A) of Clivina fossor. The sequence continues at coordinate 650,488 of NZ_OZ034707.1, read as the reverse complement.
AACCCAAAAGCCTATATAAAAGGTACGCGTATGGCATTTGCAGGTATTTCCAATCCACAAGAAATTGCAGATCTAGTTAGTTATTTGCGTCAATTGAGTGATAACCCGGTTGCTTTGCCAAAGTAGTATGGATTATTGTAATGATGGAAATAATGGTCACATAGCATATCGAAAGCTACAAGGAAAGAAAGCTTCTGTAGTTTTTTTCGGTGGATTTGCATCTAATATGGATGGAACTAAAGCAACTGCTATTTACAAATTTTGCCAAGAAAACGATATAGCACTTGTGCTATTTGATTATTTTGGTCACGGTCATTCAAGTGGTGATTTTATTGATTACACGATAAGTGATTGGCAAGAAAATTGTGCTAAAGTGATAAGTGAATTAACTAGCGATAAACAAATAATTATAGGTTCAAGTATGGGAGGATGGCTGATGCTGCTCATTGCCCTTCAATTTCCAGAAAAAATTGCAGCATTAATCGGCATATCGTCTGCTCCTGATTTTACTGAAGATTTGATATTCAAGCAATTGTCAGGCAAGCAAAAAGAAGAACTAGGTTCTAAAGGTGTAATAGATTTTACTTCAGAGCATTGTACATACAAAATAACTAAAAATTTGATCGAAGATGGCAGAAAGAACCTTCTTTTAAACAGAGAAGCAATAGATATAAACTGTCCTGTGCGCTTATTGCATAGCATTAATGATAAAGATGTTCCTTATCAAACTTCATTGAATTTAGCTGAAAAAATTAAGTCAACCGATGTTGAAGTATACTTGATGAAATCAGCAGAGCACAACATGTCTGACAATCACTCACTGAAAGTTTTATTTAAGACCATTAGAGAATTTTTGCCAGCAAAAACATATAGGTAACCGTTCACAGATTTCCACTTAATTCTTCAATCTCACTAATAGAAAGGCCTGTAAACTTGACAATAGTGTTGACATCAACATTATTAGCCAGCATTGCTTTTGCGACTTCAATTTTCCCTTCAATTTTCCCTTTCTCTATACCTTTTTGTATACCTTTCTCTTCAGCAAGATCAAGTCTGTATTCAAGAATGGCTTCTTCTTTCCGTAGATCCATTATTCTTTCTTCGTAAGCTACTAAATCTTTTTCGTTCCAACGAAACTTGTCTAATTCATCATATGCTAGCTTTATTATTGGCGCTTTTTCTGCTATCTCTTTTAAGTCCTCTTCTGTTGTTTCTTCTGCGTATTGTTGTCTAAGTGAAGAAGGTCGCCCCTCTTCACTCGACTTCAAAACCGTACGTGAGACTTTGCGCCTCATACGGCTTCTCTCTAATTTGGTGCTTGTCATGCACACCTCCTGTGTAATTCATCGTGACAATGCCCATGTAACAAAGATAAATTTTTGATCATATTGTTTCGTCTATTCCGGTCTTTATGATGTATTTCTATTATATCATCACTTTCAAACCATAGTCTACAATTACCGCATTTACTTTGTTGTAACTTCAATAGTTTTATTACTCTTGATGGCTTATCTGGTATTTCTCTAAGACGATTACCCCAATAAACCCAATCACCATCATATGGAGATCTGGTTTTTTGCACTTTGATATGTCGTTTAATAACATGATCGCTGTGTATAATAAGATGTATCTTGTTACTTGTCATAAAACGCCAGTTATCGTTATTATACTTTTTAAAGTATTTTCTTTTTATCCAGCATTTCCCTTTGTTTGGGTGCCTAAAGACTGCCCACTTCCAGAGCTTTCTATGTATAGTATTATCCAATGAGCTAAAGATTTTACATGAAACTACTGAAGAGTAATATTGACTCCACCCTCTAATGATTGGATTGAGATTCCTTATTACTACTTCCTGTGGCGCCCCACGCATTTCTCTAAGTTTATGTTTAATAGCAAATATATGCTGCTTTATAGAATTACGACTTGGTTTTATTAATAATTTGTAACCTTTCTTACTTTCTTTTGTTGGATATTGTCTTATTGAAAATCCAAGAAAATCAAATCCTGGTTTTATTCCATTAATGATTTTTAATGTATGAGAAACTTTTGTCTTAGAAGGCTTTAATTCTAATCCAATGGTTTTTAACCATTCTTCAACTAGAACTTTTGCCCTAAGAATAATTTCTTCACTTTCATGTATGACGACAAAATCATCACAGTAGAAAATTACACTAATAGACTTTTGCGCATTTTTATGCGATATCCTACCATATTTTCTTTTCATGCATTGAAAGAGTTCGTTTGTTAATGCTTTTTTGATATGTTGCTCTAATCCGTGTAATGCAACACAAGCTAGCAACGGTGAGATCGTCCCTCCTTGAATTGTACCACGTTTTGTGGATTGAAACTTTCCATCTTCCATAACGCCTGCCCTTAACCATCCTCTTATGATTTTCTTTAACGTTGGTGTGGTATTGAGCTTTTCAAGCAGTTTATTATGGTTAATATTGTCAAAACATCCAGAAATATCAGCATCTAATACATATGCTGTTTTCTGTTTTAGCACATCAAATATGGCTTCAATTGCATCATGACATGATCTACCAGGTCTAAAACCATAAGTGTTTGGCTCAAGTTTTGCCTCCCATTCTGGTTCTAAAGCCATTTTTACAAGTGTTTGTTTTGCTCGACACGATATAGTAGGTATACCAAGCGGGCGATGCTCCGATGGCTTACCAGGTTTTGGGATCCAGACGCGTCTTGATGGCTTTGCTTTTTCTTTTATATCTAAAGAATATGATAGTTGTAATCTTTCTTTTTGATTAAGATTAGCCTTTCCATCAATACCTGCAGTCTTCTTCCCCCTATTGTCCTGTGTTACTTTCCTAACAGCGAGTGTTTTTGCACTTGTTGATTTGAGTAATAATCTCTGAAGATTATGCATCTTTCTGATATCATTACATTTAGAAGCTTGGTAAATTCGTTTTTGTAGCTTAAATGAAGATTTCTTCAGCTTTCGCCAAGGAATTCCATTCCATTCATACCTAGCTTTTTGCTGGTCCATAACATATTCACTACTATTCACCACTTTACCTTCCAAATTAAAGTGTTTACGTCTGCGTATCCCAGATATTACTTTGGGCATTAGCTTCTTAAACAATCCTTCCACATAGCAGCTTGTGGTTGGCTACCTACTTATATTTTTATGAATATAAGAGCTTTTATGTGGTTACTCCGTTCCATGGCTTCGTTTCACGTTAAACTTAGATTCCTACTATTTGCCGGAAGCTGGGAACATCAATAACTAAAGTCTTCAATCTTTAGTTCCCCTTTTGCTTCGTACCATTTTGGTCTATGCGTAGTTCAACCTCTTTTCGCATACTATGCTTTGACGACAATTCAAACATAGGTTCCTCTCGTAATCATATCTAACTCTGTTTGCAGGGATTCACCATGAGGTTTAGTGTTACCTGCTTTTATCTCATGCTTGCATCCCAAAGGTTGCCACCCTTTAAAATGTGAGATATACATTATCCCCGATGTCTAGGGAAAGTGGAATTTAACCACCACAAAACCACGACTTTCAGGGTCGCACTAAAAAAGAAACACCACCTTTCTACTATACTTTCTAACTGCTCTACTTTACTTTTTGAAAATTTGGGCAATTCTATAAAGATAAATTGAAAATCTTTTAAGTAATGGCCGTTAGTTTTTATATCACGTATATTGTGAGTAGAAATATAATCAACTTCTTCGGGAAGTAAGTTACAATTTGATATAGCAATAAAGAAGACTTTCTTTAAATCAATGTAGTTGCCAGATTTATCTAATTGTCTTGAGTAGGCTTTAGCGGCATATAATTGAGCGCGTTTTTCGAAGCCCTTGTCTCTAGCGAGCTGGTCAGGTAAGGAAGCAGTATTACTACTACCCCCTCCCTTAGAAACGCAGCATGCAGGTTTCCCCACACTACGCTTGAGCCCCTTATCTAAGTTCTTCTTTTCTAGAACCGGCTTGTCCTTCATGATTCCTCAGGAAACATCATTCTTAATGGTGACACCAACAGTAGAGAACCTTCTCTTGAGAAAGAGCTTGCTAACATTCTTGTTCGTTTCACTCTCTCATCAAAATACTTTTTCCATTTTAAGTCAAGGGGATTTGCATCCGCTCTGATTTTAACATGTCGTCTGATAGGTATATCAATCAGCTTAAGCAGTCTTAAATACCGTATCTCTTTTGGTTTGTTCTTGCATAGGGGTGCAGCAAAAACCCATTGGCGTTGACCCATTACTTTGAAGTAACGATTCTTTATCCAACGTAATCCTTTACGAGGATGTCTTTTCTTTGCCCATTTCCATAAACTATGCCAAATTTCATTGTCGATCTTTCTAAACGCTTTTTTAGCACACACATGGTGATAGTAATTTCCCCATCCTCTCAGTAGAGAGTTGAGTGACTTAATTACTATAGCCTGAGTGTTCGCTATATTTGCTTTTATCAATGTACGTGCTTTATTAAGAAGTCTTTTAATACTTTCTTTCGAAGGTTTAATAATTAACTTCTTATTATATCTACGTACATTACAACCAAGAAAGTCAAACCCTGTTGTGATAGATGTAATCTTTGTCTTCTCTTCTGACAGAATTAAACCTCGCTCATGAAGAAAAGATGATACTAAAGGCTTAACTTCCTTTTCCAGTACTTCATGTGTGAAACCTGAAATAATAAAGTCGTCTGCGTATCTGATTACATTCACTCCACTTCTGATTTTGTTTCTTTTTCTACTGCCGAGTTTACCAAATCGACTTTCCAATAACTTTTCAAGTCCGTTTAAGGCTAAATTGGCTAGTATTGGAGAAATTATACCACCTTGCGGGGTACCTGCAGTTGTGGGATACAGAGTTTTTGATTCTAGGAAGCCAGCTTTTAACCAACTATGCAGAATTTTTTTCTCCATAGGAATATGCTTCATAAGCCATTCATGATTAATGTTGTCAAAGCATCCTTTGATATCACCTTCAAGTATCCATTGTAGTTGATTACGACTTGCCAGTAACAAATGACAAGCTACTGTAGCATCTGCACAGGATCTTTTAGGTCTAAAGCCATAGGAGTGACGATCACTGATCGTTTCAGCTATCGGTTCCAGAGCAAACAGATATAATGCTTGCATGGCTCTATCTTTTATCGTGGGTATTCCAAGAGGTCTTCTTTTGCCATTAGATTTACTGATATAAATCCGTTTTAGCGGAGAAGGTTTATATCCTCTTTGCTTTAACTGCTTTATTCCTTGAAATTTAGCATTGCAAGTTGACCATAGTTGACGATCTACACCCGCTGTGTTTTTTCCTTGGTTTTCAGTTACTCTCTTAACAGCCAAAGCTTTTCCGCTAAAAGAGCGTGTGAGAAGATGTTGTAAAGTTTTTACCTTACCCCATCTTCCTTCTTGGACAGCCTTAACAATACGTCTTTGTAGCCTCACAATAACTTTCTGGCATTTCTTCCATGGCAACTGCTTCCATGCTTCAAAGCTTTTGGTAGATGCACTTACAGGTTTACTTGTAATCATCTGCTTTCCTACCTTAAGTGGTTAACAAAGTTTCTTGTCACGAGGGACCAAACGGAAGTCTGCTCGTTTTCACGCGAATTAATGTTACAAATTCTATCCATTTCGTTACAAAATGGCATTCGCTTTCTCCATTCTCCTTTACCTGCACTTCCATCAGCATTCCTTGCGGTTTGCTTGCCATGTAGGCGAAAATACAGGCTTACCCTGTTTCTCCAGTCATACAACAGTGGGTTAGGTGGCTTCTCTATACCGGTGGAGTTATTATTTGCGTACATCTAGAAATGAAAAATGTAACTTATCCACATTACCTTTTGGTCAGAGCTTATCAGCATCTTTAGCTCTTTCATCGTATCGGTACTTATAAAGCTTCACTTACGTTCACCATACCACTAGCCTAGCCCTCCAACCACATGATGCTTGCAGTTTATGCCCCTCTCACGATTGAGCATCTTCTTTTTCAAGAGGAGGTTCATTGTCCGCATCGCTTGGCACCAACCGGTTGCCCGATTCGCACTGATGCGTAGACTCAGACGGCAAAACATCTGGTTTAATAAGTTTTAGAATCCTTTCAGTTTCTTTCTGAATGAATTCCTCTCCTTTTAAACAATATGACCGAAGACTTTCAGGTCGCACCATTTCTGCTATATATCTATTTCCGTGAGAATCCTTGCAGAGAACATCAACAATACTTTGTTTATCAGAGGCAACTTCGGGATCCATAATAGTGCTAAGAAACTCAACTTCTTGTATTGCATTTATCTCAGTAAACCCTAAAATATCGTTCAAAAAGTGGATCAGGATATTCTTATTTTTTTCCGTTCCAAAGATTTTTTTGAAACACAAATCATTGCGAGGATCGAGAAATTTTGAAAGAGCCATGGCAAAAATGCTTGAAAATATTAATAATTATACACTATTATTAACAATTATTCAACCATATTTTTGAAGATAGCTATAGCTATGCTGCCGCGGTATCTCTTAGCATAGATCCCGCTAACAAGTAGCGGGATGACGAGGTTATCGTCATGCCGCCGCGAACCGTCATACCGCCGCGGCGCTAACTAGTAGCGGAATGACGGTTTTTCAAATTGTCGGTAAATCTAAGTCAGTTTAGCTATAGGCAGCAATTTTCTGTATTTATTTTAAATTGAAGAAAGCTCAAATGAAAGATCGTGTTTTGCTAAAAATCACAGAATGCAGTCTGGTTACACATATAGTTGAAGTAATTCAGATTTGTAAGATATGTTTATCTGCAGTTATAGCTTCAACAGTAGGCGTTACTCTTGATTACCTCAACATTTTCTCTTGGCAATTCTTTAATGAACCGAGAAGTGCGCATCGGTTGCCACTGGTTGTTAATTTCCCTCCTATCTGCACATGAAATGATTAACCTTTCCTTTGCCCTGGTTATGCCAACATATGCAAGTCTCCTTTCTTCTTCTAAAGCTTTACCACTTTTATCTTCAAAAGATCTTTGATGAGGAAATAATCCCTCTTCCCAACCAGGTAGAAACACGCACGGGAATTCAAGTCCTTTGGCTGCATGAAGAGTCATAACATATACGGTGTCATCGTTATTCATATTATCCACTTCCATCACTAGACTTATATGCTCCAAGAAAGTTGTGGCATTATCGAAATTTTTTAAAGATGAGATGAGCTCCTTGACATTTTCTATTCGTGCTAAGCCTGTTACCTCCTCATTTTCAAGCATTTCAATATACCCTGATTGGTTTGCTACGATTTTAACGAATTCATGCAGTGGTTTTACGCTTACTATTTCTTCCCAAGCTTTAATTTTATTTAAAAAATCATTTAGTGAGAGTTTAATTCTTTCGGTTACTTGATTACTATTAACTAATATTTTTGCTGCCTCAAAAAAAGAAATTTTATTATCCTGAGCAGTCGTGTATATTTTCTTTAGAGTTGTAGCTCCTATGCTTCTTTTTGGCCGGTTTACGATCCTTTCAAAAGCTAAGTCATCGTTATTGTTTGTAACAAGTCTTAAATATGCAATTATATCTCTGACTTCCTGACGTTCGTAGAATTTTACGCCACTTATAATCTTATAGGGGATTGAATATTTTATAAAATACTCTTCGAGAACTCTAGTTTGAAAAGTGGCCCTTACCAGCACTGCAATGTCACTAAATCTGTATTTATTGAGCTTTAATATCTGTTCGCTTATGAACCTTGCTTCAGCTTTTCCGTCCCATAATTTTATTAGATTTACCTTTTCCCCTTCAATGTTTGTTGTCCACAATTTTTTTTCTAGCCGAGTTTTATTGTGATTGATAACATATGACGCAGTTGCAAGTATGTGAGATGTTGATCTATAGTTACACTCTAGTTTGACAGTTTTTGCATTTTTAAAATCATCAGAAAATTTTAAAATGTTTTCAACTTCTGCACCACGCCAACTATATATTGACTGATCGTCATCTCCCACACAGCAAATATTTGAGTGCTTTTTTGCAAGGTATTTTAGCCAAAGATATTGTATTGCATTTGTATCTTGATACTCATCTACCATGACATACTTAAACTTGTTTTGGTAGTAGGACAGAACTTCGGTCTTTTGATTAAAGAGTTGTATGTTATATAGCAATAAGTCACCAAAATCGACAGAGTTAAGGAATTTTAACCTTTCCTGATACTGGTGATAGACTTTGAGTGCAGTTACGTACACTGGCCTAAATGATTGAACGTCTTCCACTTCAGATGGCAGTAAACACTTCTCTTTCCATTGCTGAATAATATTCATAATGGTCTTACATTTTTCTGATAGGTAATCAGGGCTGATTTCATTCATGATGTTTTTTATTACCTGTAATTGATCATCCACACCAATAATTGTAAAATTGGAATTTAGCCCCACAACTTCAGCATGATGACGTAAAATTTTTGCTGCAATTGCATGGAAAGTGCCAAGCCATGGTATGTTTGTGCCTGTTAGCTCAAGTACCCTTGATACCATCTCATTTGCTGCTTTATTTGTAAATGTAACTGCTAATATTTCATCAGGATAAGCGTGACCGTTTCTAATTATGTGCGCTATTCTTGAAGTGATCGTTCTTGTTTTTCCGGTTCCGGCTCCTGCCAATATTAAAACCGGTCCATCTATGTTAGTTACAGCTAATTGTTGTTCTGGATTTAGCAGTGAGAGATAATCGTTCATTTGCAGCTCTATAGATTATAACTTCGTAAAGTTAAACCTATGATCGAAATATTGTAAAGGTTTTATTGAATAGAACAGTTAAAGAATGCTTCACTCAAGTACTTTAAACGTAGGTTTTGCATCTATTTTGTTTTAGTAGTTTCAGGTGTATGTCGAGTAACAACAACTTGATTTGAGGTATTGGCACCAGGACTTCTGCTTGTTGGGTGGATAGGTGGAGTTTGGAATGGCTTATATGTACGGTTTAGTTCCTCCACTTCTCTTCTTCCAATTATCTCTTTGACTTTAATAGGAGATTCTTCTTGCGGGATATAGTGGTTATGCGTTGCAGGTCGTTCAGTGAGGTTTTCATATGTTTCTTTCAACCAAGTTCCGATATTATACACAAATCCATACGCTTTTTCTTTAAATTCTCTCCATGATCTATCTAAACTGGCTAGTGTGTTATTGAAGTAAATTGTCATATAGTCTCTTGTGGTGTATTGATAACTTTCTCCATCTAATTTGTTACTTTGTGTGTTATACCAATTCTCAATAATAATGAGACAAATGAAAAAGAGTGCTTTCCGCCTATAACTGGAGGTTTAAGTGAATTTATCGTATATTCTATTTGTCTTCCCAATAACGAAGTTTGGTATTACAAGTGTTATTGCTTTGAAAATAACCAAATATGTTATACATTTTGAGCTGCCATTAATTACTAACATACATATATTATACGTTAATAAATTAAAATTGTCAAGAATTTTACTACTTGCACTCTGTAAAGTTTTTGTTGTGTACTTTGAACTTTAAGAAAAATGGACGCCTAAATTTGACAATTGTGAAAATATTAGTTAAAATTATTGTATGTTAAGTATAGTAAATAGGAGAAAATATGCCTACTAACTCTGATGACCAAGGAAAAATATCGCTTGAAGAATTGGAAAGTGCTGTTGTGGACATGTTGCTGTGTAGATACGAACATAAATTAAAAAGATATGAATCAGGACGAGGTGTTGCAGAGTTATCTAAAAAAAATACCGATATCATAGATAAGTATATTGAATGTGTAGGGAAACCTTCTGAGCAATTTATTGAAACAATTAATGAAACAGAAATCCGCTATTTGCTAATACTTGATGAGCTTACCCCTGATACTATTGAAAAATATGTCAATGAAGGTAAGATAGACATATTAGGAGGGTATATAAAATCTATTGGGAGCTATGTAGAATATATTTCGAAGATTTTGGAGAAATGTGGTAGTTCAGATGGTACGGAGATTGGTAGACGTTTACTTGCAAGAAAACTTGAACGGATAGAAGAAGCTTCAAAACCACAAACAGAAGTGAAGATCAAGACAAGTATCTATAAAACTTATTGTGCTTTAGGTAGTGGTGCGGTGATAGGAGCAGCTATAGCATACCTCGCAGGAGCTGCTGCTTTAACTCCTGTTGTTGCTGTTGCAGTATTTATTGCAGCCACTGTTGTTGGTGCACTGGTGGGTTATGGTATTGGAAAGTTTTGCGAGAAAGTAAGTGAAGAGAAGCAAAATGATCCTGATATGAGTATGTGTACTGCAATTAAGAATGTACTTACTCCCGAATGTTTAAAATCACAATCGCAAGTTCATCCATAAGGTAGGCATTTAATATTGACTTTACTACGATAGTCACTTTAAATTAGTAATTGTTGTTGCAGTTAAAGTATCGATGCCTTTTTTCTTTTATTTTTTCGCAATTCTTAGCATTTTATCTGCTGTTTGTGTAATTAGTGTAAGAAATCCTGTGCATGCAGTATTATTTTTAATTTTCACCTTCGTTAATTCTGCAGTTCTTTTTATTCTCCTTGGAGCTGAATTCATTGCTATGATGGTGCTGATAGTATACATCGGTGCGGTTGCAGTGTTATTCCTTTTTGTAGTTATGATGCTCGATATTGACTACATAAGGTTGCGCCAGGGTTTTGCGAAGCATTTCACTCCTGGTGCTATATTATGTGTTGTGTTTTTTCTGATTATCAGTTTTGTAATCCGCAGCTCAACGCTGAATATAAGTAATGTTATAAACTATAATGCCAATAACGTGAAAGCTATCGGTAATTTGCTCTACACTGACTACATGTACGCTTTTCATCTTTCTGGTATTCTGCTGCTTGTTGCAATTGTCGGTGCAATTGCTCTTACTTTGCAGGACAAGAAAAAAGGAGTTAAAAAACAGAATGTATTAAAGCAATTGACACAATCTTCATCTGTAAAATTGGTTAAGGCTAAATTTGGAAAAGGAGTAGAATGGAAATAGGATTAAATCATTTTTTGATAGTTGCTGCTATTTTGTTCACTATTGGGGTGTGCGGTATTTTCATTAACCGTAAGAGCATAATCAATATATTATTATCAATAGAAATATTATTGCTGGCGATTAATATCAATTTAGTTGCTTTTTCTGCCTTTATGAATGATATAGTTGGGCAAATTTTTGTGATGTTTGTGTTGACTGTTGCGGCAGCAGAGTCAGGAGTTGGGCTTGCAATATTGGTTGTATATTATAGAAGTCGTGGCAATATAGATGTTGAACAAGCGAACTTAATGAAAGAATGAAAGTATGATGGATATACTGAAATTAATAGTATTTTTGCCACTCTTTGGTTCGCTATTTGCAGCACTTTTTAGAAAAAGTCAGTTAGTTACAACGGCAGGGATTGGAATATCTGCAGTTTTATCTTGGTATGTTTTTCTCACCTTCTCTGAAAATTATCACTTGAGTTTATTTCCTCTATTTTCATTAAGTGTATTAAAAGTAAATTGGGCAATTAGTGTGGATGCTCTCTCATCCTTAATGCTTATTGTTATTACCACCGTTTCACTAGTAGTCCACCTCTATTCTATCGGTTATATGGAGCATGACAAAGGGAAGTCGAGGTTTTTTTCTTACCTATCGCTATTTACGTTTTGCATGATTGTGCTGGTTGTAAGCGATAATTTCGTGCAGCTTTTTTTTGGCTGGGAAGGGGTTGGCCTATGTTCTTATTTACTCATAGGATTTTGGTTCCAAAAATATTCTGCAAATAATGCAGCAATTAAAGCATTTGTTGTGAATAGGGTAGGAGACTTTGCACTATTGATTGGGATCTTTCTCATTTATTATACATTTCACTCTTTGAAATTTACTGAAGTTTTTGACACAGCTGATCTTCTTGGCGCACAGAACATTAGGGCATTCTGCTGTGAATTTAAAATAATTCATATAATATGCATATTACTTTTTATTGGCTGTATGGGTAAATCTGCACAGCTTGGTTTACATGTTTGGTTGCCAGATGCAATGGAAGGGCCAACCCCTGTTTCTGCACTCATTCACGCAGCAACGATGGTAACAGCAGGTATATTTTTAGTAGCAAAATGTTCTCCATTGTTTGAGCTATCAAATGTGGCACGAGAATTAATAGTTATTGTTGGGGCACTTACTGCTTTTTTTGCAGCTACGGTTGCGATTACTCAGAACGATATAAAGAAAATAATTGCTTATTCAACCTGCAGTCAACTTGGTTATATGTTCATGGCATGTGGGCTTTCTGCTTACAATGTTGCTATTTTTCATTTAATGACACACGCTTTTTTTAAAGCTCTACTATTTCTTGGTGCTGGCAATGTGATTCATGCAATGCATCATGAGCAAAACATTCAGAAAATGGGAAATTGCTGGAAGAAAATCCCTTGCACTTACACTCTCATGTGGATTGGGTCTCTTGCGCTTTCTGGAATATTTCCATTTGCAGGTTTTTACTCAAAGGATTTGATAATTGAACATGCTTATAGCACGGATAGCTTTGCTTTTGTAATAAGCTTAGTTGTTGCATTCTTCACAGCGTTTTACTCTTGGAGGTTATTGCTTCTTGTGTTCCATAGCCAAAAACAAAGTAAAATTAATATACATGAAGCACCGAAGATTATGCTTATACCATTACTGATACTTGCTTTTGGATCGGTATTTTCTGGAGTGTGGGGAGCAAATATTTTGAACATAACTAGTAATGCGTTTTGGAAATCAAGTTTAGTGATGATTGATGAGCATGGAGTTCATAATTTCTTTATAAAACTACTGCCAACCTTAGCAAGCCTAAGTGGAATAGCACTTGCGTACCTAATTTACCAATATCAAGTAATTAGGCAAATTAAGAGTAAATTTTTACTTAAGTTTTTGCAGAATAAATGGTACTTTGATGAGGTGTATGAGTTTGTTATAATTGCACCGATAAGATTTATGTCTAGGCTTCTATGGAAGTTTGATGTTAAGGCTATTGATTCATTTGGGCCAAATGGTGTTGTAAGGTTGGTTAATGAATGTTCAAAAAGTTCTATAAAGTTACAAACTGGTTATATATTTGATTATGCATTTATTATGTTTGTTACTTTAATAATCGGTGCTTTATATATTATTGGAATTAAATAGAAGGTGTTGTTACTTAGTATATTCTTGCTTCCACTGATAGGAGCGTTGATTTTATCCTCGATCAGGATTAATCATCAATCTATACACCTAAGATTCCTTGCCCTATTTTTTGCTGTACTTCCATTTTTGCTTAGCATTGTAGCTTGTATAGAATTTGATTATAACAATGCGGACTTTCAGTTTGTCAGCTATCCAGTAAGAGATATTGGAATAGGGGTGGATGGAATATCGTTGCTTTTCCTTCTACTTACGACCTTCTTGTTTGTTATTTGTATGCTCTATAATTGCAAAATGAGTTATACGACCCTAAAAGCCTATATGGCATTATTTCTACTGCTTGAGAGTTTTGTAGTCGGTTTTTTCGTTTCACTGAATGCTATAAGCTTTTATGTGTTTTTTGAAGCTGTCTTAATACCAATGTTCTTTATTATTGGCATTTGGGGAGGGAAGCAAAGGATATATGCGACGTTTAAGTTATTTCTTTATACATTAACTGGCTCATTATTATTTCTACTTGGGTTGGTATACATCTATAGTGTTTTTGGAACGTTTAGTATACAAAAATTAGCTACATTAGTGCCAAGCCTTGATCTTGAAGTGCAGTCATTGCTGTGGATTGCATTTTTTATTTCTTTTGCAATAAAAGTACCTATGTTTCCATTTCACACTTGGCTTCCTGATGCGCATGTGCAATCACCAACTTCTGGATCTGTGATTTTAGCTGGCTTGCTTATTAAAATGGGGGGATATGGATTTTTAAGGTTTTCTATTCCAATGCTTCCTCAGGCAAGTTTGTATTTTTCAAATTTCGTTGTTGTGCTGAGCATTATTGCGGTGATATATGCTTCTCTAGTTGCGTTTGCTCAAGATGATATAAAGAAGTTAATAGCTTATTCTTCAATAGCACATATGGGGATCGTTACCGCTGGCCTCTTTTCATTTTGTGAGGAAGGAGTACTGGGTAGCATATTTCAAATGATTAGTCATGGCCTTATTTCTGCTGCTTTATTTTTGTGTGTTGGAATGCTATATACTCGAACTGGAACTTTGGAGATTGCAAAGTACTTTGGCATAGTAAACACAATGCCAAAATTTGGTTTTATGTTCATTTTATTTTCAATGGCTTCAATAGGGCTACCTGGAACATCTGGATTCATAGGTGAGTTTTTGGCTATGGTTGGAATGTTTAAGAGCATAGGGTTTTTTACAGGATTTATCGCACTTGGCACTATTTTAAGCGCAGTTTATATGCTGAATTTATGTAAGCAAATAATATGGGGGGTTAGCTATTCTAAATTATTAAATAACCGCTTGGATAGCATAGAATTTTCTGTCTTAATTTTGCTTGCAGTGTTTGTTATTTTGCTTGGATTCTACCCAACCCTTGCACTGAATTATTTGAAGCCATGTATGGCAAATTTGTTAGTCAAATATAATGCGCTATGAATTATATACAGATATTGCCGGAAACGTTCTCTATTATCTCCTCGTTAGTGTTGCTACTGCTTGGAATTATATTTAACCGCCGAACTATCAACTTATTAGCACTTGGCTGCACAGTGGTAACTTTGATTATTTTAATTATTTCGGCAGAAAACAATGAAATTTTTCTCTTTAATTCGTTGTTAAAACTCAATTTATACATCAGGTCAGCCCAAGGGTTAATTCTCAGCACAGGAATTTTAATACTTTTGATGCTGAATTTATCAAAATATGACTATAAATATGAATTTTCAATACTGATTCTTTTTGCGCTATTTGGCATGATAACTTTGGTTTCAGCAAATAGTCTGATTTCTTTTTATTTAGCTTTTGAGTTGATGAGTATATCTTTGTATGTTCTTGCGAGCTTTAATAAAGATTCAGCTTATTCATGTGAAGCAGGAGTGAAATATTTTACACTTAGTGCACTATCTTCCTGCATTATGCTATATGGAATGTCGCTGCTTTATGGATATACAGGACAAGTCAATTTCTCTGAGCTCGGTTCATTCTTGCAAAACCATCAGATAACTTATGGAACAGTTTTTGGGTTAGTTTTTATCCTTATTGGTTTGTGTTTCAAGCTTGCTATTGCTCCTTTTCATATGTGGGCTCCAGATGTCTATCAAGGTGCACCTACCATAGTAACTGCGTTTTTTTCTACGGCCCCAAAAGCTGCACTTGTAACATTTTTAATTCGATTGATGAATGAAGAGTTAGTAAATGTAAAAAGTTATGTTCAGCCTATCTTCTTATACGTTTCAGCATTGTCTGTGCTTATCTCAGCTTTTGGGGCCTTGCGTCAGCAAAACTTAAAAAGGCTGCTTGCTTACAGTTCAATTGGTCACATTGGTTTTATATTTGCTTCACTTTCTATTTTTACACAAGCAGGAACAGATAGTGCCTTAATGTATCTGGTGATATATATCATCACAAGCATAGGGCTATTCTCATATCTCGTACAAATTGACGATGACGATTGTGATATTGCAAATTTATCTGGTATAGGAAAAAAGCAACCAATTTTAGCATTCCATCTTTCTATACTATTACTCTCGATGTCGGGAATACCTCCACTTGCAGGTTTTATCGCTAAATTTTTTATATTCAAAAGTTTAATAAATTCTGGCTTTATCAGCCTGTCTTTGGTCCTTGTAATAGCGAGTGTGATATCATGCTACTATTATTTAAATATCATGAAAGTTATGTATTTTGATAAAGCTAGTGGTAATAAGGTTGCTTATTCTAAGGGTCTATTCATTATCACTTCAGTGGCTTCACTGATCAACCTCGTTCTTTTCTTGTACGTTTTACTCACTCATTGAACTAAAGGGCTGACAAGGTGATCCCTAAGGGCTTTCATATTCATCATTACAAAGAAGTTTCAAGCACTAACGAAGAAGCGTTAGATTTAATTGATAAAGGAATATCAAATGAAACTGTCATTATTGCTGATAAACAAACAGAAGGTAGGGGACGCACTGGAAAAAGCTGGATTTCTCCAGAGGGTAATCTCTATGCGAGTTTGATAATTAACCAAGAAACGGATGTCAGCAAATTGACAGAATTGACTTTTGTTACTGCTCTTGCTGTTGGCAACACGTTACTATCATTTATAAGTGACAGTAACGTTCAAAATAAATGGCCAAATGACATTCTAATCGATGGCAAGAAAATAAGTGGAATATTGCTTGAAAAAAGATCCAATTCGAATTGGCTCATTATAGGAATTGGAATTAATGTCAATCATGCACCACTTCCAGGAACAACGTGCATTAGCAATTACGGTGAATCTGTGTCTAACATGGATCTGTTAAAGGAATTAATAATAAATTTTAATAAGCTAAGAAAGCAATGGCTATTTGATGGGTTTTATGCTATAAGAGAAATGTGGTTAAAAAAAGCATTCAAAATGAATGAGCAAATCAGTGTAAAGTTAGCTGACAAATTGTATGAAGGAATTTTTGCTGATATAGATAAAAGTGGTAAATTGGTGTTGCAGCAAAAGGATGGAAGCTTAATTTATTTTGATGCAGGTGAGTTATTTATTGATAATGCATTATGAATACATATGTAATTTTTGCTTACCTTATTAGTTTTACGTTGATTACCGGAGAACTGATTTTTACCATTTCTTGCTATATTAAAAGTAAAAAAATTCTAGAAAGCCTAAAAGATAATAATGAAGAAGAAACATAAGCGTTTACTTATAACTTCAGGTATTTTCTTCTTTTTAAACTGTGCAGTCTTTTTTATTCTAACAACGCTCAAAGAAAATATCTCATTTTTCTATACAGTAAGTGAGGCAATAGTTTTACCAAACAATCAAAAGCCAATCCGTGTTGGTGGAATGGTTGTTGAAAATAGTGTGATACGGAGCGAAAGCGAAGTGATTTTTCAAATGACAGATTTTAATAAGAGCGTTATGGTGAAATATCAGGGAATACTTCCACCAATGTTTTCAGAAAAAAGTGGTGTTGTTGTGCAAGGTAAAATGTTTGATAATAGTACTTTTCTTGCAGATACAGTGTTTGCAAAACATGATGAGAACTATATGCCGAAAGTTTTAAAATAGATTTCCTAACTCAGCTATATTAAAATAGCATATGGAGAAGGTAACAGCCTGATATCAGGCTATTACCTTTTTTATTAAAGCAATCCGTTCTCTTCACCAGTAGCATGAGGTAATATGGGAGCTTCTGCAGTGCCTGGCTGATCATCACGCAATTCCTGCAACTCATCTCGAAGAGTTCGAAGTTGACTTTCTATTCCAGTTGTATTTCTCCCTATATTTGATATAGTTGTTGACAGTGGGTTCACTATGCCATCTGTAATTTGACTGCTTAAACTTGTGTTATACTTATCAATACTGTCTATCAAGCCATCATAAACCTTTTTAAGGTATGTTATACCTACGTTTGTTGGCTTCATTTGCTCTACAGGTATTTTGTCCAGTGGCTGATTTATATCAAAATCTAACTTCTTAGTATCAGCATTTTTGTCTTTATTATCAATTTTTATTGAATCTATATTTGGTTTTACAAAATCTGTTTTTTTAAAACTCGGGCCCTTAAGTTCTATTAATTTCTCTTGGTCTGAAATCTTTTCATTAAAATATAATTCTACATTGTTTTTACTCATAATAAGTTACCTACTATAAAAAAATTGATTTTCATAAATTGCTACCATACAAGTAGCATTGAATCGTTATTGTTTTCTACTATTGTAAAATCTGGAGCTTCTGCAATGCCTGGCATATCGTCCTTGATTTGCTTGAGCATCTCAATCATTTCCTCGTTCTGTTTACTCTGCTCGTCAAGTTTCCCTTTTAATGCATCAATAATAGCTTTAGACTGATCTTGATTGCTGAGATCACCAATCACAGCTGTCACTTTCTCATAAGGCAGCTTGTGAATGATGTCTTTAAGCTCTTCTGCACCTACGTTATCCAAAAGTTCTTTAAACTGCTCATTAGACATATTGCGAGCAAAAGCTTGAAGTTTGTCTGGGTTATCAACTAAAGACTTAATGATAATCTGAATCTTATTAGGATCAGTTAAATCTCGAGCTACTATTGCAAGTTTCTTGTGGTCTAGCTTATTAATTAAATCATGTAATACCAAATCTCATAAATAAGTAGGCAAATAACTCACAGAACAAATGGTTTTGATCGAACTTTCCGTAATATTACGAATGAATGCACATACAGTATCCTCCAATAAACTAACAGAGTCATATATTCTATTTTTAATGAGATTGTCTTTCAAATATTGCCATAAACGCTCTACTGGATTTAACTCTGGTGAATATGGAGGTAAATAGATTAAGGTAATATTTTGTGGTATTTTTAAACCTTTGGATCTATGCCATCCTGCACAATCCACAACAAGAAATGCCTCCCTTGTTCCTAAATATTGTGACATCTGCTCAAGGAATATATTCATACAATCAGTATTGACGTTTGGTACGAATAAGCTAGAACTCTCTCCATTTCTAGGATTAACTGCACTATAGAGATAAAAGTTTTGCCTACCTAATTTTACCTTAACCTGTGTCCTAATGCCTTTTTTAAACCACCCGTGTCCAATCTTTGAATGTGTGCCAAACCGCAACTCATCGAAGAAAAATAGCTCTTTTTCGGGATACGTGACAATAGTTTCATTAAGATTTTTTTTTAAACTCTTCTTGTTTATTTTTATCCTGTTTATTGTGCACAGGCCTTGGAGTAATATACGAAAAACCTAACTTTTGCATCAGTCTATGTGCTGTAGACTTACTTACCTCAATAGAAAACATTTTCTCAATTATGATTTTTAATTTCTTAGCCGTTAGGTTGGCTCCTTCTTCTGCTATGACATTTTTAATTTCTTCTTGCTGCTTGTAGCTCAACTTCGGCTTTACTCCACGTCCTGGTTGTATTTTAAACGCATTGACTCCTCCTTCCTTAAATCTTGTAATCCACTTCATCAATGTAGTTCTAGTAATTCGGTATATTTGAGCAACTTTTGTTATTCCATATTCTTTTGCAGATATTATTGCCTGTAATCTTCTTCCTATCTCTCCTCTTATGCCGTGCTTCTTTAATTCCAGGTTACACTTATTATATAATTCTTCTCCTATTGCTTTACTTTTTCCTGCCATAACTCCCCACTAATTCTTAAATTATTCTATTTTAGAAATTTTTCTTTATTCGTCTATTTATTTTTAGGAATTGGTATAACTATCTCGCCTACATTTAAAGCATCCAGTCTCTGATTTCCTATTTTGAATTGACGTTCTAGATCGTTAGCATATATAGGAAATTTACTTTTATAGTCATCTTCCAATGCTTTTACCTTTCGTACGTGAGATGCTAATTCATCATTCTTGCCTGTCAAAATATCATAGAATGTAACATTATTACCAATCTTTTCTTTTTTCATTTTTTCTACTTCATCTAGACACCTATCCCAATATTCCGACTCTTCTTTTAAACAAGAACTGAGTTCTTCATCAGAAAAAAAGCTTTCATGATTGTATTGTATAAAAATTTTTGGCTTCTCTGCTCGGGAACCTTTTAACTTAATTTCATGTGCTATTAGAGGCTTTGTTACCTCTTTACGAACCCTGTCATGGCCATCTACCCAACGAACTGAACCTAGGGGGCCCCACGTAAAGCAGTTTCGACCTGTACGTTGATATCAGCTCCTTTATCTAATAGAGTTCGTAATATTTTTGGATTCCTGTTTACAGCAGCCATATCCAGCAAGCTTTCTTTTGAAGAACAGTACATATGTTGTATAATAAATTTATAATTTATATTAAAGTTATCCATTTTCCACAATTTATATACAATAGATGTATCTCGTAATTTTTCCTTTATTTTATCGATTACATTATGCTCACTTAAGCTATTGTCAATTTCTATCGCATTAAATATTCTTTCCCAATCATCAGTATTCACAACTTCTACCGCATTAAATCTTCTATCCAACAAGCTTCTTTCCAACAAGCTTCTTTCCATATCATCAACAAATCTTCTTGCCAAATCATTAGAAGCTCTACTATCTCCAGTGTTCATAATTTCTCTAAAGTAATATAATTTAATCATTGCATATTTTATGTAAAAAATCAAATACACAAAGTCTTATTAGTAATGATCACACACGCTTAAGCAAGAAAAAGGTGCTCGTGCTCGAAAAAGAACGTTACAAATACATATTTATTCAAACCTTTGCCTTCTTCTCAATATACCTACATATCAAAATGGACAATTCATATAGAATCAGCATTGGTATTGCAAGCCCTACTTGGCTTAATACATCAGGTGGAGTTAAGATTGCAGCGATAATAAAAATTACCACTATCGCGATTCTGCGTTTATTTGACAAACTTTGTGTAGTGAGTAACCCTACTCTCACCATCAATGTGAGTATTACTGGAATTTGAAATGCAGTGCCAAATGCAAACATAAATTGGAGAACGAGGTCTAAATATTCGCTAACTGATGGCATAAACTCTATCGGTATATCGAAGGATTTACCACTGTGTTCGAAGTTGATAAAAAACTTCCAGGCTAAAGGAAATATATAGTAATAGACTACAGTAGCTCCCGTTACAAATAAAACCGGGGTTGCAATTAAGTATGGCAACAACACTGCCCTTTCACTTTTATATAACCCAGGTGCTAAGAACATATAGAATTGCCATGCAAACACAGGAAAAGAAAACAAAAGTGCGCTCATTATTGCGACTCTAAGATACACAAAAAATGCCTCTGTTAAGTCTGTGTAAATTAAAGAAAAACCTTCGCTATCTTTTGTTGCTTCTATTAAAGGTGCAAGTAAAAAACGGTATATATTTTCCTTAAAGTAGTAACAAAAACCAAAAGTAACGCAAAAAAATAGAAAGCAAAAGATAACTCTTTTTCTGAGTTCCGCAAAGTGCTCACAAAATGAAGCATATTTGTTTGGGTTTCCATTCATACTTTACTATGGCTCAATAATGCTATGTCTAACATTCTCAGCGAAAAAGCCCACTCATTGTCATACCACGCTGCAACTCTACAGATGTCGCCTGTAACATATGTACCAGTTGAATCCACAATTGCGCTATAAGGGTTATGCACAAAGTCTATTGAAACTAAAGGTTCCGTGCATATAGAAAGTACATTTGACATTGGAGAACCCTCTGTCATCCTAGTACCCTCTGATGTCATCCGAGTAGCTGACACTGGGATCCAGAAATTAGATTCCAGCGTCACGCGCTGGAATGACGTAGAGGAGAGAGCTGCATCCTTAAATATTTCATTGATTTCTTCAACGGTCGCTTTCTTATCAGTCGTAAATTTAAAATCAACCATAGAAACATTGCTAACTGGAACTCTGACGGCAGTGCCATCTAGCTTTCCCTTTAATTCAGGAATTACAGAACCGATTGTTTTTGCTGCCCCGGTTGTAGTTGGCACCATAGATAATCCGCAAGCCCTTGCTCTGCATAAGTCTCTATGATTGCCATCAAGAACATTTTGATCATTCGTATAGGCGTGTATAGTAGTCATAAAGCCACTTTTTATACCTAGATTAGAGTGTAGAACTTTCACAATCGGAGCAAGGCAATTTGTAGTGCAAGAACCTGCTGATATTACTTTATGCTCTTTTTTGAGCATATCATTATTCACACCATAAACTATAGTTACATCAGCATCTGGAACTGGAGCAGAGACAATCACTTTCTCTGCATTGTGCCTTA
This sequence comes from Wolbachia endosymbiont (group A) of Clivina fossor, assembly GCF_964026865.1. Taxonomy (NCBI): domain Bacteria; kingdom Pseudomonadati; phylum Pseudomonadota; class Alphaproteobacteria; order Rickettsiales; family Anaplasmataceae; genus Wolbachia; species Wolbachia endosymbiont (group A) of Clivina fossor. Next base: position 628,659 of record NZ_OZ034707.1, on the reverse strand, counting down.
TTGCTTCTTCACGCTTGTTAAATGCACCAGTACATTCAAGTATTACATCAACATTCCAAGGAATATTTTCAGGGCTCCGTTCTCTATATAAAGAAAATTTTCTGCCATTTATAGATAGCCAATTTTGAGACTCATTAAAGTCAATATCACCACTGAATTTGCCATGAACAGAATCATATTTAATCAAATGTGCATGCTGCTTTGCACTGAGCGATCCATTCACAGCTACAACTTCTATTTGTTTGCTATATTCTTCTATTTCGAAAATAGCACGCAATACGCCTCTGCCTATTCTACCCAGACCATTAATTCCTACACGAATCGTCATCTCTTCATTCAAAAAATTTAATTATAGAGGATATCACTTGATATTTCATTCTATTCTTTTGCTTTTCTATCGATATGAACATTATAGCAAGGAGACAGGGCTAAAAAATTGCTTTACAAACTCCGCCAGCCCCCTTATTGTAGTATTAAGGGTATTTCTGACTCAAAACTTGTTTTTGACCTGCAGGCTCAATGACAAAATTCAGTAAAAAACTTAGGGTATTTTTTGGCGGATTACATAAAATTATAGCGGCTGCATGTCTTTTAAATTTTTTCTACATTCAGCCAAATCGCGCTTATTTTAAGCGTTAGCACATTATTACAGCGCCACTTACAGTAATATAGAGTCAAAACTCGCACCACGGGGCTTCTTTTGCCTTTTTTTCGTTTAGTAAATTTCTTAATGTTTGTAGCTAAAAGAGCCCAAGAGAGGTGTCATCCCGCTGCTTGTTAGCGGGATCTATGTTAAGAGATACCGCGAATGAATCGCGGTATGACGTAGGACTGCTGTCATCCCAGTGCCCCTATGATGTCATCCCAGTGCGTGACACTGGGATCTAGCGAACTTTGCTCGCAAACGAACTTAATGGATAAATACCAAACTTTACACTAAAACATAATACTATAGCGGAATTACATGCAAAATGGATCCCAGTGTCTGGGCACTGGGATGACAGGAGAAGGAGGCTACTTTCATAACATCATCATAAAGTAAAATGAGATCCCAGTGTTAGCTACTTGGATGACAGGGGAAGGTATTAGGATGACACCGTCATAAAGTAAAATGAGATCCCAGTGTTAGCTACTTGGATGACAGGAGATACCGTCTTGTTAGTCAACAAAAAAATTATAAAAATTTCCCAAGTTGCATCATAAAATCAAAAAATACTTCCAATTGTGTAACAGTACACAGATTATAGTTAGTGGATATGTTGATAAGTAAATTAGTTTTATACGCACAAAACAGATGAAGTTTACTTATCAACATATCCACTAACCAACAACATTCAATAAATTTGTGTAAGATACCACTTTACATAAGATAGATAGGAAGCATTTTTGATTTTAAAGTACTAAACCTTCAGTCAACCTCTTAGCCCTGTAGTTTTTGATATGGTTAGGATCAAAAGCACTTTTGGATGTCAGAATACCGAAAATGATATGGAGTAGCTTACGCATTGCAGCACCAACGATGGCCATATTATGCTTACCCTTTTCCTTTAATCTTTGGCAAAAGCTCATAATGATAGGATTGTGATTCTTAGCTACTATGGCAGGAAAGAAAAGTGCCTTACGTAATGTTTGTGAACCGGATTTACTTAATCTGGGTTTGGCATATACAGAGGAACCTGACGTCATATTTCGTGGTATAACTCCTGTATATGCTGCCAATTGCCTGGCATCTCTAAAAACCTCTATATCAGAAACTTCAGCTAAAATAGCTATTGCTGATTCTTCTCCTATGCCTGGAATAGTCAATAGAAGTTGAAAATTTTCCAACAATTCTTTGTGTTGATTTAATAGTTCACGTACGGAGTTTTTTATTGTTTCTATTTTTTGAGCTATATTCATTGCAAGGTCTTCCCAAGCATTTACAACTTCTTTAGGCAGTCTCTCTTTTTTTTCTAAGTGGTTATTTACTAATGTTAACTCATCTTTTAACGCAACTGAGCAACGATAAAGATGTTTTAATTTTTTCATTTCAGGAGAAGGTGGTGTCCAACTAGAAGGTTCCTGTCTTTGGCAATAATCAGCAATAACTTCTGCATCGGTCTGATCATTCTTTTGTCGTATCAGCTTACTCCTTGCATAAGATTTTATGCAATAAGGATTTACAACACTTACAAAATGTCCAGCATTGTGTAGAAATTCAGCCAGTGCTTCGCTATAACAACCAGTAGATTCCATACAGGTTTTTGCTTTTTCTACATTATGTTTGTGTAGAAAATTCAGTAGACTTTGAAACCCATGATCATCGTTCTTAAAGCTTCTTTTTCTAGTTTCACGCTTTCCTTTTTTGCTTATAAATGAGAGAAAAACATCAAAGCGATCTTTTGATATATCTATGCCCAAAAAGTTGTTGATCATATATAACCCCATACGTTACCATTAAAAATGAAAAGTAAGGCTAGTCTTGTGAATACAGAATTAGAACCATTCAGGTCTTTCTACGATACCGTCCAGCCTATACTTTTGAGAAGGGAATTCTTATCTCCTCTACAGATTTTATATCTAAGAAGAAGCACAGAGTTCCTCCCTTCTCCACCTAATGCTTAAGCTTAAAACATTAGATGCTTTTGACAAGATACAAGAAGGAGGCTACTTTCATGACATCATCATAAAGTAAAATGAGATCCCAGTGTCACGCACTGGGATGACATTATAGGGGCTACTGGGATGACATTATGGGGCTACTGGGATGACATTATAGGGGCTACTGGGATGACATTATAGGGGCTACTGGGATGACATTATAGAGAGGCACTGGGATGACACCCTGACAATCGTCATCCCGCTGCTTGTTAGCGGGATCTAGAGATACCGCGGCGGTATGACGTAGAAGCTATACTTTTATAACCCAGTGTCCAATCTGGATTCCAGTTAGCGTTTTTAGTAACTAAGAAAAGTGCTTCCCCTTTTTAGAGAACTGCAGTCTGGGCACTGGGATGACAGCTACCCTGACAATCGTTATCCCGCTGCTTGTTAGCGGGATCTAGAGATACCGCGGCGGTATGATGTAGAAGCTATACTTTTATAACCCAGTGTCCAATCTGGATTCCAGTTAGCGTTTTTAGTAACTAAGAAAAGTGCTTCCCCTTTTTAGAGAACTGCATATAATAGATTTGACATTGCAGTGCATTGTGCAAACAAAATTCCCAATACTACAGGAGGCTTTATGAATAAGAAATTTCTCTATTCACCATTGTCAATAAAAAGCATAGGAGAAAACGGTGTATTTTCTGGTTATGCTAGCGTTTTTAATATAGTTGATAAACAAAATGACCTGATCTTACCCGGAGCATTTAAGGAAAATTTAAACAGAAATAAAATAAAACTCCTTTGGCAGCACAATCCAGGTGAACCTATAGGTAATATTATAGATATTTGCGAAAATGATGTTGGCCTGTATATAACCGCACACTTACTTTTGGGCATCCAAAAAGCAAAGGAAGCGTACTTAATGCTCAAAACTGGAGTAATCAATGGACTTTCCATCGGCTATATACCTATAGAGTATGATGTTGATCATAAAAGCGGAGCTAGAGTGTTAAAACAAGTGGAATTATGGGAAGTCAGTTTGGTCACTTTTCCTGCGAACTTAGCTGCTCAGGTAATCAATGTGAAAAATCAGAACAATGAACAGGAAATGTTAGCAAGAGCGATAGAAAAAGCAAATGCTGTACTTACAGACATGTGTTATTTCTGCTTATAGCTAAATTAGCTATAAAGTGTATTAGGCGGGCAAAGACTTTACCATAATTTGATACCTGCGTTAGTATTTATTTAACATTTATACTAATATATATAACTTTACTACTGTTAAAATTTTCTGTAAATCGAAGTTAAAAAATAAGGTAATTTTATGCTAAATACTAACAATACGGTTAATTATGAAATTAATGTTAAACGAAAGGAAAAAAAATACAGTTGGTCTACTGTATTTGCTTGGTTGTACTTAAAAACGATTGGACGAATACTACCAAAGAAATGGAACAAATGGGCGGAAAATATTCTATCTAATAAAGTAACATTTCAAGATACGACAATGCAGACCGAATGTGTTGAAACAACGGATAAAAATATTGGAGCTGACTTAAAACCTGAGGTTGCAGAAAAAGGGAGCTAGAGTGAAGTAATAAGTAAGGATGGAGAGGTTCAAACTGAAGAAAATAGTGAGTTCACTGATGAGAGTTGTTTTGATACTATAGTAAATGATGAATTCATTGATGAAGAATACGATAGTATGGAAGAAGTAAGCATAGAGGAGGAAGGTGTAAGTCAGGAACTAGAACTTGAGCGTTTACAAAATGCCTTCTTAAAAAAGGAAAATGAGGATTTGAAGTCAAACGTGGACAAACTGACTGCTCAATCAGCTGAAGTGGAGAATCTGAAAAAACAACTACAAAGCACTCAGGAATTTAAGCAACAATTAGAGAAAGAAAAAATTGATTTAGAAGGTAAATCGAAAGATTTAAATAGTCAATTAAGCACTGTAGTAAGCGAGAAAAAAGACTTAGAAAATGAGATTGCTAGGTTGCAAGAACAAGTGCAGATCTTAGAAGGAAGTAAAGAATGGGAGTTAGCTGGAATAGGTGATACCTTAAATAAAACTTCTTTGAGCGTGATGGAATTGTTAGCGCAGCAACTACCACTAAATAATCAAGAGCAACAACTACAAGGAAAAAAAGTTGACTTAGAAGATAAATTAAAAATTTTAATCAGTCAGCTAAACGCTACTGAAGAAGAAAAGCAGATCTTAGAAGGAAATAAAGCTGAAGAAATAGAAAGACTAAAGGCAGAATTGGAGAGAAAATTAGAGTCTTCACAAGGGGATAATAAAAAGTTACAAGAGCAAGTTGAACATCTGAATGTAGAATTAGAAAAAGTAAGAAGTGTTGCAATGTCATCTGTTAAAGCGCATACAGACACACTTGGAGAAAATTACGAGTTGAAAATACAGCAAGTTGAAAATTCAACAGCTGAAGATGAACAACAAAATGGGAAGTTAACAGAGAAAGATACACAAGAACAGACAAAAGCTCAAGGATCAAGTATAATAAGCTTAAAGCCAGCATCTACTAAAAAATCACTTAATTATTCTCCTAAGAAACTCCCTCAACTAGCTCTTCCTGTTGCACCAAGATATAACCAAAATCCCGTGCCTTTTTGATCAAATTTTTCACGACTCTCTCTTTGTAACGTGTTTCGTAATAGTTCATTCCTTTTTCTACATACTTTTGTCCGTATCTCAACATTTGATAGAAGATACACGCTAATTTCCTTGCTGTAGCAGTAATTGCTTTTGGGGATCCTAGTTGCTTTTTTAATCTTCTATAATATGCACCCAATGCACTCTTACTTTTTCCCACGGCATAAGCAGTCATTCGAAAGGCATTTGCAGCACGATTGATAACCTCACGAGTTCTTGTCCTAAATACTTTTTCCCCTGTAATCTTATTAGCAGGACTTAGCCCTAACCATGAAGTAAAATGCTTTTCTGATCGCCATTTACTGTAGTTAATACCAATTTCCGAAATAATAGCTTGTACAGTTAGTACATCAAATCCAGGAATTTTAGTAAAATCTATACCGGTTACTCGATACAATTCTTCACGCAAGGCAAAGTTTGGCTTATCTTTTCGATACTTACTTCTTTCCTTGCTTAACTCTTTACTCTCGTCAGATTTCGCTTCAAATGTCTTATAGTGGTTTTCAATATTTTTGTCACACTCTGCTATTTTTTCCTGATAAACATTGTATAGTTCAAATTCCTGCTGTAATGCAAATAAATGTTCCTCTCTGTAGTCACCTGTTAGTGCTTTGGCAATAGCCGATTTATCACTCTTTATTCGCACATCCCTTAATTCAGCTAATTTATTAGGATTTCTTTCACCTTCGATTATAGCCTTAATAATTTGCATTCCAGTGACACCTGTTATATGGCTTATTACTTTATGTAACTGAATATTCATTTGTACTAACGCCTTTTGCATCCTATTAATATGTGTAGTCGCACTTTCTGTAAGATTTTTACGTTGCCGAACATAACTACGCAATATGCACATTTGATCATCTGGCCTAAACGATCCTTGGATTAACCCATAACTGTGTAGTTGTTGTAGCCATTGGCAATCCTGGACGTCTGATTTTCTCCCAGGTACATTTTTTACATGCCTTGCATTTGCCAGTTTTACTTCGAATCCATACGATTCAAGTACTTGGAACAAAGGAATCCAATATACTCCTGTTGACTCCATAGCTACTGTAGTAACTTTACACTTCTTTAACCACTTTGCTATATTGTGAAGATCTTCTGTGAAGCAGCTAAACTTTTGTACACGTTGTTCATCTCTTTCTTCAGGTACACATACATAATGCACAGATGAACCGATATCTATTCCTGCTGCGTTAGGATTCATTATCTCTAATTTACTTTTTGCTTTTTTCATGGTAGCTCCTATAATTTGTAATAACGAAGTGCTTCAGCTTGGGAATGGTTAAGATTATACAATCTCCTAAACGAGGTAGTCATAAAATATGGCTCCATCAATGGTTCGAACGTTCCTCCCAAAACCATGCTATGAAACGGGCACTTATGGCACCAGTGAAAAATTCGGTTATAACTGCAAAAGCACCTCCTGTACAATTGTACTTAAAAACTGCTAAAAACTTAAATTGGAGAGTTTCTTCCTGGTTTGACAGATTTTTCTGTTCGGTGCTATGAAATCAACTCAGTCAAACGTTTCAAAGGTTTTCTATAAGCTTTTTAGGGATAAGAATCTTGATGACTTTTTATCTGATAAAAATAAAGAGTTGAAAGAAAATTTTCCTGAATTTAAAGAAAAGCACTTTTGCCATAACGTGCTTGATGAAACCATAAAATCTCTATCAAATAAAAATAGTGGAAAATTTGAAAGTAAAGAATTACTTAAATTATTAGAAAGTAATTTAAAACAATCCGCAAGGGAGATCATAGAAGCCAAGGTTAAAGAAGTTGTCAACAAACATTGTAACATTGGAGAAAATGTAGGTAAAGAACCACGAGATGGCACGTTAAAAGCCAAGTTGTTAACTTCTGTTAAGCAATGCATGAAAAAATTAAATTTTAACGAAAAAGATGCAGTTGCAACTAGAGATTCTATCTTGCACAGCTTTAATAGCAAAAATAATAATAATAACGACTCAGGAAAATTACTTAAAGAAATTGTTGTGAAAGAGCTAGTAGAAGCTAGAATGAGATTTTTTTCAGATAAGATTCAAGAGTTACAACTGACACCAAGTATAAGAGATAAATTTTTATCTCCAGATCAGAAAATGTGTAATCAAACTCAAGGAGGAGTAAACGAATACCAATTAACAGAAAAAGCTAAAAAAGAATACACACCTAATTCCTCGATGAGTCACACTAATATTGCAAGCATACATTCATTGAACAGTCGGAAAGCAGTTAGAGTAGGCTCTTAGCATAAAGCACCAGCTCCTCTTTTGTTAAAGTGTAGGAGCTGTCTTCCCAATGTTGTTTTAGCAACTCCAAGCTCCTACCTAAACTTTTTCCTGGCTGGTGACCTATACTTATTAAATCATCGCCAGATAAAGGAAATTTTGGAATATTGAATGTATTAGCAAACGAAATGTATTTATCAACATTTTCTCCAGACTCAACACCACAAATTTTTACTAAATCACAATATAATTCTCTACCAAATAAAGATATGTATTTTTTTTGCTCTTTTTCTGAGAGTTCTGTTTTGATATCGTTGGATAATAAAAATAACAGCTTTTTCTTTTGCTTGTTTGAAAGACGTAGAAACTTACTTACATATTCTCCAAGACTTAGCCTGTCATTTTTGGTGGTCCTAAGGAGTAATGCTAATTTTACTAGTGCATCAGTGCCCAAAAGAAGTGACGAAGACAGAATTTCGCATTTTACTTCTTTTGGGATAATCTTTTGCAAAACATCAGATTCTTGCATGCTCTTAAGTGTTGGAAAAGGATCATTGCACTCCAGCAATTTAAGTATTTCATCTCTTATTCTCTCTCCAGAGAGGTTTTGGATCATATGCGAATGCTTTTTGCATACGCTTAGTATTTCATCACTCAAATCTCCGACACATATTTTTGCATGAAAACGAAATGCTCTTAAAATACGTAGATAGTCTTCTTCAATTCTATCTTCAGCGTTGCCTATAAAGTTTAACCTTCGCGCCTTTAAGTCCTCTATACCACCAAAGTAATCATATATATGGCCATGCTTATCTGCATATAGAGCGTTAAATGTAAAGTCACGCCTTGAAGCATCAGCTTGCCAATTATTAGTAAATTCTACTTTTGCATGCCTGCCATCACATTTCACATCATGCCTTAGTGTTGTGATCTCAAAAGATCTTTGATTTAGAACCGCAGTTATAGTCCCATGTTTTAAGCCAGTTGGAATAGTTTTTATATTACGGAGTTTTAGCGCTTTAATCGTTTGATTGGGAAGCAAATTAGTAGCTAAATCGATGTCGTGGACATCACGCTGCAAAATTGAGTCTCTCACACACCCGCCAACAAACCTAGCCTCACCACCAAATTCCTCTATGGCATCGATGATTAAACTAGTTTCATGATCAACTTGCATTTAGGTTAGTACGTACTGCAAGTTCATATTATATGAAATGCTTGCAAAAGCCCCTATATAAAAATATATAGGGCTATAAAGATTTATTTTACAAGTTGTGGTTGTTGATGAAATGCTTCTATCCTTGTTTCCTCCATACCACATCTTGGTAAGCTTGAAGGGTTTTGCTCTTCAGAGCGCTCTATGCGCTGCTTTATATCACTAACGCACTGCCCTACAACATCACCAATTTTTCCATCAGCATTTTTTGCCAATAACTCATCAAATCTCTTCTCAACCTCTGCTCTCTCAGAGATATCCTTTGAAAGGTTACAATATTCTAAGATCTCGTCTACCTGAAGTTTTTTTGCTAATAGGAAATCTTCTTGCTCTTGCTGCTGTCTTATTAATTCTTGAGTTACAATTTCAGCTCTAGAGTAATGATTCCCTCCAAGATATATTGTTTCTCGCTCTTTACTACCCCATAGCTCATCATTTAATTTATAACTTTCACGATTAAATACCTGATTTAACTGATCATCATCATTTATCATTTGTGGATCTGGCTCAAACTTTTTTTGCTCCTCGCTATTATTATCTTTGTAGTAGACATTAATTTCAATGTTAGCTAAAGAAGCTAACATACTAATTTCTTCAATGAAAACAAAATAACTTTGACTTTTTATTGCTTCTAGATAGGCTTTATAGAGAACTTCATCGTTAAAAAATGAATCTTTTATAACTTTAGGGTCATATGTATTACCATACTCCTTTTTACTGAGGTTAGGATTCAATATTAATGCACAAGACTCAAGATCTTCTGTGATATCATCATATAACCTCTTCTTATTTTCTTCTTTAAGCAAGTCTTCAACACTGAGCAAAGTTTTTTGGTCTCTCGGGGAGTCGATATTACGCTCATTACGCTGATTAATAGCTCTTTCTATTACTGGATATATTACTTTTCTGAAGTCACCATCATCACGAAAGTTTTTTACAATTTCTTCTTTTAATTCCTGAGTCTTACTGTCAGCTTCCTCGATTTTCTTATTTGTTTGTTCAGCTAATCCTTTTATTTTCTTGGACTTACCGGTTAAATCTCTTGGCGTGTTTAAAAACGCATCAAAAACCTTTTCTAGCTGAGCTCTTAAAGGAGCTGGCATACTTACATCATCTAAAGATGTAAATTGACTTAAAAATTTGTGCCATTCCATTCTCATATCTTGCGCTCTTTCAGCTTTATATGGACCAGAGCTATTATCACCAAACACAGCATGAAAAAAACAATTGCCATTGCCCGCAGTATTATACTTAACTACTTGGCTATTAGTTGGTAATTTCCGTTCTCTAGATTGAAGCATAGTTTTTACCTTAATTTAAGCTATATATTACTATACCAACAAAACTGTCAATAAGTAACTAACTAAGTATAGCAGAAATTTTTAAATTATGCAATAGTTATAACTTTACATAGCAAATATGAGCTTTAACTGCGGTATAGTTGGACTGCCAAACATAGGAAAATCAACCTTATTTAATGCGCTTACAGAGTCAAGTGCAGCCGAAGCTGCAAATTATCCTTTCTGCACAATCGAGCCAAATATAGGCAAGATTTCGATAAAAGATCAGCGTTTGAAACAAATCGCAGCAATTGCAGGCTCAGAGAAGGTAATCTACAACCAATTAGAAGTTGTAGATATTGCAGGCCTCGTAAAAGGCGCAAGCAAAGGTGAAGGGCTCGGCAATAAATTTTTAAGCCATATCAGAGAAGTTGATGCCATCGTTCATCTGCTCAGGTGCTTTACGGATGACGATATTAGCCACGTACACAGTAAAATAGATCCAATATCAGATGCTGAAGTGGTAGAAATGGAATTAATCCTAGCTGATATTGATAGCATAGAAAAAAGGCTTCCTCAATTGGAAAAGAAAGCAAAGCAAGGTGATAAAGAGCTAAAGAGACAACTTGAATTAATGCAAGAGGTATTAGCTACTTTAAAATTAGGTAAACCTGCAAGAAGCTTGGAGAATATCGATGGAGATGAGATGAAGTCGCTTCAATTGCTCACAACAAAGCCCGTTATGTACGTTTGCAATGTTGAAGATACAAATGTTATAACTGGCAATGAATTATCTCAAAAGGTAGAGAGAATGGCAGAGGAAAATAAAAGCAAATTTTATTGCATTTCAGCAAAACTTGAAGCAGATATTGCAAATCTTGATAGTGAAGAGGAAAAACAGAGTTTTTTATCAGAATTTGGCTTACAAGAATCAGGCCTTGATGGAGTAGCGCGTATTATGTATGAAGTGCTGAGTATGATAACTTTCTTTACTGTAGGGCCAAAAGAAGCACGGGCATGGCCAGTAAAAATAGGATCAACAGCTGATAAGGCAGCAGGTGTAATCCACACTGATTTTGAGAAAGGCTTCATAAAAGCAGAAACTATAAGCTTTGCAGACTACATAAAGTATGGAAGTGAATCAGCTTGCAAAGACGCAGGAAAAATTCGCTTTGAAGACAGAGATTATATCGTACAAGATGGTGATATAATGCACTTTAGGTTTAATGTGTAGCTTTCTGGGGAGAAGAAACTCCTCCTTCTACAGTGTATCCGTTTAGGGGAGGTATCTGTTCAGATGCATGGCTAATGTACAAATATTGAAACAAAAATTCCAGTGCTCCCTTTCTTGTCATCCAAGTAGCTGACATTGAGATCCAGAAAACTTAACTTTAAATAAGTGGCTGCATAATAAAGACTAGATTCCAGACTGGAATGACAGCAGTCCTACGTCATACCGCGATTCATTCCATAGCTGTACGAACATTCATTTTTGAAGGTAAATTGCACAGCAAATGGTCAGTGCTTGGCACTGGAATAACGTCCTCCTTTGTCATCCCAGTGCCCAGACACTGGGATCCAGTTTTCCATATAATCTCATCGAAAATGTTGTAACCACTTTCTATGCTAGTTTGCTTGCTTACAAGCAAACTTTTCTGGATCCAAGTAGTCTGGGCACTGGGATGACAGGAGAAGAAGGCTACTTTCATGACACCATTCTTTTTTCTGGATCCCAGTGTCTGAGCACTGGGATGACATCCTCCCTAGCGGAGATTGCTCTCAAATCACAATGTTCGTACAGTAAGCACTGACCACTTTGCTTCAATATTTGCGATGCCCCTGAACAGATACAAAAAATCTATTGTTTTTTTATAAATTAAATCCTAAGGCATTTTTTACTGTAGATTAATCATTTGATTATAGTATCATCTTAATTAAGCTTATGCTTGGAATATTTATGAAGAGTATTTTATACTTTGTATTATTAGTTGTTGTATTTGGATCACTGAGCCTATTTGCTGTAGAGCAATTTGAAGAAAAGAAAATTGAATCAGTTCATAAAAACGAAAATGTAGGTGTAAGGAAGCAAGATAGCACAAATCAAAAAGATGAGTTGAAAAGCAACGTCGATGCTAAACAAATACAAGAGGCTGAGAGCAAAAGAGTAACCGATAAAGAGAAACTGCAACACAACGAGAATAAAGCTTCTGTGGTTGAAAAAACTATAAGTGAAGGTGAAAGGATTGATAAAGATTTGCCAAATGACCAGCTAGAAGAAAGTACAGGCGAATTTGCTCGAAATTTACCAAATGTGGCCAATAAAGAAGTGAATAAAGATTTGAAACCAGAGCCTTTGCCTTTAAGTGCTGATTTAAATGAGAATACAACTGACCCGCAAAAAAATCTACAAGCTGATCAGAAGATTGATATAAAAGATAATGAACTTTCAAAAAGTGATGCGAGTCAATTATTAGAGGGAAAAAAAGAAGAAGTAGGAAGTCAGTCTGAAGAAAAAAAAGTAAAAAGAATAAGTAATAATTCTAAGGACCGCAATAGAGTAAAACCTATAACTAAAAAAGATGAAGAAGAGCAAAGTGAAAAGAAAAATTTACAAAAATGGACAAAGCTAAACAGAGAACCAATAAAAGAATGGGGTCATAAAGATATACAAAGCAAGTCAATATATAAACGACAATATGATAGCCTTAATGAGCATCTTCCTACAACTGTATTTATTGATGATTACAGTAAGCAATTTTTTTACTGCATTAAGAAGAACAACTTAACTTGCTTAAGGGGAATAATAAGCAAGTTAGAAAAAATTGGATTAACAACTCAAGAGATACTAAGGTTTAGAAATAAATTGGGTGATACTCCTCTCATTTATTCAGTTAAACAAGGTGAGGTAGACATAGTGCGCTTTCTCTTATTACAAGGCGCTGATCTTAGAGTAGTTAATAATAATTTTCAATCCCCAATTGATATAGCAATCGAAAAAAAGCAGATCAATATAATAAATGCGATTGCCGAAATGATGCCACACCTTTTGGAGGATAGAAAAATAGACAATAAAGAAAGCTCAGCAATTTACGATTGGGCTGTGAAAACGAAAGAAAACAATGAGTCGCAGTGCGATAAGCAAGATGATTAGATTTTTGATATTAATTTTAGTTGGTCATTTATGTTATGGAAACGAAACAAATGATGAAAAAAATCAGATTAGTGATTTTTTAAACGCTCTACATGATGCAAAATACGTATCTTACAGTAAAAAAGACTTTGCTGAATTTTTGGTGCAGTGCCACAAAGAGGGCGTGCCAGAAGATTTTAAGAAAGGTTTTGGCTCTAACTTAAATGGAGCTAATTTTAGCCAATTGTACCTAAGTGGATCTGTTTTTGATGGAGTAAGTCTGATTGGTGCTGATTTTTCTAACACCGATTTATCCGACGTGTCTTTCATTGATGTTGATTTACGTGGTGCTAATTTCTCCAATGCTAATTTACGTGGCATTAGAATAAAAGGTACAAATTTGAGTTTTACAAAATTTGTTTCTGCAAACTTAACAGATATCGTATTTGATCAGTCTCATGTTAGTTATGCTGATTTTATCAGTTCCGATCTCAAAAAAGTAAGTATGCACAACGTAATTGGTTTGCATACTAATTTCTCGAATGTGCAAATGAATCTCTCCAACTTATCAAACTCGAATGTTAGCTACGTAAATTTTAATGATAGTGAAATAAACGATACTGTTATGCAGAAAAATAACCTTGATAATGCAAGTTTCTTTGGAGTGGATGCATATAAATTAAAGATACAATTTTCTTCATTAAAAAATGCTAACATATATGGTGCAGAGTTAAAAGAATCAGACTTTACAGGTAGCAATCTTTCCGATGCCTGCCTTAATTCTTCTATCATAATTAACAGTAACTTCGACGAAGCTAATTTAAGCAACACACAAATTTCCTATGTGAATGACGATAATTCAAGTTTTGTTCAATCTATACTAAATGGTTCCAAGATAAAACATGTATATGTTTCTGGAGCAAGTCTTCAGGATGCTGATTTATCCAATATTGATTTTAGTTTTAGTGAACTGCATCAAGTTAATGTCTCTAATGCTGACATTCGTCACGGAAAGTTTCATAATACTAAAGTTGCGAATTCTGACATGAATGGCTCATTTTTTGACCATTCACTATTCACCTCTGCGAAGATAGAAGATTCAGACCTTTCTACAACTTCAATGTATAAGATAAAAATCCAAGACTCTCAAGTTTATAACAGTACACTTTTTCACCATAATATTGATTCCAGTGAAATAGAAAATTCAACATTCTTTAATTTATTAGCTGATAATTCGAGCTGGTCCAATTTAAAAGTAACTAATTCAAATTTTATTGAAAGCGATTTCAGATCTTCTTTGCTTCACGCTAATGCCTTTAGGAAAACTAGCTTTTTTCTTAGCAATTTGAGCAATTCAACAATTAGTGATATGTCTTTTCACTCTTCAAGCATATATAAAAGTTCAGTTGCTGATGCTCATTTAACAGATTGCAAGTTTGATAATTCAATTTTGATTGACAATCAAGGGCAGAAAAAACTTGCAGGGTTAGAAAATGCTATAACTTCAATTGGAGATTTGCAAGAGAAAATATCACAGGGTGAAAAATTTAATGTAAATTATTCTTACTTTGAATTTAAGAATATGAATTTAGAAAATGCTGATTTTTCTAATTCAACATTGAGTAGAGCAAAGTTTGTAAACGTTAATTTGAATAAGGCAAATCTTGAAAAAACCGATTTGCGCTATACTGTCTTTGATAACTCTTCTCTCATTGGCACCAACTTATCAAATTCTAATTTAGAAGGCTCTAGCTTTTTAAACTCTGATCCAAAAAGCGCCATGTTAAAAAATGCAAAGAAAAATGACCATAAAAAGTGAGGGCATATTATTGGTTCTATCCTCTCCTTCTGGAGCTGGAAAAACTACTATATCAGAAAAATTACTTGAGCGATCAACTAATTTAGTTAGGTCTGTTTCTACGACTACGCGCAAGCCTCGCTCTGGCGAAATAAATGGAAAAGACTATTTTTTCGTTACCGAAGAAAAATTTCACGAGTTATGCGAAGCTGGTCAGATGCTTGAATACGCCAAAGTTTTTGAGAATTTTTATGGTATACCAAGAGATTTTATAGAGCAAAACTTAAGCAGTGGAATAAGCGTTTTACTAAGCATAGACTGGCAAGGGGCATTTCACTTATTCAAGCTCATGAGAAAAAAAGTTGTAAGTGTTTTTATACTTCCCCCTTCAATGGAAGAGCTGAGGTTACGCCTGCAAAAGCGTAATAGCAACAGTGCGGATGAAATAGAGCGCAGATTAGCCGAAGCTCAAAAAGAGATAAGCAAACGTGATAAATATGATTATGTAATAATCAATGATGATATTGATAAAAGTGTAGAAGAGATAAGCTCCATACTAAATAAAGAAAGACTTAAAAAACTAAAAGAAAAACCAAGTCTGGAAGATTTATAAAAGCATCGATCTGCAGCTATAGTTTCTTATCCTATAGCTATACCGCCGCGAACCGTCATACCGCGATTCATTCGCGGTATCTCAGCATAGATTCCGCTAACACGTAGCGGACCGTCATACCGCCGCGGCGCTAACGAGTAGCGGAATGACGGTTTTTCAAATTGTCGTAAGTCAGTTTAGCTATATTTTAGCCAGTAGCACGTTTTGCAGTTACTCACTTTAGCTATATTTATTATTTTTTAAGATTAAATGGTTAAAATACTAGACAACTGTTCAAGTGAGGATTTGACTATGATAACAGATTTTCTAATAGAAACTAGTTTTCTGCCTTTCCACCTATATTTTGATCACATATACAACGTTTAGCTCAATTTAAAAGTCAAACTTCTTGGTTGTTAGTTTAGTGCTGACAACTTAAATAGCTTTTAATATTGGGGTTTTAGTATGGGTATAGATCTAAGCGCACTAGCTACTAATGCAGATAAATTAGACGAATGCATAGATAAAAATAAAAAGCGAGAGCAGGATAGAAAAGACGAGCAATTGTATGGCACTATAGAGAGAAAGGTAAAAAAAGAAAAACACAAGCGTGAAAAACCAAGAGGTCAAGATGGAACCCTCAAGAAGTGCAAAAGGTTATTTGAGGAAGGTGCTAGCTCTGAAGTATTAACTAAATTAGAAGAATCACTTAGAGAACAAGAAAAATATTATAGGTATTATGTCCAATGCTTCCTTCCAGTGCTAGATGAAGTAATAGAACGATCGAAAAAAACACCAAATGAAACAAAAGAGCGAGTAAAGCAAGCAATTTCAGAAATTACTTGTAATAGCAAATATTGTTTTACCCACAACCAAAATGATCGTAGGGACAGTGAAACAGAGAGTGGCTACGGTAGCGATGTTGAAGATGATCATGAAGTAGAAATAAGCAATGGAATAACGAATAATAATGTTCAATTACTAAAAGCGATCAAAAATGGAAATAACAGGAAATTTAGAAAATATCTAAAAGATTGTACGGATATTAGCAGCATAAAAGATGAAAAAGGAAATAATATTTTACACCTTATTGCATCGCTCGAAAAGAAACAGAAATGCAAGTTTCTGGGTATCCTAATAAAAACGGTCACCAAGGAAGATTTAGCACAACTCATTAATAGTGAAAATCAGGACGCTCTTCAGGTGGCACTAATTAACAAGATAACAAAAGAAAAACATGAGTCTCATACGATCCAAAATAATGATAACACACTTAAGTTTCTTACAAAATTGTTAGAGCATGGAGCCAGCTCTGATAATTTAGGATTATCTACAAAAGAATTACAAGGCTTAAAAGAAGAGCAAAAGACATACTATCGTAATTTCTTAGAAAAATTAGCAGAGCAAGGAAAGAAATCTAAATTAAAGCCAGAAATAAAAATCAATACAGAAGCAAAAATTAAAGAAATTATACCACATACCATAAATACTCCAGATAGTAATGATAATTATCAATTACATTTAGCAATTAAAAATAATGATAAAGAACTTTTTAAAGAACTATTGCAAAAAGGGGCAGATATTAGCCTTAAAGACACAGATGGTAATAATGCTTTACACTTGATTGTTAAACCTGAAACAAAACAAAAACTTGAACTTCTCCATATATTGCTAGAAGCAAGCCAAAAAGAACAATTTATAAAAGCTGTAAATGATAAAAAAGAAGGGCAAACACCGCTCCACCAGGTACTCCAGCGCATACAAGAGAAGAGTGAGAACCGATCACTTAAGAAATTTGAGAAAACTAAGAGATATAAAACCCTAGAGCTATTACTACAAAACGGTGCAGATATTACTGTGCAAGATAAAGATGGAAAAAATGCTCTTCACTATATTGCTTCATTCAAAGGAAGACAAAAAGTTGCATGTTTGGAATTGATTTTAGGTTTAGTAAAAGAAAGAAAAATATCTGAAGATCAATTAAGAGAGGCTGTGAATGCACCTAATGGAGAAGAGAACACACCCCTAGAATTGGCATTAAAGAAAAAAGCAGAAAAAAGAAGTATCAAATACCTATCACAAGGAACAATTTTTGATACAGCAACTGCTTATGACAATACAACAAAATTTTGTACAATGCTGCTAGAAATAGGCGCTGATCCCTGTTCTCTGGAGCTGAAAGATCCAGAATTCCATACTAAAAAGTACTATTTAACTTTACGAGATCTAAAAGATTATTCAGGGACTCCACAGAAAGCACAGGAGAAAGCTAAAGAACTAAAAGAGAAGCTTGAGGAAAAATACCACTGTGGAACTGCTTCAAAAAAATGCAAGTCTGGCATTGAAAAAGCAGGTTCTTTTATAGAAAAAGCAGCATCTGCTGTAGCAGGATTCATAGATCCAGCAAAAAGAACCCGCGAACTGTTAGCAATCACGATAACAATTACTGTTATTGCAATGGTAACATTTGCTTTCTTTCAGGGTCAAATGGCAATTGGAGCAGCCATTCCTATCATAGCTACTGCTGGAGTTATATGTCTTACTTTAACTTTAGGATTTAGTGGTATTAAGAAACTTTTTGAAAAATCAACCAACAAAGCACAGGACACATTTAACGACAAAAATCGCTCTAATTCAACAACAGAGCAGAATCAAGCTTCGAAGAACCCTATTGACAATGATCAACAGAATTTAGGAAATGATTCTGAAGACCTAGCAGCAAAAAGACAACAAAATCAATCAGAATATACAGAAAATCCAGCTACTAAAATGAGCGATGTATCAATACTACGTCAACTCATGAATAAGCTAGTAGGGAACGTTCGATAGCTAGCTACAATTTGATATGCCGTCATTCCGCTACTCGTTAGCGCCGCGGTATAGCACATTTTGCACCTGTTCACTTTAGCTATATACCAATATTTATCCTTTCTTAAAACTAAACATTTAAAATAGTAGATAATCGTTGAAGTGAGGTTTAACTATGATACTAGCAGAAACGCTCTTCTGCCTGTATTTCAATTACATATACAACATTTTAAAATTTAAATCTAGCTTTTTAGTTGTTAGTTCTCAATCTCAAATTGTTGACACTTACAACTACAAAGATACACAAATAGTTAGTTTTTAGTGAGGCTTTGGTATGACAAAAGAAAATTCTACATCTAGTGAGTTAGTACACAACAATGAATTATTGAGCATTATAACGAAAAAAGTAACAAAAGGAAAGCACAAACACCTACACCCAGAAGTTGGGAAAGACAAGACTCTCAACAAATGCAAGGGATTGTTCAAGGAAGGGGCTAGTCCTAAGATATTAACCGAAGTGTTAACCAAATTAGGAGAATCACCTGAAGAACAAGAAAAATATTATAAGTATTATACTCAACACTTCCTTCCAGCATTGAAAAAAGAAATCAAACAGTCAAAAAAACTAGACCCAACAAAAAAAGAGGAAATAGAACAAGTAATTTCAGAAGCTATTAACAAGAGCAGCAAAAAAGATCATCCTGATAACGTTGATCAAAATGAAACTGGTTGTAGAGGGAGTATGGAGAGTGAAACCGAAAGCGGCAACAGTGGCGAAGCTGAAGATAATCATGATGCTAGTAATACCAAATCTCATAAATAAGTAGGCAAATAACTCACAGAACAAATGGTTTTGATCGAACTTTCCGTAATATTACGAATGAATGCACATACAGTATCCTCCAATAAACTAACAGAGTCATATATTCTATTTTTAATGAGATTGTCTTTCAAATATTGCCATAAACGCTCTACTGGATTTAACTCTGGTGAATATGGAGGTAAATAGATTAAGGTAATATTTTGTGGTATTTTTAAACCTTTGGATCTATGCCATCCTGCACAATCCACAACAAGAAATGCCTCCCTTGTTCCTAAATATTGTGACATCTGCTCAAGGAATATATTCATACAATCAGTATTGACGTTTGGTACGAATAAGCTAGAACTCTCTCCATTTCTAGGATTAACTGCACTATAGAGATAAAAGTTTTGCCTACCTAATTTTACCTTAACCTGTGTCCTAATGCCTTTTTTAAACCACCCGTGTCCAATCTTTGAATGTGTGCCAAACCGCGACTCATCGAAGAAAAATAGCTCTTTTTCGGGATACGTGACAATAGTTTCATTAAGATTTTTTTTTAAACTCTTCTTGTTTATTTTTATCCTGTTTATTGTGCACAGGCCTTGGAGTAATATACGAAAAACCTAACTTTTGCATCAGTCTATGTGCTGTAGACTTACTTACCTCAATAGAAAACATTTTCTCAATTATGATTTTTAATTTCTTAGCCGTTAGGTTGGCTCCTTCTTCTGCTATGACATTTTTAATTTCTTCTTGCTGCTTGTAGCTCAACTTCGGCTTTACTCCACGTCCTGGTTGTATTTTAAACGCATTGACTCCTCCTTCCTTAAATCTTGTAATCCACTTCATCAATGTAGTTCTAGTAATTCGGTATATTTGAGCAACTTTTGTTATTCCATATTCTTTTGCAGATATTATATAATTCTTCTCCTATTGCTTTACTTTTTCCTGCCATAACTCCCCACTAATTCTTAAATTATTCTATTTTAGAAATTTTTCTTTATTCATCTATTTATTTTTAGGAATTGGTATAACTCATCATAAGCCCTACCAATAATTACATCACTACCTATTATTTTTTTTAGATCCTCTTCGCTCGTTTCATCTGCGTGCTTAAAAAAATAGATCCATTTTTCAACAATATTTTCTAATTGATCTTCTTTTGTTTTGTTAAACTTTGGTAGCTCTATGAAAGTGAAACTAAAGTCTTTGAGATCATGTTCAAAGGTCATCTTATCAAAAGTCACGTGATCAGACTTATAAGCCAGCTTATTAGGAAATAGGATAAAATCAGCAATAGCAATAAAGATAACCCCTTTAAGGTCATGATACTGGTCACCTACATCAGCTTGACTTGAATAAGCTTTGGCAGCGTAGTATTGGGCACATACTGTAATTGCTGTTGAATGATGGAGAGACATACTCCATTATTTTAACACGAAGTAACAAATTCAGTAGAATAAGTTCTTCAAAAACAATTTAAACTTTTACAGTAGGAGTAGTCTCATGAAATATTATAGCGGATTAGATGTCTCACTCAAAGAAACTTTCATTAGTATCGTTGATGAGAAAGGAAAGATTGTTAAAGAAGGAGTTGTTGCAAGCGAAAGCAAGGCAATAGCAGAGTACTTGCTTGAACAAGGCAAAAATTACGAAACTATAGGAGTAGAAAGTAGACAACTTTCAATATCAATGTGCAAAAAATTAAGGAGTTTTGGCTTGCCAGTAGTTTGTGTAGATGCAAGACATATGGCAGCAGCTTTGTCTGCAAGAATCAATAAAAATGATAAGAATGATGCAAGAGGTATAGCTCAAATGATGAGGGCTGGGCTATATAAAGAAGTACTAGTAAAATCGGATGAATCTTGTCAAATTAAAATAGCACTTGGAAGTAGAAGACAGTTAACATGCAGCTACCAGCAGATTGTTGGGACAATAAGAGGGTTATTAAAAATATACGGGATAAAGCTCGGTCAAGGGTCAAAATTTGAAAGCTTGTCTTTAAGAATAGAAAAAGCAATTAAAGATTTGGATGAAATAAGTAAGGCTTCAATTGGAGCATTAGTTTGTAGTTTAGAGGCAATAGAGAAGTCATTGGAAAAACTTGACAAGATGCTCTTAGAACAAGGCAAAAAAGATGAGGATTGTAAATTATTAACTACTGCTCCAGGTGTTGGTACTATAGTAGCAATGACATATAAAGCAACAGTGGATAACCCAAATAGATTTGAAAGATCTAGTACAGTTGGAGCGTATATGGGGTTAACACCAAGACAATATGCTTCTGGAGAAATTGATCGGCATGGTAGTATATCAAAAATGGGGCCCATGGAATGTCGAAGTATGTTATATGAAGCTGCACAAGTCTTACTTACAGTTAGTAAGAAAAATTTTAAGTTGAAAAGCTGGGGGTTAAAACTTGCAAGGAAAAAAGGGATGAAGAAAGCAATTGTAGCAGTAGCAAGAAAATTGGCTGTAATTATGCACAGGATGTTGGTCAATAAAACAGAATTTTGTTATTACAATTAAGAGGAGCATAAACAATAATTTTACTCGAGGTAGTAATGCCGATGGAAGGGATAAGCAAGAAAAAACCTTGAAGCCTAGACTTCGTTGGGCACATGTTGCCGTCCACTTCCACCTAACAAGTATAGTGCGGCTTGACAAGTTTGTTGTCATATCAGACCGCGGAGAGAACCATGGAAGCACACTGCTCTTGTATGTAAAATTATTAAAGATTATGTAGGAAATATGTTATTTTGGTTTATATAAAAATTATTGTTGACTTATGTGCAATTAGAGAACGTTTTTCAAAACCTCTTGTTTTAGCGACTTGCATCTCAATTATGGTTTTGACCCCTGTAGAATCAACACAGAGAACATCAACAATACTTTGCTTTTGAGAGGCAATAACAGGGTCTTGAATGGGACTGAGAAAGGAGACATCTTTAATCTGGTTGTCATCAGTAAGATCTAATATATCATTAAGAAAGTGAATAAGAATGTCTTTGTTCTTTTCAGTACCAAATATTCTCTTAAATGCATAATCATTTCGCACATTGAGAAATTTAGAGAGAGCCATGAGAAAGTAAGTTAAAAAGCATTAATAATTATACACAATTCTGAAGAAATATTCAACGTTTTTATGCTGAGGTCTATTAAAGTGGTAAATTTAGCTAAATTTCAAGAGTTGGCAAAAAAACTACCTTCATAGATGACCCTAGAATGCTACTATGCACCTTAGATCCTTTTGTACATCTTTTTATAACCCCCTCATAAAGTGCCTAAAACCCCCAGCAAATGAATCTCATGAGTTTAGTGGTCTTAAACATACCTATTTAAAGTGTGAACTTCTCATTTTAGCTTGTCACAGCATAGGCATTTAATATACTAGTTTTCAGCAAAGGTACCAATATGCTAGCAAAATTTCTATCTAAAACTTCTAAAGGAGATTTATGGCAGGCTACGAAAAAGAATGACTGCTAGCATACTAGACCACAAAGTAGGACAGAAAGTAAGAAGTTGTAGGCTAGCAAAGAGGTATACTCAAAAGGATTTAGCGGAGAAAATCGGGGTAAAATACTGGGTAATACTTCATTACGAAAAAGGAAAGCGTAAAATTTCAATCAGAAGGTTATATAGCATCGCAGAAGCACTATCAGTTAGCATTATAGATCTTATTCCTGAACACACAATATCAAATGAAGAAAGTTATCTCGAGAATGAGATATTAGATCTAGTAGAAAAGTATGAGAAAATTGAGAATCAAGAATTACGTAATGTAGTTTATTCATTAATTACATCTGCACAAGCTAGCAAGGAAAATAGTAGAAAAGTGGCAAGAATAGAGGTGGCAAAGAATCTAGTTAAAGCAGGAGTTTCTGTTGAAATAATTTTCCAAGCAACGGGCTTATCAACTGAAGCAGTTGTGTTAAAAGTCAATAGAAAAAATGAAAATACTGAAAATAATTTTTAAAGACATAAAAAGATGTTGCCAAAAATCTTAAAGAATTTTAATGTGTTAGTTGATGGTCGTGGTTATGCTGGCCGCATCGATGAGATCACTCTACCAAAACTCACAATTAAAACAGAGGAATATAGAGCTGGTGGTATGGATATTCCAATAAGTATTGATATGGGCATGGAAAAGCTTGAAGCAGACTTTATTTTTGCTGAGTATGACTCTGAGCTCTTTAGACTCTTTGGTTTAATAGATGGAAATTCAGTAGCTTTGACTCTTCGTGGTGGAATGCAAGGTAGTAGTAGCAATGATATTGAAGCAGTAATAATCAATTTAAGAGGCATTTTTAAAGAGTTTGACTTTGGTAGCTGGAAGCCTGCTGAGAAAGGAACTCTCAAATGTACAGTAGCCGCTCATTATTATAAGCTCACCATATCTGGTCAGGAACTCATTGAAATTGATGCTGAAAACATGATTCGGAGAATTAACGGTGTTGATCAAATGGCCTTACTGCAAACAGTTTTAGGCATTTAAGTTGTAATTCTTGGCTTAAATTCTTTTAATAAGTGTGGATGTGTATAAGTGCTTTAAATATGTATAAGCGCACTTGTACACATCCACACTAATCTGCTAATGTTGGATCTAAGCAAATTTAGGGCTGTATTCCTTAGTAAAAACCCTGCCATCTCTTACTAAAGAGTTCGCAAGAATAAGCAATTTTCTCATTGCAGCAGTGGAAGCAACTTTATATGGTTTTTTATATTGATCGTACAACCTATCAAAAAAAGTTTTTATGTAAGAATTCCACTCACGAGCAGTAAGGATGCACATATGTAAAACTTTTCTAATTTGTGCTCTACCACCCTGAATACACCTTTTCCCTTTACTAAAACCACTATCTCGATTAAAAGGTGCGACTCCGGAAAGGCTAGATATTTCTTTATGTCTGATAGTTCCTAGTTCTGGTAGATAACAAATCATAGTGATAGCTAAGATTGGACCTGCACCTGGAATACTAGTTATTGATATGTATTTTTTTTTAAGCTCTTGACTTTGATCAACCAATTCTATCATCTGATCTTCTAAGGATTGGATTTGATTTTGCAAAACAACGAGTAGCTCTTCCATTTGTTTGATTATGGATATATCAGTTACCTGATGAGCTTGTATTTTTTGTATTTTTGCTATTTCTACTAGTTGATTTCTGCGAGATAATTTTTGCCTCAAATAGTCAACATTACTATTACTAACTTTTAAAGGAGTAACACGCATATCTGTATTACTAATATAACGTGAGATGATGCTACAGTCTATTTTGTCAGTTTTAGTGGCAATGCCAAGGCTTTTTGCATAATCTCTAACCCATCTAGGTTGAATGACATATACTTCGAAACCATGGCTTAGTAAAGTATAAGCACATAATTTTTCGTACCCACCAGTTGCTTCAAGTCCAACTTTGATTACGTTATGTAACCGCAAAAAGTCGAGTATTTGATCAATAGCTTGAATGTTATTTTCAAATACTTTATGATGTCCAAGTGGATGAATGTGGATATCTAGTTTGCTTTTGCTAACATCAATGCCAGCAATAATATTTGATGAATTCATAATTCCTCCATAGAATAATATGTAGTACTGCATTTTCCACCCTTATATACGAGCCTCAACGCTCAATCAGTTGTTCGGAACTATTCAGTATATAAACAGAAAAGAGAACCTTGCTTCAGTGCGGTCCTTATGACCAAGAATACAGACGGTTCCTCTTCTCTGCATGTTCTTAGTATTACCACTTTGTAATATTTATGAACTTGTTTTTAACATATAAGAATATAGTAATGCAGAAGAAAAAACTGATTCTGCAGACTATAGCTACTATCGTTGTAATGCGCGTGTTATGATTAATAGTCACGATAAATGTAGCAATAAATATATCCGTGCAGATATGTTAGAAATGGTTATATGGGAAGAAGTAAAAAGTTTGTTAAAGAACCCAGAGAGGATTAAAAAGGAGTACCAAAGTAGAGCTTCAGAAAAGAAAAATGATGAATCATCAGATGAAGAATTTGCAAGAAGGGAAAATCAAATAAAAGAAGGTATCGAAAAACTTATGGAAGATTATTATAGTCAAGAAAATGCAGGAGAAAAAAAATATATAAGTGAGGGAGAATTTAAGCGGACAAAAGAAAAACTTAATGAACGTTTAAAAGTGGTAGAAAAAGAGAAGAAAAAAGTTATTGATCAAAAGACACTACAGGAGAGAATGAGCATTATTATCAATAGCATAAAGGGTTTTTATTCTAGTGTTAAATCGAACCTAGACTACCTAGATTGGCAAACTAAACGTGGTATTGTTAGGACATTGATAAAGCAAATTAACATTGGTCTTGATAAGGTGGAAGTAGCATTTCGGATCAAAGAACTAGCGCAGGAGGAGAATTTGCAACATTGTATTAAACGCGTTGGCGTTTTTTAAGTCTTAAACACTACAATTTAGCTGCTTTTAAATGCAACTAACCTTAGCTTTAATATTTAAGAAATTTACCAGGCAGAAAAAAAAGGCAAAGAACTCCCGTGGTGCGAGTTTTGACCCTATAATAATTTAAACTGGCGCTGTAATAATGTGCTAACGCTTAAAATAAGCGCGATTTGGCTGAATGTAGAAAAAATTTAAAAGACATGCAGCCGCTATAATTTTATGTAATCCGCCAAAAAATACCCTAAGTTTTTTACTGAATTTTGTCATTGAGCCTGCAGGTCAAAAACAAGTTTTGAGTCATAAATACCCTTATTGTCATAATAAGGGGGCTGGCGGAGTTTGTCAAGGAAGTTTTTTGTTTCCACTGAATGACAGTTGTGGCTTGGGAGGTAATACAAGAAATCTGTTATTTTAATTGTGTGAAATTTAGTTTTGTGTTTCATAATATTATACAATCAAATTGATAAAAGCTGTATTATCTCCTTGCAGCATTAAGTGTATATTTTTTGCTATTTTTTCCACTAAGGGAGTAACGTTATCAAAATTTGAAAATTTTGATAATACATAATCTGCTAAGCTTTTTTCATCTTCAGGTCTACCCACTCCAAATCTCAAGCGCCAATAATCATTACCAATAAAACTATCTATGGATTTAAGTCCATTATGTCCAGCAGAGCTACCACCTTTCTTTATTTTTATTCTTCCAATTTCCAAATCAGCGTCATCGTGTATGACAACGATATTATCTAGCGATAATTTGTAAAAGTTTCGTATTTTTGCAACAGGGATGCCTGAATTATTCATAAATGAATAAGGCTTTATTAACATGATTTTATTATCATTAATTATGCCAGAGGTTATTAGATAATCGGCTTTTTTAGAAAACGACTGGAAATTCCAATATTTGTAAATTTTATCAACTACGATGAAGCCGATATTATGATGAGTTAACTCATATTGACCACCAGGGTTACCAAGTCCAACTATCAGATGCACTATTACTCTGTTTCTGCTTGAGGTTCTTCAACGTCACTATCGGCAGCAGAAATTGTAACAATAGTAAAATTTTCTTCTTCATGAGCTACAAACTTAACACCTTCTGGTAATTTTACATCATTAATATGTATAGACTGGCCAATCATTTTACCGGATAAATCAACTTCAATAACCTGAGGTATTTTATCAGGAGAGCATTTAACAGCAATAGAACGACACAAAACATTAAGCACTCCACCTAACTTGATCCCTGGAGCTTTACTTTCATTCACAAATGATAGAGGTATGTCTATTTTAATTTCGCTGCCTTTATCAACAAATTGAAAATCAACATGTTGCACAGTATCCTTTACTACATGCAATTGGATATCGCGAACAAGAGCATATTCCTTTTTGCCCGAAATATTCAGCTCTATCAAATGTGCAGAAAGAGAGCCTGATTTATATTGCTTCGTGAATTCCTTTGCAGACAATGTTAAATTTACATTATCATGACCCTTTCCATATATGATTCCAGGGATGTTTCCTTTCTTCCTTAGAGAATGCATCGCTTTTGTTTTTGTTATATCACGTAACTCTGCATTAATTGTTACTATTTCTTGTTGCGTCATCGATTACTCCTATTCAGCTAATCCTTTTAATATAATTTAATAATAATATAACATAAAAATATTTATTTCAAACTTCATTCTTTCATACTAATTGTTTGTGAAAGGATTTATTTAGATGTATATTTAAGCTTATTTAACAAGAACTATGGGCATTGATGATAAAGTAGTTTTTAGGATTTATAAACCAACAAAAACTGCAACACAATCTGGTTTAGGTAATACAAATCTCTGGCACCTAAAAATTGAATCTGGTTCTTACTACATTGAACCTTTAATGGGGTGGGTTGGCTCAAAAGATCCAAAAAAACAGATTGTATTAAAGTTTGATTCTCTTGAAAAAGCAGTATTCTACGCAAAAAAACGCAACGTTAAATACGTAATTGAAATGCCAAAAAATGTTAAGAGGCTGCCAAAATCTTACGCAAGCAATTTCATACTAAAGTAAGGTTTATTGTGGTGTGCTTATCTGTAAAAGATAAAGCTTAGTATAACCAATTTAACTCTGGGTTTTAAGTTGTGCTAACACACTGCGGCCATTTAAAGAGTCAAGATTTTTAACCTGGCTAGCCAGTATTAAAGAGTTATTTTTTAGGTATTTCTTTACAAGGCTTGCAAGTCTTTTTGGATTATTCAAATAGCTCCACTCTGCTTGTAAAACTTTTATATCACTTTGTACTAAACTAATTTCACTTTTTATTTTTATTAGCTCTCTATTTAATGACTGAACATGTAGTTTTATCTTAAATAGTCCTACAATGCTAAGAAAAAACATAACTATTGAGATGATGCAGAAAGTTCTCATGACAACTTCTGTATAGCTCTTAGTTTTGCTGAGTGTGAACGCGGATTTGCACTTACTTCTTCTATACTTGCTTTGATCACTTTTTTATTTAGAAGAGAGAATGTCTTACAATCAGTAGATCTTGGCTCACATAGATCTTTAAAAAAAGTTTTGACTATACGATCTTCCAAAGAATGAAAGGTGACAACAATTAATTTGCCATTCTCATTTAAAATTTCAGATGCAGCTTTAATGCCCCTCTCAAGTTCTCCCAGCTCATCGTTTACCCATATTCTGATTGCCTGAAATGTTCTGGTTGCAGGATCAATTTTGCTTTTTCCACGGAACACCACAGAACGTACAATGTTCGCAAGCTCAAATGTAGTTTTGATAGTTTTCTTCTTCCGTGCACTTACTATTGCTCTTGCGATTTTGCGAGAATGATGCTCTCCTCCGTAGTTATATATAGTATTTGCAATTTCTTCTTCGCGTAAAGCGTTAACAAACGTTGAAGCGTTTATATAAGAAGAGTTATCCATGCTCATATCGAGTGGACCATCATGTAAAAATGAGAACCCTCTATCTCCGTTATCAAGCTGCATAGATGAAACTCCGATGTCAAAAACCACCCCATCCACTCCGTTTGATTTCATTCCAGCGCGTGACCAGTTATTTTTTCCAGTATCAAGTACTGGGATGACAGGAGATGGCTCAACGCTGCTTAGTATACTTTTAATATTACTAAACTTCTCAATGAATAGTTTTATTCTATCGGGATATCTAACGCTTAAATCATCATAAAACTTAGTTACCGTTTCATCTCTATCAATTGCATATACCTTGCAATCAGCTGACTCCAATATTGCTTTGCTATACCCTCCAGCTCCAAATGTGGCGTCCACGTATATACCACCATCCTGCGGTGATAGTAGTGATAGCATCTCTTTTAACAAAACTGGAGTGTGTGTCATAGTGCTCCATCAAAAGACTCTGTGCATACAAATAAAAATAGCTTCCCACTAAAACATATGGAAATATATAGGCAATAATATAAAAATACTTGAATATAGTCAATGATATAAAAATATTAAGATTTAATAAGATACTATTATTAATATAATGTTCAAATTTTTCTATTATATAAAAAAAAGTAATGTATATTACTAAATACTAAACAAACTATAGAAAATTATGCAGCAAATAACAAAAGTAATATTTTCAAGTTTGATTTGTAACACTTTATTGTGGTATGACCACATGCTTTTTGGCCACTTAATAAACATAATAGGTGGTGTGTTTTTTCCATCGGATGATCAACTAACCAGCGTATTGAAGGCTTTTGGAGTGTTTGCAGTGGGTTTCTTAATGAGACCAGTCGGCGCTGCTATATTTGGTCACATTGGTGATAAGCATGGCAGAAGAGTTGCCTTATTGCTCTCGATTATATTAATGACTTTATCAACTGTATTAATTGCTTTTGTTCCAGGTTATCAAAGCATTGGAATACTAGCGTCAATGCTGGTAGTTTGTTTAAGATTATTGCAGGGTATATCCCTTGGAGGAGAAGCAGGAAATGCACCATTTTTAATAGAACACGCTCCTAAAAACAAAAAAGGATTTTTTGGCAGCATTGAAGTATTAAGCGCAATTTTTGGTTCAGTATTAAGCCTGATAGCAGTACTCATATGCAAAAAAGTATCTGATTTTGAATCTTGGGGGTGGAGATTACCTTTCATTTTCAGTTTAGCAATGGGATTAATCAGCATATATATGAGATATATACTTGATGAAAGCCCAGAGTATAAAAGACAGAAAAATCCATCTAAACTGCCATTAAAAGAGTTATTGAATAGCTATAAAAAACCTTTTCTGATATCAGTTGGGGTTGATATAGTTGAAAACTCATCTCTTTACATATATCTGGTATTTTTCAATGTGCTTACATCAACAATAAATACTCATTTTAACCATATGGTAGAAATACTGAGTCAAATTGCGCTCGGAGGATTGACAATATTGTTTGCAATACTTTCTGATAAGGTAGGAAGAGAAAAAGTTATGAAATTTGCATTTATAGCTTTTGTAATAGTGAGTTATCCAGTTTTCTCAATGTTATGTAGTGGCAATTACTTACTCACTTTTACGGCACATATTCTTTTTATAATTCCAATAGCTGCATCGCTTGGTCCTGTCAGTGCATTTATGTGTGAATTATTTCCAACAAAGGTTCGTTACAGCGGATTTGGCTTGTCAAGAAATATAGCTGCTGGATTTTTTGGTGGCCTTGCACCATTTATATGCACAACAATTATCAAAGTTACAGGACAAGAGACTTCAGCTAGTTTTTACATGATTTTCTGTGCATTAATTGGGCTAGTTGCTATATCGCAAATTAAGGATTAGCTTTCTTCAAGATCCAAGTATAGTTGCAGTATAGCAGAGTTTAAAAAAATCTAATTATATGGTGGGAAGTGCCAATTTTTAGGTGATAATGTGAATATTTCAGCACCATCTTTAGTTACTCCGAGCGTATGTTCAAATTGAGCAGAAAGTGAAAGATCGCGTGTTGTCACTGTCCAGTCATCGATTTTACTGAGCAGAGTCTCATGTTTTCCAGCATTAATCATTGGCTCTATTGTAAAAAACATACCTTCCTTCAAGATGAGATTTTCATCTTGATCATAGAAATGCACTACATTTGGTGGAGCATGAAAGACTTTTCCTATACCATGTCCGCAGTAGCTGCGTACGATAGAATATCCAAAATCTCTAATATATTTCTCTATAGCAAGCCCTATTTCATTTAACTTATTGCCGGGTTTAACTTGTTTAATTGCTTCCATCAATGCATGATAAGTAGCGTCACACAAACGTTTTGCTTTTATTGATGGCTTGCCAACCCAAAACATGCGACTTGTATCACCATGCCAACCATTTAAAATCACCGTGACATCAATATTTAAAATATCTCCATCTTTAAGCGTTTTATCATCGGGAACACCATGGCACACAACTGCATTTTTTGAAGTGCAAATCGATTTTGGATACCCCCTATAGTTTAGTGGTGCTGGAATTGCACCTGCATTAATTATAAAATCATGACATAGATCATTTAACTCATTAGTTGTCACCCCTACCTTTACGTACGGTGCAATGAAATCAAGAGTTTCAGCAGCAAGCCTGCCAGCCTTGCGCATAAATTCAAAATCTTCTTGTGAGTGTATAGTTATGTTCATATTTTCCATGTCTTATTGTAATTGGTACGCTTACTTGCAAGTACATAAATGTAATAACTTTACGTATTATGAAAATAAGCCCTGCGGATCCTAGTGTCAAGTCATTTGTATGAAAGGTGGTCAAGCAAGAAGTCTATTTAATAATCTGAACTATACAACTACTATCTCAGGATAATCTGAAGGTTTTTTGTGATAGTAATCGATGCTATTAGAATTCACCTCAATGTAAGTATTGTAGATACGATTCTCAAAACCACCTCTCTCTTGTTTTTTAGAGATACGCTTTTCTTCAATTTGTTCTATAGATAGTCCACTTTCTTTGCCTAATGCATGTATGACCTCAAGTAAATCAGCTAACTCTTCAAGGTTTTCATCTGAGGTTTTAGAGGCAATAACTTCCTTTGCTTCTTCTAAAAGTTTATCTTTGAGACGTTCAATGTATTCATCTTTTTCCATCACCCTCTCATAAACAATAATTCCATGGGAACGTATAATTTCAGTTGTATGATCACGAACAAGTTTATTAATTTTGAAACAATGTTTTTTATTCATAATGTTTCCTTTGACAGATATAAGAATTTCATTCAGTAAAATTAAACTGTAACTTTTGATTTAACCCAATGGTACAACTTACTTATTTTACCATCTTGACCGAGCATTCCAGAGTTATTCTTATAAAAAGTATCAACTATTAGCTTTATAGAACCTATAGCAGCAGAAAATACAGGATTTTTATCATATTCGCCATCAAGACCGCTACAAGACTCAGGGCACCCAATTCGAACTTGCTTATTGAATATATAGCCTGCAATTTCCTTCATGCTTGTGAGTTGACTAGTTCCACCTGTGATCACTACTTTATTAATTGGATCTTTCTGCTCTTGAAATTGCTCTCTTACCATTTCAAGTATTTCTTCAACTCTTGGTCTTATGATGTTAATAAGCTCAGATTTGAATACTTGAGTAGGTTCATCATTTTCACTATTTTGGACTGTAATATATTCGTTCTCATCTATTGAAGTTACGATAGTGCTACCATACAGTATTTTTATATACTCTGCACGTTCTATGCTTGTGCATAGCCCGTAAGCAATATCTCGAGTGATATGAACGCCACCAATTGGAACGCTGCTTGCATACACAAGTTTCCCTCTTTTGAAAATTCCAATTGCAGTGCACCCACCGCCTATATCAACAATAGCAGTCCCGAGCTCTTTTTCATCTTCACTCAGACAGGCAAGACCTGCAGAATATGCAGAAGCAATACAACCTGCCATATTTAATCCACCATTATTGGTAATACAGTTTTCAATATTGGTAAGCGCTGGACGCGAAGCAGTGACAACATTAACATCAGCAGATAGTCTTTTTCCGTACAATCCACCAACTTCTTTTATGTCAGTCATGTCATCTAAGTGATATTTCAGTGGTATATTGTGAATGATAACATTTTCTTCAATATATTTCTCAAACGTCTGAAAAACTACACGTTTTATATCCCGGTCAGAAATTTCATGATTAGCTGCAATAATTTCATTATGTACATTAAAAGATGAGATGCCACATCCAGCAATGTTCACATATATCTGGTCTATAGTTTCCTCTGACACTTGCTCAGCTAAACCTATAGTTGATGAGATGGAGTAATTTGCGTGTTTTACATTAGTTATCGACCCACCGTTTACACCTTCTGCAATCTTATAGCCCGTTCCTGTTACTTTATAGCTGAAGTTGCTATTTATCTTAACGATTAGACAAATAATCTTTGTTGTACCTATGTCTAAAACAGCAAAAACGTTTCTCTTTGGTTTTGCTATTACTGCAGAGTACATTAGTTAACCTTATTACGCAATTTCATTTAAATTGTAGCTTTCTTTAATAATTTATATTTCTATTATAGATATAGCAACATTTTAATATACACTAAATTCTGGACAAAAGGAAAAGCAAAACATAGAATTATAATTTTTATGTCCATATTACCAATTGTAATTGCCCCTGATGAAAGACTAATCACACGTGCCAGTGAAGTAACAGATATAAACGATAAAATTAAAGAATTAGTAAACGACATGTTCGAAACTGTGTACGATGCAGAAGGTCTTGGCCTTGCTGCAGTGCAAGTTGGAGTGCTGAGGAGAGTTTTTGTTATGGACATTCAGCTCTCTCGAGCTGAAGACGAGCCAGTAGGGTATGAATCGACTGGCAAATTTTACATGATTAACCCTGAAATTACGGAATTATCCGATGAACAAGTAATTCTCAAAGAAGGGTGCCTTTCAATTCCAGAGCAAAGCTATGAAATTAAGCGTCCAAAATATTTGACTGTGAAATATAAGGATTTAAATAATGAGGAACAGACGCTAAAAGCTTGCGGCTGGCTCGCAAGGTGTATTCAGCATGAGCTAGATCACTTAAATGGCATATTATATATTAGACATTTATCTAAATTAAAGTATGATATGGCCATGAAAAAAGCACAAAAGGTTAAAAAGCATTATGAGCAATGAAGACCTAGAATTATTAAAATTTTACCATGAAGTGGGCGTTGATTGCACACTAACAGAGGGTGAAGAGGAAAAAAAGTTGGAGAGCAAAGAGGGTGTGCAACCCTCTGTTATCCAAACTGGGACCCAGAAGAAAGATGCAGATACGCGCTGGGGTGACACTAAAGATGGAAAAGACATGTTTCCAAGTGATTGGATAATTGAAGCAAGGAAACTTGCAAGTAAATGTAGTAGTGTGGATGAACTAAGAAGTGCAGTTGAATCATTTGAAGGTTGTGAGATAAAAAAAACTGCAACTAATACTGTTTTTTCCGATGGTAATCCAAACGCAAAAATTATGCTCGTTGGTGAAGCTCCAGGAGCAAATGAAGACCTTCAAGGCATACCATTTTGTGGTGCAAGTGGAATGTTGCTCGATAAAATGTTAAATGCAATCAATCTTGATCGCACTAAGGTATACATAAGCAATACCGTATTTTGGCGCCCACCTGGCAATAGAAAGCCAACCGACCTAGAGCTTGATATGTGCAGACCATTTGTTGAGAAGCATGTTGCACTGGTTTCACCGCAAATTCTAATTTTGGTCGGGGGAATTGCGTGTTATAGCCTTCTTGACAGCACAAAAACTATATCGAATTTGCGTGGTAGATTTCATACGTACACTAACCAATATTTATCTCACTCAATCACTACAGCTGCTATATTTCACCCAGCTTACCTACTGCGTCAGCCAATGCAAAAACGTTTAGCCTGGGAGGATTTAAAGAAGATTAGGGAGTATCTTAATAATACCAATAACTGTACGAATACTTAACACCACTGGTGTCAAGAAGTAGCCCGCAGAAACGAAAAAACTTACTTGACAAGTTTCGTCAGCCCCCTTATCATGAAACTTGAAGCTATTTCATTTAACTTCGCAATCTGTGCAGATTAAAACGACAAGAAAACTTGTATTTGTCGTACTATGCTTAATTTTTTGCACGATGACACTCTCGCATATAAACTCACTACTTTCATTTGTTTCTTTCTCTCTATTTTCTTTTTTTCTCTTTATCAATCTCTCTATCAGTTGCCCGTATACATCCGATAAGCGTTTATCTGCTAACTCATCAGGCTCATATCGACAGGTAACAGTTAATGTTCTTTTTCTCATAGTTTCTCCTGTAAATGTTTTCATAGTTCAGGCACTCCTTTTTT
This sequence comes from Wolbachia endosymbiont (group A) of Clivina fossor, assembly GCF_964026865.1. Taxonomy (NCBI): domain Bacteria; kingdom Pseudomonadati; phylum Pseudomonadota; class Alphaproteobacteria; order Rickettsiales; family Anaplasmataceae; genus Wolbachia; species Wolbachia endosymbiont (group A) of Clivina fossor. The sequence goes on along the minus strand of NZ_OZ034707.1, from coordinate 593,774 downwards.
CCATAAATCCATTTATCAGCTATTCTTGCAAAAAAGACGCAACTGTTAACCTTCGTTTTGTTTTACTTTTATGCACAATTTTGGAAACACATAGCGCTATCTTTCATCAATTAAGCTCTCTTCCAAATCATCAAGCTCCTCTTTTCCCTCTAATGATCTTCTTTAGCTGAAGGTAATCTTAAAAATCTTGAAAGGCTTCACTTAAATGGTAACAATATTGGTAATGAAGGTGCAAAAGGGTTAGCTGAAGGTAATTTTACAAATCTTACTTTGCTTCACTTAAATGATAACAAAATTAGTGATGAAGGTGCGAAAGCTTTAGCTAATGGTAAGCTTACAAGTTTTACTTCACTTAACTTGGGAAAAAATAATATTAGTGATGAAGGTGTAAAAGAATTATCTAAGCTTACAAATCTTACTTCACTTAATTTATCGAATAACAATATTGGTGATGAAGGTGTAAAAGAATTATCTAAGCTTACAAATCTTATACCAAATCTCATAAATAAGTAGGCAAATAACTCACAGAACAAATGGTTTTGATCGAACTTTCCGTAATATTACGAATGAATGCACATACAGTATCCTCCAATAAACTAACAGAGTCATATATTCTATTTTTAATGAGATTGTCTTTCAAATATTGCCATAAACGCTCTACTGGATTTAACTCTGGTGAATATGGAGGTAAATAGATTAAGGTAATATTTTGTGGTATTTTTAAACCTTTGGATCTATGCCATCCTGCACAATCCACAACAAGAAATGCCTCCCTTGTTCCTAAATATTGTGACATCTGCTCAAGGAATATATTCATACAATCAGTATTGACGTTTGGTACGAATAAGCTAGAACTCTCTCCATTTCTAGGATTAACTGCACTATAGAGATAAAAGTTTTGCCTACCTAATTTTACCTTAACCTGTGTCCTAATGCCTTTTTTAAACCACCCGTGTCCAATCTTTGAATGTGTGCCAAACCGCAACTCATCGAAGAAAAATAGCTCTTTTTCGGGATACGTGACAATAGTTTCATTAAGATTTTTTTTTAAACTCTTCTTGTTTATTTTTATCCTGTTTATTGTGCACAGGCCTTGGAGTAATATACGAAAAACCTAACTTTTGCATCAGTCTATGTGCTGTAGACTTACTTACCTCAATAGAAAACATTTTCTCAATTATGATTTTTAATTTCTTAGCCGTTAGGTTGGCTCCTTCTTCTGCTATGACATTTTTAATTTCTTCTTGCTGCTTGTAGCTCAACTTCGGCTTTACTCCACGTCCTGGTTGTATTTTAAACGCATTGACTCCTCCTTCCTTAAATCTTGTAATCCACTTCATCAATGTAGTTCTAGTAATTCGGTATATTTGAGCAACTTTTGTTATTCCATATTCTTTTGCAGATATTATTGCCTGTAATCTTCTTCCTATCTCTCCTCTTATGCCGTGCTTCTTTAATTCCAGGTTACACTTATTATATAATTCTTCTCCTATTGCTTTACTTTTTCCTGCCATAACTCCCCACTAATTCTTAAATTATTCTATTTTAGAAATTTTTCTTTATTCGTCTATTTATTTTTAGGAATTGGTATTAGTTTAGGCGACAAAGAATATGCTATAGTAAAAGACCATATGATAGAAATCCCAAGGGAAGTTTCCCATAGGATTGAAAATAGAAGCACAAGCTCTCCACTTGAAATAGTTGAATTTCAGATAGGAGAGCATTTATCTGATAATGATATAGTGAGATTGGATGATGTATATGGAAGATTTTGAAATTCTAATGTTAAAGATACTCTATAAGTCTGCTAAATTTAAAGGAGTAAAAATATCTAGTTTTCAAATAAAGAAAAGTCTACAATTATACGAAGTTTCAAGAATATAATGTTTAACCTCAAAATATTTTGTAATGTCCATTGCCTTTGAAATTACTATGGCTGCTTGCTATTTGCGAGCGAAAAATGCCAGATTTTGCTCTATAATGACTTTGTTCTCTATTATCGGCATTGCCCTTGGAGTTGCAACACTAATAGTGGTGATGTCTGTGATGAACGGATTCAGAGCAAAGTTGCTTGACTCAATACTTGGCATTGATGGCCATATTAATGTTTATTTTGATAGGAACATAAATTCAGATTACTGCACAGTTTCGAAATCTATTGAGAAAATTCCTGGTATATTAAAAGCTACTCCTATGACCAATGATCAAGTTATTATTGTAGCAAATGGTAAAATTGCAGGTAGCGTAGTGCGAGGTGTATCAACTAAAGATTTGCTTGATAGTACTACCATTACAAATAATGTAATTATAGGTGATGTAAAAAAATTTGATGAAGGGATAATAATAGGAGCACGATTGGCAGAAGCTTTGAACGTTGACTATGGCGACAAAATTACGTTTATATCATCTGAAGAATTTGATGCATTACTTGGTGAAATGCCGCGAATGAAAAAATATAAAGTTATAGCAATATTTGATATGGGTATGTTTGAGTATGATAATACCTTGATATATATGCCTCTAAAATCAGCACAAGCCTTTTTTAATTATGAAAATAGCATAAAAAATATAGAAGTACTTGTAGACGACGTTACTAGAGCTGATAAGCTGGCAGATGCTATAGAAAAAGAAATAGGAATGAAAGCTGAAAGTTGGCAATCACAGCAAAGCCATTATTTTAGTGCTTTAAAAACTGAAAGAAATGTGATGTTTTTAATTCTTACTTTGATTATAGTTGTAGCAGCGTTTAATATTATCTCAAATTTAATGATGATAGTGCAAGAAAAGAAATCCGCGATTGCAATTATGCGTACATTTGGTGCAACAAGTGGAAGCATTATGCGCATATTTTGCGCTTGTGGTCTATTAATCGGTTTTACGGGAACTTGTCTTGGCTGTATTATAGGTGTCGTTTTTTCTCTCAATATCGAAAGTATTAGAGTGTTTTTAGAAAACATTACTAACGTCAAGCTATTTGATCCTATGATATACTTTTTTTCAAGTTTACCGGTGATATTAGTCCCTCAAGATGTAGTAAGTATTTCTGCACTTGCGTTACTCTTATCATTTTTAGCGACAATTGCTCCTGCATTGCAGGCAGCTGCACAAGATCCTGCGGAGATACTACGTTATGAATGATACTCAGCAAAAGTACATAGGTTGGTTCTTAATTGTATTGTTATTTACCGGTTACATCACAATAAATAACATAATCTTTTTTAAAATAAGTCAGCAAGAAAGCGAAGACAATATAAATGTTTTAACGGAAAAAATAGATGAATTCAGAATGTCACTTGAAGTTAATCAATCCAGGGTAGAAAAAAAGATATTTGACTTAAAGAGAGGTCTGCACACTCAATGTGAGCAAGGTGATGGTAGCTCAAGGTATAAGAACCTCGCAAGATTGCTGCTACTTGTAGTTAAAATGAAGAATTCGTTATTGCGAGAAGCAAAATTTGATAATCATATAAATTCAATAAAGCCTTTGATATCAGAGCTTGATGATCCAGAGATAGAAAATGCAGTAAATGAATTGGAAAGTTTGAAAGAGGTAGATACTTTACGTGAGTTGAAGTTATCTTTTGAGAAGACCATTGCTGTTATTAACTACAATAAAAGTACATTGTCTAAAAAAATCATTTCAAACTGGATTAGAATACAAGATAAAAATGACCCATTAAGGGCAAAATTCGCAGAAATTGAGGAGTCAATAAACGATAATGATTGGCAAAATATAACTGTTACAGTAAGCAATTTAACGCATTCAGAATTCAAGCCATGGCTGAATAAATTGAATGGTTTTATTGTAGCTTCTAAGAATATTTCAACAATATATCATCACTTATTACAATATATCTCATGATTTATTTTATAATTTTCGCTCTTTCGTTTTTATTTGGCATATGGGTCAAGGTAAGTGGTGAAGTAATAAAATTGGAATTAGGCAATTACACTATAAGTATTGATCTATATTTCATTATTTTTACTTGTGTAGTTTTATTATTTTTGTTAATTGCACTTGCACGCTTTTTTTCTTCCATTTCATCGACATTTGCCAACATAAGAAATAGAAGAAGGGATAGGGAAGAATTGCTTCTCTTTGAAGCTTTCTTTAGCATAGACTTAAACAATATAGAGAATGCTGAAAAGCTAGTTAAAAGTCTAAATGAGAAGAGCGATAGGTTGTCTTTAATAAAGCTCTTTAACTCAGGTAAGACGGGAAATTACAGCTTTTTCAGTAACGGTTTAACAAATATTGCAAATAAAAATCGTAACTTAGCTCTACTTCTGGCCAATAAGCTGATTGTTCACCTCAAACAAGAAAAAGTAGTCTTTCAAAAATTTATAGAATATTGCTCTAGTTCAATTAATGATAAAATGCTATCTATTCCCTTTCAAATAGAGCATTGCATATTGAAAGAAGATTGGATTAATGCAATTTTGAAGTTGAGGGAAGCAGTTAAGTTCAATATTTTTCTTCCCTTTGACCATAAAGAAATGTTTGCAGTTTTTTATTGTGCTTTGGCAAAACAATATGAAAGTAAAGGGGATTTTAAAGGGGCTATAAAGTCTTTACTCAGAGCACAAAGTTATTATGCAACTTTTCGGCCCATTAATTATTTAAAGGCAGAATTATATATTAAACTTGGAAAAATCAGAAAAGCTTCTGCAGTGCTAGAGGCAGAATATGCAGTAAATCCTACTCCTCAGTCAGCTAAAATGTACATCAATTTAAATAGTAAAGGTGCTGAAAGACTATACAACTTACGCCCTGATTATTATTTTAGTTACTGTTTACTTGCTTTGTCCTCAATGAGTTCAGGTAAATATGATCTTGCAAGTCAATATTTAGACACTGCTATGAAAAAGGCTAATTACATGTCAATCTACTTTATTGTAATACAACTTAAGGTTACATTGCAAGAACACGACAAGGTAATTTATTGGCTAAACAAGATGGGCTCAGAAGCTTTACCTGATCCGGGCTGGAAGTGTAAAAATTGTAACAGAGAACTAAAGCAATGGGATCATAAATGTTCAAATTGCAATAGTTTTAATTGCGTTTATTATATATTATAAGGTTCCACAAAGTGTGATGATAATAATATATGGGAAATTACCATCAAAGACCTCTATTGAACAATTTTTGGAGTAGATCTCTTAATATAACCCTTATTTCAAAATAATAAACCTGCAAGTTTTTTAGTTAGACTTGGTTCTAATGTCAAAAAAACTTGCTTTTAGACACTAACAATTATATATTTTAATAAATCAGGGTTGTATACAAAATGAAGAGCTTAAAGGAATTATCCTTAAGAATTAAGAATATTAGGTCTGTACAGAAAACCACGAAAATAATGCAAATGGTTTCTGCAGCAAAGTTATTACAAAGCCAAAAGAAATTATCAAATTCAAAATTATATATATCTAAGCTGCATAGCATTATTTCTTCATTAATGCTATCAGTTGATCAAGAATTACTGGCAAAAATTCTAAATGTCAGTAACGACGGTTCTTACCTAGTATTCATTGTTGCGTCTGATCGTGGCTTGTGCGGCAACTTTAACTCTTCTATTGTCAAATTTAGTCAAAATAAGTTAATCGCAAATGGCAAAAAAGTAGATATTGTATTTCTTGGTAAAAAAGCTTTTGATGTAGGTAAAAATAGATTTGACTCTAAAAGTATCTTAAAAATTGAAAATAGTAAGGGGATCACGTTAAAGCACGTAGAAGCTTTGGTTGATGGTATAGATTTAAGTAAATACGATAAAGTTAAAGTTTTTTATAGTAAATTCTATAATACCTTCACGCAAAAACCAATGTTGGAAACAATAAAACCATGGAGTGAAGACTCATCCTTGATTGACAACTCTCTGGCTGGTCCAACAACAGATTACGGCTATGAGTATGAACCACAAAATATTGAATTTATTTTAAAATCTTTGGTTCAAGATTACGTTGTAATTGCTCTTTACTCTGCTTTGCTTGAAAGTGCAACAAGTGAGAATAGTGCTAGGATGGTTGCTATGGAATCAGCAAACAGAAACACTAAAGAGATGCTGAACAAACTAGCATTGCTTTATAATCGTTCTCGTCAAGCAGCAATTACAACTGATTTAATTGAAGTTATAGGTGGTGCAGAGTCTTTATAAAAATCTAAGGAATAGAAAATGAATATATTAAATATTGCAGCAGATATCACTAAATTAATAAAAAAGCAGAATCAAGATGCGGAAGTTACAATATATGAAACTAATAAGACTTCAGTTTCTCAGCGTCTATCAAAAATTGAGCAAATATCACAATCTAAAAATTGCACTGTAGGAATCAGAGCTATAGCAGGTAAAAACAAAGCTGCGTATATTTCTACAAACGATTTGAATAATCTTAGTGATACGGTAAGCCAAGTGGTAGAAATGGCAAAGAATGCGCCAGAAGATCCTTGCATTAATTTTGCTGTAAATGGTAGTAATTATATCTCTTCTGCAGATTTAAGTATCTCAGATAATAATGTTGTAACCGTTGATAACCTAAAAGAAATTGCTGAAGCTGCAGAAAATTCAGCCCTTGCACATAAGAGTATCACTAATTCTGAAGGAGCCTCTTCTTCATACGCTTTAGTGAATACAGTATTATCGACTGTTTCTGGTTTTATTGGCTCGTTTAGTAAATCAACCTTTGCTAATCAGGTCTCTGTTGTTGCTGGAAGAGAAAGTGAAATGAAGGTTGGTTACGATTATGATATAGCATGTAATTTTAGTGATTTAAAGTTGCCAGAGTTAATGGGAAAAGAAGCAGCAAAAAGAGCAGTTGATCAATTGAATTCACGTACAATTAAAACTGGTAAATTTCCAGTTATTTTTGAAAAAAGAGCAGCAAAAGGGCTAGTAAAAAGTTTTGCTTCTGCTATAAATGGGAGCAGTATTATAAGCAACAGTTCTTTCTTGAGGGGTAGTTTAAACGCTCAGATTTTCAACGATAGAATTAATATTATCGATGATCCATTGTTGCCAAGAGGCATAGCATCGAGACCATTTGATGGAGAAGGGATAACTAGCAAGAAAAATATATTTGTAAAAAACGGAATATTACAAAATTGGATTTTAGACTTATACTCGGCTAGAAAATTAGACTCAGAAACAACCGGAAGTGCAACTCGTGCAAGTAATGCTGCAGTTATTCCTGCAGCTAGTAACCTCTACATTGAGAATGGTAATGTATCGTTTGAAGAATTAATTCAGGAAGTGAAAGAGGGAATATATGTAACTGATTTATTTGGTTTTGGTGTTAATTTAATCAATGGCGATTACAGCCAAGGCGCTTCCGGATTTTTTATAGAAAATGGAAAAATAACGTATCCAATACATGAGATTACCATTGCTAGCAATTTAAAGGATATGTTTAGCAATTTAGTCGTTGCAGATGATCTAACTTTTTGTGGGCAATTTAATTCACCAACGATTAAAGTTAGCGAAATGACGGTTGCAGGTTCGCTTAACGATTAAAAAATTTATTTGCATTAAGTACAACAATTGTGTATTATTGTCATGTAATGTTAAGAATAGACTATGGAGTATAAAGGTTTAGTTTCAATAGCTAAGCTTAAAGCATTCTCAATCGTAATTTCAAAGTTTTTCATCACATTAGTAATGTTAATTAATAATTTAGGAGTTGTTTAAATGGAATTTGGTAATGTAAAATGGTTTAATGCCGAAAAAGGCTATGGTTTCATCAAGCCAGAAGGTAAAGGGGGTGACGTTTTTGTACATATTAGCACGTTGGAACGTTCAGGAATAAGGCCTGAGACACTTAAAGGAGAGAATAAAGAGAAGGGGATAAAAGGAGAAAGGGTGAGTTATGAGGTTAAAGAGGAGCGCGGTAGAAACGGAGAAGATAAAAAATCTGCAATAAATTTAAGATTGGAAGATTAATCTATTATGAAGTCTTTTAATAGGGTTAACGTATTGTGAATAATTTTTATGAGATGGGTCTCCCAGCTTCGCTTACACAAGCTCTAGATAAAAATAATCTTTTCGTCCCAACTCCGATTCAAATACAAGCGATTCCCTTAGCGCTACAAGGTAAAGATATTCTTGGGTCTGCTCAAACGGGAACTGGAAAAACTTTGGCATTTGCTATTCCGTTGGTTGCTAAGTTGCTGAATGAGCCTAACACTGGTTCAGCTTTAGTCATCGTGCCAACCAGGGAGCTTGCGCATCAGGTAACAAATGAGATAAGAAAACTCTTATTTCAAAATTCTGCACTAAGGGTCGCTTTATTGATTGGTGGTGAGCCTATTTTTAGGCAGCTAAATCAGCTTCAGAAAAAACCACAAATTGTAATAGGTACTCCTGGTCGTATTATAGACCATATTGAGCGTAAAACTTTGATTACTCGCAATGTTAGCGTTCTTGTGCTTGATGAAACGGATCGTATGTTTGATATGGGCTTTGGAATTCAAATTGAAGGGATCATGAAATATCTGCCAAAAATACGGCAGACTCTTATGTTTTCTGCAACTCTTCCTAGTGATATAGTTAAACTTACTGAGAAGTACCTTAATCGACCAGAACGTATTTCTGTTGATTGTGAGACTACAACTTCTGTAAAAATTAAGCAAGAGATTGTTTATGCATCAGAATCAGAAAAATATGAAAAGCTTGTTACACAACTATGTCAGCGCGAAGGATCAATCATTATCTTTGTCAAAACAAAGCAAGGAGCGGATCAGCTAGCTAGCAGATTGCACAAAGATGACTATAGCGCTTTAGCAATTCATGGTGATTTAAGGCAGCACAAGCGCGAAAGGGTCATTAATTCTTTTCGTCGTGGCAGCAATCAAATCATGGTTGCAACAGATGTTGCTTCTCGCGGCCTTGATATTCCCCACATTCAACATGTTATCAATTATGATGCACCACAATCGCAAGCTGACTATATTCATCGTATAGGCAGAACTGCACGTGCTGGAGCTGAAGGGCATGCGCTATCTTTTGTTACACCTCAAGATAAGAGAAGACTGCCTGCATTGGCAGACAAAGAAGGAGAGCCAAATTTTGATTGTAGTGTGCAATTTAAAAAACGTAATAGCAAAAAGGTCTTTAAAAGGCCAAGTACGTTAAAGACTAAATACGGTAGAAAAAAGATCAATGCATTTAAGAAGAAAAGCAGAGTACTAGAAAAAGCATATTAAATAGGATTTACCTACAACTTGATAAGCGTAAAACTCGTCATTCCGCTACTCATTAGCGGAATCTATGTTGAGATATCGCGGTGCTATGACGTAGATCCAGAGTGGGGATTCAAATTGGCTACAGCGAACTGCTGGATTTCAATTTTTTTAATAATTGTGTGCTATTCATTATATATGAGTTCCCACTTTTAAAGAGAATAGGAGATGATTTCCAAAAACTTAGAGGCAAGTTTGAATAGAGCGCTACTTATTGCTTCTAATTTTAATCTAAAATATGCGAAAGTAGAACATTTATTGCTGGCGTTAACTAAAGACGTGGATGTAAATTACGTTTTATCAAGATGTAATATCAGAGCCGATGAAATCATCAATATGGATAACATTCTATCAAGATGCAATATTAAGGCTAATGATTATAATAATAATATAAAAGGGTTTTTACAAAGCAGTTCTGAATTGATTATCAGTGGAGTTAAACCTAGCTCAATGTTTCAATGCATAATACACAGAGCAATAATACGGGCTCATAGCTTGGGGAAAAAAGAAATAAATGGAGCAAGTGTTCTAGTAGAAATTTTGTCTGGGCAAGATTTATACGTTGAAGATCTATTGCAGAAACAAAGTGTGAAAGATTCCAATTTGATTTACCATATATCTAATATGAAATACTTGAGCGATATAGATGAATACACCACCAATCATAAAGTAAAACTTGATAAAAATAATGACGCTCCTACTACAGTAAATAAAGGTGAGCTACTAAAAGATGAGGAAATTCTACAAAGTTATTGTAAAAATTTAAATGACTATGCGAGAAGCAAAAAAATAGATTATGTTATTGGTCGTGATTATGAATTAAATCGCACTATAGAAATATTATTGAGGCGTAGAAAAAACAACCCTTTATATGTTGGAGACCCAGGTGTTGGCAAAACAACAATAGTTGAGGGTTTGGTACTCAAGATCATTGAAGGCAGTGTTCCGAGTGCGCTCAGGTCCAGTATAATTTATGCTTTGGATTTAGGATCACTCCTTGCAGGGACACGCTACAGAGGTGATTTTGAAGAGAGAATAAAATCTATAATAAAAGCGATTGAGGTAAAACCAGGTGCTATCCTTTTTATTGACGAAATACACACTATCATTGGAGCAGGTTCTACAAGTGGTAGCTTTCTTGATGCAGGTAACCTACTCAAACCTGCGCTTGCAAGAGGTACACTACGTTGTATAGGTGCAACTACATATAGAGAGTACAGCACTAGTTTTGAAAAAGATAAAGCACTAGCAAGAAGGTTTCAAAAAATTAATGTTAAAGAATCTTCTGTTAATGAAACGATAAAGATACTAGATGGCATAAAGCACTACTATGAAGGGTATCATGGAGTATATTATACAAAGAATGCCATTAGGTCTGCGGCTGAACTTTCGCATAAGTATATTACTGGGCGAATATTACCTGATAAAGCGGTTGATGTTATTGATGAGGCAGGGGCATATTGTAAATTGCTAAGAAACAGGGGTAAAATTGTAAATAGTAGAGATATTAAGAATACCATTACTAGAATTACAAATGTGCCTTGCGGATCTGAATCTGATGATTTGCAGAAAGTAAAGTCTTTAAAAGCTAATCTAGAAAAGGTGATTTTTGGCCAAGAGCAGGCAATAGAATCTCTTGTTAATTCTATTAAAATTGCTAAATCTGGGTTGAGAAATTACAATAAGCCTTTAGCAAATTATCTTTTTGCAGGGCCAACCGGTGTTGGTAAAACCGAGCTAGCAAAACAATTAGCAGAAAGCATGGGCATGAATCTTATACGCTTTGATATGTCCGAATATATTGAATCTCATACGATATCAAGGATGATTGGTTCTCCTCCTGGATATGTAGGTTATGATCAGGGTGGATTACTCACAGAGTCTGTATCTAACAATCAATATAGTGTTGTGCTGCTTGATGAAATTGAAAAGGCCCATAGCGATATCTATAATATATTGCTACAAATTATGGATTATGGTTGTGTTACAGACACTTACGGACATAAAGTTAACTTTTCCAATATAATTTTAATTATGACAACTAATGCAGGAACAGTTGAACGCAGCAAAAGTTTTGTTGGCTTTGGGCATAAAAATTTTAACATTGGTGATAGCGAAAAAGCAATAGAACAGGTTTTTAGCCCTGAATTTCGTAATCGTCTTGATGCGATTATTTCTTTTTCTGACTTAAGTACGGATGTGATTTTGCATATTGTGGATAAATTTGTCCTAGAACTGAAAAAGCAACTGACGCAAAAAGGCATAAACTGCTTGGTAGAGGATGAAGTGAAATCTTATCTTGTACAAATGGGTTATAGTAAGGAAATGGGAGCACGTCCGATAGAGAGACTTATTGAAAAAGAGATAAAAAGTTACTTAGCGGAAGAAATACTGAATCGTAAATTAATAAAAGGAAAGAAATTAAGAATCTATATGAATAAAGTAGAAAATAAAATTGCTTTTGATATAGTTTAAAATCCTTGTATTGAACTTCATCTTTGTTACAATTTATAACTTAAATTTAATTTGAATTATAGTGATAAGTGATAAAGTAAAACAAGTCCTAAGCTACTACGAAAGTGAAAACCCCGGGGTAAAAGCAAATCTTACTCGTATTCTCATGCATGGAAAGCTTGGCGGTACTGGCAAGTTAGTGATTCTGCCAGTAGATCAAGGATTTGAGCACGGGCCAATAAAAAGCTTTGAAGTTAACCCTGATGCTTATGACCCACATTATCATTTTCAGCTTGCAGTTGATTCGGGAGTAAGTGCATATGCTGCTCCACTTGGTATGATTGAAGCTGGTGCTTCAACTTATGCTGGAATGCTCCCACTTATTTTGAAACTTAATAGTTCCAACTCCTTACATTCAAAAAATCTGACTTCTGATCAAGCAATAACCTCTTCTGTGAAAGATGCACTGCGTTTGGGCTGCTTGGCTGTTGGATTTACTATATATCCTGGTTCTGCTAAGTGTTTTGATATGATGGAAGAAGCCCGTGAAATCGTAGCTGAAGCCAAATCTTATGGGCTTGCAGTAGTGCTGTGGTCTTATCCACGCGGTGAAGGAATTTCCAAAGAAGGTGAAACAGCAGTTGATGTTATTGCCTATGCTGCGCATATGGCAGCTTTGCTTGGCGCTAATATAATAAAAGTAAAACTTCCAACTAAATATTTGGAAAGGGAGAAAATAGAAACAGAAAATATTGAATCATTATCTAAAAGAATTGAATATGTTAAAAGATCTTGTTTTGCAGGGAAAAGAATAGTAGTTTTTTCTGGTGGCGAATCGAAGGAAGTAGATGACATATGCAATGAAGCGAAAGAAATTAAGCAGGGTGGTGGTAATGGTTCAATCATTGGACGTAACACTTTTCAACGCAAAAGGGAGGAAGCTTTATCTATGCTAAAAGATATAATGGATATCTACACATAAAAAATGGCTGGGTGGCAGAATGGCTTATGCGGAGGACTGCAAATCCTTTTATACCGGTTCAATTCCGGTCCCGGCCTCTTTCATTTTCTATATCTTGTAAAAGTTGCTCAATTCAACAGTAGCTTTAAGTGTGTAACCTATAGAGAAAGCTTATCCATTATTTATTCATAAGTAAAATCAATAGACTTCTTGCATAACCCAAACTAAGTAGAAAAAAGGTGTCATCCGAGTAGCTTGACTACTTGGATCCAGAAAACTTAACTTTAAATAAGTGGCTGCATAATAAAGACTAGATTCCAGCGTCACGCGCTGGAATGACACCATTTTCAGTCTCTTAAATTGCTTTAGCTACAAACATTAAGAAATTTACCAAATAAAAAAAAAGGCAAAGAAATCCCGTAGTGCGAGTTTTGACTCTATATTACTGTAAGTGGCGCTGTAATAATGTGCTGACGCTTAGTTTAAGCGCGATTTGGCTGAATGTAGAAAAAATAAAAAAGACATGCAGCCGCTATAATTTTATGTAATCCGCCAAAAAATACCCTAAGTTTTTTACTGAATTTTGTCATTGAGCCTGCAGGTCAAAAACAAGTTTTGAGTCATAAATACCCTTATTGTCATAATAAGGGGGCTGGCGAAGCTTGTCAAGTAAGTTTTTTGTTTCTATTTCCAATAAAAGTTCGTTATATGGTTATGCAAGAAGTCTAATTTCTTTTCAAGTTATGGTTATACTCTTATAGCGTTTCATGGTAAAAAATAAACTAAAAATAAGCAAAGTGTTTTACAAAATGATATTACGTAATTTATTGTTTTTACTGCCGCCTGAAGTTGCTCACTCTTTGGCAATTATGGTATTAAAGAAAATACCTTATAAGAATCCTATAGAGCTACCAGAATCTTTGAGTGTGAATTTTTTTGGTAATAAGCTCAGAAGCCCCGTGGGCCTGGCTGCAGGTTTTGACAAGAATGCAGAAGTTATAAGGCCTATGCTTTCATTTGGTTTTGGGTTTATTGAAACTGGTACTGTAACTCGTAATCCACAATATGGAAACAAAAAACCAAGAATTTTTCGGTTAATTAAAGATCAAGGGGTAATTAACAGATTGGGATTTAACAATAAAGGAATAGACTATTTTCTTAAACAAATAGATGAAACCAAGCTTGATGACTGCATTTTTGGCATAAATATAGGAAAAAATAGTGCATCGAAAGACCAAATTAGTGATTATGTTGATTTAATAAAGATGGTATATGGAAAAAGCAATTATATAGTGCTGAACATCTCGTCTCCAAACACGCCTAATTTACGCAATCTGCACAATAAGCAAGAATTATCGAAATTGTTGAAATCCATAACTCTAACCCGGAAATCAATTGATAATTCCGCAATAATATTAAAAATCTCACCAGATATAGATCAGCAAACGAAAGAAAATATCGCTGAGCTTGCGTTGGAATATAAGATTGACGGATTAACAGTAAGCAACACTACGGTAAGTAGAGATAATCTGCATTCCCACCACAACGAAAGTGGCGGATTGAGTGGCAAACCACTGTTCAAACTTTCAACCGAGTTATTGGGCGATATGTACAAATTTACTAAGGGCAAAATATTATTGATAGGGTGCGGAGGAATCTCAAGTGGTGCTGATGCATATAAAAAAATAAAGGCAGGAGCCTCTTTGGTGCAGTTGTACACTGCTCTCATATACCACGGACCTCAAGTTGTAAACAAAATTAATCTAGAACTTGCAGAACTAATAAGGAGAGATGGATTTAGTAACATTAGTGAGGTGGTGGGTTGTATACATTAATTTTGGAAGTTGGTGGTATTATTTTAATAAAATAAGACTAATTCTCTGGTATAAAGGTGGTAGAAAGTGCTTTTCTTTTAAATAATGGGTATGAAGAGTTTGAATGATGCAATATCTAAGATCATTGATTATAAATTTACAAATTATGCAATATTAGAAGAGGCACTAACTCACCCAAGCGTAAATAAAAGGAATAGCAAAAACCAGATTGTAAGCTACGAAAGACTAGAGTTTTTGGGTGATAGTGTTTTGAATATGGTCGTATCTGCCATACTGTTTAAACTATTTCCTGAAGAAAAAGAAGGAGCATTGGCAAAAAGAAAGACGGATTTAGTTTGTGGCAACACCATTGCTAATGTTGCTAAAGAAATAAAATTAGGCAGCTTTATCATCATGAATAATAGTGAACGCTGCAATGGAGGGAGATGTAATCTAAAAAATTTAGAAAACTCGCTTGAAGCACTAATAGGTGCAATTTATATTGATGGCGGACTTGAAAATGTTGAAAAATTTATTACCCAATATTGGGAAAAGCTAGCTAAAAGCATGCTTGACCCCCCTCAAGATCCTAAAACCTCACTGCAAGAGTGGACTCAGAAAAACAAATTGCCTTTACCAGAGTATGAGCTTGTAAAACAAACTGGACCAGCACACAATCCTGAATTTACTATATCAGTTTGCATAGAAGATTATGGTAAAGTTTCTGCATGTGCTTCTAGTAAAAAGATTGCTGAACAAAAAGCTGCTGAGTTGATGCTAGAAAAAATTGGAAAAGACGCTTCAGTTTAGGCAAAATAGGCATTAATAGACTTCTTTCAAAATTCATATAAGGAGCTCAAAATTGTGGATAGCAGCAATCAAATTAAATCTTAAACCAAAACGTTTTCGTCGGTTTCTATGTCTATCGGAAATGATTTTAAACCTTTTCAATTACGTTTTCAACTATTGCCCTTTGGATCATAAGTGTTCTGTTCTCTTTTTTTTGTTCTTTGCTTAACGGATTCTTTTTCGTTTTCCTGTGCGGTAATACAACATTTTTGTGTATCTTCTGCATTTCCCTGTAGCCGGCATCAGCTAAGATTTTAGTTTGTGGCAATACTGCTACCTTTGATTTTCTAAACATCCGAAAATCATGTTTTCTACCATTCGCTCAAATGTTGCTTTTTTTACCCCTGTTAAACGTCAAAACTTTTCTCCTTCTAACTTTTCTATTTCCTTATATTTCATGCTTTCAAATACTTGATCTTACACTCCCTCTAACAATTTTGAAAGAAGTCTAGTGAATGGTCACGTTAAAACATGTTTTTAAATTTTTGCCAAAATCCTGGTTTATTATCATTAACCTTTGTAAATGTTATATTTAAACTGTATTTCGGATCATTTGGCACGTCGTATTTTATGCTAAATGTTGAAACTTTATCGTTATTGTAAATATGTACATCATCATATGATAGCTTTGTTGTGTAACACTTTACATGCTTTTGCTTATCATACACTAAATCACCTGACTCCCTTTCTAGTTCCATAAATTTCGTTTTTTTCTGACATTCCTTCATTTTTATTAAATCCTTATCTAGTGATATTGAAACTGGCAACGTATTTCCAGCATATTCTTTAGCTAAAAGTTCACTTTGAGGATACATTTTTATTTCCCTGCCAAAATGTGAGTCTATGAAATTATTACTCCAAAATTTATCGCCAGAATGCACGTACTCATCAGTAGCATACGGCACCCCACCATAACTGCATTGAACTTTGTAATCTCCAACACCGTTGTTTTGAAAAAAATCATGAATGGCAGTGTAGCTACCGGCAGCATCATTTATATAATCCATTACTTTATTCCTTAAACTTTTAGTTCATTATATCATAATCATTATGCCAATCAATCAAAAAAGCTCTCTCTTGCTGTTTTTAGAACTGATTTTAAGCAAGTGCTCTCGATTAGTTGGGAGCATATTTATAAGATTGTGACATTCGTGCCTCCCAGTTTTTCACATACTGCTGAATCAATTCAGGATAATCTGTAATAATTAATAAATTTTCAGCATTTCCTTTTTTAGCTGTCTTACTAAGGTTAAATGACCCTGTGATGACTTTTTGATTGTCAACAATCATTATCTTATTATGAGCAATCTTTGGCTTATCATCGATCCAAATTGGTACTCCACCTGAAAATAATTCATTTATAACACTATATTTTGAGTAGAGTTGCGATTTATCTAAGATGACTTTAACATCAACACCGCGTTCTTTAGCATTAATCAAAGATTTTGCAACTGTTCCAAGAGTAAATGTATATTCTTGAACTAAGATAGATTTTTTAGACTGATCTATTACGCTGATTATCGGTACAGCACAATCTTCTCCAGGTGAAAAGCAAACCGTAGCTTTTGGGCAGGGCGAAAATATAAAACCCGCATAGTAATACAGAGAAAAACACATTAACAAGAATAAAAAGTGAAAAAGCCTCACAACAACCCACCCCCGGATATACGGCGATAGGCTACATCATAATTTAATCACCTGTCAATCCATATTCTTCCCACTTCTCCGTGACTTTTCTTACTATTTCCTCACTCATTTTAATTTTCTCTCCCCATTCTCGTTTGGTTTCAGGCGGGATTTTATTTGTTGCATCAAATCCCATCTTACCTCCCAGGCCACTTTCAGGGGAAGCAAAGTCTAAATAATCAATAGGTGTATTTTCTATCATGATTGTATCACGCACAGGGTCCATTCTCGTTGATATTGCCCACATCACTTCCTTCCAATCACGTACATTTATATCATCATCAACAACGATAATAAACTTCGTGTATAAAAATTGCTTTAGAAAGGAAAGTATGCCCATAACAATTCTTTTTGCCTGCCCTGGATAAGACTTTTTTATCGATATCACCGCTATTCTATATGAACAACCTTCTGGTGGTAGATAAAAATCCACTATCTCTGGAAATTGATTGATAAGAATGGGCACAAAGATTTCGTTGAGCGCTTCACCAAGAATTGATGGTTCATCAGGTGGCTTGCCAGTGAAAGTGCTGAGATAAATTGGATTTTTGCGCATAGTAATTGCAGTAATATTAAATTCTGGAAATTGCTCAACAGAATTATAGTAGCCGGTGTGATCTCCGTATGGCCCTTCATCTTGATATCTATCCAAACTTACATAGCCTTCCAGAACAATCTCTGCATGAGCTGGCACTTGAAGCGGAATAGTCTTACAATTTACAAGCTCAAGCGGTTTTTTGCGCAGCAACCCAGCAAATTGGTATTCTGACAATGTTTCTGGCACTGGAGTTACCGCAGCAATAATTGTTGCAGGATCACTACCGATCACAGCAGCAGCAGGAAATTTCATATTTTGTTCCTTCTCTTTCCATCGTTTGTGGTGACCTGCACCACCACGATGTGCAAGCCAGCGCATTAGAGTCGTTTTTTTATCTATAACCTGCATACGATATATTCCAAGATTGAAGTTATCTTGCTTGTCTTCCGTTGGGCCTTTTGTCACCACAATTGGCCAGGTGATAAGTGGTGCAGGTTCATTTGGCCAGCATGTTTGAATAGGTAGCAAACTAAGATCCACCTCATCCCCAGTTAGCACCACTTCTTGACATGGAGCCTTGCTCACAACTTTACTTCGCATCGACAATACAACTTTTAGTAAAGGAAACATTTTCACGGCATCTTTGAAGTTTTTTGGTGGCTCAGGTGATCGCAAAAATGCTAAAAGTTTACCAAGATCTCTTAGTTCACCAGGGTTTATGTTCAACCCCAATGCAATCCTCTTAATAGTACCAAATAAATTCACCAAAACAGGGATCGAGCTTTTACCATTCTCTTTAACAACATTCTCAAAAATTATAGCTGGCCCTTTGTTTGACAAAACCCTACGGTGAATTTCTGTCATTTCAAGAACTGTTGAAACTTCCTCCTTAATCCTAATCAGATCTTTTTTTTCTTCTAAGGCTTTAATGAAGTCGCGTAAGTTGGTGTACATATTTGAGTATTTAAGTCTACTAAGTAGTGCTTTTCCCCAGATTCCAGCACAATAAGTACATAAGACAATTATCTATTCACTGATTACTATAGAGGCCTTAGAAAAATTATTCTCCAGCTCGCTTTTTAAGTTTTTATATTCAGCAGTCTTTAACTCTTCATTAGTAATAAAACTTTTCTTTATAGCTATTACATTGCTAAATTCAGTTCCATCATTTTTATATTTACAGAACCTATTTACATATAACCAAGGAGTATCTATTTCAAAATTCAAACTTTCACAGTTTTTAATTTTAATATCTTTTATTATCATATGACTTTCCTTCGTTTTAGGAATACCGATAAAAAGGTCTGATACTTGATCAGAAGCTGTATTCACAACATCATTAAGCCAATTATTTCCTAAATTCAAAGCAGGCCCTAGATTTGTCTTAAAAACCTTATTTTTTTGCTGAAATTCATACTTAATTGTAAGACCCTCTACATTACGCAAAGTAAGATCAGGTAACTCTAAGAACTTCTTTTCTTCTTCATCAAGATATACTCCACTAATCATACGAAAAACAGAATCTCTTAATTGTTCGTTTGAATAATATAATCCAACACCTGTTAAGCTTAGAGTTGACTCCCCTTGAACAGTAAGCCATCCGCGTTCACTTACAACATTATCTTCTATAGTTAATTCACTATAGGATATCACTTTTGAGTTTTCAGCTTGCACAGCAGGAATTTTTATGTAACTAGCTTCCTCAGAATCCAGTACTAGAGCATTCCTATTAGCAATGTCTGGGAAAATACCCTGAGCCATACTGACAGTATTAGTTGGATCAATCCAATATATTTTTCCACCTTTATTTGTTACTCTAAGCATCACATGATTAAAATTATCCATATTAGGTAACGCTTCAGGATTGGAAATGCCAGTAGTTCCCCTCATAACTAAAATAGGTTGAACTTTATAACCAAGTTCTTGTAAAATAGCAGCCGTGCTGGCAGAAAAGTCTTTGCAATCCCCGACTTGAGAATCAGCAATTTTCTCTAAATCTCTCGGAAAATACTTTCCTGATACTGTACGCCAATCTCCCATGTATTGGATTTTTTCGTTCAATAAAGAAGTAACAGCATTAATTTTCTCCTCATCAGTATTCTTATTGGCAGCAGATCCTACTATAGCTGTAAAAGTTGCAGGAAGTGGCTGATTAATGACGCTATGATATCCAGGCGCTAATTTTTTAGCTAAATCCTCCCATTTAGATAAGCTTGACAATGATACCCAAGTATTATGTTTAATATTCAATATTCCATTATGTGGCTCATTTATTGTGTTTTCATAAACTGCTTTTTTTAAAGTAATACTTATAGAATGTACATCATTCTTTTTTTTCTCAACGATCTTTAATACGTTTCTTGGATCATTAACTTTAATCTCTAGAGGTAATTTAGAATTGATTTTAGTATTTTCTGCTTGGAAGTAATTCCCATAATAAGAAAAGCTCAAGCTATAAAAATTATCAACAGGGACTTTTTTGTTAATACTTTTATATCTTAAATATACTTCGGTACCAATTTCTATTTTAGAAAATGATATGGTTACTTGCCTTAACTGATCGAAACTTTTGCCAGGACTAGCCAATGGTTTATCCTCCATCATGTCTTCAGTGACTATATATTCCTCTCCGTTATAAGCTGTTTTAGCCTCTAAAACAGTCAAGTCTGTACTATCACCATTATAAATAACACTATACGGAGAGAATCTGCTACGCTCAGATTCCTTGAGTATTTTTACTAGTTGTTCAACTTCCACTTCATAGGTACCATCCTTATTAACACTAATGTTAACATTAGAAAATTTGACCTCAACGGAAGCATCTTCATACTTGCTCCACCTCGCTTCAGCTGTAGAAGCTACAAAAAGTACTAATAATGCTAAGTTAAAGAGAGTTTTTAAAAATTTCATTACGTCACCATATTTACTGAAAAATCATTTTATTAGACTTACACAATGCTGCCTATAATACAAACAGCCAGCTGATTAGGAAAGAAGTTTACTTTCTAGGATGGCTGTTTCTTTACCAATCATTCATATAATTTACCGCCGCGTTTACCAGTATTATATGCGGCAATTACAAGATAATCAACTTTTTACTACCACACTTACAATTGCTAGACGTGACGGTAAAGACCATCCAAATCTCTCAAATCCCCAACTCTGCACAAGTTTTCATCACCAAATCTTCTAATGAACTTTACAACAATATGCTTAAATTTCACTTTATAAAGTTTGCATTTCTTGATATAAATGTTTTTATATCTTAAGATTGAACATTTATTTAATATAATGTGTCTGATTATTCTTTAAGTAAGTGTATGTCTAGAATATCGTTTTTATTGATCCTTATACTGGCAGTAGCAAGTTTACCAGTAATAAACAATTGGCTTTCAAATCGCAGCCAAATGCTAAGCGATGATTATATAGGTGAGAAATTAGATAATTATATAAGTAGAAATTTTGATAAGATCGTAAAAACTCTCAAAGAGGAGTCGATTAAAAGTAGTTACGCTGCTCGAGATAATGTGACCAAAAGTAAAATTTCACAATACAAGGATCAAATATTTGACCTTACTTATCCTTACTCCGGAAATGAAAATAGTAGTGTTATAGCTGTAGGTTTCTTTGACTATTCTTGTGGATATTGCAAGACTATAAAAGACGATATAAAACAGTTAATTAACGACGGTAAAATTAAGTATATCTTTAGGGATGCTCCAATACTTGGTAATGACTCTTTAAGGGCAGCAAAAAGCGCTTTAGCTGTTTACTTTATTGATAAAGAAAAATATTTCGACTTTCACTATTCTGCTTTAAGTCACAAAGGAGGATTTTCAGACGAAAGCATATTGGATATAGTGAAAAGCATAGGGATTAATGAAGACGACTTTAATAATTCCATGAAAAATAACGCGGACAAAATTGAGCAAATGATAAATGGCAGTAAGCTCCTAGTAAGAGATTTGGGAGTAGGTGGCACACCTTTTTTAATAATTGGGGATAGTCTGTTTGTAGGAGCAACTGATTTGAATGTATTACGCAAAAAAGTAGATGAATTAAGTCGCAAGCAAAAACTAGCTTCAGCGATTAATTTGCTATAAAATTTTATTTTTTTACTTGACAACGTAAACGAACCTGAGTACAATGTACCGTAGGCGTGGTGCTTAAATTACACTTAAGATACCATTCAATTAGCAAGTTTTCTCTCAAGCACAGACATCAATAATTGTACTTTTTAATCAGGATGACCTGGTGTTATTTAGCTCAAATTACTTTAATTTTACTTTCATAGGAGGACATATGTCATTCACAGAAATTAGATTTCCAGAAAATATATCTTATGGTTCCACTGGAGGACCGGAATTTTCCACTGACGTTGTAACAACTCATAACGGTTGTGAACAGCGCAACATCAATTGGTCTCATGCACGCACTAGATACAACATAGCTTACGGGGTCAGATCAAACGAGCAGCTAACAGAACTCATAACATTTTTTCATGCACGAAAAGGTAAAGCAATAGGGTTTCGTTTTAAGGATTGGTCAGATTTTATAGCCATTAATCAAAAGATTGGTATAGGAGATAACAAAAAAACGACTTTTCAGCTAATCAAAACTTATGTAAGTGGGGAAGATAAGCATATACGCATGATCAAAAAGCCAGTACATGGGACAGTAAAGATTTATTTAAATGGTAAAGAAGAGAGTGAATATTCAGTAAATTATTCAACGGGAGAAATAACATTTATGAAGCCACCAGTAAAAGATGCGATAATCACTGCGAGCTTCGAATTTGATGTGCCCGTGCGCTTTGATACAGATTACTTAAACGCTTCTATTGATGACTATGGAAGCAATAGCTGGAATAACATTCCACTAGTAGAGGTGAAGTTTAATTAAGCTGCTTTAAAATTTCCTCCTGTTGCTGAGTGTGAACACTAGCATAACCACATGCAGGAGATGCAGCAGCAGGTCTTGCGATACACTTAGGTCTTTTTGCTTGAATATTGAGGTCAGATAACACCTCGTCTATCAATGGGTTGACAAAAAACCATCCCCCCATATTTTTTGGTTCTTCTTGACACCATATAATTTCAGCGTTCTTGTACTTTTCAAGTTCGCTGCTTAATTTATCGGCCGGAAACGGATAGAATTGTTCTAAACGTATCACTGCTATATCGTTTATTTTTTGTGTTTCAAGCATTTCAATTATATCGTAATAAACTTTACCACTGCATATTACAACTTTACGTATTTCATTATTTGAAACTAAACCTGTTCTACATTCTGGAATTACCGTGAGGAATTTTCCTTCAAAGTCAGATAGGTTAGAAACTGCTCTTTTATGACGCAATAGTGATTTAGGTGTAAACACTACTAAAGGCTTACGAAAGTCTCTATGCATTTGTCTGCGTAAGACATGGAAGTAATTCGCCGGAGTGGAACAATTAACTACCTGCATATTATCCTCTGCGCAGAGTTGCAAAAATCTCTCTATACGTGCGGAGCTATGCTCAGGTCCTTGCCCTTCATAACCGTGGGGCAACAATAGAACTAGACCGCTTGATCGCAACCACTTTGTTTCTGCAGATGCGATAAACTGGTCGATCATAATTTGTGCACCATTTGCAAAATCACCAAATTGTCCTTCCCAGAGCACCAGTGAATACGGAGAATCAAGACTATATCCATATTCAAAGCCCATTACAGCATACTCTGATAAAGCGCTATCTATGACCTCAAAGTGAGCTTGCTTTTCATTTATATTGTTTAGCGGAATAAACGCTTCTTCTGTTGCCTGATCAACAAGCCTTGAATGACGGTGCGAGAAAGTCCCACGACCAGAATCTTGTCCTGATAAACGCACTCCTATTCCTTCTGTAAGCAGTGACGCAAATGCAAGACTTTCGGCAGTTGCCCAGTCTATATTGCTACCAGAATTTATGCTGTCTATTCTTCCATCGAGTATTTTTCTAACCTTATTGTTAATGTTAAAGCTACTTGGAATATTGCTATTTATATGCACACCCAATTTTTTCAACTCATCTGGCGGAACACCAGAATCCGTGTAGTATTCGCTCAAATCGTTCAGCTTTGCTCTTCTTAATTTTGACCACACTCCACCGAACCAGTCAGCTTTTTTTGGAGTGTAAGTCACTGATTCAGCAAGACTTTTATCTAATTTTGCCCTGAACTCACTGCGCAATTTATTTACTTCATCGCCATCTAATACTTTCTCTGCAGTCAATTTTTCTTCATACAATGTTCCAGGAGTTTTATGTTTTGATATCAGCTTATACATAAGTGGCTGAGTGAAATTCGGTTCATCGCCTTCATTATGGCCGTATTTGCGGTAGCATATTATATCAATCACTACGTCCTTTTTAAATTTCTGCCTATATTCCATCGCCAGACTTGCAGCAAAACTCACAGCTTCCGGGTTATCTCCATTCACATGGAAAACCGGAGCTTCTATTGATTTTGCTATGTCAGTGCAATAAAAAGAGGATCGTGCGCAGCATGGGTTAGCAGTAAAACCAACTTGATTGTTTATAACAATGTGCACAATACCACCCACTTTATAACCTTCAATGTTGCTTAGGCTCAAGGTCTCGGCAACGACACCTTGACCGATGAAAGCCGCATCACCATGAATTGATATGCCAAGCACAGACCTTATATTCTGTTTTGCTCTTATTCTTCCAGCCAAAACCGGATTCACCGCTTCAAGGTGAGATGGGTTAGGGCATAAACTTAAATGTATTTTTTTGCCACCTGTAAGTGCTCGATCAGAAGAATAACCAAGGTGATATTTAACATCACCAGACACCTCAAGACCACTTGGGTATGCAAGGTTGCCTTGAAATTCAGATAGCATTGCCGCATATTCTTTGCCCATAACTTTGGTCAGAACATTAAGTCGTCCGCGGTGAGCCATGCCAAGAACTACTTCTTCAATGCCAAAAGCCGCAGAATCACTAATAATTCTCTCAATCGCAACAATAGCTAACTCTCCACCTTCGATAGAAAAACGCTTATATCCAGGAAATTTCATATGGAGAAATTGCTCGAACATCTCAGATTCGATCAAGTGCCTCAGGATTTCCTTTTTATCTTGTAAACTCAGCGTATAGGTTTGATTTTCGATCTTGTCCTGCAGCCATATTCTCTCCTCATAAGAGGAGATATGCATAAATTCAAAACCGATATTCTTGCAGTAAATATCTCTATAGATTTCAGCGTCACTTGCCGGAGATAGATTTGAATATTTTTGGTAATCTATTAATTGATTCTCACTTGGTGACAATGGGTTTAAGTCTGCAAAAAAGTGACCATAGGACCTGAAGAAATTTGCTAAACTAGAAACTGAATCATCTACCTTAGTTGCATTGCAGGGCTCTGCTTTATTAACTTCTAAATTGCTTGAAAAAATTCTATACCAATCTTCCCCGATTGATTTATCGCCCTGCAGATAACGGCTATACATTTCTTCCACAAATTCTGCATTATCGCCATAAAGGCAGCTTAAACTCGACATAATTACTATATAAGATATCAAACACTTATAAGTATAACTTAAGTTTTTTAAAAAAGAACTTTTTTAGTTTCTATGGCTAAACACGTCATACCGTGATTCATTCGCGGTATCTCTTAGCATAGATCCCGCTAACAAGTAGCGGGATGACGAATTACTATACCACCGCGAACCGTCATACCGTGATTTATTCACGGTATCTCATCCGCTAACAAGTAGCGGGATGACGATTGTCAGGGTGTCATCCCAGTGCCAAGCACTGGAATGACAAGAAGAGGGTACTTGGATGACAAAGGAGGACGTTATTCCAGTGTCAGCTACTTGAATGACACCCTTCTTGGTGGAGATTGCTCTTAAATCACAATTCTCGTACAGTTGTGATTAAGCTAATGCATTGTCAATTCTTTTAGAATTGTCCTCGGCATTTAGCCCAACATTATTTACTACTTTTTCAGTAATAACTTCAGCAAATTCAGGAGAAGGTTCTTTTGTTTTTGCAAAAAATGCTGCCTCTAAGGCCCTATATGTACAGAATAATATAGCAAATATACAAATAGGTATTTCATAATTACTTAGTTTATAAATAGACGAAACGTGGATTATCATGCATGAAGTAAAATAAGTGGCAAATAACCCGTAAGTAAAAAGGTAATGACGGTCAACGCCACCATATTGCACCATTAATTTTTTAATCTTATTATTGCCATGCAACATAAATGTACGCTTCAAGATGTTGCTTTCAGTACACTCTATAACTCTAATACTGTCTTTTACTAATGTATTGGGATCCGCACCATATTTTAGCAATAGCTCTGTAATCTTAATGTAATTTTCTTTATTACTATCATTCGTATGCGAAAAAATAACGGTAAGCAATGGTAGAAAATTGTTTGGCCCGCTTGATAAATTAGGGTTCGCCTTGTATTTTAAAAGTATTTCTACAACATCAGCACGACCCATCGAACATGCAGTAAGTAATGGTGTATAATCCTTTGATAAGTCAGGGTTTGCTTTGTGTTTTAAAAGCAGTGTTACAATATCAGTGTAACCCAGAAGGCAAGCAATATATAACAGTGAATTATCAAATGTTGTAAAGTTCTTTTCGTTAATATAATCACCAAACTCTTCGCCTTCACCACTTTTAAACCTAGAAAGTAACTTTTCTAAAAAATCCTTTTGCTTCTTGAGAATAGCAAAGCACAAAAGAATTAATAAATCATCGGTAGAACTAACTCTATCTAAATCTTCACCACTAAATGTTGTAGCTTCTTTTACATCATTTCCGGTAAGAAAATTATATGCAGCACCTAATTCTTTAAATTTCTCCTCGTTTTGTTTTTGCACATCCTTACTCTCACCTGAATGTTTATCAGGATGATATTCAAGGGCTAATTTTCTATATGCCTTTTTGATTTCTTGCTCACTGGGATTTGCATTTAAGCCTAATATTTTTAAAGCTTCTTCTTTATTCATGATCATTACCCCTGCTAATAGTGTTGAAGTTAAGTATAACCCAAAATTTCAAAAAGCAAAGCTTTTTATGTTAAACTGCATCCACTGCGCAATCCCATAACTGTACAAACATTGTAATTTATCTCCATCTAGGAAAGGGTGTCATTCCAGCGCCCCTATGATGTCATTCCAGTGCTCCTTTCTCGTCATCCCAGTGCCCAGACACTGGGATCTAGTTTTCCATAAATGGTGCATTTTAACATAACTTTTATACTTGATAAAATTCCTGGATTCCAGCATCAAGTGCTGGAATGACACCTCTCTTTGAGCTATAAACATTAAGAAATTTACCAAACGAAAAAAAAGGCAAAAGAAGCCCCGAGTAGCGAGTTTTGACTCTATATTACTGTAAGTGGCGCTGTAATAATGTGCTGACGCTTAGTTTAAGCGCGGTTTGGCTGAATGTAGAAAAAATTTAAAAGACATGCAGCCGCTATAATTTTATGTAATCCGCCAATAAATACCTGAGTTTTTTTACTGAATTTTGTCATTGAGCCTGCAGGTCAAAAACAAGTTTTGAGTCATAAATACCCTTATTGTCATGATAAGGGAGCTGGCGGAGTTTGTCAAGTCGTTTTTCGTTTAATCCGTTTCTATGAGCTACTTGGATGACGAGGAAAGAGCACTTACATATTTATGGCAACCTCATTACCTGCGCTCAAAAAGTTTTTCAATATCACTGAGTTTCATTTCTATATAAGTTGGTCTTCCGTGGTTGCATTGCCCGGAATATGGAGTTTTTTCCATTTGTCTCAGCAGCTCATTCATCTCCTCTAACCTCATTTTCCTGCCTGCTCTAATTGATCCATGACAAGCGATAGTAGCCAATATCTTGTTCACTTTGTCTTCTACTGGCAATGTATCTTCTATTTCCGTTAATCTACCCACTATATTAATTAGCATCTCTTTCACATCTATTGCTCCCAAAATTGCAGGGATTTCTTTTACTATCACTTTATTCTCTGATTTGATTTCAATATCAAAACCCATTTCAAATAACTTATCTTTATAGATTTCAATCATCTCCATTCCAGCTTGATTTTTGATTTCAACCGTTTCAGGAAGAAGTAGTTTTTGTCTTTTTATACTTGATTTTTGTTTTAGGCATTCATATACTAACCTCTCGTGGGCTGCATGCTGATCAACTACAATCAATTTGTCTCTTACCTCGGCAATAATGTAAGTATTATAGACCTGACAGCGTGCAAACCCGAGCGGGTGGCTCTCTATCAAATCAACTTGCTCTAACACCTTTTTTTCTAGAACCATAATTTCCGCTTGTGATGGGGATTTCTGTATGCCGGTATAATCAAACGATTTTGACTGTTCTGATAAGCCTTTTGCTTTTTCATTTGGAGAAGCAAATTCTTTTATTAGTTGATTTTCAAAAGGACTTGGCCTTCTTTCATAAAATTCATTTTGAACATCAGATTTATCAAAAGAATCTGATAATGAACCTTTCAAAAAACCCTCTATTGTATTAGTAGTTTTCTGGTCACTAGCTGGAATGACATCAAAGGTGCCTATCCTTCTTGACAATGCTTTGATTAATCCTCTTGTCACTATCTCATATATGAGCTTCTTATTCTGAAACCTTACTTCTGATTTATTTGGATGCACATTTACATCTACTTGATCATAAGGTATCTCTAAATGTAACGCTGCAAAAGGATACCTATCGCTTGGAATAAAATCATGATATGCATACCTAACCGCACCAATAAGTAAATTATCTTTAATTGGCCTTCCATTAACAAATGTATAGATCTGAGTTGACTTACCACGATTGACGGTTGGCTTACAGATGTGTCCCGTAAGTTTGATGCCGTCTTCTTCTTCATTGACCTCCAAAGAATTGCCCTGAAATTCTTCTTCTACTTCACACAATCTATGAAATAACGAAGTCTGCTTAGCGTATTTTAAGAGCTTTTTATTACCTGAAGTGAGAGTAAACCCTATATGATAG
The DNA here is from genome assembly GCF_964026865.1 of Wolbachia endosymbiont (group A) of Clivina fossor. NCBI lineage: Bacteria > Pseudomonadati > Pseudomonadota > Alphaproteobacteria > Rickettsiales > Anaplasmataceae > Wolbachia > Wolbachia endosymbiont (group A) of Clivina fossor. Next base: position 565,228 of record NZ_OZ034707.1, on the reverse strand, counting down.
TTAATCATTGCTAGGTTATTTACAATATCAACAATGCTTTGAGTTTCTGCTCTTTCGGTTTTTAGAAATTTTAGTCTATTTGGGGTAGCGAAAAACAAATCTCGTACTTCAATATGTGTCCCTTGTGATAAAGAGTAAGGAGTTAGCTCCCCCATCTTTTCTCCACCCTCATAACTTATAGACCATGCTTCACTTGCTCCGCTTGCTTTAGACGATAATTTTATCCTACTTACTGCTGCTATTGAAGGCAGAGCTTCTCCTCTAAAGCCAAGATGCTTGATTTCTATCAACTCACTATCGCTCAATTTTGAAGTAGCATGGCGCATAAACGCAAGTTCTAAATCGTTTTTTTCTACTCCGTTACCATCATCTGTCACAATAATAAGGTTACGCCCACCACTTTCTATTTTGATCTCTATTTCTAAACTTCCAGCATCTATTGCATTTTCCACTAATTCCTTTACTACACTTGCTGGCCTTTCTATCACCTCCCCCGCTGCTATACGGTTTATGGTTTTTGTGTCTAGAAGGATTATTGCCATAGATTTATTATGAAACTGGTTTTTCTTTTACTTCTTTGATCTGTCTCTCTCTCCACTTTTTTAACCTACCTGCAATTTCACTGTTGGAAATTGACAATATAGATACGGCGGTAATGGCAGCATTATATGCTCCATTTTCTCCTATAGACATGGTTGCAACTGGAACACCCTTTGGCATTTGAACTATAGAGAGTAGACTGTCCAGCCCATTTAATTGTTTACTATGCACAGGAACGCCGATAACTGGTAAACAAGTTAATGACGCAACCATACCAGGTAAATGAGCTGCACCTCCTGCACCAGCTATAATAACCTTAAAACCTTCTTCTTGTGCAGATTTAGCAAAATTGAAGAGCCTTTCTGGTGTTCTATGTGCAGATATTATGAATATGTCATGTGAAACTTCTAATGCTTTTAGCATATCGACGGTATGGACCATAGTGGTGTAATCTGACTCACTTCCCATAATAACAGCAACATCTTTTTTTATTTTTGTCATATTCAACACAATTTTACTTACTAACTAAATAGTGTTCCAGCTAAAAAGCAACAAATATTTAAGTTATATTATAAATATAGTATATAGAATTCTCGTTAAAATAGAAATTTTAAAAATTTAAATAAATATCTATGTTAAGATATAGAGATATAAACTTCTTATGTAAGATAAATTTATAAAATAATTATTTTTGTATTTCAAGCTTTGTAATTTTAGCTTGTTCTTTCTGTAAATGATTTTTTCAGAGAGGCTGATGGTAAAATGGTAATTTAAAATTACTAGAAATTTGATTGAAATATTAATATACAATCAACTTAAAGTTTTAAATTTGATATCATATAATTATTGACAAGTTATATGATATTAATATCTTGGTATATTAAATATTATGCTATAATATTTAATAAAGTTAATTGATATGTGAGTATAAGAATTATGGAAACAATATCGTTAAATAACTTAGACAGTGCAGCAATAAAAACAAAGTTGCTTTATATAATAAATAAAATTATAGAAAAAAATGCTTGGACTCAGGCTTTTGCAGCTGAGAAACTTGGTATTGATCAGCCAAAGGTATCACAAATTAAAAATGGTAAAATAGATGGTTTTTCTTTAGAGCGATTGTTAGGATTTCTAAAAAAACTTGATCATGAAATAACAATCACGATGACAGAAAGCCAAGAAATAAAATCTGAGGCAGAAAAAGTAAAACATGAAGTTGAATCGCAATAGATACAAAGTTGACAACTTGTTTTTTGTGATATAGTATAAAACTTATTAAGGTAGTATCTTATGGCTGAGTCTATTGTAGAAAAGTGTATAGAACAGGTAAGTAACCGTTTCAAATTGGTTCTATTGGCAAGTCAAAGAACACATGATTTAAATACAGGAGCAAGTAATCCAGTTCAAACAGTTCAGTTTAAAGACCATAAAAACACCATAGTTTCCTTATGTGAAATAGCAGAAAAACAGGTGGATACTCATGAGCTATTTAACCTTTTGGTAGGTAGATGCAAGGAGTACATGAAAGGAAATATGAATAATGTTTACAGCAGTAATACAAGTAAGCTAGCGAATTTATTAAATTTTTCTGATGGTCAATTTTACACAGATCTTGATCCAAGTCAAGAAAGCCAAGATTATGAAGTGGATGGTGAAATAGATGATCAAGATGGCGATGAAGAAGTATCCGTTTAGAAATCTACTGAAGTTACATAGTCTTTAAATGCTTCACATTGCTATCTATACACTGTTGTTCTGTATGAGTATAATGTTGTGCCGCATAGTGTCTAAGTCAAGTGATGTGTACAATAAGGTTTTAGCGTTCAATAATTTCTCAACGCAAGTAGTTGTACTCATAACAGCAATATCAATCATTCTGAATAATTTTTTTTTAATTGATATAGCATTGTTGTATGCTAGCATTAGCTTTATATCAACTATAGCACTAATGAGATTAATGTTGTTTTAATAATTTATGATAGGATCCGTTCTTATATTTTTAGGCATTTGTTCAGTAATCATTTCAAGTGTGGGAGTAATTAGATTTCCTGATTTCTATACTAGGTTACATGCAGCAGGTATTACAGATTCTAGCGGTGCAACGCTATTGTTAATTGGTTTTGCTTTGCAGAATGGATTTTCAATCAATACTGTTAAAATAATATTATTAATTCTTATAATATGGGTAGCTAGCTCAACTAATGGCTATATTTTAGCGCGCACTTATTATAAAGTTAAGAAAAAAACTGTTAAAGAAGGTTAAGGTGTTAGAAATATTAAATATAGTGCTACTTTTGTTGTTACTAACAGTTACGGTTTTTATAGTCTTCTCGCGACATTTAGTCGTAAGTGCTGTTCTAATGTGTGTATTTAGTTCACTTATTGCGCTTATATACTTAATTATGAATGCACCTGATGTTGCAATTACTGAAGCTTCTGTTGGTGCGGGGCTCAGTACGATTTTTACGTTTGCAGCACTCTCCTTGATAAAGAATCATAAAGTAAATCTATCTCATAACCCTATAACGCTTTTTTTTATGTTATTTCTGGCTGTATGTTTGTCATATTTTATGATTCAATTGCCAGATTTTGGCAGCCACAATGCTCCGATCCACTTGCATGTTGCTCCTTATTATGTGGAAAATACCGAAAAAGCTACCGGTATTCCTAATATAGTGACAGCTGTTTTGGCAAGCTTTCGTGGTTATGACACGTTTGGAGAAACTATAGTAGTTTTTACTGCTGCGCTTTGTATAACGTTGATATTAAAAGAAGAAAAAGACAATGATTAAAGATCCGATATTAAATGCAGTAACATTTTTGATGATACCTTTTATCATTTTATTTGGTTTATACATACAATTTCACGGTGATTACACTCCGGGTGGAGGTTTTCAAGCAGGAATAATTATTGCCTCCGGGATAATATTATATTCAATGCTATTTGGTGTATCTACAACTCTAAAAGCAATACCTTATTCTGTGATTAGATTGACTAACGTGTTAGGTATTTTAATTTATGGAGGAACGGGCGTTGCAACAACTTTACTTGGCCAAAATTTTTTATCTTATGATATCTTGTCAGCCAATAATAGAACCGGTCAAAAATTGGGTATTTTTTTGGTGGAATTAGGTGTAGCATTTACTGTCTGCTCCTCTATGTTAATTATATATATGAATTTTGCTCGTAGGAAAAAACAATGACTTTATATAATTATACGATTATTATTGTATTAATGGTGCTAGGTTTATATATTATTATAAACGATAAAAATTTAATCAAGAAAATGATAGGGGTAAGCGTCTTCCAAGCATCTGTTTTGTTGTTTTACATATCTCTAGGATATATAAAAAATTCTTTGCCTCCTATATTGGTTTCAAATTTTTATTCATATAGCAATCCTATACCTCATGTTTTAATGCTTACTGCTATAGTGGTTGGAATTGCAACATTTTCAGTTGGATTGTCCATAGCAGTAAAAATGGAAGAAAAGTATGGAACAATTGATCAAGACAAGTGTACATAAATTAACAGTATCTTAAACTATATGAAGTAACGAATAGCCACAAGTTAAAAGTAAAATTATAGACTTGCTCGTTGTAAGTTTATTTGTTAATAAGAAATAAAATTATAAACTATAAAGGTAATGATGTCAACTATTAATGATGCAGAAGATAAGAAAAAAATTATCAGAGATCTTGTAACTAAAAGTATAAAAAAAGGTGGTTTTGTCACCTTTGATGATATAAATGATAAATTATCAGATGAAAATTTTTCGTCTGATTTTATAGATGATGCTATATCTTTATTGCAGGATTCCGGAATTAATGTGCTTGAAAGTAGCGAAGATGAAGAAGATATTCCTTCCAACAGTGATGATAGTAAACTTGATGATGATGACACATCGCCAAATGTTACTGCAACTTTAGTACAAAATGATGATCCAGTGAGGATTTATTTACAAGACATGAGCTCTGTAAAGCTTTTGTCAAGGGCAGATGAAATCGAGATAGCAAAAAAAATTGAATCTGAAAAGCATAACATGTTACGTGCAATAATTGAAACATCAGTAACATTAAAGGTGATAAAAGTATGGCGTGATGATTTAAGTAGCGGAGCTCTCTTACTGAGAGAAATTATAGATCTGGATGCAATTTATAACTCTGACTTTAATGTGGTACCCAAAGAAGAGAGTGAAGAAAGTGCTGAAGATGTTGAGGATTCTGAGGATGTTTCTGAAGATGCTGAGTACTGTAGTGATGATGAGAAAGATAGTAAAAAAAGTGATGATGAGAAAGACGGTGATAATGAAGATATAAATTCAGCGAATTTAAATGTTTCTATTCTTGAAATGGAAAGTGACTTATTGCCAAAGGTCATAGTTGCATTGGATGAGATAATTACTTTAACAAATGAAGCATTGGTATTAAGAAAAAATTCTAAAGATTCCTCTGATGAACTAGAGAATTTATATAGTCAAATATGGTCTATAGCATTACAAATTAAGTTAAGTGATGCTGCTGTTGCCAGAATTACACAAGAACTTTATAAGATAAATAGATCCATCACGCTTGAAGAGGCTAATCTTATTGCTGAGGCTAGAAAATACGATATCGATAGAGAAAGTTTCTATAAAGTTTATGATGACGTGCTTTTAAAGCACGAATTGAAAAAGATAAGTCTTTTAAAGATCAATGAAAATCAGTCCTCTTTTACAGGTGAATTAAAAAACAAATTTTTAAGGTTTATAGACGATAACTCTGAACATATAGCTAGTACTTTGAACGGTATTAAGCAGCATATACAGGAAGATAACGTGCAAGAATTTAAGGAGCTAATCAGGAGAATACAAAAACACGAACGAGAAGTCTCTGAAGCAAAGCAAGAGATGATTAAGGCTAACTTAAGGCTAGTAGTTTCCATTGCTAAGAAGTATTCAAAAAGAGGCCTTGATCTGCTTGATTTGATACAAGAAGGCAATATTGGTCTTATGAAGGCCGTGGATAAGTTTGATTACAAACGTGGATATAAATTTTCAACTTATGGCACTTGGTGGGTAAGACAATCAATCACTAGGGCAATACCTGAGCAGTCTAAAGTAGTTAGAATACCAGTTCATATGGTAGAAATTATCAGTAAAATCAACAGAGCATTAAGAAAAATGACTCATGAGATGGGAAGAGAGCCGACGTTAGAGGAATTAAGTGTAGAACTGACAATGCCACTGGAAAGAATACGCAAAGTTATGAAAATAGCAAGGGACCCAGTAAGTCTTGAAGCTCCAACAGGAAAGGATGATAGTAGTACCTTCGGTGATTGTATAGAAGATAAGCGAGTCTCCAGACCAGAGGATGCTGCAATACTTGCTGACTTGCGTGGCATTACAACCAATGTTCTTGCAACTTTAACACCAAAGGAAGAAAGAATTCTAAGAATGCGTTTTGGCCTTGGTAAAGATGGGAAGGAGCATACCTTAGAAGAAGTAGGAAAAATTTTTAATGTAACACGTGAGAGAATTAGGCAAATAGAGGCAAAAGCACTGCGCAAGTTGAAACATCCAAGCCGCGCTAGAAAACTTAGAGGGTTCTTTTAAGTATACGTGTCAAGTTAAGAAGAAGCTGATTTTGCCCGGAAAAAGTGGAGAAAAAGTCAGAGCGTTTTTAAAATAAAACGTTTTTTCAAAAAGGTATGATATGAAGGAAATGCACAATAAAGTTTAAAATGGGGGTTGTAAAAAAGTTGCACCGCTATTTTTTTTTATGAATCTAATGAAACAACATGCTAATCTACGGTAAATATTATGACAAACAAAAATGACAATTCTAATTCAAAGTATAGAAATTTTTATGTTCTGGGTGATAGTTTATCCGATAATGGCGCAATCATTGGAATTTTAAATAACTTATCCTTTGCAAAAAGCGTAAAGTTTGATGACCCTTTTTATCAAGGAGGATCTTTTAGCAATGGCCCTACTGCTGTTGAATATGTAGCAAAATATTTAGATTTAGACGAATTTAAACCTGGGTGGAGTTATTCATTTTTTGGTAGATGCCACGAACAGCAAGGTCAAAACTATGCAGTTTCATGTGCAACAGCGTCTGAAATTTTTGACCCTATTTTTTCTTATTTCTTCAATAAATTTCGTTTAGCTAACCAGCTAGATGCGGTAATTAAACATCATCCAGATATAGGTGAAGAAGATTTATTTTGCATCATAATCGGCGGAAATGATGTTATGGTTGCCACTGCTTATGACGATACTAAAGCGGAAGAAGTGTTGGAACAAGCAGTGAGTGAAATATGTAATGCACTTAAGGTTCTAAATGAACATGGTGTTAAGCATGTAGTTGTTGCAAACGCACCTGAAGTTGGCTCAATACCAGCTTTTAATAGAGATGAAGAAGCAAGGGAACTAGCTACGAAGCTCACAGAGAGTTTCAATGCAAAATTGGCTAATGGCTTAGATTATATGAAGAAAAGTACAAATCTTGAAATAAAAGCATTTGATCTTAACTCTAAAATGAAAAGTATGCTTAGCGAATACAAGAGCAAAGGTTTAAATTGTCAAGATGCATGCACATCGAACATTGCAGACCAAATTGGGAGATTTAAAGAAAATATAAAAATACTCTTAAAGTTGATATTTAAAGGGGAACTTGACGTTCACTATAACCCTGGGTGTAGCGAAGAAACACTAAAGGATTATTTCTTTTTTGATTATTTCCATCCAACTGCAGAACTTCATCATGAAGTTGGTAATGAAGTGTATGAGTTGATTTGACACAGTTTTTTGAACATTCCCTAGATCCCAGTGTCCCTATGATGTCATCCCAGTGCTTGACACTGGGAACCAGAAAAGTTTGCTTGTTCACAAGCAAACTAGCACAGAAAGTGATTACAACATTTTCGATGAGATTATATGGAAAACTGGATCCCAGTGTCTGGGCACTGGGATGACATCGTTTACTATGTGCCATATTGCAATGTTCGTACAGCTGTGAGTCACGCACTTTGCTTCAATATTTGCACATTAGCCACTCCTCTGAACAGATACAGTCAGTTTAGCTATAACTTCCTAAGTTTGCTCACAATCTCTTGACTTGACCATATGTTTTTTTCCCAAATGTTACTATCTTCCTCCTTTTCCTTTCTCAATTTGTGCAACCATTTCCTTAACACTTACTTGTGTGGAAGGAGGATTTTTGCTGACATGAGATTTTGGATCAGATTTTGCTGTTATGTGTTTCGTTGCAGATCTTTTATTCTCTGTTAGAAATGAATGAGATTGTTTTTTCTTCACACCGATATCCGCTTGTGCTGCTGGGGTAGTTTTGCTTTCAGCAAGCCGTACATTAGCATTTCCTTTTGCTTGATTTTGCTCAAATTTTTCTTTTAATGCCTTTACTTTACTGCCCATCTCGCGATTAGCTCCTCCTTTCATAGTAGCTGCTGCTACTTTTGGTATCGCCTTACCAGCAGCTTTTTGTGCTGATTTCCTATTGTCTTGATTTTCAGATTTTAGTGGTACTGTAGGTTTACTTTCAGCTGATTTTTTAAGAATTACTTCTACTACTTTTGGCTCTGTGCTTACTTTTTGATCAGCACGGCTTAGATTTTTAGGCTTTGGCGGTACTGCAGGTTTATCTTTGACTACCACGTTCGATTCTTGTCTAACTTCTTGACCAGTAGTAAACTTTTTTGGCACTTGCGATGCTCTTGGTGGTTTTGGTAGTACGAGGGATTGAGGTTGTTGTTTCTGCTTACGTTCTCTTTTTGCTTCTATATGTTCTTTAGAAACTGTTGCATAAATTGGCTCTTCTTTGGGCGATTTTGAACTCTGCGAATTTTCTATTAAAATTTTACTCTTCTTCTCTTGATAATGTGATATGTCTTCATATTCATGCTCTTCATTTAATGAACTTCCATAGCCTAAATCTTCTCTCTGCTCATATAAAGGATTTTCCTTTTGCTTTTTCTCTTGATAATGTGATATGTCTTCATATTCATGCTCTTCATTTAATGAACTTCCATAGCCTAAATCTTCTCTCTGCTCATATAAAGGATTTTCTTCTTGCTTTGACGCTGTTCTATCCTCTAAGTTCACTCCATACAATCTATGTTCCTCCTGATTTTTTTTACTTTGCTCTAAATCTGAAATTTTCTTTAAAACATTTAGGTATTCGAATGTTATTTTTTCAGCAAGACTGGGCAATTTATTATTAGCAAAATTTCTTATATCGTTATCCTGAATTGAAGCATCTTTTCCCAAGATTTTATTAAATGTTTCCTTGAATATTCCAAAAAAACCTGATGGCTTTTTGTTCACCGGTTCTATATAATTATTCAAGTCACTACATATAACAAACTTAGCTACATCTTCTGCCTTATCTGTAAAACTCTCTAATGTCTGGGATAAATCTCTCACTGTTTTATTATATTGTTCACCAATATTTTTCAGCTTTATAGCTTCTATCAAGGAGTCGAGATTTTTTTTATAGTTCTCACTTTTAAATGGATCATTCATACTAATTACAGCTCATTATTTATTAAAATATAGATCTAAAATATTAAGATCTAGTAAATATTACTTTTGTAATTCATGTAGAACTATAGCTATAATAAGTAATACGTCATACCGCCGCGGTATCTCTTAGCCGCTAACACGTAGCGGGATGACGAATATACCGCCACGAACCGTCATACCGCCGCGGTATCTCCTTAGCATAGATCCCGCTAACAAGTAGCGGGATGACGAGATTATCGTCATTCCGCCGCAGACCGTCATACCGCGATTCATTCGTGGTATCTCAGCCGCTAACAAGAGATCCCGCTAACAAGTAGCGGGATGACGGTTGTCAGGGTAGCTGTCATCCCAGTGCTCCTAATAATGTCATCCCAGTGCGTGACACTGGGATCTAGTCTTTATCATGCAGCCACTTATTTAAAGTTAAGTTTTCTGGATTCCAGTGTCTGGGCACTGGGATGACACCTGTAGCCCTACGTCATACCGCCACGAACCGTCATACCGCCGCGGTATCTCTTAGCCGCTAACACGTAGCGGGATGACGAGTTACTATACCGCCGCGGTATCTCAGCCGCTAACACGTAGCGGGATGACAGCAATCCTACGTCATACCGCCGCGGTTACCCCTACAACAACATTGCAAGCATTGATTTTTCTCCATATGAAAAGAGTCTGGAAGCTCTTTTACTCTAAACACGATGTTTACATCCTCAAAATTAATCTCAATTCGCTTAACTAACGTTCTAATAATATCACGTTTAGTTAGCCAGTCTGCATTATTAAGACTTGAGTTAATACTAGAGGAAAACCCCTCTAAATTTGTTACTACTAGAGTTAACTCTTGTGTGAGTTTTTTCTGATCAAATATCTTTTTCTTTTGTTCTTCAACCATTTTTAAGTTTTGTTTCATTGCTTTAATTCTTGGCTCAAATTCTTCTTGATCAATATATTCTTGAGTATAACTATCAATTAACCTTGCAATACCTCGTTTTAATTTATCTTCTTGTGTTTCAAGCAAAGCGCTTTTTTGATCTAGTGGTAAGTTCTGAAAGTCTACGTTTATACTCCTCTAATATTCTATTCGGATTTTTTAATAGATGTTTCACCTCTTCCCACACAGCCATGTCTAATGTATCTGTACGAATTAATTTGTTGTTACACATTTTATTACCGCCAAAACGGTATGAATCCGTGCCAACACAACGATAATATACCTGATTATTAGTTTTTTTCCCCTCCTTATTCCTTGCAGTGCTAGTACCATAATATGCATAATTGCAAAGCTTACATACTACTAAACCTTGCAATAAATGTCTTGCTCCTCTTTGTCTTGTTCTTGCTATTTTTCTATTCTCAGCTAATTGTTCTTGAACGATTTCAAATAAATCTTCGCTTACTATACTAGGTACTTTAATATAAATCCAATCCTCTTTTGGAACAGGATAAGTAGAATAATTATCTTTTGGATGCTCGCAGGAGTTTTTTTTCGGTCTTATATGTTTTAGTTTTACGCCAAACCTTGTTTTACCAAAAGCTGCTTGTCCTTTATAAGCAGAGTTTTTTAACATACTCAAAACTACAGCCCTATCCCAATACTCTTTTCCAGTTCTCGTCATAATGGACATAGCACTTAGCCTACGACATACTTCTCCTATACTGGCTCTTTCTCTTCCTACCAAAGAAAATACTTTACGAACAACTTCAGCTTCTTCTTCATAAATCTCAAATAAGGCCTGTCCTGTTTCTGTATTTTTGTTTATATAACGATAGCCATAAGGAGCAGCACTCATTACACTTATACAACCCTTATTTGCTGCATAAATCTTTCCTCGACGACTTCGTTCCATGATTTTTGCACGTTCGTATTCTGCTATCATACCTTGCATTTGTAATAGTAATTGAGATTCTGGATTATCGCTAATTTGATAATTTAAAAAAATGACTTCCACTCCTAATTTCTTAAACTCTTCAAGTAATATCATCTGATATGCATACTTACGAGATAAACGATCAGGAGAATGAATATAAACCTTATCAATGTTACCTTCTGCTATTTTATCACGTAATTTTTCCAAACCAGGACGGATTATGTTAGAACCACTATAACCATTATCAATAAATTTATATTCATTTAATAATTTATGTCCATCCATACTAATTTGATTCTCTATAGCAGCAATTTGGCTTGCTATTGTATCTTCTTGTGCTTGCCTACCTGAAGAAACTCTTGCATATAAACTAACTGTTACCATTTTACCGTCCTCAAATCTACTTTCTTATATTCAGAGTTTTCTTCCTTTTTGCTCGCTTTTATTGGTTTACTTAACACTAATTTTTCATATGCATCTAATAGATACAACTCTGCTAATCGATTTACTTCATAACTACAACTAATCCGAACTATTAATTTTTTGTTGCCCATGAGCTCTACCATATATTATTCATCGAGACATATGGTTATTTGATCATTAGCTCTATAAATAAATTCAACTCTCCGTTCTTTTTGTAGAAGCTTTCGAGAAATAGTCTTCTCAAGTTTCAGGTTTATTGCAATATTGTTGGCGGAGTCTTATCTCCAGATCCCGCTAACAAGTAGCGGGATGACGATTGTCAGGGTGTCATCCCAGCGCCCCTATGATGTCATCCCAGTGCCTCTTTTTTGTCATCCCAGTGCGTGACACTGGGATCTAGTCTTTATCATGCAGCCACTTATTTAAAGTTAAGTTTTCTGGATTCCAGTGTCTGGGCACTGGGATGACACCTGTAGCCCTACGTCATACCGCCGCGGTATCTCTTAACATAGATCCCGCTAACACGTAGCGGGATGACGGTTGTCGTTTAGCTATAAACATTAAGAAATTTACCAAACGAAAAAAAAGGCAAAAGAGGCCCTGGTCATTGTCTATTTTCTGTATTGGCGTTTTTTTAAGTCTTAAACACTGCAATTTAGCTGCTTTTAAGTGCAGCTCACCTTAGTTCAAATGTTTAAGAAATTTACTAAGCAGAAAAAAAGGCAAAAGAAATCCCGTGTTAGCTAGTTGTCACTCTCTAATCCTGCAAATTGGCGTACTATACTGTCTTAAACGACTTATAAGCGCGTTTCAGCTTGTGTAGGTAAAAACCTAGAAATGTTGTGAAGACATAAGGTGCACATAGTGCAAAAAATTAAAAATAAGACGCCAACTACGTTGTTTTTTTGCTGTTTAATCTGCACAGATGAAGATAACTGAATACCTTCAGTTTCATGATAAGGGGGCTGGCGAAGTTTGTCAAGTAGGTTTTATGGCCTAGCGTCATGCGCTGGAATGACAATTTCGATTATTTCATACATTGACTTCGGTAAATCCAAATTATATTAGCTACATCTAACGAATTTTACACTTGCTAAGATTGCGCTATTTGAGTATCTTTAACTGAAAGAAGTTATTTTTTATCCAATATGAAAAAAGCCTTTATATTCACATCCTTAATAGCAGTTGTATTAATAGTCATTACTTTTTTGTATAAAAACAGCGGAACTGACAATTCACAAGTAGTGAATGTCTATTCATCGCGCAAAGAAGAATTAGTACGTACTTTATTTGATGAATTTACAAAAAATACAGGCATTAAAGTACGTTACATCATTGATGATTATTCTCAGCTACTTTCACGCATGGAAAATGGCGGTGAAGCTGACTTACTTTTAACTGCAGATGCAGTGAACCTGATTTTGGCAAAAAAAAGAGGGCTTTTATCTCAAGTGGATTCAGAGATTTTAAAAAGTGTTATACCTGCAAAATTTAGAGATAGTGAAGATTATTGGTTTGGCCTTACAAAAAGAACCAGAATATTGGTTTATAATAAAGAGTCAGTAAATCCTAAAAACTTAAGTACTTATGAAGATTTAGCAAATAAAAAATGGAAAGGAAAAATATTAGTGCGTTCTTCTACAAGTCCATATAACCGGTCATTGATTGCTTTTATGATTGCAAATAATGGTTTTGAAAAGACGAAAGAATGGGTAAGTGGAATTGTGAGTAATATGGCAAGAAAACCAAGTGGTGGTGATACTGACCAAATTTATGCTGTAGCTGCTGGTGAAGGAGATGTTGCAATAGTAAATAGTTATTACTTTGCAAGAATTCTTTCATCAGAAAATAAAAAGAATGTTATAGACAAGCTAGGGGCTTTTTTTCCTAATCGCAATGATCACGGCGTAATGGTAAACATCAGTGGTGCAGCAGTAACAAAAAACGCAAAAAACAGGGAAAATGCTATAGTCTTATTGGAATTTTTAGTAAGCAAGCAGGCTCAAGAGCTATACGCTAAAAAAAACCAAGAATACCCTGTTATTGAAGGCGTTGAAACTTCCGATATACTAAAGTCTTGGGGAAATTATCCACAAAGTGATTTACCTCTAAGTGAACTTGAGAAGCATCTTCTTGAGGCTGTTATGATAGCGGATGAGTGTAAGTGGAAGTAATCCCCAGTGCCACTGAACACTGGGATGAAAGATTTATGCTAATGTACCTTACTCTTGACTCGCTGAACTTTTTCTTCCTTCTAACTTAATTTTGACTTTACTATCTTTTTCTGTTCTTTCACCAAAACAATTGCTGCACAAGAGGTCTATTGAAAAACAATAATAAGAAAGTAGAATAGGTTCAAGTAGTTGAAAAGGAAACTATGCACAAGAGAAGGAATTTGTTAAACATCTCAGACCTTACAGTCGATGATGTAGAAAATATAACTAAGTTGGCTAACCAGTACCTTAAAAAAGAAGCTGCAAATAGTCATATCTTGGAAAATAAGACAGTAATAAATTTATTCTTTGAAGATTCAACGCGTACACTTGCGTCTTTTGAAATAGCAGCAAAAAGCCTTGGAGCAAATGTTGTAACTTTGCCAATAAGATCTTCTTCTATTAACAAGGGAGAAGATCTAAAAGACATGATCAAAACATTAAATGCAATGAATCCTGACTATATAATAATCAGGCAAAAAAATAGCGGTATTGTTAATATGCTGGCTAAGAATGTTAGCTGCTCGCTAATCAACGCAGGCGATGGAAGCAGTGAACACCCAACTCAAGCTCTTGCAGATTATCTTGTAATCAGCAGTCATAAAAAGCAAATAAAGGATCTCAAAGTTGTGATATGTGGAGATATTCTGCACAGCAGAGTTGCAAGGTCAAATATAAGGTTGCTAAAAATGTTTGGAGCAGAGATAAGCTTGGTCGCACCACCAACTTTGATTTGTAAGCATTTTCCTGAAGTAGATTCAGTCCATTATTCATTAATTGAAGGTATAAAGGATGCTGATGTAATCATGCTTTTAAGACTGCAGAAAGAGCGCATGAATAATAGTTGTTTTGTTCCTTCAGAGAAAGAATATTTTCATTTGTATGGACTTGATTCACAAAAGCTATCATACGCAAAACCAGATGCGATTGTTATGCACCCAGGGCCAATAAATAGAGGGATTGAGATTAGCAGCGATGTAGCAGATTGTGTTATTTTACAGCAAGTAGAATTTGGATTGGCAATACGTAAGGCAGTGCTGCACTATTATAGGCCTTGTTAATATTAAAAGATGCTACACAACTAATGCGAAAGAAGGGTTTTTTCATGAAATGACGAGAATGGTTTGAGAATGGCCATTAAGATGTTAAGGCCGAGGATATGGTGTGGAAGTTTTTACGAAAGCCTGAAGTCAATCAACAACCTTGCAGAACGGCAAATTAGACGGCTATCGTAAAAACAGCTTTTTCACCTGGTTGGAACGTGGGGAAAGGTTCGTGGAAGAATGTTGTCGATATTTTTGACATCACGTCTCAATGGCCAAAATCCCTTCCAAAAGTTACGACTGCTTAGTTCTTTATTCATTCTCACAATCCGTGAACGGTTACTTGTTTTTAGCGTTAAGCAGCAAAATTAATAATTTGAGAATTTTCCTGAAAAAACTTACCACAAACTGGTCACAATTTTCTGTGAAAGACAGATATAGAAAGACTAGAGTATCCACCTTAAGTTCATTGAATTTTCTTACCTTTGCTTCTTAACTTGACGCGTATAGTTTATTTAACGCTCCCTAAGTTCGCCATTGCCTGAACGGATACAATTATTTTAACTATAAAAGCGTTTTACTTTTTGCTCAGCATATCCATCATAACTGGCTTACTTTTAGTGATTCATGGAGTTAAAAAAGTCAGCATTGCTCTTTGTTAAAAGTAGTTTGTCACGTAAAAATTCCATTGCTTCAACAGATCCCATAGGATTGAGTATTCTACGCAACACCCATATTTTATTTAGTATAGCCTTATCAACTAATAGCTCTTCCTTCCTTGTTCCGGATTTTGTAATGTCAATAGCTGGAAATATACGTTTATCAGAAAGTTTTCTATCAAGTATAATCTCAGCGTTTCCTGTACCTTTAAACTCTTCAAAAATAACCTCATCCATTTTTGAACCAGTGTCTATAAGAGCTGTAGCGATGATTGTCAAAGAACCACCATTTTCAATATTACGAGCCGCTCCAAAAAAACGCTTGGGTCTCTGCAGTGCATTTGAATCCACACCACCAGTTAGAACTTTCCCAGACGAAGGAATAACAGCGTTATAAGCACGTGCAAGTCTAGTAATATTGTCAAGTAGGATTACCACATCTTTTTTATGCTCAACCATTCTTTTAGCTTTTTCTATTACTATTTCAGCAAGCTGTACGTGACGGTAAGCAGGCTCATCAAACGTAGAACTCACTACCTCACCTTTTACAGAACGTATCATATCTGTTACTTCTTCAGGTCTTTCATCTATAAGTAACACTATTAATTCTATTTCAGGGTGATTTATAGCTATAGAGTTAGCCATTTGCTGAAGCAATACAGTTTTTCCTGTGCGAGGTGGAGCAACTACTAACGCTCTTTGCCCTTTTCCAAGAGGAGCTACTATATCTATAGCACGCATGCTTAAGCCTTTTTTATCATCACCACTATTACACTCAAGTACTATGCTTTCCTCAGGATAAAGAGGAAGCAAATTATCAAAATGGACGTACTTTCTTAATTCACTGACTTCAGTAGAGTTTATACTTTGAACCTTAGTTAAAGTAAAATATCTTTCTTTATCACCAGGTGGCCTTATTTCTCCACATGCCATATCTCCTGTACGTAAATTAAACTTCTTTATTTGCCCGTTAGAAATATAAACATCATCGGTACTTGGGGCATAATTTGCACTTGCTGAACGTAAGAAACCAAAACCATCAGGCAATATTTCCACTATTCCACTCCCTGTGGTTATGCCTCCTTCTTCGCTCATTTTCTTCATTAAGCTGAATATCATTTCCTGCTTTAGCATTCTACCATTGCTTTTACCGTTAGTTGAAATTTTTCTTTCTTCAGCTAACTCTAACAATTCTTCTGCTGTTTTCTCTTTTAATTCGCTCAGATCTAATGTTTTTCTGTTTTTCTCAGTACCTTCATTGACCATCTGTTTTACTGTATCGTTATTGTGAATTTGCTCACTTTTTTCAGGTTGAGCTGTAACCTTTCCTTTTGCCAAAACATCTTCATTGATTGTTGTCATAATCCTCCAAAAATTTTAATTGATGCTTACTAACCTAAAATGTGACTATAAGATAATAAATTAGGCTGAGCTAGTTTTAGTGCGTATTAAGCTTAATTATTATTAAACCCCGTACTTTACTTACATTATACTAATAAACACTAGCAAGTCAAGTTAATTTAATGTTAACAAAGCACAAAAATTTGAGGATTTTCAATAGCTATTCTTTATATTTTTTAACCTTTCTTGCTTCTCTTCTTCTACTTTTGCTTTTTCCACTTCTGCTTCTAAATTTTCTTGACTACATAAGCCAAGTAGTACAGGATCTTGGGGTTTTATATTTTGGATGTTATAATGAGATCCATCTCTTACTTGCTCAACTGTGTAATTTGTTGTACTAATTAATTTAGCTATAACGTTATTATCCAAGATAGGAAATTTTTTTACTAAATAATAAATCGCATCAGGTTTATCTCTACGCCTTGCCGTAGAGGCAAAGCCAAGAATGCTACCAATCGCTTTACTCCTTTTTTTTATATTTTTTATAATCAAATTTGGTACACGGTTTGAATTTTTTTTGCAATCATCGATTTCTTTTTCAGTAATTACCCCAGAAATAATAGGGTTATATTTTTCAACTTCTATTTCCTCATCAGCTATGTCTTGTACTTCTTCAAGGGCCAACCTACAGCATTGTGCTATTTGATTAAAAGTTAAACCAGTGTTGTCTACTAACCAAGCAGCTATTTGCATTAGAAACTGTTTATTTCTATCGTTATTGCCCTTAGAAGATTCCATTGACATCAAAAAAGCATCTCCCATTTAAAGTATCCCTTACTGTTATACAGAGCTAAAATATAAGCTATTAAAACTAAAAAAGCATTAATTTTGTCATTCAATGACTTTTTGTTTGTCACTTCCCACCTCTTAAGTTAATTAAATGCGCTTACGTTTAAGCATATTTCAAACGATTCAAAAAAATATTTTCCCTTCTTAAGGTATAGTATAACTCAGTCAAACATATGTTTCTATTTAAGAAAAGAGTTAAATTTTAAGTTAATATATTGTAATATTATATATATTGGCTAATAAAGCAACAGGTTTACAAGAATTAAATTATCACTATTCTATAATTAACCATTAATTAACTGAGTTTAAAATGAATGTTAAAAATTTTTTCACTAAAGTAACCGTTGTCCTTTTAGCTTGCTTATTAGTCTTCATGGGAATTGGCAACCTTTTATCAGGTGATGATGAAAAAGAAGAGGTAGCTAGGGTTGGAAAAGAAGTTATAACGTCAGATGAGTATAAATCACTATATCAAAATTATGAAAAGCAAATTTCTGGATCTGATGCGAGTAGAGAACAAGTAAAAAAGCTGAAATATGATTTGCTTAACGCACTTATAGAGCAAAAACTATTGTTTAACCTAATTAGTGAGCTGGGGTTGACAGTTGGAGAAGAGTCTATAAAAAACCATATTAAAAATACCAAATACTTTCAAAATGATAAAGGCGAATTTGACAAAAATAAATTCCATGAAACGCTAAATGACCTGCATATGACAGAGAAAGAGTATATAGCAAAGCTAGAGAAAGTTCTGCCTGGAATGATGTTCATGACTTCGTTATTTAAAGATAATTATCCGGTAACTTTTGGCGAGAGAGTTGATGAGCAGATATACAAAAGTCGCTACCAAACTAGAGTGGTTGATATTGTTAAAATAACTGAAGATGCAGTTACAAACATTCCTGAACCAGATGATCAAGCATTACTTGATTTGTACGAAAGAAATAAATCCCATTTTTATTATCCTGAGTATCGAACTGCGCAATATATTTCCCTAGGCCAAAAGTATTTTGAAGATCAAATCAAGATCTCAGATGAAGAAGTTGATGGTATAATAGAACAACAGGAACTAAAAGATCAAAGAGATGTATTCAATGTAATATTTTCTACCAAAGAAGAAGCTGAGACAGCAAGAAGAGCATTTGAGGAGGGTAAAACAAGCTTTGAACAGATAGTAGGAGAGTTTGGCAAAGCAAAACTTGAGGAAACTAGAGTAAATAATATAACTAAGGATTTTTTACCAGAAGACGTGAGGGAAAAGGTATTTGCTCTCAAAGTAGGTGAAGTAAGTGAAGTTTTAGCAAGCAGTTTTGGTTGGCATATAATAAAAGTGGAAAGTGCGCATCAAATCTCTGATGAAGACTTAGTTGATTTAAAAAAAGACATAAAGTCAGTTCTAACTAACCAAAAGTCTTTTGAAAGAGTCAATGATTTCATAAACCAAGTGAACTATAAGATATACAATGGTTCAGAAATTGAAGAAATATTGAGTGAATATAATTTACCTATACAAACTATTGGTCCAGTAGATGCGAGTGGAAAAGATCAAAGCGGTAATAACGTAGGAGATTCTAGTGATTTGATTTCTTTCATTTTTTCGCGAGAAAAGGATCAGAAAGGTTATTTCAAGGGCGTTGGGGACGCTGTTGTTAGTGTAAAAATCATTGATATCGTTCCACCCAAATTGCAAAGTTTTGAAGAAGGCAGGGCATTAGCGGTAGAGCTTTGGTGTAGTGAGTTTATAAAAGAAAGAATGTTTAAAATTGGGCAAGAGGTTGCAGTTCAACTAAGAGAAAAAACAGATTTGGAAGAAATTCAAGGTGTGGAATTAGTTAAAGGTCAGCAGATGCAACGCAATGAAGTGGATCAACAAAACTACCCCTTTTCTTTTGTAGAAGAGATTTTCAATATGAAAACAACTGGTTCAGTGACAGACCCTATTCAATACAATAATGAAATTATAATAGGTGTTCTAAAAGAAATGCATTCATCAAATGGTAAATTAAACACGCTTGACACCGGAAAACGTGTGATGATATCGCTAAAAGAGCAATTAATTAGCTATCTGGAATCAAAGTATAAAGTCGAAGTTAATCACGCTATACTTGATGATATATAGTCAAAAATCTTATAAGTTGCTTCAAACGCATCCAGTGCCCAGACACACAACTGTACGAACATTGCGATTTGAGAGCAATCTTCACTAGGAAGGATGTCATCCCAGTGCCCAGACACTGGGATCCAGGAATTTTATTAAGTATAAAAGTAGCCGTTTTATGTTAAAATACAACGTTTTAATGATTATGAAAAGGCTGGATTCCAGACTGGAATGACACCATTTACTGTGCAATTTACCTTCAAAAATGAATGTTCGTATAGCTGTGCGCCCGGCGCTGCCCTACATTATTGGTAATTATATTATAAGGTGCAAAAGTTGTATAATTCATTTGACTTAAAACGGCTCATTGTATAAAATTGTGACTAATATATGAATAAAGGTTAACATGGTAGTTAAAATAAGGTTGGCAAGGTTTGGCGCAAAGAAACGCCCTTTTTATAGGATAGTTGTAGCTGATTCACGAGCACCAAGAGATGGGCGTTTTATTGAGAAAATAGGACAATATGATCCAATGTTACCAAAAGACAATAAAAATCGTGTTGTGGTGAAGGCTGATAGATTAAAACATTGGCTAAGCGTAGGCGCGCAAGCAACTGAAAGAGTACTATGGTTCATTAAAAAAGGCATAGTAACTTTAGAAACAGAACCAAAGAAAACAGAAAAGAAGAAAGTAGAGAACGAGAAAGCACAGGGACAAGAAGCATAAGTCTCTTTAAAATGCTAAATACTGATTTAACAAATAATGGTAAATTAGACGATGTCGTATCTTCTGATTTATCAGCTATGAAGGACTTTATCTTCAAAAATGTCAATGATGAAGGTGCTAAGCTTGCTACTGATATTATATCTCATCTTGTTAGTTCAGGTGGAAAAAAAATAAGGCCTAAACTAGTTTTTATTATATGTAAAATGCTAAACTATTCTGGGGAGGATAGGATCAACGTTGCTGCATCGGTAGAGTTTATACACAATGCTACTTTACTTCATGATGATGTGCTCGATGAAAGTGAGGCACGCCATGGAGTTAAAACAGCGAATAAGATTTGGGGAAATAAATCAAGCATTTTAGTTGGTGATCTATTGTTGACTCTAGCATTTAGATGGCTTATAGAGTGTGGAAATTTAAATATTCTCTCTATTTTATCTAAAGCATCGCATTTACTTGTGAAGGGTGAAATAAAGCAGATGACAACACGTTTTGACCCCCACACAGTCAGGGAAAATTATTTTGATATCATTGGAGAAAAGACAGCATCTTTATTTTCTGCATGCTGTGAAGCTGCATCTACAGTATCTGGTGCAACAAATGACGAAACAGAGAGGCTAAAGAATTTTGGTTTTAATTTTGGTATGGCATTTCAAATAGTTGATGATATGCTCGATTATACTGCTAATCAAGGCACTTCTGGAAAACAAGTCGGAAAAGACTTTTTCGAAGGTAAAGTCACCTTACCTGCTATTATAGCATACGAAAAGGGCAGTCCAGCAGAGCAAAAATTCTGGGAAAAATGCTTTTCTTCAGCTAGACACAATTTTGACCAAGCATTACACTATATTAATCACCATAATGCCATTCAGCTTTCTATGGAAAAAGCTAGACACTACATTAATATGGCACAAAATGATATTAGTACTTTTTCTGATTCTTTTTATAAAATTACTTTAATTGACTTTTTAAATGCGAGCATAGAAAGACAAATGTAGCTGGTGCTTGATATTTTCGAATTAATTGCTATATATTTATTAGATTCTTAAGGATAGTGATATGTCAGACAGCAGTAAAGAAAAAAAGAGGAGATTTGCCGATATGGTAAATAGGCAGAAAGGTGACGACCAACAAAGTGATAACCATAAGCAAACTGATGATTTAAATGAAGATCTCAATACATTAAAAGAACGTGCAGCTCAGCTTGAAGATCATTTACGCCGTGCTGTTGCAGATAATGAAAACGTCAAACGTATAATGCAAAAGCAAATTAGCGATGCAAGTGACTATGCAGTCACAAAATTTGCACGTGATATGATCGACTCGTGCGACAATTTAAAAAAAGTAATGGAAATTTTGAAAGACGGTGATCCTGTTCATGAGGGGATTAAAGTAGCTTATCAAAAAATTATAAATGATCTAAAAAAACATGGAATAGAGGAAGTAGATCCACTTGGTGAGCTTTTTGATAGTAATTTACACCAAGCTGTTGTGGAAAGAGAAGACAATGAAAAAGAGCCTGGCACTATTATAGAAGTACTACAGACTGGTTATACTATCAAAAATAGGTTGCTCCGTCCTGCAATGGTTATTCTTTCTAAGAAATCTGCTGATTGTGGAAGCGATTAGCATGAGGTAAATGTATAATGACAAGTATTGTCTTTTCAGGTATCCAGCCAAGTGGCGTACTACATTTAGGTAATTATCTTGGTGCAATCAAACAGTGGATAGACTTACAGGATAAATACAAATCTCTTTTTTGTATTGTCGACCTACATGCAATCACAGCAAATAAGCTTCCCGCAAGTGAATTAAAAAGTAATATTTTCAAAACAGCAGCAGCTTATATTGCATGTGGAATAGATCCAGAAAAGTCCATTATTTTTAATCAGTCCACGGTTAGTGGTCATGCAGAACTGGGCTGGCTGCTTGGGTGCTATACACCAATTGGTTGGCTTAATCGCATGACTCAATTTAAAGATAAAGCTGGCGGCGATAAACAAAAAGCCTCTCTTGGATTATATAGTTATCCAGTACTTATGGCTGCAGATATATTGTTGTATCAAACTAAATACGTTCCTGTTGGTGATGATCAAAAACAGCATTTGGAGCTTGCACGTGATATTGCATCAGCTTTTAACAATCATTATAAACTGGATTATTTCATCGTACCTGAAATCTTAACTTTGGATTGCACATCAAGGATAATGAGCTTAAGAGATGGCACAAGCAAGATGAGTAAATCTGACCCTTCAGAATATTCGTGCATTAACCTTGATGATACAGATGACTTAATTGTTAAAAAAATAGAAAAAGCAAAAACAGATTCAATTCTAGGCTTTGATTTTGCTACTTTAGAGTGCCGACCAGAGATAAGCAATTTGATAAACATTTATTCAGTGCTTAGTAATTTAAGTGTGGAAAAAGTGTGTGAAGAAGTGAACAAACATGACATGAAGCACTTCAAAAAAGAGTTAGCTGATTTAATTATCAGTGTTATATCACCCATACGTGAGAGAATGAATGATCTTTTAAAAGACCAATTCCATTTACATGAAATATTAAAAAAAGGTACAAAGAAAGCAGCAGAAATTGCAACCCATAATATAAAAGAAATCAAGGATATTATTGGATTTGCTCAATAGACCTCTTGCATAACCTAAGGAATCAATTCAAAATTGTAAAAACAGGCAATAAGGAAATGTTCAAAAAAGTGTGTCAAACCGCATTTTTAACTCAACTCAATTTTCAATCTACCAGGAAAGAAAATATCAAGTTGAGATATAGTTAAAGCCCAATTAGGATAGTCCAATTTTGCTCTGCCTTTTTTATAGCACAATATACCTGTTTGTACAAGCTAGTAAATGAGCCCTTAGTTTTAGTGAATTTTCTAATCTGTCTATGCAGTCCCTCAATAGGGTTGGTAGTATAAATTAGCCTCACGCGAACTTTAATTTTTATATTCCTTCATTAGCATAATATAATTTTGTGCTGATTGTGTAATATGTTTAATTTCTTCATTCGACATTTTTTTGAAGAACTTTGCTGGCCTGCCAGCCCATATTTCCCCACTTTTTATTACTTTTCCATGTGTCACTAGCGAGCCAGCAGCTACCATAGCTTCAGGCTCCACAACTGCATGGTCCATCACGGTAGAGCCCATACCAATAAACGCTTTATCATGCACCATACATGCATGCAACATACAAAAATGTCCCACTGTTACCATATTGCCAATAGTTGTATCACCACCTGGGTTTCTATCCACATGAATTACCGTTCCATCTTGAATATTTGTTCCATCACCTATTTTTATTGATCCAACGTCCCCTCTGACCACACAATTAAACCAGATGCTCGCATCTTTTCCTATTTCAACCTTGCCTATGATATGCGAACCACCTGCGATGAAAGCACTTTCGTCTATTTTTGGTTCATAATCTTTGTATTTTAAAATGTGATACATATTAAGCCCACAGTTTTATGCATATGCTAACCAAAATAAGGTAGGCAGTAAATACATACTTAGATTCCAAGCTACTTGGGTGACAGATGTTCTTGACTTATGCACTTTATGCTCCTAAAATTTTTATTTTCAGCTCTATCTATAATGTCAGTAGCGGTATTAAGTATATTTCAAGTAATATTGGTTGTTGTGTTAGTAATTTTAGTGCTCTTGCAGCCGCCTGGGAGTAGTTCGTTAAGTGGTTTTAGTAATACACAACAGGGAGTCAATTCGATGATTCCGGTAAAATCTTCTGAAAACCCGCTCAGCAGAATAACGGCTATTGTTGCTGGATTGTTTATTATAAACACATTGCTATTGTCAGGATTATATTCAAAAGACGTACATAAAAAATCGATTGCAGAGAAAATTATATTAGAAAAAAAGCAAGAAAGTGAACCTACTTCTGTTCCATTTGAAAATTAATGAAGGAAGCTAAATTTATCTTTGTCACAGGTGGAGTTGTGTCATCGCTTGGTAAAGGCTTAGTTGCTTCAAGCGTTGGTGCGCTTCTTCAAGCTTACGGTTTTAAGATCCGTATCAGAAAACTTGACCCGTATCTCAACATTGATCCTGGGACAATGAACCCAACTCAGCACGGAGAGGTGTTTGTTACCGAGGATGGTGCTGAAACTGATTTGGATCTTGGGCATTATGAGCGTTTTACTGGAATTAAAGCAACAAAAGATGACAATATAACAACTGGTAAGATATATCATGAGTTGTTGAAGAAAGAGAGGCGTGGTGATTATCTGGGCAAAACTGTGCAAGTCATTCCTCATGTGACAGATTTAATCAAATCGTTCATTTTTAATGGTACGGAAGGTTTAGATTTTGTAATATGTGAAATAGGCGGAACTGTAGGTGACATTGAAAGCCAACCATTTTTGGAGGCTATACGCCAAGTTAACTACACATTAGGAAAACAAAGAGTTATCCTTATTCACTTAACTTTAATACCATATCTTACCGCAGCGCAAGAATTAAAGACAAAACCAACGCAGCATTCAGTTCGAGAGTTAAATTCCGCGGGGTTACAACCAGATATTATATTATGCCGCAGTGAGAAAGAAATTTTCGATAATCAGAGAGAGAAAATAGCTAAGCTTTGCAATGTTTCTTTGTCCAATGTGATACCTGCTCCTGATGTGAGTCATATATATGAGTTACCGGTGTTGTATAGCCAATGTGGGCTTGATACGCAAATTTTGGAGCACTTTCATTTAAGTGAGCCAAAACCAAGCTTGATTGAATGGGATCAAATAGTGCATTCCATAAGGCACCTAACACAGGAAGTTACTGTGTCTATAGTGGGAAAATACACCGAATTCCCTGATGCGTATAAATCACTAGTTGAAGCATTAAATCATGGTGCGATTAGTAATAAAGTCAAAGTAAAGATAAATTGGGTTAACTCAAGAGAGAAGGAAGAAAAACCTATAAATGAAAAGCTTATAGGGGAGAAGTTACAGAATTCTCATGCAATTCTTGTCCCAGGGGGGTTTGGTGATGACGGAGTAGAGGGTAAAATATTAGCAATAAATTATGCCCGTACAAATAATATCCCATTTTTCGGAATTTGCCTTGGTATGCAGCTTGCAATTATTGAGTTTGCTCGTAATGTTGTTAAGCTTGAAGATGCACACTCTGAAGAATTTCATAACTGTAAACATCCAATCGTTAAGTTAGCTGGCGATCAAGATGACGATCTTGGTGGAACCATGAGACTTGGGGCATACAAATGTAATATAAATGCAAGCTCTAAAATGATGGATGCATATAGTAACACTACTATTTCAGAGAGACACAGACATAGATACATAATCAATTCAGATTATAAAGATGATTTGGAAAAAAATGGGCTGCTATGCAGTGGCATATCAGAAGATGGAACATGTATAGAGGCAGTGGAGTTAGAGAGTCATCCGTGGTTTATTGGTGTGCAGTTTCATCCAGAGTTTCAATCAAAGCCGTTTTCTCCTCATCCTCTTTTTATATCGTTTATTAAGGCAGCAGTTAATAAAATTTAAAAAAAGAAGATTAGCAAAGGAAAGTGTTCAAGTATCAATATATGGAGCTTGCCATAGAGCAAGCCAAACTTGCTCAGAAAGATGATGAGGTTCCCATAGGTGCCGTAATAGTTAGTGGAAGCAATGTCGTTTCTTCTGCACACAACATATCCAACGATCCAACTGCACATGCAGAGATGTTAGCGATCAAGCAGGCATGTGAGTTGCTCTCAACTTCAACGCTTTATGATTCTGACATATACGTAACATTAGAACCATGTCCGATGTGTGCTCAAGCTATTTCCTTTGCCAGGATTAAACGATTGTACTTTGGAGCTTATAATCCAAAAGGTGGAGGAATTGAAAATGGTGCTAAGATATTTCAATTTTGCAGCCATATACCTGAAGTTTATGGTGGGATATTAGAAACAGAATGCTCTTTTTTGTTAAAGGATTTTTTTGAAAGACTGAGAGACATTTGACAAACCGTCATGCTACTTGTTTTCCGATACAAATTCGTCATCCCGCTACGTGTTAGCGGGATCTATGCTAGGAGATACCGTGACGGTATGACGGTTAAGTAATTCGTCATTCCAGCGCGTGACGCACAACTATACAAACATTGTCCCACCAGCAGGGTGTCATGCAAGTAGCTGACACATAGCTGTACGAACATTCATTTTTGAAGGTAAATTGCACAGCAAATGGTGTCATCCCAGTGCCCAGACACTGGGATCCAGTTTTCCATATAACCTCATCGAAAACGTTGTATTTTAACGTAAAACATCTATTTTTATGCTTACCAACTTAATAAAATTCCTGGATCCCAGTGTCGGGGCACTGGGATGACAAAAAAGGGGCTACTCGGATAACAAGAAAGAGGCTACTCGGATGACACCCTGACAACCGTCATCCCGCTAACAAGCAGCGGGATGACGGTTGTCAGGGTGTTAGCTACTTAGATGAAACCCTTTTCCGGTGGAGATCACTATCAAATCACATAAGAGAAAACTAAGACCAATCACATTTTTTATCTTGCGGTTTTATTTGCAATATTGCTACCACACTGATCAACAAGCAGAAGACTATATAAAGCCCAGCAGCAAGGTTTGTTTGAGGAAATGTTACAGTCAACCAAATACAAACCATAGGAGTAAATCCTCCATGTAACGCATAAGAGATGTTGCGTGATAAGCTCACACCACTAAATCTAACATTGGTGGGAAAGAGTTCAGATGCAACTATTCCTATGGGAACTATACCTCTTTCTATTATAGAAAGAGCCATTACACTAAGCATAATTATAAGGTAATTTTTGTAGTAATATGCAATAGATAACGCAGGACAACATAGTGCCATTGTAATTGCTATAAATAAGATTGCAGTGCGCTCTTTTCCAACTTTATCAGCCAACATTCCAAACGCTATTGAAGATATCGGCATTAATACACTGGTTATAATGAGCACAATTTCGTTGATATATGTCGTTACATACACATCCACTGATGCTATTTCCTTTGCGAGTGTTCGAAGAAATATGGTAAATCCGACAGCAACATTAACAGGTACAGATATTAAAATAGCAAGTATAAGAGCTCTCTTGTGGCGCTTTATAAGCTCTATTATTGGCAAATCAGGTAAATTTCTTTGTTTTCGATTTTTTTCATATGCTGGAGTTTCTCCCAATGTGTATATGCTATACGCGCTAATTAATCCTAAAATAGCTGAGAAAATAAATGGCAATCTCCAACCCCAGGTACAAAAATCAGTAGTTTTTTTGCAGATAATTACTATCACCGCAGAAAGCAAGACACCAATGGAGCGGCCAAAGCCCATTATTCCAAAATACATCCCTAAGTTCTCTTTCCTACTGGATAAATGTTCTATAAGATAAACAGAACTTCCCTGTTCACCACCAAGTGCAATTCCTTGTGTCACATGGATTGCAAGAAGCAATATAGTAGAAATTATACCTACTTGATTGTGACTTGGAATAAATGCAATAAGACTTGATGGTATCGATATTAGCAAGATAGTAATTATTAATGCTATCCTCCTTCCATACCTGTCACCAACGTGACCAAATATGAATGCACCAAGTGGCCTTACAATTGCACCTAGCCCTACAATTCCAAATAATTGCAGTATGTTACTGTAGACATCTTTTGCAAAACAAAACTCTCTGCTAATTATGTTAATCAAATCAGTGAAGAGCATGTAGTCATACCATATTGCGATTCTGCAGAGTATGGTTGATATCAATACCCTTATTTGGTGATTATCCACTAAATTTAATTCGTAAATGTTTGCTTATTCTATTCTGGCTGCTTTTTGGGATTTTGCAACCTAAGGTGTGGGTTGACTTTTTTGTTATGGTATGTGATAATTGAGATTGTTAAAATTTAGGTATTCACTGACCGTTCTTGTTATAAACACCAGAATAATAAGCTACTGATATTCTCCATCTTTTTTATCTTTAATCCATCATAGCTAGCGATGCAACAAAGCCATTCCAGTGTCCACTACTCAAATGACATGGTGAGGCGTCATCCTGCTGCTCCTTTCTTGTCATCCCGCGCAGAATAATTAATCGTCATCCCGCTAACAAGTAGCGGGATGACGATTGTCAGGGTGTCATCCTAGTAGTGTGACACTGGTCCACTCTATAATGATTTCATCCCAGCGCCCTCTTCTTGTCATCCAAGTAGCTGACGCTGGTTCCTTTATGAAGGTGTCAGCCCAGTGCCTTTGTTACTTCTTTTTCCCATTCTCATTTACTTCTTGTGCTTTCGCTCCATCTACTTGAGTACTAGGTAATGCTGCATATGTAATACCACCAACTACGAGTGCAGATGTTACTGCTATACCAATCATCACTAACATCTCTAACCTAACTGTACGTTCAAGTGCAGTAAATGCTATCAGTCCAGCAGCAAGACCCATACCAACAGTAGCGGTGTACCGTGCTCCATTGCCTTGTTTTGGTTGCTCAATTGTTTTGTTTTTAGCTTCTAATTCTTTATTTTCCTTCTCTAATTGCTGAACTCGATCATTTTTATCTTCTAAGTCTTTCTTTAGGCTTTTAACTTCATCATTTAATTTGGTTATTTGATCTTTAGCTTTATTCTTTGCATCTTCTAGTGCTTTATTTTTCTCCTTCTCGGCTTCTTTCTTTGCATCTTCTAGTGCTTTATTTTTCTCCTTCTCGGCTTCTTTTTTTGCATCTTCTAATGTTTTTATTTGCTTCTCTTTAGCTATTATCTTGTAATTTTTCTTTTAATTCTTTACTCAAAATCATATTAAACCTCAATATATAATTAACATTACATAATACCCTTAGAACCTAAGGTCAAGTAATATTTTTACCATAACATAGAAATTTATGTTCGTAAACAAAAAATTTTGGCGTAAAATTGCCGTATTTGCTTAATTGTGCTATAGCTAAAGTAATTTAGGTTTATCGACAATCGTCATCCCGCTGCTTGTTAGCGGGATCTATGCTAAGAGATACCGCGAATGAATCGCGGTATGACGGTTCGTGGCGGTATGACGGTTGAGTATTCCGCTACGTGTTAGCGGCTTAGATACCGCGAATGAATCGCGGTATGACGTTGCTAGCTTAAGGTTTAAAATTGAGAAATATTTATGTTAAAAGAAAAATACGGCTTTAAAGAAGTTGAAGACAAATGCAACATATTATGGGAAGGCAGTAAAGTTTATAAATGGAATGGTGAAAAGGATAACACTTTCACTATAGACACACCTCCACCAACAATATCGGGAAAACTCCATATCGGCCATATATTTAGCTATTGCCACACAGACTTTATTGCAAGGTTTCAACGCATGCTGGGGAAAGATGTGTTTTATCCAATTGGGTTTGATGATAACGGCCTTCCCACTGAAAGATTGGTTGAACAAACCTATAAAACCCGTGCAAAAGAACTTGGCAGAGAAAAATTTATAGAGATGTGCCATGAAGTTATTGAAAAATCAAAGCAAGAATTTAAGGAACTATTTAAATCGGTCGGCATTAGTTATGACTGGAGTTTGGAATACCACACGATCAGCAAGGAAACTGTGACGCTTTCACAGATGTCGTTTATTGATCTATATAATAAAGGGTATGCATATAGAAAAATGCAGCCTATCCTTTGGGATCCGGTTGATAAAACCGCAATTGCGCAAGCAGAAATAGAAGATAAAGTTTTTGAGTCATCCTTAAACACGATAGTTTTCTCTACTGAAGAAAATGAGCAGATCAATATTGCAACTACGCGACCTGAATTACTTCCAGCATGTGTTGCAGTTTTTTGTCATCCAGAGGATACGCGCTACACTCATCTGATCGGAAAAACAGCCGTAGCGCCAATAACAAAGGAAAAAGTTCCAATAATAGCTGATGATAAGGTTAAAGTAGATAAAGGCACTGGGCTTGTTATGTGTTGTACATTCGGTGATGAGCTCGACATATATTGGCAGCAAAAGCATAATCTGCCGATGAAAATTATCATCGATCAGGATGGGAGGATGAACCTGCATCCACCACATGGTCAGAAGGAAAGAGCATGGATCCCAGTGTCTGGGCACTGGGATGACACCATAGGTGGCACTGGAATCCAGGAAATAGAAGAATGGATCCCAGTGTCTGGGCACTGGGATGACACCATAGGGGCTACTCGGATGACAGGAGAAAGGGCTACTCAGATGACAAAAGAAGACGTCATTCCACCACACCCCGGCGTCATTCCAGCGCGTGACGCTGGAATCTACAATGAAATCAATGGATTGAAAGTTACAGCAGCAAGAAAGAGGATGATCGAAATCCTAACTGAGAAGGAGTTACTAATAGAAAGCACTAACATTTCTCATTCTGTTAAGTGCGCAGAAAGGTCTGGTGCACCACTTGAGATATTGCCTACTTATCAATGGTTTATCAAGACCTTAGAGCAAAAAGCTCAAGTATTAGATAAAGCAAAAGAATGCAATTGGCATCCAGCTACTATGCGTAAACGTATGGAAGTGTGGATAGAAGGGCTAAATTGGGACTGGTGCATCTCAAGGCAGCGCTATTTTGGTGTGCCATTTCCAGCGTGGTATTCCAAACGTAAGGGAGAAGAAGGTAAAATTATTCTAGCTGAGATAAAGGACCTACCTATAGATCCACTCAAAGATTTGCCAAAAGGGTATAGCAAAGAAGAGGTTATCCCAGATCAAGATGTAATGGATACCTGGGCCACAAGTTCAATTACTCCTCAACTAAGTGCACTGGCAGTAAACAGTGAGTTTAGCTTACCAAATCATCGCTATAATACAATATTTCCTGCAGATCTGCGCAGCCAGAGCCATGAGATAATAAGAACTTGGGCTTTTTATACGATTTTGAAAGCACATTATCATGCAGATTCTTTACCTTGGAAAAACATTATGATCAGCGGTTGGTGTTTAGCCGATGATAAGAAAAAGATGAGTAAATCAAAAGGTAACATCATCACTCCTCATGTAATACTTGAAACTTATGGAGCTGATGTAGTACGCTATTGGGCAGCGAACTCAAGGCTTGGAGTTGATACAGTCTACTCTGAAAATATATTCAAAATTGGCAAGCGCCTAGTTACAAAACTTTGGAACGCTAGCAAGTTTGTTTCCATGTTCATGGAAAAGCATCAAGTAATGAGCATAAATTCTGCTCACGAGACAATAGATAAGTGGATATTGTCTAAGTTATACAAAGTTATAGAAAGAGCAACGAATAACCTATTACAGTTTGAATACTGCGAAGCTTTGGGCGTAATAGAGGAATTTTTTTGGAAGGATTTTTGTGATAACTACTTGGAATTAGTAAAAAAACGCGCGTACGGAAGCAGTGAAGCAACCTTAAGTGCAAAACAAAGCTTGGCGTATGTGTTAAATGTTATTTTGCGGTTATTTGCACCTTTTTTGCCTTACATTACAGAAGAGATATACCACCAGTTGTATAGTTATAATTCTGTACACAATCAAAGTAATTGGCCGAGCAAAGAAGAGCTTATCTACGATAAATATTCAGAGGAAATGGGAGACAATTGCGTGCAGATATTAAACATTATCAGAAAGATAAAAGCAGATAATAATGTATCAGTTAAGCATTTGATAAAGAAATTAGTGATAAAAGCAGATCTACGAGAGGACAAATTGAATCAATCCGCGCAGAATGACCTACAAGCAGTTTGCAATGCGGAAATGATAGAGTGGATGCAGTCTGAGCTTGAAACTGAAGACGGGAAATACATAGTGAATATAGACTTATACTGATTTTTATAGCTTTACTTCCTTTGATATCCATACTATTATAATCATTATTAGTTGTGAAGATGAGGGATTTGTATAGTAAAACCAATGCACCATATCTTATAGCTGGTGCTTTTGCTACTTTGGTATTGCTTGCATCTGGGACACTTGCTGTTGCTCCTTATGTTGCATTCTTATCTCCAATTGCAGCCTTTAATGTAGCTCTTCCTGTTGCCTTGAGTTTATCTATACTATCTACTTTGATACTCGCACTTTCATGCAAGATGATTAGTAATAATAAGAAAATAGAGGTTGAGAAAAATAAATTTGCTGAAAAAGAGCAAGAGTTAGAAAGCGTAAAACAACAATTAGAGAGTAAGGTACAAGAGTTAGAAAACGAAATAACTCTAGAAAAAGAAGCTAAAGAAGCTGTAAATAAAGAAGTGAAGAATCAATTAAATAAATTAACTCGAGAAAAGCAGGGTTTAGAAAGCGAAATTGAAAGGCTAAATGAGGAAATAGAGTGGTTAAAGAAACAGTTAGAATCACAAGAAGAACTATATGATGAATCAGGAGAAGAACTGTATGATGAATCAGAAGGAAAAGGGGGAGATGAAAATAAAAATGAGGAGTTAGAAAAAAAGATAACAAAAGAAATAGAGGATCTAAAGGCATCCCTCAATATGACAAGTAGAAATATTGGTTTACATAAACAAAACAAAAAGCACTCATCTGAAAATTCTAATATTGATAAAACTCTTTTTAATAAAGCTCTAAAAGCGGAAAAGAAGTTCAACGAAAATATTAACAAGTACGAGGAAACGCTAAGCATGCTGGAACGAATTTCATTACAAGCATCGAACAGACGAAATCTGTCAAATCAGAAAGAAACACACAAATTTAAGTTTTTAGTAGTTTTCAAGTATAGTTGTACAGGGAGCGCCTCTGCAGTTATGACCGACATTTTCAATGGTGCCTAAGTGCCCGTATGCAAGCATGGTTTTGGAAGGAACGGTCAAATCATTGATGGAGTCATTTAGACTACCTCGGTTAGGAGATTGTACTATCAACCGTTCCAAGCTGAAGCGTTTCCCTGTTACAAATTATATGTAGGAGTTACCATGAAAAAAGCAAAAAGTAAATTAGAAATAGTGAATCCTAATGCAGCAGGAATAGACATTGGTTCAGCTGTACACTATGTGTGTGTACCTGAAGGAAGAGATGAACAACGCGTTCAGAAATTTGGCTGCTTTACTGAAGACCTTCATAACTTAGCACAGTGGTTGAAAAAGTGTAAAGTTACAACAGTAGCTATGGAATCAACAGGAGTATACTGGATTCCTTTATTTCAAATACTTGAGTCATACAAATTCGAGGTAAGATTGGTAAATGCACGGCATGTAAAGAATGTACCTGGTAGGAAGTCTGACGTTCAAGATTGCCAATGGCTCCAACAACTGCATAGCTACGGACTGCTTCATGGATCGTTTAGGCCAGATAATCAGATGTGTGTATTGCGCAGTTACGTGCGGCAACGCAAAAATCTCACTGAAAGTGCATCTACACATATTCTGCGTATGCAGAAGGCATTAATTCAAATGAATATACAATTACACAAGGTTATTAGTCATATTACTGGGATAACTGGTATGAAAATCATTGAAGCTATAATTGAAGGCGAAAGAGATTCTGAAAAATTAGCAGAATTCAGGGACGTGCGAATGAAAAATGATCAGTCTACTATTGCAAAAGCGTTAGCTGGTGACTATAGAGAGGAACACTTATTCACGCTAAAGCAAGAATTTGAATTATATAATATTTATCAAGAAAAAATAGCAGAATGTGATAGAAATATTGAAGCCTATTATAAAACGTTTGAAACAAAGTCTTGTGAAAGCAAACAGCTAAGTAAGCAAAAGAATAAAAATAGCAAAAGTAAGCCAAGCTTTGCTTTGTATGAGGAACTGCACCGAATAACTGGTATGGATTTCACTAAAATTCCTGGATTTGATGTATTAAGTATACAAACCATAATTTCAGAAGTTGGTATAAACCATAGTAAATGGCCAACAGAAAAGCACTTTTCGTCGTGGTTGGGACTCAGTCCTGCTAATAAAGTTACAGGGGAAAAAGTGTTTAACACAAGAACACGTAAAGTCATTAACCGTGCTGCGAATGCTTTGCGAATAGCTGCTCATTCTGTAGGAAATAGTAAAAGTGCGTTGGGTGCATACTACAGAAGATTGAAAAAACGACTAGGAGCACCAAAAGCAATAACAGCTACTGCAAGAAAAATGGCATGCATATTTTATAGTATGCTCAAATACGGACAGGAATATGTAGAAAAAGGAATGGAATACTATGAAACACGCTATAAAGATAGAACTGTAAAAAATTTGATCAAAAAAGCGAGCGAATTTGGCTACATATTAGTTCAACAAGAAGAGTTATACCAAATCTCATAAATAAGTAGGCAAATAACTCACAGAACAAATGGTTTTGATCGAACTTTCCGTAATATTACGAATGAATGCACATACAGTATCCTCCAATAAACTAACAGAGTCATATATTCTATTTTTAATGAGATTGTCTTTCAAATATTGCCATAAACGCTCTACTGGATTTAACTCTGGTGAATATGGAGGTAAATAGATTAAGGTAATATTTTGTGGTATTTTTAAACCTTTGGATCTATGCCATCCTGCACAATCCACAACAAGAAATGCCTCCCTTGTTCCTAAATATTGTGACATCTGCTCAAGGAATATATTCATACAATCAGTATTGACGTTTGGTACGAATAAGCTAGAACTCTCTCCATTTCTAGGATTAACTGCACTATAGAGATAAAAGTTTTGCCTACCTAATTTTACCTTAACCTGTGTCCTAATGCCTTTTTTAAACCACCCGTGTCCAATCTTTGAATGTGTGCCAAACCGCGACTCATCGAAGAAAAATAGCTCTTTTTCGGGATACGTGACAATAGTTTCATTAAGATTTTTTTTTAAACTCTTCTTGTTTATTTTTATCCTGTTTATTGTGCACAGGCCTTGGAGTAATATACGAAAAACCTAACTTTTGCATCAGTCTATGTGCTGTAGACTTACTTACCTCAATAGAAAACATTTTCTCAATTATGATTTTTAATTTCTTAGCCGTTAGGTTGGCTCCTTCTTCTGCTATGACATTTTTAATTTCTTCTTGCTGCTTGTAGCTCAACTTCGGCTTTACTCCACGTCCTGGTTGTATTTTAAACGCATTGACTCCTCCTTCCTTAAATCTTGTAATCCACTTCATCAATGTAGTTCTAGTAATTCGGTATATTTGAGCAACTTTTGTTATTCCATATTCTTTTGCAGATATTATTGCCTGTAATCTTCTTCCTATCTCTCCTCTTATGCCGTGCTTCTTTAATTCCAGGTTACACTTATTATATAATTCTTCTCCTATTGCTTTACTTTTTCCTGCCATAACTCCCCACTAATTCTTAAATTATTCTATTTTAGAAATTTTTCTTTATTCGTCTATTTATTTTTAGGAATTGGTATTACTTACATCTTTAGCGCTTACTGTAACTTCTAATGTGCCTCTTCCTCTAATTCTTGCTTTAGCTACATTATCTGTTTTGGTGCTTGCACTTTCGTATAAAATAATTAGTAATAATAAGAAACTGGAAGTTGAGAGAAATAAATTCGCTCAGAAAGAGCAAGAGTTAGAAAATAAAATAACTCTAGGAAAGGAAGCTGAAGAAGCTGCAAACAAAGAAGTGGAAAAATTAAAGAATCAATCACGTGAATTAACTCGAGAAAAGCAAAATTTAGACAAGAGAGCAAAAAAATTGGATCAGAAAGTAAATGAGTCAGAAGTTGAGAGAGAATCTCTTCTTGAAGAAAAAAAATCTTTAGAGAAAAGATTAGAAGCCAAAGCGAATCACATATTTGAAATAACAGACGAATTGAAAAAGATAACGAAGGAAAAAGATGAGCTTGGTAAGCAAGAAGAAGAATTACTTTATGAAATCACGCGTTTATGTGAACATTTACAAGAAAAAGAAGGTAATCTAGCTGAAAAAGAAAAACGCATAACGGAATTGAAAAGGAAAATAGACAATAATAAACATGCAGAATTAAAAAATGAAGAATTATATAAGGAAATAGAAAAATTATCTAAAGAAAAAGAGAAATTAGATAAGGAAATAGAAAAATTGTGTAAGGAAAAACATATATTATGTGAAAAAAAAGAAGAATTACATAAAAGACAAGAAGAACTTTGTGTAGAATTAGATGAATTACAATATAGATTTAAAGAAATTAATCAGAAAAATAAAAACTTATCTCAAGAATTAAAAAGGAAATTTGAAGAGCTATATAAAGCAGATGATTTAATTAAAAATCAATCTTTTGAGTTAGATGGGATAAGAAAAGATTGTAATAACGAAGTGAAAAGTTTAAAAAATTTACTTTTGAAGCAAGACGCTCAAATAGAACAACTTGAAAAAGATTTGTTGAGAGAGAAGGAAGAAAAAATGTCTTATGTGGAAAGGATAATAGAATATATGTTATGCAAGTTATACCAAACTTCGTTATTGGGAAGACAAATAGAATATACGATAAATTCACTTAAACCTCCAGTTATAGGCGGAAAGCACTCTTTTTCATTTGTCTCATTATTATTGAGAATTGGTATTAGAAGAATCAATAAAGAGAAATAAAGTGATCAAAAATGATGATAAAACAGTAATATTACAGGAGATTCCAGTAATGAAGTCTGTACTGGAAGAAGTTGTACAAGATTTGCGAGGCAAAACATCTGGGAAAGATTCTGGATATGCATCATCGCCAGGTGAAACATCTGTTCCTTTACATGCAGGAGATCCTGGATATGGATCCGAGGAAGATTCTGGATATAACAGTCGCTCATCCACTCCGATCAAATTGCCAAATTCACTATTGACAGAATCTTATGAACGTAGTCAGAGTGAAGGTATTTGCAAAACATAATAATTAGCTTTATTATAAAAAAAATTATGCAAGATAATGAACCCAATAATATGCGCACTGGATACACAAGACTTAAATAAGGCTATTTCTCTAGCTAATACTCTGCGTGATAAAGTTGGCATGGTAAAACTTGGCTTAGAGTTTTTTGCTGCTCATGGTCTCTCTGGAGTGCAAGAAGTTGCAAAATGCAATGTACCAATTTTTTTAGATCTGAAATTGTATGATATTCCGAGCACTGTAGCTAAAACAGTTGAAGTAATAAAAGTTCTAAGTGTTGAAATGTTAACTCTGCACATCAGTGGCGGAACAAAAATGCTTGAAGAAGCGCTAAGTGTATTGCAAGGCACAAAAATAAAGCTGATTGGAGTGACAGTGCTAACTAGTATGAGCAATGAGGATTTAAACGAGCTTGGAGTAGCAAGAGAGGCAAAATCACAGGTAATTTTGCTTGCAAAACTTGCAAAAAAGATTGGACTCTATGGAATAGTCTGCTCTGCACTAGAAGCTCAAGAAGTGCGCCGAGAATGCGGTGAAGACTTTAAAATTATTACTCCAGGAATTCGTATAGATCCAGGTCATGACGACCAAAAAAGAACAGCAACACCAAGAGAAGCAATAAATTTAGGAGCTGATTATATCGTCATTGGCAGACCCATTACAAAAACTGCAAGTAGTGCAGAATTAATATTGAAATCCCTTATCTAATCGAAGCAGATAAAAAAAAGTTTGAAGCAGATAAAAAAAGTGCTTGACATAAAAAAACGAACATTATATATTGTTGTTGTCTTTTGTTTTTACCTCGCTTAATTTAATTACTGGATTAAGCTTACATCACTAAGCGTGGTACAAAGTGCCACGCTATTTTCCGATTTACATTTTCAACAGATAAACAAATGATGTCATGCCAGTGTCTGGGCACATAACTGTACGAATATTCATTTTTGAAGATAAATTGCACAACAGATGATGTCATTCCAGTCTGGAATCCAGAAATTTTGCTTATAACTGAGCTGATGAGCTAAAGGTAGTTGTCTTACGCTAAAACAAACGTTTTTAATTAAGTTGCATAGAAGCTGGATCCCAGTGTCTGGGCACTGGGATGACACCCCACTGGTAGGGAATTGCTCCCAAACTACAATGTTCGTACAGTTATGTGCCCAGACACTGGAATGACATCGTTTACTATGTACCATATTGCAATATTCGTACAACTGTGGGAAACATCTATGGGTGCCATTCCTATTACCTTATTTCCATTCTAATTTTATTTTCAAAGGAGGCTATTATGTCACTTACCGATATCGCTCACCGTATCAATGAACTCGCTTCATCATGGGAGCAATTTAAATTAATAAATGATCGCAAATTAAAAGAAATTGAGAGCAAAGGGCGTGCTGATTCTGCAACGATTGAGCAGCTATGCAAGGTAAATAATGCCATTGATAGTTGCAAAGAGCGTTTAGACTTGATCGAAACTGCAGCTCAACGTCCAGAAGTAAATACAGATTTTAGCACAAGTGATAAATATTTTTCTGATTATATCCGCAAGGGAATGGAAAGCGGTTTATCACACAAAACCCTCAGTGGAGATGATAATGATATCGGAGGGTATCTAGTTACTCCGCATATTGTAAAACGCATAAACAAGCGCGTAACTGATTCGTCCCCAATGCGACAAATATGCTCCAGTCAAAGAATCTCTACTGAAACATTGGATTACATTATAGAAGATTTTGACCGTGCCGGTGCAGGTTGGAGCAGTGAAACAGTAGATGATGAGGACGGTGGCAATAAATCTAAGTATGATTTTGCAAAAGATACGGACACGCCTAAAATCCAAAAGATTTCTATCACGACTTACGAGTTATATGCTCAACCACAGATATCGCAAAAGTTACTCGATGATGCGTTTGTTGATGTTGAGAGTTGGCTGGTGGAAAAGATTGCCGAGACTTTTAGTAAGAAAGAAAACGAAGCCTTCATTAAGGGTGATGGCACTTTTCAACCCAAAGGAATTTTAGCTTATGATGATGGAAAGGGCTACAATAAAATAGAGCAAGTTAAAACTGAAAAATTAGATAGCGATTCAATAATGATATTGTATTACTCTCTGGATGAATATTATTCCAAAAATGCATCATTTTTGATGAACAGGAGTACGTTGAAGAATGTAATACCAATTCCTAAAAATAAATAGACGAATAAAGAAAAATTTCTAAAATAGAATAATTTAAGAATTAGTGGGGAGTTATGGCAGGAAAAAGTAAAGCAATAGGAGAAGAATTATATAATAAGTGTAACCTGGAATTAAAGAAGCACGGCATAAGAGGAGAGATAGGAAGAAGATTACAGGCAATAATATCTGCAAAAGAATATGGAATAACAAAAGTTGCTCAAATATACCGAATTACTAGAACTACATTGATGAAGTGGATTACAAGATTTAAGGAAGGAGGAGTCAATGCGTTTAAAATACAACCAGGACGTGGAGTAAAGCCGAAGTTGAGCTACAAGCAGCAAGAAGAAATTAAAAATGTCATAGCAGAAGAAGGAGCCAACCTAACGGCTAAGAAATTAAAAATCATAATTGAGAAAATGTTTTCTATTGAGGTAAGTAAGTCTACAGCACATAGACTGATGCAAAAGTTAGGTTTTTCGTATATTACTCCAAGGCCTGTGCACAATAAACAGGATAAAAATAAACAAGAAGAGTTTAAAAAAAAATCTTAATGAAACTATTGTCACGTATCCCGAAAAAGAGCTATTTTTCTTCGATGAGTCGCGGTTTGGCACACATTCAAAGATTGGACACGGGTGGTTTAAAAAAGGCATTAGGACACAGGTTAAGGTAAAATTAGGTAGGCAAAACTTTTATCTCTATAGTGCAGTTAATCCTAGAAATGGAGAGAGTTCTAGCTTATTCGTACCAAACGTCAATACTGATTGTATGAATATATTCCTTGAGCAGATGTCACAATATTTAGGAACAAGGGAGGCATTTCTTGTTGTGGATTGTGCAGGATGGCATAGATCCAAAGGTTTAAAAATACCACAAAATATTACCTTAATCTATTTACCTCCATATTCACCAGAGTTAAATCCAGTAGAGCGTTTATGGCAATATTTGAAAGACAATCTCATTAAAAATAGAATATATGACTCTGTTAGTTTATTGGAGGATACTGTATGTGCATTCATTCGTAATATTACGGAAAGTTCGATCAAAACCATTTGTTCTGTGAGTTATTTGCCTACTTATTTATGAGATTTGGTATTAGGCTACTAAAAGCTCAAACAGGTCAATATCTTTGGCAACCAAGTTTGTCGCTTGAAGCTCCAGGTACCTTAATGGGAATACCAGTATATCAATCTGCCGATATGCCACCGGTGCCAAACAATCAGCTACCGGTAATTGCGATGGCAGATTTCAAACAAGCTTATAAGATTGTAGATAACAGAGGAATGAGAATATTACGAGACCCTTATACGAATAAACCTTATGTGAGGTTTTTTGTCACTAAGCGTGTCGGCGGAGAGGTTATAAACACCAGTGCTATTAAATTGTTGAAAGTTGCGAGCAAGTACTAAAAACTTCTATAGCATCATCTTTAGAGCCGTTTTACTTCTTTTTGTATAGCTCCATCCTATGGCTTACTGTACGAACATTGTAATACGGTATAATGTTACGACGATGTCATTCCAGTGCTTGACACATATAGCTAAACTGACTTAGATTTACCGACAGTTTGAAAAACAAAAATTCGTCATTCCGCTACTTGTTAGCGGAATCTATGCTGAGATACCGCGAATAAATCGCGGTATGACGTAGGAAAACCTTTCTTGGGTTAGCTATATAATGTGAGAAGTCTATTTTCTCTTTAAAGTAAAAAATAGTTGACATGTTATACTATTTATGAAATAATTAAGTTAATTTATTATTAATTTAAGGGGTAAAATATGTGGAAAAGTATAAAAAAGTTTTTTAAGTGGATTGCTGATCACACGGGAATTTCGTGGATTGCAAGAAAAATTTCATCAGGCTGGAAGTGGTTGTTTGGTGGTAAAAAAAGTGAAACAAGGGTTACCAAACAAAATACATCACAGCAAGGAAAGTTTTCAAACGAGACATTACCAAAAACTTTGGATAATGAAGCTAAGCCTGAACAGCCACATGATGAATTACCTGTTATTGGCAGTATTTGTGAAAACACAAATGGAGTACTGGAACTATTTGTAACGACAAATCATACATCTAAAATTTTTGGTGATGGTGTAGGTCTTAGTGGTAACATTGATCTTAATTATACCGAGAGTATGGATAAATTAAAATACCGTGTATATATCAAATGTGAAAAAGGAGGGATATTCCAAATTACTTGCAACAAACTTATTGACGCTAATAACAGTGAGGGTGCATTCTTGAGTATAGAGTCAGTAGCATCTCATGATGGTAAAACTTCGTCTGACGAACTGGCAACAATGAAGCAGATGTTAGATCTGAATGAGAAGCAAGCAATCGTTGCCGTAACTCAGATATCTAAAAATCCGATTACGGTTCCCAAAGTTGTTGCAAATAGTAACACACCAAATTCAGAAACTACTAATCCAGAAGCAGAACAACACACTGTTGGTGATGATCTATCAGTTAATGCATAATCATTGTAGCAAACTCTTCAAAAAGAGCACCTCTTTAGGTGTTCTTTTTTTTATATTATACTATATAAATAAGTACGTCATACCGTGCAAACTGTATGAACGTTGTCATCCCAGCTCCTACTTGTGTCATCCCAGTGCGTGACACTGGGATCTCATTTCGTGATTTCATAATATAAATTATACCAATTTGGGTTTTTTCTTGCAACTAAATCGACTTTCCATTCTCTTTTCCAACTTTTTAAAAGTTTTTCTCTATTAAGAGCCGAATCTACATCTTGAAATTCCTCGAAATAAACTAATTTATGCACATTATATTTCGATGTAAACAGGGAATAACCTTGTTCTTATGCTCCCAAATTCGTTTAATTAAATTCGACGTAACACCTATATATAGAGCCTTATTGTGTCTACTTGCAAGTATATAAATATAATAGTTTTTCATAAAATTTAGATCCCAGTGTCACGCACTGGGATGACATCAGCGGTTAATATTTTATATACATTTTATAACTAAACTAGACATTCGTACAGTTGTGTGCGGTATGACGTCGTTACTTATAGCTATACACACAAAAATCATATAGAATTGTAAACGCAGTTCTTTTATTCTGATGCTTTTCAATTCTATAGCTCTGGTTGTTTCTCTATTACTATTTTTCTACATTATCGTAAAAAAACTGAGCGAAAAGAAAGCAAACCTTGAGGGTAATTTATGTAAATTAGAGCGTGAGCTTCAAGAAACAAAGCAAAGTTTGCTTACGAAGAATGAAGAAATAGTTGATTTAAGGGTCAAAAGAGCAGAACTTGAAGTAACTCTGCAAAAAGAACGTGAGGAAAAGAAAAAGGAAATAGAATTACTAACAAAAGCAGAGGAGAGATTAACAAACACTTTTAAAGCGCTCTCTCTTGATGCTTTGCAGACAAATAACAATAATTTTCTGAACTTAGCAAAGGAAGTAATTGATAGTAAATTAAAAGAAACAGAAAGCGATTTCAAAAAAAGACAAGCAACGATCAACGAAGTTGTAACGCCAATAAAAGAAAAATTAGAAAAATTCGATAATGAAATACGTGAGCTAGAAAAGGAGAGGGTAGGGGCCTATGAAGGTTTAAAGGAGCAAATTGGAGCGCTGATGAACCAAACTTCTAGCCTTGCTAATGCCTTGAGAAAGCCCCACATTAGAGGAAAATGGGGTGAAATGCAGTTAAAGAGAGTGGTAGAAATGGCGGGAATGATTGAATATTGCGATTTTTTTACTCAGCCGTCAGTGGTTGATAAAAACGAGGATAATTTATTGCGTCCTGATTTAATAATCAAAATGCCATCTGGAAAGCAAATAATAATAGATGCTAAAGTGCCGCTTGATTCTTACATGGATGCTATATCACAAAATGATTTGCAAATACAAAAGGAGAAATTAAAGAATCATTCCCTGGCAATAAAAAAACACATAAATGACTTGGGTAAAAAAGAGTATTGGAATCAATTTGAAAATACGCCAGAACTTGTGGTGCTTTTCTTAACAGGGGAGGGGGTTTTTAGCGCAGCACTGGAATATGAGCCTGCTTTGATAGAGATTGGAGTGGAAAAAAAAGTGATCATTGCAACACCGATCACTCTAATTGCGTTGCTGAGAGCAATAGCATATGGATGGAAGCAAGAGATGATAGCTGAAAACGCAAAGAAAATCAGTGAACTAGGTCATATTTTATATGAGCGAATCTGCACAATGGGCGAAAACTTTGATAATTTGCGCAGGAGCTTGAAAAGCGCTGTTGATCATTATAATAAAACTGCTGGTTCGCTTGAAGCAAGGGTATTTCCTGCTGCTCGAGAATTCAATAAGCTTGGTATACATGCAAAAAATAAAAGTTTAAGTGCTGCAAAGGAATTAGAGTCCTTACCGCGCAGTTTACATACTGAAGAACTGAAAGTAGATTAGACTTCTATTGCACTAGCAAACAAAGAAAGTATTGTTTGTGGCGGAAAATTATTACTTAAATATTTCTCACTCAAGTTTCATTTTATTAACATATTAAGAAAAATTGACTTTTTGTCTAAAATAATATAAAATAAAATAATAGTTGGTGAGGTAAAAATGTCAGTATCAAAAGAGCGTAAGGAATATTTACTAGAAAAGTTTAAATATGCTGCCAAAGAATTTGGCAAATCTGGTACAAAGTCCAATCATAAAACAGTACCAAAAGAACAGCAACTCTCTATTGATTTA
This sequence comes from Wolbachia endosymbiont (group A) of Clivina fossor, assembly GCF_964026865.1. Lineage (NCBI taxonomy): Bacteria > Pseudomonadati > Pseudomonadota > Alphaproteobacteria > Rickettsiales > Anaplasmataceae > Wolbachia > Wolbachia endosymbiont (group A) of Clivina fossor. Next base: position 521,265 of record NZ_OZ034707.1, on the reverse strand, counting down.
GGTAACAAAAAAGTTTTTGGTATTATAAACAGAATTTTACACTGGATAGAAAGTAAATTTACATATTTTTTTCCATGCTATAATTTATTTTCAGAAGTTGGAGTTAAAGGAAGAAAAATTCCTAGAACTAATACAAAGGTTAAGTATTTTAACTCTGATGAACAGTTTGATCAAAGCAAATTTATTGGTGAGGAAGATGGGGAACTAAGGTTATACGACTTAGAAGGCAAGCTATATGATACAACTGATAAAATTAGTAAGGGTAAAAAAGGTTGTGTAGCTTATGTGATCACGCTTGATGGCAGATTGGTAACTCATGAACATATTAATGTTAATAAAAACGAGTGGGCTTATCGTCATTCAACTCTTGCAGGTGGTAGGCCAGTTTTATGTTCTGGTTTAATAAAAGTGGTAAATGGTAAAATAACTTATATAGACAACAATAGTGGGCATTATAAACTAGAATCAGCAAATTTATACAATGCAGTGAAAAAGTTAGAAGGTCTATTTTCGAAAGATGCAAAAGTTGTCTGCTTACCATATTGGGTTAGCTTGCAAAAACAAATTCCGTTTATACGCAAAATTATTCCAGCCAAACAAGAGCCAGTAGAGAAATTTTTGCAAAGGATGGAGAAAAAAGGAAAAGATGGATTGACTCAATATGAAGGACATTTTAAAGGGGTAAAAGAATATAATGAACAGTATGAACAAAAGTTGCTTCTTGCAAGCTATAAGTCACCTACAAATGAACTGCCCTGCAAACCAACTATACATAAAAAACACAGGTTGAAATACTCTGAATATATTAACTTACACCTTAATTTTTTGAAAGAGTTCGATGAAAATCCCAAAGTGCAAAAAATGGCAATAGAACACTCAATAAGAAGGATTATTGGAGCAAATTATGGCCATAAACCTACAATTGCGCTTGCTAAGGCACAGATAGCTAAAGATGGAAAGTTGCAAGAAACGGACGAAATAGTAGGTATAAATGTAACCTTTCACCATGAGAACGATTGTAATAGCTTTGCTAAATTTCTGGATCTCAAAAAGCATAGCTATAATTGCACATCTCATCTGAAGGACAAAGAAATTGATGAGCTTCTTAAATATACATATGACGAAAAAGATAGAGCCACTATAGAAAAATTAATGCCCAATAAACATACAGTTTTTATGAGTACAGACCAGGCTGATAAGTTTATAAAGGACACTTTACAAATTGAAATAGACAGTGTTGAACAATTGGGTATCCGTTTAGTGGAGCGTTAAAACAGATAAACAAAGCAAGACAAAAAGGTAATCAGAGAGTAAATGTGAGAGAACTCTGCAAGAATTTACAGTAAAAAATAGAAAAGTTAGAAGCAAAAAGAATGAAGTGGTATTTTTTGAATGATCCAACCGCTACCATGCTGAATGACAAATACGGCATACGGATACATTTTTTAAAGTAGCCAAGCTACTTTGATGACAGAAACCTAATGATCCAGGATATACTCCTTTGTTAAGGGAGATTGAGCATTTTCGAATATTTCTTGAGTGCTTCCAGACTCAACAATTCTGCCATTATGAAAGAAAATTACACTATCAGATAACTTTTTAGCTTGCTTCATTGAATGAGTTACCATAATTATAGTAAACCTTAATTTCAGCTCTTGTATAAGATTTTCGATTGCATTGGTTGCCATTGGATCAAGAGCGGAGCACGGTTCATCCATTAATAAAATAGTTGGCTTCACTGCAATTGCGCGAGCGATGCATAGCCTCTGTTGTTGGCCACCGGATAAATCGAGTGCACTATCTTGCAATCTGTCTTTTAATTCTTCCCATAAGCCAACTTTAGTTAAACTATTTTCCACCATCTCATTCAATTTTTGCTTATCCTTCGCCATAACATGCAGTTTTGGTCCATAAGCAACATTGTCGTATATTGATTTTGGAAAAGGATTTGGCTTTTGAAATACCATGCCAACTTTTGCTCTGAGTAGCACAACATCCATATCGCGTGAATATATATCACCCAGCCCATCGATATCTAATTCACCAACAGTTTTGCATCCAGGTACATAGTCATTCATACGATTAAAACAACGCAAAAATGTTGATTTACCGCACCCGGATGGTCCGATAAAAGTAGTAACTTTTCTTTTATAAATATTCAAATTTATATCGAATAAAACTTGCTTAGAGCCATACCAGAGATTTAAATCTTTAACAGAGGCACGTGTATTGCTCATATCACATCCTGCATTGAATAGAGCCCCGGAATTTCTCTTTTATTTTCATATAGCCATACTGCTGCTTGAACAGCTCCTCTAGCAAATGTTGTGCGATCAATTGCTTTGTGGTTTAGTTCTATCCGTTCATCAGAATTAACAAACATCACGCTGTGATCTCCTATTACTCCACCTCCACGAGATACTGCAAAACCTATTCCCCCCTTTTTTCTTATGTTTGAACCACTATGTAAATATTGATTGGACTGAAAATCCACTTTTGAAGCGTTAGCAATTGTTTTGCCAAGTTCTATAGCTGTTCCAGATGGTGAATCCTTTTTTAAGTTATGATGCATTTCCCAAATCTCAACGTCATATTCATTACCTAAAAGCTCAGCAGCTTTTTTTACCAATTTCAGCAACACATTAACCCCAACACTCATATTTGCTGACCATAATATTGGAACTTCAGCAGCATACTCTTTTAAATCGACACCTTCTATTCCAGTTGTGCCACTAACTAGCGGTGTTTTAAATTTTACAGCTGCTTTAAGGCAGTCTAACATACATTCTTGAGTTGTAAAATCTATTACAACGTCAGATGACTCAAATATGCCATTAATAGAACTTGTAACTTCAATTCCTAGATTGGAACCGCAGCCTATAATTGGTCCAATATCTAAGCCCATGTACTTACTGCCTGAACGGGCAACAGCACCTGCTATTTCCACTTCGGCATTTGTAATTAATTCATTGAGTATTTTCTTGCCCATTCTGCCTAAGCAACCTATTACTCCAACTCTGATTTTCATAAAGCTTTTTGTGTTATATTAGGCCTTTTTTTAAGCTCTGTCACTTCTGATCTATATTCTATAGCTGACCCAAGCAACACGTCATGCCGTTGCGGATAGATTCCGCTAACTAATAGCGGAATGACGATTGTCGGTGAACCTAATACCAAATCTCATAAATAAGTAGGCAAATAACTCACAGAACAAATGGTTTTGATCGAACTTTCCGTAATATTACGAATGAATGCACATACAGTATCCTCCAATAAACTAACAGAGTCATATATTCTATTTTTAATGAGATTGTCTTTCAAATATTGCCATAAACGCTCTACTGGATTTAACTCTGGTGAATATGGAGGTAAATAGATTAAGGTAATATTTTGTGGTATTTTTAAACCTTTGGATCTATGCCATCCTGCACAATCCACAACAAGAAATGCCTCCCTTGTTCCTAAATATTGTGACATCTGCTCAAGGAATATATTCATACAATCAGTATTGACGTTTGGTACGAATAAGCTAGAACTCTCTCCATTTCTAGGATTAACTGCACTATAGAGATAAAAGTTTTGCCTACCTAATTTTACCTTAACCTGTGTCCTAATGCCTTTTTTAAACCACCCGTGTCCAATCTTTGAATGTGTGCCAAACCGCGACTCATCGAAGAAAAATAGCTCTTTTTCGGGATACGTGACAATAGTTTCATTAAGATTTTTTTTTAAACTCTTCTTGTTTATTTTTATCCTGTTTATTGTGCACAGGCCTTGGAGTAATATACGAAAAACCTAACTTTTGCATCAGTCTATGTGCTGTAGACTTATACCAATTCTCAATAATAATGAGACAAATGAAAAAGAGTGCTTTCCGCCTATAACTGGAGGTTTAAGTGAATTTATCGTATATTCTATTTGTCTTCCCAATAACGAAGTTTGGTATTACTTACCTCAATAGAAAACATTTTCTCAATTATGATTTTTAATTTCTTAGCCGTTAGGTTGGCTCCTTCTTCTGCTATGACATTTTTAATTTCTTCTTGCTGCTTGTAGCTCAACTTCGGCTTTACTCCACGTCCTGGTTGTATTTTAAACGCATTGACTCCTCCTTCCTTAAATCTTGTAATCCACTTCATCAATGTAGTTCTAGTAATTCGGTATATTTGAGCAACTTTTGTTATTCCATATTCTTTTGCAGATATTATTGCCTGTAATCTTCTTCCTATCTCTCCTCTTATGCCGTGCTTCTTTAATTCCAGGTTACACTTATTATATAATTCTTCTCCTATTGCTTTACTTTTTCCTGCCATAACTCCCCACTAATTCTTAAATTATTCTATTTTAGAAATTTTTCTTTATTCGTCTATTTATTTTTAGGAATTGGTATAAGTTACTTTAGCTATAGCTGACCCAAGCAACACGTCATACCGCCGCGGCGCTAACTAGTAGCGGAATGACGGTTTTTCAAATTGTCGGTAAATCTAAGTCAGTTTAGCTATATATGACTCATTTCTTTACTGTAACTTAACAAGAACTGGTCTGTAGCTAATAGTTATTGACAATAAGGGTAATTAACTTTGATAAGAATCTTTTCTGTGTTCAATTGAAGTCTATATGTTCTGGAATATCTATATAGTAAATTATGCGGTAATCGTAGACTACGCTGCCCACTTAAATTATGCCACAAAGGTTTTCCAAGTGTAACCGTTCACAGATTTCCACTTAATTCTTCAATCTCACTAATAGAAAGGCCTGTAAACTTGACAATAGTGTTGACATCAACATTATTAGCCAGCATTGCTTTTGCGACTTCAATTTTCCCTTCAATTTTCCCTTTCTCTATACCTTTTTGTATACCTTTCTCTTCAGCAAGATCAAGTCTGTATTCAAGAATGGCTTCTTCTTTCCGTAGATCCATTATTCTTTCTTCGTAAGCTACTAAATCTTTTTCGTTCCAACGAAACTTGTCTAATTCATCATATGCTAGCTTTATTATTGGCGCTTTTTCTGCTATCTCTTTTAAGTCCTCTTCTGTTGTTTCTTCTGCGTATTGTTGTCTAAGTGAAGAAGGTCGCCCCTCTTCACTCGACTTCAAAACCGTACGTGAGACTTTGCGCCTCATACGGCTTCTCTCTAATTTGGTGCTTGTCATGCACACCTCCTGTGTAATTCATCGTGACAATGCCCATGTAACAAAGATAAATTTTTGATCATATTGTTTCGTCTATTCCGGTCTTTATGATGTATTTCTATTATATCATCACTTTCAAACCATAGTCTACAATTACCGCATTTACTTTGTTGTAATACCAATTCTCAATAATAATGAGACAAATGAAAAAGAGTGCTTTCCGCCTATAACTGGAGGTTTAAGTGAATTTATCGTATATTCTATTTGTCTTCCCAATAACGAAGTTTGGTATAACTTCAATAGTTTTATTACTCTTGATGGCTTATCTGGTATTTCTCTAAGACGATTACCCCAATAAACCCAATCACCATCATATGGAGATCTGGTTTTTTGCACTTTGATATGTCGTTTAATAACATGATCGCTGTGTATAATAAGATGTATCTTGTTACTTGTCATAAAACGCCAGTTATCGTTATTATACTTTTTAAAGTATTTTCTTTTTATCCAGCATTTCCCTTTGTTTGGGTGCCTAAAGACTGCCCACTTCCAGAGCTTTCTATGTATAGTATTATCCAATGAGCTAAAGATTTTACATGAAACTACTGAAGAGTAATATTGACTCCACCCTCTAATGATTGGATTGAGATTCCTTATTACTACTTCCTGTGGCGCCCCACGCATTTCTCTAAGTTTATGTTTAATAGCAAATATATGCTGCTTTATAGAATTACGACTTGGTTTTATTAATAATTTGTAACCTTTCTTACTTTCTTTTGTTGGATATTGTCTTATTGAAAATCCAAGAAAATCAAATCCTGGTTTTATTCCATTAATGATTTTTAATGTATGAGAAACTTTTGTCTTAGAAGGCTTTAATTCTAATCCAATGGTTTTTAACCATTCTTCAACTAGAACTTTTGCCCTAAGAATAATTTCTTCACTTTCATGTATGACGACAAAATCATCACAGTAGAAAATTACACTAATAGACTTTTGCGCATTTTTATGCGATATCCTACCATATTTTCTTTTCATGCATTGAAAGAGTTCGTTTGTTAATGCTTTTTTGATATGTTGCTCTAATCCGTGTAATGCAACACAAGCTAGCAACGGTGAGATCGTCCCTCCTTGAATTGTACCACGTTTTGTGGATTGAAACTTTCCATCTTCCATAACGCCTGCCCTTAACCATCCTCTTATGATTTTCTTTAACGTTGGTGTGGTATTGAGCTTTTCAAGCAGTTTATTATGGTTAATATTGTCAAAACATCCAGAAATATCAGCATCTAATACATATGCTGTTTTCTGTTTTAGCACATCAAATATGGCTTCAATTGCATCATGACATGATCTACCAGGTCTAAAACCATAAGTGTTTGGCTCAAGTTTTGCCTCCCATTCTGGTTCTAAAGCCATTTTTACAAGTGTTTGTTTTGCTCGACACGATATAGTAGGTATACCAAGCGGGCGATGCTCCGATGGCTTACCAGGTTTTGGGATCCAGACGCGTCTTGATGGCTTTGCTTTTTCTTTTATATCTAAAGAATATGATAGTTGTAATCTTTCTTTTTGATTAAGATTAGCCTTTCCATCAATACCTGCAGTCTTCTTCCCCCTATTGTCCTGTGTTACTTTCCTAACAGCGAGTGTTTTTGCACTTGTTGATTTGAGTAATAATCTCTGAAGATTATGCATCTTTCTGATATCATTACATTTAGAAGCTTGGTAAATTCGTTTTTGTAGCTTAAATGAAGATTTCTTCAGCTTTCGCCAAGGAATTCCATTCCATTCATACCTAGCTTTTTGCTGGTCCATAACATATTCACTACTATTCACCACTTTACCTTCCAAATTAAAGTGTTTACGTCTGCGTATCCCAGATATTACTTTGGGCATTAGCTTCTTAAACAATCCTTCCACATAGCAGCTTGTGGTTGGCTACCTACTTATATTTTTATGAATATAAGAGCTTTTATGTGGTTACTCCGTTCCATGGCTTCGTTTCACGTTAAACTTAGATTCCTACTATTTGCCGGAAGCTGGGAACATCAATAACTAAAGTCTTCAATCTTTAGTTCCCCTTTTGCTTCGTACCATTTTGGTCTATGCGTAGTTCAACCTCTTTTCGCATACTATGCTTTGACGACAATTCAAACATAGGTTCCTCTCGTAATCATATCTAACTCTGTTTGCAGGGATTCACCATGAGGTTTAGTGTTACCTGCTTTTATCTCATGCTTGCATCCCAAAGGTTGCCACCCTTTAAAATGTGAGATATACATTATCCCCGATGTCTAGGGAAAGTGGAATTTAACCACCACAAAACCACGACTTTCAGGGTCGCACTAAAAAAGAAACACCACCTTTCTACTATACTTTCTAACTGCTCTACTTTACTTTTTGAAAATTTGGGCAATTCTATAAAGATAAATTGAAAATCTTTTAAGTAATGGCCGTTAGTTTTTATATCACGTATATTGTGAGTAGAAATATAATCAACTTCTTCGGGAAGTAAGTTACAATTTGATATAGCAATAAAGAAGACTTTCTTTAAATCAATGTAGTTGCCAGATTTATCTAATTGTCTTGAGTAGGCTTTAGCGGCATATAATTGAGCGCGTTTTTCGAAGCCCTTGTCTCTAGCGAGCTGGTCAGGTAAGGAAGCAGTATTACTACTACCCCCTCCCTTAGAAACGCAGCATGCAGGTTTCCCCACACTACGCTTGAGCCCCTTATCTAAGTTCTTCTTTTCTAGAACCGGCTTGTCCTTCATGATTCCTCAGGAAACATCATTCTTAATGGTGACACCAACAGTAGAGAACCTTCTCTTGAGAAAGAGCTTGCTAACATTCTTGTTCGTTTCACTCTCTCATCAAAATACTTTTTCCATTTTAAGTCAAGGGGATTTGCATCCGCTCTGATTTTAACATGTCGTCTGATAGGTATATCAATCAGCTTAAGCAGTCTTAAATACCGTATCTCTTTTGGTTTGTTCTTGCATAGGGGTGCAGCAAAAACCCATTGGCGTTGACCCATTACTTTGAAGTAACGATTCTTTATCCAACGTAATCCTTTACGAGGATGTCTTTTCTTTGCCCATTTCCATAAACTATGCCAAATTTCATTGTCGATCTTTCTAAACGCTTTTTTAGCACACACATGGTGATAGTAATTTCCCCATCCTCTCAGTAGAGAGTTGAGTGACTTAATTACTATAGCCTGAGTGTTCGCTATATTTGCTTTTATCAATGTACGTGCTTTATTAAGAAGTCTTTTAATACTTTCTTTCGAAGGTTTAATAATTAACTTCTTATTATATCTACGTACATTACAACCAAGAAAGTCAAACCCTGTTGTGATAGATGTAATCTTTGTCTTCTCTTCTGACAGAATTAAACCTCGCTCATGAAGAAAAGATGATACTAAAGGCTTAACTTCCTTTTCCAGTACTTCATGTGTGAAACCTGAAATAATAAAGTCGTCTGCGTATCTGATTACATTCACTCCACTTCTGATTTTGTTTCTTTTTCTACTGCCGAGTTTACCAAATCGACTTTCCAATAACTTTTCAAGTCCGTTTAAGGCTAAATTGGCTAGTATTGGAGAAATTATACCACCTTGCGGGGTACCTGCAGTTGTGGGATACAGAGTTTTTGATTCTAGGAAGCCAGCTTTTAACCAACTATGCAGAATTTTTTTCTCCATAGGAATATGCTTCATAAGCCATTCATGATTAATGTTGTCAAAGCATCCTTTGATATCACCTTCAAGTATCCATTGTAGTTGATTACGACTTGCCAGTAACAAATGACAAGCTACTGTAGCATCTGCACAGGATCTTTTAGGTCTAAAGCCATAGGAGTGACGATCACTGATCGTTTCAGCTATCGGTTCCAGAGCAAACAGATATAATGCTTGCATGGCTCTATCTTTTATCGTGGGTATTCCAAGAGGTCTTCTTTTGCCATTAGATTTACTGATATAAATCCGTTTTAGCGGAGAAGGTTTATATCCTCTTTGCTTTAACTGCTTTATTCCTTGAAATTTAGCATTGCAAGTTGACCATAGTTGACGATCTACACCCGCTGTGTTTTTTCCTTGGTTTTCAGTTACTCTCTTAACAGCCAAAGCTTTTCCGCTAAAAGAGCGTGTGAGAAGATGTTGTAAAGTTTTTACCTTACCCCATCTTCCTTCTTGGACAGCCTTAACAATACGTCTTTGTAGCCTCACAATAACTTTCTGGCATTTCTTCCATGGCAACTGCTTCCATGCTTCAAAGCTTTTGGTAGATGCACTTACAGGTTTACTTGTAATCATCTGCTTTCCTACCTTAAGTGGTTAACAAAGTTTCTTGTCACGAGGGACCAAACGGAAGTCTGCTCGTTTTCACGCGAATTAATGTTACAAATTCTATCCATTTCGTTACAAAATGGCATTCGCTTTCTCCATTCTCCTTTACCTGCACTTCCATCAGCATTCCTTGCGGTTTGCTTGCCATGTAGGCGAAAATACAGGCTTACCCTGTTTCTCCAGTCATACAACAGTGGGTTAGGTGGCTTCTCTATACCGGTGGAGTTATTATTTGCGTACATCTAGAAATGAAAAATGTAACTTATCCACATTACCTTTTGGTCAGAGCTTATCAGCATCTTTAGCTCTTTCATCGTATCGGTACTTATAAAGCTTCACTTACGTTCACCATACCACTAGCCTAGCCCTCCAACCACATGATGCTTGCAGTTTATGCCCCTCTCACGATTGAGCATCTTCTTTTTCAAGAGGAGGTTCATTGTCCGCATCGCTTGGCACCAACCGGTTGCCCGATTCGCACTGATGCGTAGACTCAGACGGCAAAACATCTGGTTTAATAAGTTTTAGAATCCTTTCAGTTTCTTTCTGAATGAATTCCTCTCCTTTTAAACAATATGACCGAAGACTTTCAGGTCGCACCATTTCTGCTATATATCTATTTCCGTGAGAATCCTTGCAGAGAACATCAACAATACTTTGTTTATCAGAGGCAACTTCGGGATCCATAATAGTGCTAAGAAACTCAACTTCTTGTATTGCATTTATCTCAGTAAACCCTAAAATATCGTTCAAAAAGTGGATCAGGATATTCTTATTTTTTTCCGTTCCAAAGATTTTTTTGAAACACAAATCATTGCGAGGATCGAGAAATTTTGAAAGAGCCATGGCAAAAATGCTTGAAAATATTAATAATTATACACTATTATTAACAATTATTCAACCATATTTTTGAAGATAGCTATAGCTATGCTGCCGCGGTATCTCTTAGCATAGATCCCGCTAACAAGTAGCGGGATGACGAGGTTATCGTCATGCCGCCGCGAACCGTCATACCGCCGCGGCGCTAACTAGTAGCGGAATGACGGTTTTTCAAATTGTCGGTAAATCTAAGTCAGTTTAGCTATAGGCAGCAATTTTCTGTATTTATTTTAAATTGAAGAAAGCTCAAATGAAAGATCGTGTTTTGCTAAAAATCACAGAATGCAGTCTGGTTACACCTTATCTTTGTTAGCTATAGCAAGTAATTGTATTTGTAATATGACAAATCACCTGCTGAAAAATCATTTTATGATCTAAATCAGTTTTTTTACAGGTAACTTCTAAGCTTATCAATTCTTCCAAAATCTTTTTAAGTTCTGAAAGTTGCAAACTTTTCAAATGAGATTTAAAGCTCTGCAATTGTTTAAAAAACAATGGAGGGCTTAGCTGATCAATCGCAGCCTGCTCACTCATTCCACCTTGCACTGACAGCAAAACGTTTTCAAGGCGTAGGAAATAATTTGATATAATGCGAATTAGCGCTATCGGTGAAAAATTTTCTTGCGATATCAATGCATCAGAAATTCTAATGAAGCGCGACATATCTTTACTTGCTATGGCAGAGCATAGATCATCAAGTGTAACATAGTCGTTGCCGGAAGTTGAAAAGCATAATTCTATATCAGTAAGTTTTAGGTCTTTTCTCTCCCCTAAGTACAAAACTAACTTCTCAAGTTCTGAACATATAGGCAGCTTGCTATGATTAAAGTAAGATTGCAAATGGTAGATTATCTCATTTGTGCATTTTATATCATTTTGTTTTAAGTAACTTGATATAATGTCATAAAGATTGCTGTTGCTGTCCTTATAGCAAGCAATCACACCAAAAATTTTTGAACTCTCCATATAACTTTTAGTCGCAGAATTATATGGAAGATCACTTGCTACCATCATTACATAGTGACCACTTGCGTTATAATCCAATACGTTTTTTAACTCTTTGGATATACCTCCACTCACATTTATCAGCTTAATTAATTTTTTGCTGGTAAACATCGAAATGTTTGCCAATTCAGAAAACAGTAAACCGGGTGACTTATTCACTATTGCAAAATCCATCACCTGAACTGAATACTCATCCAAATTGGCAATTATTTCTTGTACATAAAAACCAACCCTACTGTTATCACTTCCATGAATTAACACACCACTTAAAGCATCAGGTTTCTCTAGGAATTTTTTAACTTTGGATGGTATGACCCTCATGCCATCTATATGATATCATTCTCATTTGATTGTACATGAGTATCCAAAGACTCTGAGTTTTCTTGCACAATATTGTGCACATCATCTGCCGTACTCTGCACATTATCCGACTCTTCTGTTTTTCCTGTAATATAATTATAAAATTTTTTCACAGGTTGAGATATGTATTTGGAAAAAAATCCTTCTTCGCTCATATTGCTTACTCCATAAAATTAACAGCTTATCATTAGCACATAAACAATAATATAGCAAAGACTATTTTGTGCTAAGATAGTGATGTTTTATAATGAGTATATTACAAAATTATTAACATTCGAGACTAAAATCAAGCCAACCTGTTTAATACTAACCTTATAAAATAAGCGATAATTAAATATACGGCTGCAACAAGTATAATTGCAGGTCCAGTTAACAAATCAAAACTTGCAGATAACATCAGACCTGATATCCCAGAAATCACAGAAAAAACTGTTGCAACAATAATCATCTGCATTGGAGTTTTCGAAATGAGCCTTGCAGATGCTGCTGGTATTAGCAAAAATGCAGCAATGAGTAATATTCCTATTAATTGGGCAGCAATTGCTATAAATATAGCAAGAGTGATTAAAAATTCTATTCTAACAAAATTAACATTAATCTTTTCAACTACTGCTAAATCTTGATTAATTGAAATCATTAACCAATAACGCCATCTAAATATTAATATCAAAGTAACTATTACAGAGATTAAAAAAATCAATATTATATCACTTTGATCGAGCGTTAATATATCACCAAACAGTGAGCTAATAATACTATTATTGCCCGATGGAAGAAAAGACATAAGTATTAAACTCGATGATAAAACTACATTGGTAACAATGTTCAATATCGTATCAGCAGAATATAATCTGTTAAAATTAAGAGAAAGTAGTATAGCAAATGTAATTGCAATGAGCATTATGCTAAGCGATGGGCTAATCTTAAAGATTAAAGCAAGTGCAACACCAAGCAACGAAGAATGGGACAAACTATCACCAAGATAAGATAACCTTTGCCATATCATAAACGATCCTAAAGCGCCTGTTACTAGGCTAATTACGACTACTGCAACTAGACTATTGATGAAAAAGTCCTGGGTAAACATTTCAAGCATGCTATATGGCTATTAGATAACTGACAACAAATCTATCTTCGGATATTAAAACGTTATGGGTTCTGCATGCTGCACCGGTTGTCATAAATTCAAAATTTAAACCTTTTTGTTCCATAAGATAGGACTTCACTGAAGAACTTGGTATATTGCGTGTTTTACCAGTACCTATTATCAAAATTTCTATTTCCTCTGTTAAAAAAGATTTAAAATGTTCCTTGCTATTTATATCACTTTCTTTCAATTTAATCACCTTTTCAGGAAAAACTATAATTGAGCCGCAATATTCTCTATTATTCACCAAAAATTTTCCTTCCCTGTAACCATTTATAAGATTTTTATTCTCGGAAATTAAGGGCATAAAGTCAAACTATTAATTGAGTGTCACATACCCACCATTCTGGTTGCTTTTCTCTGATATTAACTGCAGCAGCTTTTGCATTTTCCTCACTATCGAATATTCCAAAGCATGATACACCACTGCCTGACATGCGAGAAAGTATAGAGCCTTCTTGTGACTCAAGTGTTGATATCACATCCTGAATTTCAGGTACAAGACTTACTGCTATCTCTTGAAGATCGTTTCTCGTCTCTTTAAGAAGCTTCAACAAATCCTTTTCAGCGTCATCGCTCCATTTAATTGGCTCAGAAAATTCTCCTTCATGTTTGGAAAATACCTCTAGTGTGCTCAAAAACTTTTTTTTCGGCTTCACCAGTACTATATTTGTGGGTAGAGAGAATTTTTTTATGGGACACAACTCTTCACCAATACCTCTAACAAAAACTGGCTTGCTATCTATACTCGCAGGAACATCAGCACCAACGCTTAAAGCTATTTCATTTAAAATCGTCCTATCAATCTTCCACAGCTTCCCTAGTATGCGTACCACAGCTCCAGCATCTGAGGAGCCACTGCCCAAACCCGCAGCAATTGGTATATTTTTCACAACCTTTACAATGACTTTAGTTCGTGCAGGAGTATATCTAAGCAATAGATTAACTGCTCTCATTACGGTGTTATACCTGTTATTAATTCTAAGTTCGGAATTTACAAATTCAACTGTAGAGTTATCGTATCTAGAATACTTCTCACCTACTTTTATTTCCAAAAAATTAGAAAGATTAGCAAAGACAAATAAACCTTCAATCAAGTGATATCCTGTTTCCTTCTTATTTACAACATGCAAAAAAAGATTGATTTTTGCAGGCGCCTTTACACAAAAACTTTTCATTATATATCTTCACTAAGATTATTTTTACATTATATGTATAATGCTATTTTAGTCAACTTCTATAAGGTTTTCGCACTTCTGATGAGAAAAAATGCCATAAATCCTAATTTCTCTGTATGGGTAAATGCGTCCGCTGGTACAGGCAAAACAAAAATCTTAATAGACAGAGTATTGAGACTTTTATTAGAAAACAAAAGAAATATTCTCTGCTTAACGTTCACCAATGCTGCAGCAAACGAGATGGAGAATCGCATTCACAGCATACTCAGTAAGTGGGCAATATGCTCAGAAAGTGAATTAATAATGGATCTGGAACAACTAGACCTATTGCAAATCAGAAAAAAAGAAACCTGGATCCCAGTGTCACGCACTGGGATGACAGGGGATGACGCAGAAATAACGGAGAATGATGCTGAGGTGATAGCACCACATAATCACGATTTAAGTGAAAATCCAGTAGCTCACCCTTCGACGTCATCCCAGCACCCCTACTTGTCATCCCAGCACCCCTACTTGTCATCCCAGCACCCCTACTTGTCATCCCAGTGCGTGACACTGGGATCCAGAAAAAATAAAGATTATTTAACAAGAGCAAGAAGGCTTTTCTCTGAATTGGAAAATCTTGGTCTAACTATACAAACCATACACGCTTTCTGTTACAAACTAATTTCCAACTTTCCCATAGAAGCTGGCATCGCCCCAAATTGTACGCTGAGTGAATGTAAAGAATTACATTCCATCATATTCAATAAAGTGCTTCATAACGAAACTGTGCAGGATGATATCAACCTTATTGCAACTGAAATTGATGAAAATAAACTACGCGATTTGCTTTATACTTTATGTATAAAAAGATCGATATCAGAAAATGATTCAGAATATATCAAAGATAAACTCAGTGCTCCAGATGAAATTCATGACTTACAGAGTGAAACGACTGAGCACATAAAAAGATTAGCCGAGATATTAAGTGAAGGCAGTAAAAGAGATCAGAGTTATAGTGAAATACTTTATGATTGGTGTAATAGATTCCTTGTAAAATCTCCTATCATTCCACCACTCTCTGTCATTCCAGCGCGTGACGCTGGAATCCAGAAAAAAAGAAATATGGATCCCAGTGTCAGCTACTCGGATGGCACCGGAATGGAGCGGAAAGACACCAGAATAGAAGATTTAGCCAAGGTATTTCTCAAATCAGAATCGCACGAAAAAAAGAGCATATCATCCATTGCAACAAAAAGTACTTTAGAAAAATTTAGAGATGCAGAGCAAATAATAGAGAGCGTTCAGAATGTAGTGTTTACTCATATAAAAGACATGAACTCTTATCAAATATTCAAGAGAACCAGTAGCTTACTTGGTATATTTAAAGTATATGTTGATCTATACAGTAGCGAAAAATCAAAAAACGCACTGCTTGACTACAATGATATAATTGGCTTAGCAACAAATCTTCTCAGCAATCCAAACTACAAAGATTGGATATTGTTTAACTTGGATCAAAAAATAGATCACATCCTTGTTGACGAGGCACAAGACAATAGCATCAGTCAGTGGAAAATTATAACAAATCTCTGCGATGAATTTTTTGCCGGTAATGATGAAAAGCGAACCTTATTTGTAGTTGGTGACGTAAAACAATCCATATACAGATTTCAAGGAGCAAATCCCCATCTATTCAACTACATGCAACAATACTTTCATACGAAAACTGGTGGCAGAGATTGGATATCATGCCAACTTGAAAAGTCATTTCGTTCAACTCCAGAAGTTTTAATGCTTGTAGATAGAATATTTAACAACTTCCGCGCAGAAATATCTTTTGTTGATAATGAAATAAAACATGTTCCACATAGAGAAAATGATCAAGGATATATTGAAATTTGGCCAGCGTTACCAAAGTGTAAAGAGAAAGAACAGCGAGCTTTACAAATTCCTCTGACATGCAGGGAAAATTATATAATAACAGATCGATTACTTGCTCAAACAATAGCCAACAGAATTCACAATTGGTTAAACGAAGGGCGGATTTTAGTCGCTAAAGATCGCCATATAGAGCCAAGGGATATTGTGATTCTGGTACGGCAACGAAACGTGTTAGTTGATTACATAATAAGCGAACTTAAAAAAGCAAACGTGCCAGTTGTAGGCCGAGATTATTTTAGAATTATGGACTATATAGCCGTGCAGGACTTAATAGCTTTGGCCGAATTTTTACTCCTCCAGGCAAATGATCTAGCTCTTGCAAATGCTTTAAAATCACCGTTATTCAATTTTACCGAGGATGATTTATTTAACATTGCATATGACCGTAAAGAGCATTCACTATGGGAAAGAATTCAGGATTATTCTGTGGTTATCTATAGTGAATTAAACTATCTCATTAACTTATCTCGCATAGAGTCTCCTCTTGCACTATTTACACATATATTGCGTACAGGTAAGAAGAAATTTGCTGCAAGGCTAGGTCTTGAGTGCTTCGAGGTTCTAGACGAATTTATGAACCTTGTGTTGCAATTTGAAAACCCATCTCTTCAAGCGTTTGTTCAGTGGATCAAGGAGAATAACCCGGAGATTAAGAATGATATGCAATCAGAACGCAATGCTGTGCGAATAATGACAATTCACAAATCAAAAGGTCTGCAAGCTCCCATAGTATTTTTGGTTGATACAAACACAGTGCCAAGAAACAGTGAAAGCATTATCTTTGATGGAACGGAAGTGCCATTTTGGTGTGGAAAAAACAATAACGCTTATTGTGATCAAGTAAAAAGAGAGAAAAAACTAGAGGATTATAACGAATATTTGCGTTTATTATACGTAGCACTCACACGTGCTGAAGATGAGTTATACATCTTAAGTAAAGAGCCAGTGCAAAAGGGCTCTTGGTATGATCTAATCACTCAGTATGGAGAACCATATGAAAAGAAACAAGCATACTTACAGCCAATATTTAAAGAAAAAGTTGAAGTGCTATGTGTGAACGCAAACTACCCTTACATTTATAAAAAACGTGATTATTTTGACGTTCCAGTCATTTCCCTTCCGCCAAACCTATCAATGTCATTCCAGTGCTTGACACTGGAATCCAGTAAAAAAGAAGGAGAACCAGCATCAGCTACTCACTCTCCGGTGTCATTCCAGCACTTGATGCTGGAATCCAGAGAAAAAGAAGCCTGGATCCCAGTGTCCGCTACTTGGATGACAAATAGGGGTACTGGAATGACAGAAAGTAGCGCTGAAACGAAAGACAGTTATACAAGAGGCTTAATAATCCACAGCATATTGCAGTATATGCCCAAGATAGAAAAAGAAAGGAGAAAAAACTGGGTCAGAAAATATCTTGACAATATAAACACCAGTGAAGATAAGGATGAAATTTACAGTAAAATATTGGCCTTTAATGAAAAATATGGCTATTTGTTTGACTTAGAAGGCAAATCAGAGATTACACTGAGTGGAATAATCGATGGCGAACCAGTATTAGTACGACTAGATAGGCTATGCATAACGCAAGATAAAGCGATCATAATTGACTACAAATCACACCGTAACGTTTCTGTTTCCTTATTAAATGAAATAAAAAAGCAAATGCTGACCTATAAAACCTTAGTACAAGAAATATATCCAAACAAGCAAGTAGAGTGTGTGGTTATTTGGGTGGAAGATTTAACCATTCAATCTGACCTTTAACGAAACTTGATTACAAGAAATAGCTACTACGTCATACCCCGCGGTATCTCTTAGCATAGATCCCTTACTTAACCGTCATACCGCGATTCATTCGCGGTATCTCTAGATCCCGCTAACAAGTAGCGGGATGACGAATTAATTAACTGTCATGCCGCCACGAACCGTCATACCGCCGCAGACCGTCATACCGCGATTCATTCGCGGTATCTCATCAGCTAACAAGCAGCGGGATGACAGCAGTCCTACGTCATACCGCTGCGGATAGATCCCGCTAACAAGTAGCGGGATGACGAATTACTTAACTGTCATACCACCGCAAACCGTCATACCGCGATTCATTCGCGGTATCTCATCCGCTAACACGTAGCGGAATGACGAATTACTTAACCGTTATCCTGCTGCTCCTTTCTCGTCATCCCGCTACTCCTTTCCCGTCATCCCGCTACGTGTTAGCGGGATCTCAGCATAGCTATCTTAAAGCTAAGTAATATAAGTCAACCCAGCTAGGATTCTTTTGATTGATCAAATTAATTTTCCACTGCCTTGGCCATTCTTTCAGGCGCCTTTCTCTTGCAATAGCTAAACTTATATCTTCAAACTCTTCAAAATATACAAGTTTATTTACATTATATCTTGATGTAAAACCTGAAACAATTTTGTTTTTGTGTTCCCAAATCCTCTTGATCAAATTTACAGTTACACCAATATATAATGTGCTATTAGCTTTATTTGTAAGTATATAGATATATGATAACTTCATCTTAATCGTTTATAGCTAAAGTAACTGAGGTTTACCAACATTATACTACACCATCGTGCCACAATAAAACTTACCGTCATCCCGCCGCGCCGCTAACACGTAGCGGAATGACGATTGTCGGTAAATCTAAGTTACTGTAGCTATAAAAGCTTTCACAACAACCTATTTTCCTTGAAACTAAAATAGCTACTGAATGTAATAATAATGTGGTCTATTAATTCTATTCCTATACTTTGGCAAGCTTCTGCTAGTTGCCTAGTGAGAGATATATCGCTATTTGAAGGTTGTGTATCTCCGCTTGGATGATTGTGAGATATTACAATGGATGTTGAACCAATCAAAAGTGCGCGCTTGATGATCTCTCTGACATAAAGAGGAGTTTGATCTACTGTACCAACGTTTTGCAGGTCTTCCGCTATTAGACGATACTTTTTATTCATATAGATGACGCGAAAATTTTCCTTATTGAGGCTTCCTATGCTTATTCTTAAATAATCAAGCAATTTTTCCCAGTTATCGATTATAGGCAGGTCTTTTATTTCTTCTCTTGCAGAACGAACAAAGGCTTGTTTCACACAAAAGATGGCAGATATTGCTGCATTGCTGACACCATCAACATTTTGCAGTGCTTCCAGGTCAGCATTAAAAACTTTATTCAAACTGCCAAAATTTTCTATCAAACTCTTTGCTATCGGCTTTACATCAATTCTACTGTATGCTGAATATAAAATGTGCTCTAAAACTTCATAATCAAGTAATGATTGTCCATTATCTAAAATAATTTTCTCTCTTAGGCGCTTTCTATGCCCCTTTTCGTAATTTTTCATCATTAGTGAATTGCTTATCTCTTGTATAATAAGAAGTTAGATTTTTAAGTAAAATATTTAATAAAGCGCATGACGCACAATTGTAAGAACATTCATTTTTAAAGACAGTAAATGGTGTCATCAAAGTAGCTGACGCGAGCTCTACGTCATACCGCAATTCATTCGCGGTATCTCAGCAGATCCCGCTAACAAGCAGCGGGATGACGAAGTTATCGTCATGCCACCGCGAACCGTCATATCGCCGCAGACCGTCATACCGCGATTCATTCGCGGTATCTCTTAGCATAGATCCCGCTAACACGTAGCGGGATGACGATTGTCAAGGTGTCATCCGAGTAGCTTGACTACTTGGATCCAGAAAACTTAACTTTAAATAAGTGGCTGCATAATAAAGACTAGATTCCAGCGTCACGCGCTGGAATGACATCATAGGGGCTACTCGGATGACAAAAAAAGGAGCACTGGAATGACACCTTCCTGCCCAGTTCATGTTGCTATAAATATTAAGAAATTTACCAAATAAAAAAAAAGGCAAAAGAAGCCCCGTGGTTATTATCCGCTTTAAAATATTAGCGTTTTTTATGTTTTAAACGCTTGACAAGCAAGATTTAGCTGCTTTTAAATGCAACTCACCTTAGTTTAAATATTTAAGAAATTTACTAAGCAGAAAAAAAGGCAAAAGAAACCCCGTGTTAGCTAGTTGTCACTCTCTAATCCTGCAAATTGGCGTACTATACTGTCTTAAACGACTTATAAGCGCGTTTCAGCTTATATAGGTAAAAACCCAGAAATGTTGTGAAGACATAAGGTGCACATAGTGCAAAAAATTAAAAATAAGACGCCAACTACGTTGTTTTCTTGCTGTTTAATCTGCACAGATGAAGATAACTGAATACCTTCACTATCATAATAAGGGGGCTGGCGGAGTTTGTCAAGCAAGTTTTATGCAAGAGATCTATTGAAATGCCCCTGTAAAATTATACTATTAATTAGTGCACTGTAAATTTAAAATTATAGATATGTTAAGCAGATTGGTAATTTTGCTATTAGTTTTTATACTTCCTTTTTCTTCATACTCATACCAGTTTAGAACCAAAGCAAAGCAAGCAGTAGTCTTAGATTTAGCTTCAGACTCGTTCATTTTTGACCATAATTCCGATGAAAAAATGGCCCCATCTTCAATGAGCAAGTTAATGACTTTATATATAGCCTTCGATTATCTAAAAGCTGGAATAATAAATATGGAGGATAAATTTCGAGTAAGCAGAAAAGCGTGGGAAAGAAAAGGCTCTTCTATATTTTTGAAAGAAGGTCAATCCGTTACGGTAAGGGAATTACTTGAAGGAATTACAATAGTCTCAGGTAATGATGCCTGCATAACACTAGCCGAGGGCATTGCAGGATCAGAAGAGAACTTTGTGGCTGAAATGAATGAGGTTGCACAAAATTTGAACCTGAATGACAGTCATTTTGTCAACTCAAGCGGGTGGCCAGACGAAGATCATTTTATGAGCGCAAAAGACTTGGTAATGCTGGCAAAAAGGATTTTCACTGATTTTCCTGAATATTACGATTTATTTTCTGAACAATATTTGACATATAACGAAATTGCACAAAAGAATAAAAATCTTCTACTTTTTCACGACATTGGGGTTGACGGTTTAAAAACCGGTTATACAAATGCTGGTGGTTATGGCATTGTAGCATCTGCAAAACGAAATGATAGGAGAATTTTTGCTGTCGTAAATGGTTTAAACACTGAGAAAGAGCGAATAGAAGAAGCAAAAAGACTGATACAATACTCCTTAAAACATTTTAATACTAAGAAAATATTTGCTAAAGACAGTGTAGTTGAGGAAGTAAATGTTCTCTATGGAAAAGATAAAAAAGTGCCTATTACAGTTGCAAACGATGTTACCATAACTTACAACCGCAAATTGCATGACCAAATTAAGGTGCATATTGAATATAAAGATATGATACCTGCACCCATTAAAAAAGGTCAAGAAGTGGGCAAAGTTTTTGTAGAAATACCAGGTGTTGAGCAACAAACTACACCTCTTTATGCAGCAAATGACGTACAGGAATTGAATTTCGTAGAAAAGTTTTTTAGAATGTTATTTTAAGTTTAATATATTGGCTTTCAAAGCAATTTCGAAAGAGAGATCTATTGCACTTTAGTGTAGTTTTAACTAACAATTTCTGTTACAATACAAGATTGAAATGTTACGAAAATGTGCTGGTTATATTTGTTGCTGTCTAGTATCCTAGAGATACTGTGGGCTGTAACGTTAAAGTTTAGTAACAGTTTTACTAAAGTTGTGCCTTCGATTGCAACATTGGTAATTATGATCATTAGCATTTACTTTTTATCTCTTGCAGCATGCTTTCTACCTATTAGAGTATGCTATGCAGTTTCCTCTGGAATATGCACAATTGGAATAACTATAATTGGTGCAACCGCTTTCACAGAGAATATTAATTTATCTCAAGTTTTATGTATCATTTTAATTGTAATAGGAACCATAGGGCTAAAGCTCTCTATTTAAACCTAAAAATTTATGCATGAATTGGATATATTTACTCTTATCGTCACTAATTGAAGTGTTCTGGGTCATAACACTTAAGCATAGTTGTGGATTTACTCATCTCGTACCATCAATAATTAGCATACTCTCCATGGCTCTTAGCACGTATTTACTTTCGCTCGCTATACGTTCTATACCTATCGGAGTATGCTATGCAATTTGGACTGGAGTAGGTGCTATAGGAGCTTCGATACTTGGAGTTTACCTATTTAATGAACCAGTTAATTTATTCGAAGTAATATGCTTTATTTTAGTTACATTCGGGATTATAGGATTAAAATTGTTTGATACTGCAAAACAAACTGTTGATAAAATGGAATAAGAGATCCCACTGGGATGACAGAAGCAGATACTCCACATTGTCATGCAAATTGGAATCCAGACTTTTTTCTATACAGCATGGTGGAGACGAGAAACCGTAACCGTTCACACTTAATTCTGCAATTCTTCAATCTCACTAATGGACAGGCCAGTACACTTGACAATAGTGTTAACATCAATATTATTGGCTAGCATTGTTTTTGCAACTTCAATTTTTCCTTCAATTTTTCCTTCTTCTCTACCTTCTTTCCTACCTTTCTCTTCACCAATTTTGATGCCTTCAATTTTTCCTTCAATTTTTCCTTGTTGAATAGAAGAAAGATAATCATCAATATGTTTCTTAGTTTGATCATAAGCAAAACGTTCTTCTTTACTCCAGTTATATTGATTTAACACATCATAAGCTCTACCAATAATAACATCACTACCTATTATTTTCTGTAGATCTTCTTCGCTAGTTTCATCGGCATACTGTTGTCTAAGTGAAGAAGGTCGCCCCTCTTCACTCGACTTCAAAACCGTACGTGAGACTTTGCGCCTCATACGGCTTCTCTCTAATTTGGTGCTTGTCATGCACACCTCCTGTGTAATTCATCGTGACAATGCCCATGTAACAAAGATAAATTTTTGATCATATTGTTTCGTCTATTCCGGTCTTTATGATGTATTTCTATTATATCATCACTTTCAAACCATAGTCTACAATTACCGCATTTACTTTGTTGTAACTTCAATAGTTTTATTACTCTTGATGGCTTATCTGGTATTTCTCTAAGACGATTACCCCAATAAACCCAATCACCATCATATGGAGATCTGGTTTTTTGCACTTTGATATGTCGTTTAATAACATGATCGCTGTGTATAATAAGATGTATCTTGTTACTTGTCATAAAACGCCAGTTATCGTTATTATACTTTTTAAAGTATTTTCTTTTTATCCAGCATTTCCCTTTGTTTGGGTGCCTAAAGACTGCCCACTTCCAGAGCTTTCTATGTATAGTATTATCCAATGAGCTAAAGATTTTACATGAAACTACTGAAGAGTAATATTGACTCCACCCTCTAATGATTGGATTGAGATTCCTTATTACTACTTCCTGTGGCGCCCCACGCATTTCTCTAAGTTTATGTTTAATAGCAAATATATGCTGCTTTATAGAATTACGACTTGGTTTTATTAATAATTTGTAACCTTTCTTACTTTCTTTTGTTGGATATTGTCTTATTGAAAATCCAAGAAAATCAAATCCTGGTTTTATTCCATTAATGATTTTTAATGTATGAGAAACTTTTGTCTTAGAAGGCTTTAATTCTAATCCAATGGTTTTTAACCATTCTTCAACTAGAACTTTTGCCCTAAGAATAATTTCTTCACTTTCATGTATGACGACAAAATCATCACAGTAGAAAATTACACTAATAGACTTTTGCGCATTTTTATGCGATATCCTACCATATTTTCTTTTCATGCATTGAAAGAGTTCGTTTGTTAATGCTTTTTTGATATGTTGCTCTAATCCGTGTAATGCAACACAAGCTAGCAACGGTGAGATCGTCCCTCCTTGAATTGTACCACGTTTTGTGGATTGAAACTTTCCATCTTCCATAACGCCTGCCCTTAACCATCCTCTTATGATTTTCTTTAACGTTGGTGTGGTATTGAGCTTTTCAAGCAGTTTATTATGGTTAATATTGTCAAAACATCCAGAAATATCAGCATCTAATACATATGCTGTTTTCTGTTTTAGCACATCAAATATGGCTTCAATTGCATCATGACATGATCTACCAGGTCTAAAACCATAAGTGTTTGGCTCAAGTTTTGCCTCCCATTCTGGTTCTAAAGCCATTTTTACAAGTGTTTGTTTTGCTCGACACGATATAGTAGGTATACCAAGCGGGCGATGCTCCGATGGCTTACCAGGTTTTGGGATCCAGACGCGTCTTGATGGCTTTGCTTTTTCTTTTATATCTAAAGAATATGATAGTTGTAATCTTTCTTTTTGATTAAGATTAGCCTTTCCATCAATACCTGCAGTCTTCTTCCCCCTATTGTCCTGTGTTACTTTCCTAACAGCGAGTGTTTTTGCACTTGTTGATTTGAGTAATAATCTCTGAAGATTATGCATCTTTCTGATATCATTACATTTAGAAGCTTGGTAAATTCGTTTTTGTAGCTTAAATGAAGATTTCTTCAGCTTTCGCCAAGGAATTCCATTCCATTCATACCTAGCTTTTTGCTGGTCCATAACATATTCACTACTATTCACCACTTTACCTTCCAAATTAAAGTGTTTACGTCTGCGTATCCCAGATATTACTTTGGGCATTAGCTTCTTAAACAATCCTTCCACATAGCAGCTTGTGGTTGGCTACCTACTTATATTTTTATGAATATAAGAGCTTTTATGTGGTTACTCCGTTCCATGGCTTCGTTTCACGTTAAACTTAGATTCCTACTATTTGCCGGAAGCTGGGAACATCAATAACTAAAGTCTTCAATCTTTAGTTCCCCTTTTGCTTCGTACCATTTTGGTCTATGCGTAGTTCAACCTCTTTTCGCATACTATGCTTTGACGACAATTCAAACATAGGTTCCTCTCGTAATCATATCTAACTCTGTTTGCAGGGATTCACCATGAGGTTTAGTGTTACCTGCTTTTATCTCATGCTTGCATCCCAAAGGTTGCCACCCTTTAAAATGTGAGATATACATTATCCCCGATGTCTAGGGAAAGTGGAATTTAACCACCACAAAACCACGACTTTCAGGGTCGCACTAAAAAAATAAATCCATTTTTCAACAATATTTGAAAGCTGATCTTCTTTTGTCTTATTAAACTTTGGTAGCTCGATGAAAGTGAAACTAAAATCTTTGAGATCATGTTCATAGGTAATTTTATCAAAAGTAACGTGATCAGATTTGTAAGCCAGCTTGTTAGGAAATAAGATAAAATCGGCGATAGCAATAAAAATAACTCCTTTAAGATCTTGATATTGATCACCTTTGTGAGCTTGACTTGAATAAGCTTTAGCAGCATAGTATTGAGCGCGTTTCTCAAAGCCTGTAGTTTTAACAACTTGCATTTCAATAATTAGCTGGGTTCCAGCAGAATCAGTACAGAGAACATCAACAATGCTCTGCTTTTGAGAAGCAATATCAGGATCCTGAATGGGACTTAAGAAAGAAACATCTTCTATCTGATCAACACCAGTAAGGCCTAGCATATCATTAAGAAAGTGAATAAGAATGTCCTTATTATTTACAGAGCCAAAAATACGCCGAAAGGCAAAGTCGTTCTTAGGATCGAGAAACTTAGAAATAGCCATAGTAAAAATGCTTAGAAAAGATTAATAATTATACACTATTATTAACAACTATTCAATCATATTTTAAGCTTAACTTGATACTATGGCTCAAAAAACTATGTCAAGTTGCCGCCTGCCACCTCCTGGCACATTCCCATTTACGTTTTACGCTTTTTTCGTTTCATCCATTTTATACCAAACTTCGTTATTGGGAAGACAAATAGAATATACGATAAATTCACTTAAACCTCCAGTTATAGGCGGAAAGCACTCTTTTTCATTTGTCTCATTATTATTGAGAATTGGTATTAGTACTAGGTTTTAATATGCTATATGTAATACCACCAACTGCTAGTGCCGCTGCTGTAATGATAGCTGCTGCTATCATTACGGACATCAATTCAACTGCAACTGTCCCGGTTGCAAAAAGTGCCACTGCTATAGCAGCGCCTAATAATGCTGTTGAACCACCTGCAAAAATTCCTTTCTCTCTTATTTTTTTCAGCTTGTTTTTGCTCCTTTTCCTTCGCAAGCCGTGCCACATGTTCATTAAAGTCTATTGGGGCTTTACCATTTTTATTCTTTAATGAGTAGTCTTCTCCGTTTTCTATTAGAGCCTTTACTATCCTTGTATAACCACCTCGAACAGCACAATGCAAAGGAGTACATCTATCTTGATTTTTTGCATTAACATCTGCCCCGTTTTCTATTAGAGCTTTTACAATTCCTTCATCGCTATAATGTGAAGCGACCAAATGTAGAGGAGTATTCCCATACTTATCTACCGCTTTAACATTTGCTCCTTTTTTTATTAGAGCATTAACCACTTCCAGCAGCCTCGTGTAAAGGAGTCAAACCATCTTTATCTACTGTATTAATGTCTATCCCTCTTTCTATTAGAGCTTCTACTATCTTCACATGACCAGTAATAGCAGCTAAAATAAATAATGTTCTATGATGGATTTCCACTTGGTTACGTATGGATGGTAAGCCAAAAATCCAGGTTCTATGCAACTACTAGTATACTCTATATTTAAGCAGGTGAGACTCGCATCAAAACCAGTTTCGCTCAACTGAGTATATTCATCTGAATATCGTGACAATTTCTCTCTAATTTTCTCAATTACATTGTCCTTACTTAAATTCCCTTCTTCATTAACTGTACTTAATATTCTTTTCCACTCATCATTGTCATAACTTTACTCCTACTTTAACAATATTTTAATTATCAT
This sequence comes from Wolbachia endosymbiont (group A) of Clivina fossor, assembly GCF_964026865.1. Lineage (NCBI taxonomy): Bacteria > Pseudomonadati > Pseudomonadota > Alphaproteobacteria > Rickettsiales > Anaplasmataceae > Wolbachia > Wolbachia endosymbiont (group A) of Clivina fossor. The sequence goes on along the minus strand of NZ_OZ034707.1, from coordinate 494,476 downwards.
ATATTATGACAAGAAAGTCAACCCTACCTAATTTTGCTTAGTAAGCACACTAACTATGAAACAATCTATATTACCATCAAAAACAGAATTTATATTACCCACTTCATGTCCAGTTCTTAAATCCTTCACCATTTGATATGGATGCATAACGTACGATCTGATCTGATTGCCCCAGCCTATATCGCATTTTTTACCATATTCTTCAGCCATCTTTTGTTCTTTTTTTTCCAGTTCAATTTGGTACAAACGTCCTTTAAGTAATTTTAATGCCTCATCCTTATTTCTGTGTTGAGAACGACCATTTTGGCATTGAACTACAACACCAGTTGGAATATGCGTAATGCGTACCGCACTTTCAGTCTTGTTCACGTGCTGACCGCCTGCTCCGGAAGCACGGTAGGTGTCGATCTTTAGATCCTTTTCATCCACAGCAATATCAATTGAATCTTCTATCACTGGAGTTACTCCTACACTTGCAAAACTGGTATGACGTTTACCATTTGCATCAAACGGCGATATTCTAACCAGCCTGTGAATTCCACTTTCACTTTTTGCCCACCCATAAGCTTTTTCTCCAACGATTTTTATCATTGCAGACTTTATACCAACCGACTCTCCTTCTAATTTTTCTACAACTTCAACTTTAAAGTTGTGATAAATTTCTGCCCATCTTACATACATGCGCATCAGCATTTCAGCCCAATCATTGCTCTCTGTTCCACCAGCTCCTGAGTGGATTTCTAAAAAGCAGTTATTGTTATCTGCTTCACCAGTAAATAAGGATTCTGTCTCTTTAAGTTTGATTAATTTCTCTAGCTTAGCTAATTCACTTTCAACTTCAGAGAAAAATTCTTCATCATTCTCATCAATAGCAGACTTCATTAAGCTAATGGCATCGTTGTAATCGCTTTCCAACTTTAAAAACAACTCTACGTCATTATTAATTTTAGAACGTTCTTTTAAAATTTCTTGTGCCTTTTGATTGTCTTGCCACAGATTATCATTCGACGCTTGGGAATCCAGCTCTTCAAGACGCAACTTTAATTTTTCTATGTCAAAGACACCTCCTGATAAGAGAAATACTTTTATTTAAGCCTTGAAAGTATTCGAAAATTTCTGAATAAGTTTTCATTATACTTTAGATTTTAATATATTTACTATTACTAACAATAACAGCAAACAAAATAGAAATTTAACCATATGATAGTTAATTCAAAATAATTTCATTATACTTTAATGTTTAAGGAAATCAAGTGTGTATATTTATTAAAAAACAAGGTAAAGCAATGAATATTAAAATAAGTTCTCATTATGGTTTAGACAAAAAGGCTATTGATGACTTAATAGAGTCACTTGATAACGAGGAGCTAGAAAATGTTTGTAATATTGTAAAAACGATAGATAGCGTTCAGTTAGCTTATTTTTTATCTACTTCAATCAGTGATCACAGGGAGAAATTAGTTAATATCCTCGATCAACATTTGTTAAGTGATGCCCTAGTGCATGTAGTGCCAGATTTACAAAGAGAGATCATAGAAACATTGGGAATAGAAAATACAGCAAAGTTACTAATGCTCCTTGATGTAGAAGATATAGTAACCATAGTGAAAGATTTGGATAGAAAGTCTATAGAAAACATACTTAACTACTTACCCAATGCAACTCAAAAATTAGTAGAGGAATTGTTATCATACCCAGAAGAAAGTGCAGGAAGGTTGATACATAAAAATATGGTTATAGCTCCATATTATTGGACGATAAATCAGCTAATGGAATTCTTGCGCAACTATAAAAAAATACCAGAAAGATTTCACCAGATATTCATTATCAACTCAAAATTAGAGCCTATAGGCAGTGTGAATTTAAATAAGGTAATATCTCACTCAGGAGACACAATAATAAAAGAGATAATGGATCATGACATAAAAATCATTAAAACTGGAGTAGACCAAGAGGAAGTAGCAAGAATATTTAAAGATTACTCTCTATTATCGGCTCCGGTAGTAAATAAGAATGGTAAAATTATTGGTGTGATCTTAATTGAAGATGTGATAAAAGTTGTTCAACAAGAAACAGAAGAGGATGTACTCAAAATAAGCGGTGTATCTTCTAAAGCCGATATAAATGCCCCTATACATAAAACTATAATTAAAAGGCTACCTTGGTTACTGTTTAACCTCTTAGCTGCAACAATGTGTTCCATAGTAGTTGGCTTTTTCGATGATGTAATAAAAAGTTTTATAGTACTGCCAATAATCATGCCGATAATTGCATCAATGAGCGGAAATGCAGGATCCCAAACAGTAACGCTAACCATCCGGGCAATCGCAACAAAATATCTAACTGAGCAAAATGCAAAAAGAGTACTGATGAAAGAATTTTTAATAGGTCTTATAAACGGGGTAATTTTATCTACCATTTCACTCGTAGTATTAGCAATAAGATTTCACAATTTCAAAGTGGAGATGATTTTTGTGGTCTCCATGATTATGATGTCAATTATTGCAACGTTCATCGGAACTTTCATTCCTATAATGCTTCACCGTTTAAAGTCTGACCCTGCAGTTTCTTCTTCAATCCTAACATCGGCAACAACTGATATTCTCTCAGCTCTTATGTTTCTTGGTTTAGCTACGATCTTTTTATTAAACAGTTGACAATATCAAGTTTCACAACTTTACCAACTATTTCTTTCTATTAAATAAGAATAAATTACCTATACAAAAATAGATTGGCAATATTTCAAGTCTACCAAGCAGCATCAAAAACGACAAAAATAATTTTACTTCATTACTGAAAGAAGAATAGTTACCTGAAGGGCCTATTAAATTACTAAATCCCGGGCCAGAATTTGTAAGCGTTGCAGAGACTGAGCTGATGCTAGTTATAAAGTCTGCATTGCTTAAGTAATACCAATTCTCAATAATAATGAGACAAATGAAAAAGAGTGCTTTCCGCCTATAACTGGAGGTTTAAGTGAATTTATCGTATATTCTATTTGTCTTCCCAATAACGAAGTTTGGTATAACATAGGGTTATTGTAGTGCCCTATAGAATCATTATAGTTAGCAAATCCACCAGTTGATACAGCGGACATTCCGTGACATATTGCGTCAAATAGTGGCATGCCAGCCAGATAATAGGAAAATATACATAACAAAATTAGGCCATAATATATTGCTGTAATATGAATTACTACGCTTCGCGTGTTCGGCAACTTCCTTTTTGTAGCATCTGAATATTCAGAATAAAGTAAATTATTTAGGCTGAGAATCTTAAACATAGGAAAAACTGCAATTCCTAAAGTGATTACACCAAAACCCCCATGCCATGTAGCATTGCTCTCCATAGCAGTATTCCTGGAGATTGTTTTTCAATATCATTAAATATAGTTGCCCCTGTGGTTGTGATGCCAGATATCGTTTCAAATAATGCATCAACATAGCTCAGATTGTCAAAATAGAAAGGAATAGCTGCAAACAAAGACAAGGCAATCCAGGTGCAACTAGTAATTGCAAAAATTGCCGGCATGCCATTTAATTTACCGAGTAAAATAAAAATTACGCCAGATGTGCAGGTAATTATGAATCCAGCGAGAAAATTTTTCCATTCGTAGCTGAGACATTTATTAGTAATAGCAGGAATAAGCATTGCTAAGCTAAATAACAATAGGAATATTCCCACAATAAATACAATTGAACGTAAAGTTTGTAAACGTTGATGATTTTTCATAGAGTTATTTCCTCGCTATACAAAGCCATAAAAGCTACTCTAACGTCAAGCATTTTGTTGGCCTTTATTAACAGTTATTAACAATATACTTGACTTACTTGTAAATATGTGTGATAATTAAACTTTATAGAAAATAGAGGTAAGATATGATTGAATTAACTAATGCACAAGAAGAAATTCTAGGTTCATTAAGACAGGCAGTCTGGAATGGCAATTTTCAAGAATTCCAGAACGTACTCGACAGTAATGGACATAGTGATATACAAGCAGTTTTGAGCCACGAGGAGACTTTGACTGGTGACAAAGGTACCATTTAGATTTTGTTATTAACTGTCCTAAAGCTAGCGTTAACACTAAAGTAGAGATCATTGAACTAATTTGGAAGGAGGCTGATCAAAAAACTCGTGATTCTTTGTGTGGTTACAAGGTAACAAAATTTTTTGAAGATCAACCATATTTTACGGATACAATAGATAATCTTAAACATTTTCAAAGAAAAATTGACCCTAATAACACAGATATATATCCTGCTCTTAAAACAGTTATTGAAGAAGTGGAAGAGCACAAGAGGGTAATGGGTCTTGATTCCAACGCTCCTATAGTAACTAACACTACTGCACCAACTACTGGCAACAAAACCCCAGAAAATAACGATACAACCTTCTGGAGTGAACACAAAGGGAAGATTGCTCTAGGCGTTACTGGACTATGCGTAGCTGGTGCTGTTGCAGCCTATGTGCTAGCGTATCCTGCAGTTGCACTGGCTTTAACAGCTTTGGCAGCCGTTATATTAATGGGTGCTGGTATTGCTAAGGTTTTAGAAGATCCAAGTGTAGACAGAACGTTTACAGCAGTACAACGTTAATAATGTCATCCCAGCGCGGCGCGCTGGGATCTGACTACGCTAGACAAAGAATATGTATCCGTTCAGGAAAGCGACAAAATAAGGTAGACAAGGTAGTATAAAAAGATAACCATAAAAGTGAGTTTACAACAAATGGTGTCATGCCAGTGCGTGACACTGGCATCCAGTTGAGCTATTTCAACAAAAATACTGCATTTGAGGTGAACTTTTTTCTCACCAGGACCATTATCTATTACACTTATTTACGAGTATAATAATTAAAGTCTGGATTCCAGTGTCAAGCACTGGAATGACACCACTTTTGCTCAATATTTGCGCATTAGCCGTGCCCCTGAACAGTATCAAGAATATAAAAGAAGCGTTGCCGTCACGTTATATCATAAACTTTTGCTGAAGCTTTTTTCATGTCTTCACTTGAAAGTGGGATTAGACCAAGCCTAGATAGGTACCCATCTTCAATGCCGATCGAATCTATAATTTCTTTTATGAATTCTCTTAATCCATCAACAGTATCCAGGTGTTCTTTCTTTATATAAAGGTATAGAGGTCTTGCTAATATATATTTTCCCGATGATATATTTTCGTAAGTTGGCTCAATTCCTGCAATTGTGCTCCCTTGTATTTTATCTTGATTCCTCATTAAAAAGCTAAAACTAAATATCCCTAAAGCGTTCTTGTTACTTTTCAATTTTTGTATTATTATGTTTTCATTAATTCCAACTTCTATATACCTTCCGTCATCCCTTATATTACCACATGCTTTCTTTCTTTCTTCCTGATCTTTATAATTCTCTTTGAAAATTCTCGAGTTCATGCATGAATATTGATTGAACATAATGGAATTAACCAAAGTTTCGTATGTGCCTGTATTTTGATGTGGACCATAAATTTCAATTTCTGTTTTTGGTAAGGCTTGATTTACATCAGACCAAAACTTCTTATTATTTTTTACTAATTTATCATTTTCTTGAGAATATGCAGATAAAGTTTCAAATAAGTCCTTTTTTGTGAAATCAAATCTATGGCTTTGATTTGAATTTGCAATGACAATTCCATCATAGCCAATGATGATCTCTATCACTTCATTAATTTTATTTCTTTTACATAGTTCTCTTTCTACTTCCTTCATAGGGCGAGATGAAGTGGTGATGTCTGGCGTGTCTTCCCCTATTCCTGAGCAAAACATTTTGAACCCTGATCCACTTCCTATCGATTCCACAACTGGAGTCTTAAAAGAGAATACACGATTGAACTCCTCGGCTACAAATGAGATAAAAGGAAAAACGGTTGAAGATCCAACAATTCTGATGTATTTCCTGGCATCAGCATTTGACAGCGGCGTGAATAATACGAATACAAAAATCAGGAGAAAGTTTCTAAACATTGTTTTTAGCTAAGAACATAAATCTAATTATTGTAACAAAAAATCAAACTGAAAAGCTTTAATTTTCTCTTGTGATTGACCTATAGCTAATCCAATTGACCGCTATTTCAATTGCATGAACATTGTAACAATGGTGTCTGCAAGCAGCTTACTGTACGAACATTGTGATTTGAGAGCAATTTTCACTAGGAGGATGTCATCCCAGTGCCCAGACACTGGGATCCAGTTCTTATTACCTGGTGTAAAGTTAAGTTTTCTGGATTCCAGTGTCAAGCACTGGAATGACATCGTTTACCATGTGACGAAGTACAATTTGTTAGTTAATAATCCATTGTCATCCCAGCGCCATGCGCATAACTGTACGAACATTGTGATTTGATACAAGCTACTTGCATGACAAAAGCTACAGTTTACATTTAAATTTTATTTTATATTATTGTAAGTATTACACAACTTTAAGGGGCAATTATGGCAGTTATGCCAGATAAATGGATAAGAGAAAAAGCTGAAAATTTTGGAATGATAGAGCCTTTTGTGGATCACAAAAGCAGCAAAGGTGTTATATCTTTCGGACTATCGTCTTATGGGTATGATGCAAGAGTGGATAATAAATTTAAAATTTTTACTAACGTTAATTCAGCCATCGTGGACCCTAAAAATTTCTCTGAGAATAGTTTTATAGATAAAGAAACAGACGTATGCATAATTCCACCAAATAGCTTTGTGCTTGCAAGCACAGTGGAATATTTTCGTATACCAAGAAATGTACTGGTCATTTGTGTTGGTAAATCAACTTACGCAAGGTGTGGAATTATAGTAAACGTTACTCCCTTAGAACCTGGATGGGAAGGTCATGTCACACTCGAATTCTCAAACACCACCCCACTTCCTGCAAAAATTTACGCTAATGAAGGCGCATGCCAATTCGTATTTTTAAGCGGCGAAAGTGAGTGTGAAAAATCATATGATGATATGAAAGGAAAATATATGAATCAGCATGGTATCACTTTGCCGCTGGTGAAATAATTACTGCTTCCGTTGTGGGCTACCGGGCTGCTCTATAAATAATATTCCACCATTGCCAGAGAGCAAAGTGCGTACTGATTCACTTTCTCCCAAACGTTCAATTGCCTGCTTTTTGTTACTTCCAATGCGTGTGCTAAGACCACATTGAAGGTCTACGCCACCCTCTTCAGTAAGGCTACATTGTAAACCAAAACCGACAGCATAACCTTCTGTTTCACCAGCAGCAATTATCCCCTTTATAGCTACATTGTGGTCATCTTCAACTGTTCTTATCACTCCTTTACCGTCTTTAATATCATCATTTACAATCCCTACTATAATGGTCCGATCTATACCTTCCACTGTTCGAGATATTACTTCTGTAGTTGGTTCTGCAATGTTTTGCTGTTCCAATTCACCAACTTCTTCTTCAATACGCTTTTTGTACTCTTCATCATTCATTGTATCTGCCGCTTGATTTTCTATACTTGTATTTTTTTGATGAAGGAAATCTCTATTAATGCAATAAAAAATAAGTGCAGGTATCAGTGAAATTACTACATTTGATATGATGCACGGAATTAAAATCATAGCGGCAGCAATATAGATGAAGATTTTAGCTGTAAATTTTGCTATTTTAGATAATAAGGAGTTGTTTTTTTGAATACTAACTGCATCCAAAAGAAAATAGGTACACACTCCCCATGCTACTGTAATGGCAGTGGGTACAATGATTGGGACAAGTAAAAAAGCATCTATTAGCTTTTTTCCAGAGCTAGTTGGTTTTATGCTATTATTATTCAGTGATGCAAAATAACCTTGAACAAGGTTAGCAATCCATTTTGCACCGGATAAGACTCTCTCACTATTTTCTTTAGATAAGTTAACTTTCATTGGTTTTACCATACTTATAATCATGCTAATTATGCTAATAATTAATATTGTAAAATCAACATAAATTTTTTACTTCCGCACTTTTTTTCACTGATTATAATAAATTTGTAACCATATGGTTCGCCATGTGCTTTTCTTAATTAAAAACTTCAACTATTCATTGTAAGCTGTTGAATTTCCTACTATTTAGTGGCAAATTGTCATCCAAGTGGCTGTAAAACGACAAATTCGTCATTCCGCTACTAGTTAGCGGAATCTATGCCGAGATACCGCGAATGAATCGCGGTATGACGGTTCGCGGCGGCATAACGATAAGCTCGTCATCCCGCTGCTTGTTAGCGGGATCTATCCGCGGCGGTATGACGTAGAGCCTACATTAACTATAGAAACAAAAAGGAGGATTATCATGTCCACAATAATTTTATCATCAATTTTTGGTCAAGCAGGCAGCATTTTTGGTCCAATTGGCCAGATTATCGGCTCAGAACTCGGTGCTCTTCTTGGTGCGCAGCTTGATGGTGCGATGTTTAGCCTTGATGCTGAGCAGAAAGTAACGCATGGTGCGAGACTAAAAAATCTGCAAGTTCAAACCTCAACCTATGGAAGGACGATACCAATTATCTATGGCACTGCTCGCATTGCAGGGAACATTATTTGGTCACAGCCAATAAAAGAAGAGGCGATAACCACCAAAAGCAAAATTGGAAGAGGTATGAATGTTGAGTATAATTACTATGCAACGCTTGCAATTGCGATCTGCAAGGGGAAAGTAGAAAAATTAAACAGAATCTGGGCAGATACAACATCACTTAGCTTTGATGAAATAGATTATACTTTTTACCGCGGTACAGAAGACCAAAATCCTGATCCATTTATGTCGTCAATCGAAGGTGTGCCGGCTTATAGGGGAATATCTTACATAGTCATCAAGAATTTTCCTTTAGCAGACTATAATAACCGCGTTCCGGTATTCACATTTGAAGTGCAGACTATATTAAAGCCTAGCGGATTTTCAGTAGTAGAAAATATTCAGAATATCAATATAATACCAGGCTCAGGAGAGTTTGTATATGATACAAAAATACAGAAGAAAATCGCGCAAGAGAAAATAAGCAGCAACCAATATATCCCATATGGGCTAGCACAAAGGGTAAATCATAACAACCACACTAAAAAGAGCGATGCAGTGCTTTCTTTGGATCAATTAAAGGGAGATTTACCAAATGTTGAGTGGGTATCGGTAGTAGTCAATTGGTTTGTGAATGATCTGAACATTAAAGATTGTAAAATATACCCTGCAGTTGAATTTCAAGATGATTCCGCAATATTACCTGATGATTGGCAAGTAGGAAGTAGTACCAGAGATGATGCTCAGCTAATTTCAAAAGACGATAATGGAAACCCAAGATATGGTGGCACAGTTAGTGATTCAGCGCTAATAAGATATATAGAAGAGCTACACAGCAGAGGCTACAAGGTGATGCTCTATCCGATGCCCTTACTTGATACAAAGAACAAAGAGTGGCGAGGAAGATTGAGCGGGGCTCCTCAAGATATAAGTGATTTTTTTAAGAATCAGTACAACAAATTTATAGAGCATTATGCAAGCATTGCCAAACAAACTAAAGTGGAAGGGTTTATCATTGGTTCTGAATTTGTTGAACTTACCAAAATCAGAGATGAAAAAGGTAATTACCCTGCAGTGGCAGAGCTAGTTAAGCTTGCAAAGCAGATAAAACTTGATCTTGGAAAAGAAGTAACAGTAACTTACGCTGCGGATTGGAGCGAATACCACTCATATGATGGTTGGTATAATATGGATGAACTGTGGTCTTCACAGTACATCGACGTTGTTGGCATAGATGCTTATTTTCCACTGACTGATGGTCCAGAGCCTCCTTTTGGCTATTCTGCGGAAGATGTAATGGGTGGTTGGAGCAGTGGAGTGGGGTATGATTATTTCTATGATTACTCAAAAAGTGAGCCTGAAAAAGTAAAGTATAACGACAGCAGGTATGCGTGGAAAAATATAGAGAAATGGTGGAGTGAAACTCACATAAACCCCGGTGGTAGTAAAACAAAATGGCAACCAAAAATGAAAAAAATATGGTTTACTGAATATGGATTTCCCAGTATGAACGGCTGCACTAATGAGCCAAATGTGTTTGTTGACAAAGGCAGCATAGAGAGCAAATATCCACGATATTCAAACGGAGAGCTGAGCTTTCTTTCACAAAAAATTGCAATTGAAGGAACGCTAAAGAAGTGGCAAAGCTCAGAAATGGTAGAAAAAATGTTTCTCTGGGCATGGGATGCAAGGCCATTTCCTTACTTTCCCAATTTGTGTGATGTGTGGGCTGACTGCCATAACTGGCAGACAGGACATTGGATTCAGGGAAAGCTTTTACAGCTTAATATTTCCGATGTTTTATTGGATCTGTTACAAAAAACAGGTTTAAAAAGCAATCAGTTCGATACAAGCAACGTCAAAGGGTTATTGTCTGGATATGTGATAAACGACCAGCAACCCGTACGTTCAATTATTAAAATGCTGCAAAGTTGCTATTTTTTTGATGTGGTTGAACAGGGCTCTAAACTGAAATTTGTCCAAAAGGGCAGGGGAGTTACAACTGTAATGCCAATTGGTGAAACGGTTTTCAGTAACAATTCAAAACTTGTTAATATTAGTCAACTGGATTTAAACAATAAAGTTAACGTCGTTTATTTTAATCGCAATTTTGGCTATCCAATTGATGTTAAATATGCTGAGTTGCCAAAGCAAGGCACTGCTGCAACAGTTGAAATACCGCTCATTATGGAGGAGGGAGAGGCACAAAATATAGCTGAGGTTTTACTTTATTCTTCGTGGCAAGAGAGAAATATATACAATTTCAAGCTACCGATAAAATATGCATGGCTTGCGCCAAGTGATGTCATAACGATTTTAGACGGTGAGAAAAAGCATACGGTGAGAATTATAAAAACAAAATTTGAAAGCATGTCCATTCAAGTAATTGGCGTTGGTTATGATCACTCTATATATAAGCTTTCTTTTCCTTCAACAAGGTCACTTATGCTGAAGGAATACCCTCCTTCTCACATCAGCAAAACCACCATAGAAATGATAGATTTACCGCATGTTAAAGGTAATAGCGCAAGCTTTACTTTAATTAATGAGGAAAAGAATTGGAAAGGAGCAACACTCTTTATTTCGTACAACGATAAGGATTATAAGCCTATCGCAAGCACAAATAAACAGTCTACTTACGGATATGTAATGGAATCTACCGATGAGGGGCTTGTAATAGTATTACGTTTTGGTAAGCTGCTAGGAATTATCGATTCAAATTCAGCATTAATCGGAAAAGAGATAGTGAAATTCCAGAGTACTAAACTCATAGATAAAAATAAATATAAGCTTAGCAACCTAATTAGAGGGCAAGAAGGTACTAAAGAGTATGAGCATACAGGAGGTGAGAAATTTACCTTACTTGATGATTCAATAATATCTTTCGAAGTGCAATCAGGGAGAAAATTTTACCTCAAAGCAGTGACTTATGGTGATTCGTTGGATAACACGGAAGCAAAGGTCCTGAACAATTGATGCTCAGTATTTAAACTTAAACCTGAATAATTGAAGATAAGATATTGAAATTCAGGCTTTTTATGATTTTAGCTTAGGATTCCAGTGTCAAAGCACATAACTGTACGAACATTGTGATTTGAATCCACTAGGAGGGTGTCATTCCAGTGCTTGACACTGGAATCCAGCTTTTTCATAATCATCAAAACGTTGTATAAAACGGCTACTTTTATGCTTACCAACTTAATAAAATTCCTGGATCCAAGTAGTCAAGGCACTGGGATGACAAAGGAGGACAGTGTCCGCTACTCGAATGACATCGTTTACTATGTAATACCAAATCTCATAAATAAGTAGGCAAATAACTCACAGAACAAATGGTTTTGATCGAACTTTCCGTAATATTACGAATGAATGCACATACAGTATCCTCCAATAAACTAACAGAGTCATATATTCTATTTTTAATGAGATTGTCTTTCAAATATTGCCATAAACGCTCTACTGGATTTAACTCTGGTGAATATGGAGGTAAATAGATTAAGGTAATATTTTGTGGTATTTTTAAACCTTTGGATCTATGCCATCCTGCACAATCCACAACAAGAAATGCCTCCCTTGTTCCTAAATATTGTGACATCTGCTCAAGGAATATATTCATACAATCAGTATTGACGTTTGGTACGAATAAGCTAGAACTCTCTCCATTTCTAGGATTAACTGCACTATAGAGATAAAAGTTTTGCCTACCTAATTTTACCTTAACCTGTGTCCTAATGCCTTTTTTAAACCACCCGTGTCCAATCTTTGAATGTGTGCCAAACCGCGACTCATCGAAGAAAAATAGCTCTTTTTCGGGATACGTGACAATAGTTTCATTAAGATTTTTTTTTAAACTCTTCTTGTTTATTTTTATCCTGTTTATTGTGCACAGGCCTTGGAGTAATATACGAAAAACCTAACTTTTGCATCAGTCTATGTGCTGTAGACTTACTTACCTCAATAGAAAACATTTTCTCAATTATGATTTTTAATTTCTTAGCCGTTAGGTTGGCTCCTTCTTCTGCTATGACATTTTTAATTTCTTCTTGCTGCTTGTAGCTCAACTTCGGCTTTACTCCACGTCCTGGTTGTATTTTAAACGCATTGACTCCTCCTTCCTTAAATCTTGTAATCCACTTCATCAATGTAGTTCTAGTAATTCGGTATATTTGAACAACTTTTGTTATTCCATATTCTTTTGCAGATATTATTGCCTGTAATCTTCTTCCTATCTCTCCTCTTATGCCGTGCTTCTTTAATTCCAGGTTACACTTATTATATAATTCTTCTCCTATTGCTTTACTTTTTCCTGCCATAACTCCCCACTAATTCTTAAATTATTCTATTTTAGAAATTTTTCTTTATTCGTCTATTTATTTTTAGGAATTGGTATTACATTGTACTTATACTAATGAAAAAAATATATTATAATCAAGTATATTTAATCCAGTAAATCATTAAGTGAAAACAGCTCTTTCGCAAAATATCATCTCTCTTATTATGATATTGTCTGTAGCAATTGTCGATATGGCAACTGACCTATACTCAGTTGCACTACCAAGCATTGCCAATTATTTTAAAGTAGAAGGCAGTGTAGTGCAGCTTACAATTAGCTTGAATCTAGTTGGATTTGCAGTATCTGGATTAATTTATGGTCCATTATCGGACCATTATGGTAGGCGTCCAATGATGCTGATTGGTATGACAATTTTTACTTTAGCAAGTATCATGTGTTATATAGCCGACAGTATTGCGCTCTTGATACTAATTCGCTTCATACAAGGAGCAGGGGCTGGTGTTGCAGGTGTTGTTGGGTATGCAGCAATAAGGGATATGTACTCGGGTAGTGAATACTCGAGAGTAATTTCAAAGTTAAATATGGTAGTGGCACTCTCACCTGGAATAGCTCCAGTGGTGGGCGGTTATATAATTTCACATGGGTATAGTTGGAAATTTTTGTTTTTTATTATGTCACTTGTGGCAATTGCTATGCTTATTTTTATTTACTTTAAGTTACAAGAAACACTCATTGTGAATAAAAATGAAACCAGTATAACTAACATAACTACTAATATCTTCAAGCAATATATATCAATATTTAGAAATTATCGTTTCCTTGGGTTTTCAGCCATTCATGGATTAACTTTCATGTGGCTTTGGGCATATGTTGCTAACTACCCGTTCATATTTGAATCAATGGGCATTGAAGTACAGTATTTTGGCTACCTCATATCGATCATAGTCATATTTTACATAATTGGAACTTTAATTAATAGAAGGTATGTACCAAAAGTAGGGGTTAGCAAAATGCTAATAATAGGTTTGGTGTTACCGATAATATCCGATAGTTTATTGGTATATTTTTATTTCGCGGACAAGTTAAATATATTAATTCTTCAAGTTGCCTGGATTCCAGCCAATATTGGGCTTGCATTAGTAATCAGCAATAACGTAACTTCTGCTTTAGAAACGATCAAAGGTATAGGGCTTGGTAGTGCAGTCCTCTCATTCTGCAATATGATGTTTGGGGCTATTGGAATATATATAGTAGGAAAATTTTTTCGCTATGGCATTTTACCAAATTTACTATTAACAATAATATGCTCTACAATTGCGATTCTTATGTACAGCCTGCTCAAATATACTGAAAAACATGGGCATTATTTGCGTGATCCAGGAACATAAAGGTCATAGATTATTAACGGCTTTGCCGTGATAATATAATTTTACATGGAGGTGTGGGGTGTTAACTATTAAACAACAAGGAATAGACTACAGTGATGAAAGTAAATATTTTGGTAGCCAAATATTAAACCGTGATACTAGCATTTCTATAAACTCTCATTGCTATCTAACTGGGGTTGAAAGAACGAAGTTAGCTAACAATATTAATCAGATTGGAAAAATCTTCTCGGAACACACTGGCAATAATATCAATAGTGTGTGGATCGGTGTTTTTGATATTGGAGAGCTTGATACTGACAAGTTCAAAGAAAGAGAAGTAAAAGACCGTGAAGAGAAGTACTTGCAGAACAGTATTCATGTAAGATTTAGAGACTTTAAAGTATTAGTTTACTCATGGCTTGATATCAATCAGTTCAGCCAAGATCAATGGAATAACTTTTTATTACAACTTAAGAGAGATCACGAAGTAAATTTTATAGGAGCTGGGCCACTTACATTTAAATATAAAGACTTTAATTATCGTGTATACCCTCCACTCTTTGTTTCTTCGGATGATGAGAAATCTTTCCTTAACAACCCCGAAGTTTATAACTTCTCACCAACAGAAGTAAATAAGATTATAGAAGATATCGAAGAATCTCATCAATCAATAGAAAAGAAAATTGCTAGTTATTATGAATCATTAGGAAAAGATTTTGTTAAAAACGGTAAAGGTTACATACATATAAAGGCTGATATCGGTAAAAATAATGTAAAGAATTTTACTGATGTGTCTTATACAAACAGCCCCGACGGTATTCACAATAAACCGATAAAAGAAGCATTTGTTAAAGATGATGTAGGGGGGAATTTGTTACATTCATATGTTTATGAGAACAAAGAAGCTCTTATGAAATTTATGTTTAAATTGAACATTTTTAATGATGATAGTATTAATGCAGTAGACGCAAATGGCAAGACTCCTTTACATTTAGCTGCAGAATATGGCAGAGGAGCTATGGTGGAAATGCTATTAAATAAAAAGGCGAAGGTTGATATAGCAGATAATCGTGGTAAGACTCCTCTACATTTAGCTGCTCAATATAACGAAAAAAAAGAGATAGTAGAAATGCTATTAAATCAAGGGGCGAAGGTTGATATAGCAGATAACCGTGGTAGGACTCCTTTACATTTTGCTGCTCGAAATAACAACAAAGAGGTAGTAAAAGCCCTATTGGATAAAGGTGGAATCGATGTTAATGCAAAAAATAAGAGTGGATGGACTCCTTTACATTTGGCTGCTAACCATGACCATAAAGAAGTGGTAGAAGTTCTATTAAAAGGAGGAGCAAATGTTAATGTACAAAATGATAAAGAAGAGACTCCTTTACATTTTGCTGCTCGAAATAACAACAAAGAGGTAGTAAAAGCCCTATTGGGTAAAGGGGCAAATGTTGATGTACAAAATGATAAAGGAGAGACTCCTTTACATTTTGCTGCTCGAAATAACAACAAAGAGGTAGTAAAAGCCCTATTGGATAAAGATGGAATCAATGTCAATGCACAAGATAATAGTGGATGTACTCCTTTACACTTCGCTGCTCTAAATGGCTATAAAGAGGTAGTAAAAGCCCTATTGGATAAAGGGGCAAATGTTAATGCAAAAGATAAAGAGGGAAACACTCCTTTAAAATTAGCCACTGATGACAAAATAAAAACTCTATTACAAAACACAGCTGAATTACTTAAGGCTGCTAAAAAAGGTGATATTGATGATGTACAAAATCTGTTGGATGAAGAAGGAAAAGCACAGGTTAATGCAAAAGATAATAATGGATGTACTCCTTTACATTTGGCTGCTCGAAATGGCAAAAAAGATGTAGTAAAAGCCCTATTGGGTGAAGATGGAATCGATGTTAATGCACAAAATGATAAAGAAGAGACTCCTTTACATTTTGCTGCTGAAAATGGCGAAAAAGATGTAGTAAAAGCCCTATTGGATAAAGGGGCAAATGTTAATGCACAAAATGATAAAGAAGAGACTCCTTTACATTCTGTTCTTAAAAAGAAGAAGATAGACATAGATATAGTGAAAACTCTACTGGGAGCAAAAGACATCAATGTTAATGCAGTAGATCAATATGGAGAGACTCCTTTACATTTTGCTGCTGAAAATGACCATAAAGAAGTGGTAGAAGTTCTATTAAAAGCAGACGTAATCGATATTAATGCACAAGATAATGATGGATGTACTCCTTTACATTTGGCTGCTGTAAGTGGTCATAAGCAGGTGGTGCAAGCTCTATTGGATAAAGGGGCAAATGTTAATGCACAAAATGATGAAGGAAAGACTCCTTCCAATTTAGCCACTGATGAAGGAATACAAAATCTATTGCAAAGCGTAAGAGAGGCCAATGGTAAACTGCTTGAGGCTGCTGAAAGCGGTAATATTGATGATGTAAAAAATCTGTTGGGTAAAGAAGGAAAAGCACAGGTTAATGCAACAGATGAAACAGGGGAAACTCCTTTACATTGGGCTGCTGTAAGGGGCCATAAAGAGGTAGTAAAAGCCCTATTGGGTGAAGATGGAATCGATGTTAATGCAAAAGATAATAGTGGAGGTACTCCTTTACATTGGGCTGCTGTAAGGGGCCATAAAGAGGTAGTAGAAGCCCTATTGGATAAAGATGGAATCGATGTTAATGCAAAAGATAATGATGGAAATACTCCTTTACATTTTGCCGTTTTCAAGGGCAATCAAGAGGTAGTAAAAGCCCTATTGGATAAAGGGGCAAATGTTAATGCACAAAATGATGAAGGAAAGACTCCCTTAGATTTAGCCAATAATAAAGGAATACAAAATCTATTGCAAAGCGTAAAAGAGGCCAATGATAAACTGCTTAAGGCTGCTGAAAGCGGTAATATTGATGATGTAAAAAATCTGTTGGGTAAAGAAGGAAAAGCACAGGTTAATGCAACAGATGAAACAGGGGAAACTCCTTTACATTGGGCTGCTGTAAGGGGCCATAAAGAGGTAGTAAAAGCCCTATTGGGTGAAGATGGAATCGATGTTAATGCAAAAGATAATAGTGGAGGTACTCCTTTACATTGGGCTGCTGTAAGGGGCCATAAAGAGGTAGTAGAAGCCCTATTGGATAAAGATGGAATCGATGTTAATGCAAAAGATAATGATGGAAATACTCCTTTACATTTTGCCGTTTTCAAGGGCAATCAAGAGGTAGTAAAAGCCCTATTGGATAAAGGGGCAAATGTTAATGCACAAAATGATGAAGGAAAGACTCCCTTAGATTTAGCCAATAATAAAGGAATACAAAATCTATTGCAAAGCGTAAAAGAGGCCAATGATAAACTGCTTAAGGCTGCTGAAAGCGGTAATATTGATGATGTAAAAAATCTGTTGGGTAAAGAAGGAAAAGCACAGGTTAATGCAACAGATGAAACAGGGGAAACTCCTTTACATTGGGCTGCTGTAAGGGGCCATAAAGAGGTAGTAAAAGCCCTATTGGGTGAAGATGGAATCGATGTTAATGCAAAAGATAATAGTGGAGGTACTCCTTTACATTGGGCTGCTGTAAGGGGCCATAAAGAGGTAGTAGAAGCCCTATTGGATAAAGATGGAATCGATGTTAATGCAAAAGATAATGATGGAAATACTCCTTTACATTTTGCCGTTTTCAAGGGCAATCAAGAGGTAGTAAAAGCCCTATTGGATAAAGGGGCAAATGTTAATGCACAAAATGATGAAGGAAAGACTCCCTTAGATTTAGCCAATAATAAAGGAATACAAAATCTATTGCAAAGCGTAAAAGAGGCCAATGATAAACTGCTTAAGGCTGCTGAAAGCGGTAATATTGATGATGTAAAAAATCTGTTGGGTAAAGAAGGAAAAGCACAGGTTAATGCAACAGATGAAACAGGGGAAACTCCTTTACATTGGGCTGCTCAAAATAACAAAAAAGAGGTAGTAGACGCTCTAATAAAAGCAGGAGCAAATATTAATGTAAAAGATAAAGATGAAAAAACTCCTTTCGATTTAACTACTGATGAAGAAATAAAAACTCTATTTCAAAAAGCCGCAGAAAGCCCTGATGCTGGTTTAATTGATGAGCCATCGACGGATAGTAAAGGGGTTCAAGAAGAAGATGCTGGTACAGAAAAGAAAGAAAAGCAAGAAGGTGATGCTCAATCAGGATCAGACATTGCAGAAAAAGGAACTGGTGTAAGCAACGGTAGTCAACCTACAGGACCTACACAAAATAATGGAGGACAACCCACCACCAGTGCAGGACAAGGAACTGATGTAGCAACCGGAAGTGCACAGCCTATTGCTCCCATAGAACCTGCACAAACAGAAGAACAGCCGAGTTCTTTTTTTGGTAGTTTGTTTAGTATACTTATGAAGCCTTTTTCATTAGTTGCATCATTTTTTGGTGGTTTTTTTTCATGGTTGTTTGGGTCTGATGAGCCAATACAATCATCATCTGAATCTGACCAACCAGTTGTGTTATACCAATTCTCAATAATAATGAGACAAATGAAAAAGAGTGCTTTCCGCCTATAACTGGAGGTTTAAGTGAATTTATCGTATATTCTATTTGTCTTCCCAATAACGAAGTTTGGTATTAGAACCACCGAATAGTTCAGGAGACCATGACATAATATAGCTAAAGGTTTACTAGATTCCAGCGTCACGCGCTGGAATGACATGGTGGGATGCATCCAAGTAGCTGACACTGGTTTCCATCCAAGAGGGCAGTGCCCAGGCACTGGTTCCTTTATGACGGTGTCATCCCAGTACCTTCTCCTGTCATCCCAGTACCTTCTCCTGTCATCCCAGTACCTTCTCCTGTCATCCCAGTGCGTGACACTGGGATCTCATTTTACTTTATGATGATGTCATGAAAGTAGCTGACATTGGGATCCAGAAGACTTAATTTCAACCAAATAATAAAGGCTAGATCCCAGTGTCACGCACTGGGATGACAAAAAAAGGAGCACCGGAATGACAGCAGTCCTACGTCATACCGCGATTCATTCGCGGTATCTCTTAGCATAGATCCCGCTAACACGTAGCGGGATGACGGTTGTCGGTGAACCTAAGTTACTTTAGCTACAAACGTTAAGAAATTTACCAAACGAAAAAAAAGGCAAAAGAAGCCCTAGTCATTGTCTACTTTCAGTATTGGCGTTTTTTAAGTCTTAAACACTGCAATTTAGCTGCTTTTAAATGCAACTCACCTTTGTTTAAATGTTTAAGAAATTTACTAAGCAGAAAAAAAGGCAAAGAAATCCCGTGTTAGCTAGTTGTCACTCTCTAATCCTGCAAATTGGCGTACTATACTGTCTTAAACGACTTATAAGCGCGTTTCATCTTATATAGGTAAAAACCTAGAAGTATTGTGAAGACATAAGGTGCACATAGTGCAAAAAATTAAAAATAAGACGCCAACTACGTTGTTTTCTTGCTGTTTAATCTGCACAGATGAAGATAACTGAATACCTTCAGTTTCATGATAAAGGGGCTGGCAGAGTTTGTCAAGTGGTTTCTATTGAATATATACAGTGGAATGATAAAATTCACACACACATTTTACTACGTGATCGGCGCTGATATTAAAATGCTCATAAAGTGTTTTATAAGGTGCTGATTCTCCAAAGCTTTTCATGCCAATAAATATACCGTTTGAACCTATATATTTATGCCAACCCATTTCACTTCCGGCTTCAATTGCAACTTTAATGCTGTCATTATTTAATATCGCTGCTTTATATTCATCACTTTGCTCATCAAAAAGCCTCCAGCATGGCATAGAAACAACCCTTGTACCTATACCCTTTTCCTGCAATTTCTCCCTTGCTTCAACTGCAATTTCAACCTCGGACCCCGTAGCAAATATTGTCACTTTTAATTCTTTTGAACATTCACACAAAATATATGCACCAAACTTCGATAGATTAGCAGATTGATCGATATCAAAATAGAATTTGCGCATGTAATTGACATTTTGCCTTGAGAGCGCAAACAGTGCAGGTGATTCTTTTTTTTCGAGTGCAATGCTAACACACTCTAGAGTTTCAACTGCATCGGCTGGCCTAAAAACATATAGATTTGGTATAGCACGCAAAGAAGCTAAATGCTCTATTGGTTGGTGAGTTGGGCCATCTTCTCCCACTCCAATTGAGTCATGAGTCATCACATAGATAACCTGCTGTTTCATCAAAGCTGAAAGACGTATAGCAGGACGACAGTAGTCGGAAAATACCAAAAAAGTGCCACCATAAGGAAGAATCGCGCCGTGAAGTGCCATACCATTCATACATGCTGCCATAGCGTGTTCTCTCACTCCATAGTGGACATAAGAACCACTATAATTATTACTATCTATTACCTGCATGTGCTTATATTTAGTGCAATTTGACCCAGTAAGATCAGCAGAACCACCGATTAATTCCGGCATATGTTGTGTTAAAAGTTCCATTACCATGCCGAAAGAAGAACGTGTAGCTTCGTTTGGCATTGTCTCGTGTATTTGTTTCTTCAAGTTAGCCAAAACATTATCGATATTGTCTGGTAGACGTTTATCTAACCGTCTTTGAAGTTCTTTATTTTCACTGGATTCCAGTGTCAAGCACTGGAATGACACCGAATTGCTGTTATCTGGCAGACGCTCATCTAGTCGCCTTTGAAGTTCTGCATGATATCCTGTCATCCCAGCATTCTCTTCTGTCATCCCAGCATTCTCTTCTGTCATCCCAGTGCTTGACACTGGGATCCATTCTTTTTCTTCTTCACTGGTCACATGCTGGAATGACAATGAATTGTAATTTTGCCTTGCTCTCTCAACAGTTTTCTTCCAGGCGTTTTTCACATCTTCTGGCACATGAAATGGCTCGTAATTCCAGTTTAATTTCTCTCTCATCTGTTTGATGTCTTCCTCCGAAAAAGCACCACTGTGAGCAGAGGATGTGCCAGCACGGCTTGAAAATTTTCCGATAATAGTTTTGCAGCAGATCATTGTAGGTTTATCAGACTTTTTTGCTTGCTCTATTGCAAGGGATATGGCATCAAAATCATGGCCATCAATTTTGTCAACATTCCATCCATACGCTAAGAAGCGTTTCTCTACATCATCAGAGCAGGAAAGGCAAGTAGCGCCATCTATAGAGATATCATTATCATCAAAAAGGGCTATTAATTTATTCAATTTAAGATGCCCAGCAAGTGATGCTGCTTCATGGCTTATTCCTTCCATAAGACAGCCATCCCCTAGCATTACGTAAGTGTAGTGATTGATTCTGAATTGCTTTTTAAGGATTGATTCAGCAAGTGCCATGCCAACAGCAGCGGCAAACCCCTGACCGAGCGGGCCTGTTGTTGCCTCTACCCCGGAAGTCAAGCCAAACTCTGGATGACCTGGGGTCTTGGATCCCATTTGCCTAAAGTTTTTTAGCTCATCTATGCTAGTATAACCTGTCAAATATAATATTGAGTATAGTAACATTGACCCATGACCGTTTGATAAAACAAAGCGATCTCTATTGAACCATTTAGAATCATCAGGATTATAATTCAGATATTTAGCAAACAAAACAGTTGCAACATCTGCCATGCCAAGTGGCATACCTGGGTGTCCAGAGTTTGCTTTTTGTACTGCATCAATTGATAAAAAACGGATGGCGTTTGCCATAGATTCCAAATGTGAATGATTCATGTGTTAATAGAAAAACTTAAAAATGAAGTATAAAAGATTATATCAGCAAAAACAAGTTGACACTGAATGCTAAAATCCTTAATAATCTAAAGTTAAATCGTGAGAGTTTTTATATGACAACTGTTATCACTAGAAAGTATAGGATTAGCCGTAGACTTGGTGTAAATTTATGGGGTAGAGCTAAAGACCCAGTAAACAAAAGGAAATACCCTCCAGGTCAACATGGTATTCTTGGATTCAAGAAGTTATCCGACTTTGGTAAGCAGTTTGCTGCGCATAAGAAATTTAAGTTTTACTATGCGATTTCAAGTAAGCAGCTCAGACGTACATTTTTAGATGCTTATAACAGAAGGGGTTATACGGCTGATAATTTTATCGGTATTTTAGAATCAAGGCTCAGTTCTGTTTTATACCACTCTAGTCTTGTGCCAACAATTTATGCAGCGAAGCAGCTCATATCTCATAAGCACGTTACAGTTAATGATAAGGTGGTCAATATATCGAGTTATCGAGTGAAACCAGGTGATATAATAAAAATAAGAGAAAGGGCAGCAAAAATCCCTGTAGTAGTAGAGGCTGAACAAAAACAAGAGCGCAAGGCTCCGGATTATTTAGAGACAGATAGTAAAGAGCATTCAGTGAAGTATTTGAGGTCACCTCAATATTCTGAGGTTCCTTATTCAGCAGACATGGAAGTCAATTTAGTAGTAGAGTTTTACTCTAGATAGATAAAAAAAAGCCCGTGTGGCGGAATCGGTAGACGCAGCGGACTTAAAATCCGTGGGTTTTGCGACCTTGGGAGTTCAAGTCTCCCCATGGGCACCAATTTAACTTAGCAGATAAATACAAAAAAGTATGAAATGGCTTGATATAGAAGATATTGTAGAAGCTCTAGAGGAAAAATTTCCAGATGAGAATATAATTAATATCAGATTCACTGAGCTTAAAAAAAAGGTCTTGAGTTTAGAGGAATTTGATGATGATGAAAAACGCTGTAACGAGAAAATACTCGAAGCCATTCAAGCAGCTTGGATTGAGGAAAGATCTTAACAAATAAGAAATAACTATCGCTATTAAAAGTTAGCGCGTGACGCTGGAATCCAGAAAAAAAAGAAAAATGGATCCCAGTATCAAGTACTGGGATGACAACAAAAAAGAAGGAGTCTAAAATTCGGACACCGTATATCATTCATTTTAGACAATACTGTACTTTTTAAATCTAATTTAAAATTCACTCAGGTTAATAATAATTTAACTAATTACAATTAAAACAGCTAGAAGGTTAATTATGAGGCAAAGATGGCAGCACAAAAATTTTTGGATGGAACGTGATTACGACTTGCCTGACAAGTGCTACGTTGAGATAAATTTTACATAAAAATACTGCTTTTTACGGTGTGAGGCTAGAGGTTTGTAAAGTAGTTAGAAGGTTGTCATCCCAGTGTTAGCTACTTGGATTTGGCACTGAGGAAATCCAATGTAGTAGTAAACCTTACTTATTTAGTTATACTAGAAACAAAACAGAAAAATGCTCAAACGTAGCGGTCCAAAAAAAATAAAGTCTATAATTGAAAATTACGCATTAAAATGCATGAAAAATAAGATTAGCAAAAATGAAATACGTCTGATTTTAAACTGGCGAAATATAGTAGGGAAAGAAATAGCAGAGTGTACAAAACCGAAAAAGATCTCATATGCACAGAATGTAAATTCGGGTGTATTGCATCTAGTAGTAACAAATGGCAGTAAAGCATTAGAAATTCAGCATATGATTTCTCTTATAATAGAAAAAATTACGATATTTTTTGGCTACAAAGCAGTATATGGTATAAAAATTAAGCAAGAGAGTATTGACTATTTGACTATATAAGGTAATCTAAGTACATAGAATAATTTGGTATATTGAAGTGAGTAGAGTTTGTGAATTAATAAATAGAAAAAAATCTTTTGGTAATAAGGTATCACATTCGAATCGTAAAACAAAGCGTACCTTTCTTTTAAATTTACATAAGGTTACGTTGACAAGTGATATATTGAATAAAAAGTTTAGATTTCGTGTGGCAACAAGAACTTTGAGAACTATAGATTACAAAGGTGATTTAGATGCTTTTTTGCTCAACACAAGAACGATTAAACTAAGTGAAAAAGCGCAGAAGATAAAAAGAAGGTTGAAAAAAGTTTTAGTAAAGCAAGAGGTAGAGTTAGCCGTTTCAGATGCATAGCAAACCTCAATGGCTCAGAGCAAAAGCTCCGACCGGTGAAGTATTCAATGAAACTTTAAACATCGTTAAACTGCATAACTTACATACGGTATGTGAAGAAGCTGCATGTCCAAATATTGGTGAATGTTGGAATAAACGTCATGCTACTGTGATGATTCTTGGTTCTGTTTGTACTCGTGCTTGTGCATTTTGCAACGTTGCAACTGGCATTCCTGATAAACTAGACCCTCATGAGCCAGAAAATTTAGCAAAAGCGATAAAAAAGTTAAACTTAAAACATGTTGTCATTACCTCTGTTGATCGTGATGATTTACCAGATGGTGGCGCAAATCAGTTTATACAGTGCATAGAAGAAATTAGAAAGATAACTTCAGAAACAACAATAGAGATTTTAACTCCTGATTTTTTAAATAAGAAAGGAGCATTTGAAGCAATTGCTGTTGCATCACCTGATGTCTATAACCACAATATTGAAACAGTGCCGAGATTGTATGCAAAAATAAGACCACGAGCTCGCTATTTTCATTCACTATATTTGTTGAAGATGGTAAAGCAGATTAATCCTAAAGTTTTCACAAAGTCAGGGCTTATGGTTGGTCTTGGAGAAACAAAAGAGGAAATACTTCAGGTTATGGACGATTTGCGCAGTGCTGAGGTTGATTTTATTACAATTGGTCAATATCTACAACCAACTCCAAAACATGCAAAACTTGATAGGTATGTTACCCCAGAGGAATTTGAGCATTATAAATACGTTGCTTACTCCAAAGGTTTCTTAGTGGTTGCATCAAGCCCACTAACTCGGTCATCATACCACGCTGAAGAAGATTTCAACAGGCTCAAGGCCTGTCGTTGACATTTGTGTTAATTCAAATTAATTTTTACTAATTATAAAGGAGTTGAGCGACTTTACGTAATGTCTACTATAAAAATCGAGAAGAAATCACAATTAGTTAAAGAGGTATTCGATTCCGTGGCAAGTCGCTACGACACCATGAATGATATAATGAGCCTCGGAATGCACAGATTATGGAAAGATAAGATGGTAAATAGTGTGCATTTTACAAAAAACTCTAAGATTTTAGATATTGCTGGAGGAACTGGAGATATAGCAATAAGAATAGTAAGAAAAGAGCCAAGTGCTAAGGTTACAGTATGTGACATAAATCAAAATATGCTAAGCAGAGGACGTGATAAAGCTATAAATTCAAACCAAATTAATTTTGATTGGGTATGTGCGAATGCAGAAAGTTTACCATTTGAAGACTCCGAATTTGATTATTGCACAATAGCTTTTGGCATTCGAAACGTTTCTGACCGCAAGAAGGCTTTAAATGAGGCGCACAGGGTATTAAAACCACATGGGAAATTTATCTGCTTAGAATTTGCCCCTATGCACTATCAAAATGAGATATTTACCAAACTTTATGACTTATATTCATTTAAAGTAATTCCTAAAATTGGCAGCATAGTTGCTAAAGACAGGAGTTCTTATGAATATTTAGTGAAGAGCATTAGAGAGTTTCCAACTCAGGCTGATTTTAAAATGGAAATTGAAGAGGTAGGCTTTAAGAATGTTGAGTTTCATAATATGAGCTATGGAATAGTGGCATTACACATTGGAACAAAATGAATATTAAATTCTGGTATAGAACGCTGGATTATTATCTCATCCTTCCAGTGTTTTTTTTGCTCACTATAAGCTTCATTCTTGTTTATTCAGCAAGCCCTGTAATTGCGCAGCGTCTTTCTTTACCACAAGATTATTTTATACGGCGCCATACAATTTATATAGTCCTGTCACTAATTACCCTGGTGACATTTTCTTTTCTCAACACAAGAACTATACTTAACCTCTCATTCGCAGGTTTCATTTTATTTACTATTTTAGTGGCAGTTGCGATAATACTTGGTATAGAGGTAAAAGGTGCGAAACGATGGTTACATATTGTCAAAATTTCAGTTCAACCATCTGAGTTCGTAAGGCCATTTTTTTCTGTTGTTATAGCTAGTATCTTAGCCAGCGGAATGAAGTTTAAAATGCACATATCAATCATAATATTTCTGTTAGTTTTTGTGTTGTTACTTTTGCAACCTGATTTCAGTATGTCCATGCTTTTAACATATTCTTTTATTGGTCAAATGTTTATTGCATGTATACCACTTTTATACTTTCTATGCATAATAGGAATGGCCACAACTGGAACTACAATAGCTTACTTATGCCTCCCACATATAAAGCAAAGGATTTACAATTTTGTCTTTTTTACGCAACGCGATAACTTTCAAGTCACAAAATCATTAGAAGCATTCAAAAGAGGTCAATTAACTGGAGTTGGACCTGGTGAAGGTAGCGTAAAAACCTCTCTTCCTGATTGTCATACAGATTTTGTGTTTTCTGTTTTAGCAGAAGAATTTGGTTTGATTACGTGCTTAGCCACATTGATGTTATTTGGCATCATTTCCGCCCGCTTGCTTTACGTTGCATATAGAGAAAATGAATTATTCAATCTATTGGTGATTCTTGGTATCTCAATTCAATTCATCACACAATTCATAATAAACACAGGGGTAACATTGAGTGTTTTTCCCACCACCGGTATAACCCTGCCACTACTTAGCTATGGTGGTTCTTCTCTTTTATCTTCGAGCATCGCACTTGGCATAATGCTGTCTTTCAGTAGAAATCAAGCTATCGCATTAAAGTTTCGTGAGCGTGTTATGCTTGTGGACTAGTGGTCACCCGCTCACAACTATTATTGGTATCCCTCCAAAATGGGTATCTGTTCAGATGAGTGGCAAGAGATATTATGAAATCTGAAAGAGTTATGCATAGCTGTACGAACATTCATTTTTGAAGGTAAATTGCACAGCAAATGGTGTCATTCCAGTCTGGAATCCAGAAATTTTGCTTATAACTGAGCTGATGAGCTAAAGGTAGTTGTCTTACGCTAAAACAAACGTTTTTAATTAAGTTGCATAGAACCAGTGTCTGGGTACTGCCCACTGGTGGCCCAAACTACAACGTTCGTACAGTTGTGCGTGGCGCTAACACGTAGCGGTATGACAGCAGTCCTACGTCATACCGTCACGGTATCTCTAGATCCCGCTAACACGTAGCGGGATGACGGTTGTCAGGGTGTCATCCAAGTAGCCTCTTTCTTGTCATCCCAGTGCCCAGACACTGGGATCCAGGAAACTTAATTGCAAGTAATGCATTGGGTTTGGTGAGTATGGGTTTTGCGTTATAGAATGAAGCACTTTTGGTGAATTTGTAAAGAAAACTGGATTCCAGACTAGAATGACACCTACAGACACTCCACTTGTTATTCTAACGCGTGACACTGGAATCTAGATAACAATTAGACCATATTGTCAAGCAATAGGATTACATAAAATACCCTGCATATATTTCCTGCTCATTTGGTAGGCCTTGTTCTTCTTCCACTTCTTCTACTTTAGTACTAGGTTTTAACATCATATATGTGATACCACCAACTGCTAGTGCTGCTGCTGCAATTGCAACCACTGCTGTTACTATAGGTATTAACTCAACTGCAACCGTTCCAGTCGCAAAAAGTGCCACTGCTACGGCAGTGCCTAATACTGCGGTTGCACCACCGGCAGAAATACTTTTATTAAGTGCTTGCTGCTTCAGTTGTTTTTCTTCTGCTTCTTTCAGAAGCTTCTTTATAAAGTCACGTTCAGCTAAATCTCTCGGAGTTTTACCATCTTTATTCTTTAATAAAGGATCTGCACCATTTGCTATAAGAATTTTACTACTTCTGTATGGCCCTTTACAGCAGCGCAATGTAAAGGAGTAATACCTTTTGCTTCTCCTGCATCAATCTTTGCGTTAACATTTGCCCCATTTGCTATGAGAATTTTTACTACTTCTGTATGGCCCTTTACAGCAGCGCAATGTAAAGGAGTAATACCTTTTGTTTTTTCTAGATGATCAGCCTTTGCATTAACATTTGCCCTATTTGCTATAAGAATTTTTGCTATCTTTGTATGACCTCGTTCACCAGCACAATGTAGAGGAGTATATCCTTTAAATCCTTCTACATTAGCCTTTGCATCAACCTTCGCCCCGTTTTTTACTAGAATTTCTACTATCTCTGTATGGCCCTTTATAGCAGCGCAATGTAAAGGAGTCATCCCTTTGTATTCTACATCAACACTTGCATCATTTTCTATTAGAAGGTTTACTATTTTTTCATAGCCACATAAAGCAGCTAAATGCAATAACGTAAAATGCAATAACGTAAATCGATCATATGCTATTAGTATATCATCTTTAATTTTAAATAGGTAATCTACATCAAAACCAGCTTCTTCCCATTTCTTATATTCTTCTGGATATTTCTTTAATTCCTCTTTTATTTTGTCAATTACGTTGTCTTTACTTAAGCCTTCCTCCTTATCAACTGCGCTTAACATTCTTTTCCACTGCTCATAGTTCATTGTCATAATTTTACCCCTACTTCAATAATATTTTAATTATCATGTATTATGGCAAAAAAATCAACTCATCTCTTCCAAAGGTTCTATATTAAAGATGGAAAGTCCAGAAGCGATCTAAGGCTTGTACGAGGTGAGGTCTTTCTTATATTTTTAATTGTGTAATCTTCTGTGTTTGTAAATGTTTTTTCTATGCCCCACTGCAGTAATAAGTACTTTACGTTCTGAATGATTTATGATGTAAATTATACGGTAGTTGCTAACCCTTATCCTATATTGCCCTCTAAAGCTATGGCATAAAGGCTTTCCTAGATTAAAAGGATCAACTGTAAGGCGTTTCTTTATGGCCTCCTGAACCATTAATTTAATCTTTGCCGGAAGAGCTGGAATTTCTTTTTCAATAACATTTTTTAAGAATTTTATAGTGTAAGTTTTATTTCCAGATGTTTTCATCATCCTCTACTTCTTCTTCACCTTCAGAGAGGCGATCGTCAGCTATTTGGGATAGCTCTACATCTTCTTCGAACTCTTCTTCCACTAAATCTACTAAAACTTCAGGGATAGTTTTATTTTGAATCTCTGCCATTTCTGTAAGATACTGAGCCAATTTACTGTCAAAACTTACATTAACATTGAGCTTTTTTTGACTGTGAGCCATATATTAACCAAAAAATACTACTATAAACTATAACATTTTTACTTAATTTTGTCAACTTCTCTATTCGTTGAAAAAACAATCTTGCACAAAAAAAGTCAACTCATCTCTTCCAAAGGTTCTATATTAAAGATGGAAAGTCCAGAAGCGATGACGTGTGCTAAGGCTTGTACAAGGAACATTCTTGCAGCGGTGAGGTTTAAGTTGTCTTCCAGTATGAACCGCATGTTTAAATCACTCTTGCCATACCCCCATAAAACGTGAAACGCTTCTGCAACTTCAAGTAAGTAGAAAGTAATTCTGTGTGGCTCATAAAGCCTTGCCGCTGTTTCTATCACATTTGGCCACTTTGCTAAGGTTTTTATGAGGAAGAGCTCCCCATCTGTCTTTAAAAGTGAAGGGTCTGCTGTTGGGAGCTCTTTTGGAGCATTACGCATTAACGAATGAGCACGAGCATGCGCATATTGCACGTAAAAAATAGGGTTGTCTTTTGACTGTTCTTTAACTTTAGCAAAATCAAAGTCCAAGACCATATCATTCTTGCGTGTTAACATTATAAAACGAGTTATGTCCCTGCCAACTTCTTCCACTACATCTCTTGCTGTGAGGAAGTTTCCTGATCTTTTGGACATCTTAACAGGTTTGCCATTCTCGAAAAAATTCACAATATTATGCAGTTTTACCTCTATTTTTGCTTGATCATCACTTAATGCAGAGACAACTGCTTTTAGCCTTTTGACATAACCGCCGTGGTCACTACCAAGCTCTACGATCATATTATTAAAACCACGTGATATCTTATCAAAATGGTAAGCGATATCTGAGGCAAAATAAGTCCAACTGCCGTCCTCTTTCTTCAATGCGCGGTCAACGTCATCACCAAATTTTGTAGAGCGAAATAACATTTCTTTTCTGGAAGTCCAGTTTTCACTTTCTTTGCCTTTTGGTTTCTCCAGGTACCCTTCATACACTAGACCCTTGTCAGACAATATCTTTATACTCTCTTCAATTTTGCCACTTTTTTGTAGCTCATACTCTGAAGTAAAAACATCATGACTTACCCCAAGTAAGTTCATGTCTTCCTTTATGATTTCTAAGATAGAACTTAAAGTATATTCCTTAATCACCTGATTATCTTGCTTTTCTAGAAGCTCCTTGCCATATTTTTTGGCCAGCCCATTCCCTATCGGTTTTAAATATTCACCTGGGTATAAACCTTTTTCAATGCTGATTTTTTCTCCCAGAGCTTCCTTATACCGCAAATATACTGACTTTATTAGTGTATCTATCTGCGCTCCAGCATCATTAATATAGTATTCCTTAGTAACTTTATAACCAACTTTTTTCAATAAATTTGCCAAAACGTCACCAAATACTGCTCCTCTTGCATGACCAATATGCAGTGGACCAGTTGGATTTGCCGATACAAATTCAACATTGATGGCCTGATTGTTCCCTATATCTAGGGTGCCAAACTCTGTTTTTAGCTCATTTATTTGTTTTAAAATTCCATGCCATACTTCTATTTTTAAGTGCATGTTGATGAAACCAGGGCCTGCTATTTCCACTTTTGCAACTTCATCAAAAGGTTTAAATTCTCTTGCTAAGATCCCTGCAATCTCAACTGAATTCCTCTTTTCATGCTTTGCAAGCACCATGGCAACGTTTGTGTAAATATCTCCATGCGCTCTATTGCTTGGAGGCTCTACAATAAAATTTGCCGCACTTGTATTTATGACACCCCTTTGCTTCAACTCATTTAATTTGCTGGAAATTAGAGAGGAAACCTGTTTGAAAATGTTCATTAACTAAAAAGCTATAAGACTTGTAGCAGTATAGTGGATAAATGGAAGGAGTTGAAGGGTTATCTGATGTAATCTATAGCTAAAGTGACTTAGGTTTACCGACAATTTGAAGAACTGTCATTCCGCTACCCGTTAGCGGCCGCGGTGGTATGACGTGTTGCTCCGTGTCAGCTACTTGGATGACACCTATAGCCCTGTCATTCCAACGCGTAACGCTGGAATGACAAAGAAGAATGGGCTATTGGTTTTTCATATGGTTATGCAAAAGCCTAATCTTGCAGTCTTTTCTTTAATGGCACATGTATCAAAATCGTATAAGCTTATACCATTCCCTGTTCAAAATATCATTTATATAAAAAACGCTGGTACTACATCCTGAAAATCCCAAATTGTTTCTTTGCAAACTTCACAATCTCCTTTTTCTTCTGCACAACTAGTTATTCTTTTATCACTATCAAAAAATTCTTTGCATTCATCAAGTGTTTTATCACTTATTGTCCCATCTTTTTTTACAAGTTTATGCGTTTTCTTGTCAGCAATAATCAGTGGTTGATTTTGAGAAAGCACTACCACTGGCTTATTTTTGTCGATGCTTCCACCTTTGTAATATACTTTTGCGCTTACTACATGAGCCTCATCATCAAAAATATGATTTTTACAATTCTCATACCAATCACCTTCAACATCTCGCCGTATATCATAAGATTCTTTGCAAAGATCACCCTGAGGAATACTAACGCACCGTGAATCCATACTTCCTCTAGTAGTGATATAACTGTAGTCTGTGCCATTCTTATCACAGTTAGTTACTTCTATACCAAATTGTTCTACATAATAATCCCCAGCTTTAATTTTGTCAATAATTTCTGCGCTTAAGTCAGGATAAAATTTATCCAATGCTTTTCTTATGTAAAGCTTAGCATCACTACCTACATTAACATATTCACCATCTTCTCTAGCATTCTCACATTCCCTTCGATTACACCCACTCTCGTCAATTTCTTTAGTAATTTCTTCTTCAATACATTTACACTTAAGATCTTTTTCTAGTTCACCCTTAATATTTTTCTTCAATTCATTCTTAGTCTCATCATCAATTTCGCACTTAAGATCTTTCTTTAGTTCATTCTTAATATTTTTCTTCAATTCATTCTTAGTCTCATCATCAATTTCGCACTTAAGATCTTTCTTTAGTTCATTCTTAATATTTTTCTTCAATTCATTCTTAGTCTCATCATCAATTTCGCACTTAATACCAATTCCTAAAAATAAATAGACGAATAAAGAAAAATTTCTAAAATAGAATAATTTAAGAATTAGTGGGGAGTTATGGCAGGAAAAAGTAAAGCAATAGGAGAAGAATTATATAATAAGTGTAACCTGGAATTAAAGAAGCACGGCATAAGAGGAGAGATAGGAAGAAGATTACAGGCAATAATATCTGCAAAAGAATATGGAATAACAAAAGTTGTTCAAATATACCGAATTACTAGAACTACATTGATGAAGTGGATTACAAGATTTAAGGAAGGAGGAGTCAATGCGTTTAAAATACAACCAGGACGTGGAGTAAAGCCGAAGTTGAGCTACAAGCAGCAAGAAGAAATTAAAAATGTCATAGCAGAAGAAGGAGCCAACCTAACGGCTAAGAAATTAAAAATCATAATTGAGAAAATGTTTTCTATTGAGGTAAGTAAGTCTACAGCACATAGACTGATGCAAAAGTTAGGTTTTTCGTATATTACTCCAAGGCCTGTGCACAATAAACAGGATAAAAATAAACAAGAAGAGTTTAAAAAAAAATCTTAATGAAACTATTGTCACGTATCCCGAAAAAGAGCTATTTTTCTTCGATGAGTCGCGGTTTGGCACACATTCAAAGATTGGACACGGGTGGTTTAAAAAAGGCATTAGGACACAGGTTAAGGTAAAATTAGGTAGGCAAAACTTTTATCTCTATAGTGCAGTTAATCCTAGAAATGGAGAGAGTTCTAGCTTATTCGTACCAAACGTCAATACTGATTGTATGAATATATTCCTTGAGCAGATGTCACAATATTTAGGAACAAGGGAGGCATTTCTTGTTGTGGATTGTGCAGGATGGCATAGATCCAAAGGTTTAAAAATACCACAAAATATTACCTTAATCTATTTACCTCCATATTCACCAGAGTTAAATCCAGTAGAGCGTTTATGGCAATATTTGAAAGACAATCTCATTAAAAATAGAATATATGACTCTGTTAGTTTATTGGAGGATACTGTATGTGCATTCATTCGTAATATTACGGAAAGTTCGATCAAAACCATTTGTTCTGTGAGTTATTTGCCTACTTATTTATGAGATTTGGTATAAGATCTTTCTTTAGTTCATTCTTAATATTTTTCTTCAATTCATTCTTAGTCTCATCATCAATTTCGCACTTAAGATCTTTCTTTAGTTCATTCTTAATATTTTCCTTTATTTTATTTATAAATTTTTCATAAATTTTTATTTCATTTTTAACTTTAACCTTATCATCACATGGTCTACATTGTTTAACTATGCGTATTGCAGTTGTAGGAATACCTGCAGGTAAAAAGGAACGGCAAATCATAAAAACTCCTTCTAAGAATATTATAGAATTATTATAAAACAAAAAGGTTAAAAGTTTAACAACTTTAATTACAAATCTAGCATGCGAACCAACAGAAATTTTCTTTCAATTCTACCGTATCTTCGTCAATTTTGCATACAGTCCATCTTTATTCATTAGAGAGTCATGAGTTCCTACTTCCTCTACTCTCCCATGATTAATCACTATAATCTTGACAGTTTTGAGTGCGGTTGATAGCCTGTGCGTAATTATAATTGTTGTTCTGTTTTGCATTAAGGAGAAAATTTGCTTGAAAATGTTCATCAACTAGAAAAACTATGAAAACCTAGAGCAGTATAGCGGACAAGTGGGGCTAGTTGAAGAGTTATCTTAACTATTTTACTTTCCTGGATTAGGAAAGTTATAGTTTATATTAAGTCGTTGCCGTAACCATGGTAAGAGAAAGCCATACCTTCGCTGTAACTAAGATCATTATTATCAGTCGTAGGTTTAGGCTCAGGTTCTTTCTTTAGCTCATTCTCAGTATCAGGTTCTTTCTTTAGCTCATTCTCAGTATCAGGTTCTTTCTCTAGTTCATTCTCAGTATCAGGTTCTTTCTTTAGCTCATTCTCAGTATCAGGTTCTTTCTTTAGCTCATTCTCAGTATCAGGTTCTTTCTCTAGTTCATTCTCAGTATCAGGTTCTTTCTTTAGCTCATTCTCAGTATCAGGTTCTTTCTTTAGCTCATTCTTAGTATCAGGCTCTTTCTTCAGTTCATTCTTAATAATTTCTTTCAGTTCATTCTTAGTCTTATCACTAATCTCAAACTTAAGACCTTTTTCTAGTTCATTCTTAATATTTTCTTTCAGTTCATTCTTAGTCTTATCATCAATCTCAAACTTAAGACCTTTCTTCAGTTCATTCTTAATAATTTCTTTCAGTTCATTCTTAGTCTTATCACTAATCTCAAACTTAAGACCTTTTTCTAGTTCATTCTTAATATTTTCTTTCAGTTCATTCTTAGTCTTATCATCAATCTCAAACTTAAGACCTTTCTTCAGTTCATTCTTAATATTTTCTTTCAGTTCATTCTTAGTCTTATCACCAATCTCAAACTTAAGACCTTTCTCCAGTTCATCCTTAATATTTTCTTTCAGTTCATTCTTAGTCTTATCATCAATCTCAAACTTAAAACATTTTTTCAATTCATTCATAGTCTTATCATCAATCTTACACTTAAGATCTTTACCACATTTATCATAAATCAACTTACTCTTATTGACTTTACAATCATCCAACTTTGTGAACAAATTAATTTTTAACATATCACTGACATAGCACGTATCAAGTGGCAATATACGTACATGATTTGCATTTTTTTGATTCGGACAAGAAAAAGTATTCGTTGGCATAAAATATCTCCATTAGTAAATGGAATTATTAAAAAATTAACTATAAAGTGAAAGTGTGTACTAACAATGTACACACTGTATTACTTTTATATAATATGAACAGTGCCTTCTAGCACTGACATATTGTGGGTAGAAAAAAAGGCTTCAGCACTTTTTGCATCTAATATAGAAGAGTTTATTACTTCTACACATTTATCACATGCAGAATTGTCTTCACAATTGCCCACAAGTTTACCATCTATAACCTGAAGGTTGTTTTTAGAATTCTGAATAATTTTTGCACATTCTTTAAACTTGTAGCCTGTTGGCTCTTTGGTCTCAATATCAAGAATATCATCAGTTATTGGGTTGACCGTTATTGCAAGCTTTGAAAAATCAACGATTATTTTAGATTCAGGTTCAGGCTTAACTTGTGGATAAGGGGGACAAGCAGGAACAGGGGGACAAGGGGGACAAGCAGGACAAGGTGGTATATTTAAATCGAATTCGGGAAGCTGTATATTTAATTCGAGTCCATCATGCCGCGAGTCAAAGCGGTTATGGCAACGTGGGTCAAAGTTATGATGGTACCGTGGATCAGTTATGCAAGCTGCGCGTGCAGAAATACATGGATCCATATGTGGATACGAAGAAAAATTGTAAGTCATAAAAATCCTTTAAAAAGTAACTATTGAATTATTATAGGATAAAAAAGTTAATGATTTAATAATTCTAAGGTTAAAACTAGCATACACAAACTTACAGTACATTTCAAAATACGATTTTAATGTAGCAGATATTAGAGTTGGAAGTTTTACTATGGCAGAATAATGATAAGATTCCAAGAAAGAGCTGTCAGTAGTCAAATTAGTTGTGTTGCTGAAATAAATTTTGGTAGAACTGCTATAGCCACTGCGAATAACAACTTGCTTATCCTCTCAAGCAAAATGTGAAACACATGGGTTGAATAACACCCATGTGCTCTTGGAAGCGCGTATAGCTAGACGTGCGTTTATGAGTTGTTTAAAAACAATCTTCTAATAAAGAAACCCAAATTCATCACAAGGATTATGACATGTGTCATAATAGTTATGATATGAGTTAAAATGATTGTGGCACGAATTAGTAGCACAAGGTGCGTATGCAGGTGCACAAGCTTGTGCACAGTTCGATACTGGTGCTGGTAAAGCTGGCAAATTATAAGCCATGTTCGATACTGGTGCTGGTAAAGCTGGCAAATTATAACCCGTAAATGGTAGTTTTGGTAAATTACTGTAATGATAAATCATAATGATCCTTAAAAAAATACTATGAGATTATTATAGGATAAAAAAGTTAATGATTTAATAATTTTGAGGCTAAAATTAGCATATACAAACTTACAGTACATTTCAAAATACGACTTTAATGTAGCAGATATTAGAGTTAAAAGTTTTACTATGGTAGAATAATGATAAGATTCCAAGAAGAAGCTGTCAGTAGTCAAATTAGTCGTGTTGCTGAAATAAATTGTAATATATGGTTACTGTGAATAACAAGTAAGCACCTGTTTATTATATTTTCAAGCAAAATGTGAAGCACATGGGAAACCATGTGCTCTTGGAAGCACGTATAGCTAGACGTGCGTTTATGAGTTGTTTAAAAACAATCTTCTAATAAAGAAACCCAAATTCATCACAAGGATTATAACATGTGTCATAATAGTTATGATATGAGTTAAAATGATTGTGGCACGAATTAGTAGCACAAGGTGCGTATGCAGGTGCACAAGCTTGTGCACAGTTCGATACTGGTGCTGGTAAAGCTGGCAAATTATAACCCGTACATGGTAGTTTTGCTAAATTACTGTAATGATAAGTCATAATGATCCTTAAAAAAATACTATAAGATTATTATAAATTAAAATGATTAAAAATTTAATAACTTTAATTATAAATCTAGCATATCAACTAACGATATGATGTAAATTTTCTTTCAATTCCACTGTATCTTCGCCAGTTTTGCATACAACCCGTCTTTACTTATTAGGGAGTCATGAGTCCCTACTTCTTCTACTTTTCCGTGATTAATTACTATAATCTTGTCAGTTTTAAGTGCAGTTGATAGTCTGTGTGTAATTACGATCGTTGTTCTGTTTTGCATTAACTTGCTTAATGCTTTTTGCACGAGGTTCTCACTTTTATAATCAAGGGCAGAGGTTGCTTCATCCAGTATTAAAACCTGAGGGTTTTTGAGTATGGCTCTTGCTATTATAATACGTTGTTTTTGTCCTTCAGAAAGTTTTAATCCTCTTTTTCCTACAAATGTATCAAATTTATCAGGCAGCTTATCAATAAATTCCATCGCATAAGCGCTGATAGCTGCTTGCTTCACTTCTTCATATTCAGCACCAGGTTTGCCATATAGTATATTTTCCATTATTGAGCAAGAGAATATTATGTTATCTTGTGGCACTAAGCCAAACAACAATCTGAGGTCATTTAACGCAATTGACTTAATATTGTGCCCATCGATAGTAATGCTGCCTCTGCTTGGATCATGAAAACGGAGCAGAAGTTTTAAAATGGTGCTTTTACCACTGCCAGATGGTCCAACAATTGATACTACTTGACCTGCCTTTATAGAAAATGATATGTTATTTAACGCTGGCTTATCAGACTGAGATTCATAAAAAAATGTCACGCCATTAAACGAAATTCCTTTTTGAACACTACAAATTTTTATAGGATCATTGGCATCTGCTATAGAGCTTTTCATATTTTTAAATTCAAATAAACGCTCTACTATTCCAAGACCTCGTTGTAAATCACTGATATTATCGCTCAAATTATTTATAGCTCCTGCCGCAAGCGCTGAATAAAACACAAATGAGGAGAGTTCTCCAATAGTTATATTATTGCTTAAGACTTCTTTAATACCAAAAAAGAGCAAAACAACTAGTGAACCTATCACACACGTGATAACTAGAGTTACTAAAATAGCACGCAAGAGTACTAATTTTACGTATGATTTTGATACTGAGTTTAAATACTCCTTAAAACGGGTTTTTTCATTTTCTTCGAGTACAAACGATTTGATAGTCACTATAGATCGAAAATTTTCCTCACTAAGTGATGCAAGCTCACTTAATTTATCCTGGGCAAAGCGTGCATAGCTACGCACTTTTTTTCCAAATGAGGTCATAATAATGAGTAGTATAGGTACTATTGCGGCTGCATACGCAGTTAGGTGCAGATTTGTATATAATAACATGGCAACACTGCCAATTAATATTACAAAATTTCGCAATATGGTGAGTAGGCTGCTATTTATTATTGATTGCAGCGCAGAGGTATCAGTAATGAGTGCTGAGATAACATCTTGTACGCCTGTGTTCTCAAAGAAACTTGGTTGCAAGTCAGTGATACTGCTATATAAGTCATATCTGATTCTTGCGATAACTTTCTCGCTGCCAATGCCAATGAAATATAACCGAGTAAATGCAGTGAGAGAAATGGCTAAAACTATAAGTATTGCAACTAATAGTTTGGTAGTAAAATCGTGCTCTGTGCCAGAATCAATTATGTTGCTTAAGCCTCTGCCAAAGAGGAGGATCGTTAAGGCTGAAAATAAAACTGCAATAAAAGCTATGATGAAATAAGATAGATTAGGCTTTATATAGCAAAATAACTCTCTAATATTAGATCGCATCGTATTTTGAAGTTTCTAAAGTTAAGTATATAGATTTTAGTTTCAGGGGAAAGGGGAAAGGTGTAGCACAATAGCTAACGTCATACCGTGTACAAACGTTGCAATTTTTAAGCAAAGTGATGTTGTTCAAGTAGCTGACACTTGGGGTCTATGTTTTTTCTGGTCACACGCTGGAATGACAAAGTGAGCGTGCGTAGGTGTCATCCGAGTAGCCCCTTTTTTGTCATCCCAGTGCCCAGACACTGGGATCCAGAAAAGTTTGCTTGTAAGCAAGCAAACTAGCATAGAAAGTGGTTACAACATTTTCGATGAGATTATATGGAAAACTGGATCTCAGTGTCTGGGCACTGGGATGACAGCAGTCCTACGTCATACCGCGATTCATTCGCGGTATCTCTTAACATAGATCCCGCTAACAAGCAGCGGGATGACACCTCTCTTGGGCTCTTTTAGCTACAAACATTAAGAAATTTACCAAATGAAAAAAAAGGCAAAGAACTCCCGTGGTGCGAGTTTTGACTCTATATTACTGTAAGTGGCGCTGTAATAATGTGCTGACGCTTAGTTTAAGCGCGTTTTGGCTGAATGTAGAAAAAATTTAAAAGACATGCAGCCGCTATAATTTTATGTAATCCGCCAAAAAATACCCTAAGTTTTTTACTGAATTTTGTCATTGAGCCTGCAGGTCAAAAACAAGTTTTGAGTCATAAATACCCTTACTGTCATAATAAGGGGGCTGGCGGAGTTTGTCAAGTAAGTTTTTTCGTTTCTATTCCCAAGAAAAGTTCGTCATATGGTTATGCAAGAAGTCTATTCGTGTAGTTGTCTAGTTATAAATCACTCACAATTGATATGCTTGAATTATTCTCAGTAAATAAATCAAGCATAATGTTAGGTATTCTACCATCAACTATGTGAACAACTCCAGCACATTCCTCTACCATTTTAGTATATGCCATAAGCCTTCCAATAAATTTTTCTCCTTGAATTTTGCCACAATCAATCGATGCATTTAAATTTTTAACAGATATCTTCCTGCCACCAATTTTATCTATTTCTTCACCTGTATCGCTAAAGGTTATCATTTTAGATGCAGAAACTGCAATTGCAATTGTGCTTGCAGTGCTATCGGCATCAATATGATATGTTTCCCCATTTTTTCCATGACCAATTGGTGCAATAACTGGTATAAAATCTGATTCTTCAATAAAAAATAATATATCAGGATTGATTTCAGTGGGCCTACCGATGAATCCCATGTCTAGTATTTTTTCGATGTTATTTGATCTGTCTTCCTTAAGCGTAGCGCTTATCTTTTCAGCTTTTATTAAGTTGCCGTCTTTTCCACATAATCCAATAGCTGAACCACCAGCAGAATTTATATGCTGAACAATTTTTTTATTAACTGAACCACACAGTGCCATTTCAATGATTTTCATAGTGTCTTTGTCTGTAAGTCTGATACCATTCACAAACTTACTGTCCATACCCAGCATTTTTAACACTGAGTTAATTTCATATTCTCCGTCATGAACTATCACCGGATTTATACCAAGCTGCTTTAATAAGACAACATTATGCACAAAAGTATAGAATAGTGTTTCATCTGAGATCGTTACGCTGCCACATTTAATGACAAAAGTTTCACCCACAAAGCTAGGTATGCTAGACAGCACTTCAAGTAATATTTCTGCTTTTTGTTCAAATGATACTTCACCCTTTAAAAATTCACTACTTTTCATTTTTTTATCTTGTAAACTTGAAAAACTCATCTCTTACCTTGATTATTTTATGCTTAACACGGATGCTTATTTGATGAATTGACACATTCTCATTATTAATCCATTTTTGAGTATCTTCTAGAATGGCATCTAGGCTTTTTTGACTCACTTTATCTATTTTTGTTAGCACAACGTTAAAGTTAATATTATTATATATTAACCAATAAATGAAGTCTTTGTCTATTTCTTTTAATCCTACCTTGCTATCTATCAACACAAACACTCTTCTTAGATTTTTTCTTTGAATTAGATAATACTCAATTAAGTTTAAATATTGTATAATTTCCTCCTTACCTGCATGAGAATAACCATACCCTGGTAGGTCAACAAGTCTGAATTTATCATTGTACATAGAGTAAAAATTTATTTGTCTAGTACATCCAGGTTTAGAGGAAACTCTGGCAGCTTTTTTGCTGTTTATCAGTAAGTTGATCAGACTGGATTTTCCTACATTTGATCTACCAGCAAACGCAATCTCTGGAGCCGACTCATCTGGTAATGATTTCATGTCCGAAGCTCCAAATATGAAATTGCAGCTTGATGTTATCTGTCTTGCCATTATATTCAAGTAGAAGGTAGTAGATATATTATAGTGTTATTGCTTGATATAAGAAATTTTTTATTTCAGTATATATTACTTAGTTAAAATACTAGATCTGTGCTATATGAATATAGAGAATAATTTACAAGACTTAAAGAAAAAATTTAATGATATAGAAAGGAACTTGGAAAACCTTACCAATTTAAGTCAAAAAGAATTCATTACCCTTTCAAAGGAATACTCTGAGCTCAGGCCAATAATCAAGATAATTGATGAATATAACACGCTGAAAGAGGAAATTTCAGATTTAGAAGAAATAATGAAGGATGAAAACAGCGAAGGTGATATAAAAGAGTTAGCAAAAGAAGAATTTTTCGAAAAGCACAAGGTATTATTACCAAAAGTAAAAGCAAAACTAAAGTTAGCATTATTGCCTAAAGATGAAGATGACTCAAGAAATGCAATATTAGAAATTAGAGCAGGTACAGGAGGAGAAGAAGCAGCATTATTTGCAGCAATGTTATTTCGTATGTATCAAAAATATGCAGAAAGAAGAAATTGGAAGTTCGAGCCAATAAGCATTTCTAATACAGGTATAGGTGGCTATAAGGAAGCTTCTGCACTCATTAATGGAACAGAAGTTTTTGCAAGGTTGAAATTTGAATCAGGAGCACACAGAGTACAGAGAGTGCCAGAAACTGAATCCTCAGGAAGGTTACATACCTCTGCCGCTACTGTTGCGATATTACCTGAAGTAGAAGAAGTTGACTTTAAAATAGAAGAAAAAGACTTACGAATAGATGTTTATAGATCCAGTGGTCCTGGAGGGCAATCAGTGAATACAACTGACAGCGCAGTAAGGGTCACCCACTTGCCAACAGGGATAATTGTAATACAGCAAGATGAAAAATCGCAGCACAAAAATAAAGCTAAAGCGCTTAAAGTATTGAGGGCAAGGCTATACGAAATTGAAAGACAAAAAAAAGAAATGGAAAGGTCAACAATGAGAAAAAGTCAGATTGGCTCTGGTGATCGTTCCGAGCGCATAAGAACATATAATTTTCCACAATCAAGAATAACAGACCACAGAATTAATCTAACTTCACATCGGCTAGAGCAGATTATAAAAGAAGGTGAACTAGATGAATTTATTGAGGCATTAATTTCACGTAATGAAGCAGAAAGATTGGCCGGGGAAAGTTAATCGCTCACATCTGTAAAAAGATCATTAATTATACCGGATCTTTTAAAAACAATAAACAGGCAGTAAAAACAAGTTCTAGTACTATCGCGGATAGAACAAGAACAGCTACACTAATTGCTTGACCGTTGTAAACGTAGCTTGTTAAGCCGATAAAAATAGCCATGATAAAAGCTCTAATGAACGAGACTGCAGAAGAAGCTGTGCCTTTAATTTCAGGGAAAACATTTATTGATGCATTAAAAATCACTGGCTGGCAAATTGCACAACCGATAGAAAAAATAATCATAGACAGTGTTACTAAGTAGAAAGAGTGGGGTACAATTATACTGAATATTACAAGCAATAGAGACCCAATAGCACCCACGCTCGTACCAGAAATTACACACCATATTGCTCCAAGTTTCTGTAAGATTTTGCCAGCAAATAGACTAATGAGTGAGAAGCACCCAACTATTGCACCTTGATGTAGTGCATAAATAGTGCTAGATAAACCAAAAGTCTTCATATACAGAAAAGGTCCACAAGTGATGAATGACATATAAGCGGCAGAAAAGAGGCTTGACATTAAAGACAACGTAACAAACCTCGGACTAGATAGTAGTTTTCTGTAATCTTTCATTATTTTTTTCAAACTGAAAGCATCGCGATCCTTTTTTGTTTCTGGTAACAGAAAAAGCAGCAAAACCCAAGAGATCAAACAAAGTATTGCAACAGTTGCATAATTACCACGCCATCCTACAATTTCATTAATGAAACTGCCTAACACTGGCGCAATTGCCATGACAACTGTAAGAACAGAATTCATGATTCCAATAAATTTCACCGCTTCGTCGCCTTTGTAGCTGTCTGCAACGATTGCAAACACAACTACAGATGTGCTAACACCAATGCCCTGAACAAAGCGAGAAATTAAAAGCAAAAAAATCGACGGTGCAAAAACACAACCAACAGCGCCGATTAATAACAAAGTGTTACCTATGATCATAATCCTTCTTCTGCCATAGCATTCAGACAATGGACCAAAAAACAACCCTCCTATGCAAAAGCCTAGGAAATTATAAGCAATAGTTAATTGAATTGTGCCTTCTGATACGTTAAAATAGTGCACCATATCAGGAAAACTAGGTACGGAAATGTCAATTTCAATGAACTTAGCAATTAGAGACAGGATTAATAGAAAGGGTAGTAACATTTGAAATTTTTAATTAATGAATAAAAATATCACATTTAAAGCGTTGAAAGAAGAACATTTTTTACTGTTATTAAAATGGTTAGAAACACCTCATGTGAAGCTATGGTGGGTAAATTGGACACTA
Organism: Wolbachia endosymbiont (group A) of Clivina fossor; assembly: GCF_964026865.1. Taxonomy (NCBI): domain Bacteria; kingdom Pseudomonadati; phylum Pseudomonadota; class Alphaproteobacteria; order Rickettsiales; family Anaplasmataceae; genus Wolbachia; species Wolbachia endosymbiont (group A) of Clivina fossor. The sequence goes on along the minus strand of NZ_OZ034707.1, from coordinate 450,929 downwards.
GGGTTAATTAAAGAAAAATATGACAACTATGTTAAAGCCCTTACTCTCTGTCCTAACTTTACTTATTTCCTCTTGTATCTTGTAAAAAGCATCTAATGTTTTAAGCTTAAGCATTAGGTGGAGGAGGGAAGAACTCTGTTTCTCCTCTTAGATATAAAATCTGTAAGTAAGATAAGAGTTCCCTCCTCAAAAGTATAGGCTGGACGGTATCGTAGAAAGACCTAAATGGCTCTAATTCTGTATCCACAAGGTTAGCCTTACTTTTCGTTTTAAATGGTAACGTATGGGGTTATATATGATCAACAACTTTCTTGGAATTGATGTATCAAAAGATCGCTTTGATGTTTTTCTTTCATTCATAAGTAAAAAAGAAAAGCGTGAAACTAGGAAAAGGAGCTTTAAGAACGATGATCTTGGGTTTCAAGGTCTGCTGAGTTTTCTACAAAAGCATAATGTGGAAGAAGTAAAGGCATGCATGGAGGCTACTGGTTGTTATAGCGAAGCTTTGGCTGAATTTTTGCACAATGCTGGACATTTTGTTAGTGTTGTAAATCCTTATTGTATTAAATCTTATGCGAGGAGTAAGCTCGTAAGACAAAAGAATGATCAGACTGATGCAGAAATTATTGCTGATTATTGCCAAAGACAGGAACCAACTCGTTGGACACCACCTTCTTCTGAATTGAAAAAACTAAGACATCTTTATCGTTGCTCGGCTGCGTTAAAAGATGAATTGACATTAATGAATAATCATCTAGAAAAAAAAGAGAGACTACCTAAAGAAGTTGCAACTGCTTGGGAAGACCTTGCAATGAATATAACTCAAAAAATAGAAACAATAAAAAACTCCATACATGAACTATTAAAGCAACACAAAGAGTTATTGGAAAATTTTCAACTTCTATTGACTATTCCAGGTATAGGAGAGGAGTCAGCAATAGCTATTTTAGCTGAAGTTCCTGACATAAAGGCTTTTAGAGATGCCAGGCAATTGGCAGCATACGCAGGAGTTATACCACGAAATATGACGTCAGGTTCATCTGTATATGGCAAACCCAGATTAAGTAAATCAGGTTCACAAACATTACGTAAGGCTCTGTTCTTTCCTGCCATAGTAGCTAAGAATCACAATCCTATCATTATGAGTTTTTGCCAAATATTAAAGGAAAAGGGTAAGCATAATATGGCCATCGTTGGTGCTGCAATGCGTAAACTACTCCATATCATTTTCGGTATCCTGACATCCAAAAGTGCTTTTGATCCAAATCATATCAAGAATTACAGAACTAGGATGTTGACTGTGGTTTAAAATCAAAAAATGCTTCCAATCCATTCAACATATTCACTAACTGTAATCTGTGTACTGTTACACAATCGGAAGTATTTTTTGATTTTATGATACAGCTTGAGTAATTTTTTTGTTGACTAGCAAGACGGTATCTTACTTTTTCAACAGTCCGTCTAAATTACCACAAGCAGTTTAATTTTTCATCATTATTCAAAAATATGCAAGGAGCTTTATAGAAACTTAACATAATTTTATCATAAAAATGTCATTCTTAAGTCTTATGTAAAAACAAATTTTGACACTAAGTGAATCTTTTTTAATTAACTATGAGCTGGATAAATTGGAAAATAAATTTTGTTTACTTTTATAATACCTTAAGATCTAATATCACTTTATCAGTCAAAAGTATCACAATAGGCTAGTATGTTCCTTACTCTTTTCCTAAAAATATTACCTATTTATATTACAATATTTATTGGTTATTTATCAGGAAAATGTCTTAAAATTGACAGAAACACTATATCTCAAATACTCTTTTATATAGCTAATCCAATAGTGATTTTATATGGAGTCTCTCATACAGAAGTTAATTTAAAAGTAATTTCTCTGCCGATTTTGATATGGTTTATAGGTAGCACTATGTCCTTATCAGTGTATTATCTTTCTTCTTTTTTATTTAAGGATAACACGAGAAACATATTAGCGTTTAGCTCGGGCAGCACAAGTATGGGTTATTTTGGCCTGCCGATTGCCATGGCTTTGTTTGATGAAGATTCAGTATCTGTATATGTTGTTTGTTATATAGGAATGGCGTTGTTTGAAAATAGCTTAGGATTTTACATAGCTGCAAATGGTATTTATACCGCAAAAGAATGCATATTAAAGTTGTTCAAACTTCCTTCGCTTTATGCGATGGTTCTGGGCTTCTTTTTAAGTATATATGATATACAAATACCTACTTTTTTAACAGATGTTATGATGAATATTAGAAGTACATTTGTCACATTAGGGATGATGCTACTTGGAGTGAGCATTGCAAATATTACAAGCTTTAAAGTAGATTGGAAGCTTGCTTTGATCACTATTACAGCAAAGTACGTATTCTGGCCACTGTTTGTTTTAGGAATTGTCCTTCTAGACAAACATGTTATAGGTGTATACGACGAGAGTATATATAAAGCACTGATGTTGCTGGCTATTATTCCAGTTTCTGGGTCCAGTATAATACTTGCTAATATTTTGAATTATCAACCAGATAAAGCTACTCTGTTGCTTCTAATTAGTACTGCAGTGGGACTATTTTATGTTCCACTAATAATATCATTATTTTTTACTAAACTTATTCTTTTTTGATCAAGCGGTAGATAAAACTTAAATTTACACTAGCTTCTTGCATAATCACATAAAAAACCTACTCTTTTTTGTCATTCCAGCGCGTGACGCTGGAATCTAGTTTCACTTTATGATGGTGTCATGAAAGTAACTGGCACTGGAATCCAGAAAAAAGAATGGTGTCATGAAAGTAGCTGACACTGGTTCACTCTATAATGATGTCATTCCAGTGTCAAGCACTGGAATGACATCATAGGGGCACTGGGATGACAAGAAAGGGGCTTGAATGACAGGAGGTAACGCAAGAAGTCTACTGCTATTCCACGTCAAGAACAACCATAAGTTCATTAGGGTTCACATAACCTAAAGCATTTTTTGCTTGCTCATCAAGCAGATCTAAATCTAAGCTTTTTTCATATAAGCCAAATACTTTATTGTCCAACTTTTCCTTTTCAGAAGAGACATCCTTTAGCAAAAGCTTATTGTACTCAATCTCTTTTTTTAAGTCGATTAACGTCAATAAGCCACGTTTACCTGTAATTGTGCTAATGCTAAAATATAATGTAAGAGAAGAAATGAATAAGGCTGCGCTTAAACACAATAACTTTTGCTTCTTTTTAGGTATAAACACCGTACTTTCACATACAAGAAATGTATAACATGAAAAGGTGAACAAAAAGCTAAGAACCTTGACGCGCTTTACACCTTGGCTTTACCTTGTTTATAATGTAAATCTTACCACCCCTTTTCACAACTTTACAATTTTTATCTCTGTTACGATGAGATTTTAGCGACCCTTTGACTTTCATATCTATAGTAAGAATTAAATTATCTTACATTATGATCACTTACAGAGAGTTAGTCAATTGATAAATTTTTCACATTTTATTAAAATACTGTATAATTGTTGCTGATACTTCTTCGATTGACTTTTGCGTGACATCAATAATTGGCCAGTTATTCTGCTTAAATAGTTCCTCTGCTTCTTTAATTTCCTTTTCTACTTTTCTAGGATTAGCATATATATTATTATCTTCGTTGTTAATTGAAGTAAGTCTATTTTTGCGTATTTCTATTAGCCTACTTACGTCTATTGTTACCCCTATTGTTAGTTTATTTTTTAATTTTGCCAAGTCGACATAAAAGGGTACTCCACTAACAAAAGGAATATTTGCAACCTTATAGCCTCGATAAGCTAAATACGTACTGGTGGGAGATTTTGATGTACGTGAAACTCCAACCAAAATTATATCTGCTTTATCAATATCTTGAATATTTTGCCCATCATCATGATTAATAGTGTAGTTTATTGCCTCAATGCGCTGAAAATATTCGTTATTTATCTCAGTATGCAAGTCAAGCTTTTCGTCTTTTTCAATTTCAAGATAGGACGAAATTTCTCTAATAATATGTGATAATATTGCTCTATAGGGAATTTTCAACTTTATACAGTTATCTTTTAGATATTTTCTTAGCTCATCATCAGTAATAGTGCATATAACAAAATTATGCTCATCACTTTTCCTATTAATTTCCTCCAGAATTTTGTCAATCTGCTCTTCTCCTTTTACAAAAGACCAAACATATTCGATCGTTTCTATAGAACGAAAGTGTTTCAGAGCTGATTTTGCAACTGATATAACAGTTTCACCACTTGAATCTGATACTAAGTGTAAATTAAGCTTTTTAAGGGTCATGTTTTATATAGTGTTATACTAAAAATAATAGCAAGCAATCGGCTACTGAAATTGTGCTAATTTGTTAATCTATGTCAATGCAGAAAAACTATCCTGTTGATAAAACTCAAACTAATTGGTAAATTCTTAACGCAATTATTCTCAAAACGAATGTTTTTATTAAAGCCTACAAATTTCACTTCTTTTTCTAAAAAAGCACTACCTTGGCTTGGGGTTATTTGTTTCGCATGTTTTTTAATTGGAATGTTTTTGGCGTTACTCTTCTCCCCAGAGGATTATAAACAAGGAGAAATTGTACGAATTATGTACATTCATGTGCCTTCTGCATGGCTTGCTCTTGGAATATATGGACTCATTGCATCACTTAGTTTCATTTCATTGGTGTGGAACAATAGCATTGCTAGTGTCTTGGCACATGCTGCTGCTCCTGCAGGGACAGTCTTTTCTGCAATATGCTTAATCACAGGTAGCATCTGGGGAAAAGGAACCTGGGGCACTTGGTGGGTATGGGATGCAAGGCTTACTTCAATGCTAATTTTATTTTTCCTATATGTTGGCTACCTTTCATTGTGGAGCGCTTTTGATAATGAAGCGAGGGCAGAAAAATCAGCAGCAGTATTTGCCATTTTTAGTGCTATAAATATTCCCGTAGTAAAATTTTCTGTGAATTTATGGTCTACTCTCCATCAGCCAGCAAGCATTTTGAGAAGAGGTGGAGTAGCAATAGAAAGTTCTTTGCTGTTGCCACTCATTGTAATGTTTATGTTTTGTGCCACATTTTTTTTAGTAGTGTGGATACTATACTCACTTCACTTAATTAATTTGTACAAAATAAAGAGAGAAATCAGTATGCGGTATTAGGTAGCTTTGTAAGTATACAGGTAAATATGCTAGAGAAAATTAGGTAAAATATCTTTGGTCACTTTAAATACTTGCCTGCTGAAACTGAAGAACGTGCTATGTTATGTGATCTAACTAATTTTAAAAGCAGCAATGACCAACTAATACCAAACTTCGTTATTGGGAAGACAAATAGAATATACGATAAATTCACTTAAACCTCCAGTTATAGGCGGAAAGCACTCTTTTTCATTTGTCTCATTATTATTGAGAATTGGTATAACTAGAATAGATCAGGTATTGAATCGAGATCAACTTGAACATTTTACCAACGTTCTTGAAACATATGATGCAACGGCACGTAGTTTTTACGATGAGGTGCACTGTAAAATAGCAACCGTTGTAACCATGAACTCTAAAATATTTAAAGAGCCTACTAGTATCTTTAATGTAAGTGTTCATGTGATTCCACAGATAATCTCTGTTTTTTTATTTTATCTGTCCATTTATCATTTTCTATATCTTGTTTGTTGGTTGCTCTTTTTTCTTGCTCAACAATTGCCTTATCTACCTTCTGATAAATTGCATCAATTGCATTAATTGCATTTTTTTCTTTGTATACTTCGCTTTTCCCTTCAATAATTAACTTAATAAAAGTATTTACAACAGACTGCACTTGATTATGATTAACCTGACCTTTTATCAAAGAAGGTAAAGAGCCTAATTCCATTATATGTTGACCTATGTTATTCTTTATACCTTCTGTATGCATTAACTTTATTATTTCATCATCAAACTCTTTCAATACTTCTGATGCTATTTTACCTTGAAAGGAAAGCCCTAAATTATCTGCTACTTCACTTATTAATAACTCTCTGTTTTCTTTATTATCTTCCAATTTAGCATAATCACTCAATAGATCCATAACTGTAGATACTCTGACTTCAACAAGATCATTAACATCTTCTAGAGCAGAGCCTGATCTCAACAACCTATCTCTGAGATTTTCGCTTAAAAGATTGATAAACTCTTTATTTGCATCCGATCCTGTAGCAGATATTGTACCATCTAAATAGTTACTTTGAGTACCTAAGCTATGCTCTATTTGTATTTTTATCTCAGGTTTAAATCCTAATTTTGCACAGAATTTCTGAAAATATTCTTTAATAATGTCAAACAAGCTCTTGCCATTATCTTTATAATTTTTTAACTCTTTAGGAATAGTAAGTGACAATTTACCATCTCTGTATGTTACAAAGTCTTTACCATCTTGAGACTCAAGTGTAAATTCTAATGAGTTAGACAGATCACATATCTTATCACCATGCATAACTTGATTTTTAACAGAGAGTATTGGTAGCCTCATGTCAGATCTAATTCTTACATTATTTTGGTTAGCACAATCAATATTTATTACTTTTTTAGGATTTTCTACTATGAACGACTGTCCAAGTGCAAGTTGGGTTTGTATAAATGGAGCAGCCTCATACCCTGCTTGATTACAATTGGTGACTAGCTCTTCTAAAATAGCATTACTTGGAACTTCTGCCCCAGCGTATCTGAACATTTTCTTGAAAACTTCTTTTGCAAAGGAACGGTAGTCTTTGTTTTCATCTTTCTCTGTTGGTAATAGATGTTGGCCAGCATTGTAAAATTCTTCAAATTCTTTCTTATATGAATCGGTCTTTTGATGATCAGCAATTTTGGGATTTTCACAGTGATTTTTCCATAGCTCACCCAATGCATTACTTACAAGCTCTTTCTCAATATCTTCGAGTACTGAAGCAACAAAAGCTTTGCCATGATCCGTATCTATTTCTCTTGTTCCTTTTTTGTTAAATATTTCGTCATTATATATATCATCACTATTAAAAAGTTCGCTTTTGCGGTGCTTAGCTCCTTCCTTAAATGCAATAATAAGATTTTTATCTATTTCTTTTCCGTTAATAATAAAATTCATCCTTTGAAAATCTAAGAACATTGTTTCACCAGAATTTGCTAATTCATTATCTTGACCTGCTCTTAATTTACTAAAATTGAACTCTTTAGCTGTGGCCTTTAATCTAACTACTGGACTCTTATTATTTTTTCCTTTTGCCTCTTTCATAAATAACACCTTACTGTAAATATGCTGTAAGTTATATCATATAATGATGAATAATTTGGTAATATATTAAGAAAATCGACAGTATATTTCTTTATTTAAGAGGTGCAGGAAAGGCGCAGATTTCTCTTTCCATTTGTAGCGTACTGCATTAATATTTATGTATTAATTTAGAAAATAATGATGAATAACATTGTAATTGTTGGTCTGCAATGGGGTGACGAAGGCAAGGGTAAAATAGTAGATTATCTTTCTGGGAATGCAGATGTAGTTGTGAGATTTCAGGGAGGAAATAATGCAGGGCACACTATAGTAATAGATGATGAGGTTTATAAATTAAATTTACTGCCCTCTGCTGTTTTGAGAACGGGCAAAATATCTATCATAGGAAACGGTGTTGCTCTTGATTCACATGCTCTAATCTCAGAAATAGAGTCATTGAAAGTTAAAGGAGTGGACGTAAACTATAACAACTTGATGGTATCCGAGAGCTGTCCATTAATACTTAGCGTACATAAGGACAAGGAAAAGCTATTTGAAGATTTAAACGGAAATCACAAAATTGGTACAACAAACAAAGGGATAGGGCCATGTTATGAAGATAAAGTTGGAAGGAGAGCTATACGCCTTTGTGATTTAGAAAACGCAGATGAGCTCAATAAAAGAGTGGATACTCTTCTGAATTACCACAATGCTATCAGAAAAGGCCTTAACTACCAGGTGGTTAAAAAAGAAGAAATATTAAAAGAAATTCAAGGGATTTCAAAAAAAATTCTTTCATATAAAAAACCTGTGTGGAGGATATTAAATGACTTTGTGAAAGAAGGTAAGAAAATAATATTTGAAGGCGCCCAAGGCACATTTTTAGATATCGACCACGGAACTTACCCTTTTGTTACTTCAAGTAATACTGTAGCGTCGCAAGCAATAACAGGCTCAGGATTAGCCTCCAATGCTTACATTATTGGTGTGGTAAAAGCTTATACAACAAGAGTGGGCAATGGTCCATTCCCTACTGAGCAAAAGAACGAGATTGGAGATAGCTTATTTACTATAGGCAAGGAGCTTGGAACAGTGAGCAATAGAAGAAGGCGCTGCGGATGGTTTGACGCAGTTTTAGTGCGCCAGGCTGTGCAACTTTCTGGAGTTTCAAGCATTGTATTAACCAAATTAGATGTGCTTGATTCTTTTGATACAATTAAAATATGCACTGGTTACAAGTATAGCGGGAAAATGTATGATTATTTACCCGCATCGCATTCAATACAGGAGGAATTAGAGCCAATATATGAAGAGTTTCCTGGCTGGAAAGAAAATACTCAAGGTAAAAGGTCGATTGAAGCATTGCCTATCAATTTAATAAAATATATAGACAAGTTAGAAAAATTAATAGGTGTACCAATTCATCTAATTTCAACTAGTCCAAAAAGAGAGGATGTTATTAAGCTTAAAGATTTCTGAAAACGTCTTTTAACTTTTATCCAATAAAAAAAATACTTGCATAACTCAAAATACTAAGTCTATTATATAAGATATATTATAAACTTATAGTGATACCAATTCTCAATAATAATGAGACAAATGAAAAAGAGTGCTTTCCGCCTATAACTGGAGGTTTAAGTGAATTTATCGTATATTCTATTTGTCTTCCCAATAACGAAGTTTGGTATGAGTAGTGTACAATGAAAGATAAAAGCTTAAGTTTAACACTTGCAGTTATTTTCAACACAATTAAGTTAATAATAAAAGTTAGTGTAGAACGTGGTTTGATTTTTTTGAATATATGTTAATTAGTATAATATAAATATAGTCAAAGGAGGTGTGTTATGATTGGAGGTTTGACTAAGGGAGACAAAGCAGCAGAGGCAGGAAAAACAAGTGATCAGTCAGAGAATTATGATGTTGAATCAGTTATAAGGGCAGCATCATGTACCTGGTATGCAATACATCGCCTACTGGTGTTGTATGGAGAAGAAAAAGAAAAATTATGTTATTCATCACGGTTTACACTACCTTTTATATCTCTCAAGAACCGTATCAATGAAGTGGAAAAAGAAAATCCTTCCACTAAGGACTCTGCTACAATAAAGTTCTGCCGCTCAATTGCAGAAAATGATAAATTATGCAAAGAATTAAGAAATTTAAATAATCTTGCTGAAAATTTTGCCAATAAAGAATTTGATTCTCAATTAGAGAAGATAATAACAGGTTTTAAACTAAAAGATCTAGAAGACAAGGTAGGCTTCTTAGTACTTTTGAAAGAAGAAAGTGACTTCACTGCTATACAAAAGGCTTATAGGGATGAGTGGAGTTTTTATGACCTAATAAACGATAGAGATTTTAAACAAACGTACATAGATAAAGTAGTAACAGAGTCTGCTAATAAGAGCTTTAAGGAAGATATAAATAAATGCATAGAGTTGGCAGAGCAGGGAAAAAAAGCTGCAAGTAAATATTTTGAGAGGAAAGACGTAGAGCTTCAAGCTTATTACACAGAAACTGATAACGCTCATAGAGTTTTGAATGTTAACCTTATTAATTACAATAGAAGTGAGCCAACAAGAATTAGTGACATTTTACAGCAAGAGAAAGATATTAAAGAATTGAATATCTATTGCAATAAAAAACATGAAATACACGCTCATCAAGAAGATAAGAAAAGATATTATGAATTTAAAGAAGGCGCATATTATGAAATGGCAAGCACTTGGCCTGTAGAGAATGGATCCAGAATGTGTACCATGATTATGAATGTGAGTAGTAGCGGCATAACTGAAGTACTAAAATTTGATGGTGAAGATTTTGTGTCATCGGAGGAGATCCTAGAATTAATAAAGCAAAATGATGAATTATATATTCAAGGCCTCGTCTTACATGATGCTGTAATGAAATCACTAGAAAAGGGTAAGGCTGCTGATGTTGTACCTACTGCTAATAATAATTTTCAAAATGAATCTATAGTGGCCTATCAAGATAAGGAACCAGGGGGGGAATCGAAAGGTCCAGACCCTAAAGTTGATGATGACAATAGCCTTCCTTCTTCTCCTTCTATTAATAGCAATGCATTAATTCAAACAGAAGTCAATTTACAGCACACTGAAACTCAACCAGAAGTTGCTTCACAACAAATGGATGAATTGATTTTAAATAATCAGATGCTGTCCGAAGAAAACGTTGAATTGAAGCAAGAAGAAGCAGAGTTGCAAGTGATAAATAAAAAGCACCATGAATTAACACAAGAAAATCAGCAACTACAGGAGAAACTAGAAACAACCCAAGCAGAAGATAATCAAACAATTGTAAAAGAGAGGCAGAATAGCGATTTACAAGATAAACTTGAAAAAAAGGAGCGAGGATCCAAGGCAGAAATAGATGCAATGCGTAAGGAGTTAACGCAGCTTAAAGAAAACCTGAAGAGGAATGAGGAAGAATTTAAAAGTGTGCATGAAGAAAAAAGAAAGCTAGAGGACAAGCTGAAAGGTGTTAATACAGAAAAGAAGGAATCAGAAGATAAATTAAAAGAATTTGAAAAAGAGATAGACCAAGCAGCACACATAATGAAGGAAAAGGAGCAGTCTATAAGCAATTTAAAATATCAAATGCTAGGGTTGGAAAATGAGTATAAAGCACAACTGGAATCTTATGAACAAGAGATAGGAAAGTTAGAAAACATGCATGATGAGTTTAAAGAGTATGTAGCATCAATATTGGAATCCATGGATAGAGAGCATGAAGATGAGATTAAGGAATTGGAAGAGAGCCGTGATGCATTGGGCGACATCATTGCAGATAAAGTTTTGGATATTGAAGGTCTGACGAAAGAATTACAAGACAGTAAAAAAGAAATAGAAGATTTGCGTAATCAAGTAGAAATGTTGAGTGCAGAAACGTTTGCTGACAAACAAAAGGGCCTCAACGATCAATTTTATACTCTAACAGGAGACATTTCTAGTGAGCCTGATAATGCTCCACGAAAGAAGATAGAGTTATCCAGATCTTTAAGCTTTGATAGTGAATCTTATGTTCTACTAGAAGGGGAGAGAAGATCACTCAGATCTTCAAGCATTGATGACGGATATGGTAGCGGTAAGGAAAATTGTGATGATGATTTATCTTCCAACATAACTACAACTTCTATTGAGAAGGTGGCAGAGAGTAGAAACGTAGGTAAGGCATTATTGTGAAGATGATTGGGGTTAAGTTGCAAGAGAAATACTTAAGTGGGGTGCAAAAAGTCTTTTGTGTTGATAATAATTTAAAATCTATAGTAGACTGAAAAAGATTATTAAATTATAATATAACATATGATAAAAGACGAGAAATCGAAAACAATTTTTGAAGTGGAAGGGGCAGTAACTGCTTTACTACCTGCAGCAGAATTTAGAGTGAAACTGGACAATGAACATGAGATTATCTGTCATGTATCAGGGAAAGTGAGAAGAAGTAAAATACGCATCATTATCGGGGATAGGGTGTTAGTTGAGATGAGTATTTACGATAGGAATGCGAAAAAAGGTCGGATCATTAGAAGGCTTAAAGGTACAAGTGACAGAACGATCTCTAAATAATCTTATTCTTGCTTCATCATCGAAAAGGCGTATAGCTTTACTAAAACAAATAAATATTGAGCCAGGTTTAATTTTGCCAGCAGACATAGATGAAGCCCCTTTAAAAAAGGAACTTCCGAAGGATTACTCAATCCGTATGGCAAAAAGTAAAGCTGAGAAAATACAAAGTTCAAATCCAAATTACTTTGTGCTTGGTGTTGATACAGTTGTTGCTTGTGGTAGAAGGATATTGCTTAAAGCTGAAAACGTTGAGCAAGCAGAAAAATGCATCCGCTTGTTATCAGGAAGAAGGCATAGAGTATATACCAGTGTGTGTCTATTAACTCCCGATCAATCTAAACAACATATTAGAACTGTGGTTACAATAGTGAAATTTAAACGTCTCAGTGAACAAGAAATTAAGTATTATTTAGCATCAGAAGAGTGGAAAAATAGGGCAGGGGGATGCAATATACAAGGCCTAGCTGGGATGTTCGTATTGTTCTTACGCGGCTCCTACTCTTCCGTTATAGGGTTACCATTACATGAAACCTATTGTTTGCTAAGTAATTATTTTAACTGGGAGTGTTAAATAAACCATACGCGTCAAGTTAAGGCCCAATATAGCACCATTTAAAGTGGGTAGATAGCCTTTCGAAATCCCTTAACAAGTGTGCCCAACAAATCTGTCTTTTTTCGTCACTGAAGTAGTTGTAAACCGCATACCTATCGGTAACAACCAAATTCTTATAACTAGAAAATGTACTACTCTCTAGAAACTTAACTCCTCTTGTGTCTGCTAATTTAATAAGGCTTGCTTCATTATTAGCAAACACCCAGCACCAGCCAAGTTTACCTTTAGAATAATGGCTAGTTTCATCAATATGCAAAACTTTGCTTGCTCTCTCTACTTGTTCATATACATCTTAATACATAATTCTCCACAAAAACAATCTTCAGGGAGGAGCTGGATAATTATAAGCTCAGCATTATTGTTTGGCGCTATAGGAGCCACACTGGCTACAATGGGAACTATACCTGAAATTGCTGCTATTGGAGTAATTGCAACTGTTGTGTTGTCAGGAATCGCTGGTACTATAGTAGGTGGTGTAGCGGGATATCTTGTTAATGTGGCAATAAATCAATGCTGTGGAGCATGCAGCTCAGTAGTTCAAGAATAAGACCAATCCGGTAAAGAAGCATTTGTGGGAGTGGAAACCATTTTTTGATTTTTCTTTACTAAGTCTACTAAATATAGTTTAGAGTTGCTTGGTGATTCTGTTCTTGTGAAAATGATTTCTCTACCATTTGGTAGCCATGCCGGAGATTCAATTTTATGCCCTTCTGAAAGTAGACGTTCTTCTTTGCCATCTGGCTTCATAACTCCTATGTAAAATTTTCCTGACTGAATCTTTGTGAAAGCTATCAGATCTCCTTTTGGCGACCAAACAGGCGTAGCATATCTTCCACTTCCAAAACTAATTCTTTTAGGTTTTTTACTTTTGTTAGTAAAATCGATAACATACAGCTGCTGACTCCCACTCATATCGGAACTAAAAACCATATACTTTTGATCTGGAGAAAAAGAGGGAGAAGTGCTTATAGCTGAACCTTTAGTAATTTTTTTTGTCCGTTTACTACTTAAATCCAAAGATAATATATTCGTTTCACCACCCAATGAGTGGGAAATTAAAAGAGATTTACCATCAGGAGAAAATCTTGGTGCAGAAATAACTCCTTCAAATGCGCTGATTATTGATTCAGTGTGGTCTTTTAAATTTTTTAATACTATATAACTTTTACCATTTGCGTATGAGATATAAACAATACCCTTTCCATTTGGTGAGAATCTCGGTGTTGACACAAATCTATCGCCATTTGTTAAGTATTTTATATTACTTCCATCTTGATTCATCACAGCAATTTTACGCACAGATTTGTAGTTGCTATCTTTTTCTTCAGCGATATACGTGATTTTTGTGTTGAAGTGCCCTTTCTCACCAATCAATCTATCATGTATCACATCCGAAACGAGGCAACCAATTTTTCTCCAGTCTTTTGCTGGAAAAACAACTGACTGAGTAAGTAATTCTCTTTTTGTAAAAGTATCAAACAAACGAAATGATAGCTCTAATGCACTACCAGATACTTCGCTTAAACTTACTGTGACTACAGTATCGCTTTTCCAAGATTTAAATTCAGCTTCCGCGCCACGTTTTACATTAAATAAGCCACAATTAGATAAATTTGTTCCTATTACCTTTGCAATATTTTCGCTTAATTCGCTTTCCAGCGCTGTTTTACATGTACATTTAGATACAACAAGACCGATGTTACCAACATTGCTTTTTTTTATATCAACATATAAAGCAGCTTTTGTAAAATAAGGAATAAATAACGAAATAAGTAACGCCAGCTGAACGAATAACTTCATTCTTTCATTTCATACCTGTTCTATCTGGACTTCAATTATAGGTCTTTTTAGTAAATATTCCTTTAAGATACTAAATATTGAACTTTCAATCTTATTTCTTATTTTTTTTGTCGGTTGTAAACTAAACGCTGACTCAACCTTCTCTATGATCCTTTGCATAATAGCTGCATCTTCTTGCGCTTCGAAAACACCTGGTGCAAATACTTTCGGTTTAGTAAGCAATTTATTTTTCTTGTTTACAACTGCTATTACCACAATAACTCCGGCATCTCTCATTCTTTTACGCATTTTTATAACACTGCTCTCCGGATGACGTAGCAGCATACCATCAATACCAAAGTAGTCAACATCGATTGAATCAACTTTTTCTCCGTTCTCCAAATTAACAATATCACCTGGTGCAATCATTATTGCTTTTGCCACACCGCACTCTTTAGCAAATTTTACATGTGCATGCGTGTGAATATATTCGCCGTGAACTGGAATAGACATCTTCGGTTTTATTAAAGAATACATTTCCTTTAACTCTTCTCTTGTTGGATGCCCAGAAGCATGAACATGCTCTGTTTTTTCAGTAACAACTTCTACCCCCATCTCAATAAAGGCATTGAGCATGTTGTGCGCACGAGTTTCATTTCCAGGAATGATTTTTGACGAAAAGATCATGGTATCACCTTGCTGCATTTTAAATGCTTGATGACTCTTATTAGCAAGCCTTGAAGTTGCTGCCAGTGGCTCACCTTGACAACCTGTGCAAAGTAGCACCAGTTTTTCCCTTGGAAAATTTACTGCTTCCTTTGCTTCAAGAAACTGAGGAGAATCAGTTAAATAACCACTATCTTGCGCAACCTTCACTATTCTCCATAAAGATCTACCAAGTAAAACTACTTTTCTATTTAGTGCTTTTGCAGCTTGGCTTATCGTTTCAATTCGTGCCACATTTGAAGCAAATAGCGAAACAGCAACTAATTTTTTAGACCGCTTTATTATGTTATAAATGTTATTATAAATTTCACCTTCTGACTCAGGGTGATGCTTGCTTAATATATTGGTTGAATCGCAAATTGCTGCAAGCAGGTCACCTTTATCGCCAATTTCTTTTAGACGCTCTATATTAGAAGTTAATCCAACAACAGGTTTTGGATCAAATTTCCAGTCTCCGGTATGGAGTGCACTACCCATTTCAGTGCTAATTAATATTGAATTTGCCTCAGGAATTGAATGAGTTATATTTATAAACTCGACGGTAAAAGGACCCAAATTTGTGCTGCCATTTATGTCCACCTCTTTCACAGGTACTGTATCTTCTAATCGAAACTCCTTTAGTTTCTCCCTAAGAAAATTAACCGTAAACTTTGTTGTATATATGGGGCACTGCAACTCTTCCCACAAGTGGGGCACTGCACCGCAGTGGTCCTCATGTGCATGTGTAATTATTATTCCAAGCAAATCTTTTTTTCTTTGAGCAATAAAATCTACATCAGCAATGAGCAGCTCAACACCTGGCATAGTTTCATCTGCAAAACCAACACCAAGGTCGATCATAATCCACTTACCTTGATAATGATATAGGCTAACATTCATCCCGATTCTTCCTACTCCCCCAAGCGGAAGAAATAAAAACTCATTTTTGTTTATATTCATTAAATTTAAATTATTAAAACCTGAGAATAGCAAAACTTCGACCTTAAATAAAGAAATTTATTGCTTTTACATAATTTTAAGGAACTAAGAAGTTTCTGTTGGCTAATAATGTTGATATCAACACTATTGTTAAGTTTTCCATTAATAAGGTCAAAGAATTGCAGGATTAAATGAAAACCCGTAAACAGTTACTCCTTCATGTCATTTAGCAGATTTCTTATTTTTTTTTTACTTTACTAAAAAACCCTTCAGATCGTTGTTGTACATTTGCATTTTCCTCTTCTTCAAACGCTTTTAATAGCTCAATTTGCTTTTTGGTTAAACTTTTTAGATTTAAGGTTTCAACTATTACCTGTACATACAAATCACCGCGAACATGTGAACTCATATGCGGCATACCCTTCTCCTTACAACGTAACTTGGTACCAGTTTGAGTGCTCTCTGGAACTTTTACTTTTGTTTTAGCTCCATCAATTGACTGAACATCAATTTCACCACCAAGCACAGCTAGTGTCATTCTTATAGGTACTTTACAGTGTAAATCTGCCTTATTTCGAGTAAAGATTTTATGGGGAGCTATTTTCACGTATACGTATAAATCTCCACTTTTTCCACCTCTTGCTCCAGCTTCTCCTTTACCACTTATCCTTACCTTAGCTCCTTCTTCTATGCCCTTTGGAATTGAAACGGATATATTTACTTCATCTCTTCTACGTCCACTTCCACCACATTTCTTACATTTATTTTGTATTATTTCTCCTTCCCCATAGCATGTAGTACATGTTCTTTCGATGGTAAAAAAGCCTTGTTGAGTTCTAATCCTACCGCTTCCCTGGCATGTGGGGCACTGAACTGGTTTAATTGCTCCTTCGCTACCTGTGCCTTGGCATGTGTCACATTTTACATTTGTCACATAATGTATAGGCGCTTGTATTCCTTTAAATGCATCTTCTAAGGTAATTTCAAGATCATAACGTAGGTCTGCTCCAGACACTCCTGTTGTGCTCCTCTTTGCTCTTGATCTACTTGCACCACCACCGAATCCTCCACCAAAGAAGTCATTGAATATGTCGCTAAAATCTCCTGCAGAGCTAAAGCCTTGAAACCCACCAGAAGCACCTTCGTGGCCATAACGGTCATAGCTTGCCCTTTTCTCAGAGTCAGATAGAACTTCATATGCAGCTGTTACTTCTTTAAATTTTTCCTCTGCTTCTTGATTGCCAGGATTTCTATCAGGATGATATTTTAACGCTAATTTTTTATACGCTTTTTTTATCTCATCAATACTGGCATTTCTTCCTACTTCCAGCAGATCATAGTAGTCTTTTTTGCTCATATATAATAGTTTAGTGTTTAACCTTTAAAGATAGGTATTGCATATATTAATTTCAAGTGTGACTTCTGTTTCCTATAAAATGTGGTGCACCCTGAGCGACTTGAACGCCCGACCTTTTGATCCGTAGTCAAATGCTCTAATCCAACTGAGCTAAGGGTGCTTTCATAAAGTTAACTTTAGCAGGTTTTGTAGCTTGATTCAATTAATTTGGCTAAAAATAAAACTGTTAATTTTTATCATACGTGAAACCTGCAAAAAATTGCATTTGTTTTCTTAAGAATCATTTTATGGTCAAGCTCACAACTATACGAACATTTGTAGTCAAGGCACTGGATCTGAAATTGCAATGTTCGTATAGTTGTGGGTTTAGAACCCCTCACAATTCCCAAACTGCTGTTCCGCATTAGAATTATTAAATTCACTATAAGGAGGAGGTGGTCCATAATTCCTAACTGCTTCTTCAGCCTCCTCAACATTGTCTGATTCTTTCTCATGCTTCATATGAAAAGCTAAACCACCAGCAAAACATACGAGAGAATTAACGCCAAGGATAGCTAAACCCCACACTGGTAAGACTGGGTAAACAGCACAAGCTACCTACTTTCAAAACACGTCCCCTCAGATTCTCACTTTGGCATCATTCTACCTTATCTAAAGCCATTTTATACCTTTTTATCCCTTCTGGGGTAACCTTTTTTCAGTTAGCTATAGTAGATCTTTCAGAACAACTAAACGTGACTTGTTCTACTTCCATCTAATACAATGTAACAAAGGGGTATAACTCAGAGCTAGAGGTTATGATTGTAATAAAGATATAAAAAAAACGGATAAGTCAAGCAAAGTTACAAATGTAACTTTGCTTGACTATCCATTTATTACCACCTAAAATAGCTAACAAAGCCATTCCGTATGACATTTTATCTATATCTAATCAAGCATATTAATAAGTAAGTAAATTTTAATATAATCTTATTATACTTATAAATATGCTGTATAGAATGAAAGTATGGATGATTTCATAACTGCAAGAAGGAAAGATGATGCTGTGGTATCTGTTTGTCAGGATAATAAGAAAAAAACCGTATTAATTTTAGGGCTCAATCAAGCCGCAAGGAATTTGTTAAAATACGAGGAAGGGAATTTACTTAATAAGCCGTTAATCAATATTTTAAGTGCAAGAGCAGCTGACGACATGAAGAATTATTTAGAGTATACCGAAAATGGACACGATTTACTTGATGTATTACCTAAAGTGATAGGTTTTTCCTTAACTGATGCTAAAGGAGAAGATATAAAGACAAAAGTAAAAGTTTTCCGCACTGCACAATTTGCTAGTAATAAAATAAATTATGAGCTATTGATACGTGATATCAGCTTGTCTCATAAATTAGGAATCTTTAGAGATGAATATCTAATGGGTAAAAAATATAAAAACCATGACTTATTCGATATACCAAACAATGAGTCTACTATTCTAGAGTTATACGTTATATTAAATTTTGCCTTTCAACATCAAATTAATGCAGCTATAGGAGTGATTGGCTTAAATAGTAGCTGTAGTGAGACAAATGATGCACTGAAAGTTATCATAGAACATTTTTGTAAAAATTGCCGTAGTGATGATTTTCTAGGGTATATTGATGAGAATAAAGTGCTTTTTGTTTTGATTAACTGCGATGTAAAAAGTACGTCTAAAATAATTAATCGTATACATTCTGCCATTAATAAGCAGTTATTAAAGCGAAAATTACCAAGTGTATCAATAATTTATGGGAATATAGCTCAAAAACGGGCAGCAAAATCTACCAGCGGCGCCTTCTGAAAAGTTGTTTTTTATTTATATTGAGTTTAAACTTAAATTTTTATAAAAATTTAAGTTTATTTATGAAGTTAAGGTACTACCTGGTAGCATTGCTTTCATCATTATTTTTGCAGAATAGTGCTAGCTCTAGAACAATTCTGGATAAGGAAATATTTTATGCAGAACTAGATGGAAAAGTAGATTTGAGATTCGGCTACGCCTTCAACAGAGGTTCTTTCAATGCTAAAGCTAAGGATAAAACTTCAAGTTATTCATACTTGCGCTTTCTTTATTTACAGCAAGTTTATCCAAATACTCAAATGGGGTTTAATGTTAAGGCAGGAGTTTCTGGTATTGCAAACCTAAAAGCGTTAGACATAGAAAAGTTAGACATGGAGGAATGGTATTTCATCATTAAAAATCAGGTGCTTGGATCAATTGAATATGGTAAAAGAAGTTTAGTTAGTCAGGGCATGTTAATTAACACTTCAAAAATTTATACAGCTGCTGGAGGAGTAAATGGTCATTGGACAAACTATGCAAATTTGCGTGGTAACGAAAACAGAGATAATGGCCCTGGATATGATAAAGACAAGGTATTTTGGGTAAAACCCAACATTTACAGTAATTATAATGGACTCGAACTAGGGTTAAAACAATCATCAATTAACTACATCTCCCCTGAAATCTATAACTTTCAACTCGGGTTCAGTTATGTCCCAGGAAAAAATAACTTACAGTACAGCAATTTAATTGCTGCTGGCCTTTCCTATAAAAATGGCCTATCAGATGATATAAATTTTACTACTGCCTTAACTGGTGAATTTGCAAGAGAAAATTTAACTGATTGCTCAGATGGAACTTCTAAAAATTATGAATGTCGTAATCAATTACTGCACTGGAATTTTGGTTTGAAGCTAAAATTGTTCGATCTTGATTGCATTTTTTCGTATGGTAATGGCGGTAAATCTGGTGAGAAGCGTAATCCTGAAATAAATAATACGTATTATATGAATGCAGGTATTGCTTACCATTCTGATTCTCGTAAATTGAGCTTAACATATTTCAATAGTGGTAGGGATATTGCAGCAAACGAGTTAACATCATATGCTTTAAGCCTTGAATATCCATTTTTTATGGGCACTTCATACTATTTCGATATTGTAAAATTTAGTACCAAAGAGCCTGAAGTAGAAAATAGCAACTCTGGTTATGTGCTCTTGACTGGACTGAAATTAAGTTTTTAATGAGGTTACATTGCCTCCTGTCATCCCAGCACTCTTTTCTGTCATCCAAGTAGCGGATAACATAGAAACGAAAAACTTACTTGACACATTTTGCCAGCCCCCTTATCATGACGTGTATAACAATGTTACAAAAAATAATATCATAGGGTTCTCTCTACTTTTTCTGGGTAAGATCAGAATTTCCTCTTAAGCCTTTAGCTCCTCAAATACTTCACTTGCTCTATTTAAAACAGAATCAGGAAAACCAGCAAGTTTTGCTACATGTATTCCATATGACTCATCTGCAATGCCTTCAATTACTTCATGTAGAAAGATAACCTCTCCGTTCCACTCTCTTATTTTTACACAAAAACATTTCACGTTCTTCAAGTATTTGCTTACTTTAGTTAATTCATGATAATGAGTTGCAAAAATGGCGCGGCACTTATTTACATTGTGAATATGTTCAATCACTGCCTGTGCAATAGATAATCCATCATACACTCCTGTGCCCCTACCAATTTCATCAAGTATCACCAAGGAACGATCTGTTGCCTGATTTACTATCGTTGCTGTTTCGATCATCTCTACCATGAAGGTAGAATAACCAGCTGCTATATTATCTGTTGCACCAACCCTGCTAAATATCTTGTCAATCACTCCAATATGCGCACTCTCTGCTGGCACAAATGACCCCATGTGAGCTAAAACTGCAATGAGAGCGTTTTGCCTCAAGAAAGTGCTTTTTCCAGCCATATTAGGACCAGTAATTAGATGTATACCAGCTAAATTGATGCTATTTGCAATGAATTTATCGTTAACTTCAACCACTGGATGTCTTCCATTGCGAATATTGAACTCTTTACTGTCATCGATAATGGGTTTTACGTAATTATTTTGCACTGCAAGCTCCGCAAAAGTGGCTCTAATATCAAGTTTTGCCAAAGCATTTGCAGCAAGAGCAATTTTTTCAGATTCTTTAGCGACTTCACTACACAGTTCACTAAAAATTTTCACTTCTAAGCCGATTGCAGCATCACGTGCCGTAAGAATTTTATTTTCTAGTTCTTTCAATTCATTAGTAGTGTAGCGCATGCTATTTGCTAAGCTTTGCCTATGAATAAATATGTCCGAAGTTATTTTGTGATTTGCTGACACTTCAACGTAATAACCAAGTATATTGTTGTGTAATATTTTGAGTGCGGCAATGCCAGTTAGGTCGCGATAAGACTCACGGAGCTTAGTTACCAACTTGTTACTGTTGTTCAATATATAAGATAACTCAGATAATTCTGAGTTGTATTTTGGATTGATAAATCCTCCTTCTTTCACGGAACTGAGGTTATTATCAAGTATAGCGCTGTTTAGAAGCTCGAATAGATCTTTATGATTACCAAGACTTTTATGTATTGTGCTTAGTTCACTCTCGTCTGATTTTACTGTCATTCCAGCGCGTGACGCTGGAATCTGCATCTGGATTCCAGTGTCAGCTACTTGGATGACATATTGTTGTGGGAGAGATCCATTTTCACCTGATTCAATTTTACATAAGAACTCAGATAACTCTAAAGTTTTTCCTAGGCCTATTTTTAATAGGTTCATATCCTTTGGTGAACCACGTCCTAGTATTAAGCGCGATAAAGACCTCTCAATATCCGGAATGTTAGATAATATCTCTCGTATTTTTCTGCGTGGCTCATGATTATTTACAAAAAATTGAGCGGTGCTGAGCCTCAAATTGATTGCCTTGGAGCAAGCAAGTGGTGAAGCGAGCATTTGTTTGAGCAGGCGTCCACCAGAGGCTGTAACTGTGTGATCAATAACTGAAATTAGTGAACCTTTCTTTTCACCAAATTGAGTTGAAAACAACTCAAGATTTCTCCTTGCTGAAGCATCAATAAGCATGAAATTTTGTTGCTTATAGGTTTTTGGGAATTCAAGCCTTGGAATGGAGCCCCTTTGTGTTACTCTGACATATTCAAGCAGTGCACCGCACGCCATGATTTCTACTTTGCTGAAATTTCCTATACTCCCAAGTTCCCTGATTTTATAAAACTCGCATAACGTTCTGTGAGATTTACTATACTCAAAAAAACTCTGTGCGTGTTGTGTAATTGATATTTTATAATTTTTTAAAATCGATCTAATTTTTTCGTCCTCAGTGAATTTTTCAGAAATTAATAATTCTCTTGGTGATATACGCAATAAATCACTATCTAGAGCTTTCAAATTCGTTAAAGTGTGAAAAAATTTTCCCGTTGATAATTCAAGCCAACTAATAGCATATTCGTCATTTTGTTCAACTATGGATGCGAGATAATTATTGCTTTTATCCTCCAGTAGCGAATCTTCTATAATTGTACCTGGAGTTACAACTCGCACTACATCACGTTTTACTATGGATTTATAGCCCCTCTTTTTTGCTTCATCAGCAGTTTCTAATTGGTCACAGATTGCTACTTTGAATCCTAAATCTATTAGCTTGTGTAGGTAAGATTCACTACTGTGTGCTGGCACTCCACACATTGGTATTTCTTGCCCACACGAATTACCTCTCTTAGTGAGCACTATATTCAGCAATTTCGCAGCTTTAATAGCATCATCGAAAAACAACTCATAAAAATCTCCTAGCCTATAAAATAGCAGATGATCCTTGTATTGAGCTTTCAGGTTCAAATATTGCTCCATCACAGGAGTGTTTCTTTCTTTCACAAAGCTCATAATATTTTTTAATATATTGTATTGGTAATAAATTCAATGTTATTATAGATTATATTGCACATGTGAATAACATAAATTTTAGATAGGTGTATAGAGGGGAAAATTTAAAACAATTAAATTTCTTGGATCCAAGTAGTCAGGACACTTGGATGACACCCTCCTTGTATGTATTATAGCTAAAGTGACTTACGACAATTTGAAAAACAAAAATTCGTCATTCCGCTACTAGTTAGCGGAATCTATACCGCGAATGAATCCATAGCTGTACGAACATTCATTTTTGAAGGTAAATTGCACAGCAAATGGTGTCATTCCAGTGCTTGACACTGGAATCCAGCTTCTATGCAACCTCATCAAAAACATTCATTTAGTGTAAGATCAGCTACTTTCCATGCTAGTTTGCTTGTGAACAAGCAAACTTTTCTGGATCCCAGTGTCAAGCACTGGGATGACATCATAGGGGCGCTGGGATGACACCCTTGCTAGACAATGTTCGTACAGTTGTAGAATGAATCGCGGTATGACGTGTTGCTTGGGTCAGCTATACGTAGGTTGTGGCCCTTCTTTATCATTTGCGGGAGTTGCACCATCAACAGATATTTCAGAGCTAACAGTGCTAATAGTTTTTTCTATCGCTTTAGCCTGTTCATAGTCTTGACTCAAAAAATACATGGCCAGCCCAACAGCTATACTAGCAACAAGAACAGGTGCTATCATTACACCTAGTATCATACCACCAGAAAGACTTACTGCAACACACACACCAGCTCCAAGTACAACACCAAGAAAACCACCAATTATTACGCCAGGCACCAAACTGCCTATCATAGCGCTTTCTTTTTTCGTATTAGCTTGTTCTTTCATACTTTTAATAAGCACTTTTTTTGTTTCTCCTTGAGCTAAATCTAAAGGAATTTTATTATCCGCGTTTTGTATCAAAGGATTTGCACTATATGTAACAAGAAGGGTGATTATTTCTTCAGTTTTCTTACCTATAACTGCATGATGTAGTAATGTATTTCCCTTTTCATCTTTAAAGTTTATATGAGTACGAAGTTCCTCATCTAGATTTCTTATTGGGTTGTTTTTTGCATATATCCTAGGTTTTATTGCTCTATCTAAGCATTGTATCACTTGTTCTAGTGATTGCTCGCCAGGATTTTGTATAAAATGAAGCAGAATTTCGTGTACTATTGCTTCCTTTGTAGTTTTTTGGTATCGTAAAGCATATGCAAATGTGTCTTTATTAATAGTTATTTCTTTGTTTTGTTTAAGGAAATCTTTTAACTTTCCAACTCTATTTATACTGTGATTTTCGCTAGCAATTATCGATTGTAAAGTTTTTCTGTTATCGTCACCAGTCATGCTATCCTCCTTGGTTTGATTGCATTACTCATTAATAAATAATATAATAAATCCTGCTAAAAGTCAAGCAATTAATTAATAAGTTAATATAATTCTCCAAAAGGAGCTCCTTACTTTTTGTTCAGCATGTCCATTGGATCAGACTCTTTAAGCTTGCTGTTTGCTGAATTTATTCATCACAATAGCTACAATGTGCTATCGAAGTTCTCTGTAATCTTAGTTGGTTCTTCTAGAATATTCAAAATATCAGTTGCACAATAAACCCGATCTCTCTTTCCTTGAGAAGTTTGTGAAACGATGCCTAAATCTTCAAGCTTTACGATTGCTCTTTGGGCTGTTGTAAATACGACACCTAAGTTTTCAACCACTTTCCTTATAGTAAAGTAAGGGTTTACAGCGAGATACCTTACAATACCACTCGCAACTCCCTCAGTTTTAGAACTAACTTCAGTTTGCCAATTTGCAATCAAAATGTTAATTCGTTCTGCTCTTGACAATGCATCCAATGATTGCAGTACTACACCATTTAAGAAATAAGAGAACCAATCATGCCACGTGCCTCTGTTGCTTATATTGTAAAGTTGGTCATAATACTCACTTTTTGTAGCTTCAAAAAATGCACTTAAGTATAACAGAGGTAATGGTAATAATTTTCTTTCGATCAGAAGTAATGTTATTAATAAACGTCCAATACGTCCATTGCCGTCCAAGAATGGGTGAATCGCTTCAAATTGATAATGACATAGAGCTATATGTATAAGTGGGGGTAATGTTCTATCATGTAGAAACTTTTCAAAAGAGTCCAAGCAACCCATCAATTCACCTGGCATTGGTGGCACATATTTTGCTGTGTCTATTGTACATCCTGGGCTTCCAATCCAATTTTGCACTCGGCGAAATTCTCCTGGAGTTGCGTGAGAACCTCTTACACCTTGCATAAGTTTTCCGTGAATTTCTTTAACCAACTGAAGCGACAGTGGAAAAGATTGTAAACGTTTTAGTCCATAATCGAGCGCTGATATATAATTGCGTACTTCTTGTAAATCATCGGGATTGCGATCTACGTTAGCACCTGCTTCTTGAGCCAAAATTTCACCAAGAGTTGCTTGAGTTCCCTCGATTCTACTTGAAAGAACTGCTTCACGTGCTATAAAGGGTCGTATGAGAAGATGAGGGTTAGGCAATTTAGCTCCTTCCCTGGATAACATACCCAAAATATGATCTGCTCTGGAAAGACTATTAACTAAATCATTGTCCCATTCAAATTTTGGTGGCAAGGGGTTAGGTATAAATGCCTGATAACCAGCGAATACTTTGCCTGATGGTGATCCTTTAATATACATTCATTCAACCTAGTACACTATTTTTATAGTATATATTATTTTCAAATAAAGTCAAAAATGAAAATAAGGCTTTATCTTATTTGCGTGCATGAAAATAAGAAACTCTCTTATTGTCGATTTTGCTCAAAAACAAAAATAGAAGAAGCTGCTGAACTTTATATTACGTTTGCTTCAGTCATCCTGTTTTTCTGGAGAGCTGCTATAAAACTTCGTAGTGAAGTCACTTAATTTTTACACATCTATTGTAGAGTAAGAAGAGCCGAATTTGGGACAAAAATGCTAGCTGATGCTTGGACTTTACTGACACTTACACTACTTGAAACTATACTTAGTGTAGACAATTTAATCTTTATTTCTCTAGCAATAGATAAGGTACAAAATGTGCTGAGAGAAAGAGTGCGCCTTATGGGCCTTGGATTAGCGCTATTAATGCGTTTTGTAATACTATTTTTTACATCATCTATATTGTCAATGCAAAAACCTATATTTCACACTGCATCGCTAAATATTTCAGCAAGGGATTTACTTATGATTGCAGGGGGATTATTCCTTATTGTTAAAAGCTCTATGGAGTTATGGGATGACATCTTTGTATGTAAGAAAAATAAAAAGAAAGCAAACGTTAAATCAAAATTTTTTTTAGTTGTGCTACAAATTATATTAATAGATTTAGTTTTTTCAGTTGATTCGATATTAACTGCTATAGCATTAACTTATAACATGATAATAATTGCTACAGCGTTTACATTTTCCATGCTAGCAATGCTGTTTTTATCAAGTTATACCGCCCAGTTAATCAAATCTAATCCAGGTTTAAAAGTAATTGCTATCTTATTTATTTTACTTGTCGGTGTGTACCTCATACTTCATGGATTTCATATAGAATTACCAAAAGGATATTTGTATTCTTCATTTATGTTTGCACTGCTTGTGGAAGTTATAAGCAAAATAAAGAAAACGTAGTGTGTAGATATAGCCTCACTCAAGCGAGATTTTCCTGTGGATTTAAGGTAATAAGAGGAAGTAGTAATGTTTTTTCGGGGTGAAAGTAACCTCTTGCATACATAAGTTTTTGTGCCATAATGGTTCTTTATTGAAAATAGCGTTGATGGATATCACTACTAGCTTATTAGGGGATATTAGTAATTTAATAGATAGAGCAAAGAATCATCTTGCTACACATTTCAATTCTACTCTAGTATTGTTAAATTGGGAAATTGGCTTCAGAATTGGTCAAGATATCTTAAAGCACAAACGTGCAGACTATGGCAAACGAATCATCTCCCAACTTGCAAAAGAACTTCAGATTAAATATGGACGTGGGTTTGATAGAGCTTCATTGTTTCGGATGGTGCAAATATAGGAATGGGGAGAAATTGATGAAACATGCATCCAGTTTGCCTGAGTGGCAAAAAAATGTTGTTGAGTTCTTATCTAGTCGTAGAAAGTATCGGTTATTTGGATGGGAGTTTGGTCCAATTTTACTTGATGAGTTATATAGGATAAGGGATTATCGCACAGACTATATAAGAGTTGGAACTTTTTTCACTCCTATAGTTGCTTTTTCTGCTGGGCTTGTTTCATTTGTATCAACACGCAGGGTAAATCTTGCTGCAGTAGTAACTTCTAGCCTAATAGTACTAGGGATTATAACTACACTTGCCGTTGACTATCAAATGACAAAAAGAAAGGCTGGGGTGGTAAGCCAAGAGGATTGTGTTAAATTGCTGAAAGCACTAGAGAGAATGCCGCAGTATTGGTGGTGGTCATGGAGTAAACGGATAGAGGATATTACGATCACTGAAGAACAAATAAATAGAGCAGTGAACTACAATGATTACTCGATTGCTTCACGCTTAATCTATTCCTTATTTACTAACGTTGCGTTGCATCAACTTTACGTTGCAAGGCTAAGTTATCTTTATAGTTATCATAAACTTGGAGGGAAAATGGTATTAGGGTTTGATATAATAGGTTCATGTAAAAAATTACTACAAAGCAACAATCTTATTTCTAGTGATGAAAAAGTACCTGAAACTGCACAGGAAGCATATAGGGAAGAAAATAGGTTAGAAGAGGCAAGTAGGATTGATAAATTAGTCAGGACCATGTATAGAGTTGATAACAAAGAAGTGAGTTTAAGTCAGGCACTTGATTTATTGCAAAAAAAGTGGATGCCATTTTATCTTGATAAAAGCTTGGGTGGAGTGAGAAAAAAAACAAAGAGTGAAGAGGAACATAACAAATATTTTGAAAGTCTTATTAAACAATTTAGGGACTTATCATTAAAGCACCATCCAGACAAGGGAAAAGTTAAAGATGGAGAAATGCAAAAAATAATTAACCAGACTACAAAAGCTCTGAGGAATATACATTCATACATCATGCAGGATGAGACGTTTATTCTCAATAAAGACTGTTACTTATTGTATAGAATGTATAACCGCATACCATTAAGCACATTAAGTAGTGATGAAAAAGATATATCTAGAATAGTAAAGGTGTCGTCCATAGATAGAAATTCTGCTTTGTTTGAGTTGAGTCTCTTGGCTGATCAGGAAGAAGAATTTTTGATGAGGGCAAGAAATAGGTACTTAAAAGATGCAAAGGCATCTGTTGAATTCCTTTGTGAAAAGTTGTTGGCAATAAAGAACATAACATATAAAGAAATTGAGTCTTTAAGCAACGTTATAGAAGTAAGATGGAAGGAGTTTGATAGTGCTTATAATGGGTATGTGGAGGAATATTATAAACGTTGGGTAGATTACTTAGAGTCTTTGAATGCTCGTTGTGAAAAATCTGAGTTGCTTGAGGTAATAAAGGAAGCAGTAGAAAAGTTGTTAAAAGAGAGCAAGGAACAATATGAAATGCTAGTAGGGCAATCTTATGGCGTGAATCCAGATGAGAATTTTGTACTACCTATGTTAGACTATTTTACTTTGATGGAAGCATACTATAAGTTTGCTACTAAACTACTTAAGGACAAAAAGAATTGCTATAGTCTTCAGGGTTATCGTTTCGACTCAGATGCTCTTGATAAGATAAGTTCCATACTGAAAGAAAGTAAAGATAGCAAGGAAGTTTTGAAAGAAAAAAGCAAAGAAGAGGTAGAGGGTGAATCATCGCATGAAGAGAGAATAGAGAAGAAAAATCAATTATCTTATAAAGATAACATAAAGGAGGATAAGTTATCCTACAGAGAATTACTATTTCATACAAGAGCTATGGTAAATTCCTATGTTAAGAATGATGATAATGAATTAAATGAAGAGGTAAAGAGATCCTATAAGGAATCGAAGGTAGGTAAAGTACCGACTAAAGAAGAAATAGGAAATGTAATAGTATTCATGTTAAAACGCTTAGAGGAATTATTGAGTAATAGATTTCAAAGCAAGGAAACAGCTTTCCAATGGCAAAGAGAAGAATCTAAGCAATTGAAAGAAAGACGAGAGAAAGCAGAAGAAGAATTAAGACAAACAAAACACAAAGCAGAACTTATTGAAGAGGTAAGTGATCTTTTTACGAAAAGGTTATGGGGCCCCAGCATGGATAGTAAATTAAGTGAAGCAATATTTAAAGATCAAAGAAAGATTGAACGGAAGATTGTGAAGTGTATTATGGAGTACGACTTTTCTCTAGAGCAGGTGCTAGGTGCAATAATGGAAGAAATAAAGTTTAATGAAGAACGAGTTGTAAGAGAAGGCGCTGTTAGTGATGAATTGATAGAAGTAGTTATAAGAAACTTTTTGACTATTAATGAAATAGTTGAAGAAATGGTAGAGAAGGTAGTAATAGAAGTTGATAACAGTACTGTTTTGCAAGATATGCAAGCGCCAAGCTCTGTATTTAACAATGTAACTAATGAACCAATTGCAGGACCTTCTTGTAGGAGATAAGAGTTTTAAAGTTTGTGAAAAACTTGGATTTGTGGCTATTATTTTGTATGCTCTTTTTATCATAAAAAGTATTACTTTTATAAAAACACAAGTCCCTTTAGCGTCACAAAAAGTTTGTTCATTTACTTTTCCAAAAATCACAAAAAAGTACCTACCTTTGTGAGAACAATTTAAATAAAAGCAGCGTTGTGAAAATAAAAACGCAAAATTGTTGCAACAAAGCCAAACAAATTAGTTCATATCTAAATGTGGCAAAAGTAGGTTAATATAGCTGACTTTATAGTATAGTAGAATTATTATATAGAAAAGTTCGAACGTATTGTTTGGTAAAGGAAAGAAACTACAAAACAATTCAAGTAGCAAACTCTTCGATGGAAGTAGAGAATGGGAACCGTAGCCGTCGTTCTATCGATCAACCTTATTTAAAACCACTTTTGTTCCAGATCCGAGGTTGGTTTGTAAACATAATGAGTCGATTATCTTTTCAAAGCGTTTCCAACAAGCAGACTCTATTATCAGCGCCTTTAGTAAATAAAGAATTTGTAAAAGGAATTGACGATAAAACTAAAGTGGTGCCAGACATTAGAAGCATTTCAGCACAATCTGATATAAATGGAAGAATACTATTAGCTGATATGTTGCTGGCCAAGAGAGGTAAAAGACAAATGTATACTTCTTCAGCAGATAAACAGATTTCTTTACAAGAGGCACAAGGCTATTCATTAAATATCGTAGATAAGTTTGAAGCAGAACTAAAACAAGCAGCTTTTCGTTGTGGTATATCGGTACAACAATTAAAAATTAATTTTCAAGAAGTACAATTAAGTGTACTTAAGAAAGTCATAGCGGGAAACTATCATGAAATCTCAGGTATGCTGTACTCATATGCAGAAAAAGCTTGTCCAGCATTAGAGCAAAAGGAGAAATTCTCAATGTCTTTTAAAGGTAAAATCGAGCAAATGTTGCAGAAAGAAATGATGCCTTTACTGGACAAAGCAAATGTTGATCCTTCATCAGTAAGTACTAATAAAGCTGTAGCTCTATCTGGTCCTAGAACCAATTTAAATAACGTATCAATTACAACTAATTCTACTGAATTGATCAGATAGAGCCTGAGTGAAGGAAGGAGCAGGTGTTTGCATTTTTTGTGGCTACTTGCTCCTACTGTTTCTCTAACTAATGTTGATTGATCAGAAAGTCTGTTTGATTTCGTCAAGGGAAAGTCCGGTGATTTCAGCTATAACATCTATAGAGACAACGGCCTTAAGTGAATTTTTTGCCACTGCTATTTTAGCTTTCATTTCACCTTTTTCTTCGCCGATTAGGATGCCTTTTTCATGTCCGATTTGGATGGCTTCTCTATTTATGAGCTGTATTAGCTGTGGTATTACGTAGCAGGATTTCCTATTATCCAATCTGGTGCTCCTCTGCCATTTTCCCATTTAGCAAATCTCATCTTTTCCTTGAGATAATATCTCCTATAAGCTTCCACAGAACTGCTGCATTTATACTGATCCGGCAGTGCTTGTATAAAAGCTTGCATATCAGTTGATCGAAAAATGAGTAAATCCTTATTACTATCACACCAATTTATTACTTCCTCTGATTTATGCTTTCTTTTGTATCGCCAAGTGTACTCTTTACATAATTCTCTTCCGTACTCTATCAACCAACAAAAATTCCCTTTCGATTGCCTAGCCCACAAAGAACAAGGATGATTGTTGTGAGTCAGTTTATATGGGACTTCTATATTCTGATTTATGATACTGACAAAAGGATTTGGCACTTTCAATGCTGTTGAAAAAACATTACTCAATAATTGAGCAGTTTCTAATGGCATTTTTACTATATGCTTATCACATAACATTTGAGCCGCAATTGCTGGGTTTTCATCTAGTATAAAGATGTTCATCTAGACACCCAAAGATAGAATTAGCTTAAGTCTTTGACTTCGTTAACTGTAAGACCAGTAGTTTGAGCTATAATATCAATAGAAACCCCTGCTTTAAGTAGATTCTTTGCAACTGCTATTTTAGCTTGCTTTTCACCCTCTTTTCTGCCTTTTTCATGACCGATTTGGATGCCTTCTTGTCTACCTTCTTGTTTAGCATCATCGAGTTTTTGAGCGAGTACAGCCTGTTCATCACGAATACGCTTGATCTCTTGTTCATAGGCAATAAATTCTTTTTCAGACCAGTTGAACCTATTTAGTTCTTCATAAGCTCTTTTAATTATTAGATCACTTCCTATTATTCTTTCTAGCTCTTCTTCACTAGTTTCATCTGCATATCTAAAGAAGTAGATCCATTTCTCAACAATACTTGAAAGCTGATCCTCTTTGGTTTTTGGAAATTTAGGCAACTCAATAAAGATAAAGTAGAAATCTTTTAGGTCATGTTCATTAGTATCTTCATCGCGAATAGTGTGTTTTGATTTATACTCAGACTTATCAGGAAATAAAATACAATCTGCTATAGCAATGAAGATAATTTCCTTAAGGTTATGGTATTGATCGCCCTTATCAGCTTGTCTTGAATAAGCTTTAGCTGCATAGTATTGGGCGCGTTTTTCAAAGCCTTTAGTTTTAGCGACCTGCATCTCGCAAATGTATTGAGCACCTGTAGAATCTCTACAGAGAACATCAACAATACTTTGCTTTTTAGCGGCGATATCAGGGTCTTGAATAGTACTTAAAAACTCTATATCCTTTATTTCATTTTTACCAGTGAAGCCAAGAATATCATTGAGGAAGTGAATGAGGATATCTTTATTCTTTTCAGTACCAAAGATACGGCGAAAGGCGACATCATTTTTGGGATCGAGAAACTTCGAAAGAGCCATAACGAACTAACCTAAAAAGCATTAATAATTATACATAATTCTGAAAAAATATTCAACTTCTTTATTTTTAGTTTATTTTTTTAAGTTTTGAATGCGTTGATGAAAAAAATGTCTCCCATAGATGGCTTTAGAATGCTACTACGCACCTTAGAGGTCCTTTTGTAGATCTTTTTATAAGCCACGCTATAAAATACCTAAAAACCCCGGCAAATGAATTCATGAATTTAGTAGCTATAAAGAGCTCTAAAAACACTTATTTTTGGTGTGAGAGCCTAATAAAATACGAGCCAAAAGCTCAAACCTACCATCGAGCTCTCACATCTTTCATAATAAAGAGCTTGAAGTTTAACGTCAACATTTTCATAGTAAATTTATGCTAACCTGTGTAATAATGTGTAGTTTATTTCTGTTAGCGGCATGGCAAAACGTACTACTATCTCCATAAGGTACAAAATAGCACAAAATGTAAGAAGCTGGATATTAAAGCGGAAATATACCCAAAAAGATTTAGCAAATAAAACAGGTATAGAATACTATACGCTGCTAAGGTATGTAAAAGGAAAATGTGGCATTCCAACTGAAAAGTTAAAACGTATAGCAAAGGCATTGTCAGTTCCTATTAGTAATCTACTTCCTCCATCAAGAGAAGACAGTTGTTTTGATAAAGATAAGGCGCAAGAGACGTACGATTTCATGGGAAAATACATGAAAACGATAAATTAAGTGAAGTAATACCAATTCCTAAAAATAAATAGACGAATAAAGAAAAATTTCTAAAATAGAATAATTTAAGAATTAGTGGGGAGTTATGGCAGGAAAAAGTAAAGCAATAGGAGAAGAATTATATAATAAGTGTAACCTGGAATTAAAGAAGCACGGCATAAGAGGAGAGATAGGAAGAAGATTACAGGCAATAATATCTGCAAAAGAATATGGAATAACAAAAGTTGCTCAAATATACCGAATTACTAGAACTACATTGATGAAGTGGATTACAAGATTTAAGGAAGGAGGAGTCAATGCGTTTAAAATACAACCAGGACGTGGAGTAAAGCCGAAGTTGAGCTACAAGCAGCAAGAAGAAATTAAAAATGTCATAGCAGAAGAAGGAGCCAACCTAACGGCTAAGAAATTAAAAATCATAATTGAGAAAATGTTTTCTATTGAGGTAAGTAAGTCTACAGCACATAGACTGATGCAAAAGTTAGGTTTTTCGTATATTACTCCAAGGCCTGTGCACAATAAACAGGATAAAAATAAACAAGAAGAGTTTAAAAAAAAATCTTAATGAAACTATTGTCACGTATCCCGAAAAAGAGCTATTTTTCTTCGATGAGTCGCGGTTTGGCACACATTCAAAGATTGGACACGGGTGGTTTAAAAAAGGCATTAGGACACAGGTTAAGGTAAAATTAGGTAGGCAAAACTTTTATCTCTATAGTGCAGTTAATCCTAGAAATGGAGAGAGTTCTAGCTTATTCGTACCAAACGTCAATACTGATTGTATGAATATATTCCTTGAGCAGATGTCACAATATTTAGGAACAAGGGAGGCATTTCTTGTTGTGGATTGTGCAGGATGGCATAGATCCAAAGGTTTAAAAATACCACAAAATATTACCTTAATCTATTTACCTCCATATTCACCAGAGTTAAATCCAGTAGAGCGTTTATGGCAATATTTGAAAGACAATCTCATTAAAAATAGAATATATGACTCTGTTAGTTTATTGGAGGATACTGTATGTGCATTCATTCGTAATATTACGGAAAGTTCGATCAAAACCATTTGTTCTGTGAGTTATTTGCCTACTTATTTATGAGATTTGGTATAACACCATTAACAAGAGCAGAGGTACCTCTAATTGCATCGCGTGCTTGTTCAGCAGTTAATATTGGTTTTTCTCCTTTTGGCTTTCTCATGTGATGAGCAGTAATTATCGAAGCTCCAGTACTACATGCTAAATCAGATAATAAGCACATTAGATAATCCCCTACAGCAGGATCAGCATTTATATCTGCATGGATAAATGAAGCAAGTGGATCAAATACTATCAATTTCAGATCTTTAATTTCCTCGAGCTGTTTCATTACGGATTCGAATTCAGGAGAAACTTCGACGATTTTACCACGAACATTTCTGAGTATTGTAAGTGATCCTCTGACGTTTGGCAGTGGTACAATAAATAATTTATCTTTATGTTTCAACCTTTCACACTTAGGGTCAAGTCGTTCTAAGCGGCGGTGTATCTCACTTGCATCATCTTCTGCTGAAAAAATCACTACTGATCCATGTTCAGTAACAAGTGAACCAAAGCCACACATCTGATCCTTATCACTTGCAACCTTAAGCGCTAGGTCAAGAAGAAGCATACCTTTGCCGGTATCTCCCATTGCTGCTATTATTGAAGTAATACCAATTCTCAATAATAATGAGACAAATGAAAAAGAGTGCTTTCCGCCTATAACTGGAGGTTTAAGTGAATTTATCGTATATTCTATTTGTCTTCCCAATAACGAAGTTTGGTATAACACCTAAAGGAAATAGACCTTCAACAAGAAACTTTTGCTCTGGTACCGGACCTACAAAGCGCTCTGCACTCCAATCTAAAATGTTAAGTGGCTTTTTTGTAGATTTTTTTTCGATGAACTCCGAAATATTTATACCTTCTTGTACACCATCTGCAGCATCCCAACCTTTTGGCTTGTTTTGTGGAATTTTTAGAATAGAAAGCGATGCAACTCCAAGTTCTGAAAGCTTTTTCTCAGCATTCTTGGCGTATTTATTCCCTGGTTCATCATTATCTGGCCAAATGATAATATGCTTACCTTTAAGTGGTGACCAGTCTGTTTTATCAATTGGTGCGTTTGCTCCAGACATTGTTGTTGTAGCTGCAATCCCTTGTTCTATCAGCGCTTCAGCACATTTTTCTCCTTCAACCAGAATAACTTTATCAGACTTCAAAATGCCTGGAATATTGTATAGAGGCCTTATTTCTGGTGAAGCATAATTCAACGTTTTAACATCAAATGGACGATATTCTTTTCCTTCAGGTGGATCATATCGGTAAACTATAACAATAACTTGGTTGTTTTCATCGTAATAATTCCAGCTACAAGTCATGTACTGTTCTAGATCTTTGATACTCTTTTTTTCTCTAGTGTGTTGTTTGCCAAGCCATTCACCTATAGAAGTCATTACTTCAGAAAACTCTGTCCTCGCATTCTTCCCATGTACAGCTGCCCAGAGATCGATAATGTCACCACCGTCCCCGGTTGCGAAATCATTCCATAACCCGGCTTTACTGCCACTTAGCTCTACTCTTAAACTTTTTCCTCTATTACCCCAGATATCCCCTACTTGAAACTCATTTTTGCAAAAAGTACCATTAGGTAGTAAGTACGAAAGACACGATCTTATCTGCAACAATAGTTCTGCTTTTAATTCTTCACTGCTTAAACCGAAATTCATAGTTCAAAACCTTTAAATGCTCCCTATATGCTCTATACCGTAATTGCTGCTTGTTGTGCGCCATCACCATTATTTAAATTGCTATCGCCATTATTCTCAAAAAAAAGCATAGAATATCAGTAAGTTAAAAATCGCATCGCAATTATTTAATTTTGCTCCGCAATTACAATCAGTCTCCGAAAACGATCACTCTTGAAGAAGTTAATTATTCAAGAAAAATTATGAAATCGCAGAACTCTTACTCGGGAATTAATCCTATAGTTGTTAAGTACGTAAAGTATTATGCAAAATGTCTTAAACGCCTTAAATGTTTTGCCGATGAAAGTATTGAAGATATTGAACAAGAACTTTTTTTACTTGTTTGGCCAACAATTATTCAATATGACGAGAGTAAAAGTTGTTTTGTCGCTTTTGTTAAACAACTCGTTAAGTGCCGTGCCATTAACTTAGTGTATAGGCAATCATGCGAAAAGCGTGGTGGCAAACAAGGTATATTATATATAGATCATACTATTTTAGATAACATTGCTGATGAAAGGTGCCGTTTTGAAGATGAAATAGCAGACCGTAGTGATCTTGATTACATTGTCTCAACACTACCTCAAGAATGGCAAGTTCTATGCAGACAGCTAGAAATCTTCAGTGTTCCAGAAGTAGCTGAAATACGTGGAATAGCAAGGACAACAGTCTATGACATTCTCAGAAGAATAAGACGACATACAAAAAAAGTTTTCTAGAACCTCCGACAACAGAGAACCATTCCGGTATATAAAACATAGGGGGAGATTATGACTCTAAAAATAATAAGTAACGAAGAAAGAGTAAAAACAGTAACAGGTGTAAAAATGGTAATCTTTGGACCTTATGGAATCGGCAAAACTAGTCTACTTAAAACTCTCGATGAGTCAACGACACTTTGTCTTGATTTTGAAGCAGGGCTTTTAGCAGTTCAAGACTGGAAAGGAGATTCAATCAGCGTTCGTACTTGGAATGAGGCAAGAGATATAGCTTGTCTTATTGGTGGGCCAAATCCTGCACTGAAGTCTGATCAAGCATATAGTCAAAGGCACTATGAGCATGTATCTGGCAAGTACAAAGATCTTTCTTCGGAGTTTTTTAAATATCATTGCATTTTTATCGATAGTATCACTGTTGCATCACGTTTATGCTTTTTATGGGCAAGGATGCAACCTGAAGCTTTTTCTGATAGATCGGGAAGAGAAGATAAAAGAGCTGCTTACGGCACACTTGCTCAGGAGATGATGGCTTGGCTCAATCAGTTTCAACATATTCGGGATAAAGACATCATCATAGTTGGCACTTTAGGTCAGTATCTTGATGATTGCAATCGTCCAACCTGGCTGCCTCAATGTGAAGGGGCTAAAACTGCCAGTGAAATTCCTGGAATTGTTGATGAAGTAATCAGCATGGTTGGAATCAAGAAAGATGATGGTACAGAGGTACGTTCATTTGTCTGTCAGACGATTAATTCCTGGGGATACCCTGCTAAAGATCGAAGTGGATTGTATATTAAATCAAAGCCGCAAGGCTATAATGAGCAAGGAGTGATACTGTCAATTGGATTGATTGATAGAAATCATAGGTATCTCAGTACACTCCTAGCTTTAAAAAATGTAGTACGAACGGTAGGGGGATCTAATACCAATTCTCAATAATAATGAGACAAATGAAAAAGAGTGCTTTCCGCCTATAACTGGAGGTTTAAGTGAATTTATCGTATATTCTATTTGTCTTCCCAATAACGAAGTTTGGTATAAAAGATCGAATCACAATCCTGTACAGCATTTGCATTATTATTTGATTATATTTATAGGTACAAAAATGGCTAGAACAGTTTTTATGGGTATTGATGTTTCAAAAGAAACACTTGATATCTCAATCAACAATAAACATCAGCGTATAGAAAATGTAGAGACAGCTATATCTGAGTTTATAAAGTCAAAAATAGTTAACGTATTTGTTAGGTTATGTGTAAACAGGTGGTTATGAAAAACTTGTCATAAAGTTGTTAAGGGAACATAACATAGCTGTTCACAGAGCTCACCCAAATCGGGTATATGCATTTGCAAAAGCCTGCAACCACTTTGCAAAAACAGATAAATTAGATGCAAAATTACTAGAAAAATATGCTGAATTTATCACAAAAAATGACGAGGTAATAGAATACATAGTTTCACAAAAGCAAGAAGAACTAAAAGAGCTAAGAGCAGTTGAGCGCAATCTAAACGATACGCAAATAAGTGTTGTTTGCATAAGGTTACAGGAAAAGCCAGGGAATATATAGAAAAACAGATAGAATTTGCAAAAAAGCAATCAGAGCAAGTTAGGAAAGATATAGAAGGCATAATAAACTCTGACCCTGATTTGAAGGAAAAAAGCAAACTGCTAACTAGCTATAAAGGTGTTGGACGGAAAACCGCAAGTATCCTACTCATAGAGGTACCTGAACTTGGTAGGTTAGATAATAAGGAAATAGCTTGTCTAGTTGGAGTTGCACCAAAAACTAGTGAAAGCGGAAGGAAAGTGAGCAAGGCCCAAGTCATAGGTGGCAGATTTTATGCCCGAAAAGCATTATACATGTCTGCTGTGGTTGCAATGCGTCATAATAAAAAAATGAAAGTATTTTACCAGCGCTTAGTTGACTCTGGCAAAGCCGCTAAAGTCGCTTTAGTTGCTGTAATGAGAAAAATCATCATTTGTTTAAATGCTATGATAAAAAACAATAATTTTTATCTTGATGTTTAAGACGGTAGATGCCTTGTAAGGATCATCGTCCTTAATGATAGAAAAAACTGCTTCTTTTAGTTCGTCATAATCCATAAAACCCCATGTCTTTACTACAAAACTTATGCTAATTACTGTGCCTCATCTTTCCCTATTAAGAAAATCTCTGAATAACATCAACGCCTAATTTGAAAAAGCTCGGACACCACGTAGAGAACGCCCTCCCTAATGGAAGACAAAACCCCTGAAACACCTTCTCACGCAACATAGCTACCTCTTGAAATGAATAGAAAAAACCGCTTTCCTATCCATGCTAGCAACTACATTTTGAGCATGATATTCCATCATTAAAACTTGTCAACCATCATTTAGAAATTTTTTTGAAATAATTTTTGATGAAAGTTTTTAATGGATTATTGTTAATTTAGCAATATATGTTACTAATAACTTAAACAATATAACCATTTCCAGCAAGCGTGAGAACAATTTTGTTGGGAATGTGTTGGTCAAGAGTTAAGATCTTGGATGTTTTGGAGCATCTTTAGTGAATAAGCATTTCCTCCATTTTCAAGTTTCCGGATCGAGGTTTAGAGAGTTTTTTACTATTTGTATTGCTCTGCCTCTGTTGCTCTGATAGCTGCTCTTTGATGATGGTAATTTTATATCATTACACTCTGAATATAATAACTTTGCACAATGTTATACCAAAGAGTATAATAAAACTTATATCAAATACTTTACAAGAAAAAGTGGTGGTAGAGGCAAAAGTGAACATTAATAAGAAGGAAAGCGCATGCTAGAGCTTGAAAAAGCAGCAAGAATAAAAAATATTATTGAAAGGTTAAATGGTGTATGATATAATATGTATAGTGTAAAGATATAAATAATTTTATTGACATCTTTACATTAATAATTCTTAAATATTTAGTACTGTAGAATTAAATTATTAAGTTTTATAAAGGGAGTAAAAATAGTGGAAAGTTTTTCAGGTAACAATAAAGACAGTAATTTTATTGAGGGGACAAAAATAATGGAAAATTTTTCAGATAATAACGAAAACGGTAGCTCAATCTTCCAAGGAAAAATCAGGGAGCAAGATTTCTCTGCGGAGCAGAAGTTAAATGAACTGAAAGCAGCCATAGAGAAGCTTGACAGACAAGATTTGCTCAGAAGGCTCGAGTGTGAGCGTCAGGCTTCTAGTTGTATCGATGAAATATCATCTCAAGCAGAGCTACATATCAAAGGTGATGATGAGGGTTACTTCGATTGTGAAAAACCACTCGGAGATTTCTGGAGTTTCTTTGAACCTCTCTTCAACCTCTTTGAAGTAGATGTAGATGATCCGAAAATCTACCAAATGCTCAAGGAGAAGAAAGAAAAAAACCTGATTGCTGCGATAATGAAGTTTTTGCGTGATAAGCTTAAGGAGTTAATCAAGAAGATTTTTGCACGCGATTTAAGTTTCGATCAGAGGTTGGACAAAGAGATAAAAGAATTGCAGGAGAAATTGGGCAGTAGTGAGTTATCAGAAGAGGAGCTTGCAAGGGTGCTCGAACGTCTACAAGCCTTGACGGATCTCAAATTTAGGTTACAGCTCGCCGTTACCGGATGGATTATTACAATGTTCGCAGAGATGTTTGGAGTTGAGCTAGCAGCTATAGTAGAGGCATCTACAGAAAAAGAAGATAAAAAAGCAGAAAAAACATCATTAAAGGAAGAAGCAATTAAAGAAGTTCGTGGAAACGTAGAAATGAAGGTAGATGAAAGAGAAAAACCTAAAGTGCCAGTTTTCCTTTTTGAAGTTTCACCCGGATTTGTAAGGCCGGTTGTTCTGAGCAAACCAGAACTTGAAATTGTGTCAGATCCTTTGAAACATCTATTGCGTATTACTGAGCTTGAAAGAAAATATCATGAAAATTCACAAAAACCAGAAAAAGTGGACAAAGAAAAGGAAAAAGCGGAACCGAAGGTGGCTGTGTGTCCACCGAAACTTCCAAAGCAGCCTGCAACGGGGACGGGGCAGGTGATAAGGGAGCCTTATGGATGCGATAGTACTAGAGGAAGAAGGAGAAGTTATAAGGAAGCTTCAAGTCAACCTGCTCAAAGCTCTGTTTCTAACGGGCAACCTAACCAAACCAGTGAAAATACTCTAGGAAAATCTGCTCAGGAATCTGCTTCTGACAAAAGAGCTCCGAAGCAATCCGTTAAAAGTTCTGTTGCTAATTGTGGATTTGATTTTAACATAGGTCCTTGGAATGGTGCTGAGAATGAAGGTTCTGTAAGTAATGCTCAACCACCAGGAAGATTTACTGATGATGTAAAAGTTGATGAACATGTAAAAACTCAGTCAGTAGAAGGACATCGTAAATAGGGTAGCTAGATCCCAGTGTCTGGGCACTGGGATGACAAGAAGAGGGCACTGGGATGACACCCTTCCTAGTTGGGATGACAAGGAAAAAAGGTACTGGTATGACATTATTAAAGAGTAGGAGTTGATGGTAAAAAGAAACACAGGTGTCATTCCAGTGCTTGACGCTGGAATCCAGGAGCCAGTGCTTCCTTTTTGTCATTCCAGTGCGTGACACTGGAATCCAGGATGTACATTAGGTTTGATAAGTGTAGGGTTTTATGTTAGAAGGGAGTGTTTTTGATGAAATTGTGAAAAACCAGTGTTAGTTACTTATGTGATAAAGAATACTGGATCCCAGTGTCTGGGCACTGGGATGACAAGAAGAGGGCACTGGGATGACGTCTTATGGTTATAGCTCTAGGATGATATCCTATGGGTATTTGGTATGACATAAAGAAGCACGAGTGTCATTCAGCGTCTTTTTTTGTCATTCCAGTGCGTGACACTGGAATCTCGAAAACTTAAGTTTTATGAATAAAGAGTGAATAAAATTTATACTAAAAAATATAAAAAAAGTGCTTGCACTACAATTTATTTTTAGTATATTAGTTACATAATATTTTTACTAGGAGTTAATATGCATAGTGGTAATGATAAAAAAGGTTTTGATGCTGAAAAGTGGAAACGTGAGAATACAGCACCAGGTGGTGGTATAGTGCAAGGAGCAAAAGGAATGAGGTATGATGACCATAGTGACGCAGCCAGGAAGCTAATGGAAATAGAGAAGCGACGTCAGTCTGAGCAGAAAAACAATCCTGGTGGTCCTAGACGTTAAGTAAAGGGTAGTTGTTGTAATTTAAAAATGGGGAGGTTGGTATGCCTAATACAGAAACAGTAAGAGCGTTGGTTGATGCTTTTAATGTTAATAATTATGATTTCAATGCAGTTAAAACTAATTTTACGCTGCAAAGCAGGGGCAAGAAGGACTATATTGTAGTCTCATTTGATAAAAGTATGGATACGTATCAGTGTAGAAGATATCTGGACAGTATAAAAAGGAAGATAATACGTGAATTCTACGGCATTGAAGAAAGTAATGATGCAGAAATATTGGATACAGCTAAGCTAATTTTTGATGTTAATTCTTTCCCGTTTAATATCAGTGATAGAGACTGGTCTTGGGATGAACAGCATGGGCTTAAGTTTGTAACACCTGTAGATGAGGGCGTAATTTTTAATTTGAAGTCTCATTTGGCTTTTTCACTTAAAAAAGATGTCCAAGAAGATATGTCAATTTATATAACTGCTAAAACGTTCAACAAGAAAAAGTATTTATGGTGTGGTGAGTTTCCTAATAAAGAATTACGTCAGCAATTTGAGCGTGAGTTTTTATCAAGGACAAAAGAAAGATATGAGAATGTTCCTAAGAACCCTTTAAAGGTTGAAGGCAATAGTGTATATATCAGGAACGTTTTTGATGACGCTCGTTTTATTGATAGTGTAACACGGCGTGCCGCATGGCGTATAGGCATCGATCTTGGAATTGGCAATGATGTTGATCATAGTGTGATGTTGCTTAAAGACTCAATAATGAACTCTGTTTATCAATCAACGAAAATGATAGTAGTTGGGTTTATATGTGCGTCTCCTTTAAATAGAGAAGAGGCCTCAATTCTTATACCTCTTGTATTAGGTGGCGAAGGAAAGCGGATATTGACAAGCGAAGAAGCTCTTAAACTAAATTATGCATTTAATGGTGCTGTACTTAATGATATTGATGATAAAGCTCAGGGAGAATTATCAGCAGATGGAAGGAATGGGGTATATGGTATAGACTTTTCTAATAAAGAAATTTCTCACTGTGTGATAACCAAAATCATAGAAAGCTCTGTAATCAACAAAGACCATGAACTGGCCATTGACCCTGAGCTTGTGCGAGCATTGTCGCCTGTGCAGTCGCCAGAGGGAATGCCTAATCGTCCAAGTTCTTGCTTAACTGAATCATTATCAACGATAAAGGAGTTTCCCACGCGGGGTCATGGTGAAGAATTAGAAAGGTCTCCCAGGGGAGGATCGGAGAGAAAACAAGTGCTGCATAATCCAGTAAATTTAGCTGGACCGAGTAAAGGATTCTCGCCATCGCCGCAGCTGAATTCTATTGCAGTTAATCATGGTGGTTCAGAGCCATCTTCATCAGTGCAATCTGTAAGTGCTGCTAAAAATGTGCAAGCAGGGACTAGTGCTTGGGATCAGCCAGTGGATGCTTGGTCATTCCAGGCTTCAAGTGCAGGACCCTCGTTATGGTCACAGAGTGGACCTTCATCATGGAAAGGTACTAATGAAAGCACGTCAATAGGGAATAGTACTTGGTATGTGTCATTATCAGGTTCTCCAGATTTGGGGATTCTTGGAGATTATCCAAAAGGTACGGAGAGCATTTGTGGTGTGGAACCTGAAAAACAGCAAGTTACTGATAAAAGTGATCGAGAAAGTAGTGATGAGTGTTCTGAAGCAAAGTCACAAGAGAGTGAATCTCCGAAGAAACATGGGGGTGGTCTCCAAAGTATAATAAAAAGTTTCCTCTCTTCACCTTCTAAGCCTAAGCAACATGACGCAAGCTTGAAGCGATGTGATGTAGGGCGTGATACGATGCATTCAAGTGTAAGTGCTCCTGGGGATTTTGTAACTGAAAAACCACCTCTTTCTGAACGATCTGCCTCAGAAAGAAGAGCAAAAAATAATTCACCCTCAAAAGAGACTTCTCCTGTACATTCTACAATTATTGGTAGTATTCCAGGACTCCCGTC
The DNA here is from genome assembly GCF_964026865.1 of Wolbachia endosymbiont (group A) of Clivina fossor. Taxonomy (NCBI): domain Bacteria; kingdom Pseudomonadati; phylum Pseudomonadota; class Alphaproteobacteria; order Rickettsiales; family Anaplasmataceae; genus Wolbachia; species Wolbachia endosymbiont (group A) of Clivina fossor. Next base: position 407,140 of record NZ_OZ034707.1, on the reverse strand, counting down.
ACAAGGTACTACCGTGGTAGAATCTAATAGTGGACTAAAGTCGCAAAAACGTCTTGATCTTGATCAGAGGGAGGAACTACGCCCATTTCTTTCTTCTGAGATGAAGGAGAAGCTAGACTCCAACTCTTTCTCCCCTGGGGAGGAGCAGCATTTATATTTGACGCATACTCCTTCGGGGAAATGCGAGATAACAAAATCTTTCGAGAGTCCAGAAGAGAACTTAATGCGATGTGTAAACGCACAATTACCGTCATCTGATAACCTTAGTTCTGAAAAAGTTAATAGAGATAGTGGCTTTTGTTCTATTGGATCGGCTTCTCCTGCTGTGCCACATAAGGGAAGTGTCTCTTCAGAGTGCAAAGAGTGTAGTGTGCAACAGGCAAAGTATATGTCAAAAGCTTTGGAGAAAAATTGAGGTTTTTAGATATATCTCAGCCACCCAAGTGTTTTATTAGGGTTGGGACCAAAGTCTCTGACCCTGAAAGCACTGGTGTTAGTTTTTCTCATCCATTGCAGATATTGCACGGTACTATCCACTTGATCATCGTGGCGAGCTTCTGGGAACATTAAAATTTCGTACTCAAAATCATTGAGCCATACTGCTTGCTGTGGCAAAAAAACCTTGCCAGACTCTATCACCGGAACAATTTGATAAAATCGAGTGAGTTTGTCATTGTATGGAATTATTTCGATAATCGGTAGATCGCTATTTGCCTTTAGCTCTTGTGTTAATTGCTGACCACTCGTTTTTGCTTCGATCAAAATTGCATGTGGTGCCCATCTTGCAGCTAGTGACAGAACTTGCTCTTTAAGCTTTGGATACTCAAGCTTTGCTCGATATACATCAAGTAAATAGAATTTATTATCTATTTTTGCCCAGGTGGTGCAGACGCTAAAGTCGCTGGAATCGTTTGTTGAAACTGCAGTGTCCCAGCTTTGTGTTACATGTGAGAGATTATCAGGGAAATTTTTATAGCGCTTTGCCACTCTTGTTTAATTATACCGCTTGAAAGCGGCAGGGGGTTTTGTTGATATTGAGCAGCAAAAGCGTAACTCCCGAGTTCAACTTTTATCATCTCAACTTCTTCTCTTCCTCCCTCCAGGGGATATAATAACTCATTCTCTTCTCTTGAATATAAACCTTTTTCTAGTGTCGTAATTGAGTTGATTATCTCCACTTTTTCAGAAATCATTGGCAAACAAATGTGATGCCATATGTTTTTTAGCTTGGATAAGAGGTGCCCAGTTAAGTCTTCCAGGTGCAGCCTGTGCATAACAAGCACAATTACTCCTTTTTTTCTATCGTTGAACCTCGTTACCAAAGTCTGATCGAACCAATTTGTAACACGCTTTCTAAACGTTTCACTCAAAGCTTGAGCAGGGTTAAGCGGATCATCCACAATAATAAAATCACCACCTTCACCGGTTAACGTCCCTCCAACTGATGTTGCGATTCTGTATCCTCTCTGCACTGTTTGGAATTTATATTTAGTGTTCTGGTCTTTGGATAATTTTACCTCTGGAAACAGCTCTTTATACCAATCAGATTGCATTATGCACCTGGTATCAAGCGAGTGCTTTTCGCTGAGCAGCCGAGAATAACTTGCAACTATTATTCTTGCGGTTGGTTGATTTCCCAGTATCCATGCGGGCCACGCAACGCTTATGCACATGGACTTCATTGAACGCGGAGGCATATTGAATATTATGCGCCTTACTTCGCCAGCATTCGCTGCTTTCAGCCTGTCTTCTATGACTTTTATGTACTGATAATCATTATACTCACATCCCGGCACCACCGTTTGAAAGCACAGTTCAATGAATTTTAAAAAGTTGATTTTGTTCATGTGTATATTTTAGTAAATGTTCTTACAAGTAGCTGACACTGGAATGACATCCTTTGGTTTTTATATATGGTTATGCAATAAATCTAATGTAGATTTGATTTATTTGATAAGATTGAAGTAGCTATAATGGCAAACGCTACTGCTTTGTGAATTTAGTAAATAACCTACGAAAAGTGCTATTTCTTTAACTTTATTGAAGTAAAAAACTGATTTCCATTGCGGTAAATGAGCAACATTATTGAATCTTTACCGTTTTTCTTTACTGCTGAATCAACTTGTTTTTGAAAATCATTAGTATTTTCTATATCGGTTCCATCTAATTGGATAATAATGTCTCCTTTTTTAATACCACGCAGCGTGGCATTACTGTTACTATCTACATTAATAACTATCACACCTTTTGTAGGATTACTTTCTTTTGATTCTTTTGGCAGGTTTGAAACAGTTAAACCAGTTATGTAATCGGATGTTGATTTATTTTCTTCTTGATTATTACCTTGACCATCATTTGCAGATTCTTCAATCACAACCTTAATATTGACCTCTTTGCCCTTTCTAAGTAACTTAATTTGTACTTTTTTTCCAGGTTCAGTTCTTGAAACCATTTGAGGCAGTTGTGTCATTCTATCAATTTTTTTATCATCAAATTCTAATAATATGTCACCCACCTTAATTCCACCTTTTTCTGCAGGGCTATCCTTTACTATACTTGCAACCAGTGCACCTTTTGTATCTTTTAAACCCAAAGACTCAGCAAATTCTTTCGTTATAGGCTGAACTTGCACACCAAGCCAACCATGTTTTATTTTTTTGCCACTTTTTAATGTGTCAATAATTGACATAGCTAAATTAGATGGTATAGCAAAGCCTATACCCACGTTACCGCCAGACTCAGATGGGGAATAGATAGCGGTGTTAATGCCTATAACTTTTCCATTTAAATCAAATAATGGCCCTCCAGAGTTGCCTCTATTAATTGCAGCATCAGTTTGAATAAATTCATTCATAGTGCCGATACTAATGTCTCTGGACCTTGCAGATATAATTCCTGTGCTTACAGAGCTACCCAAACCAAATGGGTTACCTATTGCAATAACTGTATCGCCAACCCTTGCTGTATCAGAATTACCAAATGCAACAAAAGGAAGATCTTTATTAGAATGAACCTTAAGCACAGCAAGATCAGTTCTTGCATCATAGCCTAAAACTTCTGCTTTGAAATAAGTATTATCGTTCATAGTAACTGTGATATCTTGGGCGTTTTTAATAACGTGATAATTGGTTACTATAGTTCCACCTTTATCTATAATAAACCCAGAACCAAGCAACACCACCTCTCTGTTAACACTAGGGCCCCTATCCATAAAAAACTGATCAAAATGCTCAAAAAATTCTCTAAAATCATCAAAGAAATTATTTCTTGGCATAAAAGGGATTTTAGTTCTATTGTTACTTTCTTGTTTGATTATTTGTTCGCTTGAAATATTTACAACTGCAGGAATGAGTTCTTCCACTAAATCGGCAAGTCCTTGATTACAGTTACATGAAGTAGTGCTAGCATCAACGACCTTTTTTGCATTCCAATCAAACATATTAGCGTATGAAGAAAACGCAATTAGAAAATATGCAAATATAGATAAAATAAATGCCTTACTTTTCATAAATTATTTCCATCCTTTGTTTAAAATATCTAAAAAGTTATTGTTTGGTGAAAGTACAAATTTAGTATTATTTTCGGCAAATGATTTACTGTAAGCGCTCATAGAGCGATAAAAGTTAAAAAACTCTTCATCAACCTTAAATGCCTCATTATAAATTCTAGTTGCTTCAGCATAACCACGGCCCCTTATTTCATATGATTCTTTTACTGCACTGGAGATAATTTCCCTTTTTAATTTATCAGCTTTTGATCTAACTTCCTGCCCAGCTTGCTCTCCTTCTGCTCTAATTTCTTTTGCTTCTTTTTCCCTTTCAGTTTGCATACGGCGAAATATTGCAGAACTATTTTCTTCTGGTAAATCTGCTCTCTTAATTCTTACGTCTATTATTTCTATGCCAAATTTTTCAGCTTCAGAATAAACTCCACGCTGAATCAATTGCATAACCTCTGATCTTTTTTCATTCAACAAACTAATCAACGAAAATCTGCCTATATTTTCTCTTATGTGTGCTTCTATAACCGGATACAATCTTCTAACCAGCCCTGATTCATTCCTCACAGCCTGGTAAAAAGTAACAGGATTTGTTATTTTATATTTTGCATACGCATCTACTATAATACGTTTTTGATCCGCTGTTATCACTTCCCTTGGGATCTTATCAGGACTTAAATCTAAAACTCTTTTATCAAGAAACTCTACACTGTTTATGAATGGTAACTTAAAATATAAGCCACTTTCCCTAACATCTCTTACAACTTTACCGAGTTGTATAACTATCGCTTGCTTTGTTTCTTGCACAACAAATATTGAATTAAATAAAACAATCAATAAAACAACAAATACAGAAACAAAAACAATTTTAATATTACTACTCATGGTTATTTCCCTAAATTTGTAAGAGGTAAATAAGAAAACATACCTTTCAGATCATCAGTTACAACAACTTTGTCTACCTTACTGAAAATATTTTCCATAGTTTCAAGATAAATACGATTCTTAACGAGAGAAGGATTCTGTCTATATTCCTCATAAAGAGATAAAAAGCGATTTGCATTACCTTTTGCTTCATTTATTACTTCATTCTCATATGCCTCTGCATCTAATTTTATCTTTATCGCTTCACCCTTTGCTCGAGGTATAATATCATTATTATAAGCGTATGCTTCGTTTATAGTACGCTCTTTGTCTGCACGAGCACTTTGTACATCTCTAAACGAACTGATTACTTTTTCTGGTGGATCAATTTTTTTCATTTGAACAGATAAAATCTCTATGCCCATTTGGTATCCATCAAGAATCTGCTGCAATAGAATTCTAGTATCTCTAGAAATTTCTGGTCTGCCTTGACCAAGTGCAAAAGAGATCGTGTTTTTACCTATTATTTCTCTCATGGCACTTTCAGCAGCATTTTTAACACTGAAACCGGGTTTGTAATCCCGCACTTTGAATAAATAGTCCTTAGCATCTCTAACGCGCCACTGAACCTCGAAGTTAACGTTGACTATATTTTCATCTCCAGTTAGCATCACACCTTCACCGCGATCTGTGTCTCGCCCATAAGAATTACTTACCCCAATTTCTTCACGATTTACTTCCTTAACATTCACTTTAAAAACCTTGCCAATAGGGTAGGGGAAGTGATAACGCAAACCAGGTGTTTCTGTATTAGAATATTTACCAAAGGTAAGTTCTATACTTTCCTCACTAGGATGGACAATATAAAAGCCAGTGCAAGCATAGAACAGTAAAATAATGAAAATGATGAAATAAGGTTTTTTGCCCCTGTTTCTGGTTAATCCATTAAGAAAGAATCTTACATCAGATACAGCTTTACTTAAAATATCTTCATTATTAGGAGTTTTGTTCCCTACCGGTTTCTTTCCCAAATTCCAAGGATTATTCTCATCAAACATAACGATTGATTCTATAATTAATACGCTAATATTACTTCTTTAATAAGAAAATGCAAACATAAATTGCTATTTTATTTACAAATTAATCATCAGGATGGAAAACATGATCGTACACTTCCTTTTCTCTATGTAGTATGGTCGACTCTATAGAATTTTCTGGCTTTTTTTTGAATTCTTTGTTGTCACTCTTTAAGTGCACTACGTCTTCGTGAAAATGGGAATTATACCTAAATAGTAAAGCTATTATTATTAAAGTTATAACAGCCAAAAAGATGAGTGCCCTTTTTATGCACCTCATAAATACTCCGGCTTCTTGACCTAATTTTCTACGCTTCCAAAAAACACGTCAAGCAGAATTATTCAAAGACAAATGAACATTAACAGGCAAATTAACACTAACTTAAGAATCGAGGGTGTACAATATGAATATATTTAATTAATAGTGAGGTTTAAAATGTTAGCCAGTAAACAAACAAATTCAAGTCCTGTTAAAAAAAATTCTCCTTTCATGGAAACTGTGCAGGATAAACTAAAAGATATAAAAAATTTCTCTAATTGGTCTGCAAAAGAGCAAATGATTGCAGTAGGTGCAGTAGGTGTGATGGTTGGTGCATTACTTCCATTTGTGGCAGTTGCTTTACCGGTTGCTGCAACAGGTGCAATAGTTGCCCTTACTCTATTTTTTGCTTATAAAGCAGTTGAATACACATTCAAAGGGCTCAAATGGTCAGCAGAAAAAACAGTTGATGGGGCGAAATATACTGCCGAGAAAGTTAAGGACGCGTCAGTATATACTGCAGAAAAAGCAAGAGAAGGTTATCATTCAGTAAAAGGAGCTATAAGTTCTGTGAGACGAGCAACAAGAGAGGGAACTGGTGCTACGTTAGGAAAAATGGGGCGCAGTTTAAGTAATTTAAGTGAAAGTATGTCTAGTTTAGACGCCATTCCATATTCAATAGGTAACGAAGGTCAAACTGTTGTTTTGAAAACAGAAGAAAAAACAAGGAATTTCAATAGTGTAAAGGAGATGTTTATTAAGGAAGTTCTTGAAGACAAAGCCGTGAATAGCTCTGCTTTAACTAAGGAAATATTTTCTAAGCTGGGAGAAAAAATATTAGAGAAAGCTTATTCTGTTGGTGGTCCACAAGGTGCCAAAAAGGACCAGTTGATCAATCAGTTGAAACAGCAAGCAGATTTTGTCAATAAATTAGACGCTAAGAAGTTGCAAAATTTGTTGTCTAAAAATAATAACAATCTTTATGAAATTTTCTCTGAGCATCACGATGAAATTAAGAGGATTGTTAAAGAGCGCAAAACAGAGCATAAACTTTCTAACTCTATAGAGAACCTTAATAAAGTAGCTGGAAAGTATGGGACACTCAGAGGTTCTATACAATTTGGAGGGAGTAACGTAGAAAAACAACTTCACGAACCTTCTAGTTCTGATCTTGGGGTGCTTGACAAAACTGCAACAATAGGACAAAAACCTTCTGGTAAGCAGTCTATTCCAGTTGCTCTACCAAAAGTACCTGAAAGTCCAACTTTAGAGGATGAATGGTCAGAGTTTGTTGATCAGCGGGTGAAAAAACATGTGCTTTCTACACCCAAATCAACCAGAAGCAATTCACTGGATGAGGGAACTCTAACTCGCAGTAATTCTTCTGATAGTGCAATAGGTTTATCTGATTCTTCTACGCCAAGTGAATATTGTACACCTAATGCTTCTGGTGTGTCTACGCCAAGTGAATATTGTACACCTAATGCTTCTGGTGTGTCTACGCCAATAGGAAATCGTTTTTCACAAGGGGTTGACGGCGAAGGGCTCAAGAGAAGGTTGGAGAGACTAAAATCTGAACCGGTAAAACAGAAAAGGGATTTTACTTCCAGTGATTTCCATGATAGTGGCAGAGGTTCATCTGGTTCTTCTACGCCAAAAAGTCCTTCTCCAGAAGACTTAAGTAAAGCTCGTGCAGAACTGAAAAAAACAGGTTATCTGGACAAACTGGTGGGACAGCCTTCTACGCAAATGGCTGTTGAAGCTGACGTTCATCCACAGCTTGCAACTATACAAGGAGCTACAAATGTGAAAGCATAGTAGTTATAAACAAAGCTACTCACCTTCTTCAAAAGGATGTTACTCATTGAGTAACATCCTTTTTTGTTTTTGACTATAGTCGACTTAAATTTACAATTAGAGTTTTTACGTTATCCTCTGTCATCCCAATACCCTCTCTTGTCATCCAAGTAGCCCTTTTTTTGTCATCCCAATACCCCCTCTTGTCATCCCAGTGCCCTTTTTTGTCATCCCAATACCCCCTCTTGTCATCCCAGCGCCCTCTCTTGTCATCCCAGTGCCCTTTTTTGTCATCCCAGTGTGTGACACTGGGATCTAAGTTTTTATGCAAAATTATTATATTTATATACTTGCAAATAGGTGCAATTTGGAATGATCTATATTGTGAAATTAAGAAATGAGATCCCAGTGTCACGCACTGGGATGACATGGGAAGGAAGCACTGGAATGACAGAAGAGAGCACTCGGATGACATGGGAAGGAGGCACTGGAATGACAGAAGAGAGTGCTAGAATAACAGAAAAATCTCATCTATTTTCTCTTGATGAATAAACCTGAGTGGAGTATAGTAGAAATGCATTTACGTAGATTCTAATGAATAGTTTAGTTTTGATTTATACAACTTTTTCAAGTTTTGAAGAGGCTAAAACTGTTTCTGAGGAATTGTTAAACGAGAAATTAATTGTATGTGTAAATATATTTCCCGAAGTGAATTCTCTGTATTTATGGGAAGGTAAAATTAGTAATAGTTGTGAAGTAGTAGCAATTATGAAGAGCAAAAATGATCAAAATGATCAAATTGATAAAATTGTAGAAAAAATCGAAGCAATGCATTCTTATGATCAGCCAGCTATTGCTGTGATGTCCATAGAAAAAGCAAATAAATCTTTTACTAATTGGGCTAATAGTGTTATTGATGTAAGTAGTATTGGGGTGTAGCCAAGTGGTAAGGCAGCGGTTTTTGATACCGTCACGCGAAGGTTCGAATCCTTCCACCCCAGCCATATTGAAGTGGGTGTGAAATGATATCACTTTTCTATAAATTAAGATTATTGAATTATATATTAGGTAGTCTAAAAGATATAATTGTGAAACTGTTTCTCTTCACAATGTATCTTTACACATCCAGCATTGTGCTCATGTTTCTCAGCAATGGTTTTTGGTATGCTGTAGAATTTGGCTCTTTCAAAAATGCGTTTTACCATTTATTTCAATATTGCAAGTGGTATTATGAAAATAGGGAAGACCTCGGTTACGGAATTTCTATTCGAATATTAGTAGCATTCCTTACTCCGCATTTTCTCTATAAGTTGTTCCTTAGCACAGGCTGGAAGTCTTTTTTAAAGGAAAAGATAGTGCAGATACTCAGCACAAGAAGAAAAAAGGGTAGTGAGTTCAGTAACAGTAGTAAACCAAGTGGCAGTAGTTATAGTGATAAGAATAATTACAGCAATAACAGTGAGCATCACGCTCAAGATGCAAAGCGGAAAGTAAACATAATAAAGCAGCTATTAATCAAAGATATAGAGGCAACTATAGATAGGAGATTGAATGATATTTTTTTCGGTAAAAGGAGTAAACCTCATTAAAAAGGCTTTATCTAGTAAGGCTTTTTAAGATTGGCTGTATTTTGTTTTTTACGTATACCGGATCACAATCAGCCAATATACATGTGTGTACAAAATCTTGACTAAAGTCCGATAACCAAGAAATCGCCTTACGTTTCTCTACCAAGCTTTCTGTTTTTTTACAGTGACTTGCTGCATCAGTCATTGCCTGCGCTATTACTGATTTCCACAGCAAATAATACCTTTGTATATCATCTGACGTACTATTTGTTTCATAGTGGTTAAAAAATTCTTTAAAATTGAAATTGTTTGACATAATGATACCTCTTTGGATTGAAATTTGAAATGATTTGAGTTTATGTCGCCACAGCAGATCCCGCTAACAAGTAGCGGGATGACGATTATCAGGGTGTCATCCCAGTGCCTCTCTATAATGTCATCCCAGTACCTCTCTATAATGTCATCCCAGTAGCCCCTATAATGTCATCCCAGTAGCCCCTATAATGTCATCCCAGTGCCTCTCTATAATGTCATCCCAGTAGCCCCTATAATGTCATCCCAGTAACCCCTATAATGTCATCCCAGTAGCCCCTATAATGTCATCCCAGTGCGTGACACTGGGATCTCATTTCACTCTATAATAGCAGTGCTCCTTTCTTGTCATCCCAGTACTGATTAGCTATAAAATTTAAGAAATTTACCAAATGAAAAAAAAGGCAAAAGAAGCCCCGTGGTGCGAGTTTTGACTCTATATTACTGTAAGTGGCGCTGTAATAATGTGCTAACGCTTAAAATAAGCGCGATTTGGCTGAATGTAGAAAAAATAAAAAAGACATGCAGCCGCTATAATTTTATGTAATCCGCCAAAAAATACCCTGAGTTTTTTACTGAATTTTGTCATTGAGCCTGCAGGTCAAAAACAAGTTTTGAGTCATAAATACCCTTATTGTCATAATAAGGGGGCTGGCGGAGTTTGTCAAGTAAGTTTTTTCGTTTCTATGTTGTCAGCTACTTGCATGACACCATTTGTTGTAAACTCACTTTTTCTTGATTTTTTGGTTTATCTTGTCTACCTATTTTGCCACTCTGCTAAACGGATACCTACTGAATAACAGTAAGATTTTTCAATCCTGTTCCACAGCAAATTTTAATGCCATGTGAGTAGTTATAGTGCTGTTAACAATCAAAACGACAAAAATTAACATGGTGATTAGTAGTGTATAAATATTCAAGGACAAATTTTCAAATTGAGTTAGCATTTTAAAATACACAAAGGTTGGCATTATCATTGGCAAAACAAGAATTTGCGATACTCCTGATGCTAAGTTGTTTCGACCAATCATCAATGCATTTCCAGTAGCTGAAATATTAATGATTATCAGCGTATTAAATAATAAAGACACTCCAACTGCTATTGAGTGTTCAATACTATTGCCTAGAACTGCAAAGCTGAATATGGAAGAAACCACTGAAATCGGTAGCCCAAATAATAACCAGTGAGCGAAAATTTTATAAGCAACTATAAGCCTAGAAGAGAGTGGCTGTACAAAGATTTGCTCTAATATTCCATCATGATAATCAGATGTAAACAAATTATTTGTAGAGATCTGCAAAACAAATGTAGCACATATCCATGTTAATGTTAACATAACTTCTTGTTTATTGTTGTTTTCAAGTGTAAATGAAGATAAACTTAACATTATAATAAAAATACATACTATATAGGTAAGGTTCTTACCATCTATTACTAATTTTTTTACTAAGTCGATCATACTAGGCTTTTAAATGTTTATTATAAATTATAGTGTTTACTTTGAGGGTAGTATAATTTTTTGTTCATAAGTTATATAGGTTTTATTATTTTTTTGATAATGCAATTATGGAAAAGTTACCGAAAATAAAGTCACCAGAGGATTATACTCCTTCAGAAGATGAAGAATATATGAGCGTAAAACAACTGGAATACTTCAGCTTAAAGTTACAATCAATACTCGCTGAGTTGGAGAAACAAGAACTAGAAGATAATAGTATTGATACATACTATTCTGATGGAGATAGTGGAAATGAGGAATTAATCAAGCGCCGAAAAGATAGAAAAGAAAAGATTAAGGAGGCGTTAGAAAAAATAAAATTAGGCACTTATGGTTACTGCGATGGAACAGGAGAAGAAATAGGAGTCGAAAGACTTAAAGCTAATCCGCTTGCTATATATTGTATTGAAGAGCAAGAGAGAGTAGAAAAAGAAAAGAACGTGTACAACATTAACGATTAATTTACACATAAGTGGTGAGCTATTGGGCTTCAAGAGGAGCAAGAGGCGGATCAGGACTGAAGTATGTTATGCTATAAAGAAAGTGGAAAATTGGACATTCTCAACTCGACTCCTGCAGATTAAAAATTAAGTTGAATTAAAAATTGGGTTTGACGCAGTTTTTTCCCATAGTTTAAAAAATTAAAAATTTAACGATTAGAATTATAATTACAAACCACAGTAAAAAATAGACTTTTCCATTTGATTTATTTTTAACTTGGATGTTTTCTAATTTTTTATCAGCTATTAGGTTTAATTTTTCTATAAGGCTAAATATCCCTTGGATTGTTTTTACAGGATAAGAATTTCTAATTTTTTCCCTATACCCTATTTTACTTTCATGTTGACTGCTTATCCACGCTTCAACTACTTTCCACATATTGATTTCTGGGTAGATCTTTCTACATGTCCCTTCCAGTAAAATCATAGTTTTCTGCAGCAATAACAATTGTGTTTGAACTTTCATATCAAAATCACCAGTTATTTTTAATAGCTGAGCAAGTAAACTAGCAAATGAAATCTTCTGTATAGGCTGCCCAATAATGGGTTCACCTATTGCCCTGCAAGCTGTGACAAAATTTCTATGCTGTGATGAAACGTAACCAGCTTTAAAGTGCATTTTTGCAACGTGGTCATAATCCCGATTTAAAAAGCCTTTGAGTATCTCTATAACGTAATAGCATGTCTCACGATCTATTCTACCCATGATTCCACAATCCAGGGCAATAATATTGTTATTACTATCAACCATTAGATTTCCAGGATGCATATCAGCATGAAAAAAACAATCCCTGTATACCTGACTACAAAACGATTCTATAAGATTGATAGCTATTTGCTTACGATTATTCAGTTTTTCAACTTCGTATATTGGTGTTGCTTCTATCCATTCTAATGTTAAAACCTTTTTTGCAGTTCTATTCCAATCTATTTCAGGTACATAAAAACCTCTGTCATTTTTTGTGTTTTCCTTTAGTTCTGAAGAGTGAGCAGCTTCAAAACGTAGATCTAACTCTAATCGGCAAATTTCAGCAAAAGTTTTGACTAATTCAATTGGCCTCAGCCTTTTTGATTGTTCGCTAAATTTTTCTGCAATTTCTGCGAGCCAAGAAAGCATTTTTATATCCCTTGAGAATGTTTTCTCAATATTTGGCCTTAAAACCTTCACAGCAACTTCCTTACCCTCAGTTGTAACCGCTCTATGCACCTGAGAAATCGATGCTGCTGCAATTGGCTTTTCAGAAAAGCTTGAAAAAATGTCGCTCAATTTACAATTAAACTCACTTTCTATAGTTTTAACTGCTATTTTATGTGAAAATGATGGCAATCTATCACATATCAATAACAAGTTATTTGTTATATCCTCATTTAAAACATCAGTACGTGATGAGATAGACTGCCCAAACTTAATGAACACCGGACCTAATTTTTCAAGAGCACACTTTAGCTTATGGCCTTGTATTTTATTTATTGATTTCTTTGATGGTGGAAGTAAATAAGGTAATATATTGTAACGTGTCAGCACTGTAGTTATGTGCAGAAGACGCAAAATATTTTGAATCATTTTGCTGCGTAACTGCTAAATATTTCATTTAGGGTTCTATTTTTCATAATCTCATCAGGCTTGCCTTGGCAATAGATAGTATTATTTATACAAATTACGTAATCTGAGGATGGTAGAGCAGAGTTAAGATCATGAGAAGTCATAAGAATCGATACCAATCGTTTTTTTGCTATTTTATTTATAATATCATAAAATTTAGCCCGCGCGTTAATATCCATTGCACTGACTGGTTCATCTAGAATGATCAAGTCAGGCTCTGCAATTAAACAACGTGCAAGCAGTAGTAGTTGTGTTTGCCCTGCAGAAATTTCTAACACTTGATTCTTCAAAATGTTACCGATACCAACCAACTCTATCGCTTCTGTAATAATGGATTGATTTTTCTTTAGTCTTTTCAAGGAGCTATTTAAAAGGAAATATTCAACTGTTATTGGCATCAAATTACTAATACTAAAATTTTGCGGCATATAGCCAATTTTTATGTTGTCAGCAAATACGATACTACCGGTACAGCTTTTATTTATGCCAGCAATTGCTTTCACTAAAGAGGTTTTACCTCCACCATTTGGACCAAGTATTGTAATTACGTCTCCTCTTTCCATGAACATATTGATATTGTCAAGGATTCTTTTACCATCATATGTGAGAGCAAGATTTTCTATTTTTAGAACACGATTATTGACATTATTTAACTTTTTGGCAAAATTTAACTTCTTCTCAACGTTTATATGAGACATTTACTGGCTTTTTTTCTATTACTTTCATTTACACTATACTATAATATTGCCTTTTCATCCAATTTAAAAGTTGTAGCTACAATCAAACCTATCCACTCACTTGTAGCTTCTGTGACAGAAGGGATTTTAGAACCGGAATTGCTTGGCTATGCAACATCTGCGCATAATTATATATTAAAGCCGTCTGATGCGAGTAATTTGGAATCAAGTGATGTTATATTTTACACTGACGATAACTTAGAGACGTTTGTTCAAACTTTCGCCAAAAATAATAAAGAACTAGTGCAATTGTCAAAGGTAATCAACCTACTTCCTGCTCGGCCACATTCATTTTCTAGAAAAATTACCAATACTCAAGATGAAAAAGACCTACACATTTGGCTGAGTCCCGAAAATGCAAAGAGCATGGTACTTTTTATAAGTGCAACATTGTCTAACATAGATAAAGAAAATTTCCATCGATACAACTCTAATGCAACAAAAGCCATAAAAAAAATAGACCAAGAAGTAAAAGAAATCGTGAAAGAACTGAATGATTTTAAAAATCAAAAATACATCGTCACTCACGATGCTTATCAATATTTTGAAAAATATTTTGGTTTAAATCACCCAAGCGCCATTCTTTCTATAGAAGAGGATTCGTACATAGGTATGAAGAGTTTAATGAAGCTAAAAAAGATAATGAAGGAAGAAAACGTTAAATGTATATTTGCTCATTCACAAGAAGATAGCATAAAGCCTAATGCTCTTTCTAATGACGCAAAAATGGTAGTTCTTGATCCTATTGGATCAGACATAGAGCCTGGAAAAGATGCATATCTAGCTATAATCAATAGCATTGCACAAAATTTCAAATCTTGTTTTGTTGAGTAACAAGTTCTTTTTAAAATGCCTCTGACTTACTGTTTTATTGTTCTGCATTTAAATCACCATTTGTCCTTTACATATTATACAGGTTTAGAATTATGCTTTATTCTTACGTTTATGTCTTGGTCCAATGCAATCAATAAGTTAAGCAAGTATTCTAAGGAAAACCCTTCGATTTTTGACCTATTGATTTGAGATACTTTAGGTTGATCAATCTTTAGAGCGCTTGCTGCTTTTTTCTGTGTTTTGTACCTCTTACTTATTAATTGTGCAATGACCTTTATTAATTTCAGTTTTGTATCTTTTACATCCCCCAACTCTACTATTATAGGATAACTTAATTGTAAATTTTGCATAATAATAAAATTCCTTATAAAAAAACTACTTTAATTTTTCTTCTTTAAATAATACGTGCCTTCTGACTACTGGGTCATACTTCCTAAACTCCAGTTTTCTGGTGAGCTTTTTTGGATTACGCTTTTTTACATAAAAATAGCCAGTTGATTTTTCTTCACCAGTTTTTGTTATCTTGATTGCAGTGCTGACTAACTTAACGAGCAAAGAAGCATTTTTTTTCGCCATACTTATAATGATATAATAAATTCTATGCGAGTTTATTACGCAAAACACTAAAAGTCAACCGAATAATGCAGATCGTAAAATTCTTGACAATCAACAGTGCATTAAGTAGCATGAAGTTAACTTCAGAATGAAAAGCAAACGGTAAATAAGTGGCAAATAGTGGCAAAAGGTTATTATTGATAGAAAATTCTGCCTGTTCTAATGAGGTAAGAGTTGCCTTATCAGTTAATAATAAGGTTGTAGAATTTGAACAAGAATTCAAGGAAAAAAAACAATTAAGAGGTAATATATACGTTGCTTATGTAAAGCGTATAGAGCCTTCTTTGCAAGCCGTATTTATTGAATATGGAAAAAACAAGCAAGGTTTTTTATCTTTTTCCGAGATATCTCTAGATTACTTCAATATTCCAGAAAAAGAAAAGGAAACTATCTTTGAGGGCTACTCAAATGACGATTGTACAGAAGAAGCTTCAGCAAATGTTTCTTCAGATTCTGCAGCTAGTAAGAATGTCAACGAGTTAGGTAGTGGTTTTGTAAGAGAGGTACCTTTATATAAAAAATACAAATTACAAGATGTTATTTCAGTAAATCAAAAAGTATTGGTCCAGCTAACTAAAGAGGAACGAGGCAATAAAGGAGCTTCATTTACAACATACATAACTTTAGTGGGTAGATACTGTGTTTTCATGCCAAATTCCATGAGTAAAGGTGGAGTGTCTCGCAGAATTGAAGATGCTAATGTCAGAAAGCAGTTAAAGGATATACTGAGTTCAATAAACTTGCCAAAAAGATCAGGTTTAATAGTAAGAACTGTTGGTTCAGGAAAAGATAAGAAAGAAATTGAGCAGGATTACAATTACTTATCCTCATTATGGCAGAGCATTCAAAAAAATGCCTTCTCTGTAAATGCTCCATCATTAATTTACAACGAAGCAGATGTAATTATGAGATCTGTTCGTGATTTTTGTAGCGATGGTATAGAAGTCATAGTATCTGGGAAGGAAGCTTTTGAAGCAGTGAGACAATATACTAAAAATGCATTAAAAGGTAGTAAGTTGCGTTACAGATTGTATAGAGGTTCTATCCCAATCTTTACTTACTATGGAATCGAAGATCAAATTTCTGAGTTATATAGCAATAGGGTAGAGTTGCCATCTGGTGGGTCTTTGGTAATAACTTTAACTGAGGCGTTTGTTTCAATAGACGTAAATTCAGGAAAGATGACAGGAGAAGATAGCATAGAAGAAACAGCTTATAGAACCAATATGGAAGCAGTACCTGAAATATCAAGACAGGTGAATCTTAGGGGCCTATCAGGATTAATAGTAGTCGATTTTATTGACATGTTGAAATATCAGTATTGCAGAGCTGTTGAGTCTGCTATAAAGCAAGCGTTTAAAGACGATAAAGCTAAAGTTCAATTTAGCTACATAAATGACTTTGGTTTAATGGTATTTTCAAGACAAAGAATTAAACCAAACATACAAGAAATTAATACTACAGAGTGTTTACACTGCAAGGGTATTGGAAGAGTAAAATCGAACGAAGTAATTGTTGCATCGATACTAAGGGATTTACAACACATTGCTCATAGGAACCAAAATAAGTCTTTTGATTTAGTAGCGCATAGTGCGGTTATAGCGCATATTTTTAATAATAAAAGGAATACAGTTTCTACAATCGAAAAAGAGTTTAATATTACATTGAACATTAGTATTGATAACAGTTTAGATGTAAATACATTTGTTTTAAAACAAGGAGATGATGTTAATTCAAACGGTTATAAGCCATTACAGAACTCTGGATACCAAATTGAGGATAGCAGCAATGAAGAAGTTGATAATTCAAATAAACTACGAGGCAATTTTTGGCTGACTAAATGGCTTTCGCGCTTTTTAAGTTCTAATAACTAATTAGAAACCCTAAATTGGGCTTGTAATTAATAAGTCCTATACTTATATATTCTTATATCAGATAATATTTACAATGGGGTACTCATTATGGGAAGAGCAATAGGCATAGATCTCGGAACAACAAATTCTTGTATTGCAATAATGCAGGGCAAGGATACAAAGGTAATAGAAAATAAAGAAGGGGCAAGAACTACTCCATCTATAGTTGCATTTACTTCGTCAGGAGAAAGGTTGATTGGCGCTCCTGCAAAAAGACAAGCAACCACCAATGCAAGTAATACTTTTTTTGCTACTAAGAGATTAATAGGCCGTCAATACGGTGATTCTGAAATGAAAAATCTAAACGTGCCGTATAAAGTGTTTGCAGCAAAAAATGGTGACGCATGGGTTAAAACCACTGATAATAAAGAATACTCTCCTAGTCAAATTGGTGCATTCATACTACAAAACATGAAAGAAGCAGCAGAAGCTTATCTTGGAGAGGAAGTAAAAGATGCTGTGATAACAGTGCCAGCATACTTCAACGACTCTCAACGTCAAGCAACAAAAGATGCAGGAAAAATCGCCGGATTAAATGTGCTCAGAATAGTAAATGAACCGACTGCTGCAGCGCTTGCTTATGGTCTTGATAAGAAACATGGGCACACAATAGTGGTATATGACCTTGGTGGTGGTACATTTGATGTCTCAATACTTGAAATAGGTGAAGGGGTTTTTGAAGTAAAGGCTACAAATGGTGACACTCATCTTGGAGGTGAAGACTTTGATAACGTAATAGTGAGTTATTTACTAGATGAATTCAAGAAAAGTAATGGCATTGATTTGAAAAATGATCCAATGGCTATGCAAAGAATCAAAGAAGCTGCTGAAAAAGCGAAAATTGAATTATCAAGTGCAATGGAAACGGAAATAAATCTACCGTTTATTACAGCTGATGCAAGTGGTCCAAAACACTTAAATATGAAATTAACGAGAGCAAAACTTGAAAGCTTAGTGAATGGTTTAATCGAAAGAACTATGGCTCCTTGTAAAAAAGCTCTTGAGGATGCTGGTTTGTCTGCTAGTCAAATTGGCGAAGTGGTTCTCGTTGGTGGCATGACTCGTATGCCAAAAGTCATAGAGAAAGTTAAAGAATTCTTTGGCAAAGATCCACATAGAGGAGTAAATCCTGATGAAGTTGTAGCAATTGGAGCTGCAATACAGGCGGGAATCATTCAAGGTGATGTAAGAGATGTGTTACTACTTGACGTGACTCCACTTTCTCTTGGTATTGAGACTCTAGGAGGAGTATTCACTCCACTTATTGAACGTAATACTACTATTCCTACTAAAAAATCTCAGGTGTTTTCAACTGCAGAAGATAACCAAACAGCCGTTACAATTAAGGTACATCAAGGTGAAAGAAAATTGGCGGTTGATAACAAGCTACTTGGTCAGTTTAGTTTGGAAGGGATACCTCCTGCTCCTCGTGGAGTTCCTCAGATCGAAGTAACATTTGACATAGATGCAAATGGAATAGCACACGTTTCTGCAAAAGATAAAGCTACTGGAAAAGAGCAAAAAATACGCATTCAATCTTCAGGTGGTCTATCTGATGATGAAATAAATCGCATGGTAAAAGAAGCTGAAGAAAAAGCGCAAGAAGATGAAAAGCGCAAAAAGTTTATTGAAGTGAAGAATCAAGCGGATAGTTTAGTTCATTCTACAGAAAAGTCTCTGACAGAGTATGGTGATAAAGTTTCACCAGAAGATAAATCTGCTATTGAAAATGCAGTTAACGAATTAAAAGAAGTTAGTAAATCTGATAACATTGATGACGCTGATTCAATCCAGCAGAAAGTTACTAATCTTTCTCAATTATCTATGAAACTTGGAGAAGCTATGTATAATGCCTCACAACAAAATAGTGCTGGAAATGGCTTTTCATCAGAAGGGAATCCAAATGATAAAGAAGAAAAAGTAGTAGATTCTGATTATCAAGACATAGATAATAAGGAAGAGAATAAATAAGGGTGTATTGTTATATCACTTTTCCTGTCATCCCAGTGTCAGCTACTTGGATGACAAGAGGAGCATGTTGTTGCTTAAAGAAACCATTATGGATATTATTAAAACAATAGAAGAAAAGATACGCGATTCGATAGATGTAATTGATATCAACATTGTCGATGAATCAGCAAAGCATGCTGATCATTATTTTGCTTCATCTTCAACATTACCTTCGCACATTAAATTAATATTAATATCTGACGGCTTTATTGGAATGAGCATTCTAAAAAGACATAAGTTGATTTATGAGTTATTGAAGGGTGAGATAGAGCTAATACATGCAATTTCTCTTCACTTGTATACGCAAAACGAGTACAATTTAAAAAATAAATAATAAAAATGTGAAGGAAGAGTCTATATTAGTTAAAGCAGGAAGAAAATTTAATGACTATAAAGGTTCTATGAACCCGCCAGTTTATCATTCTTCTACCATATTATTTCCTACTTACAAGGACTACTTGAATGCAGCAAATGGAGAAAGTATATACGATGTAATCAACGATGGTGTTGCAAGGGATTATAGCTACAGTAATGTTGGTACTCCTACTGTCCATTATCTTTCAAATGCACTGGCTGAAATTGAAGGGAGTGGACAAGCGCTTATTTATCCTTCCGGACTATTTGCACTTACTTTTGCTATTTTGACTTTCACTAAAGCAGGCTCGCACGTTTTAATTCAAGATAATAGTTATTATAGGCTTAGGAGGTTTGCAGAAAATGAGCTACCAAAAAGAGGAACAGAAGTAACTTTTTATGATCCAACGCAGGATATAACTGATTTAATTCAGAGTAATACTTCATTGATAATGATCGAGACTCCTGGTTCTATAATGTTTGAGATTTCGAATATAGAGCATATAGTAAAAGTTGCTAAAGAACATGGAATCGTAACCGTTTGCGACAATTCATGGGCCACTCCTTTGTTATTTAAGCCGCTTGATTATGGAATTGATGTTGCACTATATTCAGTGACAAAGTATCTAGCCGGTCACTCAGATTTAGTTATGGGAGCTATTATTGCTGAAGGTGAAATTTTTAAATTGCTTTATGAGAGCTATAAAAATTATGGAGTAACCATTCAATCGCACGACTGCTACCTTGCACACAGGGGACTAAGAACACTGCACACACGTATGAAAAGGCACCAAAATACAGCAATGGAAGTGGCAAAGTGGCTAGAAGCACAGCAAAAAGTTAGAAAGGTTTTATATCCAGCACTTCCCTCCCATCCTCAACACGAATTATGGAAAAGTTACTTCAAAGGAGCAAGCGGCACATTCAGTATAGCACTGGATAGAGAATATTCATGTGAAGAACTAAGCTGCATGGTTGATCATATGAAAATTTTTAGTATTGGTGCTTCTTGGGGAGGGTGCGACAGTTTGATATTACCAGTAGATCGTAGATCTATGTCAAGATCTGTAATGAATTCAGATTGTGGTGGAAGTTTCGTGCGAATATTTTGTGGACTGGAAGATCCTGAAGATTTAATCTTTGACCTTAATGACGCACTAAAAAGGTTACCATGTTTAGACTTTCAAAACGATGAAGTAGGACATGAAACTGAGAGAATTACTGCATGATATTGTTGATGTTAACTTTGACGTTGAAATCAAGGGCGTTACATGTAATCCCAAGAGAGTCAAGGAAGGTTATCTTTTTGTTTGTGTGTCTGCGGTGTCATTCCAGCGCGTGACGCTGGAATCTAGAAAACCAGCATGTATCCAGATTTTTCCTACTGAATCCCAGTATCACGCACACGACTGTGTAGACGTTGTCATACAAGGAACCAAAAAAGATGTCATCCCAGTGCTTGACTACTTGGATCCAGAAAATTTAATTGCAAATGAGCACACTAGGCAATTGTATAATAAAAACTGGATTCCAGTGTCACGCACTGGAATGACAGATACTTCGAGCTTTGCAGTGCTTGAACACCCAAATCCTCAAGAAATATACAGCGAAATAGTCAGCAGGTTTTATCAATTCAAACAGCCCAAATATGTTGCTGCTGTAACGGGTACGAATGGTAAAACTTCAGTAGTAGAATTTTGCCGCCAGATCTGGCAAAACTCTGGCTATAATGCTGCGTCTATTGGAACACTTGGAACATGCATCAATAATGGTAGAAAAGGTAATAGCAACAGTCTTACCACTCCAGATGCAGATGACCTTTACGCAACATTGCGTGGTATAAATGTAGAACACTTAGTGTTAGAAGCATCAAGTCATGGGATTGATCAATATAGAATCCATGGATTAAAGTTGAGTGCTGCAGCTTTTACTAATTTCTCGCAAGATCATTTAGATTACCATAAAAATCTTGGTGAATATTTAGAAACTAAAAAAAGGTTATTTTACGAGGTATTACCAGAAGGAAAAACAGCGATTTTAAATGCGGATATAGATGAATACTACGGGTTGCTTAAGATAGCTGAAAAACGCAGCAACAAAATTATCACCTATGGAAAAACAGGCTCTGATATTACTTTATTGGAGCAAACACCAACCCCTAATGGTCAACACCTTACAATAAAAATTGGTGGTGAAATTTATGATACGTTTTTTCCGGTTCTGGGGCAATTTCAAGCATATAATCTGTTGTGTGCAATGGGTATAGTTACCTCGTCTGGACTGAATTACAGAGAAATATGCGTAGAAAAACTCGTTTCTCCACCAGGAAGAATGGAAAAAGTGAAACCTTTTGCATTTGTGGATTACGCTCATACTCCAAGTGCGCTTAAACAAGCCCTATTGTCTTTAAAATGGCACTTCAATAAAAAAATAATTCTAGTTTTTGGTTGTGGTGGCAATCGTGATCAAACAAAACGCGCAGAAATGGGTAAAGTAGCACAAATATATGCAGATAAAGTGATAATCACGGATGACAATCCGCGTGATGAGAATCCTGCAGAAATTCGTCGTGGTATTTTACTACATTGCCCTAATGCGCTAGAGATAGAAGATAGAAGAGAAGCTATAGAGAAAGGAGTAGATATTGCCTATAACGAGGGTATGATTCTGCTAGTTGCAGGAAAGGGGCATGAAGGATACCAAATCGTGAGCGGCCAAACTTTTGAATTCAGTGATGTTGAGGTTATTAAAAATCATGCCTTAACATACTGATTTTCACAATGGGCTTACCTCCGTATCTGTTCAGGGACGTGGCTAATGTGCGAATATTGAAGCAAAAGTGATGTCAT
This sequence comes from Wolbachia endosymbiont (group A) of Clivina fossor, assembly GCF_964026865.1. Classification (NCBI taxonomy): domain Bacteria; kingdom Pseudomonadati; phylum Pseudomonadota; class Alphaproteobacteria; order Rickettsiales; family Anaplasmataceae; genus Wolbachia; species Wolbachia endosymbiont (group A) of Clivina fossor. The sequence goes on along the minus strand of NZ_OZ034707.1, from coordinate 384,851 downwards.
CCCAGTGCTTGACACTGGGATCCAGGAAAAAAAGAGCATAGATCCAGTGGATGGCAGGGATTGGTGTCATGAAAGTAGCTGATGCTGGAATTTAGCTTTTTATGCAACCTTATCAATTTAGTATAAGATCAGCTACTTTTCATACTCAACAAATCAGTTTACAAGCAAACTTTCCTGGATCCCAGTGTCAAGCACTGGGATGACATCCTCCTGGTAGACAATGTTCGTACAGCTGTGTGTCGGGGCACTGGGATGACACCCTCCTTGGCAGACAATGTTCGTACAGCTATGTGCGTAACGCTGGCACTGGAATCTAGAAAAAAATAGATCCAAGTAGTCAAGCTACTTGGATGACACTGACTGCTAATTTTTTATGCAAGAGGTCCAATCATTCACCGTTCTTGCAAGTGATAGCACTCTCACTTCTCTTGCACCGGAGTTTAAAATTTCTTGAGAGCAAGATCTTACAGTTGCTCCGGTTGTTACCACATCATCAACTAATATCACGATTTTATTTTCGATAATTTTCTTGTTGCTTATGCTAAAAGCCTTTTTCAAATTTTTTTCACGCTGTTTAAGTGAAAGACCAGCTTGAGGCGCAGTATGGCGAAGACGTTTTATTGCAAATGGCGTATAGGATAAATTGGACAACTTATACCAAATCTCATAAATAAGTAGGCAAATAACTCACAGAACAAATGGTTTTGATCGAACTTTCCGTAATATTACGAATGAATGCACATACAGTATCCTCCAATAAACTAACAGAGTCATATATTCTATTTTTAATGAGATTGTCTTTCAAATATTGCCATAAACGCTCTACTGGATTTAACTCTGGTGAATATGGAGGTAAATAGATTAAGGTAATATTTTGTGGTATTTTTAAACCTTTGGATCTATGCCATCCTGCACAATCCACAACAAGAAATGCCTCCCTTGTTCCTAAATATTGTGACATCTGCTCAAGGAATATATTCATACAATCAGTATTGACGTTTGGTACGAATAAGCTAGAACTCTCTCCATTTCTAGGATTAACTGCACTATAGAGATAAAAGTTTTGCCTACCTAATTTTACCTTAACCTGTGTCCTAATGCCTTTTTTAAACCACCCGTGTCCAATCTTTGAATGTGTGCCAAACCGCGACTCATCGAAGAAAAATAGCTCTTTTTCGGGATACGTGACAATAGTTTCATTAAGATTTTTTTTTAAACTCTTCTTGTTTATTTTTATCCTGTTTATTGTGCACAGGCCTTGGAGTAATATACGAAAAACCTAACTTTTGCATCAGTCTATGTGCTGTAGACTTACTTACCTCAATAGAAAACATTTTCTCAATTATGATTTTTAATTTCTTAGCCGTTAGGTTGGCTCCTTCTTCTGCTATGACATTTTTAATTTCTTCTTGCTGCTTGTAGCTCAACTTCGGCTTTACTCCACGTCCTGGTTGTATTTTAAACGCATTGACTCCTCCTTCCTTAAATCTTGTAATCCACTTCATCAATGTAGTTCTAGTAATTCGGTATATTTGAACAACTTTTGTTATTCCATATTCTTTTGCAGATATTATTGCCTGTAATCTTCTTCCTATCTCTCCTCTTATGCCGTGCTTCTTTAATTCCAGGTTACACTTATTATATAATTCTTCTCCTATTGCTTTACTTTTTCCTGCCATAACTCCCCACTAATTCTTAAATTATTCTATTTTAGAAATTTTTCTTTATTCGTCTATTTATTTTTAGGAATTGGTATTACTCAACTCTTTTGCAAGTAATGCTGCTTGATTATATTTACGTTTAAACAAGCGCATTTTATGTAACGGTATAGGAATTATGACCTCTGCGTTCTGAAACGTATCCTGATTAGCTTGGTGTATCCACTTTGCATAGATTTTTACGTAATTCAAATTATCAAAAAATTTGAAATTTATAATCATGTTTTTACTATGTTGATCATAAGCAAAAACTGATCTTAATACTTTAAACGGTGGAGGATTGATGATGCACTTACCACACGTATGAATATTGTCTGAGATTACTACGCCACAAACATTGCAGTAATGCTTAGTTAGAAAATTGATTTTTTTGTTGCATTCACTACACAGATTAAGATTTTCATCAATGATATATTCGCAACTTACGCATACGTTCGGAAATATAAGATTTGTAGCTTTTTTTAGTAAGAGAAGGTTCACAATTCATTAAATATATTATAAAATTTATATAGTATAGCTAAAGTAACTTGTGCTTACACTCTTTCACTTTTTATTTCATCTCAATGTAATTCAAACTGAGCCACTGCTGAAAAAGCAGAACTTATAAGTTTGCGGTATACCATTGACTAAAGTAGTCTCCGAATCACTCCGATTAGATAAAAGCTGATGTTTTTCTGGCTCCTGTATTTCACTTAACTTACTTTGCACTTTGTTGCAAGCCCACACAAGTGGCGTTATCATTGACGCGGCAGCCCAAATGATAGCAGCGCAAGAATAACTTACAATCTTGTTAAATACTTCAGCTACTGCACTAGCACAATCTTGCCCAGCACTTAAAAATGCATTTGAATGATCAACTAATGATTTTGTACTTGCTTTTAAACAATAGTCCCCTGTTATTTTTGATAATAACTTAATTGGGAAGTATGACAAATATGCTAGTATCAAACATAAAGGTTGCAATATTATGCTAGCTACTAGAAAAGCACCCCGTTCACAAAGTGGAAACACTTCCTCTGCCCTGTAACCCACGTATTCACATTTATCATTGTTTTTATAATACTTGTTATAATCGTCTTTACTTCCAGCTCCACAAATTACATCTTTCACAGGTCCTAACACACTATCAACATAACTTACAGATTTATAGAAACTACTTTCTGGAGCTAGTGTGCAATCTTCTGCTCTCTTAGCAGGTACAATTCCATGTTTAGCATACCTTTTAAAATATTGATATATTGACATTACCCTCTCCAAATCATAAATATGCAACCTAGCCTAATATAATTAAGAAATAGTTTATAATAAATACGTTTTAAGATACCTGCCTGTAACACTTTCTGGAATTTTTGCCACTTCTTCTGGAGTTCCAGTAGCAATCACTTCTCCGCCTTTTATTCCGCCCTCTGGTCCGATGTCTATTATATAATCTGCAGTTTTTATAACGTGCAAATTGTGCTCGATAACTATAACAGTGTTTCCCAGATCGACTAATCTATGGAGTATTTTTAGTAAGTTATTTATATCTTCAAAGTGTAATCCAGTTGTTGGCTCATCAAGAATATACAATGTTCTTCCGGTAAATCGTTTTGATAGCTCTTTGGACAGCTTTATTCGTTGTGCTTCACCCCCAGACAACGTTGTTGACGACTGTCCGAGTTTTATATAGCCAAGCCCCACTTCCTGCAAAGAAACCAACTTTTCTTTTACCATTGGAAGGTTTTCAAAAAAATCACAAGCCTGATCTATCGTCATATCAAGTACATCAGAGATTGATTTTCCTTTATAAGTAACTTCCAATGTTTCACGATTATACCTTCGCCCTTTACACTGCTCACACTTCACATAAACGTCCGGTAGAAAATGCATCTCTATCTTTAAGTGCCCATCACCTTTACAAGCCTCACACCTTCCCCCTCTGGTATTAAATGAAAACCGGCCTATATTATATCCCCTTGCTTTTGACTCCGAAAGACCTGCAAACCAATTTCTTATATGAGTAAACATACCGACATATGTTGCTGGATTTGACGCAGGAGTTCTACCAATTGGCGACTGATCAACTTCTATAACTTTATCTATATATTCAAGGCCTTCTATTCTATCACACCGACCATACCGTGCAGACGAATGATATATCTTATGTGCTGAATATTTATATAACGTTTCTATGACTAAACTTGATTTTCCCCCTCCTGATATTCCAGTAACACAAATAAGATTCCCTATAGGAAATTTAACGTTCACATTTTTTAAGTTATTTTCACATGCATTTATTACTTTTATGAACTGAGTTGCTTGCTTTCTTCTCCTTGGAATTAAAATTTTTTTCTCTCCACTCAAATATTGCCCTGTTATGCTCCCTGAATTTCTTTGCACCTGGTCTGGTGTTCCTTCTGCAATAACTTTTCCACCATTTACGCCAGCTCCAGGACCAATATCAATCGCATAATCAGCAGCCATTATTGTATCTTCATCATGCTCAACAACGATTACAGTGTTACCCATGTCTCTCAAGTCTTTCAGTGTAGCAATTAACCGATCATTATCGCATTGATGAAGGCCTATCGAGGGTTCATCAAGCACATACAGCACTCCTGTTAAACCAGAGCCAATTTGCGAAGCAAGTCTGATCCTCTGACTCTCACCGCCAGAGAGAGTGCTAGATTCTCGATCGAGCGTTAGGTAATTCAACCCTACATTCTTTAGAAATGCTAGCCTCTTGATTATTTCATTTAATATTTTACTTGAGATTTGCTTCTGTTGTTCTGTGAGCTTGTCTGGCAAATTTTCAAACCACTTAAGGGATTTATCGATGCTGAGCCCTGATATTTCACCTATATGTCTGCTATCAATTTTCACTGTGAGTGCTTCTTTTCTCAATCTATAGCCAGTACATTCCTTACAATGAATAACAGAGCAGTATCGCTCAACAAGCGTTTCATCATAATCCATCTGGTTCTCCAAGATACTGATCAAACCTTGAAATTTATTAGAGCCAAAGAGTATCATATCTTTTACTTCTTGATCTATGTTCTTCCACGGAACATCAAGGCTAAATTTACAATTTTCAGCCAGTGATAGAATTGCACTTTTTAGAAATCCATAACTTGTGTGCACTTGACGGAACATTGGTCCTACTGGCTTTAAAGCACCCTCAGATATTGAAAGAGTTTCATCTGGCACTATCAGCTTTACATCAACAGCCAGCTTTTTACCAAGCCCATTACACGAACCACATGCACCGTAAGGGCTGTTAAAAGAAAATAATCTTGGTTCTATTTCCTCAAGAGTGAAACCAGACTCGGGGCATGCAAAATTCTCTGAAAAAGTCAGAATTTGACCATTTTTATACTCGGAATTATGGTTGTCAGGTAGGTTTACTACTTCTACATACATTAGACCATTACCAAGTTTTAGTGCGGATTCTATACTACTTGGCAGTCGATTTCCTATATCGCCCAATATTGATATTCTATCTGCAACCACAAAAATGTCGTGTTTCTTGTTCTTATCGAGTTTAGGCAAGTCATCTACATTGTACACTTCACCATCTATTTTGAACCTTACGTAACCTTGTCTTTTAATTTCCAATATCTCTTTGAGATGTTCTCCCTTTCTACCACGCACAACAGGGGCAAGTATATATATTTTAGTTTCTAAAGGTAACGCAATTATAGTATCTACAATTTGAGATACAGTTTGCTTTGTTATCGGTAATCCAGTTACAGGTGAATAAGGAACCCCTATTCGTGCATATACTAAGCGCAAGTAATCGTAAATTTCGGTAACAGTTCCAACTGTTGACCTTGGATTTTTTGAGATCGATTTCTGGTTGATAGATATTGCAGGGGAAAGACCTGTAATCGACTCAACATCTGGTTTATCCTGAATGTTGAGAAATTGACGCGCGTAAGCTGATAGGCTTTCAACGTATCGGCGTTGGCCTTCTGCATAAATCGTATCAAATGCGAGACTAGATTTACCAGAACCACTTAGCCCAGTTATAACAACTAGCTTATTTTTCGGTATATTGACATCTATACCTTGCAGATTATGTTCCCTTGCACCCTTAACTCTTATAAAATCGTCCATATTATACTATATAACGTATTTTAACCATTATAGCCTTAAAATACATGAATTTACAGTGATATGTTGATTTTCTATTGATTTTTTCAACTGTTACGGAAAATTAGGCAGCGTTTGATAAATCGTCATTCCGCTACTTGTTAGCGGAATCTATGCTGAGATACCGGGCGGTATGACGTAGGGCTGTACAACTTGTGTTAGAGTCTTAGGGCAAATCTACTACCTATAAATTCTAAACTGTTGTTACGTATTAGGACCACCAAATACATCCCCAGGACCCAAAGTCAGTTTAGCTATATCAGAAAACAGGTTATGTGGAAATCTTAAAATACTTCTTGTTCGCCAAGCAAAATAAATACATTCCTACAAACAAGCAGATGCTTAATACTGACGCATAAGAAAACTTAAAAATTAAATCTCTAATATATATTGCTAAGCATTTACCTGCAGAAAATTTGTATAGTAATCCAACACATACAACGGCACTATCAATTACTGATGCCATAATTAAAGTAATGAAATTTGCCATATGAAAATTCAACTTGGACTTCAATTTTTCAAAAACAATTATGCTCGAGAGAAGAGATACTAAAATTGCAGCATATGAAGTCAATATCATCAAACTAAAACTTTGCCATTTTAAAATACAGCATAGCGCTGTACACACTATTAAGCTATACGTAGCTTTTTCTTTGCCATAAAATTCAACCATTGAATTTACAACTAAAGCAGCTCCTATAAATAAAGCAGCACATATCATCAATTTATTTGAAGCGTTGAGTAAAGAAAGACTGATAAATAAGAGTGTCAGTAAAATAGACATAACTACCTACCCAAATTTAATGACATACATTTATTTTAAGTAAATATTGCACATAGTGAAAGAGTTATTTAACCTAATGGAAAACAAAAAACATTTTAAACTGACATGCTATAGCTACCCAAGAAAGGTTTTCCTACGTCATACCGCCGCGGCCGCTAACAAGCAGCGGGATGACGAGTTTGTCGTTTATCAAATCGTCTGTAAACCTAAGTTACTTTAGCTATATAATAACTATTTCCCAAATCTTTCAGATTTACTTTTAAAACATCCTTTATGTTTAGCACCTTTTTCTCTGTTACTTCACCAATATATGAATAAACTACGCCTTTAAACAATTCTTCAAACCTCTGCTGATTTTGTGGTGCAATAGTAACCAAAATTCTACTTTGCGATTCAGAAAACATTATTATCTTGTTTATTATGTCTGTATTTTGTGTTTTTCCTATTGGTACTAGTGAAAGATCGATTTCAGCACCAAGGTCTCCTGCAATTAGCGATTTTGCCAGAGCAATAATTAATCCGCCCAAGTTTGGTGCAATTGCAGAGGCAATTATGCCATCTTTTATTGCCTGGTTGTAACGCTCATACAACTTCCTAGCGCTCTTTGCATCAACTTTTGGCACGTTGTTATTATCTATTCCACTATATAACTGATATTCAGATCTGCCAAGCTCATCGTGGGTTGTACCAAGCACATATATCAAGTCCCCTGGCATTTTCACATCAAGCGATACCGCATTTTCAATATTTTCTATAACTCCAATTGCTGAAATGAGTAATGAAGGTGGTGCAGATATCATCACTTTCTCGCCATTTTCGTCATATCCCTTGAAGTCATTGAACATACTGTCTTTTCCGGATATGAATGGCGTTTTAAATGCAGTTGCAAAGTCGTAACAAGCCTCTGCAGCTTTCTTTAGCTGCCATAGCCTTTCTGGATTATAAGCATCGCACCAGCAAAAATTGTCGAGCAACGCTAGATGATTTATATTTCCTCCTGCAGCTACGTAGTTGCGTATTGCAGTGTCAATCGCACATGCTGCCATGTGATAAGTGTCAATTTCTCCATAACTTGAGCCAAATCCCTGCGATTTTACAACACCTTTGTTTGAAGAAAGGACTGGCCTCGAGACAACAGCTTCACTGCACACTCTTCCCTTGCCTTGCATTGGTTTCAGTATTGACGATCCTTGAACCTCATGGTCATATTGCACCACTATAAACTCTTTGCTGCATATGTTTGGTCTGCTTAGCATTTCTTTTAGTTCAGTCTCTTGGCTGAGTATCATTTCGGTGTTGTGCGCTGGAATGACAGCAGGCTCCTTAGACCATGGCTTTGTCTGTAAATGCACTTTGGGATTACCGTCATGCAGAAATTCAGTTTCGATGTCCATTATTACTTTCCCTTCAGGACATTTAACAACAGCTTTACCACTTTCGTTAAACTCTCCAATCACACAAACCTCCACATCATGTTTTTTCATGATTTGCTTAAACATAGGAAGATTTTCTTCTGGCACTGCTAAGGTCATTCTCTCTTGTGATTCTGATATCCATATTTCCCACGGAGCCATACCATCGTTTTTAAGGAGAACCTTGCTCAAATCAACTTCAAATCCGTCTTTTCCCATTTCACCAATGGACGATGATAGACCGCCTGCTCCATTATCCGTTATTGCATTATAAAGACCAAGCTCTCTTGCTTTTATGACGGCATTGGATAGTTTTTTTTGTGTTATGGGGTCGCCAATTTGCACAATCGTTGAAGGGCTGTTTCCCGACAAAGCCTCTGAAGAAAACGTTGCACCGTGAATTCCATCTCTTCCAACTCTTCCACCAATAATTACGATTTTATCGCCGTTTTTAGGCCCTTTGATGTGTGAAGGTACATTATTTATACTGCGCGGAATAGTTCCAACACTTCCAACAAAGACCAGCGGCTTTCCACAAAATCTATCGTCAAAATATACTGATCCAAGTTGTGTTGGAATACCGCAGCAGTTGCCAGCAACATTAACGCCATGAATCACTTCTTTCATTATATATTTTGGCGGTAAAATCTCATCAGTACGCTCCTTGTCCCTATAAAATTTGCCTTTTGCTTCTTTGGCAAAGCAAAAGTAATAGGTATTCATTATAGGCTCCGCGCCTTTCCCGAAACCCACTATATCACGATTAACTCCAAGCACTCCGGTCATTGCTCCACCAAATGGATCAAGAGCTGAAGGGCTATTGTGAGTTTCAACTTTATCTACAATCAAGTAATCGTCATCAAAAATTATTCCTCCTGCGTTGTCGGAGAAAACTGACACGCATATGTCAGAATTTATCTCACGCGTTGCACGCTTAATATAATGAGCATATAGACCGTCTTTTATTTCATCAATAGGGGAGCAAAAAATATTGTGTTTACAATGTTCAGACCAAGTCTGTGCCAGAGACTCAAGTTCAATATCATATGGATTTCTACCGAGTTTTTTAAAGTAATCCTTTATAGCTTTCATTGCTGCCAGCGAGAGCCCTAAAGTGCCATTACCATCGATTCCATCTCTGCTGATTTTTTCAAGCTCTTGGTCACTCACATTGAGGTCAACAGACTTAGTACTATCCTCTTTCATCCCAACCCTACCTTCTGTCATTCCAGTGCTTGACACTGGAATCCAGTTTGCATTATACAATTGCTTGAAATTTTCTGGATCCCAGTGTCGGGGCACTGGGATGACACCAGGTGTTGTATTCGATTTACCATAATATTTCCAGCTATAGTTCTTACAGATAAGTGTGCAATATTCAGTGATAGGGTTGAATTCTTGTTTTATATCATCTTCAGTTGGCAAATTCCCTTGACTTAGAATCAATTTTGAACTTCTTGCTTTGATCTCAATTGGTGTCATTCCAGCGCGTGACGCTGGAATCTGCGTTTTCTCTTTCTGGATCCCAGTGTCAGCTACTTGGATGACAGAAGGGAGGGCTGGGATGACAGGCTGGTCGATATAGCCTTTGCTTATTAAATATTCTGTAATAATTTGTTTCGCTGTGTTGCCCACATTGTCGGTCATGCCAGGTAAAAAGCTTATCTCCAAGCCCCACTTTGCTTGTGGTTCTATGAAGTTATATTGAACTTCTTCAAGGTTTTCATTGTAGGAATAATAACGGCAGTCTTGTATGACTTTATTATAAAATAGCCCACAAATTTCTTCATGTAATTTTGATGGTAATTCTTTGCTTATGTAAATCAAGTAAACATTAACTACCCTTCTGCGGCCAACTTGTTCACATTTATTTAAAACTTCTATTCTGATGTTTGCCATGTAATATTGTGAAAGACTTTAATATATCATAGCATAAGAAACTGCGAGCACATTTATATTTTGAGTGATTTCTATATAATAAAATATTGTATTAATTGTTACTGTTAGTGGGAAGAGTTTTTACCGTTAATGTGGATGAGTCCTTTTTCAATGTATTGGTTCAGCACATATTTTCTGAATATGAAAGAGAAAAAATTCCCGAGATAAAGATCATACTTCCCTGCAAAAGGGATGTAATAGCGCTGCTGAGTGCGTTCAAGAATTATAACGCTAAAAAATGCATAATTTTGCCAGAGATAGTTTCACTGGAAAACATTGATGAAGAGGATTTAATATTAAATCTTGATAGAGTTAAAGTTATCAATCCAACAAAGAGGACGCTGCTACTCATTCAATTCATATTGGAGTGGAATAGAAAAAATAATGATAATTTCCCCATTGATTTAGCTTATAGCCTGCCATCCTTGCTTGATAAAATTCAATCTACCCAAACAACGGATTGTTATCAATTCGATGAACATTCAAAAAAAATAGAGAATTTCATAAGCTTACTCATTGAGAGTTGGAATAAAATTTTAAAAGATTTAGGAGTAGTAGATATATTAGAACATAAGAGTGATTACATAAACAATATGATAATCTCTTTACAAAAAGACCAACATATAATCTTTGTTGGAATTGGAAAGGATAAGTCGTTAATTAAGGCTATATATGACCTGCCGTTTGGAAAAATAATTTTGCCTAATCTGAATTTGAAAATTAAAGAGAAAGATTGGCAATCACTTGATAAAAAACATTATCAATATTGCCTGAAAGATCTGCTCGATTATTTAAAAGTGGATAGAAGGGATGTTAGTTTTCTGCCAGAAGCGTGTTCTGGTGTCATCCCAGTGCTCCGACACTGGGATCCAGAAAACTTAACTTTAAATGAGCGCACCAGGTGGCTGTGCAATAGAAACTGGATTCCAGTGTCAAGCACTGGAATGACACCATCTACTACTCAAATTACCTGCAAATTGCAATGTTCATACACCAAAAATCAAAGGGCTGGAATGACAGGAAGTCCTGAGGAATATCTAGATTACATTTTTGATACAACTGCCGATCTAAGCAAAGTTAGTAATGGACATATTGGCAATATTGAAGTCATCACTTGTGATTCCAGAGAGGAAGAAGCACAAGTGACATCATTAATTATAGAGAATGAAGGTTATGAAAACGTTTCTTTGGTTGTCTTTGATAAATTACTTGCAGCTCGTATAGCATGTTTATCAAGGCAACACAGTGCCATACCGGAAAATTATCCTTATATAACACTCCTACTTTATAGTATCGAAGTTTTGACCTCAAATTGGAGCAGTGTGTCATTACTTTCGCTCCTTAAACATAGGCTAGTGACTTTTGATTACACTCAAGAAGAGTACTCTCAGATTTTATCTGAATTTGAAATAGAGATATTACGCAACTTTAGTACAAATGGCCTTAAAGATATTATAGATGCTATTAATACCTATAAAAAGCTAAAACATAAAGAGGATATATTGCTTATTATCAATAGGTTGGAGGCTATACTTAATCTTTTACTTAACTCTATAAATTGCCCTATTTCTGATGTGGTGGCAACTCATTTGCAGTGTATTAATGTGCTATCTGGTATAAATTTTTCAGAGCTAAATAGTGAAATAGGTAATTTCACCTGTAATTTCTTGAATGCATGTGAGGGTATAGAAATTAAGTGCTCCTTAGAGTTATATAGCCAAATTCTGACCTTATTTTTAGAGAAAGAGTTTTTCTCTGTAGCAAATGACTTGAATAAATTCAGCTTATATCACAACAAAGTTGTAATACTCGCTGGATTTAATGAAGCGCCAAGCTTTCAAAGTCCGCTTTTGAATGCACTTACGAGAGAAAAATTTAACCTTCCTTCTGTGCAAGAAGAGCAGGGGTATTTTTTTTATACTTTACACAATTTGTTTTGCGCAAGTAAGGTTTATATTACAAGATCGCTAAGCCATAGAAAACCAATTCTATTGCAGCGTTTGGAAATTCTGCTCAAGGAGGGGAAACAGCCGTATCGCGATTGGCTGAGGATATTAAATACGCCTGAATGTACTGTTCCATGTACTCAGCCTATGCCAAAACCTCAAACCGAAGTTAGAAAAGAAAAAATGCAGGTGATGTCTTGCAGTGCAATAGAAAAGCTAATTCGTAATCCTTATTCATTTTACGTTGAATATATACTGGGCCTTAAACAATTAAGAGACTTGAATTTTAAGCCATCGATATTGGAATTTGGCACTATGGTGCACAACATTCTTGCAAGATATTTACGCAACAAAAAGTCGCCAATGAGCATTGCACGAAAAGCATTCTCGACTAGTCAGTTTAATTTTTCAAATATGTGGTGGGTAAGACTGCAAAGGATAATTCAATCTTTTGTCGAATTTGATGAGACTCGAAGCAATTATGTTGAGTTGGAAAAGAGTTTTACCTGTCCGATATTTCATATTCCAGCGCGTGACGCTGGAATCTATATTTCTTGTGATGATGTATCCCAGTATGAAACTGCTTGGATGACAAATAGAGATCTGATCCCACAAGAAATTTTACTGACAGCAAGATGTGATAGAGTTGAGTATCTACCAAGTGGGCAAGTAGCAATTATAGACTATAAACTTGGTTCACCACCTTCCAACGAAGAAGTGATGTCGGGGTTTTTTCCACAGTTAATTTTGCAAGCCTTAGCGGTAGAACATATAACAAAAAGAGAAGTTTCAGAACTTGCTTATTGGAAACTTGATTATGATAAAATAAAAGTTATTTCTATACAAAATTATAGATACAAAATGCAAGAATTAAAAAATGATCTGCCTGGTTTTTTATCTAATTATTTAAGTAATTCCACACCCTTTATTGCCTCTCCATATTTTGATAAATTCCTGAGATTTAACAGCTATAAACAGCTAGAAAGGGTAGGGGAGTGGTTGTAAATGGTGTCATCCGAGTAGCTTGACTACTTGGATTCAGGAAAAAGAATGGTGTCATGCAAGTAGCCTCCTTCTCCTGTCATCCCAGTGCCCCTATGATGTCATCCCAGTGCCCCGACACTGGGATCCAGAAAAGTTTGCTTGTAAGCAAGCAAACTAGCATAGAAAGTGGTTACAACATTTTCGATGAGATTATATGGAAAACTGGATCCCAGTGTCTGGGCACTGGGATGACAGCAGTCCTACGTCATACCGCGATTCATTCGCGGTATCTCTTAACATAGATCCCGCTAACAAGCAGCGGGATGACACCTCTCTTGGGCTCTTTTAGCTACAAACGTTAAGAAATTTACCAAACGAAAAAAAAGGCAAAAGAAGCCCTAGTCATTGTCTATTTTCAGTATTTGGCGTTTTTTAAGTCTTAAACACTGCAATTTAGCTGCTTTTAAATGCAACTCACCTTTGTTTAAATGTTTAAGAAATTTACTAAGCAGAAAAAAAGGCAAAAGAAACCCCGTGGTAATTAGTGTTCACTCCCTAATCCTGCAAATTGGCGTACTATACTGTCTTAAACGACTTATAAGCGCGTTTCAGCTTATATAGGTAAAAACCTAGAAATGTTGTGAAGACATAAGGTGCACATAGTGCAAAAAATTAAAAATAAGACGCCAACTACGTTGTTTTCTTGCTGTTTAATCTGCACAGATGAAGATAACTGAATACCTTCACTATCATGATAAGGGGGCTGGCGGAGTTTGTCAAGGAAGTTTTTTCGTTTCTATTCCCAAGAAAAGTTCGTTATATGGTTATGCAAGAAGTCTATTATATTTCCTTACCCATTTGCTTAACTTTCTCTCTACTTTTTTTGAATAAGGTCACTATTGGCATGACAAACATTCATCGTAGTCAATATCTGTTTTGTGTTGCAATATTTCACTTTTTTTGAATATGTCATGCGAAACCTTGTCAGCTCTCTGCATTGATTGTGATCTGCAGTAATATAAGCTCTTCAATCCTTTTTTCCAGGTAAGCATGTGTATTTTATGCAAGTAACGTTTGTGTATGTTGGCAGGCAAGAACAGATTGACTGATTGAGACTGACAAACATACGGAGTTCTATCACTTGCATGTTCTATAATCCATCTTTGATCAAGCTCGTACGCTGTTTTAAATGTCAATTTTTCATGCTCACTAAGAAAATCTAAATGCTGAACGGAACCCTCGTTTGTCGAAATTGAAGACCATATTTTATCATTGTCTTGATTTTTTTCTACTAATAGTTTTTGCAAGAATTTATTTCGCACTACAAATGAGCCTGTCAGTGTCTTTTGTATGAATACGTTTGCTGCATATGGCTCTATTCCAGGAGAGGTATTGCCTGCAATAATGGAGATTGAGGCAGTTGGAGCAATAGCGAGCTTGTGTGTAAACCTTTCCATTAGATCAACTTCTTTGGCATCAGGACATGCCCCCTTTTCCTCTGCTAATTTTTTAGAAACTATATCTGCTTGCTCACGTAAATACTTAAATATTTTTTTATTCCATTGTTGTGCTATTACTGATTCAAAAGGAACCATTTTGCTTTGTAAAAATGAATGAAAACCCATCACACCAAGACCAATACTGCGTTCTCTGGCTGCAGAATATTTTGCTCGCTGCATTTCATTCGGTGCTTTATTTATGAAATCTTCCAATACATTATCAAGAAAGCGCATTATATCTTCTATGAAGAGTTTATTGTCTTTCCATTCTTCGTAGTACTCAAGGTTTACGGATGATAGACAACACACAGCAGTGCGTGACTTATTCAGGTGATCATAACCTGTAGTTAAAGTTATTTCACTGCATAGATTTGACATCTTGATGTCTAAGTTGAGCTTTTTGTAAGATTCTGGCTTATTGTTATTTGTTGCATCAAGGAAAATAATGTAAGGTTCTCCAGTTTCAACTCTTGCTGTTAATATTTTGATCCATATATCCCGCGCTTTTACAGTTGAAATAACCTTATTGTTGTGAGGGCTTATTAAATTCCATTCTTGATCATTCTCAACAGCCTGCATAAATTTATCTGTTACTATTACAGCATGATGTATATTTAACGCTTTGCGATTTGGGTCACCGCCTGTTGGCTTGCGCAAATCCAGAAACTCTTCTATCTCCGGATGAGATACAGGAAGATAGACTGCTGAACTTCCTCGCCTTAAGGATCCCTGACTAATTGCGAGAGTTAGAGCATTTTGCACCACAATAAATGGTACAATTCCTGATGTTTTACCACTACCTTTTACACTTTCACCAATTGAACGTAAATTTCCCCAATAACTACCTATGCCTCCTCCACGTGCAGCAAGCCAAACATTTTCATTCCATAAGTCAACTATTCCCTGCAAGCTGTCTTCGGTTTCATTAAGAAAGCAAGAGATAGGCAACCCTCTCTTGGTGCCACCATTGCTGAGTATTGGTGTTGAAGGCATGAACCACAAGTTGCTCATGTAGTCATAAAGACGCTGCGCATGTTCTTTGTTATCAGAATAGTAATTAGCAATACGTGCAAAGAGGTCTTGGTAACTTTCATTTTCTATTAAATACCTGTCTGATAGAACTGCTTTTCCAAAATCGGTTAATTTGCTATCCTTTGCGTAATTAATAGTAATGTTATTCATAAAATTCCTTTTATTCTTTTATTATATATAGATACTTAAAAGCCACTTTGAGCGATTTTTAAGTTAGGTTTTTCGGATTTTCTTGTTGATGCTGTAATGCAAACAAGATACCGTCAACCTGACTGCCATATATTTTACAGTAACTCATATAACTTATCTGCATATTTATTTTTTTTGCAACATGTTGAACATAACTTTCTGAGTGACGAAAATAGTCTCCTTTGTTTACAAAGTCAATACCTTCACCTTCCTTTCTTCTTATTAAACATATAATAACCCCTTTTTTGCTCGTAGATCTTTTTGCTAATTCCAATTCTTCTTGAAAGTCATGTAGATAATGTAGCACTTCAGCAAAGATAATTACATCATACTGCTGGTTTTTCTTTTGTTTAAGAAACTCTTTCATTTCCATATGTATTAATTCATTGTAAACAGGCTTACCTTTTATAAAGCATCCTCTTGCGATATTTAGCATTCTACTTGAAATGTCAATTCCTGTTATGTGGCTTCCAGTACTATTTATTTTCAAGAAATGACCACATATTCCAGTCCCACAACCAAGGTCAAGTATATTGAGCTCAGAAGTGGAGTTGTTGAAGATTTTTGTAATTATCATGTGTACAAGTTCATGCCCTCTATACTGTTTAGCAATCAACCAATGCTCAACAAAATATTCACCTGTGTAATCAAAATATTGTCTTATGAGGTTTTTTGGCAATTCTGTAATAGGCGCTGAGTTTGTCATTTTTTTTATATAGTAAGATGCCTCCTCGTGATCACTATCTAATTTTAGTGTCTGTGTTAAATAATTACAAGCTTTATTAGTATTCCCTACCGCAAAATGACACCTTCCGATGTTATACCAGACTATGGGTAAATGGGGGTAAAATATGCTAATTAACCAAAATCGTAACTTTGCATCTGATATGCTACCTTTATAAAAGTGATATAAACCGATTTCAATGTTGGTATTTAACAGGTTCTTAGATTTTTTAAGAAGCACTGTCATTTCTTTATGAAGAGTATTATATTTATTCACAATGAAGTGTTTTACTTTCTTAATATTTAATACACCAATGAGCTTAGACATACAATTTAAAGCAACGTTTTTTATAAAAGAGAGATTACTTTTCATACATGAGAAATACTCCGAATGTTCATTATCATTTTTAGGCAATTGATTTTAACACATTTTATCTTACAAAATATCTTTTTTATTAATTTTTACTGTATATATAAGTTTACCGCATATTTCTCAGATTGTACTGTTTAGGATTGCTAGTATATTGTTGTTGATAATATAAGTAAATGTTTTGTGCAAAAAGGCGTTGACATATTATTTATTAGGTTATAATATAAAGATTAATTTAGTTTTTAGATGTTTGACAAGTTTTATGGTAGAGATTAATTTAATCTCAATTCAATTTTAATAATATTTAACTCTGCATATTCTGCATATAGTCGGGTAAATAAATTATTAAGAGCACTTGATGGATGCCTTGGCGTTAAGAGGCGATGAAGGACGTGGCAGGCTGCGATAAGCTGTGGGGAATTGTCAACAAATTTTGATCCGCAGATTTCCGAATGGGGAAACCCAACTAGCTTGGCTAGTTATTACATACTAAGTATGTAAAGCAAACTTGGTGAACTGAAATATCTAAGTAGCCAAAGGAAAAGAAATCAACCGAGATTCTGTTAGTAGTGACGAGCGAAAGCGGAAAAGGCTAGTGATTTAAGAATAAGAATTAGAATACTCTGGAAATAGTAACCATAGAAGGTGATAGTCCTGTATAAGTAGAAAGTTTTTAAATCCTTGAGTAGAGCGGGGCACGTGAAATCCTGTTTGAATATGGGGGGACCATCCTCCAAGCCTAAATACTCCTTAACGACCGATAGTGAACAAGTACCGTGAGGGAAAGGTGAAAAGAACCCCGGGAGGGGAGTGAAATAGAATCTGAAATCAAGTGCTTACAAACAGTTGGAGCTCTATATCAATTTATTGATATTTAGAGTGACAGCGTACCTTTTGCATAATGGGTCAGCGAGTTAATCTATGAAGCAAGCTTAAGCCGTTAGGTGTAGGCGTAGCGAAAGCAAGTCTGAATAGGGCGTTTTAGTTTTATGGATTAGACCCGAAACCAAGTGATCTAGTCATGACCAGATTGAAGGTGTGGTAAAACACACTGGAGGATCGAACCAGTTAATGTTGCAACATTATTGGATGAGTTGTGATTAGGGGTGAAAGGCCAATCAAACTTGGAAATAGCTGGTTCTCCGCGAAATCTATTTAGGTAGAGCGTTGTATGTATGTTGTTGGGGGTAGAGCACTGGATAGACTAGGGGGATTCACCGTCTTACCAAATCTAACTAAACTCCGAATACCAACAATTAATTATACAGCAGGCACACTACGGGTGCTAAGTCCGTGGTGGAAAGGGAAACAACCCAGATCACTATCTAAGGTCCCAAAATTACAGCTAAGTGGGGAAGGAAGTAGAAAAACCATTACAGCTAGGAGGTTGGCTTGGAAGCAGCCATCCTTTAAAGAAAGCGTAACAGCTCACTTGTCTAAATAAGTTTTTCTGCGCCGAAAATGTACCGGGGCTAAAGCTGTATACCGAAGATGTGAGTACTTATTGATTTCGATCAATAGGCGCGGTAGCGGAGCGTTCCGTAAGTCTGTGAAGGTGGTTTGTGAAAACTGCTGGAGATATCGGAAGTGAGAATGCTGACATAAGTAGCGTAAAAGAGTGTGAAAAACACTCTCACCAAAAATCTAAGGGTTCCTACGTTAAGTTAATCTGCGTAGGGTTAGTCGGTTCCTAAGGCGAGTCCGTAAAGGAGTAGTCGATGGCAATTAGGTTAATATTCCTAAACCTCTTAAGTGTGACGGGTTTCGTATTTGTATAGATCTTATTGGATTGATCTATGCTTAAAAGAAGCTCCAGGAAATAGCACTTATATTTATGAGGCCGTACCGCAAACCGACACTGGTGGATGAGTAGAGTATACTAAGGTGTTGAAAGAATGATGTTGAAGGAACTCGGCAAATTATACCTGTAACTTCGGAAGAAGGGTAACCTGCTTTTAGGCAACTATGAGCAGGTGGCACAAAATAGGGAGTAGCGACTGTTTACTAAAAACACAGGACTCTGCAAACACGTAAGTGGAAGTATAGGGTCTGACGCCTGCCCGGTGCTGGAAGGTTAATAGGAGGGGTGCAAGCTCTAAATTGAAGCCCCAGTAAACGGCGGCCGTAACACTGACGGTCCTAAGGTAGCGAAATTCCTTGTCGGGTAAGTTCCGACCCGCACGAATGGCGTAACGATTTCTCCACTGTCTCCAACATCACTTCAGCGAAATTGAATTCCCCGTGCAGATGCGGGGTACCCGCGGTTAGACGAAGAGACCCCGTGCACCTTTACTATAGCTTTACATTGCTATTAAAAGTGTGATGTGCAGGATAGGTGGGAGACTTTGAAGTTATGGCGCTAGCTATAATGGAGTCAACCTTGAGATACCACCCTTTACACTTTTGATATCTAACTATGTTTCATTATCTGGAACTAGGACATTGTATGGTGGGTAGTTTGACTGGGGCGGTCGCCTCCTAAAAAGTAACGGAGGCGTGCGAAGGTAAGCTAGAGCTGGTCGGAAATCAGCTTGATAGTATAATGGCATAAGCTTGCCTGACTGCGAGGCTGACAAGCCAAGCAGAGACGAAAGTCGGTCATAGTGATCCGGTGATTCTGTATGGAAGGGTCATCGCTCAACGGATAAAAGGTACGCCGGGGATAACAGGCTGATGGTGTTCGAGCGTTCATAGCGACGACACCGTTTGGCACCTCGATGTCGACTCATCACATCCTGGGGCTGAAGAAGGTCCCAAGGGTTCGGCTGTTCGCCGATTAAAGTGATACGTGAGTTGGGTTTAGAACGTCGTGAGACAGTTCGGTTTCTATCTGCCGTGGGTGAAGGAAATTTGAGAAGGTCTGACTCTAGTACGAGAGGACCGAGATGGATATACCTCTGGTGTACCAGCTGTTATGCCAATAGCATCGCTGGGTGGCTATGTATAGATGGGATAATTGCTGAAAGCATATAAGCAAGAAACCCTCTTCAAAAAGATTTCCCAATTAAGGCCGTGGAAGACTACCACGTTGATAGGCTAGGTGTGGAAGCATGGTAACATGTGAAGCTAACTAGTACTAATAGCCTGATTGATTTATTTGCTTTCTATATGTGTGTATGCAGTGTTAAATATTAAGTTAAAATTGTTAAGTTAGAAATTTTTATTGACTTGGTGGCTATAGCAAAAATGAACCACCCGATCTCATCTCGAACTCGGAAGTGAAACTTTTTAGCGCTGATGGTACTTGAAAAGGGAGAGTAGGTCGCCGCCAAGTTTATAAAAATTTCTTTTTATCGCCTTTTAATAATTCTTTTATTACGAGAAGTCGCTTCTATATTCAAATCTAATAATTGTGGTCTAGGCTTATTCTTATTCTGCTCTAAGTATTGACTTTGCTCAAATGCTAATTCCCATTGTGTACGATAATTAGATTCTTTATATTCATAAAAATCTTCTTTAACATTATTTGTATTTATATTGAGATTTTTATCTTGTTCTTTTCTACTCTCTACCATTAAACACCCACACCCGTTAATTTATTTTAAAAATTTTACTTATGTTATCATAAAAAATATAGTTGTAAATACCTTAATTGAGATTTTTTTTTATTTTATCTTTTTTAAGCAAATAGTTAGATCTTTTTGTAAGTTTTTATAATTTGCTTGCATAATGTTTCTATGAGTTAGTATTATGTAGTAGTGCCCTATATTGCTTATATTTAAAATGCTAATTTTAGCAAGCATTCGTAATTGCCTTTTTATTTTATTTCTTTTTGCTGCTTTTCCGGCTTTTTTACTGATAGCCAGACCTACTCTAATAGTATGAGTGTACTTTTCAGGTTCTCTTTCTTTTATGGCGTACAGTGATATATAAAGCCCACGATAAAAAAGACTGCTGAGTGCTAACTTATTTTTGAAAGCAAAGGAAAAATCTTTTTTTTTATACTTACTATGCGCATAATTTGTTACACCCTAATGAACGGCGCCTATTAAGGATTTTTCTTCCAGCTCTTGTTGCCATACGTGAACGAAATCCATGTCTGCGCTTTCTTATCAAATTTTTTGGTTGAAATGTTCTCTTCATTGTTTTTATATTAATATAATTATTTATTTTAAATTGTTTTACTTTATTGTCAAATGATGGTGAACTTGTATGACATTTTCGTAGAATAAAATTTGATGCATGGGAAAATGAATTCGGTGATAGTCATACCTGTCCTACTAATCCTTTTATTTTGTTTTAGTAGGTTTCAAGAAGTAAATAAGGTTAAATCTTATCTATATCTTAGTTGTGTATGGATGCTAACTTGGTTGTTAGTACTCTATAATAATTGTTTTGTAACTTTTATTTCTATAGCGTTACTTTTTTTCATGCTTGCTTTTATCTTTAAAAATAAAAGAAATAAGATAATAAAACTTTCGTTATTTGTGGCTTTGGCCATATCATTTTTTATCACTTTATTTATAATGCTATCTATTTTTATTCAATCCATTAATTTTTTTAATAAAGTAGCTATTTCAGAATTCTTGTTTTGCTTGAAATGGGGCCACAATGTAGTCACTGTCAATGAAGAGAAGATAGGATATTTTGGTATAGCGCCGCTTTTAGTAGGTACATTACTTATAACTATTATAGCAATGTTAGTTGTCGTTCCGCTTGGTTTATTTTCTGCAATATATATTAGTGAATATGCGAGTGAGAAAGTGCGTTATATTGTTAATACAACTTTGCAAGTTTTATCTGCTATTCCTACGGTTGTATATGGATATTTTGCGGTTGTGTTCTTGTCTTTCTTTATAAAGCAGGTAGCAAATTTTTTTGGTTTAAGTATACACTCAGAAAGTGCCTTAGTTGCCGGTTTATCGATTGGGATAATGATTCTTCCTTTTATTATTTCTTTACTCGAAGATGCCATAAGATCTGTTCCAAAAAGCTTGCGTTATGGCTTCATGGCACTTGGCGCAACTCCAGCGGAAACTATATGGCATATAACAATACCTTATGCAATGCCTACAATTTTAAGTGCAATTTTATTGTCAATTTCAAGAGTGATAGGTGAAACAATGATTGTGCTAATGGCTGTGGGAATCAACGCAAATTTGACTTTTAACCCTCTTAATTCAGTTACTACCATTACCGTGCAGATCGCTACATTACTTACCGGAGATCAGGATTTCAATAGTGTACAAACTCTTGCTGCTTATGCGCTTAGTTTAGTATTGTTTATTATTACTTGGCTATTAAATGCATTTGCATTGTTTGTAATGAAGCGTAACTAGTAAGCGTTTTAATGTTGCAAAATTTCTATTAATAATATAAGATTTATTTTCTTTAGAAGTTCTTTTATGGAATTATAGTGTTGGGTGATAAAAATAAAGAGATGAATATAGGTAGAGCGATTAAGGTAACTCAAGCAGTTGTTGATATAAAATTTGAAGGTGAATTGCCTAAAATATTTAATGCTTTAAAAAGCAAACTAAAATATAAGGATAAGGAGCTGGTTTTAGAAGTTTCGCAGCATATAGGTGACAATATAGTTCGTTGTATTGCTATGGATAGCACAG
This sequence comes from Wolbachia endosymbiont (group A) of Clivina fossor, assembly GCF_964026865.1. Classification (NCBI taxonomy): domain Bacteria; kingdom Pseudomonadati; phylum Pseudomonadota; class Alphaproteobacteria; order Rickettsiales; family Anaplasmataceae; genus Wolbachia; species Wolbachia endosymbiont (group A) of Clivina fossor. Next base: position 362,561 of record NZ_OZ034707.1, on the reverse strand, counting down.
ATGGCATGTCAAGGGGGGATGAATTTGTTGATACAGGCGCACCAATATCAGTTCCGGTTGGGCGTTCAACTTTAGGAAGGATTTTTAATGTTGTTGGAGAGCTTATAGATGAGTGTGGTCCACTGAAGGGAAAATATAACTTAGAGCCTATACATAGAGCACCTCCAAGTTTTACTGAACAGAGAATACAGGAAGAAGTTTTAGTTACGGGAATAAAAGTTATAGATCTTCTTGCACCTTATCTTAAAGGAGGAAAAATTGGCTTATTTGGTGGAGCCGGTGTTGGTAAAACAGTCCTGATAATGGAATTAATTAATAATATAGCAAAAGCTCATAAAGGATTTTCTGTGTTTGCCGGGGTAGGGGAGAGAACGCGTGAAGGTAACGATCTTTATCACGAGATGATCACTTCAAATGTAATAAATATAAATGAGCATGAAAAATCTCAAGCTGTTTTGGTTTATGGTCAGATGAATGAGCCTCCTGGAGCAAGGGCTAGAGTTGCTTTAACAGCACTTACTATGGCAGAGTATTTTCGTGACCGTGAAAACCAAGATGTTCTATTTTTTGTGGATAATATCTTCCGTTTTACACAAGCTGGTTCTGAAATTTCTGCTTTACTTGGAAGAATACCGTCAGCTGTTGGTTATCAGCCAACCCTTGCAACTGATATGGGTGCAATGCAAGAAAGAATAGCTTCAACAACTTCTGGCTCTATTACTTCTGTGCAAGCTATATATGTTCCTGCGGACGATTTAACTGATCCAGCCCCAGCAACTACATTCTCTCATCTTGATGCCACCACAGTGTTGTCAAGGCAAATAGCTGAAATGGGAATATACCCTGCTGTTGATCCACTTGATTCAACTTCTCAGTCTTTATCTGCTGAAATCATTGGTGAAGAACATTATAAGGTATCTTCTGAGGTGAAACGTATATTGCAAACTTATAAATCACTGCAGGATATTATCGCAATACTTGGTATGGATGAGCTATCTGATGAAGATAAAATTATTGTTGATAGGGCTCGTAAGATTCAGAAATTTCTTTCTCAACCTTTTCACGTTGCAGAAATATTTACTGGTATGCCTGGTAAATTTGTTTCACTTTCTGATACTGTTTCCAGTTTTAAAGAAATTGTTGAAGGTAAATATGATCACTTACCAGAGGCTGCTTTTTATATGGTGGGGAATATAGATGAAGCAATAAAAAAGGCTGAATTAATACAAGCTGAAGCTAAATAAAAGTTAAAGATTATGAATACTTTTAAAGTGCAATTTTTCTCTCCTGATGATCAAATTTCATTCAGTGGAGTGGTTTCTCTTTCAGTAACTGGGCTCGAAGGGGAGCTTATGATTTTAGCTCACCATGCTCCTTACTTAATTTATTTATTGCCTGGTATAATTACCATTAAAATGGGTAATCAAAAAAAAGAAAAAGTTGTAGTTGATAATGGTGTGTTGGAAGTTGCAGATAACAATTGTAGCATTATGGCGAACCAAGTTCAGATTTTTGATCATGTAATTCATGATGAGGAATCGTTGAAGAGCAAAAGAATTAGTATATGTTTAAGGTATCTTAATGAGAAACATCTTTCTTAGCTGCTTTAGGCAAAAAATCAATTATCATTCAAATGGCTGTAAGATCGTTGCTCCAAATGCTCTTTTTTCGTTATCCCAGAAACTCCAAGGTGTCATCCCAGTGCTCCGACACTGGGATCTATTTTGCAAACCAATAGGTTTCTTGCACTACCTCCTATCATTCCAGTGCATGACACTGGAACCTGTTTTCTTTTTTTTCTGGATTCCAGTGTCACGCACTGGAATGACAATGTCTGCTACGCAAATTACCTATAAATCACAATGTTCGTACAGTTGTGCGTCACGCGCTGGAATGATACTAAAGGGTGGGCTACTGGTTTTTCATGTAAACAATGGTTATGCAAGGAGTTTAATGACAAGATTTTGCAAGGGTATTTTTTTTATGGGAGATTAATATGGAAATTTTTCTTGATAGCGTTGATTTAAATGAAATTAAAGAACTAAAGGAGTTCATTGACGGCATAACAACTAATCCTTCTTTAATAGCAAAGTCCGGGCGTAAAGATAAATACGAGGATTTAGTGCGTGAAATATGCTCTATTATCAAGGGGCCTGTTAGTGTTGAAGTTGTTGCAAATAACCATGCAGATATGGTTAAAGAAGGCCTTAAGTTAGCGAAAATCGCTGATAATGTTGTGGTAAAATTGCCCCTTACATATGAAGGATTAATTTCTTGTAAAAAGTTGTGGACAGAGCATAAAATACCTGTTAACATCACATTATGTTTTTCTCCTGGACAAGCACTGCTTGCCGCTAAGGCCGGTGCTTGTTTTATTTCTCCCTTTGTTGGTCGCCTTGATGATATAAGCTATGATGGCTTATCGCTAATAGAAGATATATGTACTATATATTCTAATTACGGTTTTGATACTAAAGTTCTTGTTGCATCAGTGAGAAGCCCAGCACATGTAATAGAAGCTGCAAGGCTTGGTGCTGATTCAATTACTGTGCCAGCAAAAGTACTTAGACAATTAATTAATCACCCACTTACTGACCAAGGGCTAGCAATATTTGAAAAAGACTGGGGTGCAAAATAATAAACGGTCACTACTCTGAATCGGTTGACAAATTGGACGCTTGATAAGCGTAATTTGGAGCTTCTTGTGTAATGACTACATCATGAGCATGACTCTCTCTTAATCCTGATGCAGTAATAGTAACAAATTTACAATTTTTTTTCATCTCTTCTATATTCCTATTACCAGTATACCCCATTGCAGCTTGCAATCCGCCAATCAACTGATGGATTACTCCTGAAGCTGGACCTTTGAATGGAACTCTTCCTTCCACTCCTTGTGGAACTAATTTTAGTTTTGAATCTTTATCTTGAAAATAACGGCTAGCTGAACCTCGTTTCATTGCACTAATAGATCCCATTCCTCGATAGCCTTTATATGCTCTGCCCTTATACATGATAATCTCACCTGGGCTTTCGTCAGTGCCAGCAAAAATCGAACCAATCATCACAGAGTCAGCACCAGCTGCAATAGCTTTTGCAACATCTCCTGAGTATTTTACCCCACCATCAGCAATTAGTCTGACGTTTCTTGCTCTACACGCCTCTGCAACATTCTTGATTGCAGAGAATTGTGGCACACCAACACCTGTAACTATTCTGGTTGTACAGATTGATCCTGGTCCTATTCCGACCTTCACTGCATCAACACCCGCATCAATCAACGCTTCAGCAGCCTCCTTTGTTGCAATGTTTCCGCCAATTAATTGCGTATTAGGATACATCTTTTTTATTTCCCTAATGGTATTGATAACGTTTTCGGAATGACCGTGAGCAGTATCCACAACAACTACATCAACTTCTTCTCCGATCAAAGCTTCACATCTTTCTATACCATCTTTTTTACCAGTGCCAATTGCAGCGGCAACTCTGAGCCGCCCTTTACTGTCTTTACATGAATTTGGGTATCTATTGTATTTTTCAATGTCTTTAACCGTAATTAAACCTATACAACAAGAATTTTCATCTACGACCAAAAGCTTTTCTATTCTATTTTCATGCAACAATTTCATTGCTGAGGCACTATTCACTCCCTGCTCCCGCACTGTCACTAACTTATCTTTTGTCATCACTTCGGAAACTTTTACATTCATGTTCTGGTCTTCAATAAACCTCACATCTCGGTTAGTTAAAATTCCAACTAACTTGAGTTGATCGACTACAGGAATGCCAGAATAATTGTGCTCTCTCATTAATGAAATTGCTTCCGCAACTGTTTTATCCGGTGAAATCGTAATTGGGTTATACACGATCCAACTTTCATATTTTTTCACCCTTCTTACTTCTAAAACTTGTTCATCTATTGATAAATTCTTATGTATGCAACCTATCCCTCCATGTTGGGCAATAGCTATTGCAAAGCCCGATTCAGTAACAGTATCCATTGCAGAGGATATGAGAGGGATATTTAGTTCTATATTATTTGTTAAATAAGTTTTTGTATCTGCATCGCAAGGCAATATATTAGAATAGGCTGGCAAAAGAAGTATATCGTCAAACGAATAACAAGCTTCCATTTTTTTCATAGGCTTTATTTAAAGCTTATACGCCAATTAATTAAATTGCAATAGGGCTTTTGCAAAATAAGCATTCTACATTATTTGCCAGCAAACAAAACTGCTCAATAGTTAAGTTTTCTGGACGTTCGTTTCCACTCAATTTAGCGTTTTCAAGGACAGTTTCAGCGTGGTTCGTTATATTTTGCAAGCTATTTCTCAGCATCTTTCTTCTTTGAGCAAAAACGGCACGTGTTAATCTTGTTAAGGTTTCCAAATTTACTGCAAACTTTGGGGTAGGCAAAGGATTTACTGTAATTACTGAAGAATGTACTTTTGGCCTTGGAAAAAACTCTTTAGGTTCAATATCAAATTCCTTTTTTATATCACATAGTAACTGGCTTAGCACTGATAAGGAACCATAATCTTTAGAATTGGGTCTTGCCGTAATGCGATCTGCTACCTCTTTTTGAAACATTAATGTCAAGTTCGTAAAAAATTTTATATTATTTAACCACTTTAAAAATAACGCTACCGAGATATTGTAAGGCAAGTTAGCAATAACTTTGACTGGGCGCTCTATCAGCTCTTCTTCTATAACATGCAGTGCATCCGCTTCTATAATTCTATACTTTCCTTGATGCTCATTTAGCAGTTGGTCATGGTGTTTTACTAAATCTCTATCTTTTTCTATAGAAAGTAGAGACTTTGGATTATGCACCAATATTTCTCTTGTTAATGCACCATATCCAGGACCAATTTCAATGACATTAAAATTCTCTAGACTACCGGCTAAAGCGACGATTTTTTTTGTTATCTCACTCGATAAAATAAAATTTTGCCCTAGACTTTTTTTTGGCTTCAGTAAAAATTTTCTCATATTATTTTCATTATACAGTATTTTAAAAATCAGTTGACTAAAATCCATTGATAATTGTATATTATTAATGTGTTTAACGCCGGCTTAGCTCAATTGGTAGAGCAACTGACTTGTAATCAGTAGGTTGTCAGTTCAAGTCCGACAGCCGGCACTCTCGCCCATATAAGTAAAGTTGATGTCCTTTTTAATAGTAGCAAATTGGAAAATGAATGGAATGCGTTCTTCATTTGTTGACTTTATAGGCAAACTTAATAACAAGAACAATGAGATTACTTCTAGACTAGTGATTTGTCCACCATTTACCGCATTTTCAGACAGTATAGAGTTGAGCGATAATATTAATATAGGAGCACAGAATTGCCATTATAAAAAATCTGGTTCTTACACAGGTGAAATTAGCGCAGAAATGTTAAAGGAATTAGGGTGTACTTACGTAATACTTGGGCATTCTGAAAGGGCTAACGAAACAGATAGTGAAATAAAACTTAAGTCGGAAATAGCAATAGAATCAGGCTTACACCCAATTATCTGTGTAGGTGAAAATTCAGAAGATTATAAGAATGAAAAAACAAAAGAAGTAATAGAATATCAATGCAAAAACCGTTTGCCAACACACGGTGAATATACCGTAGCATATGAGCCAATATGGGCAATAGGCACAGGTCATGTGCCAAATAATGATGCAATTGCTGAGGTGATAGAGGTAATAAAATTGTGTACTGGTAAAAAACACATTACATATGGTGGTTCAGTCAGTTCAGAAAATATAGAAAATTTGTTAAATATTTCAAATTTATCAGGAGTTTTAATTGGCAGTGCAAGCTTAGATTTCGATCACTTTTATAAAATCATACAACAAGTTGAAAAAAAGTTTTCTCTTATCAATTCTAAAAGTAGATAAAAGGGAATTACTCACTATAGGAATAGGGCTATCACGGGCGTCTCAGCAGATTCCGCTAACGCGTACTCCCTCGTCATAACGTCACGGTATCCGCTAACACGTAGCGAGATGACGGTTGTCAGAGTGACACTGGTTTCCATACAAAGGTGGTGTCATCTAAGTAGCTGACACTGATTTCCATCCAAGACGGTGTCATCCCAGTGCCCAGACTACTTGGATCCAGAAGACTTAATTTCAACCAAGTGGCTGCATAATAAAGGCTGGATTCCAGCGTCACGCGTTGGAATGACATCTTTCTTGGTGGACTCAAATCACAATGTTCGTACGGTTGTGGGCTTATAGCTAAAGTAATCTAGAAAATTAACGATATTTTATTCCCCGGTGAACGCTCTATTTTGTTTTCCAACTCTAGTTCTAAAAGAGCCATTAGAGCTATGTTGGCAGAAAGTCCGCTTGCTAATATAAGTTCATCTATATCAACAGGTACAGAGTTAATATGATTAACTATAACAGATTTTGCCTGTTGTAATTTTTCTTGTTTTTGGTTAACAGAATGGTGCTCAACATCAAATAGGTTTTTTTGCTGCGGAGGTAAACTAAACCTAACACTTTCTATTATGTCATCAGCGGACTCGATAAGCTTAGCACCGTTTTTAATTAAATAATTACTACCACTACAGCGTGAATCTAAAGGGAAACCAGAAACTGCAAATACCTCTCTCCCTTGATTTAAAGCAAAATCTGCTGTTATTAGAGAGCCAGAACGTTTCGATGCTTCAATCACTACAACACCCAGCGATAGACCAGATATAATTCGATTCCTTTGAGGAAAATACTGAGGCTTTGGTTTAGTAGCAAATGGAAGCTCAGTAATTACTAAACCACCGTTCCCAGTGATTTTTTTGTATAGATCAAAATTCTCTTTTGGATACACCACATCAATTCCGCTTGCTGTAACAGCAATAGTGGGATGATTTTTGTATATTACACTGTTTGCTGCGGTATCGATTCCTTTTGCAAGTCCAGAAACGATAACAAAACCAGCTTCGCTTAAATCAAGTGCTAGTTTACTGGCAAAATTTCTTCCATTCATCGAAGAGTTGCGCCCACCGATTATTGCAATTATCTCACGGCTTAATAATGATATATTACCAAACGCAGTTATTATAGGAGGACAACTAGAGATATTTCTTAAAAGATCAGGGTAATCTGGGTCACATGCGGGTATAATTTTAGCTCCAATTCTTTCTGCATTATTGATTTCTTCTCGTGCATCTTGAATGCCATACACCTTATTATTAGCCACCCTATTGAGATATTTTAGCACCTCATCTAGCGATCCATGTGTTCTTAGTATACTAAAAAACTTTATTGGTCCTATAGTTCTAGCCAAGCTTAACCATACTTCTAATTCTTTGTTGTTCAATTTATTTATCTTCATAAAAGGCTTGAATTTCTTATCAATTTAGTGTACCCAAGATAATGCAAATATACAGTGTTTTATGACGCATTTTGTTACAGATAAATGCATAAAATGTAAATATACGGACTGTGTGGAAGTATGTCCCGTTGACTGCTTCTATGAAGGTAAAAACATGCTCGTGATTAACCCAGATGAATGTATTGATTGCGGAGTGTGCATACCTGAGTGTCCAGTAGATGCAATTGTAACTGATGATTCCATAAAAGATATTTTAGAATTAGATGAAGAATTACTGAGCAGCGAACAAAAAACTTTCAAGTTATTTTACGATATAAATGTAGAATACTCACAAAAATGGCCAAACATTACAGCTAAAAAGCAACCTCTCTATACTGCAGAAGAGTATAAGGAAAAAAAGGATAAAACAGCTTATTTTGATGAAAATTTAGAGTAATACTGCTGAAGAGGAAGAAACTTCTTTTATATCTTATCCTGTTTGTCTTTGGTTATTGAAAATGGTCGCATTATTTAGGTTTTTAGTAATATTTAATATTAGATTAATAATAATCTACTTGGAAACAACGAAAGATTATGTTAAATATAGAATTAACGAATTATTATATAACTTTTAGTAGGATGACAGTATTATAAAATTTAGAGGCATCAAAATGGAAAATCACGCTAAAGAGAGTATAAACCCAACAAAGCATAAAGTAGTATTACCAAACTCAAAAACAATCAATATTGAAGGAACAAATTTCAAGTATGAAATACATTACGATCAATTAGATGAGAAAGATCTTCTTATGATTGAAAAATACGCTAATTATATTTTTCATGCCTACCAAGAGAGATATGGTTTAGATATCAACACAGATCATACTTTTAAAGGCTTTATATATAACAGCTTAACAGATTTGCGTAATGCACGTCCAGGGCATAACACGGCTTATGCAGGCGCATCTTTTCACCACTACCCTCATAAAAGTGGGTCTGTAGCTCATGATTTGACAGAAATGATTTATATTACTCTAAATTTCTATAATAAACAAAGTCGTAATATTCCTATCCCAAAAGGCAATTTTACAATAGATGTAGAAAAAGAATTAAAAGCTATTAGATTAGACGACAATCAAGAAGAGTCAAAAAAAATAGAACTTTCAGGCTCAGAAGAAGAAAAAATCAAGGTAGATGAGGAAAAAAGTCGCCAAGAAGAAATCAGTCCAGAAAAGCATCAAACAATTAATCAAGAAGAGTCAAATACAGCGGAGAAACCTGAAACAACAATTAATCAAGAAGAGCCAAAAAGAATAGAACCTTCAGGTTCAGGAGGAGAAGAAAAAATCAAGCTAGATGAGGAAAAAAGTCGCCAAGAAGAAATCAGTCCAGAAACAGTATTACCAAACTCAAAAACAATCAATATTGAAGGAACAAACTTTAAGTATGAAATACATTACGATCAATTAAATGATAAAGATCTTCTTACGATCGAAAGATACGCTAATCATATTTTTCATGCCTACCAAGCGAGATATGGTTTAGATGTGAGTACAGATTATACTTTCAAAGGCTTTACATATAACAACTTAACAGATTTGCGTCACGGTGCTTATGCAAACGCATATGGTCACCACTACCATTATAAAAGTGAGTCTATAGCTCATAAGTTGACAGACGTGATTTATCTTACTCTAAATTTGTATAATATGGAAAATCACGGTACTCCTTACCTAGAAGACAAATACACGTTTATAAGAGATGTAGAAAAAGAATTAAAAGCCATTAGATTAGACGATAATCAAGAAGAGTCAAATACAGGGGAGAAACCTGAAACAACAATTAATCAAGAAGAGCCAAAAAAAATAGAACCTTCAGGCTCAGGAGAAGAAGAAAAAATCAAGCTAGATGAGGAAAAAAGTGGCCAAGAAAAAATCAGTCCAGAAACAATGTTGCCAGATTTGAATAACTTGAATGACAATCAAGAAGAGTCAAATACAGAGGAAACATCTGAAACAACAATTAATCAAGAAGAGCCAAAAAAAATAGAACCTTCAGGCTCAGAAGAGGAAGGAAAAATCAAGCTAGATGAGGAAAAAAGTAGCCAAGAAGAAATCAGTCCAAAAACAGTGTTGCCACATTCAAAAACAATCAATATTGAGGGAACAAACTTTAAGTATGAAATACATTACGATCAATTAGATGAGAAAGATCTCCTTACGATTGTATAACAACTTAGCAAATTTGTCTGACGATGATTATGATTCTATTACCGCGGATTATCACGAATACCATTATCACAGTGAGTCTATAGCTAATGATTTGACAACAATGATTTATGTTACTCTAAATTTGTATAATGAGAAAAATTACGGCACTTCTTTCCCAAGAGGCGAATTTATAAGAGATGTAGCAGAAGAATTAAAAAACATTGGATTAGACGATAATCAAGGAGAGTTAAATACAGAAGAGAGACCTAAAACAACAATTAATCAGGAGAAACAGGAAAAAGAATTAAAGGAATCTGATCAACAAGATGTTATAACAACTACTGATCACCCGCTAGATGATTATAATCATGATTATCACTTAATAGGCTAGCAAGTAGCACTAGCAAAAATTAATCAGGAAAAAGGGTTAGAGGGAGCAAGATGTTATCTGATCAACCCGCCAGATGAATTATAGTCGTGAGAACCTGTTTATAATCTTTTGAGGAGTAAAGGCTAGGTATACAGATTCCAAAATGAACGGTTCTCACAACCTTTAGTTTTTATTGCTGAAAATAATCATATTATCAAGTTTTTAACATTATTTAATACTAAGTTAATATTAATTCATTGATAAATTTTTAGCTATAGAAGCAGGTTTTTATTGAAGATAAAAGTATCTTCTATATGCTATATAGCAAAACATAGAATGCTCATGATTCCAACTATAGCAATTTTAAGTGGTGGATTTTCTTGCGAGAGAGAAGTGTCGCTTATGAGCGGAAAAGCCGTAAAGAAGGCACTTGATAGCCTTTCATATAATGCAATAGAAATAGATGTTGACAGCAACATTGTTGAAAAGCTTAAAAAGATTAATCCGGGCCTTACTTTTATTGCTCTGCATGGACCTTATGGTGAAGATGGTTGCATTCAAGGTTTATTGGAAATCTTAGGTATAAAATATACACACTCAGGAGTTATGGCTTCTGCTGTTGCTATGAATAAAGTGATGTCAAAGCATATATTTCGATCCCTTAGTATCGACACTCCAAAAGGTTATGTAATTAGCCAAGAAGATCTACTAAAAAATAATATTAAAATCGATTATCCGTACGTCTTAAAACCAATTAACGAAGGTTCTAGCATCGGAGTGCATATTGTTTCCTCATATGAAGACCATTTAAAATTTAAAAATGACGCTATCATACTTGATGTCATTCAAGTAGCTGACACTGGAATCCAGAAAAAAGAACCAGTGTCAGCTACCTCTATGACAAGAGACTTGATGATCATAGAAGAATATGTCCCAGGAATAGAGTTACATACTGCTGTATTGCTAGATGAAGCAATTGGCACTATGGAAATACGACCAAAAAATAAATTCTATGATTATGAAGCAAAGTATACAGATGGATTTGCAGAACATATATTTCCTGCTGAAATTCCTGACAATATATATAAAATGACCTTGGAACACGCACTGAAAATTCATCAATTTTTAGGCTGTAAAACTATTTCCCGCTCAGATTTCCGTTATAATCCCAAAAATAACACTTTAAAAATGCTTGAGATTAATACACATCCTGGCTTTACTGAGTTATCGTTAGTGCCAGAAATTGCAAAATTGGCAAAAGGAATCAATTTTAATGAATTAGTTAAAATTATTATTGAAGATAGTTTGCAGCACAAAAATATTAGGGATTTAAGTCATGTTGAGCAGTATTACTAGAAGCCAAAGGAGTTTTTTGCGCAAGTGCGCTTTCGTTATTATAACTGCGCTTTTTTTTACATTAGTACTTTATAGTTCACTTAATAAAATAATAAATCGATTTAATTACTACTTTACTTGGTGTAATGAGTGCCTATCCAGTTTATTACTCAGCAATGGATTTTCAATCGATGAAGTAGTCGTGAGCGGCAACAAATTTACAAACAAAAAGGACATTCTAAGTTTGACAGATAGAACGCAACCTATCCTGTATATATCACTTTCAAAACTTGCCGGTAACATACAATCCGTAAGCAGATGGATAAAATACGTAGGAGTTCACAGAATTTTGCCCAATACCCTACATATTAATATAGATGAGCATAAACCGTTTGCTCTCTGGAAAGATAATAACAAAACTTCGGTAATTGATTTCGAAGGCAAAGTGATCGTAGATGACTATCCAGTAGATGATCTTGTTGTAATTACAGGACAAAACTCGTTATCAAACCTAGAATTTGTTAGAGATGTGTTAGAGAGTAAAACTCAATTAAGTAACCACATTTCTTCTTTTGCTTATATAGGGAATAGAAGATGGAATATCATACTTGATAACGATTCCACAGTGAAACTGCCTGAAGATAACCCTTCTAGTGCATGGGACTATTTAAACCACTTGCACAATACAACTGATTTTACTTTCAGCGATTGGAGTATTATTGATATGCGTATTACTGATAAAATTTTTGTGAAGAGGTGATCTGCTGTCATCCAAGTAGCGGGATGACGAGCTTATCGTCATGCTGCCGCGAACCGTCATACCGCCGCGGTATCTCTTAGCCGCTAACAAGTAGCGAGATGACAGCAGTCCTACGTCATACCGTCACGGTATCTCTTAGCCGCTAACACGTAGCGGGATACTTAACCGTCATACCGCGATTCATTCACGGTATCTCAGCCGCTAACAAGAGATCCCGCTAACACGTAGCGGGATGACGGTTGTCGTTTAGCTACAAACATTAAGAAACTTACCAAATGGAAAAAAAGGCAAAAGAAGCCCCGGTTAATATCTATTTTAAAACATTGGCGTTTTTTTTATGTTTTAAACACTTAATAACCGCGACTCAGCTTATGTAGGTAAAAACCTAGAAATTTTATAAAGACATACGATGCACATAGTGCAAAAAATTAAACAATAGTACGCCAAATACGTTGTTTTCTTGCTGTTTAATCTGCACAGATGAAGATAACTGAATACCTTCATTGTCATAATAAGGGGGCCGGCGAAACTTGTCAAGCAAGTTTTTTCGTTTCTATAAATCTGGATTTCAGCGTTATGCGCTGGAATAACAACGTAAGGTAAATTTTTCAACATCCCAAAATTACAGAATTTAGTCTGTTTAATTAAGTGTGAAAGGTTACGATCATGCTGAGTCATTAGGAAAGATTAGAATATACAGCAGCTATAAAAACTGTTTAATAGCTACCCAAAACCCTTATTTCCCACTCAAGTTCAACATTAAATTTATCCTTCACTGCATCTTTTACTCTGTTGCCAAGGTTTTCCAAGTCAGATGCAGTTGCATTATCGTAATTGAGCAAGAAGTTACAATGTTTCTTAGAGATTCTAGCTCCACCAATATTTAACCCTAGGCAGCCAGATTTATCAATTAACTCCCATGCTCGGTAGTTTTTTGGATTTTTGAATATGCACCCAGCAGTTTTTCCTCTTATTGGCTGGCTTTTATTTTTTTTCTCAACAATTTCTTTTAACCTTTGCAATATAAGCTCATGCTCTGAGTTTACTCCTTTAAACTCAGCTTCAACAAAAATCCAATTTCCTTTTAAGCTATGTCCACGATAAAAATATCCCATTTCTTTGCTGGAGAACTCATATAGGTTTCCATCCTCTAGGTTCACTGCTTTTATGGATTGTACAACGCTTGCGATGTCACTACCATACGCACCTGCATTCATTTCTATTCCGCCACCAACTGTTCCTGGAATTCCAACTAGAAACTCGAGTCCACTAATTTGTTGCTCTCCTGCAAAGTAAGCAAGGTTCCTGAGCAGCGCAGCACCACCTGCAACAATGGAGTTGTTACCCTTACTTTTAATATATGCAAACTCCTTACCTAATTTTATTGTTATTCCTCGAATGCCACTATCTCGTACTATTATGTTGGATGTTGCACCAATAACGCTAACTGGCAGTTCAGTATTTTTAATCAAGTATGTTAAATCTTCAATATCACATGGTTTAAATAACACATCAGCTCGTCCACCGACGTTTAACCACGTCGCTTTAGACATTAAGATGTCATAACGATAGATTCCACGTACTTTAGGTAAGCTTATAAGCATTTTGATTTCAACTCTAGTCCTGCATCCATACCCATTTTCTCCGCATCTTCTATAAATGAAGTGCGCTCAGTGAAGTATATATTTTTTCCACTTGCTAACATACAACAAAGGTGTAGCATATTTTCGTTCACATATTCAGCCAAAGCTGCAAGTGGTGTAAAACATGAACCATTCACTGTCTTCATAAAACTGCGCTCTGATTTCACTCTTATAAAAGACATATTATTATTAATTTTCTCTACAAGATCGATAATTTTTACATCATTCCTTCTACATTGAATACAAATCGCTCCCTGTCCCACTGCACTTAACATAACTTTTGGTGGCAATACCTCTGTAATTAAGTGATTCTTTTCTAATCTTATGAGTCCTGCTTCAGCTAGAATTATTCCATCAAAACTTTGATTTTGCAATCTAGTTGTTACATTTCCACGTAGCGATATTATATTTAGATCTGGTCTAACATTTAACAACTGAACTTTTCTTCTTATTGAAGAAGTGGCAATAGTAGCCTGCTGTGGCAAAGACTCAAGGCTATTGTGTTTATGAGAAATAAACGCATCGCATGGACTTAGCCTTTCTAAAACACAAGGAATTGTTAAACCCCCTGAGAAAAACGCAGGCACATCCTTTAGCGAATGAACTGCCATATCTATATTATTTTCGAGCAATTCAGCCTCAATTTCTTTAATGAATAATCCTTTACCTCCTATTTCAGCAAGATTTGCGTTTGCATACTTATCTCCAGAAGTTTTTATCTTAACAATTTCAATAGATAAGTTAGGAAAAGAGTCCAGCAACTTTTGTTTTGCTTCCAAAGCCTGGGCAACTGCAAGCTTGCTTCCTCTGGTACCTATTTTGACTAGCATATGTATGACTGTTTGAATACCAAACCTTAACCTAATTAATTATTTAAACACTTTGGTAGCGTGTATCGCATGAACTTCGGTTACCATCTCTCTGATGTCATCCGAGTAGCTGACTACTTGGATCGAGTTTAATTCATCATATGAGCCTTTGCATTTATTGTACTTTAACTAAAAACCAAAAGCAACTTTGCCTTTACAAAATAATAACCTTTTATATGCATAAATAAGCTTACTGGATTCTAGTACTTGCATGACAGCAGTCCTACGTCATACCGCCGCGGTATCTCACATAGATCCCGCTAACAAGCAGCGGGATGACGATTGTCAGGGTGTCATCCAAGTAGCCTCTTTCTTGTCATCCCAGTGCCCAGACACTGGGATCCAGAAAACTTAATTTTAACCAAGTGGCTGCATAATAAAGACTGGATCCCAGACTGGAATGACACCCTACTTAACCGTCATACCGCGATTCATTCGCGGTATCTCAGCCGCTAACAAGAGATCCCGCTGCGGGATGACGGTTGTCGTTTAGCTATAAATGTTTAAGAAATTTACCAAGCGAAAAAAAAGGCAAAAGAAGCCCTAGTCATTGTCTATTTTCAGTATTTGGCGTTTTTTAAGTCTTAAACACTGCAATTTAGCTGCTTTTAAATGCAACTCACCTTTGTTTAAATGTTTAAGAAATTTACTAAGCAGAAAAAAAGGCAAAAGAAACCCCGTGGTAATTAGTGTTCACTCCCTAATCCTGCAAATTGGCGTACTATACTGTCTTAAACGACTTATAAGCGCGTTTCAGCTTATATAGGTAAAAACCTAGAAATGTTGTGAAGACATAAGGTGCACATAGTGCAAAAAATTAAAAATAAGACGCCAACTACGTTGTTTTCTTGCTGTTTAATCTGCACAGATGAAGATAACTGAATACCTTCATTTTCATGACGTCCAGTACAATGTTGCAAATTAAAAATCTCTCCATCCTGTGCTGGTTCTTCGATTCTAAACGCCACTTCTACCTGGTCATAACCAATCTGAATTCGTTCTACTAATGCTTTAATGATGCCACGCTTAGTTTGCCAATCTAGCTGTTCCAAATTAGATTTTACACTGGAATAAAGACTCTTTATACTGTTGATGATAAGGTTCATTCCCTTCTCTATTGCTTTTTGATCAACTACCTTTTTCTTCTCTTCTTCTATCCCTCTTAAGCGTTCCCTCATTCTTTTCATCGTCTGTTTAAATTCTTCCTCACTTATATATCCTTTATCTCCTACATTTTCTTGACTATAATAGTCTTCCATTAACTTTTCGATGCCTTGTTTTATTTGATTTTCCCTTCTTGCAAACTTCTTATCTGATGATTCATCATTTTTATTTTCTGCAATTCTACGGTGATACTCATTTTTTATTATCTCTGGGTTTTTTAGTAAATTTTTCACCTTTTCCCATATAGCTGTTTCTAACATATCTGTACGGACCAATTTATTAGTACACTTCTCCCTACCATCAGTAATACGTATAGTACTACTACAGCGATAATAGCTAAACTTTTTTCCCTCAACTCCATATGCATGCCATTTTTCTTGCAGTAGCTGTTATTGCTTTTGGTGCTCCTAGTCGTTTTTTCAATCTTCTGTAGTATGCACCCAACGCACTTTTACTATTTCCTACAGAATGAGCAGCTATTCGCAAAGCATTCGCAGCACGGTTAATGACTTTACGTGTTCTTGTGTTAAACACTTTTTCCCCTGTAACTTTATTAGCAGGACTGAGTCCCAACCACGACGAAAAGTGCTTTTCTGTTGGCCATTTACTATGGTTTATACCAACTTCTGAAATTATGGTTTGTATACTTAATACATCAAATCCAGGAATTTTAGTGAAATCCATACCAGTTATTCGGTGCAGTTCCTCATACAAAGCAAAGCTTGGCTTACTTTTGCTATTTTTATTCTTTTGCTTACTTAGCTGTTTGCTTTCACAAGACTTTGTTTCAAACGTTTTATAATAGGCTTCAATATTTCTATCACATTCTGCTATTTTTTCTTGATAAATATTATATAATTCAAATTCTTGCTTTAGCGTGAATAAGTGTTCCTCTCTATAGTCACCAGCTAACGCTTTTGCAATAGTAGACTGATCATTTTTCATTCGCACGTCCCTGAATTCTGCTAATTTTTCAGAATCTCTTTCGCCTTCAATTATAGCTTCAATGATTTTCATACCAGTTATCCCAGTAATATGACTAATAACCTTGTGTAATTGTATATTCATTTGAATTAATGCCTTCTGCATACGCAGAATATGTGTAGATGCACTTTCAGTGAGATTTTTGCGTTGCCGCACGTAACTGCGCAATACACACATCTGATTATCTGGCCTAAACGATCCATGAAGCAGTCCGTAGCTATGCAGTTGTTGGAGCCATTGGCAATCTTGAACGTCAGACTTCCTACCAGGTACATTCTTTACATGCCGTGCATTTACCAATCTTACCTCGAATTTGTATGACTCAAGTATTTGAAATAAAGGAATCCAGTATACTCCTGTTGATTCCATAGCTACTGTTGTAACTTTACACTTTTTCAACCACTGTGCTAAGTTATGAAGGTCTTCAGTAAAGCAGCCAAATTTCTGAACGCGTTGTTCATCTCTTCCTTCAGGTACACACACATAGTGTACAGCTGAACCAATGTCTATTCCTGCTGCATTAGGATTCACTATTTCTAATTTACTTTTTGCTTTTTTCATGGTAACTCCTACATATAATTTGTAACAGGGAAACGCTTCAGCTTGGAACGGTTGATAGTACAATCTCCTAACCGAGGTAGTCTAAATGACTCCATCAATGATTTGACCGTTCCTTCCAAAACCATGCTTGCATACGGGCACTTAGGCACCATTGAAAATGTCGGTCATAACTGCAGAGGCGCTCCCTGTACAACTATACTTGAAAACTACTAAAAACTTAAATTTGTGTGTTTCTTTCTGATTTGACAGATTTCGTCTGTTCGATGCTTGCATACTTTACCTTTATGCACTAACCTCTACATGCACGCTAAGAAGGGGCATACTGGTAGAGCAGTCTCATACTTTGTAGTTGCTCTATCAGTATTGTTATGCTGCAACGACTTTGACTAATGTTTCTGGACGATGGCACACTGGCAAAGGGTTCGACTGAGTATGCAATTTAGTCCCTCTATTGAACTCCTTCGGCTCTTGTTTTGCATATAATGGCTGCCCAAGGGTATTCACTGTTTCATTAAAGTCTGCTGGCGCAAAGTAAGTAGTAAATGTGCTTGCTGTACCAAGTGGAAAACAATGTCCGGTATTTCCTTCAATAAATCTTCTTACGTTTCCTTCAGGATCAGTTGCTTGCCCTCTATATTCCTCAAATGTTATTCCACAGAACGTAAATCCTGATCTCATATCGTTCCGGAGTGCTGCTCCTTCTTGCCATCTCTCGTATGCTTCTTTTACTTTGGCATGAGAAGTTAAAGCATCAAAAAACTCAGGACTATGAATCCCCGTCATATATTCACCACTTAAGTTGTCCTCAACATGGCGCAATACTTCCAGACACTTACGCTTGACATCGGTGGTTGCTGTTCCCAGTGCAAAATTTACTACTTTCGGTGTAATTTCAAATTCGTTATACAGATTTAATAACTCACTGCCATCTGCGTCCAAAATTATTCCTTTGAGCGCCCCCATTCGCAAATGTTCTAACGTTATTGCGTGTTTGTTTCTCATCAACTCCAGATGATCTGTTACTACACTCGCCAGTGCCGTAAGTTCGCTTTCTGACCCAAATGCCCTTATCCCTTGTACTTCCTCAGGCAACACTACGTCATCATGAGGAATATGCGGAATGGTAAAAGTTCTTATTTTCCTTTTTCCTCGTTTTCCTACTGTTGCTGGTGCTCCCGGAACTTGCGTTGGTAATAAACTCAATACCCCGTTTTGCTCTTCTATGGTAATATGACGAACTTTTACTGATTTACTTGGAAATAATTTTAAATTTTCGACGCGACCATAATTTATCGGCAATATGTTTATTGCTTTAGTTAATTCCGTCATACTAAATGCTGGATTTGTAAATGGATTTTGCATTCTTTCCCCCTTTCCCTTTAATGCTGTGTGTTTTAAGTTGTTTCTATGTAAGTTGCTGAGTCTGGTAGCTCGTTAAACTCCCTTGCGGATGATGATTCCTCGTGTTTCAAGTTGCTTTATTACCGCAGCTTTTTGCTCTTCAGTTATATTTGTTAACTGTAGCCTTTTATCCTCTCTTAGTTCTTTTGATAATATTTGCTGTTCTGTTTTTTACTCTGCAGCTTGCATAAAACACCTTATCTTGACAATTAATGCCATTTATATTGAACAATTACATAATGTGCAAACATTTTTTTACATAATTTAATTTGTAGAAAGTTTTGCCTCAAATGCTTTTTAATTGACTCTCTTCTACAGGGTAGTCATAATGTATTATTTAATTAAAGAGAGAGGGTGATTATGGAGCCGCTACATGAAATACTGGAAGTATTAAATAATGATCAAGATTTAAACTCGAATAATATAGTTAAAAAGATAAAGAAAAAACTAGAAGAGAAAAGCAAACTAGATAGTGGATTTGAAGGAGCATTAGCAAAGGAAGAATATAATGTATGGAAAGAAAGTAAGTTTTCATTAGACTGCCAATTTACTACTAATATTGCTAGTTGGCAAGGTACATTACTGCATGTGGCTGCTAAACATGGCCATACGAACATAATAAAAATTCTGATAGAAAGTGGTGCAGATGTTGATGGCAAGCATAGCCATACTCCTTTACATGCAGCTGCTAAAAGTAATCAGCTAGAAGCAGCAAGGATTCTAATAAAAAACGGCGCAAATGTTCATACAAAAGATATCTGGGAATGTACTCCTTTACATTATGCTGCAGTTAGTGGTAGTGAATCTATAATACGGCTTCTCATACAAAATGGTGCAGATCCTTGGGTGAAGGATAAAAATAGTGAAACTCCAGTATATAGCTATGTATACGGGCGTGCATGGCTCCTTTCACCTCTTACTATTACCCACAAATATAAATGTTTGTTGCATAGCTCTTAATGGCATAACTTTTGCTTGAAATAACTGTTTATATGGTGCAATTTACAGCTTTTAGTTGCTAAAATTATAACTCTTAGTTTAATAATTTTAATCCAATAAGCTTTCAGGTTAATAAAATTAAATTATTTGAGTAAATACAATACTATGTTTTTATTTGTGGGTAATAGTAAGCTTTCACCTGGGTCTGGTGATGGGTGTTTAGCACAATTTGAAAAAGCACGCAATGGAGGCCTCTTTGTTCGTTATTCAACACTGTTACTAGGGGCTGTAGCAGCAATAACACTTTTTACAACTGGCAATATTACACCAGATGCACCACGTATAATAGGCGCAGCAGCTTTAGTTACAGTAGCAGCATTTGCAGCTGGTCGTATCACATATGAGATATTTAAACCCAGTACTAAAATGGCAAGAGTAGAACATGAGCGTTTTGTAGCAGCACAGCAATCACCACAGTAGTCTATTTCTAAATAAAAAAACTGTTACATTATATCTCATATTATGGTAAGCCTAGCGTTAGGTGGTTCATATGAGGTAAAAATGAAAAACATTATCATCGCAGGCTCTGGTCCTGTTGGTTCATCTGTCCATCTCAGCCATAATTCTTGCACTTTTTTCCGAAACTCTGCATCTTTCGCCTTTGATTGCGGTTTTATTCCTGTTCCAACGCAATTACTCACTATCGTATCGATTATGTTTGCTGCATAGGAGTTCTTTCTTACCATATCACGAGACCGACTGCGTAAGTGTTCAAGGCTTTGGGAAAGTAAGCTATTTATACTTCCTGACTCTGGTTGAAAGTGCAATAATCTCCTTCCTGAACCTCCATGCTGAACCTTTAGACTTTGGTGGTTTGCGGAATAATTGCTTGAATGATTTTAGTAGCATTACTTTTCCTTATCTGAAACTTTCGATAATTCAGCTTCTAACTCTTCTATTGTTGGCAAAGCTGTTTTGATGTTTTCTGGTAGATTTTCAGTTATTCGATATTCCGCTAATCCTATTGGTTTATTTATGTCTTTGAGTGTATATTTAGCAAGTACATCGTCTTTAGATTTACATAAGATTAACCCTATAGAAGGTTGATCTGTCGAGTGCTTCAGTAAATCGTCAACTGCGGAAAGATAAAAATTCATTTTACCTGCATACTCTGGTTTAAAATCTTTATCTTTTAGTTCAATTACTATGAAGCAACGTAACTTTAAATGATAGAATAATAAATCAATATAAAAGTCTTTATTACCAACATCTAAATGAAATTGTCTACCAACAAATGCAAATCCCTCACCGAGTTCTAACAGAAATTTTTCCATATGCCCTACAAGTCCCTTTTCTACTTCTCTTTCGTGAGCATCCTTACCTATACTTAAAAAATCAAAAATATATGGATCTTTTAATGTATAATGTGCTAGATCGGATTGTGGAGATGGTAATTTTTCTTCAGTGCGACCCTGAAAGTCGTGGTTTTGTGGTGGTTAAATTCCACTTTCCCTAGACATCGGGGATAATGTATATCTCACATTTTAAAGGGTGGCAACCTTTGGGATGCAAGCATGAGATAAAAGCAGGTAACACTAAACCTCATGGTGAATCCCTGCAAACAGAGTTAGATATGATTACGAGAGGAACCTATGTTTGAATTGTCGTCAAAGCATAGTATGCGAAAAGAGGTTGAACTACGCATAGACCAAAATGGTACGAAGCAAAAGGGGAACTAAAGATTGAAGACTTTAGTTATTGATGTTCCCAGCTTCCGGCAAATAGTAGGAATCTAAGTTTAACGTGAAACGAAGCCATGGAACGGAGTAACCACATAAAAGCTCTTATATTCATAAAAATATAAGTAGGTAGCCAACCACAAGCTGCTATGTGGAAGGATTGTTTAAGAAGCTAATGCCCAAAGTAATATCTGGGATACGCAGACGTAAACACTTTAATTTGGAAGGTAAAGTGGTGAATAGTAGTGAATATGTTATGGACCAGCAAAAAGCTAGGTATGAATGGAATGGAATTCCTTGGCGAAAGCTGAAGAAATCTTCATTTAAGCTACAAAAACGAATTTACCAAGCTTCTAAATGTAATGATATCAGAAAGATGCATAATCTTCAGAGATTATTACTCAAATCAACAAGTGCAAAAACACTCGCTGTTAGGAAAGTAACACAGGACAATAGGGGGAAGAAGACTGCAGGTATTGATGGAAAGGCTAATCTTAATCAAAAAGAAAGATTACAACTATCATATTCTTTAGATATAAAAGAAAAAGCAAAGCCATCAAGACGCGTCTGGATCCCAAAACCTGGTAAGCCATCGGAGCATCGCCCGCTTGGTATACCTACTATATCGTGTCGAGCAAAACAAACACTTGTAAAAATGGCTTTAGAACCAGAATGGGAGGCAAAACTTGAGCCAAACACTTATGGTTTTAGACCTGGTAGATCATGTCATGATGCAATTGAAGCCATATTTGATGTGCTAAAACAGAAAACAGCATATGTATTAGATGCTGATATTTCTGGATGTTTTGACAATATTAACCATAATAAACTGCTTGAAAAGCTCAATACCACACCAACGTTAAAGAAAATCATAAGAGGATGGTTAAGGGCAGGCGTTATGGAAGATGGAAAGTTTCAATCCACAAAACGTGGTACAATTCAAGGAGGGACGATCTCACCGTTGCTAGCTTGTGTTGCATTACACGGATTAGAGCAACATATCAAAAAAGCATTAACAAACGAACTCTTTCAATGCATGAAAAGAAAATATGGTAGGATATCGCATAAAAATGCGCAAAAGTCTATTAGTGTAATTTTCTACTGTGATGATTTTGTCGTCATACATGAAAGTGAAGAAATTATTCTTAGGGCAAAAGTTCTAGTTGAAGAATGGTTAAAAACCATTGGATTAGAATTAAAGCCTTCTAAGACAAAAGTTTCTCATACATTAAAAATCATTAATGGAATAAAACCAGGATTTGATTTTCTTGGATTTTCAATAAGACAATATCCAACAAAAGAAAGTAAGAAAGGTTACAAATTATTAATAAAACCAAGTCGTAATTCTATAAAGCAGCATATATTTGCTATTAAACATAAACTTAGAGAAATGCGTGGGGCGCCACAGGAAGTAGTAATAAGGAATCTCAATCCAATCATTAGAGGGTGGAGTCAATATTACTCTTCAGTAGTTTCATGTAAAATCTTTAGCTCATTGGATAATACTATACATAGAAAGCTCTGGAAGTGGGCAGTCTTTAGGCACCCAAACAAAGGGAAATGCTGGATAAAAAGAAAATACTTTAAAAAGTATAATAACGATAACTGGCGTTTTATGACAAGTAACAAGATACATCTTATTATACACAGCGATCATGTTATTAAACGACATATCAAAGTGCAAAAAACCAGATCTCCATATGATGGTGATTGGGTTTATTGGGGTAATCGTCTTAGAGAAATACCAGATAAGCCATCAAGAGTAATAAAACTATTGAAGTTACAACAAAGTAAATGCGGTAATTGTAGACTATGGTTTGAAAGTGATGATATAATAGAAATACATCATAAAGACCGGAATAGACGAAACAATATGATCAAAAATTTATCTTTGTTACATGGGCATTGTCACGATGAATTACACAGGAGGTGTGCATGACAAGCACCAAATTAGAGAGAAGCCGTATGAGGCGCAAAGTCTCACGTACGGTTTTGAAGTCGAGTGAAGAGGGGCGACCTTCTTCACTTAGACAACAAGTTAGTAATAGCTTTCCCTTGACGTTTATGTAGACCAAGCTCTATCTGCATCACCATAATGTTACGTGACCAGCCATGTTCAATAGCTTCTTTTATGTAGAATAGCCTCGCTTCTTTGTCCTGAACTAAGTCCATTAGAAATACATTATGTCCCCACGGCAATTGGGCAACAAGTTGTTGCACAAATTCAATATCTTGATACTCCACTGCAAATTGACGCATATATTTCAAGTTTCTCGTGCTAAAACCTTTCATTTCCGGGAATTCAGCCTTTAAGTCTCTACTTAACTGCTCAATTACTTTAGATCCCCAACTCTGACTCTTTTGTTTTTCTAGAATCCGCGTTCCAATATAATGATAAAGCAGTAGCAGTTCTTTATTTACTGTTCTTGCTGCCTTATAACGACTAATAGCAATATGTTCTTTCAACTGCTCTAAAAATTCTGTATATTCTTTTCCTATAATTTTTGTCATAGTGTTCCTTTCAACGATTTTTATCATTATATGATCCCTTTATTCGTTGCAATAACAATCTTTCTCTTCGGCTTCACACCTGCAACTTTTAACTCTGCTTTGATTCGTTGCCTGAGCTCCAATAAATCCTTTATTTGAACTTCCCCGTACCGAACTACATGGTCACCATATGCAATTGAGACAACCCTTTCCCCGCTTTGCAGCTTCTTTATCGCTTCTTCAACTTGGGCTAAATATTCACTGCTGTACATTCTTCTCACCCAGCCATCTACTCTTTCTTACCTTTTTAGGCTTTTTAGTTTTTTCACCTACTAAACTCTCCCACTTACTCTCTGGCCATCTGTCTACTCCCAGTGCTATCGATGCTGCTCTTGCATAAACTCTGCAATCTAGTACTTCATTTCGGTCTCTTATCTTTTGCCACTCTTGTTTGGTATATCCTTTTACTACTTTGGTAATTAGTTGCTCTGCGGTTAGCTGTTTAAAATACTCAGGTGTATAATCTGGAAAATGACAATACCCCGGCGCCCCTTCTGTTAAAACATTCAGCAACTGAAACAATTCTGACTTTAATATCGATACTCCAACTGGCCACAGCTTCATTCCTCTCTTTAGCTTTTGTCCGCTAACTGTTACATCAACTCTACTTGGGCTGCTCAGTGGCACTAGCGCTTTGTTTGCCCCTTTTACTGCCATTACTCTCCCTGACCCTTGATGACTTCTTACCCAGTTGTATACCTCTTGTGTTGCATACCCAGCATCTACCGCCATCATACTTATCATGTATTCAAGCCCATTTTCACCGATAAAATGATGATTTAATAACTCCGAAAGTTTTCCCCATACTTCTTCTCCTCCCGGATCTCCTTCAAATACCTGGTAGTCTATTGACCAACTTTCTCGGTTTTTTCCCCATGCTACTACTTCTACTTCTAACCGATCTTTTTGCACATCAACCCCTGCCGTTAACACTACTTTGCCACACTTGCATTGCCTTTACCGGTGATAAAACGTTTTATCGTCTTGACAGGTACACCTTGATAAGGTATATGATGCTTTTCACACCAAGCAGCTAAAACAGCAAAGAAACCACCATAACAATGCGCACCATCAGTTCCAAGGTTCTCTAATTGCATGAAAGTCAATAATAATTTTTTGTATCATGAAAAATATTTTTTGATGTAAAACTCAGGTCTGATACAACCTTTTATTTACTATCGTATTATCTTATTCAATCAAAAGGGGTTTTATTGGCAATCAAAACACCAGCACTAAATTTCTAATTAATCTCTTTTAAATTATGCAGCCAATGAATATGTGGATAAATACGCCACACACATTTAAAGTATTTATCCACATATTCATTAAGCTTATAAAAACTAAGGTATCATTCTTTCCCTTCATAGTCTTAATATAAGTTAAAATAGCATGCTTCCATGGTTCTCTCCGCGGTCTGATATGGCTAATTTGTATTTTAGCCAAGCCGCACTATACTTGTTAGGCGGAAGTGGACGGCAACATGTGTCTTACGAAGTCTATGCTTCAACCTAGGATCTTGCTTATCCCTTCCATCGGCATTGCTATCTTTACTTTACATCAAATTATCTACTTTTTGCATTTATTGATAACAGAATTCTGTTTTACTAACCAACATCCTATGCATAATTACAGACAACTTCCGCGCTACGGCAACAATTGCTTTCTTCATACCCTTCTTTTTTGCAAGCCTCAATCCCCAGCTTCTCAATTTAAATTTCCTTTTACATTTTACCAGTAAGACTTGTGCTGCTTCGTACAACACATTCCTACATTCTACTGGTCCCATTTTTGATATACTTCCATGCCGATCAATCTCTCCAGAAGCGTACTGTCTTGGGCTCAATCCCATATAGGCTCCAACTGCATAAGATGTTTCAAACCTATATGCATCATCTATCGCAGCTTTGTATGTCATTGCTACTATAATACCAACTCCTGGAACAGTAGTTAATAATTTACAATCCTCATCTTTTTTACCTTGCTCTGAGAGCATTTTGTCAAGTTTTCTTATCGATTCTTCTATTGTTTCTAAGCTATGTACTAATGCTTCAATTGAGTTCTTGCTAATTTCATCTAGCTCATTAATTATTTCTTGCACTTTTAAAATGAAACTTGTAGATCTGGCACGCTGATCAATTTTTATCCCGTATATTTTTAATAATCCTCTTATTGTTCCCTCAATTTTCTCTCTGCTACGTGTTAATTGTCTTCTGCTTCCAAGCATTATTTTAATCTGACAAGCTTCATCTGACTTTACTAATACCTCTTTAAATAGCCCAACTCTCATCATTTGTGCTATACCTCTTGCATCATTTTTATCATTCTTATTGATTCTTGCAGACAATGCTGCTGCCATATGCCTTGCATCTACACAAGTTACTGGCAATCCAAATCTCCTCAATTCTTTGCACATTGATATTGATAGTTGTCCACTTTCTATCCCTATTGCTTCATATTTTTTGCTTTGACTAAGCAAATACTCCGCTATTGTACTGCTTTCACTTACAATAACTTCTTCTTTAACAATTTTTCCTTTCTCATCAACGATACTGATAAAAGTTTCTTTGAGTGAGACATCTAATCCACTATAATATTTCATAAGACTGCTCCTACTGTAAAAGTTTAAATTATTTTTGAAGAACTAATTCTATTGAACTTGTTACTTCGTGCTAAAATAATGGAGTATGTCTCTCCATCATTCAATAGCAATTACAGTATGTGTCTTCTTACTTCTTCAAAATACACTACAGAAATGTCTTTCAAGGAATTAAGCCAATTACTAAAACTTAAGAAGCACATGCCACCTCCGCTGAAACGGCTACCATGAAAACTCTCACCTCCGCTTTGAATTACTCCATCTGTAAGAATAGCCCAGCCTGTTTGTTTGCCGAGGTCGAGTGTTAAAATAGACATCCTAAATTACAAAGACCCCATCTTGATAACGCAAAAAATGACTAAATTCTCCGAACTGTAGAACACGTTCATCACTTGCTTCTTCTGATCTAGATAAGTAAAATGCCCTATTATGCCACATATCTATATTTGTATCGTGTTTACACAGCAAAACAGCGCAATTTACTGTCCTTGCTATATTGGCACAACAAAGCTGCATTACGGTGAGTACAGATATTTTCATCTCCTCCAAATAAATCTGAAGCTGCATCCAATATCACAAGTTTTGGTTGAAAAGATTTTATGTCTTCAAGCAAATCGTGAAAATAAGGGACCTGTATAGCTGTCATTGAAAACTATAAGTGAATTATTTTCACCTACTCGAGATAATAAACGAATATTGTTGACAAGATCAGAATTCAGTTGGTATAATTCATTTATTGCACATTGCTTGCGTATAAGATCTTTTTTTTCATCCTCACAAAATAAAGCATATGTCTTAACTTGTTTAACATCTATACTGAGCCAAGGTTTTCCGGTAGCAACTGCTGTCATTAATTGCTGAGCGAGAAGGGACTTACCAACTTCATAATCACCACTGAGATATCCCTACAGAGAGCCAATTTTGTACTGTGAATTCTTTTTCAGGAGGTGAACCAACCCACTTTTACTCTTGAACAATCTATTGCATTTATCATAAAATTACCAAAACATTGACTACGAGCAGCACTAAATATCGTTTGGTTCCTTCAAAATACACTAGCAATTTATAGTTTTTTGCTGACCAACAACGGAAATCCAAGAATCATCCTACAAGGTAATCTGTTTCATTGCCCCTATACTAATGTATTACCGTGTTTCTCATGGTTTTTTATGATGAATTTGAAAAAAAAGTTAAAATAATTTTAAATTGCAAAGTTGATTGTCGGCTACGTAGCTGTGTTTTTACAATTTTTTCAAATTTTTCTTTACAAAGCATAAAAACCGTGATAAACTTGCAAGCAAGTTTGTTTTGTAACAGTAAGATTACTAAAGATGCCTTTTATTTGCGTTTTAAAGGGGTCTACACGCATTAATTTAAAAAAGAAGGATTTCTATCCTACCTAAATTACAAATAGTGTTATAAGGACCTCCTAAAGCGTTTTAAAGGGTAGGGACATTTTGTCACCCTCCTTATGGTAGAAGTAACATGAGTTGGCTATTGCAAAAACATCAAGTGAGTTTTATAAATAAGACCTTCATACAAATTTTTTCTTTACAATGAATAAAAATGACGCTAAACTTACTCGTAAGTTTATTTGCACCAATGGAATCATTAGAAACGCTTTTTATTTGTCTTTTAAAGGGTGTTACAAGCGTTAAAGCTATCCCAGAGTTACAAAATCGTTTTAAAACGCAATTATGGACCTTTTGGTTTTCACCTCCTTTATCGGATAACTTTATATTTTTATTATAGGTTGTAGTAAGAGGGAAACGAACAGAGATATTGTATACAATTTTTTCTATGTATCAATTGACTGGCTCTGCGTCTAAAAATTTGTCACTTAAAGCAGAAGGTGCTATATATGAAGTATATGGCTAGGGAAGTATATGAACAACAAATCACTAGATTATAATGAAATTTTGTTCTATGAAACAGATGACGGAAAGGTATGTATTGAAGTTAGATTTGAAAATGAAAATCTATGGCTTACTCAGAAACATATGGCAGAGTTATTTGACTGTTCAATTGATAATATTTCATTGCACCTAAAGAACATTTATCTATGTAAAGAACTAGACAAAAATTCAACTACCGAGGAATCCTCCTATGATTGTTGTCAATAAGAAATTTCATATTTTGTAAAATCTTTAAAAACCCGGTTGTCTTTAAGTATGTAGAAAATGTCTGTCAGAGATCGGTAGCTCTCAATTGCATAAAAGTCAATAATGATTTTTGTATTACTCAAAACATTTTCTGATGTAAAATTCAGCTCTAATGTAATTTTTTATTTATTACTGTACCATCTTATTCGATCAAAAGTTGTTTCATTGACAACAAAAATACTAATACTAAGTTTTTAATTAATATTTTTAAATTAATGTAGCTAATGAATATGTGCGTCTACATACACTTAAAGCACATATTCATTTGGCTTATAAAAACTAAGGTATCATATTTTCCCTTACAATTATTGTTCAATAAAAAATTCAAATTTTGTAAAATCTTCAAAAATCCAGTTCCTTTTCAGTGTATAGAAAATGGTTGTTAGAAATTTTCTAGCAGTTGCAATAATAGCCTTAGCAGAACCACGCTTCTTTTTCACATGCTCGTAAAAACTTTTCAGGTAAGGACTATATCGTATAGCGACCCAGGTACACTGTACTAAAGAAGTTCGTGCCATTTTTGGCCCATATTTGGTGATTCTTCCAATAGTACATTGCTGATTAGATTGAGAAACTGATGGTACAACTCCGAAATAAGCAGTGAGCTTTTCAGGATTGCTAAAATCATTAATATCGCCAATTGTCGTGATAAAAACTGCTACAGAAATTGCACCAATACCTTTAATACTGATAAGGTTATTAAATCCAGGAAGTTGCTTAGCAAAAGCAGTAATTTCTTCTTTAAGCTTCTTGAGATTTTCTCTAATAGCTTCCAGTTGATAGATAATTACTTCAATCTCTATCTTTTCTATATAATCCCAATTGTGTTTTTGAATAGAGCGTTCAAATCCAGCTTTAGTTGTCAGCGTTTCCTTCTTAATTTTTATCCCATGATAATTAAAAAGACCGTGCATTTTATTGATTAGAGATACTTGTGATTTCACTAACTGCTCTCTTGTTCGAAGAAGAGAAGCTAACTGCTGGCATTGTTTGCTTTTACATCTCGCTTCAGGCAACATATCCTTGCTTAGAAAGAAAGCAATAGCTCTTGCATCATGCCTGTCTGTCTTCTTTACAGAGCGGCGAATAACTTCAAATTGCCAGGGTGCAATTATCACTGCGCGCTTGACGTAAGATGACACTGCATCATAAAAGAAACAGCTATTACCTGTAGCTTCGAAAGCTATTTCATCTTCTGATTTAAGACCTTCAACGAAATTGTCCAAGTTCTGTAAGTGAAATGTGCGAATATATTCTTGCTTTCCTGTTTCTAATACCAATTCCTAAAAATAAATAGACGAATAAAGAAAAATTTCTAAAATAGAATAATTTAAGAATTAGTGGGGAGTTATGGCAGGAAAAAGTAAAGCAATAGGAGAAGAATTATATAATAAGTGTAACCTGGAATTAAAGAAGCACGGCATAAGAGGAGAGATAGGAAGAAGATTACAGGCAATAATATCTGCAAAAGAATATGGAATAACAAAAGTTGCTCAAATATACCGAATTACTAGAACTACATTGATGAAGTGGATTACAAGATTTAAGGAAGGAGGAGTCAATGCGTTTAAAATACAACCAGGACGTGGAGTAAAGCCGAAGTTGAGCTACAAGCAGCAAGAAGAAATTAAAAATGTCATAGCAGAAGAAGGAGCCAACCTAACGGCTAAGAAATTAAAAATCATAATTGAGAAAATGTTTTCTATTGAGGTAAGTAAGTCTACAGCACATAGACTGATGCAAAAGTTAGGTTTTTCGTATATTACTCCAAGGCCTGTGCACAATAAACAGGATAAAAATAAACAAGAAGAGTTTAAAAAAAAATCTTAATGAAACTATTGTCACGTATCCCGAAAAAGAGCTATTTTTCTTCGATGAGTCGCGGTTTGGCACACATTCAAAGATTGGACACGGGTGGTTTAAAAAAGGCATTAGGACACAGGTTAAGGTAAAATTAGGTAGGCAAAACTTTTATCTCTATAGTGCAGTTAATCCTAGAAATGGAGAGAGTTCTAGCTTATTCGTACCAAACGTCAATACTGATTGTATGAATATATTCCTTGAGCAGATGTCACAATATTTAGGAACAAGGGAGGCATTTCTTGTTGTGGATTGTGCAGGATGGCATAGATCCAAAGGTTTAAAAATACCACAAAATATTACCTTAATCTATTTACCTCCATATTCACCAGAGTTAAATCCAGTAGAGCGTTTATGGCAATATTTGAAAGACAATCTCATTAAAAATAGAATATATGACTCTGTTAGTTTATTGGAGGATACTGTATGTGCATTCATTCGTAATATTACGGAAAGTTCGATCAAAACCATTTGTTCTGTGAGTTATTTGCCTACTTATTTATGAGATTTGGTATAAGTAGCAAACAGTAAAGCTATTAGTATGTAAATCAATACCTATGTAACGCATAAATTTTCCCTCTTATTGAATACTACAAAATATCAGAGTAGAATATTACCGGTTGGTCCAACCTCCTATACGCGGTCACCAAATTTTATGGGCCGCACGATGGTTTTCGGTGGCAGGGGCGGTTAATCTCGATAACGAGGTCTAATCCCATTATTGCATATAAAAGCAAAATAGGGCCTCATGAATCCTTTCAACCTGCCACCTATCCACTCTGAGAAGTTATTATCTTCTCATGCTTCCAGCCAAGCAATAACAATTCATATCATCTCGATAGTTGTGAGAGAATTAGCAACAGAAGTTGCAAGAGTTGTGAATAAAAATACTTGGGACGTGGAAAATGTTTCAGCAGGTGAATTTATATCAGCAGGAGGAGATGATTTTAGACCAGAATTAGATGCATATCTAGTGTGGTTGGTCGAATGGGTTCATGAGCTACATACAGGTCAATCAATGTGGTTAGAAACTGGTATTATACCGCATATTATTAGTGTGGGGGAAAATGTTAGACCATAATTTTGCGATTGCAGAGCTAAATAGAAGGCTAGCGAACATTATTCGTATAGGTCTAGTTAAAGAAGTAGACTATGAAAAAGCAAGAGTGCGGGTAAAGGTAGGAGAATTTTTAACCGATTGGCTTCCGTGGGTAACGGCAAGAGCAGGAGAAGATAGAAGTTGGTTTTCCCCAGATATTGATGAGCAGGTGATGGTATTATCGCCATATGGAGAGTTGTCATTAGGGGTGGTGTTACCGGCAATTTATCAGCAGAAGTATTTTCCCTCGGAATGCCGAAAAGACGCGCATATTTTAGAGTTTAAGGATGGAACGAAATTATCGTACGATAAGGAGAATCATCATCTTGAGATTGAAGTAGTAGATAAAATAACGCTAAAAGTTGGAAAATCGAGTATAGAGATGACAAAAGAAGGAATAAAACTTAAGGGAAGGAGAGTTGATCTCAATTGACATGAGAAGAGCTATAGTTTGTATAGGAGATCATTGCATGGGGATACCGGTTCATGTTTGTATGAGTGGAAGTAACGACGTTTTTATAAACGGTAGATCTGTTTGTCGAAAAGGAGATATCTTAACTCTAGGTGAGAAACTAACGCAAGGGTCAAACAGCGTATTTGTTAATGATATTGGTATTGCACGAGTTGGTGATTTAGCCTCATGTGGTTTTAAGGTAGTAAGTGGAAGTAGCAGCGTTTTTTCTGGATAAAGATATGAAGGGAATGAGTGCTGAAACAGGTAAGGCATTAGAAGGTTTGGAGCATTTAAAACAATCAATTACTGATATTTTAACCACTCCTATTGGATCACGTATTATGAGAAGAGAGTATGGATCAAGATTATTTGAATTAGTAGATAAGCCAGTAAATCGTGATTTTACATTAGAAATTTACGCAGCAACCGCTGAGGCATTGCAGAAATGGGAAAAGAGGTTCAAACTGGAAAAGGTAAAAATTACAGAGGTAAAAGAAGGGAAAGTCACAATTTCTTTGGATGGGATTTATCTACCAAATGGGGAAAAGATTCGCTTTGATGGAGTTGTGGTATAAAGATGGAGCAGCCTAACATTATTGAGCCACTGAACTTCGAAGAAATCTTTTCACGTATGAAGGAGGAGTTGATACGTCGAGACTCAAGTTTTACAGTATTGGTAGAAAGTGATCCAGCAATAAAGATTTTAGAGGTAGCAGCATGGCGAGAACTTTTGCTCAGAGAAAGAATAAACGAAGCAGCAAGGGGCAACTTACTTAAGTTTGCAAGGGGAGAAGAACTTGATGATTTAGCTGAATTTTACGGAGTGGAAAGGGAGAACGGGGAAAAGGATGAACGATTTAGAAAAAGAATCAAGGCAAGAATAGTTGGCTCAAGCACAGGAGGAAATTATCGGTATTATGCATTATCAGCAGATACGAGAGTAAAAGATGCATTAGTAGAATCACCTGTACCAGGAAAAGTACAAGTTTCAATCTTATCCACAGAATTATCCACACTGCCAGAAGAATTACTAGAAATTGTCAGAAATCAGCTAAACAGGGAGGATGTGAGGATTTTAACAGATACAATAGAAGTGGTAAGTTGCAATATTATAGAAATAGATATCCACAGTAAAATTAGCATTAAAAGACCAGATATTATTGAAACGGTGAAGAAGAAATTTATAGAAAAATTTGAAACAACGAAAAGATTAGGATGGAATGTAACAAGGTCGTGGATTATAGCGAATTTGTTCGTAGAAGGAGTAGAAAACGTGGAATTAATCGAGCCAAGAGAGGACGTTGTGGTACTGGGGAATGAGTGTGCTGCCTTAAGAAGTTTAAATGTTGAGTTGAATTAATGCTATTACCACCAAACGCAACAAAGCAAGAAAAAGCGCTGATTGATGCAATCGATTACAAAGTAGACCCAAGCTGTGTAAAAGGATTTAAATTTAGCCCAGGGGAAAAAGTATTGCCGTGGATAATAGAGGAATATGGGTTAGAAGAGATTCTGCGTTGGGCAAAAGAGAAAAGAAGAGCGATAAAAGAAGGGGTAGAATTTCAGCGTTTAAGAGGAACACCAGCGTCACTAAAAATAGCATTAAAATGGGCAAATATAGAAGATATTACAATTATTGAAGAGCCACCCGGAGAACACTTTTTTGAATTACAGATAGGGATAAAAGATGTTCCGAAAGACTTCTTTGTTGATGCAGTAGTAGAACTAGCAAAACTATCATTACCTGCAAGATCACGGCTAATGAGGATTTTTAACGATTATTATAATGCGCAGAGATTTATATTGGATGAGAGTTTATTTGGAGATCTTCTTTCTGACTATTCGGGGGTAAAAATAGAAAAAGATGGACCAGTGTTATCATTTGGGAGAGTAAATTTTTTCAGGTCTAGTGGTCCAGTTATTAGGATTATAGAAAACTATCTACGCGATCATTATGAGCAGGCATTAAGTAATGATCTGTATAGGCTAGATGTAGCAATACTTGGAGAAACCGAGCCTCACACAAAGAATTATAACGGTATTTATGAAAGAAGTCATCAGTGGAATAATTTAAAAACGTTATATCCGCTACCACAGAGCTTATTACCTGAGATTAAGTTTGCTAAAGCGCAGATAGTATTATCGGACAGTTGGAGTTTAGGAGAAATAAACGCATGTTTTCCAGTAAGTAGTATAGAAGAGAGGGGAAAAAGGTTTTTACTAGGAAGTGATAAGCTATCTGAACAAGTGTGGAATTTAAAATACAAGCCAATTTTAGAAAGGTTTCTCCGCTATTGTACTGCTTTCACTTACAATAACTTCTTCTTTAACAATTTTTCCTTTCTCATCAACGATACTGATAAAAGTTTCCTTGAGTGAGACATCTAATCCACTATAATATTTCATAAGACTGCTCCTACTGTAAAAGTTTAAATTATTTTTGAAGAACTAATTCTATTGAACTTGTTACTTCGTGCTAAAATAATGGAGTATGTCTCTCCATCATTCAATAGCAATTACAGTATGTGTACTAACTTGGCATGAACATCGACATTTGAACAGGTCCTGGGAAGAAAAACAGCCCATATGTTTAATACGCTAAATACTTATATTTATATCTTCATATATTACATTAACATTCGGTAAAAATGTGTGTTTTTTGAAAAAAAGAAGTTGCTTTTCCATGCCAAAACAGCTATAAATTAGGTAGGTGTAGGTAAACATAAGAAATTGATCTTGCACTGAAGTGAGCCAAATTGGCGACTTTATGTATGTTTTTATAGTGAGGTATGAAATGAGGTTTAGCAAGGAAAAGAGAGAAGCTTTTAATAAGTCATTTTATGAATTATTAGAGAACTCGTTTAAGAATATTAATGAAAAAGATGAAGAAGGGGAAACAGTATTGCACCATGCAGTAGAAATCTCCGATTGCAAAACAGTGAAGTTATTAATAAAAAAAGGAGCGGAGGTCAATGCAAGAGATAAAAAGGGTTATACACCACTGCACTGCGCAGTATTTGCGAGAAGTTTAGAAAATGTAAAAGTGCTGATAAGGGGAGGAGCAGATGTAAATGCTAGAAACGGTAAGAGAAATACGGCATTACATTATGCGAGCCTAATGGGGTATGAAGAGACGGTAAGGGAGCTAATAAAAGCGGGGTCAAATGTTAATACTGGGAACTACATAGGAAGAACGCCATTGCATAATGCGGTATTTATGAGGGAAATAGGGAACGTGAGAGCGATATTAGAAGCGGGAGGTGATGTAAATGCGAAAGACCAAAAAGGATACACGCCAATAGATCTGGCATATATGGCAAATAGTGAGGAGATAATGAGAGAGTTAGTGGCGAAGCAGAAGGTTATGGAAGTTGATTGAGAAAAGGAAGGAAATGGTGGAAAAGGAGGTGTTGTCATTAGAGAGAAAACCGTTGGCAGAGCTGAGGGAAATATGGAAGGATTTATTTCAATCTGACGCACCACCATACTCCAAAAAATCTTTAATAAAGCGCGTAGCTTATCGTTTACAGGAAATTGCTTGTGGTAGTATGTCGGGTGAAGGGGAAAAAAAGCTTACCTCCCTTCGTAATCAATTGGAGCAAGGGAAGAAGGTATGGAGTGGTAATGCTTTACCGGTAGGAACAGTACTTACAAAAGAATATAAAGGAGAAATTCATAAAGTAACAGTAAGAGGGAAAAGATCATTTACATATAAAGATCAACTTTATACCTCACTATCTGCAATAGCAACTGAAATTGCAGGAACAAGATGGAATGGATTAGTTTTTTTTGGGGTGAAACAATGTTAAAACAAATTAGATATGCAGTATATACACGTAAATCGTGTGAAGATAAAGTTGAACAAGAATTTAATAGTCTAGATGCACAGAGGATGTCTGGAGAACATTATATAAAAAGCCGACAACAAGAGGGATGGGTTACAGTGGATAAACGATATGATGATGAAGGATATTCTGGAGGGAATTTAAAGAGGCCAGCACTACAGAAGTTATTTGGAGATATCAAAGCAGGCACAATAGATTGTGTGGTGATTTATAAAATAGATCGCTTATCAAGGTCATTACTTGACTTTGCAGAAATAGTGGATTTATTTGATAAACATAAAGTTACGTTTGTGTCAGTTACACAATCATTCAATACAGCAGACCCTATAGGTAGATTAATGCTAAACATCATACTGAGCTTTGCGCAATATGAAAGGGAGTTAGCAGCGGAAAGAATAAGAGATAAAATAGCAGCATCACGTAAGAAAGGTTTATGGACAGGAGGTCTGCCACCACTTGGATTTGATGTAAAAGATAAAAAGCTGGTTGTGAACGAAAAAGAAGCAGAGTTAGTAAAGAATATATTTGAGAGTTTTGTAGAGACAAAGTCTGCGATTAAAACCCTTAGGGAATTAAATGAGGAAGGACATTGTACAAAGAAGTATAAAAAGAAATCTGGCCAAACTTTCGGAGGAGATTCATTTCAAAAGTATTATTTATATCGCGTTCTGACTAACCCAATCTACAATGGTCGTATAAAATATAAAGAAAATCTATATCCTGGGCAGCATGAAGCAATAATTGATGATGAACTATGGCAAAAAGTGCAAGCTACTTTTAAAAATCCCGAGAGTAGGAAAAGTCCAACAGCAACAAATCATTTATTAAAGGGGATAATAAGTTGTAGCTGCGGAGCATCAATGAAGTCATGTTATACTCAGAAGAAAAGGAGAAATTATTGTTACTACGTCTGTAGAAATCATCAACAGGGAATAGAATGTACATTTAGCCAGCGTCATATTGCAGCAGGTGAGATAGAACAAACAGTAATAAAATATATGCCACAGATACTGAGTAATCCACTTAATTGTGAGAAGGGTATAAGTGAAGAAACGTGGAATAATCTATCCCCGATAGAGCAAGAGAAAATAATTCGTCAGGTAATTAAAAACTTAAAGGTATGTGAAGATGGTATTGAATTCTGCATGAACAAAAATGAAGAAAAAATTTTCATGCCAGTAAAATTTAAAAAACGTGGAGGAAGAACAATGATAATAGATCCTGAAGGGAAAGATAAGGAAGTAGATAATCCATTACTAAAAGCATTGGTGAGAGCAGATTTGTGGCAGAGGCAACTAAGTAGCGGAAAATTTGCAACTATAAACGAGCTCTGTGCCCATGAGAAGCTTGGATTAGACTATGTAAAACGCATTTTACGTCTAAATTATCTAGCACCGAAGATGAAAGAAGACATATTGAATGGAACACAACCCCGTTACCTAAAATTGATAGACTTCAAAAAAACCAAGATACCGATATTATGGAGTGAGCAGTTGGAGAAATTTTACGGCTCAACAGAAAAAGTTGCTTAGATACAAAATGCTGCAAAAAGTGCACATCTGGGCAACAACAGTGCTGCTAATATGCAGTAGGTTGCAGCCAATACCGGTCTAGGCAAGCCACACAGTCGTTAATTTGGCAGGCATAGCTGCTTATTATGTGGCTGGATATAGAACGCAGGTCGCAGCTACACTTTTTGAGTGTTCAGCGTCACTATGAGGGCACCCCTTCAATTAAACAAACAGGAGTAGCTAAAATCTATTTTTTCTTACGTTTAATATTGAAAGAAGCTATAAACTATGTTCATGGAGAAAACAGGTCCTCTTTAGCGTCACGCGAAATTCATTTATTTACTCATTTACTTTTCTCAAAATAGCAAAAAAGTACCTACCTTTTTGAGAAAAATAGTAGAAAATTAACAGATTACGGAAAGAAAACAGGAATTTTGGGGCAAATAATTAGACAAACGGGTTTTGTGTTGTGGTAAATTACTATAGAGAGAAGTTCGTAAAACACGACTGGTGATCCCGACGCGATTCGAACGCGTGACCCACTGATTAAAAGTCAGTTGCTCTACCGGCTGAGCTACGGGATCATTTCATTTTTCAGCTATACTAAACATCAATACAGTTTTTATCCGTTTTAATCAAACTAAAATTTTCATGTGTGGTTAAATAAATTATATAATATACTGCGTTAGTGATAATTTAGTTAAAAAATCTATGGATAATTTAAAAAATTTTTAAAGGAAAACTTCTTGTTAATTTTCAGTTCACAGATTTATTTGGATGGTGTGAAGTATAACGCTAAGGAGATAAGAAAAATAGAAAACTGTATATACCCTGCAGAATTTGTGCACTATTATAATGCTTAGCAATAGCCTATAGCTAATACCAATTCCTAAAAATAAATAGACGAATAAAGAAAAATTTCTAAAATAGAATAATTTAAGAATTAGTGGGGAGTTATGGCAGGAAAAAGTAAAGCAATAGGAGAAGAATTATATAATAAGTGTAACCTGGAATTAAAGAAGCACGGCATAAGAGGAGAGATAGGAAGAAGATTACAGGCAATAATATCTGCAAAAGAATATGGAATAACAAAAGTTGCTCAAATATACCGAATTACTAGAACTACATTGATGAAGTGGATTACAAGATTTAAGGAAGGAGGAGTCAATGCGTTTAAAATACAACCAGGACGTGGAGTAAAGCCGAAGTTGAGCTACAAGCAGCAAGAAGAAATTAAAAATGTCATAGCAGAAGAAGGAGCCAACCTAACGGCTAAGAAATTAAAAATCATAATTGAGAAAATGTTTTCTATTGAGGTAAGTAAGTCTACAGCACATAGACTGATGCAAAAGTTAGGTTTTTCGTATATTACTCCAAGGCCTGTGCACAATAAACAGGATAAAAATAAACAAGAAGAGTTTAAAAAAAAATCTTAATGAAACTATTGTCACGTATCCCGAAAAAGAGCTATTTTTCTTCGATGAGTCGCGGTTTGGCACACATTCAAAGATTGGACACGGGTGGTTTAAAAAAGGCATTAGGACACAGGTTAAGGTAAAATTAGGTAGGCAAAACTTTTATCTCTATAGTGCAGTTAATCCTAGAAATGGAGAGAGTTCTAGCTTATTCGTACCAAACGTCAATACTGATTGTATGAATATATTCCTTGAGCAGATGTCACAATATTTAGGAACAAGGGAGGCATTTCTTGTTGTGGATTGTGCAGGATGGCATAGATCCAAAGGTTTAAAAATACCACAAAATATTACCTTAATCTATTTACCTCCATATTCACCAGAGTTAAATCCAGTAGAGCGTTTATGGCAATATTTGAAAGACAATCTCATTAAAAATAGAATATATGACTCTGTTAGTTTATTGGAGGATACTGTATGTGCATTCATTCGTAATATTACGGAAAGTTCGATC
The DNA here is from genome assembly GCF_964026865.1 of Wolbachia endosymbiont (group A) of Clivina fossor. Taxonomy (NCBI): domain Bacteria; kingdom Pseudomonadati; phylum Pseudomonadota; class Alphaproteobacteria; order Rickettsiales; family Anaplasmataceae; genus Wolbachia; species Wolbachia endosymbiont (group A) of Clivina fossor. Next base: position 323,267 of record NZ_OZ034707.1, on the reverse strand, counting down.
AAAACCATTTGTTCTGTGAGTTATTTGCCTACTTATTTATGAGATTTGGTATAACACGTCATACCGCCGCGGCGCTAACACGTAGCGGAATGACGGTTTTTCAAATTGTCAGTAAATCTAAGTTAGTTTAGCTATAACAGATAAATATTTCTTGCATTTCAGCCTGAGTGATTTATGCTTTAAGCAAGAATTGGGGGCATAGCTCAGCTGGTAGAGCATCTGTTTTGCACGCAGAAGGTCAGCGGTTCGATCCCGCTTGCCTCCACCAGTCTATATTAGCTCTAGCACGCCACAAAACCTGTCAAAACAGCTTATTTTAATCTACTTTCCTAAAAATCCCTATTTCTTTTCGTAACTTTTCTCTATACAAGTAATATTTGTTATTATAATTCTAATATATACCAATTTAATAATAAATTAATCAATAAATGTTAGAATACTAACAGTTAATTTATTGGTAATGCCTATGAGTGGAAAAAAGCATGTTTTTAAGATGGTACCTGGAAAGTCTCTTGTGATAAGCGAAGGAATGACATGCTATCCAGGCAAAAATGTTTGTTTAGGAACCTCTTTTTCTGGCAGAGATAATGCTGATGTGAGTAGACCATACAAAATTGCTAAACTTGCTTTTATACCGCTGAATGATAAAAGTGAAGAGGTGCTAACACTAAACGTAAACTTCTGTCAATTTCATAATGGAATGTATACTTGTCTTAATGAATCGGGACAAAGTCTGAACGCTAATAACTGGTATAACCGAGATGCCACTAATAATTCTCTTATATACCTTAATGATCAGCTAGTAAACGTAGTAATACCAATTCTCAATAATAATGAGACAAATGAAAAAGAGTGCTTTCCGCCTATAACTGGAGGTTTAAGTGAATTTATCGTATATTCTATTTGTCTTCCCAATAACGAAGTTTGGTATAACTAGTGTAGGAGATAACAGTGGAAGGTACAATAGTGTGGGTTTTCTTGCACAAGCTGTATCGTATCAATACGTAACGCGAGACGAAAGTGGTAAATACTATTTCTCAGATAAAAAAGGAAATATTATCGATTCACCTTACAATACAGCGCTGCAAAAAAACGTAGCACCTTGTAATGCAGGGGAAATAAAGGAAATAGTGAATAATATGTTACTTGATATACCTATTCAACTGCAAAAAATAATTTTTGAACTGAATTCAAATCAACTCCAGATTTTAGCACAGAATTTAACGAATGAGCAGCTGCAAAAAATAATTCCTGAACTAAATTCAAACCAGTAAGTAACTGAGCAGCTACATCCTCATCTGATGGACTTTCTCCATCTTTATCAGGCTCTCCAAGCTTTAGTGGATCATCTAACCAATCACCAGCTAAAAACCCTTGCTCAGGAACTAAATCCAGAAAAGTTACAAATAATTGTTCCTCTTTTAGATAAAAATCAGCTTACAAACCTAGTGAAAGACTTAAATCTAGACCAAGTAAAAGAAATTTTCCCTCACCTTAAAATGAATCAGTTTCTGGAGGCTATCAAGACAATAAGCAATGATCAGTTTGTAGAATTAATAAAAGATGCAGATGAGAAAATTTTAAACACTCTTTTTGATGAAGCGTTGAAAGATCGACTTCCAATCCTAGTACACAATTTAGAAGGAGATAGATTATACCAATTCCTAAAAATAAATAGACGAATAAAGAAAAATTTCTAAAATAGAATAATTTAAGAATTAGTGGGGAGTTATGGCAGGAAAAAGTAAAGCAATAGGAGAAGAATTATATAATAAGTGTAACCTGGAATTAAAGAAGCACGGCATAAGAGGAGAGATAGGAAGAAGATTACAGGCAATAATATCTGCAAAAGAATATGGAATAACAAAAGTTGCTCAAATATACCGAATTACTAGAACTACATTGATGAAGTGGATTACAAGATTTAAGGAAGGAGGAGTCAATGCGTTTAAAATACAACCAGGACGTGGAGTAAAGCCGAAGTTGAGCTACAAGCAGCAAGAAGAAATTAAAAATGTCATAGCAGAAGAAGGAGCCAACCTAACGGCTAAGAAATTAAAAATCATAATTGAGAAAATGTTTTCTATTGAGGTAAGTAAGTCTACAGCACATAGACTGATGCAAAAGTTAGGTTTTTCGTATATTACTCCAAGGCCTGTGCACAATAAACAGGATAAAAATAAACAAGAAGAGTTTAAAAAAAAATCTTAATGAAACTATTGTCACGTATCCCGAAAAAGAGCTATTTTTCTTCGATGAGTCGCGGTTTGGCACACATTCAAAGATTGGACACGGGTGGTTTAAAAAAGGCATTAGGACACAGGTTAAGGTAAAATTAGGTAGGCAAAACTTTTATCTCTATAGTGCAGTTAATCCTAGAAATGGAGAGAGTTCTAGCTTATTCGTACCAAACGTCAATACTGATTGTATGAATATATTCCTTGAGCAGATGTCACAATATTTAGGAACAAGGGAGGCATTTCTTGTTGTGGATTGTGCAGGATGGCATAGATCCAAAGGTTTAAAAATACCACAAAATATTACCTTAATCTATTTACCTCCATATTCACCAGAGTTAAATCCAGTAGAGCGTTTATGGCAATATTTGAAAGACAATCTCATTAAAAATAGAATATATGACTCTGTTAGTTTATTGGAGGATACTGTATGTGCATTCATTCGTAATATTACGGAAAGTTCGATCAAAACCATTTGTTCTGTGAGTTATTTGCCTACTTATTTATGAGATTTGGTATTACTAGACATTTTGATGGTTTTATGCGGAAAGAGGGTCCATTCAATTTAAAAATCGCTGAATATTTAAGTAATGAAGATATAAAAAACTTGAGAAAAGCAGCAATCCAAACTATGGATGAAGATGATTGTAAACTTGGAGAGCCTGATAAAGATGGAGAAAGTCCATCAGATGAGGATGTAGCTGCTCAGTTACTTACTGGTGCAAAGAAAGATACACTAGTAACTGAGGTTGCAGGTAATGAAGGGTTACAAGAAGCTGTAGTAGGCAATCAAGATTTAAGAACTGCAGTAACAAACACTTTGAAGGATGATGGAAATTTTCAAGCTGCTGTAAAAGGAGATCCTGATAAAGAAGCACGTAAGTCTTTAGAAATTGATATCATTTGTGGTGTTATAGCTGCATTGGTAGTCGGTGGTGGATGTTTTGCTGCTGGTGTTCAATTATCAGTATTAGCTATAGTTGGCATAGCTGTAGCTGCTGCGCTGGCAGTCGGAATTGTTGCTGGTGGCATTACATATGCAGTATTAAAACCTAGTAATAAACTAGATGAACCAGACTCAAACAAAGTAGCGAGTGTTGCTCATAACGCGTTATGAGTACTTTGGAGATCTATAATAAGTATGATCTCCAAATACTAATATATAATACTTAAAGAGATACTTTAACACTTTCTCTTAAGTACTAATCTGGAGGTTCGACAAGTTGCTGTTTAAAAGGTTGGGAAGTAGTTTTATTAGCATTGAAAATTACATAATATACATTATGGAAAATAAAATCACATAATATAAGAAGCAACGCTAAAAATAAAATCACATAATATAGCGAACTATAGCTAACCTAAGAAAGGTTTTCCTATGTCATACCGCCGCGGTATCTCTCAGCCGCTAACAAGTAGCGGGATGACGAGCTTATCGTCATCCCGCCGCGAACCGTCATACCGCGATTCATTCGCGGTATCTCGGCATAGATTCCGCTAACTAGTAGCGGGATGACGAATTTGTCGTTTTTCAAATTGTCGGTAAATCTAAGTCAGTTTAGCTATATAAAACATAGTATAAAAAGAGCTATTTCAGCAAAATTTTAAACAAATAAAGTTCATTAGCTTCACAATTGGCACTTTATGAGAAAAGTACACTTGATATACAGATTTAAAATACAAGTTAACGAATTATTATGATTTTTACCAAGATAATAATATAGTAAGGTTTGGTAGTGAGGTATCAAAATGGGAAAATACACTAATGCATGGTTTTATAAGAAGACTGACCCAAATCATCACGATTGTGCAAATGATGGCACTTGCGGGCAATCTATAAAGGATTTTAGGATTGGTGATTCTGATATTTTCTTCTATGATAGTAATGGAACAGCGATTGCGCAGATACCTAAGTTGCCTAACGGAAACTCTATTACATACCGTAATAATTTATATAAAACTGCACAATCAAAAAACTTTGGTGAGAATACAAAATACGTAGGATTACAAGATGTATTACCTAATCAATTCAATTTTGAATATGGAAAGTTGAATTGCGTAATACATTATGACAATGTATCGCAACGGGAGCAAGATCAAATAAAGCTTGATATTCAAAATGCCTATGAGGCATATAAAGCAAAGTTTTGTATGGATAGTGATACTCAAGTTACTGTGCATACCTATATTTTTAATAATGGAGATGATTATAGGAGATATGGCACTTTGGTTCCTAAGTTTTCATGGAGTCAATCTTCGCTCAATACTTCTGGTGGGATGACAAATGGAGAAAGCGTATTACTCTATAAAGATGTTTATACGGACAACGTTTTAGCTCATGAATTCGGTCATGTGTTTCAATTTAAGCTTTCCGAAGCAAAAGTAAGAGAATTGGACTTTGTAAATGGTCAGCTGATGGCAAATGCAATTGGACTTGAGGTAGAAGAAAAAAATTATAAAGCTATTTGCAAGCAGATGGGTGTAGATGAATATGAAGACCATGGATCGATGTTTAAATTTAAATATAAAGATACAACTGGTAGTATATACCGCAAGGATCTTTCAGAAGAAGAAAAATTTCAAATTATACAATGTGTCAAGAATTCTGGACTAGATGAATATAAAGACCGTGGATCGATGTTTAGTTTTAAATACAAAGGTACAACTTATAGTATATACCGCAAGGACCTTTCAGAAGAAGAGAAATTTCAATTTATTCAAGATATAAAGAACTCTCATGAATCGCTCGTTAGTGAATGTGATGGATTGGGGAATGAGAATACAGCTTTATCGATTTACGTTGATGAAAATAAGGAGATAAGTCGAATATATTTTCAAAACTCCGACAAAAATATATTCAAACAGCTAGATAAGACGCTTATAAGCAGAAGTAAGTCTGAAGAAGAGGCAAATGAAAACCGCACGAATCCAGAACCAGAAGAAGAACAAAAAGGCGATGAATACACAGAGTTTACAGGAGTGTTGCAATTTAAGTACAAAGGGACCAATTATGATATACAACACAAAGGTTATCTTTCAGCAGAAAAAGAAAAACTTCAATTTATCAAAGACATTAAGAACTCTCATGAATCGCTCATTAGTGAATGTGATGGATTAAATGAGGGGCCATTAAGTCAGAATGCAACTGTAGTAATTTCTATTGATGAAAATAAGGAGATAAGTCGAATGTATTTTCATAATCCAGACAAGAATATGTCCGAATGGTTAGATAAGACACATACTGTAATTGCTATTGAATGATGGAGAGACATACTCCATTATTTTAGCACGAAGTAACAAGTTCAATAGAATTAGTTCTTCAAAAATAATTTAAACTTTTACAGTAGGAGCAGTCTTATGAAATATTATAGTGGATTAGATGTCTCACTCAAAGAAACTTTTATCAGTATCGTTGATGAGAAAGGAAAAATTGTTAAAGAAGAAGTTATTGTAAGTGAAAGCAGTACAATAGCGGAGTATTTGCTTAGTCAAAGCAAAAAATATGAAGCAATAGGGATAGAAAGTGGACAACTATCAATATCAATGTGCAAAGAATTGAGGAGATTTGGATTGCCAGTAACTTGTGTAGATGCAAGGCATATGGCAGCAGCATTGTCTGCAAGAATCAATAAGAATGATAAAAATGATGCAAGAGGTATAGCACAAATGATGAGAGTTGGGCTATTTAAAGAGGTATTAGTAAAGTCAGATGAAGCTTGTCAGATTAAAATAATGCTTGGAAGCAGAAGACAATTAACACGTAGCAGAGAGAAAATTGAGGGAACAATAAGAGGATTATTAAAAATATACGGGATAAAAATTGATCAGCGTGCCAGATCTACAAGTTTCATTTTAAAAGTGCAAGAAATAATTAATGAGCTAGATGAAATTAGCAAGAACTCAATTGAAGCATTAGTACATAGCTTAGAAACAATAGAAGAATCGATAAGAAAACTTGACAAAATGCTCTCAGAGCAAGGTAAAAAAGATGAGGATTGTAAATTATTAACTACTGTTCCAGGAGTTGGTATTATAGTAGCAATGACATACAAAGCTGCGATAGATGATGCATATAGGTTTGAAACATCTTATGCAGTTGGAGCCTATATGGGATTGAGCCCAAGACAGTACGCTTCTGGAGAGATTGATCGGCATGGAAGTATATCAAAAATGGGACCAGTAGAATGTAGGAATGTGTTGTACGAAGCAGCACAAGTCTTACTGGTAAAATGTAAAAGGAAATTTAAATTGAGAAGCTGGGGATTGAGGCTTGCAAAAAAGAAGGGTATGAAGAAAGCAATTGTTGCCGTAGCGCGGAAGTTGTCTGTAATTATGCATAGGATGTTGGTTAGTAAAACAGAATTCTGTTATCAATAAATGCAAAAAGTAGATAATTTGATGTAAAGTAAAGATAGCAATGCCGATGGAAGGGATAAGCAAGATCCTAGGTTGAAGCATAGACTTCGTAAGACACATGTTGCCGTCCACTTCCGCCTAACAAGTATAGTGCGGCTTGGCTAAAATACAACCTGATGTTAATCACGATGCTGACGAAAACTACGTAGGCAATTACTCACTATGTAATCATGATTATCACCAACATGATGACCTAATATAGTAAAATAACGAACTTTTATCCCCTACCCTTCTAGTTATATTTATAACTTTGCAGATATGGGAGGCGATAAAGGGCACTTAAACAACTAGATAAAAAACTAGGTGGATCATTCGGAAATTCTTGCATTTTTTGTCTATAATTTTGTAAAGAAATAACTTTTACTTTATCATAATCAAGTTTCCAGAAAGAGAGTGGTATTGCTTAAATAATTAGATAAAAAACCAGGTGGATCATTCTGAAATTCTTGCATTTTTGTCCATAATTTTGTTAAACAACTTCCCTTTTGGTCATGTCGAACCAAATTTCTTTTTCACACCACCTTTTAAGCCACCGATGACAGCTTCGTTAGTTTTTGTCATAATGCGATCAAACACTCCCAATAACCTCTTTAATAGGTTTGGAGTTAGCGAAGAGATAAGATCAACAGATACGTTATTGTTTTTGTCATCACCACTTGCTTTATAGTCTATTGAAACGATTCCCCTACTTTTCCCACCAGTAAGAAGTTTCCCAATTATAGGAATTTTTAACAAAGATTTATTAATTGAATATGCTGGTATTACCTGTCCTTCAACTTGGAATTTATAATTTCTAATGTCGAGCTTACCGCTAGTGCTAATGCCTAATTCCGCCCCTTCAAGCCAAGATTCTTCAATTTCGACAGAGCCATCTTTGTATGAGAAAGGTACATTACATTTATAAAAGTATACACCTTCATCCTTTATAGCATTTACAATACCAGGAAGCGAAGACATCGATAATAAAGTAGTGAGTAGTGGAGCATCTTTGATATAAAAATTACTAATAGATAACATGCCATAATGTTCTTCATTTTCTCTTTGAGGAGATAGATAAAGAGAAAGTTTACCATTTTTGACTGATTTACTAATGCCTAAGGAACACGAAAGTATACCTGCATTATCCGCATATATTTCGAGCCCTATTCCACTGTATTCCGCTAGTATGTTGCTGCTATCTTCTAGAAACTGTCCTGTAAATTGACTTCCATTGCAATTACCTTTAGTACAGGTTACATTCAGCTTAGCATTTTTGATAACGACGCCTTCTTTCATAATTACATTGTCAACATTCATACTAATTTCTATATCTTTGTTTAATCCATTATTGTTTTTGCCAAGCAAGCCTAAAATATCACTCAAATTGATTTTCTCACCATAAATAGTTATGGCATTTTTTTCCTTACCTGATTCAATTTCTATACTAAAATCATTATCAGGCAATTTAAAACTACTAGAATTTAAATATAAATTTCCATTTCCTACTCTTCCGCTGAATTTTATATCTAGGTCATTTCCTATAACATCTAATTTGTCTACTAACAATTCATCGGCACCTTTTAATTTTACAGAGAACAAAACTTTATTGTGATCTTCAAAACGATTTTTCCACCCAAAATAACTTGAACGTGATTCAAGCTCTGATAAATCCATATTACCATTAACATGTCCCGTCTTATCTTGATTTATCACCAATTCTATATTTGTATTGACATAGCCACCTATATTTTCATCAAAATCAAGTATTTGAGCGGGTAAATCTCCGGTCAAATTCCAGGCAAAACTTTCATTCCTATTGCTACTTTTCAGGTCAAATAATAGCTGTGTGTTATTCACCATACCACTACCATTTAAATCTATAAAGTCACTGCCAAAACTAAGCTTAATGTCATATTTACCAAGACTTGCATTATAGACGGCCAAATTGTCAATTTCAGAATGAAAATTTGCTGAGAAGTCTACTTTTTTGTCATCAGCATTTAGATTAAAAATGCGAAAATTAAATACAGATTTTGCCATTCCACTTACTTTATCCCTTTCAACCTTCACCACATCATCCAGCTTAAATCTTATAGGCTCATATAAACCATACGCATCACTTACAGCTTGGCCATTAATGGTTAGAACTGAATTTTCCTTATTGAGAGATTTCATTTCAATATCACCACCATTAATAGTGAAATTCTGAAACTTAGCGCTATTTGCAGTAATTTTGAGATCGTTATTCTTGATGATCAAATCACCCTTTAATTCCTTTACTTGCTCAAAATCTTCATCAAATTTTACGCTACCATTTTCTATATCAGCAACAATTACAATGTCTGACAGATCGTCATCAACCAAATTGTTAATTTTGCCATTGAAACTTACAATGGTATTTAAAACATCCCCATTAATATTATCACAATACCAGCTTCTAAATTTACTATTCACTACACCATCTGGTACATAAGTACATAAATCCTTTGCAGCAAACTTGCTAATATTAATTCTAAGCAAAGCATGACTTGTACTAAAGTTCATCTTGCCTATTAAAGAGAGATACGTGTCATTTAACTTAAAATGGAAGTTTTTTACACTAATAATTCCATCACTATATGTTAAATTTATATTTACATTAGTTAAGGCCAAATTTTTGTTCAAATAATTTTCTGTATTCAATACGTATATATTTCCATCTACAATTTCATCCTTTTTATTAATTTTCACTGAGAAGCTTCCTTTGAATCCTATATTTTTGTCCAAATTGTAGCTTTTAACTAATGTAGAAAACTCGCTCAATAGTCCCAATTTTAGATTATAAAATGTCCCGTATACATTTAGCAAATTGTTGCGATTTTTTATTGTAATTGATAAATCATCCAAAAATCCCTTTCCATCTTTTGTATTCACATGAATATCTAAAACATTAAAATCTTCCCCCTTCCCTATATATAATTTATCAATAAAAAATTCATCTTCTGTGCTTTTATCAATAGCGATGTTAGTAAATTCAATTTTTGAATCCGCATTTAAGTCAAAAAAAAATTCCCTTATTGTTTTTAATAGATTTTTTGCACTGCTTTCTGTCATCTTGAAATTCTTCCCTGTCATTCCAGCACTCGTCCTTGTCATTCCAGCACTCGTCCTTGTCATCCAAGTAGCTTGACTACTTGTTTCTTTTTTTCTAGATTCCAGCGTCACGCGCTGGAATGACACCGAAGGAAGGCGGTTACTATTTAAATAATGATTATCCAAAAGGTCTAATGAGTTTTGCGGATTAACATTAGTTTCTTCTCTCTTGATACATACATGCACATTATCAGCTGAAACCTGAGAGAGATTTGTGCTAGCTTTAAATAAGGAACTTAACTTAAAATGTACAAAAAGCTCAGGAACTTTTATAGTAAAATTAGGGTTTGCTATTGCCAAATCTGTAATGACTAAATACGGATCTTTGCCATCTTTCTGCCAAACAACTGAGGTATTCTCCATATTAACGCTTGAGCCAACAAATATTTTTGATATTTTATGTTTAACATAAAAATTAATATAATTAATATTGATTTCTAAAGGCTTTAAAAAAATAAAGAAGCACAATATGAACAATAAAGCTACGGAAAATAATATAGTAATTTTTTTAAGCATCGATTATTGCTTTTCTTGCTAAAATATCAGCCTCCTCATTATATTTATTGCCACTGTGTGCTTTAACCCACTTCCAATCAATTTCGTGTTGTGAAGCAACGTTGTCTAGCTCTTTCCACAATTCCATATTTTTTACTGATTTTTTATTACTTGTTTTCCAGCCATTCATTTTCCACTTATTTATCCACTCTGTTATGCCATGCTTAATATAAAGACTATCCGTATATAAATTAATATTACAAGAAAATTTCAATACTTTTAGCCCATTGATCACCGCTGTTAACTCCATTTTATTGTTTGTGGTATTTTCTTCTCTACCATAAATGTCTTTTCTATAATCTTGAAATAATATGATAGCTGCCCATCCTCCCGCTCCAGGATTACCAGAACACGCCCCATCCGTGTATATTGTCACTTCTTTCTTACTCATCTTTGTTTATATCGGTTAACAAAGTATATAGTTGCTTTTATGAAAGCACAATTTCTAAAGGTAGTTTAAGCTGCACCTTTAAATTTTATTATAGAAACAAAAAAAAGTGTGACAACGAGCATTACCAAAAGGAAAAGTAAAAAATAGTTTTTATGCTTCTGCCGTTCTTTCATAACTAAAATAAATCAATAGAACAAAAAATAATACTGGCGAATAGGGAAAATAGATAAGAAATTGAATAAGAAAACATTTGTTTCTGTGAGTTGTGGTTCTTGAATCTGAGAATTGATATAGCGTACCAAATAAAGATGCAACCTGCAAAAATTGCCATGCTTAGATAAAGTAAAGCCTTTTTCAAAAATAGAGCTGGAAGCAAGCTGGTTAATACCAGCAACACACTATAAATTAATATATATTTTCTTGTTTTTTCCGGACCATAAACAATATTGAACATAGGAATCGATGCTCTTGCATAGTCTTCAGACTTATTTAAAGATAGGGCCCAAAAGTGTGGTGGAGTCCACATAAAAATTACTAAAAATAAAATGAAACTTTCCCAACTGACAGAATTAGTCACAGCTGCCCAGCCAATCATTGGAGGAAAAGCACCTGCTGCACCACCGATAACGATATTCTGTGGAGTACGCCTTTTTAGCCAAATTGTATATACGAAAACGTAAAATAATATGCTAACTGCAAGCAAAGCAGCAGAAATATAGTTTACTGCTATTGCCATGATAAATACTGACAATATTCCAAGAGTTATACCAAATTCAAGCGCACTTTCTGCAAGAATTCTTCCTGAGGGTATAGGGCGGTTTTTTGTCCTTTCCATGAGCAGATCTATGTCTCTGTCATACCACATATTTATAGCACCTGCAGATCCTGAGCCAAGAGCAACACATATAAGAGATATTAGTGCTAGAAAAGGGTGCATACTACCTGGTGCAGTAACCATACCAGCAACTGCAGTAAATACCACAAGATACATTATCCTTGGCTTCAGCAAACGCCAAAAATCCAGTATTGTTGATTCAACATTTAGCAAAATACTTGTGTACATTCTATTTTACCACTGGTGGCTTTTCGAAAGTATGAAAAGGCGGTGGTGAAGATACTGTCCATTCCAAGGTGTCACCTTCCCAAGGATTATCTCCAGCTTTTTTGCCCCATTTAAAGAGATGTATAACTATAAACACAAAAAACATAACTGAAACAAAGGACATATATGAGCCAATTGAGGATATATAATTCCAAGGGATAAACGCATCAGGATAATCAGGTATACGCCTTGGCATGCCAGCTAATCCTAAGAAATGTTGAGGTAAAAAAGTGATATTGGTACTAATAAAAGTAAGCCAAAAGTGGATTTGACCTAAGCGCTCATTATATTGTTTACCCGACATTTTACCAATCCAATAATAAAAGCCAGCAAAAGCTCCAAATAATGCAGCAAGTGACATGACATAATGGAAGTGAGCAACAACATAGTAGGTATCATGCAGAAGCTTATCTATTCCACCATGAGAAAGAATTATTCCCGTTATGCCACCGCCAACAAACATGAAAATAAAACCTAGTGCAAATAGCATAGGGGTCTTAAACTCAATTGCTCCACCCCACATAGTTGCAATCCAGCTAAAGACTTTTACACCAGTTATAACACCGATAAAAATTGTGGTAGTGCTAAAAAATGCAGCAGCGTCAGCACTAAGCCCAACAGTGAACATATGATGAGCCCACACCATAAAGCCAAATACTGCTATACCTATCATAGCATAAACCATCCCTATGTAACCAAATACAGGTCTGTGAGAAAAAGTTGATACAACCTGACTTATGATGCCAAATGCAGGAAAAATAATTACGTAAACTTCTGGATGACCAAAAAACCAAAATAGATGTTGAAATAACACAGGATCTCCGCCACCGGCAGGATCAAAAAAGGAAGTACCAACATTGCGATCAGTAAGAAGCATAGTTATAGCACCGGCAAGCACTGGTAAGGCAACAATCAACATAAATGCTGTTAGCAAGACAGACCAAACAAACAGTGGCATCTTAGTTAATGACATTCCTTTTGTGCGCATGTTAAATATAGTAACTATAAAGTTGATCGCCCCAACAATTGACGACATACCAGCAACATGAAGTGCAAGTATAGCAATGTCAACTCCTGCACTTGGATGGGACATTACCTGTGATAAAGGTGGATATAAAGTCCAACCTGTACCTGGACCTTCACCAATAAACACTGAGAGAATGAGCAAAATAAAAGATGACACTAATAACCAAAAACTTAAATTATTCATACGAGGAAATGCCATATCTGGTGCGCCAATCATGAGAGGTACAAACCAGTTACCAAATCCTCCCATGAGGGCTGGCATTATCATAAAAAACACCATTATCAACGCATGCCCTGTAACCATTACGTTATATAATTGATAATTATTGTTAAGTATATTAATGTGCATTAGCTGAGTGCGAATAATCACCGATAATAATCCACCAATAATTCCAGCTAATATGGAAAAAATAATGTACAGTGTCCCTATGTCTTTATGATTAGTGGAAAACAACCAACGCTTTATGCCCTTTGGTACGTCACTCATATCTATACTCCAAATTTAACTCACTAATTTTCTATTTTCAATCCACTTATTAAAATCTTCTTTGCTTACTGCTTCAACAACAATTGGCATAAATCCATGGCCTTGACCACACAATTCATAGCACTGCCCGTAATAAACACCAGACTTTTTGATATTAAACCACGCCTCATTCAGCCTACCTGGTATCGCATCAATTTTTACACCGAAAGCCGGTACTCCCCAGCTGTGTATCACATCTCCTGCTGTAACTTGTAAACGAACGTTAGTATTAATGGGTAAAACGATGTTGTTATCAACAGAGAATAGCTTTAAATCTCCTTCGATAAAGTCTTCTTTTCCCTTAATATAACTATCAAATGACACACCTTGATATTCTGGATATTGGTAACTCCAATACCATTGATGGCCAATAACTTTCAGTGTTATATCAGCTTTCGGTATTTCTTCCTGTAGCTTCAGTAATTTAGCGTTTTCAAAGGCTAATATACCAACAATAATCGTTGGTATAACAAACCAAACAATTTCTAAAAGGACATTGTGGTTAGTTTGGCTTACGTTTGCCACTTTGCTTTTACGAAAGCGAAATACTACATAAGCAAGCAGCGCCCACACAAAAAGCATTATTGCAACCATCACAACCATTACAAACGAATGTGACCTAACTACAGCCTCCATTACTTCAGTTGCAGGAGCAGGAAATCCAAATTGCCAGGAAGTAGGAGCAGAGGCAACAGATATATTTGAGTAAAATATTATCAATAGTGCAAATAACTTCACCATATCTTTTGTTTGTTTGCTATAAAACTAAATGATATACTGTATAATAGTATATATAAACTTACTATGCAAATAGAGATTAGTGATGGTTAATAATTTTTTAGCATTCAATAAGTATAATAGTACAATACTAATTTGAGGAAAAAAGCATTTACATAAATCTATTGTAAGGAAAAATATTATAATATTTTAAATTAAGTATTTACTTTAAGTAAATTCTATAATAAGTTTAATAGTGTCTGTTACTGCTAATAACCCTCTAGCCTCACACCTAAAAGCAGTAACAGACACTATTAAACTTTATGACAAGTTTATAATTTGCAAGATCAAAATCTTACAAGTTCCTTTATTTTATTATACATTGCAGTTTGTTAATTAACTTTTAATGCCTATGGTAGCATTTACAGCTTGGACCAAAGATTTACGCATTATAGAAAATAATTATAAAAAAACACACTATATTTGTATACCATACAAACTTTTTTCATTCTGCATAGCTGAGTTACTAGATTCTGTAAACGAAATCTTTAGAGAAGCCAAATAGAGCTACCTTTCTATAAAAGACCTATCGACTGTTGCAATTATAGGTGTAAACAAGAATGATAAAAGAGTACGGGATTGAGTAACTATGTACACTTCTGCTGGCATACCAGGGTATAGGTATACATTTTTAAATTGAGCAAGCTCTGACTTTGGTATCACCACGCGCACTGAATAATAACGCCCTAGTCTTGGATCATCAAGAGCATCAGGAGAAATATGGCTTACTATACCACTAATTAAACTTAAACGACGTGCACTGTAAGCACTCAGCCGGACTTTAACCTTTAGCCCTTCTAGCCCATCAATAGAGACTATGTTGCTATCTTTCTTTTGTGCTGACAGTACCTCTTCTATGTTTCTGGTCTGAATTTTAGCATCTATTATTAGGTCATCATCCGATGGCACTACGCTCATGATTGGAACTCCAGATTGTATAACACCACCTTCAGTATGGTATCTTATATCTGTGACTATCCCATCTTGAGGAGATTTAATTATTGTACGTGCTAATGAATCTTCAGCAACCATCAGCCTCTCTTTCAAGTCTGCAATAGACGTACTAACTTCCTTAAGTTCAGCGTTTGCTCTTTCTTGAGAATCATTTCTCACGTTTATAATTTCTAATTCATTCTCTCCAATTTTTTGCTGCACTTGAGATATTGCAGAACGGTAATGTCCAACTCTGCCTTCAATTTCAGCAAACTGTTTTTCTAAAGCTAAAATGTGTGGTTTGCTTATATGGCCACTATCAAGTAATTGTCTTTTTGTTTCCAACTCCTCAGTTATCAAGTCATATTGCTTATGAGCTGCATTTAGTTGAAAGTTTAGCCCAGCTAATTCATCATTTAACTGCTTTATACGTTGTTGCAGTATGTCTGTTTTTCCCAATATGCTCTTTCTCTGAGAGTTGAACAACTTTACTTGATTCTTTATCGCTTTATTTACAAGTTCATCGTGAGATAATTTTTTAACCTCATCAGGAAACTCGAGCGTGTCTAAATCTCCTCTGATTGCAATAAGCCTTGCTTCTGTTGCTAAAAATGATAAGAGCTTCTCTTTGATAATACTTAAATTCGCCTTCTCGTTAACATCACTCAACAAAACTAGAGGCTCATCTTTTTTAACTGCTTGGCTCTCTTTGACTAAAATTTTGCTTATTATTCCTCCGCCCAAGTGTTGAACTATTTTCCTATTTGAAGATACAATAACTTCTCCACTTGCATGCACCGCACCGTCAATTGGAGCTATAGCCGACCAAATACCACCTATCCCAAAAAAGATGAGTATTACTACCAGACCAAAAAATAGTGGTCCCCATGTTACTCTCAGAACTTCATTTACGTTATTACTTTCGCGTTTTAAAATAAAATTTATCACTGCATCAATCAATGCAAACGTCTTATCCAAAAATTTTGGGTACTTCTTCTTTTTATTTTTTGCTCCTTGCATATTTATATTATCACTATGGCCAATCAGGCCTGTCAAAGAAAATCCAGCGCTAAGCTTTTTTAACTTACTTATCATAATACTACTGTGAATTTGTGTTAACTCAAGATAACACACAAAAACAAAGAATCTATAATTTAGGCATTCCATTTAGACTGCAGAGCACCAGAATAAACTATTTAGTAACAATTCCTGCATCAACTATGTTTTTAAAATTTTTTGACGTTTAACTTTATTATAACTTTTCCTTTATTTTGTGAATATCTGAGTTACTTATATTATGTAAGAAATCTATTGCCAACCAGTCGATATTCTGTTAGGAATTAAGATAATATAAAGTTATTATGTTTAGATTGGAAAGTAGAAAGTTCCTGATCACTGGCGCATCAGGCGGAATAGGGCAAGCAATTGTAAAAATTATGCACAAAGCCGGAGCAACTTTATGTATTTCTGGCACAAAAAAAGAAGTGCTCGAAGAAGTTGCTAAACAATATGAAAAAAATATGCACATACTCCCTTGTGACTTATCAAATGCTGAGGAAGTAAATCAACTAGTAAATAGAGCAAGTGAGTTGATGGAAGGCTTTGACGGGCTTATATGCAATGCGGGCATTACGCGAGACAGTTTATTATTGAGAATGACAGATGAAGCATGGCAAAAAGTAATTGATATTAACTTGAGCTCTACATTTAAGCTGAGTAGAGAAGCATGTAAGAGACTAATTAAGAATAATTGGGGAAGAATTATAAATATTTCCTCAATAATAGGGCTGACAGGAAACGCCGGGCAAGCAAATTATGCAGCGTCTAAAGCTGGAATAATAGCTATGAGCAAATCTATAGCAAAAGAAGTTGCAAGTCGTAATATAACAGTAAATTGTATTGCTCCTGGGTTTATAGATACTAAAATGACTGAAGTTTTAAATGAAGGACAAAAGGGAAAAATATTAGATAATATTCCAATGAAAAGAATGGGAACAGGGGAAGAAATAGCAGCAGGGGTATTATTTTTAGCAAGTGATGAAGCAAAATATATAACAGGGCATGTGCTTAACATTAATGGTGGGTTATTTATGTAGCAACACTTATGTATAGACAAATTATAATTTTTACTTTAAAATAAAAATATGTGTAGGTTTGCGTTTGCGTTAATTTGTTATTTAAAGGCAAGAAAATGAGCTCTATAATAAAAAGATTTTTTAGTGTTTTTTGTGTAGTATTACTTTTCTCTTTCTCAGGTTATGCAGCTACCACTGATCCTGATATGGATGACACAACTAAAGTAATATGCAATATTATTGGTTACGTTTGGGGAATAGGCGGTCCACTTATGACGGTAGTAATAATTGGTGCAGCTTTGCTTGCAATATTTGGCAGGATGCCGTGGCCAGCCCTCTTTGCTCTAGGCATGTTCTGTGGTGTATTTTTTGGCGCTAAAACTATCATAACGAAAATTATGCCCAACGTAAGTAATGAAGCAAAAGCTATGTTGGAAAAGTGTGGAAAATAACCCATAAAAGTGCAGAAATGCTTTTTTATTATCCATTAAATTGCTTCATATCTTCAACTTGCAACAAATAAGGACTATCTTTTGGTAGAGTTTTAACAGCTAGCTCAGCATATTTTGTAAATTGCTTTAAATCACCTTCAATACAAGCCTTTTTTGTCAAGGCAAAATAATGCATTGCCGTATCAGCTTCACATTTATATGCAATGCTTAAATATTTCCAGACAAAAGCGTTATTTGGTTCTACATTCAAAATCTGCTCCAGGTAAAAAATCGCCTTTTTTGCATCACCGTGTAATAATAAAGTATGAGATAATGCAAGTTTCACTAAATAACTGTTTTTCTCAGATAAATACCTAAGCGATTCCTCATACATTTTTATTGCTTCACTTAAATTTCCGGCCTTGTATAACATTTCTGCTTTTAATTCATATAGGTATGGGTCATTGCGTGACTCTTGAATCAATGAATTAACTTTAGCAATAGCCTCTTCTATCTTTCCTTGCCTATAGCAAACTATAGCATTTACATACTCAGAATTATTTTCATATTTATTAGATAACACATGAATAGGAGCAAAGAAAGAGTCTAGCTTTGCAACCACACGCTCAAACTTTAGTAACTTATCCGCAAAAATTGGTTTTACGTTGTTTTTGACCTTATAATTTTGTACAGCAAATATGCGTTTCTCACTAAGTGGGTGAGTGCGGAAATATTCCTCGGTGTTCTCATGCTCAATACTTTTAAAATAATCAAAAATCTCTTTCATACCTGAATTATCATAGCCAGATTCATCAAGGTACCTTAAAGCATAGCTATCTGCTACACTTTCTTGCTCTTGAGAATAGTTAAAAAATAGCCCTGAACTGAGTGCTACACCACTAAGCAAAATTGCACCAGCAACCTGAGGGTTAATGATAATACTAGAAACTAATCCTACCATATAACTAATCATTGCTATCGATTGAAAATAACCCATAGCACTACTCATTTGCAATATATGACCAGCAGATATGTGAGCAATCTCATGTGCTAATATACCAAGCAGGACATAAGGTTTAGCCGAGTATTGTAAAAGTCCTAAATGAATGAAGATACTGTTGTTGTTAATTACAAAAGCATTAATCGAATTATCATTAATTATAAAAACTTTCATTCGGTCACTATCAATGTTTGCAGCGAAAAATAAAGGTTGCGCTAGCTCTTTCACTATTGCTTCCACTTCACTATCTCTAATAATGTTAATAGAGTAAGCATTATTATAATATGCAAAAAAGAACAATAAGGTCAAAAACTTAGCAATTCTAAACATGGAAATTCTGTGCTTGTATAATTTATAGGAATTCTATATTTTAACACTTAAATTATACAAATTTATAAACGCTAGTTTAATTTTTTAACGTAACTGATAAGTTTGTCGATGGTAGTTAACTTAATTTTATGTTGTTCAGCAAATTTAAGTAACTGAGGTAAGCGCATCATAGAGCCATCATCATTCACTAATTCACAAATAACTGCTGAATGATCAAACCCTACTAACTTCGCCATTTCAACACTCGCTTCAGTATGACCAGCACGTTGTGCCACCCCACCTTTATGTGCAATTACAGGAAAAACATGACCTGGAGTTATGATGTCATCCTGAGTGCCATCCTTGTTGATAGCAGCATGTATAGTTTTCGTTCTATCCTCTGCTGAAACACCGGTTGTAATGCCATAACGTGCATCAATTGATGTAGTAAATGCGGTATGATTTTCACCAATATTTTTCTTTTCCATGAAATTAAGGCCCAACCTCTTCATGTGAAATTTAGTCATTGCTAAGCACACAACCCCTGTACCGTACCTAACCATAAAAGCCATATGTTCTGGTTTTACTTTTTCAGCTAAGACAACCAAATCACCTTCATTCTCTCTACTTTCATCATCAACTAAAATGAATAATTTACCGGAACGAGCATCCTCTAATACATCTTCCACAGAAGAAATACCGGGTAGACTCATTGAAGCATAAGTGGCCTGTACCATAATAATTTACTTAAATTCAATCTTAACTATTTTATACAATTTCTCTCCATTTGGCACTGTCACTTCCACATACTCACCGACTTTTTTGCCGATTAAGGCACTCCCGAGTGGTGAACTAGTAGATATTAACTGCTTTGAAACATCAGCTTCATATTCGCCTACAACCTTATAAACATATTCCACTTCACCGTTATTATCACTTAACATGCTTAATGTCACAGTTGCACCAAACATTACTGAATCACCAGACAAATTTTTTACTTCTATTACTTCCGCATGTGAGAGCTTACTTTCTATCTCCATTATACGGCCTTCAATAAAACCTAACCTTTCCCGTGCTGCATGATACTCTGCATTTTCAGACAAATCACCTTGATCACGAGCATCAGAAATAGCCTGTATCACAGAAGGTTTTTCTTCCTTTAATTTTTCAAGTTCGGCTTGCATATTCTCAAAACCTTCCCTCGTCATAGGAAATTTATTAATAATGGATGAAGCCATAATCACCACCTAAACGCAATTAAATTGAGTAACGAAATTACTCACAATGTTAAAAATATCACCTTTTATATCATCACTCATGTCATTTGACAACTTTTTTAAAACCCCAGGGTGTACAGTATGAAAATAATTAATAAGATCATGTTCAAATTTATTAATGTAACTTATTTGTATTTTACTTAACTGATTATATAGGTTAGAAAAAATATACATCAGCACTACTTGCTCTTCTATTGACATAGGTAAATGTTGTTTTTGCTTTAATAACTCGACAAGATATTTACCCTTATTCAAGGATAATTGAACACTAGCATCAAGATCAGAACCAAATTTTGCAAAATCTTCTAATTCTCTATACTGAGCTAAGCTTAGCTTTATAGAACTAGCAACTTTCTTCACAGACTTTAGTTGTGCAGCAGAACCAACCCGTGAAACTGACAAACCTATATTTACTGCAGGTCGAAATCCTTTATAAAATAATTCAGACTCAAGAAAGATCTGCCCATCGGTAATTGAAATAACATTTGTTGGCACATATGCAGATACATCACCAGCTTGAGTTTCGACAATCGGCAAAGCAGTTAAAGACCCCTGCCCTTTTTTATCAGACATTTTAGCAGCTCTTTCAAGCAAGCGAGAATGTACATAGAATATATCTCCAGGGTAAGCTTCACGACCAGGAGGACGTCTGAGCAATAAAGACATCTGCCTATATGCCACAGCATGCTTAGATAAATCATCATATATAATCAAACAATGCATTCCATTGTCACGGAAAAATTCCCCAATAGTGCAACCAGCATAAGGTGCTAAAAATTGCATAGGCGCGCAGTCAGATGCACTAGCCACAACTACAGTTGTATACTCTAATGCTCCGCTTTCTTTCAGCTTATTTACCACTTTTGCTACTGTTGAAATTTTTTGTCCAATAGCAACATAAACACAGTAAATTTTTTGATTTTCGTTTACCTCATCGTTAATCTTCTTCTGATTGATAATAGTATCAAGCGCAATAGTAGTTTTACCAATTTGTCTATCGCCAATAATTAATTCACGCTGCCCTCTACCTATTGGAATTAGCAAATCTATAATTTTAATTCCTGTTTGCAGTGGCTCATGCACAGACTTACGATCAATAATGCCTGGCGCTTTAGATTCTATATCCATTCTGTTTTTGGCTCTAATTTCCCCACCGTCGTCTATAGGATGGCCCAACGCATTTACAACTCTCCCTAACAATTCATGCCCTATAGGCACCTGCACAACATCACCACTACATTTTATAACGTCCCCTTCTTTCACATCACGGTCATTACCAAGCACAACTATTCCAGCCGTATCATGATCTAAATCAAGAACTATTCCTTCTACACCGCTTGCAAAAAATACCTTTTCACCGAATTTTGCTTTTTCCAGCCCATAAACCAATGCGATACCATCTGTTACTGAAATTACTTCACCTATATTTTCCCGCTTTATAGGATTATCAAACGTCTCAACTTTTTCCCTTATTACACTTGCTATCTCAGAAACATTCATACTGTTCTTCATACAAAATTCCTTACTTTTAATATTTCCATTTTACTTAATTCAACTAACCTACCCAAGTAACTTTTTAGCGAAGCATCGATCAAATTAAAACCATACCTAACTACGAAGCCACCTAGTATAGAAGGGTCAACCACATTGCTTACTTTTATTATTTTACCAAGAAAGCTCAAAGATTCAGTAATTATTTTTATATCAGATTCCTTTAAAGTTTCTGCTGACTTTATAGTAATCTCGAATTCATTTTCATTTTCTCTTGCAAGACTTAAGAATTTTTCTAATATAAGGATCAATAAACTAGAGCGTTTATTTGCAAATATAACCATAATAAATTTTACTAAATTTTCACTCAAGTGCTCATTTATAGAAAGCATCACTTCTTTTTTGTGTGCAAAAGAAATCATAGGATGAGGTAGGTACACAAAAACATCACGTTGATCCTTAAAAAAAGCCAATAAAAATTCTACTTCTTTCCTTATAATACCTAACCTGCTTCCTGAGACATGAAACAGCACTCTAGCGTAAGATGAAACTAAATTATTGTATTGGGTCTTTTTCATATTAAATCCAGTAAATCTAAATTAATTCAGCTACAAACCTTCCATTCTTCAATCCAAGCATTTTTTATATAAACAGGTCCTCTCTTTAAGGAAAGAAAACATAAATCATATCTGACTGAATAATCTAAAAAACTAAGGTTTGTACTTAAGAAATACTTAGAAGAATTTATAATAGACTGACATTGAAGATGAGATATCGGTATTTCTTTTCCAAGTAAACTTGTTTTAACTTCTATAAAAATCAGCTCCTTTTTTTTAGATACAATTAAGTCAATTTCACCGAACTTACAACGGTAACGGCGTTTTATAACATTATACCATTTCAGCTTTAAATATGCCAAAACTAACAATTCGCCAAAGTAACCTACAAAGTAGCGTAACCTACTTACCATAAGAAGAACAATTATGATAACAATTAACTTTGTGTAACTACTTTGCCTCCTTCTCTATTTTTACTATAAACCTTACCTCTTGCTGCAATATCCCTATTAACCAGTTCTATCACTGCCATTGAAGCGCAATCACCCTTTCGAGTGCTAAATTTTATTATTCTAGAATACCCACCTTTACGATCTTGATAACGGCTGGCTAAGACGTTTAATAACTTATCAACTGCTAACTTACTATTATGAAGGCGTGAAAGCAAAAGTCTTCTACCATGTAAAGTATTCTTATTCTTAGCAATTGTAATAAACTTTTCGACATATGGACGAAGTTCCTTAGCTTTTGGTAAAGTAGTTACAATCTGCTCATGGTTAATTAATGAGATAGATAGATTCTTTAACGTCGATAATCTATGTTCAGTGCAACGAGATAGTTTACGTTTTTTTATTCCATGTTTCATATATCACCTAATCTTCATCAGTATGTTGTTTAGCCAACTCATCTATATCCTTAGGCGGCCAGTTTAGCACATTCATACCCAAAGACAAGCCAAAATTAGCCAAAACTGCCTTAATCTCATTCAAAGACTTCCTGCCAAAATTAGCAGTTCTTAACATTTCACCTTCTGTCTTTTGCACAAGATCACCTATATAAGTGATGTTTTCGTTTTTCAGACAGTTATGAGACCTGACAGATAATTCCATTTCATCTACCTTACGCAATAAGACAGGGTCATAACCCAAATCTTTAGCACCACTAGACGAAGAAACCTGCGATTTTTTATAACTTACATCAGAACTAATAAAGGGCTGAAGTTGCTCCTGTAATATTCTTGCAGCAGAGTCAACAGCTTGACTTGGAGAGATTGTACCATCAGTTTCAATTGACAATATCAGCTTATCCTTATCAGTCACTTGGCCAACACGACTATTCTCTACCCTGTACGAAACCCTGTTGACAGGGCTATACAAAGCATTAACTGGAATAAAACCAATTAAATCCTGTTCACTCATAAGCTTCAAAAGTTCATTTTCTTTATACTTAGTTACAGGAAGATAACCTTTTCCGCTAGCCACATATATGGTCATGTTAAGCTCTACATTTTGCCCCAGCGTACATATTAACAAATCTTTATTAACAATAGAGCATTGATCATCAGTTTCTATCATCCCAGCTAATACCTGGCAAGGCCCTTTAGCGTTTAAATTTAAGCATTTATTAGAAGCACCATTTAATTTACAACTCAACATGCCCATATTTAATACTATATCAGTTACGTCTTCTCTTACCCCTTGAATTGAAGTAAACTCATGAGTTATACCTTCAATTTTTATTCCATAAACAGCACTACCTTTAAGAGAAGATAACATTACACGTCTTAATGCATTACCTAATGTTAAAGCAAAACCACTTTCCAACGGTTCTAGGACTATATCACCTTTTTCACTTGAATCATCTGATATTACCTTAACTGAACTAGGTTTAATCAATTTATCTAAATTGCTACAGAGAGAAACATTATTATTATAATACATAAAACAACCTTTTCAAATATCCTATACTCTTCTTTTTTTTCTTAACCTGCACCCATTATGAGGAATTGCGGTTTTATCTGCAATTGAAGTCACAGTCAACCCACAGCTCTGAAGTGCTTTAACCGCAGCTTCGGTACCAAAGCCAGGACCACGAATTATTACAGAGACAACCTTCATACCAAATCTCTCCATTGCATTCTTCGCAGCAGCCTCCGCAGCCTTACCTGCAGCATAAGGTGTGGATTTTCTCGAACCTGAAAAACCACATGCACCCACAGAAGTTTGACATAGCGTATTACCATGAACATCAGTTACATTTACAAAAGTATTATTAAAAGTTGCACGAATATGAACAACACCAGTAATAAACTCCTTTGTACTCTTACCAACCGTTTTGACTTTTTTCATTAAAACTCACAATAATAATAAATTTTATTTTTTCCCAGCAATAGGCAACCGAGATCTACCTTTACGAGTCTTAGCATTAGTATGAGTCCTTTGCCCTCTCACAGGTAAACCTTTTCTATGTCTCACTCCTCTATAGCATCCCATTTCCACTAAAGATTTTATGTTCATAGCCACTTCTTTTCTGAGCTCACCTTCTATAACATAATTTTGTCTAATGAAACTGCTGATCTTTTCTATATCTTCATCTCGTAATTCTGAAACACGTTTGCGCTTATCAACTTCACAAGCGTGACAAATTACATTCGCAGTAGCAATACCTATACCATATATATAAGTTAATGCAAAAGGAACACATTTCCTCACTGGAATATTTATGCCTGCAATACGTGCCACTGGTACCTCGATACTTTATTAATAACAACTCTTAATTTATACCATAAAACAACTCAGAGTCAAACCAAATTACAAGAAATTTTACTTTCAATCTCTTGCGTTACCTCATCAACACTCAAATTAGCGTCAATTGTTAATAATTTGCCTTTATAATACTCGCGTAAACCTTTCATTTGAAGGTGATATTCACTTATTCTCTTATTAATTGCAGACATATCAGCATCATCAATTCTTTTCTCTAACCTCGTACTTTTACATTTAGCACAAGTAGTACTCTTAAAAGAAGATACACTATATATGCTTTTACAGTCCAAACACGCGAGACGATTTTTTAATCTATCGATTGCAATATTATCGTCAAGCTGCAGTTCAATTACAATATCAACATCCCTATTATATTTTTCTTGCAAAACTTGAGTCAAAAAATGAGCCTGGTTTAAATTTCTCGGAAAACCATCTAATAAGCAATTATCATCCATTAATGCAAGCTGGTCATGCAATAATCCACATATAATTTCATCTTGAATTAAATTACCAGATTCCACGGTACCCTTTATTTTTTTACCTAACTCACTGCCATCAGATATAATATTCCTTAATAAATCCCCCACTGAAATTAATTTTAAATTATATTTTGCTATTAACAAGCTTGACTGAGTACCTTTACCAGAACCTGGAGGACCAAAAATCGTAATGATCATCTTACTTTCCTCGTTTTAGACTCATATTTCTTTATCCAGCTATCGTACCTATTCGAAAAAATATAAGATTGTATTTGCATAATAGTATCAGTAATAACGTTCACTATAATCAGTAAACTCGTCCCACCAAAAATAAATGGTATATCATAATAATATCTCATAACTTCAGGTACAGTACATATGACTACCAAATACGCAGAGCCAATGAATGTCAACTTAAAAACTATATCTTGAAGGTAATCAGAAGTATGTTTCCCAGGCCTTCTACCAGGTATAAAACCACCATTTTTTTTAAGAAAATCTGCGTTTTCCTCTGGATTAAATATAAAATTGGTATAGAAAAAATTAAAAAATACTATCAGCACCAAATAGGCTACAATATATACTACTTTATTTGCCATAAAGTAATTTAAAATAAAATCAGAAAAAGCGTGCCCCTTATAGAAATTTGCAATTGAAATAGGTGTCAATAAAATTGCATTAGCAAAAATGGTTGGTACTACACCAGATAAATTAATCTTCAATGGAATATAAGTAAAATCGTCATTATGTAATCTTTTAAATTGCTTTTTAGGATGTTGAACAATAACTTTTCTATAAGAAGACTCTACAAAAATGACTAAGACTAGCAGCAAAAAAAACAATACCAAAACAAAAAGGATAATAAATAACGATACGCTACCGTTTTTATTTAACGTTAACAGAGATGACAAAGCGCTGTGTAACTCTGATATTATGCCCGTGAAAATGATTAATGAGATACCATTGCCTATACCGCTAGCACTGATTCGTTCACCAAGCCATATTAAAAGCATAGTTCCACCTAAAAGGCTGAAAACACCTATTGTACGAAACATAACACCAGGTTCGATTACAACCAATACCCCTTCCCTATTCATCCCTTCCAATCCAACCAAAATTGGAATTGATTGAAATACACAAATTACTATGGTCAGGTAGCGTATATAAGAATTCATCTTTCTACGGCCTGACTCTCCATCATTCTTAACTTCCTTCATTCCTTTAATCGCAGAAGAAAGCAACTGAATAATGATAGAAGCCATTATATATGGCATAACGTTCAATGCTAGAATTGTCATTCTAGCTAATGCACCACCAGAAAATAAATTAAATACTCCAAAAACACCTGAGCCCTCTTTGGGAAATATATCATTAATTACATCAAGATTAATTCCAGGAATAGGCACATAAGTACCCAAGCGATAGCAAATTAAAGCTATTAGCGTAAAAAATATACGTTTTAATAAATCGCCTTTATATAACAACGTAGGATCCAAGCTATTAAATGCGGATTTATTGCCCATGATTTACGATAGTATTTCCACACTACCACCAACTGAAGCTACAGATTTTTTTGCAGCTTCTGACGCAAAATCAACATGAAACACAAATTTTTCGCTCAACTTACCTTTATTAAGAAGTTTAATTTTATCCTTAATAGACTTTATAAAACCTAATCTATACAGCCTCTCCTTATCTATAACAGAGTCTTTCACTATTTTTTTAGCTTCCATTAAGCGCTGTATATCGCCAACATTAATTATAGAATATATGTTCCTACGTATAGGCTTAAAACCTCTTTTAGGCAAACGAGTATATATAGACTGTTGTCCACCCTCAAAACCATTTATGGAAACTCCACTTCTAGCCTTTTGCCCTTTATGCCCTCTACCGGATGTTTTACCTTTACCACAACCGATACCTCTACCCAGCAACTTAGGCTTCTTTTTTTTAGATAACTTAGTAAATATAGAGTTTAATTTTACAGCATTATTCATACTTTACCTGTTTCCAACTATCTCGCTAATCTTTTTGCCTCTTTTGCTTGCTACCTGACGAGGAGATAACATACTATCAAAAGCCTTAAATACCGCACATATAACATTATGAGGATTATTTGATCTAGTGGATTTAGCTACCACATCCTTTATACCTAACACCTCAAAAACTGATCTAATCGCTCCACCAGCAATAATACCTGTTCCGGCTCTTGCGGTTCTTAAAACTATCTCACCAGAACAAAATTTAGCTTTAATATCATGATGCAAAGTTCTACCTTCACGCAAGTACACTCTAATCATCGATTTCTTTGCAGCATTTACAGCTTTGACTCTTGCTTCAGCAACTTCTGCGTGCTTACCTATTCCACATCCTACCCTACCCTTCCCATCACCAACAACAACCAAAATTGAAAATGAAAATCTTCTGCCACCTTTGGTAACCGTTGTTACTCTTCGTACCGAAACTAAAAGCTCTGATAAATCATTATTATTTTGTAAATTCTTTATAGCCATATTCAAAACCTTCTAAAACTCAAATCCAGAACTTCTTAAAGCCTCAGCAAATTGAGAAACTAATCCTGTATATTTATACGCTCCACGATCAAATACTAGCTTTTGTTCTAATTTCAGACCAGATAAGCGCTCAATCATTAAAGAAGAAACCTGTTTTATAGTTTCAGCATTGACTTTTCCTTTACATACATCCTTAATTTTAGCATCCAAAGTAGAAGCTGAAGTGAGAGTTACTCCTTTTACATCATTAATTAACTGGACATAAAAATGCCTATTAGATTTAAATATGGATATACGCAAACGTTCAGCGCTCTTGTCAAGCTTCGCTCTATTACGCAACTTCCTTTTTTCATAGTTACTTAAAAAATTATATAACCTTCTCATCTTAATTACTTCTTTTTACTTACAACTTTACGCAACATAAATTTACCCTTTATTACAATACCCTTACCTTTATAAGGATCGTACTTCCTAATCCTGCATATATCAGATGCCACCATATAGACTTTTTGCTTATCCATACCACTAACTACTAAGTGAGTTGGCTTTATGCACTTAATCTCAACATCTTTAGGAACTTTATATTTAACATTATGGCTATAACCAAGATACAAAGTCAAATACTTACCATCACACTCTGCCTTATATCCAACACCATTAATCTCAAGATTAACAGAAAAACCATCAACCATACCGTTAATAATATTATTAATATTACTCCTATAAGTGCCCCACATAGGCTTTATTTCATCATAATCATCTTTATCTTGATCCACAGAAAGGAGTAGCTGATTATCAACAATCCGGCACACAACATCACTGATTAAGCTAAGCTCTTTTTCAGCCTTAGCACTCTTTATTAACATCCTACCATTATTATATTCAACTGAAATACCAGCAGGAATATTGATAGGAGCAGCACCTATACGAGACATGAATTTCTCCTATTATTTAAAACACACGACACAAAACTTCTCCACCAACCTTTAACTTATGTGCATTATAATCAGTCATCACTCCTTTGGGTGTCGATATAATAAAAATACCAAGACCATTATATGCTTTAGAAATGTCCTTATACTTAGAATAACAACGACAACCAGGCTTTGACACCCTAACTATGTCACTAATTACAGGTGACTTCTCATAATACTTCAATTTTACAATGAAAGAAGGTAAATTATCTACAACTTGCTTTTCATAATCAAGGATATACCCTTCATCTTTTAAAATCTTCAGTATAGAAGAATTCACTTTAGAAAACAACACTCTTGTTGTTCTATGCATTGCCAATTGAGCATTACGTATCCTTGTTAAAAAATCACCAATACTATCAGATAACGCCACAATATACTCCTTATATTATATTTACCAACTAGACTTTGTAACTCCTGGAACTTGCCCAAAAGAACATAAATCACGCAAAACAATTCTACATAAACCAAATTTTCTATATACTCCTCTTGGTCTCCCAGTTAAAGCACACCTATTTCTAATTTTGGTTTTAGAAGAATTTCTAGGCAATTTTTTAATTAATTTATTTTGAGCTGTAAACCTTTCTACAATAGACAAATTCTTATTATTTATTATAGATTTCAATTTCTCTCTTTTTTCTTTATATTGATCGCACAGCTTTATTCTGCGAAGATTTCTTTCTATCATAGATTTTTTTGCCATATATTTCTCCTCTCAATTAATCAAAAAAAGGAAATTTAAGAGCCAGTAATAATTCCTTTGCTTCCTTATCACTAACTGCACTTGTTATAATATTAATATCCATACCTCTAATTTTACTTATTTTATCATAGTCTATTTCTAAAAACGAGATATGTTCCTTTATACCAAAGGAAAAATTACCATTACCGTCAAATTGCTTCACACTAAATCCTCTAAAATCTTTTTCCCTTGGCAAAGCAATATATATCAATCTTTCTAAAAACTCATACATTTTATCTCTACGCAAAGTTACTTTGCAACCTACTGTAGCACCTTTTCTGATCTTGAAGCCAGAAATAGATTTTTTTGCAAAAGTTGATAAAGGCTTCTGCCCAGCAATCAAATATAGGCTATCAAGTGGTTCATTTATTGCTTTACTATCTGTAGCAGCATCTCCAACGCCCATATTGATACACACCTTGACAAGTTTAGGCACTTGCATGATATTGCCGTAATTAAACTTATCCTTTAAGGACTTTACTATGCTATCTTTATACAATTCTTTAAACATATCAACCTAATCTATCACTTCTCCAGAAACTTTTGCAAAACGCACTTTTCTACCGTCTATAACCTTAAACCCCACTCTAGTTGGAGTTTTATATTTAGGGTCCAATGTTGCAACGTTGGATATATCAATAGCTAACTCTTTATTTAATATACCACCACTACTACCAGCTTTTGGTTTAGTGTGTCTCTTATGTACATTTACCCCAGAAACAATTACTTTCTTTTTAGCATCACATGCCACAACTTTAATCACTTTACCAATTTTTCCCTTATCTCTACCAGTTAAAACTATAACGTCGTCACCACTTTTTATTTTAGCACTCATTATAAAACCTCAACAGCTAATGACATTATCTTCATAAAAGAACCAGATGATAACTTTTTTACCGGACCAAATACCCGAGTGCCAAGTGGTTCACCTTGATCGTTAATCAAAACTACAGCATTGCTAGAAAAACGAATTACAGAACCATCAGATTTTCTAATAGGGCTTTTCACCCTCACCACAACTGCTCTATATACTTTTCCCTTCTCAACCTTCCCTCTTGGAGTAATAGATTTAGTAGATACAATAACTGTGTCACCTATAGATGCAGACTTTCTACCACCCAATAAACCAATACAAAGCACTGCACGCGCACCAGAATTATCAGCTACTTCCAACAATGTATTTTTTTGAATCATATAAATATCCTATTCAATGTGAGCTATTAACAACAACCCATTTTTTAGTAGTAGAAATAGGCTTGTGTTCTTGTATTAAAACCTTGTCCCCTTCTTTACAACTATTATTCTCATCATGTGCTGTATACTTCTTGTATTTTTTTATAACCTTTTTATACAGCTCATCCTTATACACTTGTAATACCGAAACCTCTACAGTCTTATCACACTTAGCCTTAGTTACAGTACCACAAAAAACCTTTTTAGGCATTCTTTTCCTCTCTTCTTCTTTTATTTAATGTAGTTAGAATACGAGCTATGCTCTTTCTTATTAAGCTAAAACGCGAAATATTGTTGCACTGCCCCAACTTCTTTTGAAAAACCAAATTAACAAACTCTTTTCTCAAATTCACAAGAATTTCATGCAATTCTTGTGAAGACCTCGATTCAATGTCAGCTATATCCATTGCAACTCCATTTAATTATGATTAGATACAAATTTACACTTCATAGGAAGCTTAGCGGTTGCCTTTTCAAGCGCCAATCTTGCTAAATGCATGGGAACATCACTGCTAATCTCAAACAACATTCTACCGGGCTTAGCTTTAAACACCCAAAATTCAACACTACCTTTTCCCTTACCCATACGTACATCTGCCGGCTTTTTACTAACAGGGGTATCAGGAAAAATTCTTATCCACACTTTACCAGAGCGTTTTAATGTTCTAGATATTACACGCCTTGCAGTTTCAATATGCTTAGACTGAATCCTACCTGCTTCTACAGCTTTTAAGCCATAATCTCCAAAAGATAATGTGCTACCACCTTTTGTATTACCCTTAATTCGCCCCTTAAATACCTTCTTATATTTACTCTTTTTGGGAACAAACATCTCAATATACCTTAATTACCAATATAAACCCAAACCTTAACTCCTATAATACCATATATAGTTTTTGCTTCACAAAAAGCATAATCTATATTAGCACGTAAAGTGTGTAAAGGCAAACGACCTTCTTTATACCATTCAGTACGAGCTATCTCAGCTCCGCCAAGGCGCCCAGAACAACTTACTTTAATACCTCTAGCACCCATCCTCAAACAACTTTGAATAGCTTTTTTCATCGCTCTTCTAAATGAAACCCTTTTTTCTAACTGTTGTGCAATGCTGCTTGATATTAAAACTGCATCTATTTCAGACCTTTTAACTCCTACTACATTCACTTCCACATTATTTTTTACTTTTTCAGCTATTTTTTGCTTTATCTTCTCAATATCTGAGCCTTTCTTACCTATTATCACTCCAGGTCTAGAAGAATGTATTATTACAGACACCAAATCGATTGTACGCTCTATAATTACTTTAGAAACACCAGCATGCTTAAAAGATTCATTTATATAACTGCGAATAGATAAATCTTGATGCAACCCTTGTTTATAACCCTTCTCAGCATACCAAACAGATGACCAAGTATTAATTATTTTTAACCTAAATCCTTTAGGATTAACGTTTCCCATACTTTTGCACTTTCCTTATTAATTTTCTATTTTTATGAATCATATAATTTCTCCCAATTTTACAGTTATATTACTATAACGTTTACTAACTCTATTAGCTCTACCCATAGCTTTTGGACATACCCTACGCAAAGTAAGAGACTTACCTATTGAAATTTCTTTTATATATAAATTATCGATATCCAATCCATAATTATATTGAGCATTAGCAATCGCAGAATTTAATACCTTCCTTATAAGACCCGCAGCTTTCTTTTCACAAAATCTTAATTGCACAGTGGCAAAAGAAACTTTTTTATTACGTACTAAACCAGCAACCAAATTCAATTTACGAGGAGTTGATTTTAAAACCCTAGAACCAGCTTTAACTATTACATCTCTGTTTTTCATATCAATTACCTTCTTGTCGCCTTTTTATCACCACTATGCCCAGTAAATTTACGAGTGGGCGAAAATTCACCAAACTTATGACCTATCATATTCTGATCATTAACATTAACAGGAATGTAATCCTTACCATTATAAACAGCAAACTTTAAACCTAAACAATTAGGAAGAATTACAGAAGCCCTGGAATGAACTTTTATAGCCATGTTAACAAACCCCTTGTTTAAAGCATTATTCACCGACTTTAATATAGAAGGATGACAAAAAGGAGGCTTCCACGCAGATCTACTCATAAACTAACCTTTCAATTGTTTTATATACTTATCACTAGATTTATTTTTCCTCCGAGTTTTCTTTCCTTTTGTTGCAACACCCCAAGGAGTAACAGGATGACGACCACCAGAGGTTTTTCCTTCCCCACCTCCATGAGGATGGTCAACCGGATTCATTGCAACCCCACGCACAGTAGGTCTAATTCCAAGCCACCTACTTCTTCCAGCTTTACCCAGCTTTCTATTCTTATGGTCAGGGTTAGATACTACACCAATAGTAGCCTTGCAAGAAGATAAAATCAACCTAATTTGACCAGACCTGAGTCGTAATAAAACATATTGGCCATCATGACCAACGATTTGCGCATAACAACCAGCAGCTCTAGCAATCGCAGCACCATTACCTGGCTTCAGCTCAACATTATGAACGAAAGAACCAACAGGTATATACTTGAGTAGCAAACAATTACCTGGCAAAATATCAGCATCATTTCCAGCTGTAACAATATCACCAGGCTTCATACCTTGAGGAGCTAATATATAAGACTTAATATCATCTTCCTTATATGATATTAACGCTAAAAACCCACTTCTATTTGGATCATACTCTATTTTTTCAACTATACCCTGACCACTTCTATTACGCTTAAAATCTATAACTCTATACTTCTTTTTGTGACCACCACCCCTATGACGAGTTGTAATTCTACCATAATTATTTCTTCCACCACTGGACTTTTTACCGGATGTAAGAGACTTTTCTGGCTCATCTTTTGATAAACCAACTTTACTTACTAACACAGTCCCACGAGAAGACGGAGTAACAGGATTAAAAAATTTCATACCCATATTAAACGCTCATTATATCTAATTTTTGACCATCTATCAAAGAAAAATAAACTTTCTTTTTCTGTTTTTCACAACCAATCACACCCCTGAAACGCCTATATTTAGGCTTAATTCTAACAACATTTATAGAAGAAATTTTAACATCAAATAGAGACTCTATTGCCAACTTTATTTGACGCTTATTTACATTTACAAAAACATACAAAGAATATTTATTAAACTTCTCCCTCAAAAAAGAGGCCTTTTCTGTAATTATAGGAGATTTTATTATATTATTATATTTGATCATAACAATCTACCTTCAAGATGCTTTAAAGTATCCTTTGTCAACATCACGCATTCGTGATTCAATATATCAAAGACATTTAACCCAATAGGTTTGATTAAGTCTACATAATGCAAGTTTCTAACAGCACGCAACAAATCATCTCCATAATCACCAACTATCAAAAAGGAAGAAAATTTAAAATTTTTAATACATTTACACATTTCAGACGTTTTCTTCACATCAATATTTAAATTATCCAGAATAATCACTTGATTATTTAAATACTTTAGAGATAAAGCAATTTTTAAACCAAATTTGCGTACCTTCTTATTAAGAGAATAAGTATGACTCCTCACAACAGGGCCGAAAATAATCCCACCACCTCTAAATTGAGGAGATCGCAAGCTCCCTTGTCTTGCCCTACCGGTACGTTTTTGACCATAAGGTTTAGCTGTTGTACCAGAGACATCACTGATACCTTTTGTTTTATGAGTACCAGCTCTTCTCTTCGCTAATTGCCATCTCACTATATCATGCAAAATACTCAATTTTTGCTTAGCAGAAAATATCAAAGGATTGAGCTGAGCAGTACCTACATT
Organism: Wolbachia endosymbiont (group A) of Clivina fossor; assembly: GCF_964026865.1. Classification (NCBI taxonomy): domain Bacteria; kingdom Pseudomonadati; phylum Pseudomonadota; class Alphaproteobacteria; order Rickettsiales; family Anaplasmataceae; genus Wolbachia; species Wolbachia endosymbiont (group A) of Clivina fossor. Next base: position 288,517 of record NZ_OZ034707.1, on the reverse strand, counting down.
ATTATTAGACAGATTAACTAAATTACATTCCATAACTAACTTACCAAATTACTAGCATCATCATTTACATCTAACAGTAAACCTACCGGAAAAGGAACATCTTTATGTAAAGATTTTTTAACTGCATCTCTTACAAAAACATAGGAATTTTTAAACCCAGGAACATTATTACCCTTCACAGCAATTATACTATTTTCATGATCAATGGATAATATCTTCATATTTTGTGCAGTTATTCTGCTGTTACCTAAATGACCAGCCATTTTCTTTCCTTTGAATACTCTACCAGGATCCTGACATTGACCAGTGGAACCTTGTGATCTGTGAGCAATAGAAACACCATGAGATGCCCTAAGCCCACTGAAGTTATGCCGCTTCATCACACCAGCAAATCCTTTACCTATAGAATAACCCGTAATATCAAGATATTGACCAACCACAAAATGATTGATTCCCACTTTTTTACCACATTCTATTCCCGACAGGTCATTTAATCTACTTTCGTATAACTTACATTTATTATTTATACCCTTTTTCTTTAAATATTCCAACTGAGGTTTTGCTATATTTTTAAAATCTCCCGTGCCCAAAATGACTGAATTATAGCCACATTTATCTTGTCCTTTTATATCAACAATATAAGTTTCGCTGAGATGCAATAAAGTTACAGCCATGCGACTATTGTCAGAGTATATAGCAGTATGACCAATATTCGTCATTAATAAACCAATTCTCCTCAGTGAATTTATTCTCTTCATTTCCTTCTCCTAAACCTTAACTTCCTTGACTTTTAAATCCACTTCTACGCCAGCAGAAAAAGATAAACCTGTAAGCATCTGCATCATAGTAGGAGTAAGATCATGTAAAACAATCAAACGCCTAGAAGTTCTCATTTCAAACTGTTCACGAGATTTTTTATCAACGTGAGGAGATCTATTAACAATAAATTTAGAATCTTTTCTTGGCAACGCAATCGGACCAGATAATTTTGCATTGGACCGCTTTAATTCATCAACAAATTTTCGAACACACTCCTCCAATAAAGAACAATCGAAAGCCTTAATGTTAATATATATATCTTGCTTCATCTTAGTTACTACTCTCACTCCAAAATTTCAGAAACAACACCAGAACCAACAGTTCTACCGCCTTCTCTTATCGCAAAACGCAATCCCTTATCCATTGCTATCGGTACTTGCAATTCTACTTCTACACTCACATTATCTCCTGGCATTACCATCTCCTTCCCATCTAGCAATTTTATGCTCCCGGTTACATCCGTTGTCCTTAAATAAAACTGTGGCTGGTAATTCGCAAAAAATGGTGTATGCCTTCCTCCTTCCTCTTTCTTTAATATATAAACCTCCGCCCTAAACTTTCTATGCGGCGTTATCGTCCCCGGTTTTGCTAATACTTGCCCTCTCTCCACTTCTTCTCTTTTTGTTCCTCTTAACAATATTCCTACATTGAGTCCTGCACTCCCCTTATCCAGCAACTTCTTAAACATTTCTACACCTGTGCATATCGTCTTTTGCGTCGCTTTCAGACCTATTATCTCTATCTCTTCTCCCGTCTTTATCTCTCCCTTCTCTATCCTTCCTGTTACCACCGTTCCTCGCCCCGATATCGAAAATACATCCTCGATTGGCAATAAAAATGGTAAATCCACAGGCCTTGGTGGAACCGCCACATACTCATCTAACTTTTCCATCAATTTATCTATTGATTTCTTTCCATATTCGCTACTGTCATCCTCCAGCGCTTTCAATGCAGACCCCACTACCACAGGCACTTCATCCCCTGGAAATCCGTATTTATTCAGCAATTCCCTCACTTCCATTTCTACCAAATCTATCATATCAGCATCAGCAACATCAGCTTTATTTATATACACCACGATATATCCAACACCTACCTGCTTCGCTAGCAATATATGCTCTCTCGTTTGTGGCATTGGCCCATCAACCCCCGACACTACCAATATCGCCGCATCCATCTGTGCTGCACCTACTATCATGTTCTTTACATAGTCAGCATGTCCAGGACAATCAACGTGTGCATAATGCCTTTTTTCCGTCTGATACTCAACATGCGCTGTTGCTATCGTTATTCCCCTTTTCCTTTCTTCTGGCGCCTTATCTATCTGATCGTACGCTACAAAATTTCCATAATGCTTTGTTATCGCCGCTGTTAACGTTGTCTTCCCATGATCCACATGTCCTATTGTTCCCACATTTACATGCGGCTTTCCAAATGCTTCCACTACTGCTGTCATAATTTAAACTTTTCTACCTAAAATACAAATACATCAATAAATAATATGTTGATTTTATAAAAATACAACAAAAAAAAAGAGCGGATAGTGGGAATCGAACCCACGTCACTAGCTTGGAAGGCTAGAGCTCTACCATTGAGCTATACCCGCACAATGGAGGAGGTAGGATTCGAACCTACGTACGCAATGCGGACAGATTTACAGTCTGTTACCTTTAACCACTCGGTCACTCCTCCACAAAAATTTGTTAAGAGAACGCTATTTTAGTACCTTAACTCAAGCTTTTATTGTATTTAATACTAAACGCCTAAAATTAAAAAATCAAGCAATAAAACCTACCCTGATTAAAATCATGCAGATTTCATTTTATACAACACAATATTGCCAATAAAACGTCTAAATAAATAATGCGAATCATGCGTACCTGGCGCTTCTTCTGGATGATATTGCACAGAAAAGACTGAGTAATCCTTCATCATTATTCCCTCTACACTATTATCAAATAGAGAAATGCGAGTAATTTCAACATTACTTGGAAGAGAAGCTGAATCAACAACAAAACCATGATTTTGGCTAGTGATCTCAACTTTTCCACTAATTACATCATAAACTGGATGGTTACTCCCTCGGTGACCAATATCCATCTTGATGGTCTTTGCTCCCAAAGTAATCGCAAGTAATTGATGACCCATGCATATGCCAAAAATTGGTATTTTAGATTTTATAATAATGTCTATCTCTGAAACTACACTTTCTCCTATTTCTTGCGGATCACCAGGACCATTTGAAAGCACTATACCATCTGGATTCATACTCAACACTTTTTGAGCAAAACCTGTGCTTGGTCTGATTAATTCAACTGTACAACCAAGTTCTATTAAGCGTGAAACTATACTGATTTTTACGCCAAAATCAACGATTACAACCCTATATTTTGCATTAAGGTCACTTTTAAAATTACTATGCAAGCTGACTTTATTGGTTATTTCTATCCCATTTACAGATTTGTATTCCTTCAATTTGTCCAACACATGCGTCTCGCTTGACGGGCATATCATTCCATTTTGAGATCCATGTTTTCTCAAATGTCTCGTTAAAGCTCTAGTATCAATTCCTGATATCCCAACCACGTTATTTTTCTCTAACCAATCATTTAAACTGATATATGAAGAAGGGTGGGACATAGAAGAAAGTTCACGCATAACCACACCACTTGCAAAAATTTTCTCTCCTTCATTATCTTTATGGTTTATTCCAATGTTACCAATATGAGGAAAAGTGAACGTTATAATTTGATCAGCAAAAGAAGGATCAGTTATAGTATGCTGATAACCGGTCATACCAGTGGTAAAACAGACCTCACCTATGCACTTGCCTTTTTTACCTACTGATTTTCCCCAAAAGCACTTGCCATCTTGTAAAATTAAAACTGCGTCCTGCACTTCATTATCTATTTAACTGATTCAAAACAGTATACAAGAATTTCAAATAATACGTAACTCTTTCTAAAATTCCAAATTTAACCACGAGGCGGCGAAAAACAACATGAAAAAAACTTTTAACGTGCCCTTTCATAAAATATGTTGACTATCTCCGTATTTTATATTAGGTATACTCCGGCAGTTATGAAATGGAGGTTTATTATGTAAAATGAAATCCAACCTAAAAATAAGTTACTAATTGTAGGAGCTGGCTTACTATTCTTTGCGATGGTGTTCCCATCATTTTTTCTCTTAGCAAAAATAGCCATAGGATTAGCTATGATCGCAATTGCAACAATCGCGGTAAAAATTTCCTCAAAAACAATATCAAACGCTCTTGAAAAAGAAAAAGTAGATCAGAATCAGGCAGCACAACAAACAACACAAAGTAAAATTATAAACCTAGCTATTGGATTAACATTTATATTTGCAGGAGGATTATCAATGCTCATTATAGCAAAAACTGGCTTAATTGCAGCATGTGCAGCTATAACTGCTTTAGCTCTACACGAATATGTTAAAAATGAAGAAATAGGAAAAGAGATAAATGATAAATTCGATAAGGTAGCTGACGATACAATCAATTTTATTGTTAGCAATGTTGAAAAACTTATTCCAACAAAGCCGCCAGGCATAACAACCTAAACTGTCTCCGTTCAGCAGAGTGGTTTAAGAAACAATAGATAGAAGGTTTTGAAAAGGGTTCAGCCTTCTTTTTATGTCGGTCTTGAGGAACTTCTTGTACAATTAGTTTCTCTTGAGAAAATGAATCTAACATTTTAACACTCCCTTTAACTCTTACATAATATATTGAAAAATAATTAACCTAACTTATAACTTGCACCTTTATCAGCTTGTTAGGTAGAATTATTAAAGAATTAGTTGAATAGGTATTATGATTCAATTCAACTCCATCCACAAGTTCTCCGCTTGTTACTCCAGTTGCAATAAACACTGATTCACCCCTTGTCATATCTTTTATGGTGTAGATTTTTTCTGGGTCATCAATATTTAAATTTTTTGCTCTTTCTCTTAACTGATCTGTGTCAAATATTAATCTTCCCTCCATCTGTCCACCGATTGAACTCAGCGCTGCAGCCGCAAGCACCCCTTCTGGTGCTCCTCCTATGCCGATATACATATCATGATTGCCATTTACTAGTGAAACTACGGCCGCAACATCACCATCATCTATTAGTTTAACTTTTCCTCCTAACTTCCTGATTTTCACTATTAATTCATCATGCCTTTCACGATTAAGTATAGTTACTGTAAGATCATTTACTTTACATCCTTTTGCCTTGGCTAAATTGTCTAGATTCTTTTCAATGCTATTTTTTAGTGAGACTACACCCTCTGGGAGATTTTTTCCTACTGCTATCTTTTCCATATAAACATCAGGTGCGTGTAAAAAATCACCTTTTTTCGTTGCAGCAAGAACGGACATTGCCCCCTGTTTGTAGTGAGCGCAAATTGTGGTACCCTCAAGTGGGTCAACAGCAATGTCGATTTCAGGACCATTTCCAGTGCCAACCTTCTCGCCAATATATAGCATTGGTGCTGAATCTCTCTCACCTTCACCAATTACGATAGTACCATTTATTTCCATTGAATTTAATACTGTACGCATTGCATCAACTGCAACCTGATCAGCCTTTTTTTCATCGCCGAAGCCTGCCAATTTATATGCAGCAAGTGCTGCAGCTTCGGTCACTTTCACTAACTTATAGGCTAAATCTTCCATCATTTGCTTTAAGAACTATATTCAATATATATCATGCTGCTTGAAACTACAATATGTCTTGACTGGTTGTGGGAAAGTTGCATAATAAATTAGATAGTAATAGTGGTAAAATTTGACATGACTTATGAAAAGATAAAGGAAATTGTAACTCAAAATCCTGATATAACTGCTGAGGAGTTTGGTAAGGAGCTAAAGCAAGGTGGGGCAACAGATGCAAAAATTTTTGATTTACTTGCAGATGCCATCAATTCAGAAAGGCACGGTGTTTCAGACGATTTTGCTGTATTTCTAAAAATTGTTGAATTGTTTGCGCAGTTAGATATTAAAGTTAAAAAAAGCAGCGGTGGTAGAACTATGTTGGACATAGCTGTAACAAATAAACAAGCTGATGTTGTAAAGATACTTTTGGATAGTGGTAAGTTTGAAGAAGAAGAAAAAATTAGTGCTTTAAATAGTGCTATTATTCAAGGCAATGTTCAAGAGTTTGAGCCGTTTTTAGATTACATAGATCATGCGAAAATACTGGAGGCTCTCAACACAGCTTCTTGTAATGAGAACATTGACATTATGAAGGTGCTTTTAGATAATAAGAGATTTACTGGAGAAGAAAAAGTTCAGGTTCTGATTGGTGCCGCTATAGATGATGATCTACCAAAAGTTAGGTTACTTTTAAAGCATATGACAGGTATACCAGAAGATGGTATAAGAAATCTTCTAAAAATAATTGAAGAGAGGAAATTATCACTTGGAGAAGAACTTAAAATAGATTCTGAGTTTAAATTAGACTTCAACAACCCTAATCACCATACGTACCTCTCAAACTGTGTAATAATTGCACTGCTTAGATCGGCAATAAACAAAAAAGAGGAGCGAAATACACCTGACGCAGGAAAAAATGGAGCAGGATCCAGCAGCAGTAATGGAAATGTAAGTACTGGTCAAGTTGCCGTGCCGGATAGTGGTTTTGTTACGAGATTTTATTCAAGTATAGCTAGAACGATAAACTCAGTTAGCTTTGAAAGCTTACAACAGGATTTGAATAGAAAAAAAATTAGCTTTCAGAGCAAGTGTGAGCAAGGTGCTGTCTTCAGAAATGCATTGTTAGAGCACGCAATTAAAGATGAAAAATTAAATGTTATAAAGTTTCTCTTACAAAATGAAGTGACTATCATCAACGCAATCAGTCAAGAAGGAAGGCATTACATTAGCAAAATTGAAGAAGACAAATCTATATTATGCTCTGTTGTTCATTATACTGATAACAGTAATGCTGAGATTCTAAGCACGCTACTGCGAAATATTAATGCAGAGCAATCAAAGTTAAATCATGAAGACGAATTATACATATTATACCAACAATTAAAAGATGATGCATTCTGCACTGCTTTTGCAGAAAAGAATTCTGTAGCAGCGACAGTGCTAATACAGAACGATCAAGAAACACGCGCATCAGCAGTAAACAAGGATGAAACACCTGTAGTAACAGGAACTGACCAGGTTGTTACTACGCCAAGCGTAGAAGAAAATAGAACAGAACCTAACAAAAATATTAGTAATAAACCTACGGCAACAGTGTCTCCTATATTAACAAAGGAAACAAATCCAACTACTGTACCAAATAGTGGTAACGGTAGGAGTGTTAGTAATAAACCAGTATCTCCTGTAGTATCAACAAACGCCGGCACACCCGCTATGTCAAGCGGTAATGATAAGTCTAGCAACCTCACAAATGCTCAATTTTCTGTGCCAAATGAAAAAGAAGCTAAATATAAAGAAAGCAAGGAAAATTTTTACACCTCATTAACAAAAGATGTTGTTGGAGTTGTTATTACAGGATTATTCATTGCTGCTGCTGTAATGGTTCCATTTGCGGCTGGTGCGGTGGTTTGTGGTGTTATAGCTGCTTTGGTTGCAACATATATCGGATTACATGTAAAAAATTCTACATTACCAAGCTATAGAGAAATGGAAAAAAATAAAGTTGAAAACGTGAGTTCAAAAACTACACAAACATTGTGATTTGAGAAAAATCTCCACTAGGAAGGGTGTCATCCGAGTAGCTAAAACTGGGATCTATACTAGCACAGCCCTACGTCATACCGCGATTCATTCACGGTATCTTAGCATAGATCCCGCTAACACGTAGCGGGATGACGGTTGTCGGTAGGCCTAAATTACTTTAGCCATAAACATTTAAGAAATTTACCAAATGAAAAAAAAGGCAAAAGAAGCCCTAGTCATTGTCTATTTTCAGTATTGGCGTTTTTTAAGCCTTAAACGCTGCAATTTAGCTGCTTTTAAATGCAACTCACCTTAGTTTAAATGCTTAAGAAATTTACTAAGCAGAAAAAAAGGCAAAAGAAATCCCGTGTTAGCTAGTTGTCACTCTCTAATCCTGCAAATTGGCGTTCTATACTGTCTTAAACGCTTTATAAGCGCGTTTCAGCTTATATAGCTAGAAATGTTGTGAAGACATAAGGTGCGCATAGTACAAAAAATTAAAAATAAGACGCCAATTACGTAATACTGTTGTCGTTTAATCTGCACAGATTGAAGATAAATGAATACCTTCAATACCATGATAAGGGGGGCTGGCGGAGTTTGTCAAGTAGGTTTTTTCGTCTCTATTCCCAATAAAAGTTCGTTATTGGTTATGCAGGAAGTCTAATACTGTCGTAAAAGGAAGTTTTCTTGTGCGTGTGAAACTTTTTTTCCAACACAATGGATCTTCTGAAAAGTTTTCGAGTATATTATATTTTTAATTTGTAGAATAAGATTTTTTCCTTTTTGCATGTTTCACCTAAAAAGGACACATTTTAGACTTCTTTGTTGAAATAAAACAGAAATAAAAGTGCTGTTTATTGCAGCTTTTGGGTAATTTAATGGTAAAAATTTTAGAGAGAAATTTTACACACAATCGCAGACATTTTTCCTTAAGTTGACGCCATTGAGTGAACGGTTACCTTAATTAGAAGTCTAGCTTTAACTTTAAATGGACTACTCAACCGTGACAGACTTAGCTAAATTTCTTGGACAATCGGCATCTAACCCTTTTTTTGCTGCAGTATAGTAAGCAAGGAATTGCATAGCAACACTATAGATGATAGGAGAGATAAAATTATCAGTGTCTGGAAGTTGCACCACATCTGCGCAAACTCCCCTTAGGAATGGCGCTCCTTGCTTATCACTGAAGGCAATTACTTTGCCTTTTCTTGCAATAATCTCTTGTATATTAGATAGCGTTTTAAAGAATAAACTATCATAAGGGATAATTGCTATAACAAGCACAGTAGAGTCTATTAAAGCAATAGAACCGTGCTTCATTTCTCCCGCTGCAATGCCAATGGTATTAATGTATGAAAGCTCTTTTATCTTCAATGCGCCTTCCATTGCAACTCCGTATGAACTTCCTCTGCCGATTAAAATAACGTTATTGTGTTCTAATATACTGCCCGATATATGTTGTATTTGCATCACATTCAAAACGTGCTCAACATACTCGGGAATAGAATTGATAGCACTGCTTAGCTGTTTTATTCTCTCTCCACCCAGTATACCTTTTATTTTTCCAAGCTCCACGGCAAAGCATGCTAAAGTTGCAAGTTGCGCAGAAAAGGTTTTTGTTGAAGCAACACCAATTTCTGGCCCAGCAAGAGTATGTAACACAATATCTGAGATCTTTTCAATGCTGCTGTTAAATGTGTTAGTTATACTAATGATTGTTTGCTTCTGTGATTTCGCATAACGCAGCGCTTCTATGGTATCTGCAGTTTCGCCAGATTGAGAGATGAATAACCCAATGCTGCCTTCTTCTAGCTTGACGTTGCTATACCTAAATTCTGATGAGATTTCTAGATATACTCGAACTTGAGCGACACTTTCCAGCCAATATTTTGCTATTAGCCCGGCAAAATAAGATGACCCGCATCCAACTATAGTAATGTAACTCCGCTCAGAAAACAATTTTTTGTTGACCTCTTTATATTGCTTGTAAAATTGATTTATTGTTTTGTTTAATGCACGCGGTTGCTCAAAAATCTCTTTTAACATGAAGCTAGGATACCCATTTTTGCTAATTAGAAAATCACTTGGACTACTATTTTCTATACTACGTTTAACTTGTGTACCATTGTTGTATATACTAACTCCACTAGATTTTATCACTGCAATGTCGCCATCTTCCAAATACGATATTCTTTCCACAAATGCACTTAAAGCATTAGAGTCAGATGCAGCAAACACTGTGTTACAGTTATAGCCTATTGCTAAAGGCAAATTTCTCTTCGCAACAAATAAGGCATCTGGATATTCTGCAAATAATAAGACCAAGGCAAATGAGCCATGTAAGTTGTTTAAACACTTAAATAGAGAATCAACTGGCGACAATCCTTCATCAAGATATAAGGTTAGCATATTTGGTATGATCTCTGTGTCAGTATCAGTATGGAATAACATTCCCCTTTCTTCTAGACCCTTTTTTAGCAGATTGTAATTCTCAATTATGCCGTTATGAGCAACAACAACATTATTTGTATGAATGGGATGAGCATTTTTAAGGCCTGGAACTCCATGTGTAGCCCAGCGAGTATGTGCTATACCAACTGTACTGTGAGACATCTTGCTTTCATCAACAACTTCATACAATCTTTTAACTTTACCTTCTGATTTTTTGACTTCTATCTCGCCTTCGTTATTTATGATTGCTATACCTGAGGAATCATATCCCCTATATTCCAATTTTTGCAACCCAGTTAGTAAAGTTGGTATTACTGAATCACCGCTACTTACTACACCAAATATTCCGCACACAAATGGATCACCAAATGAACTTTCTTTTAAAGTTATGCAGCATTTTTGCCTTTATCATCTTTTCCCTTTTTACTTTCCTCTGGTGGTTGATTTTTATTCTTTTTATCACTCTTTTCGATTTTGCCTTTTTCAATTGGTTTAGCTGCCACTTTTTGAGTTTCTTTGTTTAAAACTTCAGATATAGCGGACTTTAGGACTTTCACCTCAACTTTTGGTGCTATTTCTATTATAAATTGTGCATTTGCCTCATCAACTTTATTAACTTCACCTATTATCCCGCCAGAAGTAATGACTGTATCACCACGTTTTATTTGATCTATAATTTTTCTATGTTCTTTTAGTTTTTTGTGGTTTGGGCGAATAATGAGAAAATAAAATACCACAAATATTAAAATCAATGGAATAAAACTAGCAAAAGATGCGCCGATACTTGATGCATTGCTAGTTGCATCTGCTGCAAAAACTTCAGAAATGAGCATATTTAATCCTAATTGTTAATGATAAAAACAAACCTATTTAAGTATTAATTACAATACCATGCCATGTCAAGTCTGGTGAAAACGTTTCTAAATACCGGCAATAATATTGCGGATTTTAGATTATGCTAAAACCACTATGGCGGGAGTGATGAGACTTGAACTCACGACCTCATGCGTGACAGGCATGCGCTCTAACCAACTGAGCTACACCCCCCCTAATTTCTTTTTAGCGTTTTCGGGCTTCGACTTTAAAGCTAATAAACATGTTGCCCTTTGTCAATATTTTTTGTTTGCGCTTTGCTGTCTTTTCTATTACTATGTAAATAATTTAATTTCACACATGGCTTGTACAAGTAGTCCCATTAGGGTTATGCCATGGAAGATAAACTATTTGGAGGAATGATATATGACAAATTTGCCTGAAGTCACTGTGCGTGATTTAGCCGAATCTGGTGTACACTTTGGTCACAAAATTAGTCGCTGGAACGCAAAAATGGCTCCATACATATATGGAGTGCATCAAGAAAATCGTATACATATAATTGACTTGCGAAAAACATTACCATTGCTACAGGTGGCCATGAAGGCTTTATATGACGTTGCATCTCAAGGTGGTCGCATTCTATTTGTTGGTACAAAGTTTCAAGCTTTTGATATTATTGCAAGTGAAGCGATTCGTTGTGGTCAATATTATGTGAATCATCGATGGCTTGGTGGTATGCTTACTAATTGGGGCACTGTTTCTTCTTCGATAAAAACCTTGATGCAATATGAGAAAATATTAAATGACGAGGATAGCATTTTAACAAAGAAAGAATTGGGGAACATTGAAAAGAAAAAGCAAAAGCTTGATAAGGCGCTTGGTGGTATTAGAGAAATGGGAGCAATTCCTGATATCTTATTCATCATTGATACTAATAAAGAGCATATTGCGGTTAAGGAGGCTAAAAAGTTAGGAATTCCAATAGTTGCAATACTTGATACTAATTCTGATCCAGATGATATTACTTATCTAATACCTGGAAATGATGACTCAAGAAAATCAATAGAGCTCTATTGTAAATTAGCTACCGACTCTATATTAGCTGGAATAGAGTCTAGTCTAGCAAGATCTGGAGTTAAGATTGATAATATAAAAGGTGATGAGTTTATTCAAGAAAAAGAAGATAGTATTGTGCAAACTAAAAGGAAACGTAGTAAAGTTTACAAAGAAGAAGAAAGGGAGGTAGTAACAAATGAAGATGAATCCAGATAATATAAGGGAATTACGTGATAGGACAGGGCTTGGCTTAAGTGACTGTAAAAAAGCATTAGAAGAATGTGATGGTGACATCAAGAAAGCCGTTGATAAGTTGCGTACAATAGGTCTTGCTAAAGCTGACAAAAAATCTGATAGAGTAGCTTCAGATGGGCTCGTTGCTATGTGTTTGACTGAAAATTATGGTGCATTGGTTGAACTCAATTGCGAAACCGATTTTGTTGCAAGGAATGAGAAATTTATAGAGTTAGTTTCAAATTTAGCATCAATTGCTCATCAAGAACGCTGTATCAGCGTTGATGAGTTAAAAAATGCCAAGTATGAAAGCATTGGCACAGTGCAGGAAGCTATTATGAATGGTACGTCAGTTCTTGGTGAAAAGTTAGAGTTGAGCAAGCTTTGTTACCTAGAGACTAAGGATGGAGTTGTTGCTGGTTATGTACACGGTGATGTACGTGGTTTAGGTAAAACTGGCGCTTTAGTTGCATTGCAATCACCCGGTGATAAGGCAAAGTTACAGGAAATTGGAAAACAAATAGCGATGCACATAGTTGCTATGAAGCCTGAAGCTTTGTCTATAGATGATTTAGATCAAATGAAGTTGAAAAATGAACGTTCTATAATTGAAGAGCAAGTAAGGAGCTTAAATAAACCTGAAGAAGTAGCAAAAAAAATAGTAGATGGACGAATGGCTAAGTACTATGAAGAAGTTGTTTTACTAGAACAAAAGTTCATAAAAGATGATAAAATGAAGGTTTCTGATTTTATAAAATCAAGCGAGGTGAGTGCTATTAAATTATCTGATTACAAGTTACTTGTTTTGGGCAGTGCAAACTAAATGGCAAGAAATGTCTTCCTTAGCAGATAAAGTAAAATACTCTAGAGTGTTATTGAAGATCTCTGGTGAAGCTTTGATGGGGTCACAGTCTTTTGGCCATGATATGGGAATAATAAGCCAATTATGCAAAGATATAGCTGATGTTAACAGGCTTGGAGTTCAGGTATGTATTGTTGTTGGTGGTGGTAATATCTTTCGTGGCGCATCTGCGTCTTTAAGTGGCTGTGAAAGAGCAAGCAGTGATTATATTGGAATGCTTGCAACTATAATCAATGCTTTAATTTTACAAAACTTTTTAGAAAAAAATTTAGTAGCTTCTAGGGTATTATCTGCAATACCCATGGCCACTGTATGTGAACCTTACATAAGAAGGAAAGCTATTCGTCATTTAGAAAAAGGTAGAGTGGTAATTTTTGCAGCAGGCACAGGCAACCCATTTTTTACTACAGATACAGCTGCAGCCTTACGTGCTGTTGAAATGAATTGTGATGTTATTCTAAAGGGTACACAAGTAAATGGTGTATACTCCGCTGATCCGAAAAAAAATGAGGATGCTGTAATGTATGATAGGCTTTCTTACACGGATTTATTGACTCGTGATTTAAAAGTTATGGATGCATCAGCAATTTCACTTGCTCGTGAGAATTCTATTCCAATTATAGTTTTTTCTTTGAAGGGAGAAAAAATAGTCAATATTATTAAGGGTCAAGGTACTTATACTATAGTTTCAGATTGTAAACAGTAGGTAATTTATGTTAAATGAAATAAAAGCTAAAACAAAAGAAAGAATGCTAAAAACTATTCAGTCCTTTCATGATGATATTAAAGGCGTACGCACTGGTAGAGCTAGCGCATCGTTGCTTGATGGTATAGTTGTAAATATCTATGGTGGACATCAAAAGTTAAATCAGGTTGCAGGCGTTTCAGTTATAGATAACAAAACCCTATCAATTAAAGTTTGGGATATTAATGTTGTAGGTGAAGTGAAAAATACTATATTAAATGCCAACTTGAATTTAAATCCTGTTGTTGAGGGCAATACCATACGTATAGCTCTTCCGGATTTAACACAAGAAACCCGTGAAAAATTAGTAAAATTATTGCATCAGTTTTCTGAAAATGCGCGGATTGCCATCAGAAATATACGCAGAGATGTTATGGAAGAAATAGAGAAAATGAAGGGAAATAAGGAGATCTCAGAAGATGATTTTCATGGTGCTAAGAAGGAAATACAAAATATTACTGATGATAATATAAAAAAGATTGATGGTGAATTGTCCATCAAAGAAAAGGATATATTGCATCACTAAGGTAATATGAAAGAAACCTTCAGTAGTGAAAAAGAAAAAATTATATGCAAAGGTGTCATGGAGGTAGTCGACACACAACTGTATGAACGTTGCAATATTGCACAGTATTATACAGTAAATGATGTCATTCCAGTGTCCTCTTTTTTGTCATCCCAGTGCCTTTTTTCCCTGTCATCCCAGTGCGTAACACTGGGATACATCTTATTTTCATCATGGACATTATATGCTCTAAGAATCTGTTATCCATTTCCCTCTTTCCTGTCATCCCAGTGCGTGACACTGGGATACATCTTATTTTCATCATGGACATTATATGCTCTAAGAATCTGTTATCCATTTCCCTCTTTCCTGTTATCCCAGTGCGTGACACTGGGATACATCTTATTTTCATCATGGACATTATATGCTCTAAGAATCTGTTATCCATTTCCCTCTTTCCTGTTATCCCAGTGCGTGACACTGGGATACATCTTATTTTCATCATGGACATTATATGCTCTAAGAATCTGTTATCCATTTCCCTCTTTCCTGTCATCCCAGTGCGTGACACTGGGATCTACCTTATTTTCATCATGGACATTATATGCCCCAAGAATCTGTTATCCATTTCCCTCTTTCCTGTCATCCCAGTGCGTGACACTGGGATCTACCTTATTTTCATCATGGACATTATATGCCCCAAGAATCTGTTGTTCATTGCATAATTTGCAAATATTTTTATACTTAGATCCCAGTGTCACGCACTGGGATGACAGGAAAAAGGGCTACTGGGATGACACCTTTCAAGTAGAGATTGCTACTAAATCACTATTTTTGTACAGTGATATGTTAAGCACTCAGATGATATCGGGTGGTTTAGGTGAACTTTAAATGTTGAATCAAGAATCTTTACCGAAACATTTAGCAATTATTATGGATGGTAATGGTAGATGGGCGAACAATCAAGGAAAGGTAAAAATTGATGGTTATAAAAAGGGCAGTGAAGTTGCATACGATATTGCCAAGTATTGTACGGACCTAACCATACCCTACTTAACTTTGTATGCATTCTCTATGGAGAATTGGCTTAGACCCAAAAACGAAACTGACTGTCTATTTGATTTATTTTACTCCGTTTTAACTAATGAAGATAAAGTCAATTTCATTTGCAACTGTAACATTAAGTTGAATTTTATTGGCAATTTAAGTCTGTTATCCAGTAAAATATTGGATCAAATTAAAAAAGCAGAAGAAATGACACATAAGAACGATGGTTTATTACTCACTGTGGCAGTCAGTTACGGAGCAAAGCAAGAAATTACACAAGCTATAAGCAATATTATAAAAGAAAATATTGCTTATGTATCAGAAGAGGAATTTGAAAAATTTCTATATACTAAAGATCTGCCAAAATTGGATTTATTAATTCGCACTGGCGGCGAAAAAAGGTTAAGCAACTTTTTATTATGGCAAGCAGCTTATGCTGAATTATATTTTTGTGATACTTTATGGCCTGATTTTTCTTGTCAAGATTTGAGCAAAGCATTAGAAGATTATACAAAAAGAGAGAAAAAATATGGTAGATAATAATTTTATAATTAGAATATTGTCCTCAATAGTAATATTATTCATATTTTCTTTTGCTACATATTTCAGTGATTTATCGTTTTACCTATTGATTTTTTCAATAGCAGTTTTATCTTCTTTTGAATGGTATAATCTAACCCAAGGAAACAAAATTTTATACGTTTTCGCATTATTATTGATTGCACTACCAAGCGCCTCATTAATATATTTATATAACCTACCACAGGGAAAATACGCATTAGTATGGTTCGTCTTAACCATTTGGGGAATTGACATTACTGCCTACCTATTTGGTAAGAATTTTGGTGGAGCTAAAATTTGCCCAATTCTTAGCCCTGGAAAAACTTGGACAGGACTTCTTGGTGCGATTTTAGCTGGAGTAGTGTGCACAATTTTTGGATCAATATTTTTTGGTCTATTTTCAATTTTTTATTCTCCAATCATTGGTCTTGCAATCGCTATTCTAGCGCAACTTGGCGATTTCACTGAGTCGCTTGTTAAAAGAGCTTACGGTGTTAAAGATAGTGGAAGTATGATACCTGGCCATGGAGGAGTGCTCGATCGTATGGATAGTTTCATTTTTACTGCCCCTCTTCTTGCTATTTACATAAGCTAAGTCTGCAGAAGAAATAAAGTGCCATTAGAGTTCATCCCTAGTCAGCTCCCCAACCGCTTCTACAGTACAGTCATGGACAAACGTCTTTTCACAATAAGGGCAGGCTATTTCCTCTTCTTCTCCCATATCTAAATATATTAATGGATGGCCGGAACCCTCATTATTCTCATCACCATGACAACAAACTTTTCTATTATTAACCCTCACTTTTGACATGCTACTCCTTTAGCTTATAACATTTTATATATTGAATATACCCATTCAGAAATAAAAAACAACAAGCACTATTCTCCATTTTTTATCCTATTCAGGTTAATCAATTCGTTTTGAACGCCTTTTGATACAAATTTGCTAACATCTTCTCCTAATCTTGCTATTTCCTTTACAAAACTTGATGAGATAAATTGAGTATCTTCAGAAGCAGGAAGAAATATGGTTTCGATTTCAGGAAGAAGTTTATAATTTACCCAACTCATTTGAAACTCGTAATCAAAATCCGATACTGCTCTTAATCCTCTAATAATAACAGAAGCATTCTGCTCTTTGGCAAACTTCACTAGCAACCCATTAAAAGATATAACATCTGCATCAATTCCTAGCCCTTTGATTTCACTTTCAGCCATGCTTGTGCGTAGCTTTGTGTCAAAGGCAACATGCTTATTAACGTTTTCTGCAACTCCTATTATTAATTTATCGACTAGTTTACACGCTCTTTTGATTATGTCAATATGCCCAAAAGTTATAGGGTCAAATGTGCCAGGGTAGATTCCTATTCTGTTATTAATGTTCATCCTTTATTTTTATATAAACTACTTTAAAAACTTTTGATAGACATAATAACATTTTTTATCTAAAAATGAAAGTATACAGTTGGCCTGATAGCTCAGTTGGTAGAGCAAAGGACTGAAAATCCTTGTGTCGCTGGTTCGATTCCTGCTCAGGCCACCTTCTCTTTCTTGGCAAATTTGCCTTTTTGTTATAAAATACTCTATATCGTAATATAAATATTAGAGAGGCAAGTTATGGTGTATAAATATTACAATAAAGTATTTAAGATCTTATTAATTATAGTTCTATTATTAAGCAATATTACTTATGCTGGCGTTAGTGAAAAACCGGCATCTCAACATGTAACCAGAAAAGAAGAACCAGCGTCAACTGCCTTGACGGCAGAAAATACAGTAAATAATGACATAGTTGTTGGTTTGTTGAAAACGGAAGAAGCACATGAGCTTGGGCTATCTCAAAATATCTACAAGATGTTTAATAACTTTGGGGTTAAGACTGTACTGATTGATTATAATAAGATAATTAGCCTTAAAAAAATTCAGACAGAGTCACTTAATCTCGCAAAACAAGATGAAACATTGGCAAAGAAGCTGACATTAGACCGAATAAAAATTGAAGTTGCAAAGTTTATTGAAGAGCACAAAATAAATAGAATATTTATTCCGGATAATTTACACTCAGCACCCACTCCTTGTCGCCAGCTTGTTACTGAAGCAATTGCAAAAATAGTGGATGATAACCCTGCAATTCATTTACTTGGCATATGTGAAGGCATAATGAATGCAAAGGGAATTGAAGTAGTGAGTGTTGTGAGTGATGAAGAGAAGCGAAGATCTCATTTAAAATCAGCATCTAATCCACATAAAGAGGATGCACCTCTCCAGCAGATAAAGATCGTTCCAAACAGTCGTTTAGCGGAATTAGTAGCTAAATTCTTAATACCTAATGAAAATGGCTGGTTTTCAACATATTTTCCAGATGCTCATTCAGGGGCAGTAAGTAATACACCAGAAAATAGAAGAAAATTGGAGTTACTTGGATATAAAGTTGCAGCATTTTCCAGTGATGGGGTAATAGAGGCTATTGAAGATAAGCACGGTAATATTTACTTTCAATGTCATCCAGAAGCCCTTGTTGTAAAATCAGATAAAAACCTCTATTTATCAAATCACAAGGAACGTCAAGTGTCTACACTAGTTGCTATAGCGATTATAAATGATTTTCTTTATCGTGCTTAATGGCTATAGCTTTAGGCTTACCGACGATTTGATAAACGACAAATTCGTCATCCCGCTGCTTGTTAGCGGGATCTAGAGATACCGCGGCGGTATGAGTTGCATTAGCTATAAAATAGTAGTTTATATAAATCCCATAGCATGCCGAATGAAGCTTTTTTTGAGAAAATTTGAATTTTCAACTGCAATCAAGCCAAGATTTCTTAGTGCTTTAGCGCAGAATATTCTGTTGGAGAACATCCTATTTAATCCATCAGTTGCAAGCGCCATTGTAAAACTATCAAAGTATCTGTTACGTAAAATTTTCTTTAATAAATAACTACTGCCAACATCAATACCAGATGCTTTTGCAGCAACTATGTGCTTTATAACACTTTCTACATCTCTAATTCCAAGATTAAGCCCTTGACCTGCAACTGGATGAATTGAATGTGCTGCATCGCCGATAAGCAAAACTCTACCCTTATATAACTTTTTTGCGAAAACAAAACTTAAAGGATAAAGTTTTCTTTCACCCTCTAATTTTATCTCTCCTAAATAAGAACCAAATCTTTTTTTGAGCTCTATAATAAATTCTTCTTCAGACAGATCCATTAGCATTTTTGAAATTCCAGATTTTTCTGTCCAAACTATCGAAGAAGTATAGCCACCCTTCATCGGTAGAATTGCAAATGGACCGCCAGGAAAAAAACGCTCTACAGCTAAGTTTTGGTGATGCAGTTCATGCTTTACATTAAATACTATGCTACTTTGTTTATAATCAAATTTCACTGTCGGTATAGAAAATAACTCTGGTAGTTTAGAGTTTTTGCCTTCAGCGCAGATAAGTAGCGATGATATTAATTCCTGGTTATTATCAAGAATAACTTCCACATATCCTGAATCACAAGCAATTGTTTTATAGGAATGTGGAGAGTATATATTTAGTTTATTCAGAAAATTATTGTTGATTGCATTCCATATAGTAGCATTGTTAATAACATAACCCATTGGTTCTTCACCAACCATTTTATGATTGTAATGCACAGTAACCGCATCTAATATGCATATATCAAGTATTGGCTCAGCTTCGCTTTCTATAAACTGCCAAATCCCTAATTTTTCCAATATTTTTTTCGAGCCTTGAGAAATAGCAAATGCTCGGTTGTCATCTACTACACGTGGTAGACTATTTTTTTCAATCACAGCTACAGACACAGAGTCACAACTGAGGCCAATGGCAGTAATAAGACCAAGTAACCCACCACCTGAAATGATTACATCATAATTCATTTTATTCACGCTAATTGTAAAATTATATTTTATCTATTTTGAAAATAGTTTAAACAAACTTTGTATACTATGAGTAAAAGACTTTAAGGTTTTCCTATATACAAATTAAGTCTCTTAGAACCTGTCTTGAAAATGGCTAAGCATAGAAGTAATCATATTAGATTTCTTGCATAACCCAAACTAAGTAGAAAAAAGGCAACTCCCCTGTCATCCCAGTAGCCCTTTCTTGTCATCCCAGTGCGTGACATTGGGATCTCATTTTACTTTATAATGATGTCATGGAAGTAGCTGACACTGGAATTCAGAAAAAAGGATGATGTCATTCCAGTCTGGAATCCAGCCTTTCCATAATCATCAAAACGTTGTATTTTAACATAAAACAGCTATTTTTATACTTAATAAAATTCCTGGATCCCAGACTGGGATGACACCCTTCTGGTAGACAATGTTCGTACAGTTGTGGATTCATTCGCGGTATAAATTCCACTAACTAGTAGCGGAATGACGGTTTTTCAAATTGTAGGTAAACCTAAGCCACTTTAGCTATAACATCTTTAGCAATGTCTTCATAAATCTCTGCCAAATCTTCACTTAGCATTAAAGGATTTCCACAATCAGAAGCATGACATATTTGTGGATCCAGAGGAATCCTGCCTAGGAGTTTGATGCCCAGCTCCTCAGACATTCTTTTTGCGCCGTCTTTTCCAAATATGTATATTTCTGAGCCGCTTTGAGTAAAATAGCTCATGTTTTCCACAATGCCAATAATCGGTATACTGAGCTTTTTAAGCATATCATAAATTTTGCGAGCATCGATTAAAGAGAGCTCCTGTGGAGTTGAAACTATTATCGCCCCGGTTAAGTTAAAATTTTCCATAAGACTTAAATGCACATCGCCAGTTCCAGGTGGTGTATCAACTATCAAATACTCTATATCGGACCATTTTGTTCCCATGAGCAGATTATAAAGTGCTTTTGTGATCATAGGTCCGCGCCATATTGCTGCACGATCCTTGTCAACAAAATAGCCGATTGAAATAGTATGCAGTCCATACCTTTCTATAGGTATTGCTTTTCCACCCTGTATTTCTGGCTTTAATTTTTCAGTGCTAAGCATTTTAGGAATTGAAGGACCATATATATCTGCATCAACCAGCGCAACTTTATGTTTCAACTTTGCTAATGAGAGAGCAAGATTTAGCGCAACTGTGGACTTGCCCACACCGCCTTTACCAGAGGCCACAACGATTATATTTTTCACTCCTTCGATATGTAATTTAGCTTTTTGTTGCCCAGTTTGTTTTTGACAAGTAGCAACCACGATCACTTTTGTCACCCCCGGTATAGCTTTAACAGCTTGCTCACAATTTCTTCTTAATTCTTCGTTTGCTTGCGTGTTACCGGCAACTTCAAGCGCAAAACCAATGTCCCCGCCTTTAATAATGATTGAGGATATTATGCCAAGAGCGATCACATCTTTGCCGCTTTTTTGCTCTATGACTTTTTTTAAGTTCTCTCTTACAATTTCTTCGTTGATCATTAGACCTCTTACATAGCAGATCCCAGTGCGGAACATTTGTTTCGGAAACAGTATGTTAAATGTTATAGCAGGTTTTGCCTAGAACACAAGCCAAGTACTGGTTCACTTTATGACAGTATCATGAAAGTAGCCTCTTTCTTGTCATCCAAGTAGCCCCTTCTCCTGTCATCCGAGTAGCTTGACACTGGTTTACTTTATGATGATGTCATGAAAGTAGCTGACACTGGTTCTTTTTTTCTAGATCCCAGTGTCATGCACTGGGATGACAAAAAAAGGAGCACTGGAATGACAGCAGTCCCACGTCATACCGCGATTCATTCGCGGTATCTCTTAACATAGATCCCGCTAACACGTAGCGGGATGACGAATATACCGCCACGAACCGTCATACTGCGATTCATTCGCGGTATCTCTTAGCCGCTAACACGTAGCGGGATGACGGTTGTCGTTTAGCTACAAATATTAAGAAATTTACCAAACGAAAAAAAAGGCAAAAGAAGCCCCGTGGTTATTATCCGCTTTAAAATATTGGCGTTTTTTATGTTTTAAACGCTTGACAAGCGAGATAGTACGCTGCTACGAAAATTACCTGCAAAAAGAAACCTCTACTCCTTATTCTTTGCCCTTCCTGCACGCTTACGTTCATTTGGATCAAGGAATTTCTTGCGTAAACGTATAGATTTT
This sequence comes from Wolbachia endosymbiont (group A) of Clivina fossor, assembly GCF_964026865.1. NCBI lineage: Bacteria > Pseudomonadati > Pseudomonadota > Alphaproteobacteria > Rickettsiales > Anaplasmataceae > Wolbachia > Wolbachia endosymbiont (group A) of Clivina fossor. Next base: position 266,621 of record NZ_OZ034707.1, on the reverse strand, counting down.
GGAGTTACTTCCACCAATTCATCATCATCTATATACGCTATCATATCCTCCAGTGTCATTATCTTTGGAGGAGTGAGTTTTATGGCTTCATCACTACCTGAAGCTCTTACGTTTGTTAATTGCTTACCTTTTAGCACGTTTATCTCCAAATCATTGTCACGGCTATGCTGGCCGACAATCATGCCACAATATACCTTATCCTGTGGCTTGATAAACATAATTCCCCTGTCTTGCAAATTGAAAATTGCATACGCCACAGCCTCACCCTTATCTGTAGAAATTAAAACTCCATTGCGCCTTCCAGAAATTGGACCTTTATGTGGAGCATAACTATGAAATAAACGGTTAATTATGCCTGTGCCCCGAGAATCAGTTAAAAACTCTCCTTGATAACCAATTAATCCTCTTGATGGCACTAAAAACGTTAATCTTGTCCTACCATTACCAGAAGGTCTCATGTCAGTCACTTCACCTTTTCGGAAGCTGAGTTTTTCCATGATGATTCCACTATATTCATCATCTACATCAATTACTACTTCCTCTATAGGTTCAAGTTTTTTGCCATCTTCTTCCTTAAATAGCACGCGAGGGCGTGATACTGAAAGCTCAAAACCTTCTCTCCTCATATTTTCAATTAACACTCCAAGCTGTAGCTCACCACGTCCACCTACTTCAAACGCTTCACCACTTGATGCCAAAGTTACGGTAATTGCAACATTTGTTTCTGCTTCTGCATATAAACGATCCTTTATAATGGTTGAGGTAAGCTTTGTTCCCTCTTGTCCGGCAAAAGGTGAATCATTAACACTCAGAGTAATCGCCATCGTCGGCGGATCAACTGGAGTTGAGCTTACTGCAGTTGTAACCTCTGGTACTGCTATAGTGTCAGAAACTGAAGCTTTCTCAAGTCCTGCAATTGCAATTATGTCTCCCGCCACAGCTTGTTCTACTGGAATACGTTTCAAGCCAGAAAATGAGAGCAACTTAGTTAATCTCCCTCGTTCAATTACTTTACCGTCCAGATCAAGTACCTTAAGATCTGAATTGACTTTTGCAACGCCCTGATAAACCTTTCCTGTCAATATTCTGCCAAGAAACTTATCAGACTCAAGTAGAGTGACCAACATAGCAAAAGGGGCATTTTGATCATAAACAGAAGGTTTTATATAATCTATAACCGTTGAAAATAATGGGCTTAAATCTTTTCTTTCATCAGAAAGCTCCTTAGCACACCAACCATTTCTACCAGAAGCATACAACACTGGAAAATCTAGCTGCTCGTTGGTTGCATCAAGGTTAAAAAATAACTCATATATTTCATTTAATACTTCATCAATTCTGCTGTCTGGTCGGTCGACCTTATTGATTATCACAATTGGCTTCAAATTTGCTTTTAGTGCTTTTGAGAGCACAAATTTTGTTTGTGGCATTGGACCTTCTGCAGCATCAACCAGCAGCAACACGCCATCTGCCATGCACAATACCCTTTCTACTTCTCCACCAAAGTCTGCGTGCCCTGGCGTATCAATAATATTGATTTTTTCATCACCCCACATTATTGATGTGCATTTTGCAAGTATTGTAATTCCGCGTTCACGCTCTTGGTCACCACTATCCATCACTCGTTCTTGAACTTCTTGATTCTCGCGGAACGTGCCACTTTGTTTTAACATGTTATCAAGTAAAGTAGTTTTACCGTGGTCAACGTGTGCAATTATTGCTATATTTCGGATTAATTTAAATTCACTCATTTCTTCATCATTTCAAATTTAATTTAATAATAAGTATACGTATAATATACTTAGAGTAAATAACTAAAGCTACACCTTCAAAGTATTATAGGCAATAACCATAAAGTGCCATCCCTAGTGCTAATACTATGCTAGCTAAATTATTTTATATAATTGAAACAAAAATTCTAATGATTAAGTACTAAACCCAAGAGTATTTTCTCTTAATAGTAACTTCTATTTTCCCTTCTAGCCCCTCCGGTATACTCTTATATTCCCTTCCTGTGTAAAACGATACTGAATTTTCTTCAATCTTAATGCTTTCTGGATCTATTTTGTATCTATATTCCCCACAGCCTAATGATGCACAAAAACTTTCTCTAACTTCTAATTCATCCGGATCTAACTCCATCCTTATGTAGTAAGTTGAGGCATTGCCTTGACTTGTATACACTCCTTTTGTATAAGAAGATCCTGGTGACATCTCAATCACATGAGTATTGTAATACCCATGATCATTAATGTTAAATACTCTATTCCCATAAGCAAAAGGATTGAAATAATAGTTAACCAAACTAGATAAATGGCCATGTCGAATTATGTCTTGCCTATAGTGAATCTCTTCTTGATACGGTGACCAGTGGTTACCAGCAAGAGAACCTTTTGAGAATAAATCACCTACGTGTACCTTATAATGCAGCTCACCACCGATTAAATCATTCAAAAATTGACGGTTGATGGAAATTTCATAATCAGCGTTAGACTTCTCATGAAAGAAATCATACAAAGCTTTCTCGGAATCAGAATATGCTTCAGATTCTGAATTGAAAGAATTAAGACCATCACTATTAAGATACACATCATCTATCATGAAACTCCCTCACATTAACTAAATGCTAATAGTAATGCAAAATTATATATTAGTCAACTGCAGAGAAATTTTTATAATTGCTATAGCAACTAATGTTGCTACTTGACATTCCTTCCCACCAGCATTTTATCTTGCTCTGCAAACTCTTCTTGAATTTTTTTTTAGACTGATTGTTTTATTATAGCCAATTAATACAGTTTTAATTCCAAAGTTATTGCACACCTCACAGACGTTTTGAGATAATCCAAGCTTATGTACTTCTTCTGTCCTTAACAACTATACCACTACCTCTCTTTTTCTCGCTAACTAAGTAATATAATGCTGTAACGACATTGAAAAAAAGGATCTATTTTTTGTGCTATATAGGATTACTTTGTTAAATATTCTCTACTCCCAGGTTTTGTTATGGGTAGTTGTTTTAATTCACTTGGAAGTTCTTCCTCGCTGTAGTTTTGGATGTTCAGTTCAATCAAAGATATGACAGGAAAAGGCAGTTTCGTTTCACTATTCCTCTTTATTAAAGAAGCTTCAGCAATGACTTTACCTCCCTCCCCTTCTGCACATTTCACTGCTTCAAGTGAAGATTTGCCTGTGGTTATCACATCCTCGATAAGTAATATTTTCTCACCCTTTTTGATCTTAAATCCACGGCGTAATTCAAACTTGCCATTAACGCGCTCGCAAAACATTGTCTTTATTCCAAGCTGCCTGCCAATCTCATAACCCACAATTATTCCACCAATTGCAGGAGATAATATTAAATCTATGGAGCTATTTAATTCTTTTTTTATTTTATCTGCCAGTAATGCGCAAACTTTCATGGCTCTGCTTGGATTTTCAAAAATTTTAGCGCATTGTATATATGTATTGCTATGCAATCCAGAAGATAAAACAAAATGCCCATGCAAAATTGCTTCTGCTTCTTTAAATTCTTTTATTATTAGGTTGTTTTCGTCTAATATCATTTTTTAAGTTTCACTATTACATTCTTTATTAATTATCTGAGTGATACAAATATCAGACCACACGTTTATTGCAGTTTCAAACATATCGATGATTGTATAAATAGGCAAAATCAGTCCCATAATATGCAGAGGAACATTCATCGACATGAGATAACTGGTTGCCATAAAATAGCACCCCATCGGCACTCCAGCGTTACCAATTGCTGCACTAGTTGCTAAAAAAATCCATATAAACATTTCGCTTAAGGAAAATGCGCATCCATTCATCTCTGCAACAAACATTACAGTGATTAGTATAAATGCAGCACATGCATTCATATTAATTGTTGTGCATATTGGTAAAATAAAGGACGACAATTTCTTTGGCACCTTTAGCTTATTTTGCACACAGTCTATAGTTGTTGGCAATGTTGCACTGGATGATTTAGAAAAAAACGCAAGTGTGAGTGCCGGCATAACCCCTTTCAGCGTTTGAATTGGTGATATGCCTTTATACCACATAAGTAGCGGTAAAATCAGAAATGCCTGCACAAAATTTGCAGACATTATGCAAACAAAATACCATAAAAGACTGTAGAACTCGCTACCACCTTTTAATTCGTGCAAAAAACATGTAATAAAAGACCACACAGCAAGTGGAACAAGCTTTAGTAACCCCTGAGCAATTTTAAGTAACGTATCGAAAAGTGCAGAGAATATTTGATGTAATATGTCCTGCTTTTCTTTTGAAAGTGAAACAATAGCTCCACCCATCAAAAAAGCGATCAATATGCTACCAATAACGTTATTTTCAAGAAAAACTTGCACAAAATTCGAAGGAATGAGTGATTTTAAGTATGAAAAGTAACTGTAATTGTTATTATCCAAACTTCCTATCGTGTTACATATGAAATTTTTTTTCACTGGGTCTATTAGCAGGTAAAACAATAATGCAACAAACGCAGCTATAATAGTTGTAAGCAGCGTATAAAATAGTGTTTTCTTAACTAAGGTTTTAATTTCGATTGAGTCTTTAAGTCCTGAAATTGTGGAAACTATCGATAGAAAAACTAAAGGTAAACTTATTAATTTCAACAAACTAACAAATATGTCACTAAACAGCTTTGCTATTTCAAATATAATCTCACTGTTTAAATAGTAAGCAACTATTGCAAACAGTATAGAAAAGAGTATTGCAAACTTGTGCATTGAAAATAAAACTTCAAAGTAACATTATACAACAATTTTGCTGTTTTGGAATCAGATTGATAGACAAAATAACTTTATAGATTAGGGAAAGATAAGTAACATTTCATTATTAATTAAGTGTTAAAAATATGTCATGCGATGTACTTTAAATTCAGGTGCACTTAGCCCATTCTGGTGATAACAAATTGGAACAGATAAGGTATGATAACTAACTTTTCTGTGAGTATATAGTTTTGCCAGACACAACAGTACGTACCACGTGCCCTTTTACTTTGCGCCCATCGAAAGGGGAATTCTTTGATTTACTAGCAAAGTTGTCAGTTTTAATTTCCCATTCATGATTGAGGTCAACTAAAATTAAGTCTGCAGCAAGGTTTTTTTGTATACGACCACGTGATACGTGTATTATATCTGCAGGCTTATATGTCAATTTTGCAAGCACATCAAGTAGACCCATTTGCCCACTGTGGTAAAGTTCAAGTGAAAGGGGCAGCATTGTTTCAAGGCCAACAATACCAAATGCAGCATTTTCAAGTGGAAGATCTTTAGAATTACGATCATGCGGAGCGTGATCGGTTGCAATGCAATCAATCACACCTGTCTTTAAACCTTCAACCATAGCTAAACGATCTTCTTCAGTGCGAAGCGGCGGGTTCATTTTTGCAATTGCTCCATGTTGTTTTACTATATTTTCAGTCAAAGTGAAGTGATGAGGGGTTACTTCACATGTAACATTTAATCCCAAATCCTTCGCACGTTTAATAGCATCAAGTGAATCTTTTGAAGAGACATGTAGAATATGGTAGTGCACATTTTCCATATCTTTCATGAGCAGTATATCACGATTTACCATAACCGATTCTGACGCACTCAAGATTCCCTTTACTCCCAATTCTTCAGAAATTTTACCTTCGTTGATTGCACCACCTGCTGATAAATTTAAATCTTCTGCATGTTGAGCAATAGGAACACCCAGCATACTTGAATAAAGCAGCGCCTGTCTCATAATCATTGGGTTCATAACTGGCATGCCATCATCAGTGAACCCAACCGCACCTGCTTCCTTTAAAAGTGCCATTTCAGTCAACTTTTCTTCCGAAGTGGTAATTTTAGCGTAAAATTCAACGTTTACATGTGAAGTTTCAAGTGCTCTATATTTCAAATATTTAGCCAAAACAACGCTATCAATTGCTGGAACAGTGTTCGGCTGACAAACTACAGTTGTAACGCCTCCCGCAGCTGCAGATTTGCTGCCTGTATATATAGTTTCTTTATGTTCTTGGCCTGGTTCACGAAAATGTACGTGAATGTCAATAAGGCCTGGCATTAGAACAAGCCCTTTACAGTCTATTGTTTCATCGACCCCACTTGTTGAAAATAATGATTCACCAAAGTCAACAATTTTATCCCCTTCAGTCAATAATGAACCTTTTATATCAAGTTTAGTTTCCGGGTCGATAATACGAGCATTAGTATACGCAATTTTATAGCCTTCTTTTTGCCCTGTTTGCAACAAATTCCAAGTTTGAGTCATTATATTTGAGTATCGATTATAAAATAAATCTAAAGTTTTTTTAACAAAACACAACCAAATAAAAACGCAGACTAAAGTTGCGAGAGCTGTCTTGAATTAAAATTGTCCCAAAAATTTGGCTCTTATAACCGAGTTAGCTCAGTTTTAACGTTAATATGAAAAACTCTTAGCTCTGTTGAAGGATTTTCCAGTTGAATATCTAGCTCATTCTGTATGTTCGATAAACAAATCAAAGCTGAGTCAAAATTTTCATCACACTGCTTCGCTTCATGCATACCATCGATTATTTCCTCTAATTCTTCCACATCATCCATTTCTTGCGGAGCACTTTTTAATATCGCTTTTATTTGGTTTAAATTTTGACGAATTTTCTCCTGATATCCAGCAATTCTCTCTTGATATATATCAATTATTTTTTGACATGCGTTGCCTCTAAATGGATGTTCTTTTTTCTCTTTTATGTAAGAACTTTGAAAGTCTTTACAGTTAAGGATTGCTTCTCTATGTTTTTTTATGTCATTAATTGCACTGACTATCGACTTATCTATTTTCTTCAAATTTTCTTCCCGTCCTTCTCTTTTAATTATACTTTTGGATTCATTTTTCATTTGGTTCATTTTGTCATACAGGTTTCTGCATTCTTTGTAAGATACCATTGGTTGTAATATTCCTTCTTCTACACCTTTATTGTAAAAATTCTTCAACTCATTACTTGATAGTATTGTTATAGCATCTTCCCTTTTACCTTGTGATTTAGGATACTTTTTATTCAATGAACTAACATGATTTAACAAGAAATCTTTAACTAGCCCTTCTCTTTTTACTTCGGATAATTTTTCTAGTGTTTCTATATATTTCAGAACTTCCGCAAAGAGCTGTCCACCAGATGGAGCAAATCCTTGAAGTGGTTTACTCTGAGCTTTATAAAAATCGGTTTGTAAAAAATCTTCAGCTTGTTTTTTTATTACTGAAAGTTCATTGAAGGCTTTTTCTGGATTGATTTTTCTCAAAATACCAACAGTTTTTCTAATCGCTTTTTCTCTCTTTTTATTATCTTGCTTTTCATTTAATATCAGATGTTCAGTTTTGGTAAAAGCATTACCTTGATCACTCTTTGCAATGTTACAAACGATGTTTTTTACAACTTTTTCAGTTGCTGCATAATCTATTTCTTTTGCAAAGCAGTCAACAAATGATTGCCAAACTTTTTTATTAACAAGCTTACTTGTCTTATTTTCAAAATCTTCTCTACTTTTGAATCCTAAAATAGTATAGAGATTTTTTTCAACTATTGGTTCGGCATGTTGTTTTGCCACTTTACCTTTTATATTGAATGGAAATTTACTAATCTTAGTTGTACCCACAATGTTACCTCAATATTAACGCTATCTATAAAAGTATAAAGATTTAATATTTAATTTTTAATTAATACTAGCACAGCTAACTACGGGGGCATTATGCTAGCATCAATAGCAAGCGTCAATTAACACTTTAACTTCTAACTTGTCATCAGTAATATTGTTTATATAAAAACTATAATTTTTTATGCCTGAGCTTGGGAATATATTGCTATTGGTAGCCTGCTTATTGTCTTTGACATATTTGTTTTTACCACTTAGTTCTTGTCGGTTTATTACCACTGCCATATTTTTTTGTGTATCAACATCAATGGCTATTTTGATCTACTGCCACATTACAAATGATTTCTCACTCGAAAACGTATATTACCACTCACACACAACAAAACCTTTGATCTATAAGATTTGTGGAGTTTGGGGAAATAAAGAAGGGTCTATGTTGCTTTGGACATTAGTGCTTACCTTTTACCTATTTCTGATGGGTATTTTTACTGATAACGACAGTAAATTGAAGAAAGTATCCTTGATCACCCAAGGCTTGATTTGCTTTTGTTTTTTACTGTTCACTTTACTTGAATCCAGCCCCTTCACTAAAATGCCAAGCGTTGAAAAAGATGGATTGGGTTTTAATCCGATATTGCAAGATATAGGCCTTGCTATTCATCCACCGATATTATATTTGGGGTACCTTGGATTTAGCGTTCCTTTTTCGCTCTCTATAGCTGGATTAATTGCAAATACTGAAGGAAATGTTTGGGCTAAAATTGTCAGGCCTTGGGTACTTATTTCTTGGTCGCTGCTCACTTTGGGCATCAGCTTGGGTAGCTGGTGGGCATATCGCGAACTTGGGTGGGGTGGATTTTGGTTTTGGGATCCAGTGGAAAACGTTTCTTTGATACCGTGGCTAATTGCAGTGGCGCTGACACATTTGTTGCTCGTTGTACGAAATTTCAATACTTTAAGGAATTTCGCTATTTTACTTACGCTTACAACTTTTATATTGAGTGTAACTGGAACATTTCTAGTCCGCTCAGGAATACTCACCTCAGTGCACACGTTTGCAGATGACTCAAGGTATGGACTGTATATATTAGCTCTACTTGGTGTAATTACAGTCAGTAGCTTAGTAATATTTGTAGTGTTTACGAGAAAAAATCGCACATCTTTCCAGTGCTCGACATTGGAATCCAGAAAGAAATCTGCTACTCAAGTGACAGAGGGTAGAAGATTCTTTTCACGCCTTACGATGATGCTGATGAACAATTTATTATTTATTACTGCCTTTTTCATTGTGTTCGTTGGCACTTTATACCCTACAGTGCTTGAGTATTTAACCGGTGAATTAATTTCAGTTGGAGCACCATATTACAATTCTTTATTTAATCCTATTGCACTGGCTATTCTAGTGCTCACCATGATCGGGCAATACTGCCGTTGGCAGGGAAATAGTCTATTGCCAATATTTCGTGAATACAGATTTTCATTCTGTAGTGCTGCAGCTATTTTGCCGTTTATCTTTCACATGGAGCTAATAATTGTGCTATCAATTACTATCTCCATAGCATTATTAATCTTTGTTTTAGAAGCATATAGTAAAAGAATTTGTTTATTTAAGGTAGCATTTGGTGAATCAATTTTATTAGCAAGAAAAGTTTCTAAATCCTACTATGCAATGATGGCAGCTCATGCTGGAGTGGCAATTTTAGTGCTTGGTATAGCTTATTCAGTTGGTTGGCAGGAGAAAAAAGAAAATTACTTAAAAATAGGGGATAGCATAACAGTCAATAAATTTAAAGTTACTTTACGAAATATTGAGCTAATAAAAGAAAAAAATTTCCATGCAGTGAGAGGTACAATGGACATTAGGAATTTGCTGAATAATAAGATATTGGGTGAGATAACCCCTGAATATAGATTTTACCTTGTGGAAGGTCAGAAAAATGTTGAAAGCAGTATCTACCACAATTTATTTTCTGATATTTATGTTGTAATCGGTGAGATTGATAAGAGTAAGAGCAAAATCGCAGCTAAAGTGCACTATAAACCTGGAATGTCTATAATCTGGTTTGGATCCTTTCTCATCGCTTTTGGTTCGCTCCTTGCTGCTTTTCCTTTATTGAGAAGATTTTAATAGGACTCCTTTATACTATAACGAAAAAACTTCCTTGACAAACTCCGCCAGCGCCCTTATCATGGTATTGAAGGTATTCAGTTATCTTCATCTGTGCAGATTAAACAGCAAGAAAACAACGTAGTTGGCGTCTTATTTTTAATTTTTTGCACTATGTGCACCTTATGTCTTCACAATATTTCTAGGTTTTTACCTACACAAGCTGAAACGCGCTTATAAGTCGTTTAAGACAGTATAGTACGCCAATTTGCAGGATTAGAGAGTGACAACTAGCTAACGCGGGGTTTCTTTTGCCTTTTTTTCTGCTTAGTGAATTTCTTAAACATTTATAGCTTAAGTTAGTTGCACTTAAAAGCAGCTAAATTGCAGTGTTTAAGACTTAAAAAACGCCAAATACTGAAAATAGACAATGACTAGGGCTTCTTTTGCCTTTTTTTTGTTTGGTAAATTCCTTAATATTTATAGCTAAACGACAACCGTCATCCCGCTACGTGTTAGCGGGATCTCTTGTTAGCGGATGAGATACCGCGGCGGTATGACGATTCGCGGCGGTATGACGGTTCGCGGTGGCATGACGATAACTTCGTCATTCCGCTATGTGTTAGCGGGATCTATGCTAAGAGATACCGCGGCGGGACTCCGCCAACAATATTGCAATAAACCTGAAACTTGAGAAGACTATTTCTCGAAAGCTTCTACAAAAAGAACGGAGAGTTGAATTTATTTATAGAGCTAATGATCAAATAACCATATGTCTCGATGAATAATATATGGTAGAGCTCATGGGCAACAAAAAATTAATAGTTCGGATTAGTTGTAGTTATGAAGTAAATCGATTAGCAGAGTTGTATCTATTAGATGCATATGAAAAATTAGTGTTAAGTAAACCAATAAAAGCGAGCAAAAAGGAAGAAAACTCTGAATATAAGAAAGTAGATTTGAGGACGGTAAAATGGTAACAGTTAGTTTATATGCAAGAGTTTCTTCAGGTAGGCAAGCACAAGAAGATACAATAGCAAGCCAAATTGCTGCTATAGAGAATCAAATTAGTATGGATGGACATAAATTATTAAATGAATATAAATTTATTGATAATGGTTATAGTGGTTCTAACATAATCCGTCCTGGTTTGGAAAAATTACGTGATAAAATAGCAGAAGGTAACATTGATAAGGTTTATATTCATTCTCCTGATCGTTTATCTCGTAAGTATGCATATCAGATGATATTACTTGAAGAGTTTAAGAAATTAGGAGTGGAAGTCATTTTTTTAAATTATCAAATTAGCGATAATCCAGAATCTCAATTACTATTACAAATGCAAGGTATGATAGCAGAATACGAACGTGCAAAAATCATGGAACGAAGTCGTCGAGGAAAGATTTATGCAGCAAATAAGGGTTGTATAAGTGTAATGAGTGCTGCTCCTTATGGCTATCGTTATATAAACAAAAATACAGAAACAGGACAGGCCTTATTTGAGATTTATGAAGAAGAAGCTGAAGTTGTTCGTAAAGTATTTTCTTTGGTAGGAAGAGAAAGAGCCAGTATAGGAGAAGTATGTCGTAGGCTAAGTGCTATGTCCATTATGACGAGAACTGGAAAAGAGTATTGGGATAGGGCTGTAGTTTTGAGTATGTTAAAAAACTCTGCTTATAAAGGACAAGCAGCTTTTGGTAAAACAAGGTTTGGCGTAAAACTAAAACATATAAGACCGAAAAAAAACTCCTGCGAGCATCCAAAAGATAATTATTCTACTTATCCTGTTCCAAAAGAGGATTGGATTTATATTAAAGTACCTAGTATAGTAAGCGAAGATTTATTTGAAATCGTTCAAGAACAATTAGCTGAGAATAGAAAAATAGCAAGAACAAGACAAAGAGGAGCAAGACATTTATTGCAAGGTTTAGTAGTATGTAAGCTTTGCAATTATGCATATTATGGTACTAGCACTGCAAGGAATAAGGAGGGGAAAAAAACTAATAATCAGGTATATTATCGTTGTGTTGGCACGGATTCATACCGTTTTGGCGGTAATAAAATGTGTAACAACAAATTAATTCGTACAGATACATTAGACATGGCTGTGTGGGAAGAGGTGAAACATCTATTAAAAAATCCGAATAGAATATTAGAGGAGTATAAACGTAGACTTTCAGAACTTACCACTAGATCAAAAAAGCGCTTTGCTTGAAACACAAGAAGATAAATTAAAACGAGGTATTGCAAGGTTAATTGATAGTTATACTCAAGAATATATTGATCAAGAAGAATTTGAGCCAAGAATTAAAGCAATGAAACAAAACTTAAAAATGGTTGAAGAACAAAAGAAAAAGATATTTGATCAGAAAAAACTCACACAAGAGTTAACTCTAGTAGTAACAAATTTAGAGGGGTTTTCCTCTAGTATTAACTCAAGTCTTAATAATGCAGACTGGCTAACTAAACGTGATATTATTAGAACGTTAGTTAAGCGAATTGAGATTAATTTTGAGGATGTAAACATCGTGTTTAGAGTAAAAGAGCTTCCAGACTCTTTTCATATGGAGAAAAATCAATGCTTGCAATGTTGTTGTAGGGGTAAGTGGTGGTCAACTTGGTATTGACAAAAATGATCTTATGAAGTTTACAACAGTAGTTGCTAAAATGACCACAGCGTTTGATATGTCGGCAGAAGAAGCTGGTAATGCTATTGCGAAAATATCCAATGTCTACGGAATTAAAGTTGATGGCATGGAAAATGTAGGTAACATAATAAACCATCTCTCAGATAATACTGCTGCCAAAGCTAAGGAAATGGTTCTTACACTGAATAGAATTGGTGGTAATGCTAAACAGTTTGGTTTAGAAATTGATCAAGCAAGTAGCTTAGCAAGTGCGTTCATAAGTTTAGGTAAACAACCTGAAAAAGCAGCAACTGCTATAAATAACTTTCTTAGTAAACTACAGACCGCAAGGGAGCAAAGTCCTGAATTTCACGATGCATTAGATGAGATGGGAACAAGTATAGAAGAGCTCGAACAAACTATTAAAAAAAATCCTCAAGAGGCAATATTGCAATTTCTTGAAACTTTAAAAAAAATAGATGACCAAGAGCGTGCCGGTATTCTTATGAATCTATTTGGTGCTGGGTTTCAAGATGACATTGCTCTTTTAGTAGGAAGCTTATACCAAACTTCGTTATTGGGAAGACAAATAGAATATACGATAAATTCACTTAAACCTCCAGTTATAGGCGGAAAGCACTCTTTTTCATTTGTCTCATTATTATTGAGAATTGGTATTAGACATTTACAAGAAAGCTATTGAACATTTAGCTGATAAAGAAAAATATAACGCTTCAATGCAGGACGAATTTAACAATCGGGCAAATACTACAGCTAATAAATTACAATTACTTAAAAATGCAGTATTTGAAGCTGGCATGAATCTAGGGTCAGTAATGTTGCCTACTTTAAATTATGTAGCTGGAAGTTTGAAAGCAATAACAGAGCGTATAGCTTCTTTTGCAGAAAAACATCCAACTTTAACTACGGCAATCATGAGTACTTTAGCAGCTTTGATAAGTTTGAAAGTCTTATACCAAACTTCGTTATTGGGAAGACAAATAGAATATACGATAAATTCACTTAAACCTCCAGTTATAGGCGGAAAGCACTCTTTTTCATTTGTCTCATTATTATTGAGAATTGGTATTAGTAGTGGGAGTAGGCTACGGAATTACTTTATTAGGAAGTACAATTTTTGGTCTTAAAGCAACGATACTGACAACATTTTCATCTTTATCAAGTATAGTTTTTCCTGCAGTAATAACAGGGCTAAGAGCAATAACACTCGCTGCAATGAGTAACCCAATTGGACTTTTAATAGCGAGTCTTGTTGCTGGTGCAGCTTATGTTCTAACTAACTGGCAGAAAGTAAAAGACTTTTTCTCTAGCTTTTGGAAGTCAATCATTAAACCTATAGGAGAAGCCTTTTCGTGGATGGGAAGCAGCATATTTACTGAGAACAGCCCGATTAGAAAATTTGAAAGTAATGGAAATTTTGTTAATAAGCTTTCTAAAAATAGCATTTTCAGTAATGGAAACCCATTGACAAATAATAGTGCTATTAAACAATTTTCAGAAAATAGTAAAAGCAATTTTGAGAGTTTTAAAGTTAAAAGTGTTATAGAAGAAAAAAGAGCTATAGAACAAGAAGAAGTTGAGAAAGCATTCAAGAAAAGTAGATATGAAAATAGGGAATCTAAAGTATATAACCAAGCATTCTATCAAACGTTTAATATCAATATTAAGTCTGAAGATGTCCGCAGTGTTGCTGATGCAGTAATAGAAAGGTTTAGAGAACAAGCACGTGGAGCACTTTTTGATATAGTTGAAGAGCTGCATTAATGTTGCTTGGAAAATGTAAGCTTGAACCAACAAGCCTAAGATACAGTAAAGAAGAAAGGTGGTATACGATTGAATGTATTGAAAAAACGTTGCTACAAAACATTGGTTCAGGAATTGAATGTATTGATCTGACAGGAGTGATTTATCCACGTTATCAGAGTAATGGCTTAGAACAACTAAAAAATATACGTGATACTCAAGAACCGCACGTTCTGGTTGATAATTCAGGAAATATACTTGGAAATTTTGTCATTACTAATGTAGAAGAAAAACAGATATTATTTTTTCCTGATGGAAAACCAAGAAAAGTTGAGTTTATTTTGAAGTTAAAAAGTTATAATAAATGATTTATTATTACACTAAAGAAAATGAAATGTTGGATTACATTTGCTGGAAACATTATGGATACAGTAGTGGAGCAGTGGAGGAAATATTGCTTGAAAATCCAGGCCTTGCAAAATACGGAAGCTTTTTGCCCGCTGGATTAAAAATTAAGCTTCCTAAAATTCAGAGAATATTGAAAGAATCTGTTATAAATATTTTAGATGAATGACACCAGATTTTGATATAGTAGCAAAAAATAACCCAGTAACAGAGGTTTTAAAAAAGAGTTTAATATTACTACGTGTCACTGATGGATCAGGTACTACAAGTGACGAAGCTGAGATATATATTAGTTATAACTCTAGCGCTTTAGAACTTAAGGGTAATTTACAAATTTTTCTAGGATACAAAGAAACAGGTTTACTACCTATGGGAGTATATAAGGCAAATCAAATTACAATACAAAGTCCACCGCAAACTTTAAGAATAAAATGTGATGCTGCAAGTTTAAGAGGATCATTAAAGGAAAGAAAATCAAAGGAATGGAAGGACATTACCTTAGGAGATTTAATTAAAGAAATAGCACAAAAGCATGGGTATGAAGGTAAAGTCGCTGAAAGATTTGAAAATATATTTATACCACATACCATTCAAGCAGATGAAAGCGACATGAGTTTTTTGGAAGGATTAGGCAAAAAATATGATGCGTTAGTAAAACCAGCAGTAGGATATATAATTTTTATTCCAAAGGGAGAAGCAAGATCAGCAACTGGAAAGATGTTAGGTACAACAGTATTAATACCAATTCTCAATAATAATGAGACAAATGAAAAAGAGTGCTTTCCGCCTATAACTGGAGGTTTAAGTGAATTTATCGTATATTCTATTTGTCTTCCCAATAACGAAGTTTGGTATAACACCTAAAGATATTATAAATTGGGAGGTAAATTTTAATGTACGTAACAAATATGGATCTGTTATTGCAAAATGGCACAGTTATGAAAAGGGAGAAACTATAGAAGAGAAAGTGGGAAATGAGGGTCCAAGTTATACTCTGCAAACGCTTTACTCTACTGCAGAATCAGCAATTAGTGCAGCAGCAGCTAAGTTAAAACAACTAAAACGTAGTACATCAAATTTAAATGTAACTGTTCCTGGTAATCCAGAATTATTTGCAGAAGCTAAGATCAGCCTTTCAGGATTTTGTCAGGAAATTGAAGGTGAATGGGTAATTAGCAAGGCAGAGCATATTCTGAATAATAGAGGATATCAAACTATAGTAGAGGCAGCAGTGAGCAAAGCTGTTTAAGTGAAACTTAAGCAAATGGTCATTTAATTCTAAAAAAATGTTAGACATGAACAAAATAAGTAAGAACATAAAGAATAAGATAAATTTTCTATGGCTGATGATAACAGTTATATGTGTTGTTGTTACATGTTGTTATACAAAGAGTAAAGCTGTGAGTAATTATAAAACAGTACTACAAATTGCTTCTGAAAATTGTAACTTAGAGGTTGTAAAATTTTTGGTAGAAAATCTATTAGATGTTAATGTGCAGGTTCCTAAATTAACAGCATTACATTATGCTTCAGAGGTAGATTGTTTAGAAGTCGTGAAGTTTCTAGTACAAAAAGGAGCTGATGTAAGTGCTTCTGACGGATACGAGCGATGGACACCGCTGCATTATGCTGCAGATCAAGGACGTTTGGAAATTGTTAAATTTCTATTAGACAAAGGAGCAGATCCCAGTGCTATAGCTAAAGATGGAAGAACACCTAGAAGCATGGCTGTAATATCAGAACAACGTAATAAAGATAAAAACAAGCAATACAGGGAAGTAATAAAACTACTTTCCAATGCAGAAGGCTCGCTCAAAAATAGCAAGTAATATCAAAGATATATTGGAGTCATAAGGATCTGCAGAAGAGTAATACGAATTCAAATAGTGACTACCACAGCAAAATATAGAAACTGAACATATTTCTTTTTTACCAGTAATTTGCAGTTATTTTACAACCAGTACAAAATATGCTAAACCAAAAAATCCCAATTACAGTAATTATTACCATATTAATCCAAACCGTAGCATTGATATGATGGTTATCCAAGCTAGACTCAAGGGTACAATTTCACGATAAACTTATTGAATATGGTTTAATGGAAAAAGTATTAGTACTTGAGGAAAGGGTAAAAAATCTTTCTGAAGAATTAGATGAGTTTAAATTGCAGGTTTTAAGCGGAAAAATTAAATCTTAATATCCTTACCTAAATTTACAATTGATTAAATACATTTTATCCGTTGATGGAGGTGGAATTAGAGGCATCATACCAGCCATTATTCTCGCAGAAATAGAGCAAAGGACAAGGAAACCGATAGCTGAAATCTTTGATCTTATGGCAGGTACTTCAACCGGTGGAATTGTTGTAGCGGGATTATGTAAAAAAGATGAACGGGGAAATCCCCAATACTCAGCCAACGACCTAGTTGAGTTTTACCAAAAGTACGGAGCATATATTTTCAAGTCATCATTCTTGAGGCGATCAATACTATCTTGGTTTAACTGTGCACAATACCCACATAAAAATATTGAATCTGTACTGGATAAATATTTTGGAGAGGATATTCTAAAAAACACATTAAGTAAGGTACTGATAACAAGTTATGATATTAACAACAACTATCCTTTCTTTTTTAAGAGCTGGAGAGAAGACAGAAATTTTATCAGGCTAAAAGATGCACTCAGAGCTGCAACGGCTGCACCTACTTATTTCATACCAAAATATCTAAAAATTGACCAGATAGACAGATTATTAGTGGATGGTGGGGTGTTTGCCAATAATCCTGCGGCTTGCGCATATGCAAGTGGTAAGAGGTTATTTCCAAATGATGATATTCTATTGTTATCGATAGGTACTGGAAGAACAGATAGAAGCATAGAGTATGCCAATTCAAAGAGATTTGGAAAAATAGGATGGATAAAACCTTTGTTAAATGTGATGTTTGCCTCTGGATTGGACTGCGTAAATTATCAGATGAATCAAGTAATAGGCAATAGATACGTAAGAATACAATCGCAATTGAAGCTAGCGTCGGCTGACATGGATAACATTACATCAAAAAATATCAAATCTCTTCAGCAAGAGGCAAAGGCAATGATAAAGGACAATCAGGAACTGATAGATAAATTCTGTGATGTTGCATCTTGATACGTCAAATTCTGCAGAGCTAAACAAGGGTTCAGAATAGATATATTAAATATATAATTATTTCTACTTATATCTTAGTATATTATTTGTGAATCAGTAACCTACTGCTGTTTTTAATTCAGGCTAAGTTTTGAAAGCATAATTTTCAAGCTCCTCAATAGATAAATCTGTTATTTTAGAAATAGCATCAATAGAAACATCCAACATAAGTAGATTATTTGCAACCTTTATTTATATTAAGTATATAACTATCTTTACTTGTATCTTAATATATTATTTAACACTCCCAACCGTCTTTAACACAATTCAATTTTCACAATCACCCAACTCATCAGCAGTTAGACCACTTGCTCGCACAATAATATCAATAGCAACACCTGCCTTAACTAGACCTTTTGTAACCTTGATTTTCTCTGCTTTTTTAACCTTTTCTTTACTAGTTTGCATTCCTTCAGATAAAGATCTGGCTACCGTATCCAGTAATTCTTGATCCTCAATTTTTTCGCATTTACCTACAAACCGCAAAATTGGCTCATTTTCATATTCTGTTAGTCCAAGAGCTTTAATGTTAACTGATAATGTCTTTGCTATCTTATATAATATTTCAATTGGAATGTCTGTATATCCTCGTTCATAGTCGTGTATTTCTTTAGGTGTTGAACCGATTTTATTTGCCAAGTCCTCCTGAGTGTATTCCCGTATTAATCTCTCCTCTTTTATCCTTTTCCCCACTTTGTAGAGTATAGAATCAGTACAAATTTCTTTCTCTATATCACCATATTCGTAAGTAGATAAGCGAGTCACTTGGGAAATAATATCAACTGAAACTCCTTCTTTCACTAGATTCTTTGCTACTTCTATTTTCGCTTCTTCTTGACTAATTTTCTCGCTAATATATACAAACCTTACTAATGGATACAGCTTCTTGCGTAATTCCTGATCCTTAATTTCTCTATGTATTTTTGTTAGATAGACTATTTCTTTATCCTCATCTTTGTACCAACCGTTTTCTCTTAGTACTGTTGGTCCTGGAAGTAGATCTACAACACTAACTGACAATGCTCCTGCTATTATATAAGATTCTTTGATTGTAATAGCCTTGCACCCTAGTTCAAAGTTATGTATTTCCTTATGTGTTAAACCAATTTTGCTTGCTAATTTTGCCTGAGTATACCCTTGTACTATCCTACAACCTTCTATTTTTTTCCCTAGCTCGTAGCTTACTGAGCCAATATGCTCTGAATTATCATAGATAAATCCTCTAAAAGCTGTTTTTCCTACAGAAGCAAACATATATTCTATCACAAAAAAATCCACTATTGGCTAAGTTTTTATGAAATCACAAAAATTTCTCAATCATATAATTTGATAAGCCTGTCGTTTGCAAGATAATATCAACAGAAATTCCTTCTTTCACTAAATTCCTTGCAACTTCAATCTTCTTTTCCTCTCTGACCTTTTCTCTACAAACATGTATACCTTCAAATAAAGACTTGATTAGCATATCGCGTAATTCCCGACTCTCAATCTTTTTGTATTCTTCTATCAAGTTTGATAGCTTTTCTTCCGCTTCACTATCCTCATCTGATTCGGGAAGTAGATCTATGATACTGATTGATAATACCTTTGCTATTTCATCTAACATTTCAAGTGAGACAGCAGCTCGCCCTTGTTCATATTCGTATATTCCTTGATTTGTTATGCCAACTTTATTCGCTAAATCTTTTTGAGTATATCCTCGTATCAATCTCCACTCTTTTATCCTTTGCCCTACTTTGTATGGAACCGAAATTTTGTTCTCCTCATACTCACCAATAGATAAGTTAGTTGTTCGAGAGATAACATGAGCAGAAACTCCTACTTTCATCAAACCCCTTGCTACTTCTATTTTTACCGCTTTTCTGCTTCTTTCCTTGCTCAAACGAATAAATTTGGTTAATAAATAAAATATCTCACGTAATTCTTTATCCTTATATCCCTTTACTAAACTTAATATTTCTTCCTCTTCAAAATATCTTTTTTCATTTGGTAGTGTCTCTCCACAAACTAGACCTTTAACATTCACTGATAATGCTTCTGCTATGGTATATAACTTCTTAATTGGAATTTTACGGTTCCCTTTCTCATATTGCAGTATTACCCAGTACTTTACACCAATTTTCTCAGCCAAACCCTTCTGAGTATAACCTCGCTCTAACCTCCAACTTTTTACTTTTTGTCCTACTTCATAGTCTAGACTTTTTTCCACGCAAAAAACCATATATATAATATTTTCTACTATAGCTCAAAGGCTCCAGTAAACTCTGGAACCTTAAAATAAATGAATTAAAGTTCCCTAAAGGTTTCTTTACTACCTCCACATACCCTATTTACCCATGAAGACAATACTTCATCATTGCTAATCTCTTTTATAGCATACTTTTCACTCCATATGCCACATCTAGTGAAATTACCTCTCTCTACTGCTTCTTTAAGTTTTACTCCAGCAAGAAGACAATTTTTTCCTATTTCTTCTTGTATCTTGTCAAAAGCATCTAATGTTTTAAGCTTAAGCATTAGGTGGAGAAGGGAGGAACTCTGTGCTTCTTCTTATACCAAATCTCATAAATAAGTAGGCAAATAACTCACAGAACAAATGGTTTTGATCGAACTTTCCGTAATATTACGAATGAATGCACATACAGTATCCTCCAATAAACTAACAGAGTCATATATTCTATTTTTAATGAGATTGTCTTTCAAATATTGCCATAAACGCTCTACTGGATTTAACTCTGGTGAATATGGAGGTAAATAGATTAAGGTAATATTTTGTGGTATTTTTAAACCTTTGGATCTATGCCATCCTGCACAATCCACAACAAGAAATGCCTCCCTTGTTCCTAAATATTGTGACATCTGCTCAAGGAATATATTCATACAATCAGTATTGACGTTTGGTACGAATAAGCTAGAACTCTCTCCATTTCTAGGATTAACTGCACTATAGAGATAAAAGTTTTGCCTACCTAATTTTACCTTAACCTGTGTCCTAATGCCTTTTTTAAACCACCCGTGTCCAATCTTTGAATGTGTGCCAAACCGCGACTCATCGAAGAAAAATAGCTCTTTTTCGGGATACGTGACAATAGTTTCATTAAGATTTTTTTTTAAACTCTTCTTGTTTATTTTTATCCTGTTTATTGTGCACAGGCCTTGGAGTAATATACGAAAAACCTAACTTTTGCATCAGTCTATGTGCTGTAGACTTACTTACCTCAATAGAAAACATTTTCTCAATTATGATTTTTAATTTCTTAGCCGTTAGGTTGGCTCCTTCTTCTGCTATGACATTTTTAATTTCTTCTTGCTGCTTGTAGCTCAACTTCGGCTTTACTCCACGTCCTGGTTGTATTTTAAACGCATTGACTCCTCCTTCCTTAAATCTTGTAATCCACTTCATCAATGTAGTTCTAGTAATTCGGTATATTTGAACAACTTTTGTTATTCCATATTCTTTTGCAGATATTATTGCCTGTAATCTTCTTCCTATCTCTCCTCTTATGCCGTGCTTCTTTAATTCCAGGTTACACTTATTATATAATTCTTCTCCTATTGCTTTACTTTTTCCTGCCATAACTCCCCACTAATTCTTAAATTATTCTATTTTAGAAATTTTTCTTTATTCGTCTATTTATTTTTAGGAATTGGTATAAGATTGGTAAATGCACGGCATGTAAAGAATGTACCTGGTAGGAAGTCTGACGTTCAAGATTGCCAATGGCTCCAACAACTGCATAGCTACGGACTGCTTCATGGATCGTTTAGGCCAGATAATCAGATGTGTGTATTGCGCAGTTACGTGCGGCAACGCAAAAATCTCACTGAAAGTGCATCTACACATATTCTGCGTATGCAGAAGGCATTAATTCAAATGAATATACAATTACACAAGGTTATTAGTCATATTACTGGGATAACTGGTATGAAAATCATTGAAGCTATAATTGAAGGCGAAAGAGATTCTGAAAAATTAGCAGAATTCAGGGACGTGCGAATGAAAAATGATCAGTCTACTATTGCAAAAGCGTTAGCTGGTGACTATAGAGAGGAACACTTATTCACGCTAAAGCAAGAATTTGAATTATATAATATTTATCAAGAAAAAATAGCAGAATGTGATAGAAATATTGAAGCCTATTATAAAACGTTTGAAACAAAGTCTTGTGAAAGCAAACAGCTAAGTAAGCAAAAGAATAAAAATAGCAAAAGTAAGCCAAGCTTTGCTTTGTATGAGGAACTGCACCGAATAACTGGTATGGATTTCACTAAAATTCCTGGATTTGATGTATTAAGTATACAAACCATAATTTCAGAAGTTGGTATAAACCATAGTAAATGGCCAACAGAAAAGCACTTTTCGTCGTGGTTGGGACTCAGTCCTGCTAATAAAGTTACAGGGGAAAAAGTGTTTAACACAAGAACACGTAAAGTCATTAACCGTGCTGCGAATGCTTTGCGAATAGCTGCTCATTCTGTAGGAAATAGTAAAAGTGCGTTGGGTGCATACTACAGAAGATTGAAAAAACGACTAGGAGCACCAAAAGCAATAACAGCTACTGCAAGAAAAATGGCATGCATATTTTATAGTATGCTCAAATACGGACAGGAATATGTAGAAAAAGGAATGGAATACTATGAAACACGCTATAAAGATAGAACTGTAAAAAATTTGATCAAAAAAGCGAGCGAATTTGGCTACATATTAGTTCAACAAGAAGAGTTAGTTGAGTGAGTTTCTTAGGAGGAAAAGTGCTGGTAAAGTTGAAGGAAAATAGAAAGTATCAAGTATTATGGTGGGTTTTGGCTCCACTCTGCTTGGGGTTTTGTATAAGGAAAAAGGTTTGCTGCTCAAGAATTTGAATGGAATCCGTAAAGGTGGAAACGTTCTTAAGGACAAAGTAAACAGCATTGTGTAAACATGTGAGCTATTTGAGGAAAGGTGGGTATAGAAGGAAAGAAAACACAGCTCTCTAAAAAAATAACAAAGTTATAAAAATTATACTTGCATTAGCTTTTATTCGTGCTATGTATTATACATAATATCTTTATAGACTGGGGGGAAATATGTTAACTAGAGATATTTCGAAGCCTGAGCAGGTTTCTAATGCGAAAACAAATCCAGAAATAAATGAAACATTGGAAGGGTTGCCAAAAAAGCTAGAGAAAGAGCAGGTGGGTGGTGAGCATGAATTGATTAAAAGACGTTTATACGCACATTACAAAGCTTTCTTTATTGAATGCAGTATCGGTAAAATGGTACAAGGACCTTAGCTAAAGGTAATCTTACTGAACTTTATATAGTATAGCAAAATAAACAATTTGAGGTGTGAATCATGGAATATGAGCAGTGGTTAGGCATATTAACTTCAATAAATGCTGACAATGATTTAAATGAGAGTAATGTAATTGGAAAAATAAAAGAGAAGTTAGAAAAAGAAGATCCAGGCACATATAAAGAGTGGAGGAATAATCAATTTGACATAAATTATACATGCAATGATCAACTTACGTTGTTGCATATAGTTGCCGCAAATGGCCTTGCAAAGGTAACAGAGTTTCTAATAAAAAAAGGTGTTGAAGTTGATAAAGCAAATCAATACGGATGTACTCCATTACATTTTGCTGCTGTAGAAGGCCATACAGAGATAGTAAATGCCCTTATAGCAAAAGGGGCAATTGTTAGTGCAGTGAATCAAAACGGGTCTACTCCATTACACTTTGCTGCTGTAGGAGACCATACAGAGATAGTAAATGCTCTCATAGAAAAAGGAGCAGATGTTAATGCAGTGGGAGAAAATAACTGGACTCCATTATACCTTGCTGTTGAAAATTGCCATATAAAGACAATAAAGGCCCTCATAGAAAACGGGGCAGATATTAATGCAGTGAATCAAAACGGTTGGACTCCATTACACTTTGCTGCTCAAATGGGTCATACAGAGATAGTAAATGCTCTCATAGAAAACGGGGCACATGTTAATGTAGTGGGAGGAGATAAATGTACTCCATTACACCTTGCTATTGAGAATGGCCATACAGAAATAGAAAAAGCCCTCATAGAAAACGGGGCAATTGTTGATGAACATACTCTGTTACGCTTCGCTGCTAAAAATGGCTATACAGAAATGGTAAATACCCTTATAGGAAAAGGGGTAAATGTTAATGCAGTGGATATTATGGGATATACTTCATTACACTTTGCTGCTAAAAATGGCCACACAGAGGTAGTAAATGCCCTCATAGAAAACGGGGCAAATGTTGAAGCAGTGGTTATAGATGGACATAGATATACTCCATTACACTTTGCTGCTCAAATGGGTCATACAGAGATAGTAAATACTTTCATAGAAAATGGAGCAAATGTTAATGTGTTGAGTGAATCTGATAAGGTGACTCCATTATACCTTGCTGTTCAAAGTGGTCATGCAGAAGCAGTCAAGGCTTTAATGAAAAAAGGAGCAGATCCTTTATTGGAGAATAAAAGTTATAGAACTCTCAAGCGTTTAATTGAATTAATCAAAAATAATAGTTTAGAGCATCTTCCGAAAAAAGCAGAGAAAACAACAACAGGAGGGGAAGAAGAGCAAGTGGATGATGAATATGAATTGCTTAAATATTCATTGCTGTTTCGTAAAGGTTACTCCTTAATTGATACTGTTAGAAAAGACACATTTGATAATTTAATATGCACATGGTTTGCTGACGTATCTGGCTTAACACCAAAGCAAAACGAGTTGAATAAAAAATTGTTAAGTATTCTTAAAGACCTTCCATATTTGAGTGATGAAAGTTATCGTGATAAAGATATTTTACGTGATTTTTTACGAGAGAATAAAGATGATGACGATCTAAAATACATCCTTAATCTTACAAGAGGAGAATCTGAGTTGACAATACTACATGTAATATCAAGTATGGATGGTAAGTTAGTAGAAAAATGTGTGGATTTACTTTTGGAGGCTGGAGCTAATCCTAATATAAAGGACGATAGAGGAAAAATACCATTACATTATGCTTCGTATAATAATATAGGGTCTCTCATAGAAGCAGGGGCTGATCCTAATGCGCAGGATAGTGAAGAGAGAACACCTTTGCATTACGCTGCTAGTATTGGTGATGAGAAAAGTATAAATGTTCTTCTAGAGCACGGAGCTGACTCCAGTAAAAAGGATAAACAGGAAAAAACTCCGCTACAAGTTGCAACTGATAATCATAACTACCATGTTGAAAGGCACTTTTTAACTGACAATCAAAAAAGATTGTGCCAAGAATTTGGTCGTATTGTTGACGCAAGTACAGACTTTACTGAACTAAAAGTATTTTTGAATAAATACAAGAATACTCAAGATCTTAAAAGGATTTTGAACCTTCGTGATCGTGAAGGAAAATCAGAAATTCTTCTAAATCTCAGAATCATTTTTTACTCAAGACATTTTCGTTATTGCGAAACTCCTTATGAAGAAGCAAAAAGACTGCTGTTAGAAGCGGGAGCGATTGACTATGAAAGATTAGATAGAAAAGAACATTCGCCTGAATCTGGAACTCTATGGGATAATTTAATATTAAACCAGCAGCAGAAGTTGAAAATGTTTTTAGACAGAGTAGGTGAAGCTCAAGACATGAATCAACTAGAACAAGTTGTAAATAAAGCTATAGAGTCTGGAGTAAGGTTTAATTTTCTTGTTCGTCCAGGTGAAATGATGTACCAAGATACATATAATTTTACAGATTATGTAATAAAAAGGGTTAGTGGATTAAAAAAGAATCCTAAAGTTGCTAGTGATATAATATGTAAATTAGTATCAAAAGGAGCAGTGTTGCATAACTTGAGTAGTATAGATGTAATCGATACACTGGAGTCAGAATTTAAAGATCACAAAACTAATATGAAAAAAGCTCATGAAGAATGTTTCAATAATACTTTTAAGTTTATGGAAATCGTTAAAAGTGCAGCTACTGGTAGAGTAAAAAATGCAAAAATGGATAATTCTACTTTTTACTTAGAATACTCAGAGGACAGCACAATAAATGTTGCGAAGATTACAGATGGAGCAAGGAGTTTAGGACTAACTCAAGGAGAAATAGAGTACGGAAGAGATATAATAAGAATCGGTAAAAGTGAGGTAGAAATTATAACGGCAAATGGCATAAGGCATTACACTGATCTTGCAGATGGTAGCGATATAGTATTAACTTTCTATACTAGTTTAGGAGAATTAGAGGTTAGATTATATCCTGATATGCGAAATAAAGACCTTATAAGGGTAGAAGTAAATAATCAAGATTTGCTGAAGCAATTAAAAGATTGTAAAGAAGAAATAGGGAAGAATTGCTCATTTGGTGGGTATTTAGTATACGATGCTATTGAACAGGGATATTTTGAAAGGTCTGGAAAATTGATGCGTTCTGAAGCAATGAGTCAATCTAATGGAAAAATCGGTCCTTTGACAAAACTTGATGAAATAAGAGGAGTCTCAAGTTTCAAAGAAACAGTAAGCCGTTGTCCATAGTAAGGACAGATGGTGATATTGAATTAATAGTTTAAGAGATTTTCTAAAGAAATTGTCTTATAGCTTCAAGATTGTGTAGGCCAGTCACTTGACATATTACATTGGTAGGAATACCCACTTCAAGTAGGTTTTTTGCCATTTCTGTTCTCCCTATTTTTTTACCCTTTTCTTTATCAATCTGTATTCTTTTAGATACTGACATAATTAATGAATAAAATTTATCACGTATTTCTTCATCCTCAATTTTATTATACTCTCTCACTAAATCTAGTACTCCATTTTCTCCTTCTCTATCCTCATTACTTCTTTCAATTTCAACATTGCCTTTTTCTATTAGTTCACTAATTTTACGTCTTTGTGTAATAGCAGCGGATATAAAGTTATTGGTAAATACGTAGACAACAAGCTTGTTGCTATTTTAGGGTATAGGTTACTCTATAAGTTTGCATTTGGAAAATATATTTATATTGATGATTTGGTAACTTTACCTGAGTATCGGTCAAAAGGCTATGGCCATCAGTTAATTGAATGGATAAAAGGAGAAAGTAAAAGAACAGATTGTAATCAAATTCATTTAGATATAAATGTAAGTAACTACTTAGGTTTAAAATTTTATTTAAATAATGGATTTCAAGCTAAAGCATACCATCTAGCATGTAAAGTTTAATGGAATATGGATTATGGTACAAATAAATCGTTTGATCGGTAATGCTAACTACGTCAACTTACTTATTGCCGATTTTATTTCCAGTTTAGGTGATTGGATGATAATACCCATTATTGCCTCATTATTCATCTATGATATTGGCTTACCATCACAAATGCTCGCTATTGTTGAGATTGCTATGGCAGCTCCAAGCGTCTTTTTTGGTTCAATTATAGGAGTATCAGTAGATAATAAAAATCCAATACCTATTTTGATTTATTCTGATGTTTTTCGAGCAGCTTTATCTATTATTTTGTATTTTTCAGCTTATCATTATAAGATAATTTTGTTACTACTATTCTTATACCAATTCCTAAAAATAAATAGACGAATAAAGAAAAATTTCTAAAATAGAATAATTTAAGAATTAGTGGGGAGTTATGGCAGGAAAAAGTAAAGCAATAGGAGAAGAATTATATAATAAGTGTAACCTGGAATTAAAGAAGCACGGCATAAGAGGAGAGATAGGAAGAAGATTACAGGCAATAATATCTGCAAAAGAATATGGAATAACAAAAGTTGTTCAAATATACCGAATTACTAGAACTACATTGATGAAGTGGATTACAAGATTTAAGGAAGGAGGAGTCAATGCGTTTAAAATACAACCAGGACGTGGAGTAAAGCCGAAGTTGAGCTACAAGCAGCAAGAAGAAATTAAAAATGTCATAGCAGAAGAAGGAGCCAACCTAACGGCTAAGAAATTAAAAATCATAATTGAGAAAATGTTTTCTATTGAGGTAAGTAAGTCTACAGCACATAGACTGATGCAAAAGTTAGGTTTTTCGTATATTACTCCAAGGCCTGTGCACAATAAACAGGATAAAAATAAACAAGAAGAGTTTAAAAAAAAATCTTAATGAAACTATTGTCACGTATCCCGAAAAAGAGCTATTTTTCTTCGATGAGTCGCGGTTTGGCACACATTCAAAGATTGGACACGGGTGGTTTAAAAAAGGCATTAGGACACAGGTTAAGGTAAAATTAGGTAGGCAAAACTTTTATCTCTATAGTGCAGTTAATCCTAGAAATGGAGAGAGTTCTAGCTTATTCGTACCAAACGTCAATACTGATTGTATGAATATATTCCTTGAGCAGATGTCACAATATTTAGGAACAAGGGAGGCATTTCTTGTTGTGGATTGTGCAGGATGGCATAGATCCAAAGGTTTAAAAATACCACAAAATATTACCTTAATCTATTTACCTCCATATTCACCAGAGTTAAATCCAGTAGAGCGTTTATGGCAATATTTGAAAGACAATCTCATTAAAAATAGAATATATGACTCTGTTAGTTTATTGGAGGATACTGTATGTGCATTCATTCGTAATATTACGGAAAGTTCGATCAAAACCATTTGTTCTGTGAGTTATTTGCCTACTTATTTATGAGATTTGGTATCACATACTAATGTCAATTTTGACGTTTTCATAATGTTTTCCCCTATTAAGATTTATTGATTTAGTGGTAGTAGTTGCAGTTGCTCTCTCCATAGCTTCGGTATCTTCAATAAGCTATGTTTTATTGTTTAAAGTATCTTCGGCTTTGTTGCATATGAAGAAGCGTAGATGGCAAATTCGAAGATAGGCAGAATTTTAAGTTAAGCAAAGTAAGATTGAAGGAAGCTATAAAAATTAGAAAACTTGGTTGAAATTAGTAACAACAAAAAATCTTTTATTGACTCAATTCTATTTTATTCTACAAATTTGCTTTAATTTTTCTTGTAAGTTCTCAACTGGGTGTGTATCCTTACGTGAGTGAAGATTAATAAAACGCATTCTATATCGCTAATTTTGTCAAATTGACAAGCAAGCGTGAGAGGAGTTCTTTTTTAGTGTTACTCCTTCACTCACAAATTTTGAAAAACATGCTAAAAGAACAAGACAAAATATTCACCAACCTAAATGGTAAAGAAACTCCACTACTTAAGGGTGCAAAAAAACGTGGTAGCTGGCAAAAAACAAAGGAGTTACTAGATTTAGGATCAGAAAAGATCATTGATGAAGTAAAGAAATCTGGTTTGAGAGGTCGAGGGGGTGCAGGATTTTCCACCGGCCTTAAGTGGAGCTTTATGCCCAAAAATCTCCCAAAAGCATATTTAGTAGTCAATGCAGATGAGTCAGAACCTGGTACATGTAAAGATAGAGATATATTGCGATATGAGCCACATAAGTTACTTGAGGGAATTCTCCTAGCCGGCAAAGCGATCAGCGCATCAGTTGCGTATATTTATATCAGGGGTGAATTTTATAATGAATATTTAGTTCTAAAAAAAGCACTTGAGGAAGCCTATAAAGAAAACTTAATTGGAAAAAATGCCTGCAAATCAGGTTATGATCTTGATGTGTTTATCCATAGGGGTGCAGGAGCTTACATATGTGGGGAAGAAACAGCTCAACTCGAATCAATTGAAGGAAAAAAGGGCTTTCCTCGCATGAAACCTCCATTTCCCGCAGGTGTTGGACTTTTTGGCTGTCCAACCACAATAAACAACGTTGAAACTATAGCCATGGTTCCAGATATTCTAAATCGCGGAGGAGAATGGTTTGCATCTCTTGGTAAACCAAATAATACTGGTACTAAGATTTTTTGTATTTCAGGACATGTAAACAACCCGTGTAATGTTGAAGAAGAGCTCGGAATTCCACTACGTGAATTGATTGAAAAATACGCAGGTGGAGTGCGAGGGGGTTGGGATAATTTACTTGCTGTAATACCTGGTGGGTCTTCAGTGCCATTAATTCCAAAATCTATATGCGATACTATTGAAATGGATTTTGATTCATTAAGAACCGCACAATCAGGGCTTGGTACTGCTGCTGTAATAGTGATGGATAAATCAACTGATATAATAGCTGCAATAGAGAGGTTATCACACTTTTACATGCATGAGTCCTGTGGACAATGCACACCATGCCGTGAAGGTACTGGATGGATGTGGAGGATTATGAAGAGGATGGTGGCAGGAGATATTAAGCCTGATGAAATAGATAAGCTGCTTGACCTTACAACTCAAATAGAAGGACATACAATTTGCGCGCTTGGTGATGCTGCAGCTTGGCCGATTCAAGGATTAATAAGACATTTTCGCCATGTTATCAAAGAGAGAGCGATAATTTAACTCTACTTATACTTCTTAAGCCGTCTTGCTACTTAGCAACCAGAGCTAAAAAATATTGATTCCCTTCTCTTTTAGGTGCCAATTCTACCTTTGCAATATCTTCAGTGTCTCTAATTAGCCGTTCTAATTTTTCCAGTCCGACTTCAGTGTTTATAAGCTCTCTGCCCTTAAATCTCATTGTAACTTTGATTTTATGTCCGTGGGCAAGTAAGTCTCTTGCTTGACGCAATTTTGTTTCGTAGTCGTGATCACCAATATTAGGACCTAGTTTAATTTCTTTTATAGTTAATGTTTTTTGTTTCTTTTTTGCTTCACTTGCTTTCTTTTTTATATCATACTTTTGTTTGCTATAATCCAGAATTTTACATACTGGAGGGGTTGAATCAGGTGCAATTTCCACCAAGTCTAAACCAACACCCTGTGCACATTCCAGAGCTCGTTCTATTGGCACGATTCCGACCATTTCACCACTATGATCAACTAAGCGTACCTCCTTAGCTGTGATGAATCCATTAATTCTGTTTTTATTGTTCTTTTTAACTTGCAAACTTTAACTCCCTTAATTCAAATTAATACTTTTTAACAGCGATTCAGTAGCCTTTTCCAAAGAAAAAGACTCCTGTCTTTCTGATCCTAAATTTCTCACTGACACAGTTTTACTTGTAACTTCATTTTTGCCTATAATCCATAATATAGGAACCTTGTTTGAACTATGCAAACGTATCTTATAACTAATTTTTTCATTGGTCAAATCAGTCTTGACTCTCACACCTTGTTCTTTTAAAATATTGCTAATTTCTGTGGCGTAACCGTCAGCTTCATTTGTAATATTCAGGATAGCAAGCTGTGTTGGAGCAAGCCAAACTGGAAATTTTCCTGCATAATGCTCTATCAAAATTCCGATAAAACGTTCAAAAGCTCCAAGAAGCGCTCTATGTAGCATGACAGGGTGATGCTTGTGCCCATCTGCCCCTATATAAAAAGCTCCCAGACGTTCTGGTAAAATGAAATCAACTTGTAATGTTCCACATTGCCAATTTCTGCCTATTGCGTCTTTCAAAACGAACTCTAACTTTGGACCATAAAATGCACCTTCACCAGGGCTCAGTTCATAACTCAAGCCCGCTTCTTTAATGGCTTCAAGCAGCGCTTTTTCAGCTCTATCCCACACTTCATCATTACCGGCTCTAATATCTGGACGGTCTGAAAATTTCACAGAAATTTCATTGAATCCAAGCTCTGAATATACTTCTTTTAAAAGGTCACAAAACTTTACAGTTTCAGAATTTACTTGTTCTTCCATACAAAAAATGTGTGCATCGTCTTGCGTAAAACCACGCACTCGCATCAGTCCGTGCAATGAGCCTGAGCTTTCATTTCTATGGCATGTGCCAAACTCTGCCATACGTATTGGTAGATCGCGATAGCTTCTGGTGTGAGAATTAAAAATCTGCACATGACAAGGACAATTCATAGGTTTTATTGCTAGCTTTTTGCTTTCAGATTCATCAACAATGAACATATTTTCACGAAATTTATCCCAATGTCCCGACTTTTCCCACAGTTCTTTACTTACCAAAATAGGAGTTTTTACTTCAAAATAGCCATTATTTATTAGCTTCTTTCTGATGTAAGACTCAAGAACATTATATAGAGTATATCCTTGTTCATGCCAAAAAATCTGTCCAACAGCTTCTTCCTGAATATGAAATAAGTCCATATCCTTAGCAATTTTGCGGTGATCACGTTTTTCTGCTTCTTTGAGACACTCAAGGTAAGCGTTTAATTCATCCTTATTTCTCCATGCGGTGCCATATATTCGCTGTAACATTGGACCCTTAGAATCACCACGCCAGTATGCTCCTGCAACTTTCATAAGCTTAAACGCTTTGACTCTGCCAGTTGAAGGAGAATGTGGACCGCGGCATAAGTCAACAAAATCGCCTTGTCTATAAACAGTTAGGTTTTCACTCTCTGGTATAGAGGATATAATTTCAACCTTATATTTTTCGCCTATACCACTAAAGAAATCAACTGCCTGCTTGCGAGTCCAAACCTCTCGAACAAATCTGTGATTACTTTTTACAATCTCTTTCATTTTCTTTTCTATTGCAGCAAGATCATCCGTAGTGAAGGTACGATCTGTAGCAAAATCATAGTAAAAACCGTCCTGAATTGTTGGGCCAATAGTAATCTGAGTATTAGGAAATAGCTCTTTCACTGCCTGCGCCATTATATGAGCAGCATCGTGCCTTATTATGTCCAAACCCACTTCGTCACTCAGTTGTATCACCTCTATCTCTGTATCAGATTCAATTTCACGTGAGAGATCATACAACTCACCGTTTACTTTCAATGCAACTGCTTCTTTCAAAGCATCCAGTTGTAATATATCAAAGCCAGTGACTTTATCGTCATATTCTTCTATTCTTTTTTCAGCTGGAAAAGTAATTTTAATCATTTATCGACCCTTTTGTCTAACCCTCTCTTTGTCATCCCAGTGCGTGACACTGGGATCCATCTTATTTTTATAATGGAAATTAGTTTAACGTATGCTCCTAAAATCTGTTGTCCATTGCACAAATTACAAATATTTTTATACCTGGATCCCAGTGTCACGCACTGGGATGACAAAAAAAGGAACACTGAAATGACAGAAAAACAGCACCTGGGTAACAGAGGAATGATTTGAAAGCTATAAATTTTTAACATCAGTAGTACGGTCTATTCTTTTTTAACCTGAGTGCAATTGCGTCTTCCCAAACTTCACCATTACGCAATAACTTTTCTTTATTGTACATTAGCTCCTCTCTTGTTTCAGTAGCAAATTCAAAGTTAGGACCCTCCACAATTGCATCAACTGGACATGCCTCTTGGCAAAGTCCGCAGTATATGCATTTTGTCATATCAATATCATAGCGTGTGGTGCGACGACTACCGTCTTCTCTTTCCTCTGCTTCAATAACTATTGCTTGAGCAGGGCAGATAACTTCGCATAATTTACAAGCTATGCATCGTTCTTCACCGTTTGGATACCTACGCAACGCATGCTCACCACGAAACCTTGGACTTAAAGGGCCCTTCTCCATAGGATACCTCAAAGTAACCTTTGGCTTAAACATATATTTTAATGTAATAACAAACCCTTTAATTAACTCTACAAAAGACCAATACCAAACTAATTTCTTGAGCATAAAATATTTAAAACCTATGTTGATAATTATAAATCATATTATCAGTTTTCAAAATAAATATTTTCACCTGAGTGACCTTTGCAGTTTTTTATATAATGTATTTATTAATATGATATTACTATAAACTAGCAAGATAGATAAAAATTTTGAATATTTTCAAATTAGGTATTTTGGTTTCTTAAGTGTAATATTGCTAAGTAGTTTATATAAATAATGACAAACACAAATGAAACTATTTTCGCTTTATCGACCGTATTGGGTAAGTCAGGAGTTGCAGTAATCAGAATTTCAGGCAACTACGCGCTTAAAGCTTTAAATCATTTTCATATTAAGAAAGAAATTAAACCAAGATTTGCTACTTTAGTTGATCTATATGATGATTCCAATCAATTGATAGATAATGGAATAATCATCTATTTCCCTGCTCCAAACAGTTTCACTGGCGAGAACGTTATAGAGTTACAAGTGCATGGAAGCAAGGCAGTCATAAAAATCATCTTGGAGGAATTATCAAAAATTTTTGTTATGGCCAGGCCTGGAGAATTCTCACTTAGGGCTTTTCTAAATGGTAAATTTGACTTAACGCAAATAGAAGGGATTGCAGACTTAATTGATGCTGAGACGAAAATGCAAGCTAAACAAGCAATTAAGCAGATATCAGGAGAATTGGAGAGACTATACAGCAATTGGAGGCAAAGATTAATAACGATACAATCCAAAATCGAAGCATATATAGACTTTCCAGAGGACATTTGGGCAGAAAAAAGTGAATTGAAAAAAATTAATAATGAAGTGCAATCTCTCGTGCAGTTGATACAAGAGCATTTAAATGATAATAGACGGGGCGAAAGGTTGCGTGAGGGTTTACATATTGTAATAACTGGTGAACCAAATGTCGGTAAATCAACTCTGTTTAATTTCTTAGCCAAGCGTGATATTGCTATTGTTTCTGAATATGCAGGCACAACAAGAGACGTGCTTGAAGCTCATATTGACATTGGCGGATACCCAATCATTCTCTCTGATACTGCTGGAATTCGTGAGAGTTCAGACCCGATAGAATCAGAAGGCATAAGTCGAGCAAAAAAGAGGTCTTTTGAAGCTGATCTAAGAATAGAACTATTTCCTTTTGAACAACGTTATAATATCAATTGCAACGTTGTAAATAGCGATACTATTTATGTATTGAGCAAAGCTGACGATGCAATTAATGACAGAAATATACTGATTGGCGGTGTAGATTTTCTACCTATTTCTATTTTAAAGGGAATAGGTACAAACAAGTTGATCTCTCTCATAAAAAAGAAGGCAGAGGAAAAATTTGGGCATGATAGAGACACTCCTGTGATTACTCGGCAAAGACATAGGAGTCACATGCAGAAAGCACTGGAACATTTACAACGTTTTAATATCGATAATCCAATTGAGTTAATATCTGAAGATTTGAGGCTTGCTGCATTTGAACTTGGTGCGGTGATTGGAATTATTAATGTTGAGGAAATATTGAGTAGTGTGTTTAGCAATTTTTGCGTGGGCAAGTAAAGCTTTTATAGATTGCTTAAAATCAAATGTTGTGATAGAAAAGAAATGGACGGATGGCCGAGCGGTTTAAGGCACCAGTCTTGAAAACTGACGTACGTGATGAGCGTACCATGGGTTCGAATCCCATTCCGTCCGCACAGCATCCCGCGATGTTAGCTGATTTTTAGAGCTTATTTGGACTATGTGGTTCATAACGCTGGAAATCTTATCTAATCTAGCCACATCTTTTAAAAATACATCCCTTTGTAAATTGACCTTATTAGCGAAGAAAGCTAATATCTATAAATAGATTACCATCTGAATATGAAAACCGATATAGTAATAATAGGTGCAGGGCCTATTGGAATATTCACTGCTTTTCAAGCGGGAATGCTTGATATGAGATGTCATATAATAGATGTTTTGGATCAAGCAGGAGGACAATGCACAGCTCTTTACCCAGAAAAGCCAATATATGATATACCTGGTTATCCTGTAATTACTGCCCAAAAATTAATTGAGCAATTAATGGAGCAAGCTTCACCATTTGAGCCTGTTTACCATTTAAGTCAAAAAGTGGAAAAGATTTCGAATAACTGTGATCAAAGCTTTACTATCATAACTAACACAGGTACAGAGGTAAAATGTAAGGCTGTTATTGTTGCTGCAGGTAACGGAATGTTTGAACCTAACCGTCCACCCTTAAGTGGTATATTAGAATATGAAAATCAATCTGTATTTTACAGTGTAAATAAAATTTCTGATTTTCAGGACAAAACTATAGTCATTGCAGGGGGGGGTGATTCTGCAGCTGATTGGACTGTAGAACTTTCTAAAGTTGCAAAGAAAATTTATGTGATACATAGAAGAAAGGAATTTCGCTGCACTCCTGAAACTAGAAATAAATTAGAATCACTTGAAAATGATGGAAAGATAGAACTGGTAGTGCCATATCAATTACACGAACTAGCAGGAGGTAATGGGCAGTTGAGCGCAGTGATAGTAAAAAACATTGCCTCTAAGGAAGAAAAAGAAATATCCGCTGATTCTTTGCTGCCATTTTTTGGATTGTCAATGAATCTTGGTCCAATAAACAGTTGGGGTATAGAGTTAGAACATGGCCGCATAATTGTCGACCCAGCTACACTTAGAACCAGTAGAGATAGAATATATGCAATCGGAGATATAGCTACTTATTCAGGCAAACTAAAGTTAATATTAAGTGGTTTTGCCGAGAGTGCCATGGCTTGTTATGACATATACAAAGTAATCCACAACTCTCCAGTCAATTTTCAATACTCGACTTCAAAGGGAATTCACGGGAAAGAAAGTGAGTAAATCTGGAATAACCCGGGGCATCTGTTTTCGAAGGCAGTTGCCTAAAACACAAAGATGTTACCCAAGTAGAAACGAAAAAACTTGCTTGACAAACTCCGCCAGCGCCCTTATCATGAAACTGAAGGTATTCAGTTATCTTCATCTGTGCAGATTAAACAGCAAAAAAACAACGTAGTTGGCGTCTTATTTTTAATTTTTTGCACTATGTGCACCTTATGTCTTCACAACATTTCTGGGTTTTTACCTACATAAGCTGAAACGCGCTTATAAGTCGTTTAAGACAGTATAGTACGCCAATTTGCAGGATTAGAGAGTGAACACTAATTACCACGGGGTTTCTTTTGCCTTTTTTTCTGCTTGGTAAATTTCTTAAACATTTAAACTAAGGTTAGTTGCATTTAAAAGCAGCTAAATTGCAGTGTTTAAGGCTTAAAAAACGCCAATACTGAAAATAGACAATGACTAGGGCTTCTTTTGCCTTTTTTTTCGTTTAGTAAATTTCTTAACGTTTGTAGCTAAACGACAACCGTCATCCCGCTGCTTGTTAGCGGGATCTATGCCAAGAGATACCGTGACGATATGATGTAGGACTGCTGTCATCCCGCTACGTGTTAGCGAGATACCGCGAATGAATCGCGGTATGACGGTGTAGATGATGGTTAAGTATCCCGCTACTTGTTAG
This sequence comes from Wolbachia endosymbiont (group A) of Clivina fossor, assembly GCF_964026865.1. Classification (NCBI taxonomy): domain Bacteria; kingdom Pseudomonadati; phylum Pseudomonadota; class Alphaproteobacteria; order Rickettsiales; family Anaplasmataceae; genus Wolbachia; species Wolbachia endosymbiont (group A) of Clivina fossor. The sequence goes on along the minus strand of NZ_OZ034707.1, from coordinate 229,803 downwards.
CGGCTAAGAGATACCGCGACGGTATATTCGTCATCCCGCTACGTGTTAGCGGCTAAGAGATACCGCGGCGGTATATTCGTCATCCCGCTACGTGTTAGCGGGATCTCTTGTTAGCGGCTGAGATACCGCGGCGGTATGACGGTGTAGACGATGGTTAAGTATCCCGCTACTTGTTAGCGGCTAAGAGATACCGCGGCGGTATATTCGTCATCCTGCTACGTGTTAGCGGGATCTCTTGTTAGCGGCTGAGATACCGCGGCGGTATGACGGTGTAGATGATGGTTAAGTATCCCGCTACTTGTTAGCGGCTAAGAGATACCGCGGCGGTATATTCGTCATCCCGCTACGTGTTAGCGGGATCTCTTGTTAGCGGCTGAGATACCGCGGCGGTATGACGGTTAATTATTCTGCGGCGGTATGACGTAGGGTTGCACTAGCTATATCATGCATTTTATTAACCGACACTATAAACAACATCCTTACAATTATGAGATTGGACTACAACTTGCTCAAGCGTTAAGCTGCTGCGTTTAGCATCTTTACTGTGGTTTTCTCCAAGAACCTCTGTTCTTTCTTGTTTTATTTCTTCAATGAATTTCTTGTTAACGCTTTTAGTGTTAATCTTTTCCTGAGAATATATAAGGTTAGTGCAATTTGTTTTGTTATAATAATGCACGCCAAAACATACAACTAATAATGCAAGTACACCTGAGCCTATAAGCAATGATAACCCTATGTTATTAGTCAAAGGGTTTTGGTAAAATTTTTGTACGTTATTAACACCGCCTTCCGCGTACAGCAATAAAGGAAGTGCTATATTTGCAGCAACTACACCGGTCAGTAATGCAGTAAATAGTGGCCTATTGTTAATTACTGATTCTATTTTATTAGTTCTACTAATTACTTTTTCATCAATGTTAATGAAGTCGTTTTTAGATTCCCAAGCATTAAATATAAAATTTGAATGAGTGTTGTTGTTATACTCTAATCTTACAGATTTTATAGCTTTATTTTCTGGCTGATGCTTTAACACCTCATCTAAAATTCCATCCGCATTTTTTTCTTGAGTTTTATGCTCTGCAGTATCTCTAAATTGCCTTATTGCAAAAAGTATTGGACTAATTGCAAGCAACGCAGCAAGTGCGATAACTGGTATAGTGATATATTTTGGGCTGTTTGTAAAAAATGCAATAAATTTTGCTTTATCTTGTAAGTATAATAAAGCTGCAGATGTGCCAAGTATAATAGCACTTGCACCAAAAATTATAACGCTCTTCTGCTGCATGGCATACTTTGCTCTTGGCAAGAATCTGTTTGTTTTTTTGCTTGAGCTGATTAGAGGAGTTTCTGAACCCACTTCACTACTTTCAATGTCCGCATCATCTTCTGGTGTAAAAGGAGTTGGAGGTGTACCTGGATCACCAAATTTGTTACCGAGGAGTTTTTCTAATGTTTTATTACTATCCCAAGGGTCACTAAATTCCGTTTCTTGTGAAACTGATCTTTTCATTCCTGAGCTTTGATTATCTATTCCACTGTCTAAACTCTTTTTCGAAGATTTTGTATCTGGGTTTATAGTTGCATAAATAGGTTCTTCTGGTTCATTATCAGATGATCCTCCTAAACCTAAACTTGCTGTTGGTGATAGTGTATCTGAGGTAAAATTTTCTGCTCCTTCAAGCGATGCTTGTTTGGGAGTACTTGTCCTAAGTGCTGGTATTGGTGGAATTCCTGGCTTCGTCCCGTCATCTTCACCTATTGGTGTATAAGAAAGTGGTTTTACTGTATCTTGATCTTGTGTTCCTGGCATATTTACTCCAAAATTAATTACTATGCTGCATTGATTACGCTATAGTTATTAAGATGTAGTAAATACCAATTTATACCAAATCTCATAAATAAGTAGGCAAATAACTCACAGAACAAATGGTTTTGATCGAACTTTCCGTAATATTACGAATGAATGCACATACAGTATCCTCCAATAAACTAACAGAGTCATATATTCTATTTTTAATGAGATTGTCTTTCAAATATTGCCATAAACGCTCTACTGGATTTAACTCTGGTGAATATGGAGGTAAATAGATTAAGGTAATATTTTGTGGTATTTTTAAACCTTTGGATCTATGCCATCCTGCACAATCCACAACAAGAAATGCCTCCCTTGTTCCTAAATATTGTGACATCTGCTCAAGGAATATATTCATACAATCAGTATTGACGTTTGGTACGAATAAGCTAGAACTCTCTCCATTTCTAGGATTAACTGCACTATAGAGATAAAAGTTTTGCCTACCTAATTTTACCTTAACCTGTGTCCTAATGCCTTTTTTAAACCACCCGTGTCCAATCTTTGAATGTGTGCCAAACCGCGACTCATCGAAGAAAAATAGCTCTTTTTCGGGATACGTGACAATAGTTTCATTAAGATTTTTTTTTAAACTCTTCTTGTTTATTTTTATCCTGTTTATTGTGCACAGGCCTTGGAGTAATATACGAAAAACCTAACTTTTGCATCAGTCTATGTGCTGTAGACTTACTTACCTCAATAGAAAACATTTTCTCAATTATGATTTTTAATTTCTTAGCCGTTAGGTTGGCTCCTTCTTCTGCTATGACATTTTTAATTTCTTCTTGCTGCTTGTAGCTCAACTTCGGCTTTACTCCACGTCCTGGTTGTATTTTAAACGCATTGACTCCTCCTTCCTTAAATCTTGTAATCCACTTCATCAATGTAGTTCTAGTAATTCGGTATATTTGAACAACTTTTGTTATTCCATATTCTTTTGCAGATATTATTGCCTGTAATCTTCTTCCTATCTCTCCTCTTATGCCGTGCTTCTTTAATTCCAGGTTACACTTATTATATAATTCTTCTCCTATTGCTTTACTTTTTCCTGCCATAACTCCCCACTAATTCTTAAATTATTCTATTTTAGAAATTTTTCTTTATTCGTCTATTTATTTTTAGGAATTGGTATTACAGATAATGTATCTGCTTAGCAGAGTGGCAAAATAAGGTAGACGAGAAAAGACAACTATAGGAACAAATGGGTGTCATGCAAGTAGCTGACACTGGCATCCAGTCCTTTCACACAGTTCCATCAAAAACGTTGTAAAGCGCTTTCGTGTTTACCAACTTAGTGCCCAATCTGGATCCCAGTGTCAAGCACTGGGATGACAAGAAAGGGAGCACTGGAATTTTTGTTTCAGTATTTGTACATTAGCCATGCATCTGAACAGATACCGGATAATTATTAGTATAGAAATTGTCTATCAAAGATCCTTTCATTGAGTGAGTCATCTTTGTCAAAAAGCAGAGTGATTGTGTTCTCATGGTCTTTTTGTATTTTTATCTGTGATATATTATGAAACTCCTTGTAATCTGATACTACAAGTGCTGGACGGTTTTTTGTGTCGTTAATGTCAATTTGTACGATCGTATCATTTGAGATTAGTGCTCCATTCCAATGCCTTGGGTAATAGCTATTAATAGAGGTCAGTGCAAGTAAGTTTGAATTTAGTGGTAAAATTGGGCCACCGGCAGAGAAGTTATATGCAGTGCTGCCTGTGGGAGTAGATAATATTACTCCATCCCCTCTAAATTTTTCTACTTTTAGCTTATCATTAATAGTAATATTCATCTCTACTATTTGATTCGCTTTTCTAAAAACGTATACTTCGTTTACTGCTATGTAATGATATCTCTTGCCACTTGTGTCTGTTGCTTCCATTTTTAGCAAAGTTAACTGAGTTGAAGTTGCGTGCTCTATATGATCAATTAAATCTTCACTGCGACTAAAGCATTTATTCATCAAAAACCCAACATTGCCAGTGTTTACTCCGTATACGTGTGTGTTTTTGTTTTCTATAACGTAATTATGCAAGGTGCGTAGCATAAAGCCATCACCGCCAACAACTATCAATAGATCGATTTCGGACTTATTTTCTTCTGTTATATTGATAAAATTAAGTTTCTTTAATAGTTTAGATACTTCCTGCGATTTTAGTGACTCAGAAGCGATATAGCCTATATTTTTGTATTTATGCATGCTTCACTCTGAAAAAGAAGCGAAAAACTAGAAAATATCTCCATATTTATCGTTAAACTTAGCTAATTTGCTAGTTTTACTTGCTGACCCGCTTGTCAAACTTCCAGTCCATGCAGGGTGAGTGAGAGGATCCCTATCAAGTTTTATCTTATCACCTTCCTTTCCATAAGTGGAACGAGTTTCAAACTCTTGACCATCTGTCATGACTATAGTAACCTTATGATAATCAATTTCTGCCATTGTTGCTTATAAACTTTTAGTCAGTTAATATTCTAGTGAACTTAATTCACTAAGTCAATCATTATTCTAAAATATTGACAAAAAATAAATAAAGTAGTATATTTAATAAGGAATAAATAATAACTATCATGATTTTTGCTTTCCCTGGTCAGGGCTCTCAGTTTGTAGGAATGGGAAAGAGCTTATATAGTGAGTTTTCCGTTGCAAGACAAGTATTTAATGAAGTGGATAGCATATTGGGTAGAAAGCTGTCTCATTTAATCTTCAACGGTCCTATTGAAGAATTAACCATTACAGAAAACGCTCAGCCAGCTATAATGGCAGTGTCAATCGCGACGCTACGTGTTATCGAGCATGTGTTTGGTGAATCTCTTTTTTCTAATTATGGAATTAAATATGTTTGTGGACATTCAGTCGGTGAATATACAGCGCTATGTGCTGCAGGGGCATTAACTCTTGAGTCTGCAATCAAGCTGCTGAAAGTTCGCAGCGAAGCAATGCATGAAGCTTCTTTGAAATGTGAAGGGGGAATGGTTGCGTTGCTTGGAGCAGAGATAAATGAAGTGGAAGATATATTGAAATCAGTTCAAATTGACGGAATTTGTGAAATTGCAAACGATAACGGTGGCGGACAAGTGGTTATAAGTGGTACTAGAGAGGGTCTTGAAATATTACCCGATTTGCTCAAGAACTTGAACATCAAGAGATTAGTTAAGTTACAGGTTAGTGGACCTTTTCACTCATCTCTTATGAAACCTGCTGATGAAAAAGTTTTGGAATTTTTGGAGGGTATTAAAATAACCCGTCCTATAGTTCCTTTGATATCAAATGTTACAGCTAAAGAGGAGAGTGATCCCAAAGTTATAAAAGCTTTACTTGCTAAACAAGTCATAAGCAGAGTGAAATGGAGAGAAATGGTTTTGTATATGGCAAGCCGTGGCATTAACAAATTTGTTGAAATTGGCCCTAATAAAGTTTTATCTAATTTAGTCAAAAGGATTGACCAATCTATCAGTACAAAAAGTATAGGTAATATTGGTGATATAGACAGCTTCTTTAATGAATCATTAGTACTAACAGCGAAAAATTTAAAGTTGGGTTAAGTTAAAACACATCTATTTGCCAGCGCATGACGCTGCCTAGCTGGAATGACAGAGGGTAATGCAAGAAATCAACGAACTGCCTGTCATTTCATCCGGTTTCTTAATTCCAAGTAGCTGTAAAATAGTGGGGGCAATATCGGATAACTCCTATGATGTCATTCCAGTGCTTGACACTGGAATCTAATCTTTCACTATCAAAGATATTATTTTTAATATAAGATTACAACTTAATCTTTAATCTGGATTCCAGTGTCAAGCACTGGAATGACACCTTTCCGGTGTCTCAAACTACAACAGCTGTGCATATCCAGTTAGAGAGTAATGCAAAAAATTATACAATCAACGAACTACCTGTCATCTCATCCGGTTTCTTAATTCCAAGTAGCTGTAAAATAGTAGGGGCAATATCAGATAACCTTCCGTCTCTTAGTTTTAGATTATCGCAAGACACAATAAATGGCACTTTATTTAGAGTGTGTGCTGTATGAGGTGTATTATTTTCTTCATCGAACATACATTCCACATTACCATGGTCTGCAGTAACAATTAATGCAGTGTTGCTTGACTTTTTAACAGCACTCAGCACTTTCGCAAGACAATCATCTACAGCTAGCACAGCTTTCTCGGCTGCTTTTATATTACCTGTATGCCCTACCATATCAGGATTAGCATAATTTACAACTATCAGTGCGAATTCTTGGGAGTGAATTTTTTCTACAAGCTTTTCTGTGAGCTTGAAGGCTGACATTTCGGGCTGCAAATCATAAGTTTGAACTTTTGGTGAGGGAATGAGTATTCTTTCTTCACCAGAGAAAGGTTCTTCTTTTCCACAATTGAAAAAGAAAGTCACATGAGCGTATTTTTCGGTTTCGGCGATGCGTAATTGTTGCAATTTATTGTCTTCTATTGTTTGTCCTAAAGTGTTAGCAAAAGATATAGGAGGAAAAATATAAGGAATTTTAAGATCTTCTTTATACTTCATCATACTTAGAATTGAAGAAAATGGTTTTCGTTTACGACCTTCTGTCGTACGAGTAGTTTGACCATAGATTCCAGCGTCACGCGCTGGAATGACACCTGATTGGTTTAGTAAAATACTTGCTAATTGTATCATTCGATCAGCACGAAAGTTAGCCAACAGCACTCCATCTTCTGGTTTTATACCTTGATAGTCACCTATTACTGCGGGCCTGACAAACTCATCAGTTATGTTATTTTGATAATTTTCATCAATCAACGATACTGCATTATCATGACGAGGTGCCTTTGCAAATGCGATAGCCTCATAAGCTTCAATTGTTCTCTCCCACCTGTTATCACGGTCCATAGCATAGTAACGCCCAGAAACAGTAGCAATTCTTATGTCATTTCCCTTTATACTCTTTATAAATTCTTGAATGCATTTTTTTCCTGAATTTGGTAATGTGTCTCTGCCATCTAAAAATGCATGTATCACCACTTTGATTCCGCGCTGTGATATTTTATTTGCTAAAGTCGAAATATGCTTTTGATGCGAATGAACACCGCCATCTGACACTAATCCCACCAGATGGCATACTCCGTTCTTACTTTTTAGATTACTAATAAAGCTTTGTAGATTTGCATTGTTTTCTATTGTTCCAATTTCTTGATTAATGCGCTGAAGGCTTTGCATTACTACTCTACCACTGCCAATATTCATATGGCCAACTTCTGAATTACCTATTTGACCACCAGGTAACCCAACATCAGTTCCACAGGCGGACAAACTGCATTTTGGATAATTAGAGCTAATATATTGCCAACAGGGTGGATTTGCGTTGCTAATAGCATTATATTTACTGCTTTCTACTCCATTTCCCCAGCCATCTAGTATACATAAGACAACTGATTTAATGCCCATATAAGATTAACACTAGAATTTCACAGAGAAGAGCTCCCCGGGCCGGATTCGAACCAGCGACCAATTGGTTAACAGCCAACTGCTCTACCACTGAGCTACCGAGGAATAAACCGTCTTTAATTTATCACGTTGAACGTTGATTGTAAACGTTTTTTGTATACTTTGTAAGAGCCTGTTCAAATTCACTTCGCTTTATTACTTCAACAGTTGCACCAATAATATCTTTTATTTGAGTTGCAAAATTCTCTCCTGTATAGCCCGCATCAACCAGTATATTTTTAACTCCAGAAAGGTTTTCTTTTGCATTGTTGACCATTCTCACAGCACTGCTGCAGTCAGTTGTTCCTGCAGTTGTTACATAAATTGCATGTGGTAAACCTTGAGTATCAACTGCGATATGGCCCTGAGATTTTTTTACCAGCGTCATAGCCTTTTTCTTCAGCAGTATCTGCGTTCTTTACACTCTGAGCATCAATTATGTACAGGTTCTTATACCAATTCTCAATAATAATGAGACAAATGAAAAAGAGTGCTTTCCGCCTATAACTGGAGGTTTAAGTGAATTTATCGTATATTCTATTTGTCTTCCCAATAACGAAGTTTGGTATTAGCTATATTTCTAGCTGTAACTATAAATGTATGGATTTTTTATCGTGCCATGTTATAATTAACGTCTTGCTAAAAATTAAATATTGATGAATGAACTAAAAAAGTTAAGTATTACACAAATGCATGACGGGCTCAAAAAAAGGAGTTTTTCCGCTGTTGAACTCGTGGAGGCGCACATCAGTGCGGTTGAAAATGAGAAATTAAATGCATTTATAACAAAAACCCCAGAGATAGCAATGAAAGCTGCTAAAGCTGCAGATGAACATTTCTCTAGGCAAAAGGATGATTTAATCTCGCCGCTCATGGGTATACCAGTTGGCATCAAAGATCTATTCTGTACAAAAGGAATAAAAACAACAGCATGCTCAAAAATGCTGGAAAATTTCGTTCCGACTTACGAATCTACGGTGTCTGACTTGCTTTTAAAAAGTGGAGCAGCCATGCTCGGTAAGCTTAATATGGATGAATTTGCTATGGGTTCTGCGAACACAAACAGCTATTTTGGCCCTGTTGAAAATGTGTGGATTAGAAAAAGTGATGGGGAAAAAGTTGTTCCTGGTGGATCATCTGGTGGATCTGCAGCATCGGTTGCTGGATTTTTATGCGCTGGAGCGTTAGGAAGCGACACCGGTGGATCTGTACGCCAACCAGCAGCTTATTGTGGAGTAGTTGGAATAAAGCCAACTTATGGAAGATGCTCGCGTTTTGGTATGATTGCATTTGCGAGTTCTCTGGATCAAGCAGGAGTCATTACTCGTTCTGTCTCTGATTCAGCATTAATGCTGGAAGCAATTTGTGGCTATGATAAAAAAGATTCAATATCGAGCGAAAAGCCAGTGCCTAAATTTTCTAGCTTTATAAATGGTGATGTCAAGGGTAAGTGTATTGGTATACCAAAAGAATATAGGATGGATGGAATTTCAGAGGAAATAGTTCATAATTGGGAAAGAGTTGCTTCCTATTTAAAAGAAAATGGCGCTGAAGTTGTTGACATTACTCTGCCACATACTAAATATGCAATACCGGTCTATTATTTAATCTGTTCTGCTGAAACTTCATCCAATCTTGCTCGTTACGATGGTGTGCGTTATGGATTAAGGGTTGATGCTGATACCCTTGAAGAAATGTATTCACTAACAAGAGCAGAAGGTTTTGGTAAAGAGGTGAAAAGAAGAATTTTAATTGGCGCTTATGCGCTTTCTTCAGGTCATTATAATGAATATTACGAAAAAGCGCAGTGCATTAGAGCATTAATCAGAAATGATTTTATAAAAGCGTTTGAAAAAATAGATTACATACTTGTGCCATCTGCTCCAACAGAAGCTTTTGGCTTAAATGAAAAGCCAGATCCGCTAATTATGTGCATCAATGATGTGTTTACCGTGCCAGCAAGTCTTGCAGGATTGCCTGCTATTTCTGTTCCTGTTGGGCTTTCCAATGAGGGTTTACCACTTGCCTTGCAAGTGATTGGAAATTATTATGACGAAGCTGGAATATTAAATGTGGCAAGTTTGATAGAGCAAAATTGCGGCAGAATAATTAGACCTCTTGCGTAATCTATTTTCTGATAGTAATTTTTGCATTAAAATTTGCTTATGCTCATCAACGTACTCTATGGCTCCATTTTTAGATGAATAGCAAAAACAGGGCATATTAATCTGTTTACAAAATTTTCGTGTAACAGTTCACACTTAATTAAACAGACTAAATTCTGTAATTTTGGGATGTTGAAAAATTCACCTTACGTTGTCATTCCAGCGCATAACTGTACGAACATTGTGATTTGGGCCTACCAGAAGGGCAATGCCTCTTATCCAAGTACCCTCTTCTTGTCATTCCAGTGCTTGACACTGGAATCCAGTTTTCCATATAATCTCATCAAAAATGTTTATTTTCTAGCTACTTTTATACTTATCAACTCAGTATGCTTACTTACAATTAAAATTCCTGGATCCCAGTGTCAAGCACTGGGATGACACCCTCCTGATGGGCCAAAATCACAACGTTCGTACAGTTGTGCACGTGACGCTGGAATCTAGTCTTTATTATGCAGCCACTTATTTAAAGTTAAGTTTTCTGGATCCAAGTAGTCAAGCTACTCGGATGACACCCTCTTGGATGGAAACCAGTGTCAGCTACTTTCATGACACTATGACAACCGTCATCCCCGCTGCTTGTTAGCGGGATCTATGCTAAGAGATACCGCAAATGAATCGCGGTATGACGATCTGCGGCAGTATGACGGTTCGCGGCGGCATGACGTAGGACTGCTGTCATCCCGCTACGTGTTAGCGGATGAGATACCGCGAATGAATCGCGGTATGACGATCTGCGGCAGTATGACGGTTCGCGGCGGCATGACGTAGGACTGCTGTCATCCCGCTACGTGTTAGCGGATGAGATACCGCGAATGAATCGCGGTATGACGGTCTGTGGCGGTATGACGGTTCGCGGTGGCATGTGACGATAACCTCGTCATCCCGCTGCTTGTTAGCGGGATCTAGAGATACCGTTACGGTATGACGAGGGAGAACAGTTGCTACTTGTTAGCGGCTAAGAGATACCGCGGCGGTATGACGTAGAGTGCTTAGAAGCGGTTATTTTGCTATAAATAGCTGTAATGGCATCATCTATTTTATTGCTATCACAGCCTGTTTGTGCAAGTTCAGCATTCCCACCACAGTTCTTTTCAACTGCTATTGATATTAGTTCTTTTGCGCTAATTTTATTGATTAAGTCTTTACTTACTTTAATAATCAAAACTGTTTTATCTTTTTCTGTTGCCGTGAAAGCTATTACCATTTTTGGTTTTTGTTGCTGCAAAATAAACTCTCTTATTACATTTGCTGGAATATCAGTGAAAGTGTGGCTTATAAAATTTATCCCATTTATTTCAGTGCTTTTTATATTCTCTGCACTCACAAGCTTTTTATATAGGTTTCTTATTTTGGTTTCGGATTTTTTGTATTCTTGACTTAAAACACTTAATCTGCTTGTTATTTCACTTACTGGCACTTTTACGAATTCTGCAACTTTTTTTAAGTTAATTTCATTATCACGTACATAATTGATTGCTTCCTGACCAGTTAAAGCTTCAATTCTCCTCACTCCAAAAGCAACAGAACTTTCTGTTACTATCTTAAATAAACCGATTTCTCCAGTATGTTCAACGTGCGTGCCACCACATAGCTCTTTCGAATCTCCAATATTTACAACTCTAACCTGATCACCATATTTTTCACCAAACAACGCCATGGCTCCTTCGTCTATTGCCTGATTCATGCTTTGAATTTCTGTAGATGCAGAAAGATTTTCTCTGATTAGAGAGTTTACCATATCCTCTACCCAGAATAACTGATCTTGAGTCACTTGAGTGTTATGGCTGAAGTCGAATCTCAGTCTATCTGGTGCAACTAGGGAACCTTTTTGAGTGACATGATCACCCAAGATTTTCCTCAATGCAAAGTGCAGAAGATGCGTAGCCGAATGATTTCTTCTTAAGGTTTGCCTTCTTTCCTTGTCGATGCTTGCTGTAACTACATCACCTTTACAAATTGAGCCGAATTTAACTATGCATCTGTGCAAATATAGGTCATTAACCTTATGGGTATTCTCGACTATAATAATACTTCTACCAGGTTTGATCAGACTGCCAGTATCCCCCACCTGTCCACCTGACTCGCCATAAAAAGGTGTTTTATCAAGTATAATGATTATCTTTTCTCCCTCCTTTGCAGAATCAATTACTTCATTTTTAGAGGAAACTATAGCTAGTATTTTCGCATCACTTACTTCATTGAACTCATAACCAACAAATTTTGTTTTGCCAAATTTATTGATCAAATCAAACCATACTTGCTCAACAGATTTTTCACCAGATCCAGCCCATTTAGCACGTGCTCTCTCTTTTTGTTCTCCCATTGCATTATCAAAACCCTTCTGGTCAAAATTTATTTTTTTCTCTTTTAAAACATCAAGTGTAATATCCAAAGGAAACCCATAGGTGTCATATAGCTTAAATGCTGATTCTCCAGGCAAAGTATCGCCCGATTTTAAATCTGTAGTGAATTTCTCCAGAAGATTGATACCTTTCATCAAAGTGTCTTTAAAGTTTTCTTCCTCTGATTTTAACGTCGTTTCTATCAAGCTTTTGGCTCTGACTAATTCAGGATAAACATCTCCCATATAAGCCGAACTCGTGCTATCTATCAGCGCAGGAAAAATGCGATGGAGTAGAGAATCATTATATCCAAGCAGGTGGATATAACGCGCGGCTCTCCTAATTAATCTGCGTAATACGTAATTCCTGCCCTCATTTCCAGGAAGCACTCCTTCTGCAATGAGAAATGCAGCCGCGCGAAGATGATCTGCTACGATCTTATGCGCTATTTTATTTTCCGTTCTTCCACAGTACTCTTGAGATTTATTGATCAGAGCAGAAAATAGATCAATATCATAGTTATCATGGACATTTTGCATTACAGTAGCTATTCTCTCAAGACCCATTCCAGTATCGATGCATTTTTTTGGCAATTTGTGCAAATTACCTTCTTCATCTTTGTTAAACTCCATGAATACCAGATTCCAGATTTCAACAATTCTATCGTCGTCTTGTAAATTAAGACTCCCATGATCATAAAAAATTTCAGAACATGGACCGCATGGACCAGTGCTTCCCATACTCCAAAAGTTATCGTCCGTTGCAATTCTTATGATTTTATCACTTGAAAAGCCACTTATCTTACGCCAAATCTCGTACGCCTCATCATCAGTATGGTAGACGGTTATGGATAGTCTGTTTTTATCAAGAGATAACTCCTTAGTGATAAATTTCCACGCAAATTCTATCGCAGTTTCCTTAAAGTAATCACCAAAGCTAAAATTTCCGAGCATTTCAAAAAATGTGTGATGCCGAGTTGTATAGCCAACATTTTCAAGATCGTTGTGTTTACCGCCTGCTCTTAGGCACTTTTGACTTGAGACAGCACGTTTCATTTCAGTTTTTTGAGCACCAGTAAAAATATTTTTAAACTGCACCATACCAGCATTTGTGAACATGAGCGTTGGGTCATGTTCTGGAATCAAAGGAGAAGAAGAAACCTGCTCGTGGTCATTACTTAAAAAAAATTTTATAAATCTTTCTCTGATTTCACTTAACTTCATTATTTTTATTGAGATTATTCATGAATAATAAGCTGCAATGGAAATAAAATCAATTACAATACCACCACTCTCTAGATCTCAGAACTTCTAGTGATATGCACCTTGTGGTAAGGAAAAATCAATATATTCACGATAAATTTACCTCATATCTGTGTTTTATATGTGGAAATTGGAATGGAAATTTATGTAGGCAAAGAAAAAAGAATAGCAAATGTGGTAACTGAGCACTGGAGTGACATAAAAGGACCAGACAGAGATTGGCCAGAAAGGCACGAAATAGACACTGCAGAAATAATGGAGTCATGGCAGCATTGTTTTATCATTGAAGTCAAGGATCAAGGTTATATTTGTGAAAATGCAGGAGAAAAGGCTGTTGAATTCTATGGTTTTGAGAAAAAGACGCGCATTGATAATAAGTATGCAATTGATGCACCATTTTTGCGACTATATAAAATAGATGCAGTTATTGATAAACTTGATGCTGTAATAGAGAGTAAATGCCCAATCAATGAAGAGGAAGAAAGTGAAAGTGTTAAAATGAGGCAAGTATTGTTACCACTTGGGAATAAAGAAGGTATAACACACATATTGGGCGTAATTACTTTTAAACTCCTTTAATATACAATTTTAATTTGATTCTTTAATAAAATTATTTATACTAATGCTTAATTACTATTAAAGAACTCAATAGTAGTGCTTGTAAATTTATTTGGAATATGAAGAAAATAAAATTAAAAACCAAATCTTCTGTTAAAAAGCGCTTTCACCTTACAGCTAAGGGTAAAGTCATTTCTACTCAGTCAGGCAAAAGGCATGGCATGGTAAAGAGAAGTAAATCTAATATTCGTAATCAGCGCGGTACAACGATTCTTGGTAAATCTGACTCGCGTATAGTTAAGCTTTATATGCCTTATGGTATTTAACAAAATGGAGGTAAAATAAAATGGCTCGGGTAAAACGTGGAGTCACTACTCACGCTCGTCATAAAAAAATATTGAAACTGGCAAAGGGTTATAGAGGACGTGCAAAAAGCTGTTATAGAATTGCATTACAAAGAGTTGAAAAAGCACTGCAATATGCTTACAGAGACAGAAGAACCCGTAAACGTGATTTCCGTAGCTTATGGATAATACGTATTAATGCAGCAGCAAGAGAGCATGGGCTTACTTATGGTAGGTTTATGCATGGTCTTACACTTGCCGGCATTGATTTAAATAGAAAAATTCTTGCTGAGATGGCCGTTAATTATAAGGATGATTTTGCCAAATTAGTAGAAGCTGTAAGTGGTAAATTAGCGGAGAATTCTTAAAGCAAAAACACTTGAAAGCATGAGAATTATTTTCATGGGATCACCAGGATTTGCTGTTAATTCTCTGAGCTTGTTACTGAAATCAAAGAGCGAAGTGGTAGCAGTATACACCAAGGCTCCAAAACCTTCAGGACGTGGACAGAAGCCAACGAAATCTCCAGTACATGTTATCGCTGAAGAAAGTAACATAGAGGTATGTACTCCTATCTCTCTAAAGTTTTTGGCAGAGCAAGAAAAATTTAGAAATTTCAAACCAGACGTTGCAGTTGTTGCTGCGTATGGATTGATACTTCCAAGAAAAATTTTGAATATTCCTAAATATGGTTGTATTAATATTCATCCTTCATTACTACCAAGGTGGCGTGGTGCAGCTCCGATACAGCACACAATTTTAGCAGGAGATCAAGAAACCGGGGTTAGCATTATGCAATTGGATGAAGGATTAGATTCCGGCCCTATTTTAAAACAGGAAAAATTTCTTATCGAAAAGAACGATAACTACAAGACATTGCATGATAAATTGTCTGAATTAGGCAGTGATTTACTGCTGAAAGTGCTAAACGAAATTGAAAAACAGGTTCCCTTAAAACAGAACGATAATGATGCATGTTACGCTGACAAAGTGGAAGACTATAAAATTTATGCAAGTGATGCTTGTGAGGTTGCTTATAGAAAGGTTAAAGCGTTTTACCCAAAAGCGTTCATCAAGATAGAGAATAAACGTATCAGGATACTTGATGCTGACTTTGAAGCTCTCGCTTCAGAACAAGGTAAGATTGTTAACGATAATATGCACATAAGTTTAAAAGGTGGCACTTTAATTCCTAAAGTTGTACAAATGGAAGGGAGAAATCCTTGCAGTATTGAAGATTTTATTCGTGGCTTGAAATCAAGCATGGTAAAAAAATTTATAGAATAGACTGCTTTAAATTAGTGTAGAAATGTAATAGCTAAATTTCCTTTTCTTAGATATAATCTTAAAAAACTTTCCGTACAAAAATGAAAATAAAAAGAGCTTTAATATCAGTATACGACAAAACGAATATAATTGATCTTGCATCGTTTTTAATGCAGCAACAAATAGAAATTCTCTCAACGGGAAATACTTATAAAGCACTATCTGATGCCGGAATAAAAACACAAGAGGTCTCAGATTACACACAATTTCCAGAGATACTGGGTGGTAGAGTAAAAACTTTACACCCTAAAATTCATGGAGGAATACTTTGCAATAGAGAAAAGCACAAAACGGAAATGCAAAATCTAGGTGTTGAGCCAATAGACCTGCTTATAACTAACCTATACCCATTTTGGGAGACAGTAAGTAGCGGCTCAAATGAAGATCAAATTATAGAACAAATTGATATCGGCGGAGTGGCGTTAATTAGAGCTGCAGCAAAAAACTTTTGTTTTACTTCAGTTATTTCTAGCATTCAAGACTATGAAGCACTAAAAGCTGAGATGATAAAAAATAACAATGAAACAACATTGGAATATAGAAAACATTTAGCAACCAAAGCATTTGCTCTCACTGCACACTATGATTCTAATATTCACAGTTGGTTTTTATCCCAGAGTAAAAATAATGAGTTGCCAGAGTTTTTTGCACTATATGGACATAAAGTACAAGAACTCAGGTATGGTGAAAATCCCCATCAAAAAGCTGCATTTTATAGTAATCAATTTACCAAATATCCGCTAGAAAAAATACATGGGAAAGAGTTGAGTTATAATAATATAGTAGATATAGAGTCCGCACTTAACATAATTTCTGAGTTTAAAGAGCCTGCAGCAGTGATAATAAAGCACAATAACCCATGTGGCACTGCTGTTAGTGATAATGCTTTGGAGGCATATGAAAAGGCCCTATCGTGTGATGAAGTAAGCAGTTTTGGTGGTATAGTAGCTTTAAATCGGGAGATAGATTTAAAGCTAGCAGAAAAATTAAACGAGATATTTTTGGAAGTAGTGATAGCACCTTCAGTCAGCAATGAAGCACTAAAAATTTTGCAAAGAAAGAAAAATTTAAGAGTGATTATTCATAAATCTTTCCAACAAAATGTGAAATACCAAACTAAAAATGTTGTTGGTGGGTTTTTGGTGCAAGAAAATAATGACCACACAATAAAAGCAGAACAAGTAACAGAATGCACTACAACAGAAAAAGAAAAGGAAGATCTTATTTTTGCCTGGAAAATATGTAAACATGTGAAATCCAACGCAATAGTTATAGCAAAAGATGGTTGTGCTATTGGCATCGGTGCAGGGCAAACAAGCAGAATAGATAGTGTGAACATTGCAGTAAAAAAAGCAGGTGAAAAATGTAAAGGTGCAGTGCTTGCTTCAGATGCATTTTTTCCATTCCCAGATAGCATAGTAGAAAGTGCAAAACATGGAATTACAGCTATAATTCAGCCTGGTGGCTCGCTGAAAGATCAAAATGTGATAAAAGCTGCAAATGAAAATAAAATTGCTATGTTTTTCACTGGCGTTCGCAGTTTTTTCCATTAGGCTTTGTGTCTTATGGCTAGAGATTTTTCCATATCATACCACCATAACTGTACGAACGTTGTGATTTGAGTCCACAGGTAGAATGTCATTCAAGTAGCCTCCTTCTCCTGTCATCCCAGTGCCCAGACTACTTGGATCCAGATTGGACACTGAGCTGGTGAGTATAAAAGTATAGCTTCTACGTCATACCGTGATTTATTCACGGTATCTCACATAGATCCCGCTAACAAGTAGCGGGATGACGATTCTTCAAATCGTCAAGGTGTCATCCCAGTGCCCAGACTACTTGGATCCAGATTGGACACTGAGCTGGTGAGTATAAAAGTATAGCTTCTACGTCATACCGTGATTTATTCACGGTATCTCACATAGATCCCGCTAACAAGTAGCGGGATGACGGTTGTCAGGCTAGCTGTCATCCCAGTGCTCCTTTTTTTGTCATCCGAGTAGCCCCTTTTTTGTCATCCCAGTGCTTGACACTGGGATGACACCCTACTTAACCATCATACTGCCGCGGTATCTCTTAGCCGCTAACACATAGCGGAATGATGAAGTTATCGTCATTCCACCGCGAACCGTCATACCGCGATTCATTCGCGGTATCTCATCCGCTAACAAGAGATCCCGCTAACACGTAGCGGGATGACGGTTGTCGTTTAGCTATAAATGTTTAAGAAATTTACCAAATAAAAAAAAGGCAAAAGAAGCCCCATGGTGCGAGTTTTGACTCTCTATTACTGTAAGTGGCGCTGTAATAATGTGCTGACGCTTAAAATAAGCGCGATTTGGCTGAATGTAGAAAAAATAAAAAAGACATGCAGCCGCTATAATTTTATGTAATCCGCCAATAAATACCCTGAGTTTTTTACTGAATTTTGTCATTGAGCCTGCAGGTCAAAAACAAGTTTTGAGTCATAAATACCCTTATTGTCATAATAAGGGGGCTGGCGGAGTTTGTCAAGGAATTTTCTTATTTCATTTAAATTGCTTGTAACCTTCTTATACACTCGTCTTTACCAAGAATCACCATGATATCGATGATTCCAGGTGCATCCATTACTCCAGTTATAGGGGCACGTAATGAGTGGTATACACTGCTTATTTTCATATCATGTGATTTTGCACATTCCTTGATCTGAGAAGATAAAAAACCCTTATTCCAATTTTCATCACCGATCTTTGACAGAAATGATGCGAGTAACTTAATTATATTGAGGTTAGATTTGACAATTTGACAAGCTTCTTCACTTAAATCAAGTAGCGGATCTTGAATATAAAATTTTGCTAAATCCAATAATTCGGTCAGGTAGTTTGCTCTTTTTTTCAGCTCTGTCAGTCCCTGCAGTAAATAGCCCTTTTTTTTGTCAGTTAGAGTATTTTCTCTAAGCATTAGAGTCAGAATATCTTCATTGCTCATATTACTAATATAGTGGTTATTCAAATGCTCCAGTTTTTTGAAATCGAGCCGTGCAGGTGAACGACCAATACTTTCTAAATTAAACCACTCTATTGCTTGCTCATCGCTAATAATCTCATCGTTGCCGTGACTCCAGCCAAGTCTCAGCAAGTAATTACGCATCGCTTTTGGCAATATTCCCATCTTTTCATAATCGCAAACGCTTGTGGCACCATGCCTTTTGGATAGCTTATTCCCATCTTCCCCATGGATAAGCGGCACATGTGCAAAGCGTGGAATGTCAAAATCAAGAGCCTGATATATCAGCAATTGCTTGAAGGTGTTAGTTAGGTGATCAGAGCCACGTATTATATCAGTTATCCCAGCATCATGATCGTCAACCACTACGGCAAAAATATATGTTGGAGTGTTGTCAGAACGTAGAATCACTATATCATCAAGCTGCTCGCTACTTACTTTGATTTGGCCGTATATTTTATCATCAATGACGATCTCTTGCGAGTCTGGCACTTTGAAACGGATAACTGACCTCACACCCGATGTCATTCCAGCGCGTGACCACATATTTTTTTCTGGATCCCAGTGTCGAGCACTGGGATGACAAGAAGGAGGTTTTGTAGTACATTTATGCTTGTATATCTTGCCCTCTTCTCTTGCTTTTATTTTCTTTTCTGCAACTTCATCTTCAGGGCAGTAACAGTGATATGCCCTACCCTTTTCAACTAAAAGATTTGCAACTTCAATATGTCTAGCTATTCTTCTCGATTGATATATTATTTCTCCATCATAGTTTATTCCAAGCCATTTCAGCCCTTCTATAATTGCATCAATTGCTTCTTGTGTTAAACGTTTTCTGTCGGTGTCCTCAATCCTTAGCAAAAACCTGCCACCATGGTGCCTCGCGTAGAGCCAATTAAATAAAGCAGTACGAGCCCCTCCAATGTGCAAAAACCCTGTTGGCGATGGAGCGAATCTCGTGACTACGTCTGGCATATTTGTCTATTACAGTAATGTAAATGATGATAGCTAAAATTTATGCTTGCAACAATGTGGAATTTATTTATTCTGAGAGATAAGATTTACTTGTTTTTCATAAGTTATGTTGTATAATTTATTATTGGTTAAATATAGCGAGGTGAGTTATGGATGGACTTGTAGATATAGCAAAATTGCTTTCAGATAATGAAGATAATGTCAGTTGGCGTTACACCGGCCCTTTTGATAAAACAAAACAAATAGTATGGGCAGATAATCTCTTGCATCTAGCTGCAAGAATACCAAAAAAAGATAAATTTGTAGACATTTGCAGGAAGAACATTGCTTCTGTAGCTGCGCATAATGAATATGGAAATAATCCATTTCATGAAGCAGCAAGGAGTGGGATTTTGCTGCCTGCAGTAAAAGAGATTGTGCATTACTTAGAGACGGAAGCTGATAACAAAATTACAAAAGCAGAAGAAGCTGGAGATCGGAAAGAAGTAAGCAGATTGAAAGAGGAACTCAAATGTAATAAAAAATATATTAAAGATGCGCTCTGCAGTAAAGACCATGCTTTTAATAAGAAAAGGGAAACTCCTCTTTATTACTTAGATGCTGCACAACAGAAAGAAATTAAGCAAATCGCAGACATAAAAGACAGCTTTATATGTAATCAGAAGTTTCACCTGTGTTTATATATAGTAGGGGCTATAGCGTGTATTGCTGCCTTGTGTTTATCTTTATATTTTCTGTATCTATCTTCTCAGACTTTTGCACTAAGCTCGATGGTTGCAATAGCTTCTGGCGGAGTCACATACCTGTCAGTTAAGGCATGTAACGAGATACATGCCTTGCATAACGAAAGCACTTTAGTGGAAACTAATGTACAACTTGCAGGAGAAGGTTTGGGTGTTTGATGAAGCTAGAAATTACTTGCAGGCAATTATATAGGAATGTACTTTCTTAAGAGTGATTCTTAAGAAAGTATATTTATACGATGACAGAAAAGAAGTACAGTAAGATTTTAATAGCAAACAGAGGGGAGATTGCCTGCAGAATTATCAGAACTGCCCATAAGATGGGTATGTCTTGTGTATGCGTATATTCGGATGCGGATATAAATTCTGTGCATGTAAGGCAAGCAGATGAGTCGAGGTATATTGGCCCTTCGCCTTCTTGCCTTAGTTACTTAAACATCGAAAAAATATGCGAGGTAGCAGTCGAAACAGGTGCGCAGGCAGTTCATCCTGGTTATGGGTTTTTAGCGGAAAATCCAGATTTTCCACGTGCTCTGCAAAAACACAACATAGATTTCATCGGGCCAAGTGCAAAAACAATAGAAGTTACAGCCAATAAAATAACGGCAAAAGAAGAGGCAAGAAAGGCTGGAGTAAATGTAGTACCAGGATATATGGGCAAGATTAAAGATGTCGCTCATGCAGCCATCGTTGCTGAAGAAATTGGCTTTCCGGTTATGCTTAAAGCTGCATCAGGCGGTGGTGGCAAAGGAATGCGAATTGTAAATTCCAAAAAAGAAATTGAACTAGCGTTCACATCAGCAACAAATGAAGCAGAGAAAAGTTTTAAGGATGGCAGTATCTTTATAGAGAAATATATAGAACTACCAAGACATATTGAAATACAAATCATAGCAGATAAATATGGCAATATAGTGTGTCTTGGAGAAAGAGAATGCTCGATACAAAGGAATAACCAGAAAATAATGGAAGAAACGCCAAGTCCATTTATTAGTGAAGAAGTAAGACAAAAAATGTATGTCCAATGTGTTTCTCTGGCAAAGCAAGTTGGCTATTTTTCAGCAGGCACTGTTGAGTTTGTTGTAGATAAAGACCAAAACTTCTATTTTCTTGAGGTAAATACGAGATTGCAAGTTGAGCATCCAGTAACAGAATTTATAACTGGAATAGACATAGTAGAAGAAATGATTAGAACTTCCTGTGGAGAGAAATTGAGATTCAATCAGGATGATATTAAACTTACTGGTTCTGCAATAGAAAGTAGAATTTGCGCTGAAGACCCATCGAAGAAATTTTTCCCTTCCAGCGGAAGAATAAAATATTACGATAAACCGGATGAAAATGATTATGTAAGAATAGATGATGGAGTTGCTGCAGGTTCAGAAATTAGCACGTTCTATGACTCAATGATTGCAAAAGTTATAACATATGGAAAAGATAGAGTAGAAGCGATCAGTAGAATGCAAAAAGCATTGTCTGAATGCTATATAGAAGGAGTAACAAATAATATAGAATTTCTAGAATCCATCTTCCATCACCCAAATTTTATTGCAGCAAAGCTCCATACGAGATTCATTCCAGACCATTACCCTAGTGGGTTTCACGGCGATTTTGTTACAGAGGAGTATATTAAAATATTTATTTTCACTGCGTTATATGTTCATTTGGAAAATGAAGAAAGGTACCATCATAAAGCAGTGAATGAAACACCTCAGGTATCATTCCAGTGCGTGACACTGGAATCTAGTAAAAAAGAAGGGGCACCAGTATCAGCTACTCGGATGGCAGGTGACCGTGCAAGAGATTTATTCATAGTGAATATAAATGATAATGAGTACTCCGTAAGTGCAAGATATCAAGATAATATATTAACAACAGTATATAACCACAATACATACTCTGTAGTAGGCAAGTGGAAATCAAGTCATAAGTTACTATATATTACAATTAATGATGATGCTGATATAACATTTAAAGTAGAAAAACAAGGCAGCAAATACTTCATAAGACATGCAGGCATGAAAGCTGAGTGTTGTATATTTAAGCCTCATGTAGCTGAATTAAGTAGGTTAATGCTAAATAATGAAACAGAAGGGATTTCAGCAGATGCTGTAAAATCCCCAATATCTGGCTTATTAGTTAAGTTGCACGTAAATATAGGAGATCAGGTGGAAATAGGACAACCTTTATTTGTGGTGGAGGCAATGAAAATGGAAAATATCATATGTGCTGAAGCAGCAATGGTGATAAAAAATATTCTCGTTCAAGAAGGAAAAAATGTGCAGATTGGTGATGTAGTATTAGCTCTGCTTTCTTAAATAACACAAGAAGTATAAACTTGACCCAAACAAGATAAATGAAAACACTTGATGAGCTATGGCAATGGCTATTGGTATATGCAATAATAGAGTAATTATACCTAAAATGATCTGAATGATAACGGAGAGCAGCATAATATATACCGGTTTTACGCTAGCATTTTTTACTGTGAGTATTACTACCAAAGCTAGTATTAGCAATGCCAGTGCTCGATGTATAAATTGCACTGTCGCTCTGTTCTCAAAGATATTCAGCCATATAGGGTGTAAGAAAAATAAATCTTCTGGAACGATTTGTCCGTCCATTAGTGGAAAGGTATTGTAAATCAAACCAGCATTTAATCCCGCAACAAACGCACCGAAAATTATTTGTATTACAATTAGGGCCAAAATCATCCCTGTGTAGTATATAGTGTCACTACTAATCTTAAGTTTAGTTTGCTTTGGCCTGATTTGGTAATCAAAAAATTGATATGACAATAATGCAAAGACAATTAATGCTAATAATAAGTGAAGTGCAAGCCTATAGTGGCTAACATGAGGTTCAGTTACTAAACCACTTTTAACCATATACCAACCAGCAAAAGCTTGTAAAGCTCCAAATAATAATGCCATAAATAGCCTTATTACTACCTTTTTAGATATTTTTCTTCTTAATGTAAAATATATAAATGGCAGGACAAAAACTAAACCTGTTAGTCTTGCAACCAATCTGTGTACATATTCTATTAAGTATATAGCCTGAAATTCCTCCATACTCATACCATAGTTGAATGCTTTATACTCAGGTGTAGTTTCATATTTTAATTTTTCTTGTAGCCAATCTTGTCCACTCAGTGGTGGCAATGTTCCAGTGATGGGTTTCCACTCCGTGATTGACAATCCTGCTTTTGAAAGTCTGGTAAATCCACCAATCCCCACCATGAGAATTACCATAATACAGCAGAGAAAAAGCCAAATAGCTACAGGTTTTGATTCCATAAACCATGCTGAGTTTTGTTCCATCGCTCAGGGTAAAGAATAAATTCCCATAAGGCAAGAAAAGCTGCAACACTATGTAGCAGACTATAGACCGGAAAAAATATCGATACTATATAAAAATAAAAAGGCATCTTTTGCTGTTTGACAGCTATTACCAAAAGAATCAGGTTAGTAACATATACCACTACAAAGTAGTACAAAAATAATTCATTTAAAACTTTAGTTAATATCAATGAAAGCAGTAAAAATGGAGTAGTAAAAAATATAAAAGCTGCAGAGCCAACAAAAAGATTCAATAGCAAAATTCCCTTAAATCCAGTGTGTTTATAAAGAGACTTTATATTTTTTAAATGAACAATATAAGTTTGCATATAGCCTTTGATCCAGCGCGCTCTTTGCTTAATCCAAGCAAATACAGCAATTGGTGACTCTTCCAATGTTTCTGAGTCAATCATCCTGGTTTTATATCCCATTTGCGCAAGTCTCAAACCGAGGTCAGCATCTTCGGTAACACTATAAGCATCCCAGAAAAACAATTTTTTTAGAATTTTTACTGAAAAATGATTACTGCTACCACCCAAAGGCATTGGCATGTTTATTTTTTGGAATCCAGGCAATAAGTATTGAAACCAGTTCATATACTCCAGAGAAAAGGATTTTGTGAGAAAATTATAATCACAATTATAGTAATTTAATTTCGCCTGTACACAGGCAAGCTTATCGTCGCCCTTATTAAATTCAATCAGTGCTTTTTTTAACTGCAATGGGTCTGGTTTATCGTCCGCATCATATATTACTGCATACTTTCCTCTAGCAAAGCTCATAGCATAATTGCATGACTTGGCTTTTGTTCTAGGCAAAGAATGAGGCACTTTTATTACTTCAAAATACTGTGGTAAAGTGTACTTTTCTATAGCTGCTAGCGTTTCCTGGTCATCACTTTCTACCTGAAGCTTCACATCTAATTTCGATTTTGGATAATCCAAACTTTCAATGCTTTCGATCAATTGCTCTATCACTGCACTTTCTTTAAAAGCAGGCAATAAAATAGTATATATAGGAAAATCTTCTTCATTCAGCTTACTATAATCCACTTTTTGGTTGGAGGTTTCACATAAGTTAAAAATTGTAGCTATAAACTTGAATAAATAACTAGAACATCCGATTATAAATATCAACATCAAAGCAAAATATGTATATTTCTCTGTTAGTGTTAAAATTGAAGTTACAACAAAGAAAGAAGCAAAAAATATTGAGCTTAGTTTAATGCTTTTAGCTGAAAAATTAGCATTCTTGTAATATAAGTAGTTGCTTGCAAATTCTGAAATACCAAAGTGCGAGTTAAGAAGATTTAAAATCTGTTCGCTATCCACTTTTATTAATACATAGTCAATACCGTAATGAGCTTCGACCCAACGGTTGATATCTCGGCTTGTGTCTTCAACCATAAAAAAAGTAGTATCATTTAATTTTTGCCAAGGAATTATATTAAATTTATAGTAAAAAAGTTTCTCTTGCTCTTTGCATAAACTAGAATCAAACTTAATTTTTTCTACATTATCAGCTTGAAGTATAGGCAATTGTTGCATTAAACCTAATGCAATTTTTTATTTAAGTCACGTGAAAATGAAGATATGACCTCGCTACTACGCTTATCATCTTTACGTTCATGCATTATTTTTTTTACAGCATCAGCAGCTATATTCGCTGTGTTAGCCTGTAAGTCTCCAAGAGCTTTTTCAACTTGGTCAGTGACTTTCTTCAAGTTAGAATGGGCATTGTCATCTAATGTCTGATCTAGCTGCTGTCTATTGTGCTTAATGATACTATTAGCTTTATCAAGTGCTTCATTCATCATTTTATTAACTTCTGCATCTAATTCTTTGTATTTTTCAGAAGATTTTTTGTAATACTCCAACATATCTTTCCTGAATTTTTCAGTTTCTTCACTTGAAAATTTGCTTTTGTTACGCTTATTGTTAAGCGCATTTTTTATCACTTTCTTTAGCAATTTATACGAAAGGACAAAACTTACCAAGAAGGCAAGACCGATAATCAGTGATGTAGACATAAAAACCCCTAAAATTCTTTGGACACCAAGTCAGCAACAAACTCCTCTTCAATTTCAGAATTGGTCAATTTAGTATAATAAATTAAAGCAATACTAGTAGCCATTTGTTTTAACTGATCAGTATATTCAGATTTAAATTCTGCCACTTTTTCTTCAATAAGCTTGCTCTTTTTTTTGTCTTCCTCTTCTAATATATTCTTAACATTAGCTCTCATTTCTTCTACCTGAGCAAGTGCATCATCTATGATCCTTTTTGCCTGTATTCTAGCTTGGTTTAAAGCGGCATTATACTTGGCAATCTGCTCTTCCGTGAGTCTTAAAAGATGAACAGAACTATTAAAAGAATCCAATACTTTTTTACTTCTAGTGCTTATTATTTCATCTAACTTTGGTAAAAATAAACAACTTACTACGAAAAAAAGTGAAGAGAAAAAAATTAAAAACCAAAAAACTTGAGAAAAGAAGTTTGAAACATCAAGCTGTGGCATGTGTTAAGCAACAAATATTAATAATACTGCAAGTAAAAACGCAAGCAATCCCATTATTTCAACCATAGCAGCACCAATATAAACGTAAGTTTTCATTTTACCTTCCGATTCAGGATTCCTCGCAATCCCATTCAGCATAGCAGAAAAGATATTAGCTATACCTAAACCAGCACCGAGCATTCCAAACGCAACTAAACCAATTGCTATAAATTTTAAAGCTACTAAATCCATATATTACCTTTAAACATTTCTTTATAATATAATTGTAAAATATTCTGCAAGGAAGTCAATTACTTTACTGCATCTGACAAATATACACATGTTAATATAGTAAATATATAAGCTTGTAAAACTGCAACAAATACTTCAAACCCTATCAATGCAATTATGAACAAAAACGGCGCAGGAGTGAGAAATATGTTCATATTTACAATAAACCCTGCTATCACTTTGATAATTGTATGACCCGCAATCATATTTGCTGCAAGCCTTATTGATAGGCTAATCGGCCTTACTAAATAAGCAAACAACTTAATAATAATTATTATAGGTGCAAGCCACGAAGGAGTTCCTTTTGGTAGCAATATGCGTAAAAATTCTACTCCCCTTTCTTTAAATCCAACAATCGTTATATAAATAAAAACCACCATCGATAAAGCGAAGGTGACTATCACATGACTTGTGACCGTGAAACTATAAGGAAGAACACCAACCAAATTACATGATAAAATGAAAATAAACACTGTAAATATCAATGGAATGTGCTGCAAGCCTTTGCTTCCAGTGTTACTTTCTATTATTGAAACAACAAAATCATATACATATTCAACTGCAGCTTGCAAATATCCTGGTATTACTGACCCCTTCTTTATTCCAAAAAGCAAAAAGAGTATCACCAATATCACCGAAATCATCATGAAAAGAGATGAATTGGTAAAGCTTACGTCATACCCAAATAACCTAGGTAACTCTATTATTGTATATACTTTAAACTGTTCCAGTGGATTTAATGCCATTTTAATCTGAACTATAAACAGTAAATAAAGTATGAATTTTATAGGACAAAGTCAAGAATTAAGATAAAGCCCTGTATCATTATAACATTGATACATTAACAAAATATGTAATTAGAGTGTTAATTACAGTCAGCTCTGTATTTTAAAACTTACTAATCTTATTAAATAATTCAATATCTTGACTTAACATCTTATTTTAATTATAATTTAATTTTTAGTGAGGTATTATTATGAACGAAATAGATTTTATTAACACTAATCATCCTTTAAATTTAGAGCAGGAATTTGGTAGTGGATACATTAAACTAACAGATGGCTCCTTTAACGAATATACTGGCCATTATCAAATGGGAAGCGAAATACTAGATAAAAGCCATAATATGATAGGAAACTTAACTATTGATGGTTACATTCATAACTTCCATGAAGATAACCACAATATGAATCTTAAGCTCTCTATGGAGATAGATTTAAAAGGTGATATCGAGAAGATAAATTCTCTCTACAATAATATATAAAATTACAAAAACTTCTGCATCCTTGTTTATGATGTAGAAGTTACCTTTTATTCCATTACAACAAGCTTTAAAAGCACTACATTTTATATTACAATAACTCTTTTATTTCTTTAAAGGTTCATGAAATTCACATTATCTTGGTTATTAGAACACTTAGAAACCAATGCTAGTTTAGAAGAAATTACCGATAAATTAACTCACATAGGGTTAGAAGTAGAAGATGTGATCGACAATACCAAATTAGCTGGTTTTATTGTTGCAAAAGTATTAGAAGTTGCACCTCATCCAAATGCCGATAAATTAAAATTATGTAAAGTAGATGACAGAAGTAAAACTCTACAAATAGTTTGCGGAGCAAACAATGTTAGAGAAGGTATGAAAACTGTGCTTGCATCTCTTGGTAGCACATTGCCAGAAAGTGATTTCACAATCAAGCCTACAAAAATACGAGGAGTGCTAAGTGAAGGGATGCTCTGCTCTGCTTCTGAACTTGCGCTGGTTCAAGAGGAAAGTGAAGGAATAATCGAGCTTTCCGATGATTATAAAGTAGGGGATAAATTTTTCAATTGTGACCCTGTAATTGATATAAATGTTACTCCAAACCGTGGAGATTGCTTAGGCATTTATGGAATAGCTCGCGACCTTGCTGCAACTGGAATTGGGACATTAAAGACTTTAAGCATTCCACAACTTACCAGCTCCATAAATTCACCAATCGATGTTGAAGTGACTGACGGAGAAAGTTTTATTAGTGGAATATACATCGCCAATGTAAAAAATCAAGAAAGCCCAAAGTGGCTAAAAGATAAATTGGAATCGATAGGAATGCGCTCCATTTCTACAATAGTTGACATTACTAACTATATTATGATATCTTTTAATCGTCCAATGCATGCGTTTGATGCAAACAAAGTAGATGGCAAACTTACAATAAGAAAAGCAAATGATGGAGAAAGCTTCTTTGCTTTAAATGGTAAGGAATATTTACTGGACAATAATATAAACATTTATTCTGATAGTAAAAATATTCATGGAGTTGCTGGAATTATAGGTGGAAAGTGCAGTGAATGTACTCTTGAAACCACCAATATTTTTTTGGAATTAGCTTTGCTCGATCCAATCTCTATCACTAAATCTTCAAGACAGCTCAGCATCTCCACAGACGCTAGTTACAGATTTGCACGTTCAATCGATCCTGGATTTACCCTCGATGGACTCAATCTTGCAGCCAAAATGATTTTGGATTTATGTGGTGGAGAAGTCTCAAGCGTAGTGTCTGCCGGTAATCTAGATAAAGAATACACCTCTGTCATCCAAGTAGCTGACACTGGGATCCAGAAAAAACCATGCCGGAATGATGCTAAGATAAGCCTTGATTACCAAGATATAAACAAGTTTGGAAGTGTATCTGTATCACCTGATGAGACGTTCGATATCTTAACGAAACTAGGGTTTAGTATTGATAAAAAAACCGAAGGCAATTGGAATGTACAAGTACCAAGCTGGAGACCGGACGTGACTATACCTGCTGACCTAATTGAAGAAGTAACAAGAATATACGGCTATGACAAAATAAAAGAAGAACCACTACCAAATAATGTTGAAGAAGTAGATAGTACATACGACAATTTGCGTATTTTGATGACAAACAGAGGGTTTCATGAAGTGCTAACCTGGTCATTTATGAGTGAATCAACAGCTGAAAAATTTGGTTACTCGAATAAGTTATTTATCATCGATAATCCGTTTAACAATAACTTTAATATGATGAGACCAAGTATTATGCTAAATTTATTGCAAGTCACTGCTGATAATATTGCCCATGGAGTATCTGATCTTGCAATCTTCGAAATTGGGCCGATTTACGATGGTGAAGCTCAGTCTAAACATGTCTTAAGTGGAATAAGAACAGGAAATAATTTACCGCGAAACCATTATAATATTGATAGGAAAGTAGATGTTTTTGACGCAAAGGCTGATTGCATAGCAGCTTTGGAGTTTTTTAACGTCAATTGCGATAATTTAACGATAGAGAGAGCAGAAAAAGAATATTATCATCCAGGAAAGTCAGGCACCTTATCTTTTAGAAGTAAAATAGTTGGTTATTTTGGGGAATTGCATCCTAATATATTAGATCTTTTTGACATCAAGCAAAAAGTTGTAGGTTTTGAGGTAATACTAGAAAATATTGAAAATTTACCTGTAAGTAGAAAGAAATTTATCGATTATAAATACCAAAGTGTAAAACGTGATTTTGCATTTATTGTAAATAAGGATGTGGAAGTAGGTAACATAATCAATGTGGTAAAAAAAAGCTCAGAGCTCATCACAGAAGTTTTAGTATTTGACGTATACCATGGAAACAATATAGAACCGAATAAGATGTCTATAGCATTGTCAGTTACTTTCTGCTCTCCAATCCACACTTTAACTGAAAAAGAGATCCAAAAAGAATCAAGTGCTATAGTCAATTTGGTATATGAAAATACCGGAGGAACTTTGAGAACTCATCATTAAGCCGCAATCATAGTGTTCTGCTTTTGCTGTGTCACACTTACTTCATCCAATCTATTCCCAATCTTGAATTCAACATCCTTAAAAAATCTATTCCACATTCCACGCAAATGCTCTTCTACTTTAGGCCATACATCATTTTTAAATATCTCTCCATCATCAGAAAATAAATTACCTAAAAAAGTTCCGATTTCTTCATAACTTGACTGAAAATGTTGAAGAAATGTCTCTACTTCCTTATGAGTATCATGTGCTACACTTAACGCTTTTCCTTCTGTGCTCCTATCCCCATACATTGCAACGGCAAGACCTGTTTTAATATATCCCAAGCCTGTCTGAATAGCTTTTATAGGTTGCAGCCATGAACTCTTATCGCTTTTTGGTACATTATTTACTATATTTTCCACCAACCTATTTATTAAAGGAGACAATAAATCTTGACAAAAGTGTTTGATATTATTCTTTATTTTAACTACAGGACCTTTCATGCGTTTTTCTGCTAAAAAGTATTCTAGTTCTGCTTTTTCTAATAACTCCTTGATTTCTTTTTCATCAAAAATTTCTTGCTTGAGCACCTCCAACAACTCATCTTCTATTATTGCAAATTTTATTTTTTCGCGAGATTCCAGTTCTTCTCTATAATCATTTTTTGTTTCTTCATTTATCAATAATCCTTTTTCTTCTAATTCTAACTGTTTTAATGCTTTTAGGATTTCTTGGTTATTTTGCAAGTGCTTCTCTATTAATTTTGTACTTGGATGCTTCTCCCCCCTTCTATTTTGCTCATCTTCTAAATATTTGTTTAAATCCTCATTTCCTTCTATTACTTTTCTTAACGATATAGGTTGCTTTAAGCATTCTGCAATTTCCGCTCGGTGCGCATTAATCCTCTGCACTAAATTCGGCTCCTTTTCCTCTAACAGCTTACATGAGTCCTCTATACCCTTTGCTTGGCCTTTGAATAAATTTTGTATTTTACATTTCGTTATTTCTAAATATATCTTTGCTATAAAGTCATTTACTTTATCTGAAGCTTCTTTTAAACTTTTCTTGCTAAAAGGACCTTTTATCTCCTCTTCTAAACTTCGAAACTGGTCTATTAAGCTTAGCGTGCCTAATAGGCCTAACTCACCCTTTGCTTTTTTCATTACTGATTTTACTAGCCTTTGCTCAACCTCCTGATTATCATACTCGAATTTAAAAAGACCTTCTAATTTCCTTTTTAAATCATCATTTGTTAAGTTATTTTTTCCCTCATCATATACTGCTTTTAATTTTTCATATATCTTAGTATATCTTTCTTGTCCTTGTTTTTTTAAATCTTCAATTATTTTTTTAGCATCATTTAGAGCTTTCTCTGTTTTTCCAAGATCTGTATCCTTATAAACATCAATTATTGTTTTCTTAGCTATTTTATCTTCTTGTATAAGCCGTTCCCATTCTGCTTTAAATACAGAAAGCTCACTATCGCCTAAGGCATCTGGCACTTTTGCTCCTGCTTCTTTTAGACCTTTTATTATCATCTCTTTCTCATTTGGTAATTCTTTACCTTGGCTTTCTAGTTTCTGTTTCACTAAAGTATTTCTTAGCTCATCTTCCAGTGAAAAATCTTCTCCCCGTCTATCTCGCTGAAATTTAATTGCTTGTATAAAAGCAACTCGATAAGCATTTTGTATTAAGTAATTCACCAGTTTAGAATCTACACTATCCACCACTTTCAGTCTGAATTCGTCCAACAATTCCTTCAGCTTATCATATGTAATATCTTTTCCTTCTAGCTTCATTAGCTCTTCCATAGTCTTTGCGAATTCCTGAATCGAAATTGCAAGCACATTCTTGATCTCATTACGTAAAGGCCTAAGGCCGTTTTTTAAATTGATATTAGCTGATAATTTCAGTATGGTATTATGTTCTGAATCACGTGCAACATTAAACCAACTACCATCTTTATCTTCATATAAATCTCTAAGTAATTGTTCAAATTGCGGTGGAAACTTAACTTCCATATCCCACTTAATGTCTGACTTACCAGCATCTATTTCACGAAAAGACACTTCAATATTCTGGTATTCATTCTGATATAACCCATTACTTATTTTTAGAGCAGCAACCAAAGAATGAGATAACTTTCTGTTTGTAAGATAAAAAGTAGCTAAGGCGAGTGTTGCAGGAATAATTAAGGCTATAAGCACAGCTATATCAACAAGAATTGCAATTGCAGCAAAAACGCTATATGCCAATCTTTTTGCTGTACTTACCTCACTCTTTTTTGTTTTACTTTCCTCTGAACTGGTTTGTGTTTTACTGTTTGTTTTATATATAACTAACCCCAATGCAACAGAAGCAACATAAGGAAACATTAAAACTGATAGAGCTGAATTTAATACTTTCTTCTCCAGGCAAGCTCTGTTTATTTCCTTAAATATTTCGCTTGATATATTATACCAGGAAGTAAAAAAATCGGAGCCGTAACCTTTATAATGAAATATACTTAGTGGAATGCTAAAATCAGCACCTATTTTTTTTAAATTACTAACAGATTCTTGCTCTTCCAAAGTAGCAACAGGTCCTTCCTGTTTTTCTGAAGTAGCAAAAGATTCTCTTTGTAAATTAGGTTGTCCATTTAATGCATCTAAATCACCACTATTGTTATTTAAGTCAACAACTTCCTCACAACCTACAACAGCATTCATACCATAACCTTATCCAATTACCTTAAGTATAGCATAAATACTGACAATCTTGCAACTTTATTAAAAATCTAACGCTCAATGCTAACATTTAAATCCTGATATTCCTTAGAATAAAAGTTAGTTCCAATTTCTGTATTAATGTCCAAAGATAAGGCAAGGGTCTGCTCTTTTATATATTCAATCCACGTATTTATTGCTTCCTTAATTTTCTCATCTTCTGTTTTGATTATTACTCTGATTCTATCGGACATATGAAAATCAGCTTGTTTCCTAGTTTCCTGAATGAGCCTCACTACATCTCTTGCAAGCCCTTCTAGAATCAATTCATCATTTAAAGTAGTGTTTAGGATAACAACCCCTTTGTTGTTATCAAATACAGAGGAGAATTCACTGTTTGCTTTTAATAATAG
Source organism: Wolbachia endosymbiont (group A) of Clivina fossor (assembly GCF_964026865.1). Classification (NCBI taxonomy): domain Bacteria; kingdom Pseudomonadati; phylum Pseudomonadota; class Alphaproteobacteria; order Rickettsiales; family Anaplasmataceae; genus Wolbachia; species Wolbachia endosymbiont (group A) of Clivina fossor. The sequence goes on along the minus strand of NZ_OZ034707.1, from coordinate 196,769 downwards.
TTCATATTCGCCTTTTTCTATGATATAATTTTCTGACTCATCCCCCAAAAATATGAGACCTCTTTCTGTCATTCCAGCGCGTGACGCTGGAATCTGCGTCTGGATCCCAGTGTCAGCTACTCGGATGACACCGGATTCAACTTGTTTCCACTTTCCTTGTTTAACATATTGAACCAGTGTCTTAATCTTCTCCGGAATTCTTTTTCCAAGCACAGGGAAGTTGAGTTTTAACTCTAGTGATGCAATATCTTCAAGTCTGTTTACTAACTTCAGTTTTTTTACATTTACCTCATCTTTTATCATCTCTTGGTACTCATTTGAGTTTTCAGCACACTGGATCCCAGTGTCACGCACTGGGATGACAGAAAACGGCTCACCTTCAAGAAAACCGCAGGAAGACTTATGATAAATCGTCATACTACTAAGTGGCTGTCTGATACGTATATTAAAAGTGTTTCTAATAGAGAGTGCAGAGTTACATATCTCTCTCACTAGATCCATTTTGGCAATGAGCTGACTATCAAACTTCTCTAATTGTGGGAAATCAGCCAAATGAACAGATGTTTCTTCATACTTAAGCCCTTGCCATATATTCTCTGTTATAAGTGGCAACAAAGGGGCTGCAGCTCTTAGCATGTAATAAAAAACCGTATATAGAACATTATAAGCATCAGTTTTATCCTGATCCAAATCACTTTTCCAAAAACGCTCGCGACTGCGACGAATATACCAATTATTTAGCACTTCAAAAAAGTTCATCAAAATTTTGCAAGCCTCTTGGGAGTTATAGCTGTTCATAGAAGTTTGGATACTTTCTACAGCTTCAAAACATTTGGAAATCATGTAGCGATCAATAGTACTTTGATAATCCTTACAAACTTCAGCTTTAATTCCATCTGCATTTGCATACATGGTAAAAAAGTGATAACTGTTCCAAATAGGTTTTATTACGTTTTTCAGAACATCTCGTATTGAGTTTCCTTTTTTATCCAGTAGCAAATTACCACCACAAACAATAGATCCAGAAAGCATAAGAAAACGCAGTGCATCAGAACCGTATCTATCAAAAACCTCCATTGGATCTGCATAGTTATTCAAACGCTTGGACAATTTTTGCCCTTTTACATCCAAAACAACACCGTGGCATATGCAGTTCTTAAATGGTTCCCTATCAAACAAAGCAGTGGACAATACAAAGAGCGTATAAAACCACCCCCTGGTTTGCGCTATGTATTCAGTGATAAAATCTGCAGTTTCAAACCACTCCTTATTTTCAAACGGATAGTGGACTTGCGCAAATGGCATCGAGCCAGATTCAAACCAGCAGTCAAATACGTCAGGCACACGACGCATAACTGATTTTCCTGTTGGATCATCAGGATTTGGCCTCGTTAAAGTATCGATAAATGGTCTGTGCAAATCATCTACTTTAACATTAAAATCTCGCTCTAGTTCTTCTATCGAACCATATACATCCACTCTTGGATATCTTGTATCATCTGATTGCCACACAGGAATCGGAGTACCCCAGAATCGATTGCGTGAAATTGACCAGTCGTGTGCCCCTTCAAGCCATTTTCCAAATTGACCATCTCTAATGTGGTTTGGTATCCAATTAACTCTCTTATTTAGCTCTACCATTCTGCTTTTGAATTTTGTAACGGCAACATACCAAGAAGGCATAGTGCGATAGATCAAAGGAGTGTCAGTTCTCCAGCAGTGTGGATAATTGTGAATATATTGTTCAGTTTTGAACCAGTTTCCTTGTTCTTTCAATTTTTTTATTACTGTATCATTGGTATCAAAAACATGAACCCCTGCCAAATCTGAAACTTCAGCAGTAAATTTTCCACTGTTATCAATTGGACAAATAACTGGAATATCATGGCTTTGGCAAAGGTAAAAATCTTCCTCACCAAATCCAGGAGCAGTGTGTACAACGCCAGTACCATCTTCTCCTGTAACATAATCAGCAACAAAAACACGGAATGCATTCTTTGTATCTTTAAAGTAATCAAACAGCGGCTTATAGGAAAGGCCTGCAAGATCATTCGCTTTAAGTTTTATATTGCAGTTTTCATATGGAATATTGTTTTGTTCAGAGTGGCTGATAAATTTTTCTAGGTAGCTTTCAGCGAAAATATAAATTTCACTGTTCACTGAACTCCTTTCATTAACTTCTGTCATCCCAGTGCTTCGACACTGGGATCTAGAAATAGATTCCAGCGTCACGCGCTGGAATGACACCAAAGAGTGGACTGACACTGCACAATACTTGATGTCCTTTCCTATCGCCAATGCCAGATTGCTAGGAAGAGTCCAAGGAGTTGTAGTCCAAGCAAGTAATTTACATTTTTGTTTAACACTTTTAAACTGCTGTGGGTTTTCTAAAAGCTCAAATGCAACAGTTACAGCTTTGCTAGTCTTTTCTCTATACGCGTTATCAAGCCTTGTTTCAAAATTGGATAATGGAGTTTCGCACGCCCAGCTATATGGAACAACGCGTACTGATTCATACACTAGACCCTTATCATAAAGCTGTTTAAATGCCCACATGACCGACTCCATGAATGATTTATCCATGGTTTTATAGTCATTATGAAAATCCACCCACCTTGCCTGCCTATTGACATATTTTTCCCACTCTGATGAAAATCTCATTACAGAAGTACGACAATGGTTATTGAATTTTTCAATGCCGAATTTTTCTATCTCAGTTCTACCAGATATTCCAAGTTCTTTTTCTGCACCCATCTCAGCCGGTAATCCATGGCAATCCCAACCAAATCTACGTTCAACCCTTTTTTGAAGCATAGTTTGATATCTTGCAAATGCGTCTTTGATGAAACCAGTGAGTAAATGTCCATAATGTGGAAGTCCATTTGCAAACGGAGGCCCATCATAAAACACAAAACAATTATCCTTGGAACGTTCTCCAACTGACCGCTCAAAAACTTTATTTTCCTGCCAAAATTTTATGATTTCTTTTTCTAACGACGAAAAATCAGGACTACTTACTGTATCAGGATAATGCTTTGACTTCATGTTCATTTTGACCGGATAAAGCCAAAGAATATAGGGCTTTCTAGAAAATTACAAATGCAAAAAGAAACAAACTTATTCCTGCACCCCACACCCTATAGCTAACACAATCCCACGTCATACCGCGATTCATTCGCGGTATCTCAGCTTAACCGTCATATCGTCACGGTATCTCTAGATCCCGCTAACAAGTAGCGGGATGACGGTTGTCGGTAAGCCTAAATTACTTTAGCTATAGTTGATAAACTTGAAATAAACTACGTGAAGTACTTCTATCTTGTTCTATAGGGGTACTTTCTCTCAATCAAAATAATTCTCTGACGGATGTCCAACAGAGCTATCCTGCACCCCACGCCCCAACAAACTGTTCTGCCGAGCTTCCAACACTTTCACGTTTACTATTTTGTCCCTGTATTTACCTTCAGGATCATCAATGCACACTGATTGCATATATGGGCTTTTACCAATAATTTGGTTTTGGTGTTTGCCTTTTTTATCACTGAACAAAGCAGGTATAGTTTTGCCTACCATACTCTGGTTAAACTCAAGTTGTTGCTTACTAATTAATTTCTGTAAACGAAGAAGGCGTTCTGTTTTAACCTCTTCTGGTACTTGATCTTTTCTTTCTGCTCCTGGTGTACCTGGTCTTGGGCTATATTTAAAGCTATAAGCCTGAGCATATCTAATTTTTTCTACTAATTTTACAGTTTCTTCAAAATCTTTTTCGGTTTCTCCAGGAAAACCAACAATAAAATCAGAAGAAAATTCGATTTCAGGTTTCAATTTGCGAAATCTGTCTATTATTTCCAAATACTCCTCTGCAGTGTGCTTTCTGTTCATCGCGTGCAATATTTTATTCGAACCTGACTGCACAGGCAGGTGAATAAATGGCATGAGTTTTGGCTCTTCCGCATGTGCCAAGTAGAGAGATTCATGCATATCTCTTGGATGAGAAGTTGTATAACGAATCCTCTCTAGCTTTTCAATTTTAGCAATATGACTAACTAATTTGCCTAAATCCCACACTTCCCCTTCGCATTTCCCATGGTAAGCATTGACGTTCTGACCAAGCAAATTGATTTCCTTCGCCCCATTTGCAACTAATTTCAATGCTTCACGAAATATTTCATTCACTGGCCGTGAATACTCAGCTCCACGAGTATATGGTACTACACAAAACGTACAAAATTTATCACAACCTTCTTGTATGGCAAGAAACGCAGAAGACCCCTGGCTATTGCCATAGCATTCATCTGGCAATTTATCAAACTTTGCAACTTCAGGAAAATCAGTGTTTATTACATGACCTTTACTTCTGCTTGCTTTGACTATCAGCTCCGGTAAGGTAGCGATACTCTGCGGACCAACAACAATATCAACAAAAGGAGCCCTTCTGAATACTTCTTCTCCCTCTGCTTGCGCTACACATCCAGCCACCACTATAGTAATTTCTTTTCGTGACGAATGAATCTTCCCGAGCTCAGAATAAAGCTTTTCTGCTGCCTTCTCTCTAATGTGACAAGTGTTCAGTATCACCAAATCAGCTTTTTCTGCATCACTAACAACGTTGAACCCCAAAGGTTTAATTATATTTTCCATTAAAACGGAGTCATAAACGTTCATCTGACAGCCGTAAGTTTTAATATATAGGCCTTTCATATTTGGTATGTCTTTTTCAAAACCCTACATACAATCACATTAAATGTCCAACAGACCAGCGCGTGACGCTAGTGAACTTGCTAGCACAATAGATTTTTATAAAATTGGATCCCAATGTCAAGCACACAGCTATTGCAACTCGACTTCACCAGTATCCCTGTAAAAATCATTGGTAAACCTCAGTAACTTTAGCTTATGTTATTTTCAAAAAAGTCAAAAATGAAAATAGAAGAGTAGCTGAGCTTTCTGCTTTTTCTGGGTAAGGTCAGTCAAAAAGGTTTTACAACAACCATAATAACTATAACTATTATCAATACTGTAACTGCTTCATTTAAAACACGAAAATAAACGTGTTTTTTTTCATTTGAACCCATTGCAAAATTTTTCCTATATTTTGCAAGTAGCATATGAATAATTAACATCAAAAGTATTGCAAATGCTTTTACATGAAACCATCCTTCACAATATGCTTCCCTAATAACCATTAATGTGATTCCAAGACCAAGTGAGAAAAGCATTGCAGGGTTTATGATATATCTAAGTAGCCTCTTTTCCATTGTTTGAAGCAAGCTATCATTTTCCGATCCCGGTTTTACAGTTGCGTGGTAGACATAAAGCCTGGGTAAATAAAGCATACCTGCCATCCACATAATGGCGGAGATAACGTGAAAAGCTTCGAGCCAGCGGTAGTAATCCATTGAGATTTATTACAAAATGTTAAAAATTTCTGATATTATTTTAGTTTAATGAAAAAGAAATCGATATGAAAGCAGAAAATTTCACTAAAGAACAGATAATTGGATTCTACAGGAAAATGCTACTCATACGCAGATTTGAAGAAAAAGCAGGACAATTATATGGAATGGGATTAATAGGTGGGTTCTGTCACCTATCAATAGGGCAAGAAGCAGTTGCAGTTGGAACTCAAGCTGCATCAAAATTAGGTGACGCTTTTATCACAAGTTATAGAGACCATGGCTTAATGCTCGCATGTAATTCTGATCCAAATGTTGTAATGGCAGAACTCACTGGCAAAGAAACAGGATGCTCGAAAGGTAAAGGTGGTTCGATGCACGTATTTGACGTTGAAAAAAAATTCTTCGGCGGACATGGAATAGTGGGGGCACAAGTTCCAATTGGCACAGGAATAGCATTTGCTAATAAATATAAGAAAAGAGACAACGTGGTATTCACATATTTTGGTGACGGTGCTGTAAATCAAGGGCAAACATATGAATCATTTAATATGGCAGCTTTATGGAAGTTACCTGTAGTTTATATTATAGAGAATAACGGATATGCAATGGGTACTTCTGTAGAAAGATCCACTTTGGTAACTGAGCTATATAAAAAAGGAGAAAGTTTTGGTATTCCTGGAAAACAAGTTGATGGAATGGATTTTTTCTCTGTTTATGCGGCTACAAGCGAAGCAGCGGAACACACACGCAGCGGAAAAGGGCCTATCCTGCTTGAAATGAAGACATATCGATATCGCGGCCATTCGATGTCAGATCCTGCTACTTATCGCTTAAAAGAAGAAGTTGAAGATATGAAGCAAAATCATGACCCTATAGGCACTTTAAAGAAATACATGATAGATAATAAAATTGCTTCAGAAGAAGAATGTAAAGTAATTGATAAGGAAGTACGTGATTTAGTAAAAAAGTCGGAAGATTTTGCCAAAAATAGTAAAGAACCAAGCGTTGATGAGTTGTATACTGATGTTTATAAATTTGTTAGCTAAGTAGGCTTCTTTTTTTTTATCCAGGTGGCAACTAACTGTACGAACATTGTATAGTAAACGATGTCATCCAAGTGCTTCCTTCTTCTGTCATCTAAGTAGCCTTCTTCTTGTCATCCGAGTAGCTGAAACTGATTCCTTTATGACGGCCCAGTGCCCTCTTCTTGTCATCCCAGTGCCCTGACTACTTGGATCCAGGAAAAAGAATGGTGTCATCCCAGTGCCCCGACACTGGGATCCAGAAAAGTTTGCTTGTAAGCAAGCAAACTAGCATAGAAAGTGGTTACAACATTTTCGATGAGATTATATGGAAAACTGGATCCCAGTGTCTGGGCACTGGGATGACAGCAGTCCTACGTCATACCGCGATTCATTCGCGGTATCTCTTAACATAGATCCCGCTAACAAGCAGCGGGATGACACCTCTCTTGGGCTCTTTTAGCTACAAACATTAAGAAATTTACCAAATAAAAAAAAAGGCAAAGAAATCCCGTGGTGCGAGTTTTGACTCTATATTACTGTAAGTGGCGCTGTAATAATGTGCTGACGCTTAGTTTAAGCGCGGTTTGGCTGAATGTAGAAAAAATTTAAAAGACATGCAGCCGCTATAATTTGATGTAATCCGCCAAAAAATACCCTAAGTTTTTTACTGAATTTTGTCATTGAACCTGCGCAGATCAAAAACAAGTTTTGAGTCATAAATACCCTTATTGTCATAATAAGGGGGCTGGCGGAGTTTGTCAAGGAAGTTTTTTCGTTTCTAACGGTTGTTAACGTGCTGCCAAAAACTATGCAAGAAGTCTATTGAAATCGCGTATATCAATCGTTGTAAAATCACACAATTGCTCTGTAGAGCTATGCCCTGTAATAATTACTATACCATTTTGCTCAGAGCGTATTGAGATTAGGTTCAGCACTAATTCACACGTTGCACTATCAAGATTACAAAATGGTTCATCTATCAGCCAAACGTTTGCATTAGAAATCAAGAGGCGAGCAAGCGCAACTCTTCTTTTCCAGCCTGCAGAAAGTTCGCCATATCTAATATTAAGTACAGATTGCAACTGCAAGCAACAAACAGCTGCCACAATCAATTCCCTAGTATTTCGTATTCCTGCCCAGAATTCTATGTTTTGGGCAACAGTTAAGCTATCTTTACAGGCATTCTTATGGCCTATATAGACCATAGAAGGTATATAGGATTTTGGATCATCATATATGTCTTTTCCGCAGTACCTTATATTGCCTGATACCGGCGGTAAAAGTCCAGATAAACTTCTAATTAAGCTGGTTTTACCACTACCATTTGGACCAGTGATTAGAATCTTTGATTTTGGCTCAGCTTTAAAACTGAGATGTTTAAATAATACTTTGTTATTACGAGCGCAGGATAAATTTTCACATTCGAGCATGAATTATCTGCCCTTCCCCTTATGTTTACCTTGAGTTGAAGCCTGAGCTTTTACAAACAGCTCCCAAAATCCTTTCTTTCCGCCTTCTCTATGTATCAATTGTGCAAAACGCTGCATTAAACCATTACCCATCATAACCATCTTTGTCCATTTACCTACCGGTTTTGCTATGTCAACTATTTCTAGATCTTCTTTATAAACCTGTATATCTTTTTGCTTTTCGCGTAGCATTTCCTGTTGTTTCATCAACTCTTTTTGCTTATTTTTTTGATATAATTCGTTGAATTTTCTGTCTTCTTCCCACTCTTCTTTAAAAACTTTTCTAGGAAATATGATTTTTCTAATGCGATTTTTGTATATTTTTCTCAAAAAGAGAAATACTGCAGCTACAGCAAGTAATGTTACGCTATATAATATGATCTGTGTAAGTGGCATTTCCTGTATCTAATTCATTAAAAATACCCTTACTATTATACCATAATTATAGAAATTGTGCAATTTCTTTGCGGGTAAAGACAGTATAAAAGTAATACTGCTCTATTTCGTAAATTGGACAAATATCTGAGAATGGGCTTGTATGTAGTAAGGTTTATTTCTATACTTTTTAAAGAATTTAGAAGTAAAACAAATATGAACTGCTACAAGACTCACACGTGCAATGAATTAAGGAAGAATGATGTAGGAAAGGAAGTTACCCTCTCTGGATGGTTATACCGTAAGCGCGACCATGGTAACCTAATCTTTGTTGATTTAAGAGACTTCTATGGAATCACTCAACTAGTATTGAATAATGACAAAGACTTTTTTGATGAGACATCAAATTTAAAATTGGAGAGTATAATTACTGTTACAGGAATAGTTGAAGCTAGAACTGAAGATACGGTAAACAGCTCTATCGCAACCGGGAAAATTGAGGTTGTAGTTAGCAATTTACACGTTGAATCAGAAGTTGAGTTCCACTGTGATGAAGAAATAGCAAAAGAAGAAAGAAGTATATTAGCGAGCATTGCTGGCGAACAAGAATACCCAGAAAATATGAGATTTAAATATCGTTTTCTTGATTTAAGGCGAGAAAACACCCGCAACAATATTATTCTGCGCTCACAAATTATTGCAGAACTCCGCAAGCTCATGATAGAGCAAGGGTTTTTGGAAATTCAGACTCCAATACTTACTGCTTCGTCCCCTGAAGGTGCACGTGATTATTTGGTGCCAAGCAGACTAAATCTTGGTAAATTTTATGCATTGCCGCAAGCTCCACAGATTTTTAAGCAATTGCTCATGGTTTCAGGGTTTGATAAATATTTTCAAATTGCACCGTGTTTCCGTGACGAAGACGCAAGGGCTGACCGTTCTCCGGGGGAGTTTTATCAACTAGATCTTGAAATGTCTTTTGTGACTCAAGAAGACATCTTTCAGATTATTGAGTCTACCTTATATAAAGTGTTTGCTAAATTTTCTCGTAAGTCTGTCGATAAAGATTTTCCACGTATTACATATAAAGAAGCAATGCTCAAATATGGTTCTGATAAGCCAGATCTGCGCAATCCATTATTAATCAGCGATGTTACAGAAATTTTCCGTGATTCAGGGTTCAATATTTTCAAAAGCAATATTGAGCGCGGTATGGTAGTGAGAGCCATCCCTGCACCTAAAACAGCAGAGGAACCACGCAGCTTCTTTGATAAAAAGATAGAACATGCGCAAAGAGAATTCGGTGCTAAGGGTCTTGGATATATAACGTTTGATAAAGATGGAACTGCGAAAGGACCGATTGCTAAATTCCTTGATGACAATAGGCTAAATTCCATAAAAGAAATAACGGATATAAAGCCTGGAGACAGCGTGTTTTTTGCTTCTGACAAAGAGAATGAGGCAGCAACAATTGCAGGAAAAGTGCGCACTCTTTTAGGGTCAGAATTAGGTCTTATAGATGATAATATCTTCAAGTTTTGTTGGATCATTGATTTTCCCTATTTTGTATATGACGATAAAAGTAAAAAAATCGATTTCTTTCATAACCCATTCTCCATGCCACATGGCGGCTTGAAAGATTTAGAGGACAAAAATCCACTGGATATCCTTGCTTACCAATATGATCTTGTTTGCAATGGAATAGAACTGTCAAGCGGGGCGATTCGTAGTAACAAGCTGGATATCATGTATAAGGCCTTTGCCATTGCAGGCTACAGCAAAGAAGAAGTTGATACAAAATTTGGCGCACTTGTGCGTGCATTCAGGTTTGGTGTGCCCCCTCATGGTGGAATAGCACCAGGGGTTGATAGAATGGTTATGCTGCTTGCTGATGAGCCAAATATTCGTGAAGTAATCTGTTTTCCTATGAACCAGCAAGGTGAAGATGTTCTAATGGGTGCTCCTTCCAAGGTGGAGGATAAGCATTTACGTGAGTTGTCTTTGCAGATCATTGAGTGAAAATTTTTATAGCGGAGTGTGGTAAACCGAAAATCATGAACGATATTCAAAAAGCAATACTATCAAGCATAATCTGCAATATGATTATATGGTATGAAGTAACTCTATTTGGAGTTTTAACACATATAATAAGCAATGTTTTTTTTCCTTCAGAAAGCGATTATTTAAGCACAATCAAATTTCTTGGTAGTTTTGCAATTGGATTTGGATTTAGACCACTTGGTGCATTTATTTTTGGTTACATTGGAGATAAGTACGGTAGGAGGAAAGTTTTGCTGACTTCCGTAATATTAGCTTCGATATCATCTACTGCAATTGCGGTCATACCAGGATTTAAAGAAATAGGAATATTTTCTCCTATATTACTTCTGCTTTGTAGAATAATACAAGGAATGGCAACAGGAGGGGAAACGAGTATCAACTCAGCCTTTTTAATAGAGCATTCAAGCGATAAAAAAAATCTAGGCTTTTTAGGTAGCATGAAAGCTTTTAGTGGTGCTCTTGGTTCTATTACATGTTTTGTAATGATAGCTATTTGCAAAAAATTTACAGGTGAAAATTATGAAATTTGGGGCTGGAGGTTGCTCTTCTATTTCTGCTTTATTATGGGCATAATAGGCTTCTTAATAAGATACATAATGGAAGAGAGCCTAGCATATAAAATTCATGATCAAAATAGAAGCTTATCTGATTCTCCATTTTTAGAATTAATCAGGGACTATAAAAAGGCATTTGTGCTAGCAATTGGGCTTGGCGTTGCCCAAAATGCAATTGTTTATTCAGCAATCATGTTTTACAACATATCTGTAAAAGAACTTATTCTCTCAGGCATCAATATTAAAAATGTAGTAAGGATTATAGTTGAAATTACATTTGGAGCGTCTGCAGTGCTGTTTGCAATACTGTCTGATAAAGTTGGAAGAAAAAATGTAATGATTCCTACATTAGTAGCTCTAGCTTGCGCCGGTTTGCCGGTACTTTCGCTATTATCGTATGATAATCACTATATTGTAACGCTCACTTTTCTGTTGATAAGTGTGCCGATAGGTGCATCTTTTGGGATATATAATTCTCTTGCCTGTGAGTTATTTCCAACGAAAGTTAGGTGCACCGGCTTTAGCCTCGCACATAACATATCTGCAGGAATTTTTGGTGGCCTTTCTCCATACATATGCATGTGGCTTATAGAAAAAACCGAAACAAAACTTGCAGCAGGTATTTATCTTACTGCCTGCGCATTAATTAGCCTAATATCTGTGCTTCAAATCAAAGCCAAAGACAGAAAAGTTGATTGGTGAAATCGTTTCAGTCGAAAAATAGCACTTCAATAGACTTTTCAATGTGCTTAGGGATAGGAGCAGTAATAGTGATTTCTTTATTGCTTGGTAATTTTAAAGATAAAGAATGCGAATGAAGGTGAATTTTATTTGCTACCCCATTAATAAAAGCTTTTTTACCACCGTATTTACCGTCACCAAGAATAGGGCAATTTATATGAGCTAAATGTGCACGTAACTGATGGGTCCTGCCGGTAATTGGTTGTAATTTTAAATAAGCGACATTATGTTCTAACCTTGCTATAATTGAAAAATGCGTAGTGGCATTCTGAGGTGAATTTTCATCAACGACCACTTTTTCTTGACCTGAAACATATTTTTTCACCAATGGATAGTCTATTGTTCCACTATCCTTGCTCGGTATGCCAGAAGTCAATGCCAAGTAAGTTTTTTTTACCCTTCGTCCTTTAAATTCCTCCATAAGGTATCTGGCAACACTAGCATTGCGTGCGAATATTATCACTCCACTCGTATCTCTATCCAGCCTATGGACAATTTTAAATGTTTCTTCCTCTCTTATTTGGTCAAGCAAATCACTAATGCTAATCTTTACTTTTACGCCACCTTGAACGATGACCCCTGCGGGTTTGTTTATAGCTAGTATATATTCGTCTTCATATAATATGTTCTCTCTTAGTAGATTCACTAACTTTTCATTATATTTGCGATCAGAATTAGCGTTCTCAATATAATTCAAGTGCTTCAGCGTTATAGTTTGTCCAGAATTTACTCTATCACTAGACTTTGCTTTGCAATCATCAACTTTGATTAACCCTTTCCTTAAAGATTTTTCAATTACAGATTGCTTTAGATCAGGAAAGATTCTTCTGATGTACCTATCCAGCCTAACGTTATCGTCTTTTACTGATATGGTTTTTATATTCTCCATTACTTTATTTGGATGTATGCTAATATCAACTGTTTGCATGACATAAAATAAAGTATAGCACAAGATATAAACCCTTCGGCTACATGTGCTATTTATTTAGTAGATTAAATATGAAGTTTAAAACTCTGCTGTCAACTTCCTGCAAAACTAGTGAAAACCAAACTTGCTTAAAACCACTTAATTAGTTATAGTCATAAGTTTGAGGTACAGTAAAATGACAGCTTTTGTCCCTTTGATTGTTTTTTTAATCTTGTACCTTGGAAGTGGTGCTTATTTTTCTTTTATCGGAACTGATAATCCACTTCATCAGGTTTCACCAGTAATCTGCTTGTTACCAGCGCTATTTTTTGCTGTCTCACGTGGTACAAATAAAATTCAGCATAACATCGATACTGTTATCAAGGGCATGGGTGACAAAAATACCCTTACTATGTGTTTAATTTTTTTATTTTCTGGAGCATTTTCTGCGGTTACTCAATCAATTGGTAGCGCAGACACTGTTGCTAATTTAATTCTTAATTTCCTTCCAGCAAGATTAATGCTGCCTGGAGTATTTTTGGCTTCTGCTTTTATTTCAACTGCAATTGGTACATCTATGGGAGTTGTTGCGCTGATGGTACCTATAGCTGTTAATCTGGCAAAAAGTGGAGCTTTTGGCCTTGAAATAGGAACTGCAACTGTAGTAGGTGGTGCCGTGTTTGGTGACAACCTCTCAATGATATCTGATACCACCATTGCATCTGTTTCTTCACAGGGAGCTTCAGCAAAAGATAAACTTAAAATAAACTCTAAGGTTGCATTTACTGCAGGTATTATAACACTCACCTATCTGGCAGTGATTTCAAGTAGTACAAAAATTATTTCTATATCAAATTTAGATTATTATTCTATAATAAAAATTATTCCTTATATTTCTTTAATAATCATGGGGCTGCTTGAAGTCACCACTTTAGTAACAATAACTGTAAACATAATTATTGCTGGTGTGCTAGGAATAGCTTTTTTTGATTATGCCATCGTTCAATTTCCTCATGACGTGTACGACGGTTTCAAAAAAGTAAACGAAATAGTAATATTTGCTCTATTTATCGGTGGGTTGAGCCATATAATGTACAAACAAGGTCAAAAAGCGTTACATAAACTCATCGATGAAAGCAATATCACAAAAACTAAAGCTGAATTTTTGATAGCAGGAATTGCGTCTATGTTTACTACCTTATACCAATTCCTAAAAATAAATAGACGAATAAAGAAAAATTTCTAAAATAGAATAATTTAAGAATTAGTGGGGAGTTATGGCAGGAAAAAGTAAAGCAATAGGAGAAGAATTATATAATAAGTGTAACCTGGAATTAAAGAAGCACGGCATAAGAGGAGAGATAGGAAGAAGATTACAGGCAATAATATCTGCAAAAGAATATGGAATAACAAAAGTTGCTCAAATATACCGAATTACTAGAACTACATTGATGAAGTGGATTACAAGATTTAAGGAAGGAGGAGTCAATGCGTTTAAAATACAACCAGGACGTGGAGTAAAGCCGAAGTTGAGCTACAAGCAGCAAGAAGAAATTAAAAATGTCATAGCAGAAGAAGGAGCCAACCTAACGGCTAAGAAATTAAAAATCATAATTGAGAAAATGTTTTCTATTGAGGTAAGTAAGTCTACAGCACATAGACTGATGCAAAAGTTAGGTTTTTCGTATATTACTCCAAGGCCTGTGCACAATAAACAGGATAAAAATAAACAAGAAGAGTTTAAAAAAAAATCTTAATGAAACTATTGTCACGTATCCCGAAAAAGAGCTATTTTTCTTCGATGAGTCGCGGTTTGGCACACATTCAAAGATTGGACACGGGTGGTTTAAAAAAGGCATTAGGACACAGGTTAAGGTAAAATTAGGTAGGCAAAACTTTTATCTCTATAGTGCAGTTAATCCTAGAAATGGAGAGAGTTCTAGCTTATTCGTACCAAACGTCAATACTGATTGTATGAATATATTCCTTGAGCAGATGTCACAATATTTAGGAACAAGGGAGGCATTTCTTGTTGTGGATTGTGCAGGATGGCATAGATCCAAAGGTTTAAAAATACCACAAAATATTACCTTAATCTATTTACCTCCATATTCACCAGAGTTAAATCCAGTAGAGCGTTTATGGCAATATTTGAAAGACAATCTCATTAAAAATAGAATATATGACTCTGTTAGTTTATTGGAGGATACTGTATGTGCATTCATTCGTAATATTACGGAAAGTTCGATCAAAACCATTTGTTCTGTGAGTTATTTGCCTACTTATTTATGAGATTTGGTATTACCTCGAATTTGTATGACTCAAGTATTTGAAATAAAGGAATCCAGTATACTCCTGTTGATTCCATAGCTACTGTTGTAACTTTACACTTTTTCAACCACTGTGCTAAGTTATGAAGGTCTTCAGTAAAGCAGCCAAATTTCTGAACGCGTTGTTCATCTCTTCCTTCAGGTACACACACATAGTGTACAGCTGAACCAATGTCTATTCCTGCTGCATTAGGATTCACTATTTCTAATTTACTTTTTGCTTTTTTCATGGTAACTCCTACATATAATTTGTAATAGGGAAACGCTTCAGCTTGGAACGGTTGATAGTACAATCTCCTAACCGAGGTAGTCTAAATGACTCCATCAATGATTTGACCGTTCCTTCCAAAACCATGCTTGCATACGGGCACTTAGGCACCATTGAAAATGTCGGTCATAACTGCAGAGGCGCTCCCTGTACAACTATACTTGAAAACTACTAAAAACTTAAATTTGTGTGTTTCTTTCTGATTTGACAGATTTCGTCTGTTCGATGCTTGCATATGGTTTTTTCCACCATACTGGTTTGACTCCTGCTATCGGATAATTCATACCTGCTAGATTAAATCTAGATTACTGCATTTAATATTTAAAACAGCCCTTCTTCCTAATGCTACTTCTCCTTAACTTGACTGCGTATGGAACAATTAGGTACGAGAAGAAACACAGAAAATATGTTATTTACAAAAATTAACTATCAATTTTATCGGGTAAGTTAATATCGATACTGCTAATAAACCGCCAACCCATAAAACAATAAACCAGAACGACTGCTTGATTTGAGGGTAACGTTTTAACCATAAGATCACTAACTCCTTAATATGTGTGTTCATAGTTTGATTTTCCACGAAAGACATAATAGCAATAACCAGTATAAGTTAAAATGATTGGTAAAAGCGGTATTATAACAATGAGCATTAAAGATAAACTTGGCCCAGAAGCAGCTGCATCCAGAATGGTATATTGAAAAGGTATAATCCATGGATAGATACTAATTCCTAAACCTAAATATCCCATAAAAAAAATAGCAATACTGAGAAAGAATGGACGGTACTCCCGTTTAGTATTCTGGAGATCAAACCACAGCATGAAAAATAGCCAAGATGTGAATAATGGAATAGAAAATAAATAATAAAAATTTGGCATACTAAACCAAAAGTTTTTAATACGTTCATTTAAAAATGGTGTCATTATACTCACTAGTCCCATGAAAATACCTACAAAACCAAGCGTATAAGAAGCAACCTTGCGTGCCCATTCTTGTGTTATATTTTCTGTCTTCATTATGAGCCATGTAGAACCTAAAAGTGCATATCCAAATATCACAGCAATGCCTGTCATTACACTAAAAGCACTTGCCCAATCAAATTGGCCACCAGAAAAGTTGCGTCCGTTTACTTCTACACCATGTATAAATGCACCTAAAATCATGCCTTGGCAAAATGCAGCACCAAGTGACCCAAAATGAAAGGCATAATCCCATAATTGCTTGTATTTTCCTTCTGCCTTAAAACGAAACTCAAAGGATACTCCTCGCACTATAAGGCCAAGCAGCATAATAATGATTGGAATATAAAAAGCAGGCATTAATATTGAATATGCAAGAGGAAAAGCAGCAAACAACCCTCCACCACCCAATACCAACCATGTTTCGTTTCCGTCCCAAAATGGTGCAATTGAGCTTATCATGTGATCACGGCATTTATCTGACGGTGCAAAAGGAAGTAAAACACCAACACCTAAATCAAACCCATCCATTAAAACATACAGTAAAACAGCTATGGCAATTAGTAATCCCCAGATTAGGGGTAAATTAATTAAGGAAGAAAAATCAAACATGATTGTTGCCCTTTCCAGATGTACCAGCATCAATCACTGAAGCTCCAATACCGTGTTTATAAAATTGCTCTTCTTCTTTAATGACAGGAATTCCTTTGTATATAAGTTTCAGGATATAGTAACTGCCTGCTCCAAATATAAGGGTATACATAACGATAAATGCAATCAAAGACCATGCAACCTGAGGACCGGTAACCGCAGGTGAAAATGATTCAATTGTGCGCATAATTCCATATACAGTGTAAGGTTGACGGCCAATTTCAGTAGTAAACCAACCTGCGAGCAATGCTATAAAACCAGAGGGCATCATTAATATCCACCATCCATGCAAGAAACAACTTTGAAATAATTTGCCACGAAAGTACTGCACAACACTTACTAACCCAATTATGATCATTAAAATTCCAATTCCAACCATTATACGGAAGGACCAGAATACCCATATTACAGGTGGTCTATCTTCTTTTTTCCATTCCTTTAATCCTTTTACTTCTCCTAAAAAATCATGTGTTAAGATCAAGCTGGCAAGATTAGGAATTTTTATCTCGTAGTGATTAATTTCATTTTGCTGATCCGGATAAGCAAACAAAAGTAAGCCAGCCCCTTTTTCGGTTTCCCATATACCTTCCATTGCAGCAATCTTAGCAGGTTGATGCTTTAGTGTATTTAATCCATGCCTATCCCCCATGAACAGCTGAAACGGTGCAGCTAAAGCTACCATAATGGTTGCCATACCAAGCATAATTCTTGCTTGAGGAGCATGTCGTTTTCTCCAAAGATAAAATGATCCTACACTACCAACCACAAAAGCTGTTGTAAGATAGGCTGCTGTTACCATATGAATAAAGCGATAAGGGAAAGAAGGATTAAAAATAATCTCTAACCAATTGGTTGGATATAAGAGACCATTCTCACCAATCGTGAATCCAGCGGGTGTTTGCATCCAACTGTTGGCTGCAATAATCCAAAAAGCTGAAATAAGCGTTCCCACTGCAACAATACAAGTAGAAGCAAAGTGCATACGAGGACTTACTCTATTCCATCCAAATAGCATAATACTCAAAAAAGATGCCTCCAGAAAAAAGGCTGTTAAAACCTCAAAGGAAAATAGAGGGCCAAGAACATTGGCTATGCGGTCAGAAAAAATTGACCAATTGGTACCAAGTTGATATGACATTACAACTCCAGATACCACTCCCATGCCAAAAGCAACGGAAAAAATCTTGATCCAGAATTTATAAACATCACGGAAACGTGTATCACCAGTCTTAAGCCAACACCACTCCAAAAAGGCTAGAAAACTTGCAAGTCCGATCGTGAAAGCAGGAAATATAATGTGAAAGCCTATTGTGAAGGCAAACTGAATTCGAGCTAGCAGCACAGAACTAAATTCAAACATTTTACTCAATACCCATGTATTACAAATAATAGCCAAATCTACCTATAATTCAATCCAAAAATCTTTTAATTCTTCTAATGTCCCGTTGAATTTATTCCTATCGCATGGTCCTATGCCTTTTACTGAATATGGCTTCTTTCCGCTTTTTCCGTCAGTATATTGCCATAAAGTCCAGTTCCTCCATCCTATTGGTAATGTCGGCTTTATTCCCCATTTCGCTAACCAAAGTGGACATTCAGTTAAAGTTGGCGTTGCAAAATCCTTGAGAAAATACGCATTTCCATAAATTAACGGCAAACGCGTCCCGTTACTACATAAACTCGATTAACAAAGTCTTCAGCTTGTTTTGGTGTTATGTTTTTTCCATCCTTATTTTCTTCTATATCAAGAGCGAGTAAAACTCCAGAACTATCGCCTATTGTCTCCAGAAAATGTTCAGCTTGGTCTCTGCCGCTTTTTTCCCCAACACCAAAATGGTATGCTCCCCAGAGAATTCCTTCTTCCTCAGCGGCTTTTCTTCTTTTTGCATACTCATGATCTATGTACTTCACCCCTTGCGTTGCTTTGTGTATGATGCCCACTATACCATCTTCTTTCACTAGCTTAAAATCCACACTTTCATTCCAATGAGAAATGTCTATTATTGCATTTACAAGCATCCCTGGTGTACCAGTGGCTATAATATACTTTAAATGCTCTAAAAAGTCCGGATACTCATTTTCCACCATATAACTTCTCATATAACTCCTTTACTAGTTGCAATAACAATCTTTCTCTTCGGCTTCACACCTGCAACTTTTAACTCTGCTTTGATTCGTTGCCTGAGCTCCAATAAATCCTTTATTTGAACTTCCCCGTACCGAACTACATGGTCACCATGTGCAATTGAGACAACCCTTTCCCCGCTTTGCAGCTTCTTTATCGCTTCTTCAACTTGGGCTAAATATTCACTGCTGTACATTCTTCTCACCCAGCCATCTACTCTTTCTTACCTTTTTAGGCTTTTTAGTTTTTTCACCTACTAAACTCTCCCACTTACTCTCTGGCCATCTATCAATCCCCAGGGCAATAGACGCAGCTCTTGCATAAACTCTGCAATCTAGTACTTCATTTCGGTCTCTTATCTTTTGCCACTCTTGTTTGGTATATCCTTTTACTACTTTGGTAATTAGTTGCTCTGCGGTTAGCTGTTTAAAATACTCAGGTGTATAATCTGGAAAATGACAATACCCCGGCGCCCCTTCTGTTAAAACATTCAGCAACTGAAACAATTCTGACTTTAATATCAATACTCCAACTGGCCACAGCTTCATTCCTCTCTTTAGCTTTTGTCCGCTAACTGTTACATCAACTCTACTTGGGCTGCTCAGTGGCACTAGCGCTTTGTTTGCCCCTTTTACTGCCATTACTCTTCCAGAGCCTTGATGACCTCTCACCCAATTGTATACCTCCTGTGTTGCATACCCAGCATCAACCGCCATCATACTTATCATGTATTCAAGACCATTTTCACCGATAAAATGATGATTTAATAACTCCGAAAGTTTTCCCCATACTTCTTCACTTCCAGTATCACCTTCTAATACCTGGTAGTCTATTGACCAACTTTCTCGGTTTTTTCCCCATGCTACTACTTCTACTTCTAACCGATCTTTTTGCACATCAACCCCTGCCGTCAACACTACTTTGCCACACTTGCATTGCCTTTACCGGTGATAAAACGTTTTATCGTCTTGACAGGTACACCTTGATAAGGTATATGATGCTTTTCACACCAAGCAGCTAAAACAGCAAAGAAACCACCATAACAATGCGCACCATCAGTTCCAAGGTTCTCTAATTGCATGAAAGTCAATAATAATTTTTTGTATCATGAAAAATATTTTTTGATGTAAAACTCAGGTCTGATACAACCTTTTATTTACTATCGTATTATCTTATTCAATCAAAAGGGGTTTTATTGGCAATCAAAACACCAGCACTAAATTTCTAATTAATCTCTTTTAAATTATGCAGCCAATGAATATGTGGATAAATACGCCACACACATTTAAAGTATTTATCCACATATTCATTAAGCTTATAAAAACTAAGGTATCATTCTTTCCCTCCATAGTCTTAATATAAGTTAAAATAGCATGCTTCCATGGTTCTTACCCCTACAACAACATTGCAAGCATTGATTTTTCTCCATATGAAAAGAGTCTGGAAGCTCTTTTACTCTAAACACGATGTTTACATCCTCAAAATTAATCTCAATTCGCTTAACTAACGTTCTAATAATATCACGTTTAGTTAGCCAGTCTGCATTATTAAGACTTGAGTTAATACTAGAGGAAAACCCCTCTAAATTTGTTACTACTAGAGTTAACTCTTGTGTGAGTTTTTTCTGATCAAATATCTTTTTCTTTTGTTCTTCAACCATTTTTAAGTTTTGTTTCATTGCTTTAATTCTTGGCTCAAATTCTTCTTGATCAATATATTCTTGAGTATAACTATCAATTAACCTTGCAATACCTCGTTTTAATTTATCTTCTTGTGTTTCAAGCAAAGCGCTTTTTTGATCTAGTGGTAAGTTCTGAAAGTCTACGTTTATACTCCTCTAATATTCTATTCGGATTTTTTAATAGATGTTTCACCTCTTCCCACACAGCCATGTCTAATGTATCTGTACGAATTAATTTGTTGTTACACATTTTATTACCGCCAAAACGGTATGAATCCGTGCCAACACAACGATAATATACCTGATTATTAGTTTTTTTCCCCTCCTTATTCCTTGCAGTGCTAGTACCATAATATGCATAATTGCAAAGCTTACATACTACTAAACCTTGCAATAAATGTCTTGCTCCTCTTTGTCTTGTTCTTGCTATTTTTCTATTCTCAGCTAATTGTTCTTGAACGATTTCAAATAAATCTTCGCTTACTATACTAGGTACTTTAATATAAATCCAATCCTCTTTTGGAACAGGATAAGTAGAATAATTATCTTTTGGATGCTCGCAGGAGTTTTTTTTCGGTCTTATATGTTTTAGTTTTACGCCAAACCTTGTTTTACCAAAAGCTGCTTGTCCTTTATAAGCAGAGTTTTTTAACATACTCAAAACTACAGCCCTATCCCAATACTCTTTTCCAGTTCTCGTCATAATGGACATAGCACTTAGCCTACGACATACTTCTCCTATACTGGCTCTTTCTCTTCCTACCAAAGAAAATACTTTACGAACAACTTCAGCTTCTTCTTCATAAATCTCAAATAAGGCCTGTCCTGTTTCTGTATTTTTGTTTATATAACGATAGCCATAAGGAGCAGCACTCATTACACTTATACAACCCTTATTTGCTGCATAAATCTTTCCTCGACGACTTCGTTCCATGATTTTTGCACGTTCGTATTCTGCTATCATACCTTGCATTTGTAATAGTAATTGAGATTCTGGATTATCGCTAATTTGATAATTTAAAAAAATGACTTCCACTCCTAATTTCTTAAACTCTTCAAGTAATATCATCTGATATGCATACTTACGAGATAAACGATCAGGAGAATGAATATAAACCTTATCAATGTTACCTTCTGCTATTTTATCACGTAATTTTTCCAAACCAGGACGGATTATGTTAGAACCACTATAACCATTATCAATAAATTTATATTCATTTAATAATTTATGTCCATCCATACTAATTTGATTCTCTATAGCAGCAATTTGGCTTGCTATTGTATCTTCTTGTGCTTGCCTACCTGAAGAAACTCTTGCATATAAACTAACTGTTACCATTTTACCGTCCTCAAATCTACTTTCTTATATTCAGAGTTTTCTTCCTTTTTGCTCGCTTTTATTGGTTTACTTAACACTAATTTTTCATATGCATCTAATAGATACAACTCTGCTAATCGATTTACTTCATAACTACAACTAATCCGAACTATTAATTTTTTGTTGCCCATGAGCTCTACCATATATTATTCATCGAGACATATGGTTATTTGATCATTAGCTCTATAAATAAATTCAACTCTCCGTTCTTTTTGTAGAAGCTTTCGAGAAATAGTCTTCTCAAGTTTCAGGTTTATTGCAATATTGTTGGCGGAGTCCCTGCACTTGTAATAGATAGTAACAGTTGTGCAACTATTAGTAACAGCAACACAGATGAAGAATTTAAAGATGCTAATAGGTTGCCTATTATAGCTCCTTCTGCACTTGTAATAGTTGGAATTATTTCAGGAATAGCTATTGCAGTTTACTTAGAAATGCTAGCAGTGGGAATAGCAGTTGGGGCTTGTTGCTTAGTTATTGCTGCAATCATATACTATTGTAATAAGCCTTCAAAGTCACTTGAGAATGTCAATGCTGAAGCTGTAGTGAATCAAACAACAGTGCAAAATGGTAAGGAAGTAGCATGAGAGTTGGCTTTGTTACCTATGAAAGGCCAACTATACAAGCAACTTACTGAAAATCTTATTTTTTTGCAATCAATTTATCCAATTTAGTGGGAATGTTAAACTTACTAATCTTTCCATAAGTAAGACTAAAGAATTGCAGAAAGTTTAATGATTTATAGATTCCTCTAAAGAAATTATCCAATTTTTTATTGGCAGACAGCTTGCTTAAACCCGTAAAACTTCTCTAATTGCTCACTCCACAGCATCGGTATTTCCCTTAAATCAACTAACCTCAAATTACTTGGTTGTCTCCCATTTACTATGTCTTCTTTTATCTTTGGAGCTAAATAATTTAACCTTAAAATTTGTTGTATGCGTCTCGTACCTATATTAATTTTAACGCTCAGCTCTTTCACACTTCCATATTTGCCCTCTTCCAGTTGACGTTTCCACAGATGAGCCCTTACCACTGCTTTCAGTAGCGCATTATTTGTTTTCCCTTCTGGTTCTACTACCGTGCATTTGTTTTCTTTCTTCTTTAAATTCATTGGTATAAATTTTTCCTCTGATTCAGAACGTACCTCTATAGGTACCGCTAGTAATAGCAGAAAAAAATGGGCGGTCTAAAACTTATTTAGGCAATGAGAGACTATTTCTTCTTGAGTTGTTCAATTTCATCTTTAGGAAGACCAGTAGATTCAGCTACTAGGTTAACAGATACGCCAGCTTTAAGTAAGTTTTTTGCCACTTCAATTTTTCCTTCAATCTTTCCTTCAATTTTTCCTTCAATTTTTCCTTCATTAAATTTCTGGTTGAGGCAAGATACATTATCATCCTCATTTTTCTTAGCTTGTTGATATATAGTCCGTTCTTCCTTAGTCCAATTATACTCTATCAACTCATTATAAGCTCTGCCAATAATCTCGTCACTTCCTACTATTTTCTTTAGATCCTTTTCACTAGTTTCACTTGCATACTTAAAGAAAAATATCCATTTTTCGACTATACTTTCTAATTGATCCTCTTTTGTTTTTGGAAATTTCGGTAGTTCTATGAAAGTATAACTAAAGTCCTTCAGGTCATGTTCGTGAGTAATCTTATCAAGAGTAACATGATCGGACTTGTAGGCTGATTTATTAGGAAATAGAACAAAATCAGTGATGGCAATGAAGATAACTTCTTTAAGTTCATGATATTTGTCACCTATGCCGGCTTGGCTAAAATAAGCTCCAGCAGCATAGTATTGTGCGCGTTTTTCAAAGCCAGTCGTTCTCGCAACCTGCATCTCGCAAATAAATTGAACACCTGCAGAATCTCTACATAATACATCGACAATACTCTCCTTTTTAGCGGCAATGTCGGGGTTTTGAATGGGACTTAGAAACTGCACATTCTTTATTTTAGCTTCACCAGTGAGGTTTAGAACATCGTTGAGAAAATGAATGAGAATATCTTTATTTTTCTCAGTACCAAAGATGCGCACGAAGGCATAATTGTTTTTTGGATCTAAAAACTTTGACAAAGCCATAAGAAATTCTCTTCAAAACTATTAATAATTGTACACCATTCTGTAGAAATATTCAACCTTTTTGTATTTAAATCTTATTTTTTTAAACTTTGGGCATGTTAAAGAAAAAAACAACTGTCAGAGATGGGTTGAGAATGGCATTCTCTACTTTAGATGCCCTTATATATCTTTTTACAACCACCTCTGTAACATGCCTTAAAAGATCAGAAAATGGATATCAAGTTTTTTCTCTCCATACTTTTTTCAGTGCTCTCATTTTATTGCTTTTATAAACGTTAATCCATAAAACTTTTCCAATTGCTCACTCCATAACATCGGTATTTCCCTTAAATCAGCTAACCTGAGATGTCTTGGTTGTCTCCCATTTACTATGTCTTCTTTTATCTTTGGAGCTAAATAATTTAACCTTAAAATTTGTTGTATACGTCTTGTACCTATATTAATTTTAACGCTCAGCTCTTTCACACTTCTATATTTTCCTGCCTCCAGTTGACGTTTCCACAGATGAGCCCTTACCACTGCTTTCAGTAGCGCATTATTCGTTTTCCCTTCTGGTTCTATTACCGTGCATTTATTTCCTTTCTTCTTTAAATTCATTGCTATAAATGTCCTCTCTGACTCAGAATGCACCTCTATTCCATCTTCTTTTACCATTACTCCCTTTATTAACTTTTTCACCACTTCTTTCTGTTTTCCAAAACTTAAATTTTTCCACTCTTCCACTTTTTCTCCACATTTTTCATATAGCTGCTCCGTTTTCTTCATCACTTCTTTTTCTACTTCTCCTGCTACTATATTCCGATTCTTTGACGCACAGCTTTTTCCAACTAAATGATTGTTGCATACGTAATATCTATACCTTTTATTTTCTTTTTTTGCATACGTCATGGTCATATTTATACCAAATCTCATAAATAAGTAGGCAAATAACTCACAGAACAAATGGTTTTGATCGAACTTTCCGTAATATTACGAATGAATGCACATACAGTATCCTCCAATAAACTAACAGAGTCATATATTCTATTTTTAATGAGATTGTCTTTCAAATATTGCCATAAACGCTCTACTGGATTTAACTCTGGTGAATATGGAGGTAAATAGATTAAGGTAATATTTTGTGGTATTTTTAAACCTTTGGATCTATGCCATCCTGCACAATCCACAACAAGAAATGCCTCCCTTGTTCCTAAATATTGTGACATCTGCTCAAGGAATATATTCATACAATCAGTATTGACGTTTGGTACGAATAAGCTAGAACTCTCTCCATTTCTAGGATTAACTGCACTATAGAGATAAAAGTTTTGCCTACCTAATTTTACCTTAACCTGTGTCCTAATGCCTTTTTTAAACCACCCGTGTCCAATCTTTGAATGTGTGCCAAACCGCGACTCATCGAAGAAAAATAGCTCTTTTTCGGGATACGTGACAATAGTTTCATTAAGATTTTTTTTTAAACTCTTCTTGTTTATTTTTATCCTGTTTATTGTGCACAGGCCTTGGAGTAATATACGAAAAACCTAACTTTTGCATCAGTCTATGTGCTGTAGACTTACTTACCTCAATAGAAAACATTTTCTCAATTATGATTTTTAATTTCTTAGCCGTTAGGTTGGCTCCTTCTTCTGCTATGACATTTTTAATTTCTTCTTGCTGCTTGTAGCTCAACTTCGGCTTTACTCCACGTCCTGGTTGTATTTTAAACGCATTGACTCCTCCTTCCTTAAATCTTGTAATCCACTTCATCAATGTAGTTCTAGTAATTCGGTATATTTGAGCAACTTTTGTTATTCCATATTCTTTTGCAGATATTATTGCCTGTAATCTTCTTCCTATCTCTCCTCTTATGCCGTGCTTCTTTAATTCCAGGTTACACTTATTATATAATTCTTCTCCTATTGCTTTACTTTTTCCTGCCATAACTCCCCACTAATTCTTAAATTATTCTATTTTAGAAATTTTTCTTTATTCGTCTATTTATTTTTAGGAATTGGTATTACACCACAGCTCTTGCACTTTATTATTCCCTTTAGTAGCGCCTCTTCATATTTTGCTTTTCTATACGGCTGATCCTTTATCAATTCCTGTGCTTTTTGCCATTTTTCTTTTTCTATTATTGCTTCATGTTTTCCCTCATATTGCTTCTCATAATGTCTGATTTTTCCCATATATATCGGATTTGTTATTATCCTCCTTACCGTGGCCTTTTTAAAGATATCTGATTTTGCTTTCGTTCGGTACCCTTGGCTATTTAACTCTCTTGCTAATCCTGCCATTGACTTCAGCTCCATATACCTCTCAAATATATGTTTCACCGTCTTTGCTTCTTTCTCATTTATTATTAATTCTTTATCTTTCACATCATACCCTAGCGGCAAAGTTCCTCCCATCCATAACCCTTGTTCCTTCGATGTTGCTATTTTATTTTTTACTCTCTCTACTATCATTTCTCTTTCTAGTTGTGCTGCTCCTGATAACACTGTTTGTACAAATTTTCCCATTGGTGTGTTGTTATCAAATATTTGCGTCACTGCTACAAAACTTATCCGGTGCCTTCTAAAAAATGACGTTACCTCTATGCAGTCCTTTGTTTCCCTTGATAACCTATCCAGCGTATACACTACCACGCAGTCTACCTCTCCTGCTTTTACATCTTCGAATAGTTCCTTTATCGCTGGTCTATTTAAATTACTCCCTGAGAACCCTCCATCATCGTACTTTTTTGCCAATGCTACCCAACCTTCTCGGCTTTTTATATATTTTTCACATGCTACTCGCTGCGCATCTAAACTATTAAACTTCTGCTCTAGCCCGTCCTCATTTGATTTTCTCGTATATATCGCACACCTTACCTCTTTTAGCATTTTCTCCTCCTCAACTTCCCTTTTTATCACGCATTCCGAACAACAACGGTCCGTTATAACTCATTCCCATTATTTTTCCAGCTACCGCTGATAATGACGTATAAAACTCTTCTCGATAGATCAAACCTGTATCTCTTACCATTACAACGTGAACTTCTTCTTGTATCTTGTCAAAAGCATCTAATGTTTTAAGCTTAAGCATTAGGTGGAGAAGGGAGGAACTCTGTGCTTCTTCTTAGATATAAAATCTGTAGAGAAGATAAGAATTCCCTTCTCAAAAGTATAGGCTGGACGGTATCGTAGAAAGACCTGAATGGTTCTAATTCTGTATTCACAAGACTAGCCTTACTTTTCATTTTTAATGGTAACGTATGGGGTTATATATGATCAACAACTTTTTGGGCATAGATATATCAAAAGATCGCTTTGATGTTTTTCTCTCATTTATAAGCAAAAAAGGAAAGCGTGAAACTAGAAAAAGAAGCTTTAAGAACGATGATCATGGGTTTCAAAGTCTACTGAATTTTCTACACAAACATAATGTAGAAAAAGCAAAAACCTGTATGGAATCTACTGGTTGTTATAGCGAAGCACTGGCTGAATTTCTACACAATGCTGGACATTTTGTAAGTGTTGTAAATCCTTATTGCATAAAATCTTATGCAAGGAGTAAGCTGATACGACAAAAGAATGATCAGACCGATGCAGAAGTTATTGCTGATTATTGCCAAAGACAGGAACCTTCTAGTTGGACACCACCTTCTCCTGAAATGAAAAAATTAAAACATCTTTATCGTTGCTCAGTTGCGTTAAAAGATGAGTTAACATTAGTAAATAACCACTTAGAAAAAAAAGAGAGACTGCCTAAAGAAGTTGCAAATGCTTGGGAAGACCTTGCAATGAATATAGCTCAAAAAATAGAAACAATAAAAAACTCCGTACGTGAACTATTAAATCAACACAAAGAATTGTTGGAAAATTTTCAACTTCTATTGACTATTCCAGGCATAGGAGAAGAATCAGCAATAGCTATTTTAGCTGAAGTTTCTGATATAGAGGTTTTTAGAGATGCCAGGCAATTGGCAGCATATACAGGAGTTATACCACGAAATATGACGTCAGGTTCCTCTGTATATGCCAAACCCAGATTAAGTAAATCCGGTTCACAAACATTACGTAAGGCACTTTTCTTTCCTGCCATAGTAGCTAAGAATCACAATCCTATCATTATGAGCTTTTGCCAAAGATTAAAGGAAAAGGGTAAGCATAATATGGCCATCGTTGGTGCTGCAATGCGTAAGCTACTCCATATCATTTTCGGTATTCTGATACCAATTCCTAAAAATAAATAGATGAATAAAGAAAAATTTCTAAAATAGAATAATTTAAGAATTAGTGGGGAGTTATGGCAGGAAAAAGTAAAGCAATAGGAGAAGAATTATATAATAAGTGTAACCTGGAATTAAAGAAGCACGGCATAAGAGGAGAGATAGGAAGAAGATTACAGGCAATAATATCTGCAAAAGAATATGGAATAACAAAAGTTGCTCAAATATACCGAATTACTAGAACTACATTGATGAAGTGGATTACAAGATTTAAGGAAGGAGGAGTCAATGCGTTTAAAATACAACCAGGACGTGGAGTAAAGCCGAAGTTGAGCTACAAGCAGCAAGAAGAAATTAAAAATGTCATAGCAGAAGAAGGAGCCAACCTAACGGCTAAGAAATTAAAAATCATAATTGAGAAAATGTTTTCTATTGAGGTAAGTAATACCAAATCTCATAAATAAGTAGGCAAATAACTCACAGAACAAATGGTTTTGATCGAACTTTCCGTAATATTACGAATGAATGCACATACAGTATCCTCCAATAAACTAACAGAGTCATATATTCTATTTTTAATGAGATTGTCTTTCAAATATTGCCATAAACGCTCTACTGGATTTAACTCTGGTGAATATGGAGGTAAATAGATTAAGGTAATATTTTGTGGTATTTTTAAACCTTTGGATCTATGCCATCCTGCACAATCCACAACAAGAAATGCCTCCCTTGTTCCTAAATATTGTGACATCTGCTCAAGGAATATATTCATACAATCAGTATTGACGTTTGGTACGAATAAGCTAGAACTCTCTCCATTTCTAGGATTAACTGCACTATAGAGATAAAAGTTTTGCCTACCTAATTTTACCTTAACCTGTGTCCTAATGCCTTTTTTAAACCACCCGTGTCCAATCTTTGAATGTGTGCCAAACCGCGACTCATCGAAGAAAAATAGCTCTTTTTCGGGATACGTGACAATAGTTTCATTAAGATTTTTTTTTAAACTCTTCTTGTTTATTTTTATCCTGTTTATTGTGCACAGGCCTTGGAGTAATATACGAAAAACCTAACTTTTGCATCAGTCTATGTGCTGTAGACTTACTTACCTCAATAGAAAACATTTTCTCAATTATGATTTTTAATTTCTTAGCCGTTAGGTTGGCTCCTTCTTCTGCTATGACATTTTTAATTTCTTCTTGCTGCTTGTAGCTCAACTTCGGCTTTACTCCACGTCCTGGTTGTATTTTAAACGCATTGACTCCTCCTTCCTTAAATCTTGTAATCCACTTCATCAATGTAGTTCTAGTAATTCGGTATATTTGAGCAACTTTTGTTATTCCATATTCTTTTGCAGATATTATTGCCTGTAATCTTCTTCCTATCTCTCCTCTTATGCCGTGCTTCTTTAATTCCAGGTTACACTTATTATATAATTCTTCTCCTATTGCTTTACTTTTTCCTGCCATAACTCCCCACTAATTCTTAAATTATTCTATTTTAGAAATTTTTCTTTATTCGTCTATTTATTTTTAGGAATTGGTATAACAAGACGGTATCTCCTCTCTCTAATATCAACTCTGTTCCCTCTACTGGCAGTTTATCGCTACTTATCCTTTTTCCCTTCTCTAGTCGATCTGCCAGGTATTCTAGTCTTTTTGCTCCTTTTCTTGATATTTCTCCATATGTTTTCTCCTGTATTTTATACGCCAATCTTGGTATCAGGTATTTCTTTGAGTATCTAGGTGCCTCTTCCTCAAATACCTTTTTCCATATTTTCCTCAGCTCTTCCAACGCTTTTTTCTCTAAACATTTTACCTCTTTTTCTACTTTTTTTTCCATATAATCACCTTTTCAAACACAGCACTTCTGAATTTTTAAACGCTATAGCACTTTCTCATCCACAAGCTCTTCTTTTACACCTGCTGCCGTACTTTCCCTTGTTCTTTCTATAAACTCCCTCTGTTTATTTGCCATTTTTACGTTCTCTAACACTTCTTTTATCTCTTTATTATTTCTCGCATAATACATTGCTGTTTTGCCAAATTTATCCTTTTGCTCTAGATTTGCTCCCGCTTTTACTAGCTCTTCTACTATTTTTATTTCACTTACCATGCAGGCAAGGTGTAACGCGGCAAATTTGCTACTTCGTTCCACTGCGTTTACCTCTACTCCTGCCTTTATCAGCTCTTTTGTATTTTCTAGACGTTGGCCCATCACTGCTAAGTGCAATGGTCTATATTGTCCCGCATCCGCCACATTTACATTTGCTCCTTTTTGGATTAATAACCTCACTTTTTTTGGATCTAAAATTCCTACTGCATAATGCAATATGGTTCTTTCCTTCTTGTCTCTTTTATTAATATTTTCAAATGAGCTCTCTACTAATTCTTTCCACCACTTATTAAATTCTTCCTTGCTTCTTTTACTAAATCTCATAATTACCCCAATATTAAACCATTATAAAATCGCCATTTTGGCTTACTTTAGCGCCTGGTAAGTTTTTTATATTTACCAACCACTTTTTCACTTAGGGCTGTTTTAGCATAAAAAGCAAGTTTTTTTTGCTAAATTTACACATTTTTTCCACATGTTATATTAAGATATAAACCTATATACTTAATTTGTTAAATCTACCTCCTGCTGTTGTCAGCTTTTCTCTCTTTCTTTTAAATTTAGGCTTGATTTCCCCTATTTTTCCTATAGCCAACCTTTTACTCCCTTCTCTTACAGAAAGCTCTTTTTATAGCCCTTTTATCTTCTCATCCATATCTTCTAGCTCTTTTTCCACTTCCATCAGTGCCTTCTTGACCAATGGCGCTTCTTCTAACTTTTCCCTTATTTCTTCAAACCTTCTTTCTCCTTTTTCTTTTAAATCTAGGCTCAATATCGCATCTACTGTCCGCTCCGATAACTCCTTTAGTTCTTCTAGCAACTCTTCCGCTTTATTTATTTTTCCACCATGTTTCTTTAACATCTCTATTATCTCTTCATTATTCCTCGCGTAATACATTGGTGTTATTCCTCTACTGCATAGTGCATTAATTTTTGCTCCGGCTTTTACTAGCTCTTTTATTATCTCTTTTGTTTCTCCTGTTTTGCATGCTATATGCAGTGGTGTATATCCTTTTTGGTCTTTCGCATTTACGTCACCTCCCGCTTCTAATATTGCCCTCACATTCCCTATTTCCCTCATAAATACTGCTTCATGCAGGGGGGTCCTTCCTATGTAGTTCCCAGTATTAACATTTGACCCTCCTTTTATTAGCTCCCTTACCGTTTCTTCATATCCCATTAGGCTCGCATAATGTAATGCCGTATTTCTCTTACCGTTTCTAGCATTTACATCTGCTCCTTCCTCCAACAGTACTTTTACATTCTCTACCTTTCCATAAAATGCTGCTAGGTGTAATGGTGTTTCTCCGCTTTTGTTTTCTATATTTGTTTTCGCTCCCTTTTCTATCAGTAACTTTATTACTTCTGGCTCTGACACTTGTGCTGCTCGGTGCAATACTGTTTCCCCTTTTTCATCTTTTTCATTTATTCCACGAAATGAATTCTCCTTTAATTTTTCCAGTCTTTTATTTAAATTGAATATCTTCGTTACCCCACTATAAAAACCACAAAATTTTAGTGCTTGGTAATTTTTTTTTGTTTACCTACCACTATTCCAGCTATGCCTGTTTTACCATAGAAAGCAAGTTTTTTTTACAAAATATACACATTTTTTTCGCATGTTATATTAAAATATAAATTTATATACCTAATATCTTAAGTCTGCCTCCAACACTTCATCTATCATTTCGCTCACTCGGCTCATTATCTTGCTTGCTAAATTTTTACACTCTTCCTTTATTAGCTCCTTATCTCTCTTTCTTATTTCTTTTATCTCTATTATTTTTAGTTCTGGTAAATAGCTTCTATCCAACATATATGCTATTTCTTCCACTAAACTCTCTATTTCATAGCATGTCACTTTTCTACTTTTTGTTATTCCGCCTTGTTTTCCTAGGAATTTCCTCGCCTTCTCATTCTCTCCATTATCCCATAGACCATACCTTTCACTTTCCCATATATAATACATTGGTGTTGCACCATATTTATCCAGTTGATTAACTGCAGCTCCCGCTTTTACTAGCTCTTTTATTATTGCAATACCTGCCCCTAGCTTACATGCAGAATGCAGTGGTGCACATCCGTTGATATATTGAGTGGCATTTATTTCTCCTC
Organism: Wolbachia endosymbiont (group A) of Clivina fossor; assembly: GCF_964026865.1. Lineage (NCBI taxonomy): Bacteria > Pseudomonadati > Pseudomonadota > Alphaproteobacteria > Rickettsiales > Anaplasmataceae > Wolbachia > Wolbachia endosymbiont (group A) of Clivina fossor. Next base: position 164,327 of record NZ_OZ034707.1, on the reverse strand, counting down.
CTCCCCTTATCAGCACTTTTGCATTTTCTAAACTTCTCGCAAATACTGCGCAGTGCAGTGGTGTATAACCCTTTTTATCTCTTGCATTGATGTCCACTCCTTTTGTTATTAATAACTTCACTGTTTTGCGATCGGAGATTTCCACTGCACGGTGCAATACTGTTTCTCCTTTTTCATCTTTTTCATTTATTCCACGAAATGAATTCTCCTTTAATTTTTCCAGTCTTTTATTTAAATTGAACATTTTAGTTACCCCACTATAAAAACATACGCCAATTTGGCTCACTTCAGTGCAAGATTAATTTCTTATGTTTACCTACACCTACCTGATTTATAGCTGTTTTGGCATGGAAAAGCAACTTCTTTTTTTCAAAAAACACACATTTTTACCGAATGTTAATGTAGTATATGAAGATATAAATATATGTATTTAATTCATTAAGCATATAGGTTGTTTTTCTTCCCAGGACCTGTTCAAATGTCGATGTTCATGCCAAGTTAGTACACATACTGTAATTGCTATTGAATGATGGAGAGATATACTCCATTATTTTAGCACGAAGTAACAAGTTCAATAGAATTAGTTCTTCAAAAATAATTTAAACTTTTACAGTAGGAGCAGTCTTATGAAATATTATAGTGGATTAGATGTCTCACTCAAGGAAACTTTTATCAGTATCGTTGATGAGAAAGGAAAAATTGTTAAAGAAGAAGTTATTGTAAGTGAAAGCAGTACAATAGCGGAGTATTTGCTTAGTCAAAGCAAAAAATATGAAGCAATAGGGATAGAAAGTGGACAACTATCAATATCAATGTGCAAAGAATTGAGGAGATTTGGATTGCCAGTAACTTGTGTAGATGCAAGGCATATGGCAGCAGCATTGTCTGCAAGAATCAATAAGAATGATAAAAATGATGCAAGAGGTATAGCACAAATGATGAGAGTTGGGCTATTTAAAGAGGTATTAGTAAAGTCAGATGAAGCTTGTCAGATTAAAATAATGCTTGGAAGCAGAAGACAATTAACACGTAGCAGAGAGAAAATTGAGGGAACAATAAGAGGATTATTAAAAATATACGGGATAAAAATTGATCAGCGTGCCAGATCTACAAGTTTCATTTTAAAAGTGCAAGAAATAATTAATGAGCTAGATGAAATTAGCAAGAACTCAATTGAAGCATTAGTACATAGCTTAGAAACAATAGAAGAATCGATAAGAAAACTTGACAAAATGCTCTCAGAGCAAGGTAAAAAAGATGAGGATTGTAAATTATTAACTACTGTTCCAGGAGTTGGTATTATAGTAGCAATGACATACAAAGCTGCGATAGATGATGCATATAGGTTTGAAACATCTTATGCAGTTGGAGCCTATATGGGATTGAGCCCAAGACAGTACGCTTCTGGAGAGATTGATCGGCATGGAAGTATATCAAAAATGGGACCAGTAGAATGTAGGAATGTGTTGTACGAAGCAGCACAAGTCTTACTGGTAAAATGTAAAAGGAAATTTAAATTGAGAAGCTGGGGATTGAGGCTTGCAAAAAAGAAGGGTATGAAGAAAGCAATTGTTGCCGTAGCGCGGAAGTTGTCTGTAATTATGCATAGGATGTTGGTTAGTAAAACAGAATTCTGTTATCAATAAATGCAAAAAGTAGATAATTTGATGTAAAGTAAAGATAGCAATGCCGATGGAAGGGATAAGCAAGATCCTAGGTTGAAGCATAGACTTCGTAAGACACATGTTGCCGTCCACTTCCGCCTAACAAGTATAGTGCGGCTTGGCTAAAATACAAATTAGCCATATCAGACCGCGGAGAGAACCATGGAAGCATGCTATTTTAACTTATATTAAGACTATGAAGGGAAAGAATGATACCTTAGTTTTTATAAGCTTAATGAATATGTGGATAAATACTTTAAATGTGTGTGGCGTATTTATCCACATATTCATTGGCTGCATAATTTAAAAGAGATTAATTAGAAATTTAGTGCTGGTGTTTTGATTGCCAATAAAACCCCTTTTGATTGAATAAGATAATACGATAGTAAATAAAAGGTTGTATCAGACCTGAGTTTTACATCAAAAAATATTTTTCATGATACAAAAAATTATTATTGACTTTCATGCAATTAGAGAACCTGGGTAAAACACTAAAATGTAATTTTCTAACTCCTGTATTGCATCCTTTTGCTCTGAATTTAATTCGCTTTCAAAATGAACATAGTGCTTTGCTAAACCAAATCTTATAACTTTTTGATCGGTAGAGTTTTCTACTTTGTAATGATAGGTAACGCTAAACCTTTCTAAAATTGGCTTGTATTTTAAATTCCACACTTGTTCAGATAGCTTATCACTTCCTAGTAAAAACCTTTTTCCCCTCTCTTCTATACTACTTACTGGAAAACATGCGTTTATTTCTCCTAAACTCCAACTGTCCGATAATACTATCTGCGCTTTCGCAAACTTAATTGCCGGTAATAAGCTCTGTGGTAGCGGATATAACGTTTTTAAATTATTCCACTGATGACTTCTTTCATAAATACCGTTATAATTCTTTGTGTGAGGCTCGGTTTCTCCAAGTATTGCTACATCTAGCCTATACAGATCATTACTTAATGCCTGCTCATAATGAATCCGAAAAGTACCAAACTTAAAAGTTGGATTTAAGATTTTTAGCTCAAATGTGTTCTTCCGACCAAATGATAACACTGGCCCATCTTTTTCTATTTTTACCCCTGAATAATCCGACAACAAACTGCCAAAAAAACTTTCATCTAAAATAAATCTTCCAATATTATAGTAGTCATTGAAAAGCCTCATTAACCTCGATCTTGCAGGTAATGATAGCTTTGCTAGTTCTACTACTGCATCTACGAAGAAGTCGTTTGGTACGTCTCTTATCCCTATCTGTAATTCAAAAAAGTGTTCTCCAGGTGGCTCTTCAATAATTGTAATATCTTCATTTATATTTGCCCACTTCAGTGCTATTTTCAGCGATGCTGGTGTTCCTCTTAAACGCTGAAATTCTACCCCTTCTTTTATCGCTCTTCTTTTCTCTTTTGCCCAACGCAGAATCTCTTCTAACCCATATTCCTCTATTATCCACGGCAATACTTTTTCCCCTGGGCTAAATTTAAATCCTTTTACACAGCTTGGGTCTACTTTGTAATCGATTGCATCAATCAGCGCTTTTTCTTGCTTTGTTGCGTTTGGTGGTAATAGCATTAATTCAACTCAACATTTAAACTTCTTAAGGTAGCACACTCATTCCCCAGTACCACAACGTCCTCTCTTGGCTCGATTAATTCCACGTTTTCTACTCCTTCTACGAACAAATTCGCTATAATCCACGACCTTGTTACATTCCATCCTAATCTTTTCGTTGTTTCAAATTTTTCTATAAATTTCTTCTTCACCGTTTCAATAATATCTGGTCTTTTAATGCTAATTTTACTGTGGATATCTATTTCTATAATATTGCAACTTACCACTTCTATTGTATCTGTTAAAATCCTCACATCCTCCCTGTTTAGCTGATTTCTGACAATTTCTAGTAATTCTTCTGGCAGTGTGGATAATTCTGTGGATAAGATTGAAACTTGTACTTTTCCTGGTACAGGTGATTCTACTAATGCATCTTTTACTCTCGTATCTGCTGATAATGCATAATACCGATAATTTCCTCCTGTGCTTGAGCCAACTATTCTTGCCTTGATTCTTTTTCTAAATCGTTCATCCTTTTCCCCGTTCTCCCTTTCCACTCCGTAAAATTCAGCTAAATCATCAAGTTCTTCTCCCCTTGCAAACTTAAGTAAGTTGCCCCTTGCTGCTTCGTTTATTCTTTCTCTGAGCAAAAGTTCTCGCCATGCTGCTACCTCTAATACCAAACTTCGTTATTGGGAAGACAAATAGAATATACGATAAATTCACTTAAACCTCCAGTTATAGGCGGAAAGCACTCTTTTTCATTTGTCTCATTATTATTGAGAATTGGTATAAAATCTTTATTGCTGGATCACTTTCTACCAATACTGTAAAACTTGAGTCTCGACGTATCAACTCCTCCTTCATACGTGAAAAGATTTCTTCGAAGTTCAGTGGCTCAATAATGTTAGGCTGCTCCATCTTTATACCACAACTCCATCAAAGCGAATCTTTTCCCCCATTGGTAAGTACAATCCTTCTAGGTCAAGCGTTACTTTTCCTTCTTTCACTTCTGTTATTTTTACTTTTTCTAACTTAAATCTCTTTTCCCACTTTTGTAGTGCTTCTGCTGTTGCTGCGTAAATTTCTAACGTAAAATCACGATTTACTGGCTTATCTACTAATTCAAATAATCTTGAACCGTAATCTCTTCTCATGATTCTACTACCAATTGGTGTGGTCAAAATATCAACTATTGACTGTTTCAGATGGTCCAAATCTTCTAATTCCTTACCTGTTTCAGCACTCATTCCCTTCATATCTTTATCCAGAAAAAACGCTGCTACTTCCACTTACTACCTTAAAACCACATGAGGCTAAATCACCAACTCGTGCAATACCAATATCATTAACAAATACGCTGTTTGACCCTTGCGTTAGTTTCTCACCTAGAGTTAAGATATCTCCTTTTCGACAAACAGATCTACCGTTTATAAAAACGTCGTTACTTCCACTCATACAAACATGAACCGGTATCCCCATGCAATGATCTCCTATACAAACTATAGCTCTTCTCATGTCAATTGAGATCAACTCTCCTTCCCTTAAGTTTTATTCCTTCTTTTGTCATCTCTATACTCGATTTTCCAACTTTTAGCGTTATTTTATCTACTACTTCAATCTCAAGATGATGATTCTCCTTATCGTACGATAATTTCGTTCCATCCTTAAACTCTAAAATATGCGCGTCTTTTCGGCATTCCGAGGGAAAATACTTCTGCTGATAAATTGCCGGTAACACCACCCCTAATGACAACTCTCCATATGGCGATAATACCATCACCTGCTCATCAATATCTGGGGAAAACCAACTTCTATCTTCTCCTGCTCTTGCCGTTACCCACGGAAGCCAATCGGTTAAAAATTCTCCTACCTTTACCCGCACTCTTGCTTTTTCATAGTCTACTTCTTTAACTAGACCTATACGAATAATGTTCGCTAGCCTTCTATTTAGCTCTGCAATCGCAAAATTATGGTCTAACATTTTCCCCCACACTAATAATATGCGGTATAATACCAGTTTCTAACCACATTGATTGACCTGTATGTAGCTCATGAACCCATTCGACCAACCACACTAGATATGCATCTAATTCTGGTCTAAAATCATCTCCTCCTGCTGATATAAATTCACCTGCTGAAACATTTTCCACGTCCCAAGTATTTTTATTCACAACTCTTGCAACTTCTGTTGCTAATTCTCTCACAACTATCGAGATGATATGAATTGTTATTGCTTGGCTGGAAGCATGAGAAGATAATAACTTCTCAGAGTGGATAGGTGGCAGGTTGAAAGGATTCATGAGGCCCTATTTTGCTTTTACATGCAATAATGGGATTAGACCTCGTTATCGAGATTAACCGCCCCTGCCACCGAAAACCATCGTGCGGCCCATAAAATTTGGTGACCGCGTATAGGAGGTTGGACCAACCGGTAATATTCTACTCTGATATTTTGTAGTATTCAATAAGAGGGAAAATTTATGCGTTATACCAAATCTCATAAATAAGTAGGCAAATAACTCACAGAACAAATGGTTTTGATCGAACTTTCCGTAATATTACGAATGAATGCACATACAGTATCCTCCAATAAACTAACAGAGTCATATATTCTATTTTTAATGAGATTGTCTTTCAAATATTGCCATAAACGCTCTACTGGATTTAACTCTGGTGAATATGGAGGTAAATAGATTAAGGTAATATTTTGTGGTATTTTTAAACCTTTGGATCTATGCCATCCTGCACAATCCACAACAAGAAATGCCTCCCTTGTTCCTAAATATTGTGACATCTGCTCAAGGAATATATTCATACAATCAGTATTGACGTTTGGTACGAATAAGCTAGAACTCTCTCCATTTCTAGGATTAACTGCACTATAGAGATAAAAGTTTTGCCTACCTAATTTTACCTTAACCTGTGTCCTAATGCCTTTTTTAAACCACCCGTGTCCAATCTTTGAATGTGTGCCAAACCGCGACTCATCGAAGAAAAATAGCTCTTTTTCGGGATACGTGACAATAGTTTCATTAAGATTTTTTTTTAAACTCTTCTTGTTTATTTTTATCCTGTTTATTGTGCACAGGCCTTGGAGTAATATACGAAAAACCTAACTTTTGCATCAGTCTATGTGCTGTAGACTTACTTACCTCAATAGAAAACATTTTCTCAATTATGATTTTTAATTTCTTAGCCGTTAGGTTGGCTCCTTCTTCTGCTATGACATTTTTAATTTCTTCTTGCTGCTTGTAGCTCAACTTCGGCTTTACTCCACGTCCTGGTTGTATTTTAAACGCATTGACTCCTCCTTCCTTAAATCTTGTAATCCACTTCATCAATGTAGTTCTAGTAATTCGGTATATTTGAGCAACTTTTGTTATTCCATATTCTTTTGCAGATATTATTGCCTGTAATCTTCTTCCTATCTCTCCTCTTATGCCGTGCTTCTTTAATTCCAGGTTACACTTATTATATAATTCTTCTCCTATTGCTTTACTTTTTCCTGCCATAACTCCCCACTAATTCTTAAATTATTCTATTTTAGAAATTTTTCTTTATTCATCTATTTATTTTTAGGAATTGGTATTACATCTACAAACGTAGGATCTAGCTCTATCGTCCTACAGATTCTTCCTGTCCTCTCACAGGCAATTAATGTACTCCCAGAACCACTAAATGGATCAAGAACTATGTCTCCTGGTCTACTGCTGTTTACTATCGCTCTCTCCATTAACTCCACTGGTTTCATCGTTGGGTGCAGCGAGTTGTACGTTGGCTTATCGTAAAACCATAGGTCACTTTGATTGCGTCCTCCATGCCACTCACGTTTATTGCCGTTTTTCCAGCCGTAGAGTATTGTTTCGTATTGTCTTTGATAATCAGATCTTCCTAGCGTAAAATGATTCTTTGCCCAAATGATGAATGTCGACCATCTTCCACCTGCTTCTTCAAATACCTTCTGCAGCGTTGCCAGCTCAGATGATGATGCACAGATGTAAATTGCCCCTTTGGTGTATGCTAAAACATGAGTACAAATGTCATACAGAAAAAGTTCGTATTTTTCACCTTGATCATCGTTTAGTATTTTTTTGTCTTCTCTTTCCTGACTGTCACCATATGCTACGTTATACGGAGGGTCACACACGGTAATATCTGCCATTTTATCGTCTAATACCGCTTTAAACGATTCAACCAGACAACTATCACCACAGTAGATTCGATGACCACCTAAAATCCACAGATCCCCTGGTTTTGTTATTTCCACTTTTTTGTCATCACCAGCTAAATCAGAAAATTTTTCTCCCTTTTCCCCTTGTTCTTCCCTTCCATCAAGGTTATCAAGAAAGCGTTGGACTTTTTCTAGCTCAAATCCAGTCATTTTGAGGTCAAACTCCAAATCTTCTAACTCTTGAATTTCTACCTTTAAAAGATCATCGTCCCACTTTGCCCAGTTAGCTGATTGATTTGCTAGTAACCGAAAAGCTTTGGTTTGGGCTTCACTTAAGTTATCACTGAGCACCACTGGAATACTCTCCATACCCAGTTTCCTTGCTGCTTTAAGCCTTAAATGACCATCAACTACAGTTCCATCGCTTTTTGCAACTATCGGAATACGAAAACCAAACTCCCGAATTGAAGCGCACATTCTGTTTACTACATCGTCATTCTTGCGAGGGTTGCGATCATATTCGACAAGATTTTCAATAGGATAGTAGTGTATTGCTAAATTCATATTCTTAATATTTTATTAAATTGCTATATTTAAATTCTTAACAACTAATTAAAAAGTTAATAATCAAAATACGTCTGACGCTAGAGAAGGTTTGGGCTTTTTGCTACTAAGTCAGCCTGGCTGGCGGGAAAGACCCATATTTCACCCCGTTTCTATATTATTAAAATCGTTACTTATAGTAGAATTAGTATTAAAACTCATTATGTAAAATATTAATATCACAGCATTCGCTAAAACTCATTATGTAAAACATTAATGCCAAAGCATCTGCTTCATTATCGTCTTGAGGAAAAAAACCTTTGCCTTTCACAGCTTCAATGACTTCACCCTTACTTGCATTGCCTTTGCCTGCTATGAAACGTTTTATCGTCTTCACCGGAACACCTTTGTATGGTATATGATGCTTTTCACACCAAGTAGCTAAAACAGCAAAGAAACCACCATAACAATGCGCACCATCAGTTCCAAGGTTCTCTAATTGCATGAAAGTCAATAATAATTTTTTGTATCATGAAAAATATTTTTTGATGTAAAACTCAGGTCTGATACAACCTTTTATTTACTATCGTATTATCTTATTCAATCAAAAGGGGTTTTATTGGCAATCAAAACACCAGCACTAAATTTCTAATTAATCTCTTTTAAATTATGCAGCCAATGAATATGTGGATAAATACGCCACACACATTTAAAGTATTTATCCACATATTCATTAAGCTTATAAAAACTAATACCAAACTTCGTTATTGGGAAGACAAATAGAATATACGATAAATTCACTTAAACCTCCAGTTATAGGCGGAAAGCACTCTTTTTCATTTGTCTCATTATTATTGAGAATTGGTATAAGGTATCATTCTTTCCCTTCATAGTCTTAATATAAGTTAAAATAGCATGCTTCCATGGTTCTCTCCGCGGTCTGATATGGCTAATTTGTATTTTAGCCAAGCCGCACTATACTTGTTAGGCGGAAGTGGACGGCAACATGTGTCTTACGAAGTCTATGCTTCAACCTAGGATCTTGCTTATCCCTTCCATCGGCATTGCTATCTTTACTTTACATCAAATTATCTACTTTTTGCATTTATTGATAACAGAATTCTGTTTTACTAACCAACATCCTATGCATAATTACAGACAACTTCCGCGCTACGGCAACAATTGCTTTCTTCATACCCTTCTTTTTTGCAAGCCTCAATCCCCAGCTTCTCAATTTAAATTTCCTTTTACATTTTACCAGTAAGACTTGTGCTGCTTCGTACAACACATTCCTACATTCTACTGGTCCCATTTTTGATATACTTCCATGCCGATCAATCTCTCCAGAAGCGTACTGTCTTGGGCTCAATCCCATATAGGCTCCAACTGCATAAGATGTTTCAAACCTATATGCATCATCTATCGCAGCTTTGTATGTCATTGCTACTATAATACCAACTCCTGGAACAGTAGTTAATAATTTACAATCCTCATCTTTTTTACCTTGCTCTGAGAGCATTTTGTCAAGTTTTCTTATCGATTCTTCTATTGTTTCTAAGCTATGTACTAATGCTTCAATTGAGTTCTTGCTAATTTCATCTAGCTCATTAATTATTTCTTGCACTTTTAAAATGAAACTTGTAGATCTGGCACGCTGATCAATTTTTATCCCGTATATTTTTAATAATCCTCTTATTGTTCCCTCAATTTTCTCTCTGCTACGTGTTAATTGTCTTCTGCTTCCAAGCATTATTTTAATCTGACAAGCTTCATCTGACTTTACTAATACCTCTTTAAATAGCCCAACTCTCATCATTTGTGCTATACCTCTTGCATCATTTTTATCATTCTTATTGATTCTTGCAGACAATGCTGCTGCCATATGCCTTGCATCTACACAAGTTACTGGCAATCCAAATCTCCTCAATTCTTTGCACATTGATATTGATAGTTGTCCACTTTCTATCCCTATTGCTTCATATTTTTTGCTTTGACTAAGCAAATACTCCGCTATTGTACTGCTTTCACTTACAATAACTTCTTCTTTAACAATTTTTCCTTTCTCATCAACGATACTGATAAAAGTTTCCTTGAGTGAGACATCTAATCCACTATAATATTTCATAAGACTGCTCCTACTGTAAAAGTTTAAATTATTTTTGAAGAACTAATTCTATTGAACTTGTTACTTCGTGCTAAAATAATGGAGTATGTCTCTCCATCATTCAATAGCAATTACAGTATGTGTACTAACTTGGCATGAACATCGACATTTGAACAGGTCCTGGGAAGAAAAACAACCTATATGCTTAATGAATTAAATACATATATTTATATCTTCATATACTACATTAACATTCGGTAAAAATGTGTGTTTTTTAAAAAAAAGAAGTTGCTTTTCCATGCCAAAACAGCTATAAATTAAGTAGGTGTAGGTAAACAAAAAAAATTTACCAAGCGCTGAAATGAGCCAAAACAGGCAATTTTATAGAGCATTTATAGTGAGGTAGTCATGATAAAGTTAAAAGAAGAAACAAAAAACGCTTTTTATAATTTATTGAAAGCAATATCAGTAAACGAGTTTCAACAAATAAATGAGAAAGACACAGATGGTTGTACGATATTGCACCGTGCAGCACAAGTGTCAGAGCCAGAAATAGTAGAGCTATTAATAAAAAAAGGAGCAAACGTTAACGAGAGAAATAATAGAAATGAAACGCCGTTGCACCTAGCAGCGTTTTTAGGAAGAAGAAAAAATGTGAAAGTGCTGATAGAAGAAGGAGCTACAGTAAATGCAAAATCAAACAATAAAGCAGTACCACTACACTTAGCCTGTTTAGCAAGAAGAATAGGAACAATAGAAGAGCTGATAAATGCAGGAGGAGATATGGATGCAATAGATAGGTTTGAATGCAGTCCTCTAAACTATGCAAAAATTTATCCGAAGGTGACGAGTTATCTAGAAAAGAAGGGAGTGAATATGAGAGATGTAGAAGTGATGTATGGAGAAGCAAACAAGGCAATAGAGGAGGTAATGGAGTTGAAGAAGTAAAAAATTAATATTATTGGAAAAAGCAAAAGAAGGTAAATTTAATATATTAGGTATATAGATTTATATCTTAATATAATATGCGGAAAAAATGTGTATATTTTGTAAAAAAAACTTGCTTTTTATGCCAAAACAGCCCTAAGTGAAAAAGTAGCTAGTAAACAAACAAGATTTGCTAAGCGCTAAAGTGAGCCAAATTGGAGGCACTTTATATTACATTAATAGCTGAGGAAAGTTATGGTAAAATTTAGTAAGAAAGAAAGAGAAGAATTTAATAAGTCGTGGAAAGAAGTATTAGATAACTCGATAGAAAATATTAATAAAAAAGACACAAAAGGGAGGACGATGTTGCATTACGCGGTGGGAATGCCAGATCCAAAAAAAGTGAGGTTATTAATCCAAAAAGGAGCAGATGTAAATGTGGCGGATGCAGGACAATATAGACCATTGCACTTAGCAGTCATGGGGCAACGTCTAGAAAATACAAAGGAGCTGATAAAGGCAGGAGCTGATATAAACGCAGTGGCAAATTTGCTCCGTTGCACCTTGCATGCATGGTAGCAGAGATAGAAATAGTAGAAGAACTAGTAAAAGCGGGAGCGAATGTAGAGCAAATCGCAAATAAACAGGGGGAATTTCTAGAAAAACTAGTGGTTGTATCGGAAAGTACGGTAGCAGGTGTGATAATGGCAAAGGAAGAGTTGAAAAATATGGATGAGGAAGTTAAAGACGGAGAGCTGTAGCTGAAGAAAAGTGGTATGAGAGTTATGGAAAAAAAGGAAAAAATAGAGAAGAAAGTAAAGAATTTAGGAGAGAAACCATTAGTAGAACTGAGGAAAATATGGAAAGAGGTATTTGAGGAAGAGGCACCTAGATACTCAAAGAAATACCTGATACCAAGATTGGCGTATAAAATACAGGAGAAAACATATGGAGAAATATCAAGAAAAGGAGCAAAAAGACTAGAATACCTGGCAGATCGACTAGAGAAGGGAAAAAGGATAAGTAGCGATAAACTACCAGTAGAGGGGACAGAGTTGATATTAGAGAGAGGGGAAGAAGTTCACGTTGTAATGGTAACAAATACAGGTTTGATCTACCGAGAAGAGTTTTATACGTCATTATCAGCGGTAGCCGGAAAAATAATGGGAATGAGCTACAACGGACCTTTATTGTTTGGCATGCGTGAAAAGGAGAGAAAAAGTGTGTGAAGAAATAAGATGTGCGATATATACAAGAAAATCAAATGAGGATGGATTAGAACAAAAGTTTAATAGCTTGGATGCACAGCGAGTAGCATGTGAAAAATATATAAAAAGCCGAGAAGGATGGGTAGCATTGGCAAAAAGGTACGATGATGGAGGATATTCAGGGAAAAATTTAGAAAGACCAGCGATAAAGGAATTATTAAAGAATATAGCAGCAGGAGAAATAGATTGCGTAGTGGTATATACGCTAGATAGGTTATCAAGAGAGACAAAAGACGGCATAGAAGTGACATCATTTTTTAGGAGGCACCGAGTAAACTTTGTAGCAATAACACAGATATTTGACAATAATACGCCAATGGGAAAATTCGTACAAACGGTATTATCAGGAGCAGCACAATTAGAAAGAGAGATGGTAGTAGAGAGAGTAAAAAATAAAATAGCAACATCGAAAGAACAAGGGTTATGGATGGGAGGAAATCTGCCGCTAGGGTACGATGCAAAAGAAAAGGAATTAATAATAAATGAAAAAGAAGCAAAAGTAATAAAACATATCTATGAAAGATATATGGAACTGAAATCAATGGCAGAACTAGCAAGGGAGTTAAATAGAGAAGGATACCGAACGAAGAAGTTTGAGGCAAAATCAGGAAAGGTGTATGGAGGAGAAATCTTTAAAAAAGCGACGGTAAGAAGAATAATAACAAATCCAACGTATATGGGAAAAATCAAGCATTATGAGAAGCAATATGAGGGAAAGCATGAGGCAATAATAGAGGAAGAAAAATGGCAAAAAGCGCAAGAATTGATAAAGAATCAGCCATATCGAAAAGTAAAATATGAGGAAGCATTGCTAAAGGGAATAATAAAGTGCAAGAGCTGTAATGCAAATATGACGCTGACGTACGCAAAAAAAGAGAATAAAAGGTATAGATATTACGTGTGCAACAATCATTTAGTTGGAAAAAGCTGTGCGTCAAAGAGTCGGAATATAGTAGCAGGAGAAGTGGAAAAAGAAGTAATGAAGAGAGCAGAGCACCTATACAAAAATTGGCAAGAAAAAGCGGAAGAGTGGAAAAATTTAAGTTTTGGAAAACAGAAAGAAGTGGTGAAAAAACTAATAAAGGGAGTAATGGTAAAAGAAGATGGAATAGAGGTACATTCTGAGTCAGAGAGGACATTTATAGCAATGAATTTAAAGAAGAAAGGAAATAAATGCACGGTAATAGAACCAGAAGGGAAAACGAATAATGCGCTACTGAAAGCAGTGGTAAGGGCTCATCTGTGGAAACGTCAACTGGAGGCAGGAAAATATAGAAGTGTGAAAGAGCTGAGCGTTAAAATTAATATAGGTACAAGACGTATACAACAAATTTTAAGGTTAAATTATTTAGCTCCAAAGATAAAAGAAGACATAGTAAATGGGAGACAACCAAGACATCTCAGGTTAGCTGATTTAAGGGAAATACCGATGTTATGGAGTGAGCAATTGGAAAAGTTTTATGGATTAACGTTTATAAAAGCAATAAAATGAGAGCACTGAAAAAAGTATGGAGAGAAAAAACTTGATATCCATTTTCTGATCTTTTAAGGCATGTTACAGAGGTGGTTGTAAAAAGATATATAAGGGCATCTAAAGTAGAGAATGCCATTCTCAACCCATCTCTGACAGTTGTTTTTTTCTTTAACATGCCCAAAGTTTAAAAAAATAAGATTTAAATACAAAAAGGTTGAATATTTCTACAGAATGGTGTACAATTATTAATAGTTTTGAAGAGAATTTCTTATGGCTTTGTCAAAGTTTTTAGATCCAAAAAACAATTATGCCTTCGTGCGCATCTTTGGTACTGAGAAAAATAAAGATATTCTCATTCATTTTCTCAACGATGTTCTAAACCTCACTGGTGAAGCTAAAATAAAGAATGTGCAGTTTCTAAGTCCCATTCAAAACCCCGACATTGCCGCTAAAAAGGAGAGTATTGTCGATGTATTATGTAGAGATTCTGCAGGTGTTCAATTTATTTGCGAGATGCAGGTTGCGAGAACGACTGGCTTTGAAAAACGCGCACAATACTATGCTGCTGGAGCTTATTTTAGCCAAGCCGGCATAGGTGACAAATATCATGAACTTAAAGAAGTTATCTTCATTGCCATCACTGATTTTGTTCTATTTCCTAATAAATCAGCCTACAAGTCCGATCATGTTACTCTTGATAAGATTACTCACGAACATGACCTGAAGGACTTTAGTTATACTTTCATAGAACTACCGAAATTTCCAAAAACAAAAGAGGATCAATTAGAAAGTATAGTCGAAAAATGGATATTTTTCTTTAAGTATGCAAGTGAAACTAGTGAAAAGGATCTAAAGAAAATAGTAGGAAGTGACGAGATTATTGGCAGAGCTTATAATGAGTTGATAGAGTATAATTGGACTAAGGAAGAACGGACTATATATCAACAAGCTAAGAAAAATGAGGATGATAATGTATCTTGCCTCAACCAGAAATTTAATGAAGGAAAAATTGAAGGAAAGATTGAAGGAAAAATTGAAGTGGCAAAAAACTTACTTAAAGCTGGCGTATCTGTTAACCTAGTAGCTGAATCTACTGGTCTTCCTAAAGATGAAATTGAACAACTCAAGAAGAAATAGTCTCTCATTGCCTAAATAAGTTTTAGACCGCCCATTTTTTTCTGCTATTACTAGCGGTACCTATAGAGGTACGTTCTGAATCAGAGGAAAAATTTATACCAATGAATTTAAAGAAGAAAGAAAACAAATGCACGGTAGTAGAACCAGAAGGGAAAACAAATAATGCGCTACTGAAAGCAGTGGTAAGGGCTCATCTGTGGAAACGTCAACTGGAAGAGGGCAAATATGGAAGTGTGAAAGAGCTGAGCGTTAAAATTAATATAGGTACGAGACGCATACAACAAATTTTAAGGTTAAATTATTTAGCTCCAAAGATAAAAGAAGACATAGTAAATGGGAGACAACCAAGTAATTTGAGGTTAGTTGATTTAAGGGAAATACCGATGCTGTGGAGTGAGCAGTTGGAGAAATTTTATGGATTAGTGTCTTAAATTACGCACATCCACTATACAATAAATCTTAATAGAGAGAGAAAAACATTATGAAAAAGATAGGGAAAGCTATTGCTAGAAAATTCAAAAATTGGAAGGGAGCCACTAATGCAAAAGGAGATGATATAGAGGAATCAAGGGCTATGCCGGCAGATGTTGAGGAAGTTAAAGTTGAAATAAAAAAGCAAACCAATACAGTTGATAAAGCTACAGAGACCGGCACTCAATTATGTAATAAAAATAGTGAGACGGGACAACCAATATTTGAAAGTAGCGAAAAAGCCCAAAATGATTCAGTAGTAACAATAGCTGGAGTTGTTTTAGGGGTAGCTATTGCAGTTTACTTAGAAACGTTAGCAGTCGGAATAGCAGTTGGAGCTTGTTGTCTTGTTGCTGCTGCTACCATATATTACTGTAACAGACCTTCAAGTTCACTTGGAAATAGCAATGTTCAAGGATCTTGTAAAGAAGTTCAAGAACCCCCACTCTGAAGGAAAGAAAAAATAGTGAGAGATGTTCTTTAAATATTAAGTGATAGCCATAATAATTTAGAGATTATCTTGTTTTGTTTTAAAAAAAATTTACTTGACGATTATGGTCCTTCAAGCATGCCACTAGCTTTAAGATTTTGTAGGCCAGTTAACTTTCTTCCCTCTTCTCTCCATCCTTATATGGCCTCTTCTATGACAGCAGCTATTTCGTTCAACTTCTTCAACTGATTCACTTCTGGGTTTTTACGCATTTCCTTCAGCACCTTTTGATAAAGATCTTGTCTTTTCTCATTATCGAGCAGTTTGCAGTATAGTTTTAGCTGCTCAGGAGTTCTCAATAGAAGCCGTTCTATTATATTGCTGCTTCCTGATTCCTGATTCTAATTTTTCACGTTTGTTGTTATCACTACTATTATTCATCCACTCATTAAAGACTCAATTCTTTTCAATATTTACTACTGTTTTCTTAGTAGTATTGGCATGAAGCCATCTATTTTAGCGGAAGTCAAGAAATTTTTAAATATTTATTTGTTATTAATAATGGTAAATATATTGGCTTCGATAGAGCATTTTCTTCACAAACTAGGAAGAGGTTTTTCATCTAGTCGTTCTACATCTTCCACTTTTTCTAGCTTTGTGCCAGGCTTTAGAGCATTATACAACGCATAACTCACACAAGCTAATCCAATAATTCCCCCAATCACCGCTATAGCATACATTTTCAATATATAAGCCACAATACTGCTAACTAGCAATGCCGCACCAACAACACCAGCTACAATTGGTTGAATTGCCTTTTTTGATGATTTTTTGTCTACAGCATTGTCAGATCTACTATCAAAATATGGTTCAGCGGAAGATGGACTGTCAGGATTAGCTTCTCTATCGACGGAAATTGGTTCTACAGTGGTTAGTGTAGAAACAGCTATAAAAGGCCGCTTACTTCTTGCATTTTGTGGAGCAGGGTTGTTTTTGCCTGAATAACTAGGGTGTTTGCTGTTACTTTGAGCATTACTTACCCGTTTAGAGTCTTTTTTACTGCTATTCTTATCTACACTTTCAGATGCATGTAAAACTTCTGATTGTAGATTTTGTTGATTACTTTCAAGTTTAGAACTATCCTCATTTAGAGGAGCTTGCTCATCATCCATTTGCATTATATGTCCGGTAGATTGATCGGATACTTGATTGCTACCAGCTCGTGATTCATCTAACTGAATTTTACTTGAATTACTATGATTATTATTACTACTAACAGAAGCTACTACATTATCATTTTTAGTAACATCATCTTTGCTTGAACTTCCAGGTCTTTTACTATTATCCTGAGCATCATTCTCTTGTTCTAAAGTTAGAATCGATTCACCATTGGTTACTAAGTTTTCTGGTTGTGCGTTTTTTGGATCATTGTCACTTTTAAGAGTAGATCCATTATCAACTGCACTAGTAACACATGCTTCTTCAGTGTTAAGTGAAAAATCTTGCACTGCCTTAACTTTACATAATTCATCAATGATAATTACATACTCGTCCACTTTCGGTATACTTCTATCGTAATCAGGCAAGAATTCCTCCTATGATTGTTGTCAATAAGAAATTTCATATTTTGTAAAATCTTTAAAAACCCGGTTGTCTTTAAGTATGTAGAAAATGTCTGTCAGAGATCGGTAGCTCTCAATTGCATAAAAGTCAATAATGATTTTTGTATTACTCAAAACATTTTCTGATGTAAAATTCAGCTCTAATGTAATTTTTTATTTATTACTGTACCATCTTATTCGATCAAAAGTTGTTTCATTGACAACAAAAATACTAATACTAAGTTTTTAATTAATATTTTTAAATTAATGTAGCTAATGAATATGTGCGTCTACATACACTTAAAGCACATATTCATTTGGCTTATAAAAACTAAGGTATCATATTTTCCCTTACAATTATTGTTCAATAAAAAATTCAAATTTTGTAAAATCTTCAAAAATCCAGTTCCTTTTCAGTGTATAGAAAATGGTTGTTAGAAATTTTCTAGCAGTTGCAATAATAGCCTTAGCAGAACCACGCTTCTTTTTCACATGCTCGTAAAAACTTTTCAGGTAAGGACTATATCGTATAGCGACCCAGGTACACTGTACTAAAGAAGTTCGTGCCATTTTTGGCCCATATTTGGTGATTCTTCCAATAGTACATTGCTGATTAGATTGAGAAACTGATGGTACAACTCCGAAATAAGCAGTGAGCTTTTCAGGATTGCTAAAATCATTAATATCGCCAATTGTCGTGATAAAAACTGCTACAGAAATTGCACCAATACCTTTAATACTGATAAGGTTATTAAATCCAGGAAGTTGCTTAGCAAAAGCAGTAATTTCTTCTTTAAGCTTCTTGAGATTTTCTCTAATAGCTTCCAGTTGATAGATAATTACTTCAATCTCTATCTTTTCTATATAATCCCAATTGTGTTTTTGAATAGAGCGTTCAAATCCAGCTTTAGTTGTCAGCGTTTCCTTCTTAATTTTTATCCCATGATAATTAAAAAGACCGTGCATTTTATTGATTAGAGATACTTGTGATTTCACTAACTGCTCTCTTGTTCGAAGAAGAGAAGCTAACTGCTGGCATTGTTTGCTTTTACATCTCGCTTCAGGCAACATATCCTTGCTTAGAAAGAAAGCAATAGCTCTTGCATCATGCCTGTCTGTCTTCTTTACAGAGCGGCGAATAACTTCAAATTGCCAGGGTGCAATTATCACTGCGCGCTTGACGTAAGATGACACTGCATCATAAAAGAAACAGCTATTACCTGTAGCTTCGAAAGCTATTTCATCTTCTGATTTAAGACCTTCAACGAAATTGTCCAAGTTCTGTAAGTGAAATGTGCGAATATATTCTTGCTTTCCTGTTTCTAAGTAGCAAACAGTAAAGCTATTATACCAAATCTCATAAATAAGTAGGCAAATAACTCACAGAACAAATGGTTTTGATCGAACTTTCCGTAATATTACGAATGAATGCACATACAGTATCCTCCAATAAACTAACAGAGTCATATATTCTATTTTTAATGAGATTGTCTTTCAAATATTGCCATAAACGCTCTACTGGATTTAACTCTGGTGAATATGGAGGTAAATAGATTAAGGTAATATTTTGTGGTATTTTTAAACCTTTGGATCTATGCCATCCTGCACAATCCACAACAAGAAATGCCTCCCTTGTTCCTAAATATTGTGACATCTGCTCAAGGAATATATTCATACAATCAGTATTGACGTTTGGTACGAATAAGCTAGAACTCTCTCCATTTCTAGGATTAACTGCACTATAGAGATAAAAGTTTTGCCTACCTAATTTTACCTTAACCTGTGTCCTAATGCCTTTTTTAAACCACCCGTGTCCAATCTTTGAATGTGTGCCAAACCGCGACTCATCGAAGAAAAATAGCTCTTTTTCGGGATACGTGACAATAGTTTCATTAAGATTTTTTTTTAAACTCTTCTTGTTTATTTTTATCCTGTTTATTGTGCACAGGCCTTGGAGTAATATACGAAAAACCTAACTTTTGCATCAGTCTATGTGCTGTAGACTTACTTACCTCAATAGAAAACATTTTCTCAATTATGATTTTTAATTTCTTATACCAATTCTCAATAATAATGAGACAAATGAAAAAGAGTGCTTTCCGCCTATAACTGGAGGTTTAAGTGAATTTATCGTATATTCTATTTGTCTTCCCAATAACGAAGTTTGGTATTAGCCGTTAGGTTGGCTCCTTCTTCTGCTATGACATTTTTAATTTCTTCTTGCTGCTTGTAGCTCAACTTCGGCTTTACTCCACGTCCTGGTTGTATTTTAAACGCATTGACTCCTCCTTCCTTAAATCTTGTAATCCACTTCATCAATGTAGTTCTAGTAATTCGGTATATTTGAGCAACTTTTGTTATTCCATATTCTTTTGCAGATATTATTGCCTGTAATCTTCTTCCTATCTCTCCTCTTATGCCGTGCTTCTTTAATTCCAGGTTACACTTATTATATAATTCTTCTCCTATTGCTTTACTTTTTCCTGCCATAACTCCCCACTAATTCTTAAATTATTCTATTTTAGAAATTTTTCTTTATTCGTCTATTTATTTTTAGGAATTGGTATTAGTATGTAAATCAACACCTATGTAACGCATAAATTTTCCCTCTTATTGAATACTACAAAATATCAGAGTAGAATATTACCGGTTGGTCCAACCTCCTATACGCGGTCACCAAATTTTATGGGCCGCACGATGGTTTTCGGTGGCAGGGGCGGTTAATCTCGATAACGAGGTCTAATCCCATTATTGCATGTAAAAGCAAAATAGGGCCTCATGAATCCTTTCAACCTGCCACCTATCCACTCTGAGAAGTTATTATCTTCTCATGCTTCCAGCCAAGCAATAACAATTCATATCATCTCGATAGTTGTGAGAGAATTAGCAACAGAAGTTGCAAGAGTTGTGAATAAAAATACTTGGGACGTGGAAAATGTTTCAGCAGGTGAATTTATATCAGCAGGAGGAGATGATTTTAGACCAGAATTAGATGCATATCTAGTGTGGTTGGTCGAATGGGTTCATGAGCTACATACAGGTCAATCAATGTGGTTAGAAACTGGTATTATACCGCATATTATTAGTGTGGGGGAAAATGTTAGACCATAATTTTGCGATTGCAGAGCTAAATAGAAGGCTAGCGAACATTATTCGTATAGGTCTAGTTAAAGAAGTAGACTATGAAAAAGCAAGAGTGCGGGTAAAGGTAGGAGAATTTTTAACCGATTGGCTTCCGTGGGTAACGGCAAGAGCAGGAGAAGATAGAAGTTGGTTTTCCCCAGATATTGATGAGCAGGTGATGGTATTATCGCCATATGGAGAGTTGTCATTAGGGGTGGTGTTACCGGCAATTTATCAGCAGAAGTATTTTCCCTCGGAATGCCGAAAAGACGCGCATATTTTAGAGTTTAAGGATGGAACGAAATTATCGTACGATAAGGAGAATCATCATCTTGAGATTGAAGTAGTAGATAAAATAACGCTAAAAGTTGGAAAATCGAGTATAGAGATGACAAAAGAAGGAATAAAACTTAAGGGAAGGAGAGTTGATCTCAATTGACATGAGAAGAGCTATAGTTTGTATAGGAGATCATTGCATGGGGATACCGGTTCATGTTTGTATGAGTGGAAGTAACGACGTTTTTATAAACGGTAGATCTGTTTGTCGAAAAGGAGATATCTTAACTCTAGGTGAGAAACTAACGCAAGGGTCAAACAGCGTATTTGTTAATGATATTGGTATTGCACGAGTTGGTGATTTAGCCTCATGTGGTTTTAAGGTAGTAAGTGGAAGTAGCAGCGTTTTTTCTGGATAAAGATATGAAGGGAATGAGTGCTGAAACAGGTAAGGAATTAGAAGATTTGGACCATCTGAAACAGTCAATAGTTGATATTTTGACCACACCAATTGGTAGTAGAATCATGAGAAGAGATTACGGTTCAAGATTATTTGAATTAGTAGATAAGCCAGTAAATCGTGATTTTACGTTAGAAATTTACGCAGCAACAGCAGAAGCACTACAAAAGTGGGAAAAGAGATTTAAGTTAGAAAAAGTAAAAATAACAGAAGTGAAAGAAGGAAAAGTAACGCTTGACCTAGAAGGATTGTACTTACCAATGGGGGAAAAGATTCGCTTTGATGGAGTTGTGGTATAAAGATGGAGCAGCCTAACATTATTGAGCCACTGAACTTCGAAGAAATCTTTTCACGTATGAAGGAGGAGTTGATACGTCGAGACTCAAGTTTTACAGTATTGGTAGAAAGTGATCCAGCAATAAAGATTTTATACCAATTCTCAATAATAATGAGACAAATGAAAAAGAGTGCTTTCCGCCTATAACTGGAGGTTTAAGTGAATTTATCGTATATTCTATTTGTCTTCCCAATAACGAAGTTTGGTATTAGAGGTAGCAGCATGGCGAGAACTTTTGCTCAGAGAAAGAATAAACGAAGCAGCAAGGGGCAACTTACTTAAGTTTGCAAGGGGAGAAGAACTTGATGATTTAGCTGAATTTTACGGAGTGGAAAGGGAGAACGGGGAAAAGGATGAACGATTTAGAAAAAGAATCAAGGCAAGAATAGTTGGCTCAAGCACAGGAGGAAATTATCGGTATTATGCATTATCAGCAGATACGAGAGTAAAAGATGCATTAGTAGAATCACCTGTACCAGGAAAAGTACAAGTTTCAATCTTATCCACAGAATTATCCACACTGCCAGAAGAATTACTAGAAATTGTCAGAAATCAGCTAAACAGGGAGGATGTGAGGATTTTAACAGATACAATAGAAGTGGTAAGTTGCAATATTATAGAAATAGATATCCACAGTAAAATTAGCATTAAAAGACCAGATATTATTGAAACGGTGAAGAAGAAATTTATAGAAAAATTTGAAACAACGAAAAGATTAGGATGGAATGTAACAAGGTCGTGGATTATAGCGAATTTGTTCGTAGAAGGAGTAGAAAACGTGGAATTAATCGAGCCAAGAGAGGACGTTGTGGTACTGGGGAATGAGTGTGCTACCTTAAGAAGTTTAAATGTTGAGTTGAATTAATGCTATTACCACCAAACGCAACAAAGCAAGAAAAAGCGCTGATTGATGCAATCGATTACAAAGTAGACCCAAGCTGTGTAAAAGGATTTAAATTTAGCCCAGGGGAAAAAGTATTGCCGTGGATAATAGAGGAATATGGGTTAGAAGAGATTCTGCGTTGGGCAAAAGAGAAAAGAAGAGCGATAAAAGAAGGGGTAGAATTTCAGCGTTTAAGAGGAACACCAGCATCGCTGAAAATAGCACTGAAGTGGGCAAATATAAATGAAGATATTACAATTATTGAAGAGCCACCTGGAGAACACTTTTTTGAATTACAGATAGGGATAAGAGACGTACCAAACGACTTCTTCGTAGATGCAGTAGTAGAACTAGCAAAGCTATCATTACCTGCAAGATCGAGGTTAATGAGGCTTTTCAATGACTACTATAATATTGGAAGATTTATTTTAGATGAAAGTTTTTTTGGCAGTTTGTTGTCGGATTATTCAGGGGTAAAAATAGAAAAAGATGGGCCAGTGTTATCATTTGGTCGGAAGAACACATTTGAGCTAAAAATCTTAAATCCAACTTTTAAGTTTGGTACTTTTCGGATTCATTATGAGCAGGCATTAAGTAATGATCTGTATAGGCTAGATGTAGCAATACTTGGAGAAACCGAGCCTCACACAAAGAATTATAACGGTATTTATGAAAGAAGTCATCAGTGGAATAATTTAAAAACGTTATATCCGCTACCACAGAGCTTATTACCGGCAATTAAGTTTGCGAAAGCGCAGATAGTATTATCGGACAGTTGGAGTTTAGGAGAAATAAACGCATGTTTTCCAGTAAGTAGTATAGAAGAGAGGGGAAAAAGGTTTTTACTAGGAAGTGATAAGCTATCTGAACAAGTGTGGAATTTAAAATACAAGCCAATTTTAGAAAGGTTTAGCGTTACCTATCATTACAAAGTAGAAAACTCTACCGATCAAAAAGTTATAAGATTTGGTTTAGCAAAGCACTATGTTCATTTTGAAAGCGAATTAAATTCAGAGCAAAAGGATGCAATACAGGAGTTAGAAAATTACATTTTAGTGTTTTACCCAGGTTCTCTAATTGCATGAAAGTCAATAATAATTTTTTGTATCATGAAAAATATTTTTTGATGTAAAACTCAGGTCTGATACAACCTTTTATTTACTATCGTATTATCTTATTCAATCAAAAGGGGTTTTATTGGCAATCAAAACACCAGCACTAAATTTCTAATTAATCTCTTTTAAATTATGCAGCCAATGAATATGTGGATAAATACGCCACACACATTTAAAGTATTTATCCACATATTCATTAAGCTTATAAAAACTAAGGTATCATTCTTTCCCTTCATAGTCTTAATATAAGTTAAAATAGCATGCTTCCATGGTTCTCTCCGCGGTCTGATATGGCTAATTTGTATTTTAGCCAAGCCGCACTATACTTGTTAGGCGGAAGTGGACGGCAACATGTGTCTTACGAAGTCTATGCTTCAACCTAGGATCTTGCTTATCCCTTCCATCGGCATTGCTATCTTTACTTTACATCAAATTATCTACTTTTTGCATTTATTGATAACAGAATTCTGTTTTACTAACCAACATCCTATGCATAATTACAGACAACTTCCGCGCTACGGCAACAATTGCTTTCTTCATACCCTTCTTTTTTGCAAGCCTCAATCCCCAGCTTCTCAATTTAAATTTCCTTTTACATTTTACCAGTAAGACTTGTGCTGCTTCGTACAACACATTCCTACATTCTACTGGTCCCATTTTTGATATACTTCCATGCCGATCAATCTCTCCAGAAGCGTACTGTCTTGGGCTCAATCCCATATAGGCTCCAACTGCATAAGATGTTTCAAACCTATATGCATCATCTATCGCAGCTTTGTATGTCATTGCTACTATAATACCAACTCCTGGAACAGTAGTTAATAATTTACAATCCTCATCTTTTTTACCTTGCTCTGAGAGCATTTTGTCAAGTTTTCTTATCGATTCTTCTATTGTTTCTAAGCTATGTACTAATGCTTCAATTGAGTTCTTGCTAATTTCATCTAGCTCATTAATTATTTCTTGCACTTTTAAAATGAAACTTGTAGATCTGGCACGCTGATCAATTTTTATCCCGTATATTTTTAATAATCCTCTTATTGTTCCCTCAATTTTCTCTCTGCTACGTGTTAATTGTCTTCTGCTTCCAAGCATTATTTTAATCTGACAAGCTTCATCTGACTTTACTAATACCTCTTTAAATAGCCCAACTCTCATCATTTGTGCTATACCTCTTGCATCATTTTTATCATTCTTATTGATTCTTGCAGACAATGCTGCTGCCATATGCCTTGCATCTACACAAGTTACTGGCAATCCAAATCTCCTCAATTCTTTGCACATTGATATTGATAGTTGTCCACTTTCTATCCCTATTGCTTCATATTTTTTGCTTTGACTAAGCAAATACTCCGCTATTGTACTGCTTTCACTTACAATAACTTCTTCTTTAACAATTTTTCCTTTCTCATCAACGATACTGATAAAAGTTTCCTTGAGTGAGACATCTAATCCACTATAATATTTCATAAGACTGCTCCTACTGTAAAAGTTTAAATTATTTTTGAAGAACTAATTCTATTGAACTTGTTACTTCGTGCTAAAATAATGGAGTATATCTCTCCATCATTCAATAGCAATTACAGTATGTGTACTAACTTGGCATGAACATCGACATTTGAACAGGTCCTGGGAAGAAAAACAACCTATATGCTTAATGAATTAAATACATATATTTATATCTTCATATACTACATTAACATTCGGTAAAAATGTGTGTTTTTTGAAAAAAAGAAGTTGCTTTTCCATGCCAAAACAGCTATAAATCAGGTAGGTGTAGGTAAACATAAGAAATTAATCTTGCACTGAAGTGAGCCAAATTGGCGTATGTTTTTATAGTGGGGTAACTAAAATGTTCAATTTA
The DNA here is from genome assembly GCF_964026865.1 of Wolbachia endosymbiont (group A) of Clivina fossor. Lineage (NCBI taxonomy): Bacteria > Pseudomonadati > Pseudomonadota > Alphaproteobacteria > Rickettsiales > Anaplasmataceae > Wolbachia > Wolbachia endosymbiont (group A) of Clivina fossor. The sequence goes on along the minus strand of NZ_OZ034707.1, from coordinate 138,931 downwards.
AATAAAAGACTGGAAAAATTAAAGGAGAATTCATTTCGTGGAATAAATGAAAAAGACGCAGCAGGTTGCACAATATTGCACCGAGCAGCACAAGTGTCAAATCCAGAAGTAATAAAGTTATTAATAGAAAAAGGTGCAGGTACAAACGATAGAAACAATAGAGGCGAGACACCATTGCACCTAGCGGCATTCTATGGAAAGGTAGAGAATGTAAAAGCACTGATAGAAGGAGGAGCAAATGTAAATGCTATAGATGATGGAGGATATACGGCATTACATAGTGCGAGCTTAATGAGTTGTGAAAAGACAGTAAGGGAGCTAATAAAAGCAGGGTCGAATGTTAATACTGGGAACTACATAGGAAGGACCCCCCTACATGAAGCAGTATTTATGAGGGAAATAGGAAACGTGAGGGCAATATTAGAAGCGGGAGGTGACGTAAATGCGAAAGACCAAAAAGGATATACACTACTACATATAGCATGCAAGACAGGAGAAACAAAAGAGATAATAAAAGAGCTAGTAAAAGCTGGAGCAAATGTAGAGCAAAAGGATAAATTTGGCAAAACAGCAATGTATTATGCGAGAACTGAAGAGTTGCTAGAAAAACTAAGGGAGTTGTCGGAGCGGACAGTAGATGCGATATTTAGCCTAGATTTAAAAGAAAAAGGAGAAAGAAGGTTTGAAGAAATAAGGGAAAAGTTAGAAGAAGCGCCATTGGTCAAGAAGGCACTGATGGAAGTGGAAAAAGAGCTAGAAGATATGGATGAGAAGATAAAAGGGCTATAAAAAGAGCTTTCTGTAAGAGAAGGGAGTAAAAGGTAGGCTACAAGATAATAGGAAAAATAGGAAGCCTAAATTTAAAAGAAAAAGCTGACAACAGCAGGAGAGGAACCACTTATTATTTAACAGATTAAGTATATAGATTTATATCTTAATCTAATATGCGAAAAAAATGTGTATATTTTGTAAAAAAAACTTGCTTTTTATGCCAAAACAGCCCTAAGTGAAAAAGTAGCTAGTAAACAAACAAGATTTGCTAAGCGCTAAAGTGAGCCAAATTGGAGCCACTTTATATTGCATTAAAAGCTGAGGAAAGTTATGGTAAAATTTAGTAAGAAAGAAAGAGAAGAATTTAATAAGTCGTGGAAAGAGGTATTAGATAACTCAATAGAAAATATTAATAAAAAAGACACAAAAGGAAGGACGATATTGCATTACGCGGTGGGAATGCCAGATCCAAAAAAAGTGAGGTTATTAATCAAAAAAGGAGCAGATATAAATGTGGCAGATGCGGGACAATATAGACCACTGCACTTAGCAGTAATGGGGCAACGTGTAGAAAATACAAAAGAGCTGATAAAGGCAGGAGTAGAGGTAAACGCAGTGGAACGAAGTAGCAAATTTGCCGCGTTACACCTGGCATGCATGGTAAGTGAGGTAAAAATAGTAGAAGAGCTAGTAAAAGCGGGAGCAAATGTAGAGCAAAAGGATAAATTTGGCAAAACGCCAATGGATTATGCGAGAAATAATAAAGAGATAAAAGAAGTGTTAGAGAACGTAAAAATCGCAAATAAGCAGAGAGAGTTCATAGCACCGAACAGAAAAATCTGTCAAACCAGGAAGAAACTCTCCAATTTAAGTTTTTAGCAGTTTTTAAGTACAATTGTACAGGAGGTGCTTTTGCAGTTATAACCGAATTTTTCACTGGTGCCATAAGTGCCCGTTTCATAGCATGGTTTTGGGAGGAACGTTCGAACCATTGATGGAGCCATATTTTATGACTACCTCGTTTAGGAGATTGTATAATCTTAACCATTCCCAAGCTGAAGCACTTCGTTATTACAAATTATAGGAGCTACCATGAAAAAAGCAAAAAGTAAATTAGAGATAATGAATCCTAACGCAGCAGGAATAGATATCGGTTCATCTGTGCATTATGTATGTGTACCTGAAGAAAGAGATGAACAACGTGTACAAAAGTTTAGCTGCTTCACAGAAGATCTTCACAATATAGCAAAGTGGTTAAAGAAGTGTAAAGTTACTACAGTAGCTATGGAGTCAACAGGAGTATATTGGATTCCTTTGTTCCAAGTACTTGAATCGTATGGATTCGAAGTAAAACTGGCAAATGCAAGGCATGTAAAAAATGTACCTGGGAGAAAATCAGACGTCCAGGATTGCCAATGGCTACAACAACTACACAGTTATGGGTTAATCCAAGGATCGTTTAGGCCAGATGATCAAATGTGCATATTGCGTAGTTATGTTCGGCAACGTAAAAATCTTACAGAAAGTGCGACTACACATATTAATAGGATGCAAAAGGCGTTAGTACAAATGAATATTCAGTTACATAAAGTAATAAGCCATATAACAGGTGTCACTGGAATGCAAATTATTAAGGCTATAATCGAAGGTGAAAGAAATCCTAATAAATTAGCTGAATTAAGGGATGTGCGAATAAAGAGTGATAAATCGGCTATTGCCAAAGCACTAACAGGTGACTACAGAGAGGAACATTTATTTGCATTACAGCAGGAATTTGAACTATACAATGTTTATCAGGAAAAAATAGCAGAGTGTGACAAAAATATTGAAAACCACTATAAGACATTTGAAGCGAAATCTGACGAGAGTAAAGAGTTAAGCAAGGAAAGAAGTAAGTATCGAAAAGATAAGCCAAACTTTGCCTTGCGTGAAGAATTGTATCGAGTAACCGGTATAGATTTTACTAAAATTCCTGGATTTGATGTACTAACTGTACAAGCTATTATTTCGGAAATTGGTATTAACTACAGTAAATGGCGATCAGAAAAGCATTTTACTTCATGGTTAGGGCTAAGTCCTGCTAATAAGATTACAGGGGAAAAAGTATTTAGGACAAGAACTCGTGAGGTTATCAATCGTGCTGCAAATGCCTTTCGAATGGCTGCTTATGCCGTGGGAAAAAGTAAGAGTGCATTGGGTGCATATTATAGAAGATTAAAAAAGCAACTAGGATCCCCAAAAGCAATTACTGCTACAGCAAGGAAATTAGCGTGTATCTTCTATCAAATGTTGAGATACGGACAAAAGTATGTAGAAAAAGGAATGAACTATTACGAAACACGTTACAAAGAGAGAGTCGTGAAAAATTTGATCAAAAAGGCACGGGATTTTGGTTATATCTTGGTGCAACAGGAAGAGCTAGTTGAGGGAGTTTCTTAGGAGAAAAATAAGGGTCGTATCAGCAGCAGGTGTGATAGTGGCAAAAGAAGAGCTTGTGAAAATTTAGAAGGGCTGTGGCTAAGAAAGAGGTGATTATGGAAAAAAGGGAAATTTTATCATTAGAGGGAAAAAAGAAGCTTGATGATTTGGGAGAGTGCTCAATTGATGAAAGATAGCGTATGTGTTTCTAAAATTTTGCATAAAAGCTGAGAGAAATAAAGGTTAACAGTTGCGTCTTTTTCGCAAGAGTAATGGATTTATGGAAAAAGGGAGTGGTCAGGCTCCTGAACTATGAAAACATTTACAGGAGAAATTATGAGAAAGAGAACGTTAACTGTGACCTGTCGATATGAGCCTGATGAGTTAGCAGATAAACATTTATCAGAAGCTTACGAGCAGTTACTAAAGTATTCAGTAAAAAGAAACAACGAAAAGGAGGTAGAAAAAGATGATAACGGTGGCCTTGTATGCAAGAGTTTCATCAGACCGACAAGTGCGGGATCATACAATAGAGAGCCAAATTGCAGAGCTTAAGCGTAGAATTGCTGTAGATGGACATGAGTTATTGGAAGAATATGTATTCACTGACGATGGCCGTAGAGGGTCAAATTTAGAGCGTGAAGGTTTAAAGAAATTACGTGATAAAGTAGCAGAAGGAAAAATTAATAAGATTTATATCTATTCACTAGATCGGTTGTCACGTGATCCTGTAGATCAAAGAGATGTAATAGATGAATTTAAGAGAGCAAGAGTAGAAATAATCTTTTCAAATCATAAGGTTGATGATACACCAGAGTCCGATTTAATGACAGATGTGCAAGGAGCAGTAGGAAGGTTTGAACTGAGACAAATCTTGATACGAAGCATGAGGGGAAAACTGCATGCAGCAAGAGAAGGTTGTGTGAGTGTAATAAGCAATGCACCTTATGGTTATCGATATATAAGAAAGCATGTAAAAGGAGGAGAAAACAAATTTGAAATTAATGAAGAGGAAGCAAAAGTAGTGAGAGAGGTGTTCATGTGGATTGGAGAGGAAAGGATAAGTATTAGAGAAGCGGTAAAGAGACTAAGAGAAGCTTCTGTTAGAACACAAACAGGAAAAGAGGTGTGGCATTCAAGCACCATCCATAAGATGTTAAAAAATCCAGCATACAAGGGGCAAGCAGCATATGGTAAAACAAAGGCGGGCCCAGTAATGCTAGAAGTCAAACCAAAAAAAAGCAACAGCCGGCGAACTCACTCTATTTACAGTACAGATGAGGAGAATTGGATTCATATACCGGTGCCGAAAATAGTTGACGAGGATTTGTTTAATGTAGTACAAGAACAATTGATTGAGAATAAACAGAGAGCAAGAGTGCAGCAAAGAAAAGAGACATATCTGTTGCAAAAGCTAGTTGTGTGTAAGTGTTGTGGACGTGCTTACTGCGGAAGACGAAATTACAGCAAAGAAAAAAAGATTGTGTATACTTATTACACTTGCCTGGGTACAAGAAATTTTTACGGTAATAAGGTATGCACTAACGGATCTATTCGTGGAGAAGTGTTAGAAACAGGTGTGTGGGAAGAAGTAAAAAGTGTATTAAAAAATCCAGATAGGATGGTAAAGGAGTACCAATGTAGAATTTCAGAAGATAAGAATGAATTATTAGATGAAAGGTTTGCAAGACGTGAGAGTCAATTAAAACAAAATATTAAAGAACTTATAAATGATTATTATATTCAAGAGAATACAAGTGAGGAAAAATATATAAGTAAGGAAGACTTTAAGCAGGCAATGAAAAAAATGAAGGAACGTTTAAAAGAGATTGAAGGAGAGAAGAAAAAGGTGATTGATCAAAAGGGACTACAGCAGAAAATGAATCTTATTACAAATAGCATAAAGGGCTTTTATTCTAGTGTTAAATCGGAATTGGAACACCTAGATTGGCAAGCTAAACGTAGTCTTATTAGGACATTAGTAAAAGAAGTCAACATTGATCTTGATGAAGTAAATGTAGTATTTAAGATCAGAGAACTCAACAATCCCGCCCAGAATGGACAAAATCAGAAGTTGGCAGATTGTCTAAGGTGTCTGGGCACTGGGATGACACCATTCTTTTTCCTGGATCCCAGTGTCTGGGCACTGGGATGACAAAAAAAGGGGCTACTTGGATGACACCCTGACAATCGTCATCCCGCTGCTTGTTAGCGGGATCTATGTGAGATACCGCGGCGGTATGACGGTTAATTATTCCGCGCGGGATGACAAGAAAGGAGCAGCAGGATGACACCTCACCATGTCATTCCAGCGCGTGGCACACATCTGTACGAACATTGTTATAATAAGAGTTCATGAAAGATGTCATCTGGAATCTTGTTCCAATGTTAAACAACACAAAGTTGAAAAAGTAGAGCAAGAATTACTTACAATTCAATAATTCTCCAAAATCAATTATGTTTGAAAAGTAATCACTATCTATAACGTCATCACTCACACCGTTAACGTGAATAAGGACTGGACGACATGAAAAGCCTTTTGGACGCTTTAGTGTATCTATTTTCTTTTGTACTTCTTGTATTATTGAATGACCGATTTTATTTTTTGAGAATTTGATTTCGCAAATGTAGAGTGTGTTAAACCTTGTTTGAATCATGTAATCAATTTGACAACCAGCACCTGTCTTCCTCTGAAAAAATGGATTTTCGCTTACTATTCCATCAATTCTCAAGATATTATGTATGCTCTTTCTATTGTTAAGCACCAAATTTTCAAACTGAAGTCCAATAATTGTATGCCACTCTGGTAGAGATATAAGTAACCCTATAGAGTAGGTGTCGCGATTAATTTTTCCTAGATTTTTTTCAATATATTTTAGATAAAACCTTAAATAATTATCTTGAAGTCTGTACTTCCTGAGTCGTGAATCAGTACCCGTTTTTATATCCCAAGTGTGATCCTTTGCAATAAAACCGGCAAGCTCGAGCTCATATAGATACTCAGAAATGCGTCCGTGTCTTGCAATGTTTAAAGCAGTACAAATTTCTTCCTGTTCTTTAGCTCCAGTAGAAAGAGCTCTCACTACTTGCTTATAAAAAGCTGTTTTTCGCATGAATAGATCTGAAAATATTTGGTCAAACTCCTCAACTAAAAACCCACCTTTTGTAAAACAAAGCTTTTTAATATTTTCTTCAGTACCATGTTTAAAATTTACCTCTTCTAAATATTTTGGAATTCCACCGGTTACTGCAAGCACCTTAAACTTTTCGTATGCTGAAATATTTTTTGGCCAAAATTCATTGCAATCAGAAAGTGATAACTCCCCGAGTGTTAAAGTCAACGATATTCTTCCTACAAAACCAGTACTACTAAGTATATTTTTTTCAATCCAGGATGAAGCTGATCCACAGACAACAAAAATTAGCTTGTTATTATTTTTTAGCTGTGTATCCCAAAAATTCTTTATTTTGCCTAAAAAAGTTGGATCTTTTGAGCCCATCCAAGAAATTTCATCAAGGAGCAATAATATTTTGCCAGATAGTAAACGTTCACCAACTGCCCATAGTAAGTCACTCCAGTCGTCATATCTAGCAAAAGATGTATTAAATTGTCTAGCAACTTGTCTAGAAAATTCATTAAGTTGGTGGGATGTTGTAGTATGCTTTTCTGGTGGCAAACCTGCAAATGAGTAATGTTGTTCGAAATGTTTACCAAACTCTTGAATTAAACGACTTTTTCCTATACGACGCCTTCCTTTGACTACTACAAAAGATGCAGTGTTTTTTTCCGTAAGCTCCAGCAGTTGCTTCAACTCGGTTTGCCTACCAATAAATGATGGAGACATAAAATACAAAATATAAATCTTTGTCTCCATTATACATGATGAAATTGGAGACGTAAATAAGTAAATTTCGATCTTTGTCTCTATAGTGCTATAGCTAAACTGACTTAGATTTACCGACAATTTGAAAAACCGTCATCCCGCTGCTTGTTAGCGGGATCTAGAGATACCGCGGCGGTATAGCTATAAATTGTTGATATCTTTTTTATATCACATTTTTAACTTACAATAGTTAGCCAGCGTTTCTTACATTAACCAAATCTTTCGAATTCTGCACTCACCACTACCTATAACTCACTTTCACGCAATATTGATCGTTCTTAAAAAGCAATCTAACATTTTTTATTCCTTGATTGCGAAGCTTTGATGCAGCTGATTTAGCAGCCTGAGCACTTTTAAAAAATGCAACATATCCCTTACTTTCTGCACTGTCTTGTTTTGGGTGACGTTTCTGCATTTCTTTTTCATATTGCTTTCTGTAATGAGGAGTATTTTGTATCAATTGTTCTGACATCTTTCTTAGGTATTGGACTTTTACCTTTGCAAGCCCTACTTTATGAAATCCTAAGACTTGAGCTGCTTTTTCTGATAAGTCTATTATTCTGCCTTCAATAAAAGGCCCTCTATCGTTAATCCTTACAACAAGCTTTCTTCCATTTTCTAAATTAGTGACAAGAGCAAAGCAGGGTAGGGGCAAAGTCTTATGCGCTGCAGAGATCAAGTGACGGTTAAACACTTCACCATTTGCTGTAAGCGTGCCATGATCTTCTATTCCATACCACGACGCTATCCCTATCTCTTCATAGTGTTTACAGTTTTTTGGATAATAAGTTATACCATTTATTGTGTAGCTGCAGCCAATTTTATAATGACCTGCAGTGCAATTAAACCTGTTGCTAAAACTGCAACTACTCATCAAAACAAATATTAGACATAGGAAGGCTAGGTTTTTTATCATTGTATTCGGTAAGAGGGTTCGATACTATGAGGATTTTAAATTATACTATAATAAATTTAGTAATGAGTAAACATCTACTGCTAAATATTAACAAAACTCAAAAAAGAATAATACATATAATTGGTATAGGTGGAATCGGAATGAGTGCCATTGCTGAAATTCTTCACAATTCCAATTACAAAGTTCAAGGCAGTGATGCACAATCAAACAACAATGTAGATAGATTACAAAGGCTGGGCATAGAGGTTTTTATTGGTCACAATGCTAATAATATAAGCCAAGCTCAAATAGTTGTACATTCTTCTGCGATAGAATCTGATAATGTGGAGTTAGTAACAGCGAGAAATAACAATAAAACCATTTTGCATAGATCAGACATACTTACTGAAATTATGAAAGATAAATATGTGATAGCAGTTTCAGGTTCAAGTGGAAAGACGACAACAACGGCTATGATTGCTTCTATTTTTGATCATTCTAATATTGATGCAACTGTAATTGTAGGAGGAATACTAAATTCGTATCAGAGTAATTCAAGACTTGGAAAGAGTGACATTTTTTTAATCGAAGCTGATGAGTCTGATGGAACCATGCTAAAAATTCCTGCAAATATTGCTGTCATAACGAGTATTAACGACGATCATATGGATCATTATGGTACATTCGACGATATTAAAAATGCGTTTTCTCAGTTTATAAGCAAAGCAGATTTTGCAGTTTTGCCTGATTCTGTAGGCATTAATTATGATGCAAGTAACTCTATGATGTTTGGGTTTGAAAGTGGTAACATTAGAGCCAGCAACATCGAACAACATAATAACAGCATGGAATTTGATGTGTTGAACAACTGGATTCCAGCATCAGCTACTTGCATGACAAAAAAGCAGGTGTCATCCCATCACCTTCTGTCATCCCATCACCCTCTGTCATCCCAGTGCGTGACACTGGGATCCAGCCCTTTAAAAAACATAGTACTATCAAACGCAATAGGTATTCACAAAGTAAGCAACGCCTTGGCTGCAATATCAGTTGCGATAAAGCTTGGGATTAGCAATGCAGAGATTAAAAAAGGCCTTTTGGAATTTCAAGGAGTAGCAAGAAGATTCTCTTTGATTGCCAATATTAAAGGTGTTAAGTTAATTGAGGATTATGCCCATCATCCAAATGAAATATATGCAACTTTAACGGCTGCACGTTCGATTACTAAAGGAAAAGTAATAGGAATTATCGAACCGCTTCGTTTTGCTCGCGTTCGTAATTTTTTTGGTGAATTCATAAGGATCTTTATGATGTTTGACTATGTAATCCTTACTCCTATTCATCCCCCAGAAGACAAGCCTATTCCTGGTTGTGGGATTGATGATATACAAAAAGCTTTAATCAGTAATGGGTTTAATGATGTAAAAATTATGAATGATGCTCTACTCATTTCACATTTTATTAGTGATTCGACAAGTCCAGGTGATATAGTATTATTTATTGGTGCTGGTAGTAATATAGCTAAATTGGCAAAGGAAACTGCAGCACTTATTGCGGAAGTTAAGGTTTAATGCGATGAATAAGATAATCAACAACGTATTTGCAAGAGAAATTTTAGATAGCAGGGGTTACCCCACTGTTGAGGTGGAAATTGAACTCTGTGATGGAGCAATAGGTAGGGCCTCTGTACCTTCTGGAGCTTCAACTGGTAAATTAGAAGCCTTGGAACTCAGAGACCAAGATGAGAAAAGGTATTGTGGTAAAGGAGTGCTGAAAGCTGTTCAAGCTGTAAATGGAGTGATAGCAAATGAAATCATTGGCATGGATGCAACAAACCAAAGTGCAATTGATAAAGCATTAATTGAACTAGATGGAACAAAAAATAAATCTAAACTTGGAGCAAATGCAACTTTGGGTGTGTCTCTTGCGGTTGCAAAAGCAGCAGCAAACAGTTTCAAAATACCGTTGTATAGATATTTGGGAGGAGAGCAGATGCCGGTTCCACTCATTAACATAATTAATGGTGGAGTACATGCAGACAATAAGCTCGATTTCCAAGAATTCATGATTCTTCCGGTCGGTGCTGAGACTTTCAGTGAAGCAATCAGAATATCTGCGGAGGTGTTCCACAACTTACGTAGCATTCTTAAGAAAAAGGGTTATAGCACAAACGTAGGAGATGAAGGCGGTTTTGCACCAAATATTGAAAGTACTGAAGAAGCACTTGACTTGATCATATACGCTATAGAATCAGCAGGTTATTCAGCGCAAAGTGATTTTGCACTAGGCCTTGATGTTGCTTCATCTACTTTTTATGAAGATGGAATTTACAAATTTGAAAATAAAGAGCTTACTTCAAAAGAATTGACTGAATATTATTGTAATCTTGTGGAAAGATATCCAATAATTTCTATAGAAGATGCAATGAGTGAAGACGATTACGAAGGTTGGAAATTACTTACTGCAAAATTGGGGAGTAAAATTCAATTGGTTGGGGATGATTTATTTGTTACAAATTGTGAACTAATAGGCAAAGGAATAGAAGAAAAAATGGCAAATGCTGTACTGATCAAGCCAAATCAAATAGGAACGTTAACAGAAACTTTTGCTGCTATTGAAATGGCAAAATCAAACAACTACAAAGCTGTTATTTCTCACCGCTCAGGTGAAACAGAAGACACAACAATATCTCATATAGCAGTTGCATCAAATTGCGGGCAAATAAAAACCGGGTCGCTGTCGCGTTCTGATAGGCTCGCGAAGTATAACGAGCTAATGAGAATAGAAAGCGCATTAGGAAAAGATGCTAAATATTATCGTGGGTTAGCATGGGTTTTATAGACGAAGTAAAATTGTACTTAAAAGCCGGTGATGGTGGTGACGGTTGTGCAAGTTTTCGTCGAGAAAAGTTCGTTGAATTTGGTGGTCCAAATGGTGGTAATGGAGGAAAGGGTGGAAACATAGTTTTCATCAGCGACGCTAATCTCAACACTTTGCTTCATTTTCGTTATAGAAGACACATTAAAGCAGATAATGGGAAAAATGGTGCAGGCAGGGATAGATCTGGCACAGCAGGGAAAGACGTTATACTTCGAGTTCCAGTCGGTGCACAAATAATTGATGAAGAAAGTGAAGAGATAATAGTAGATCTTGACAAGCCTGGTATGGAATTTCAAGTAGCACAGGGTGGAAAAGGTGGACTTGGAAATACTAATTTTAAATCTTCTACTAATAAGGCACCAAGACATTTTACTTACGGTCAGCCTGGCGAAGAAAAACATGTATTATTAAAACTAAAAGTTTTATCAGATGTTGGAATTATTGGCATGCCAAACGCAGGTAAATCAAAATTTTTGACTCGCTGCTCAAATTCCGATACAAAAGTAGGCGATTATCCATTTACCACCGTAAGACCCCACTTAGGTGTGACAAAAGTGGATGATAGCGAAGTTGTAATAGCAGATATTCCTGGAATAATCACCGATGCTCACCTTGGAGTTGGGCTCGGACATAAATTTTTAAAGCACATAGAAAGGTGTCAAATTTTACTTCATTTAATCGATGTAACTCATGATGACGTTGTTTCGGCTTATAGTTGTATCCATAATGAATTGGAACTTTACAATAGTGATCTTGTTGAAAAAGAAGAGATTGTAGTATTAAACAAATGCGACTTGCTGAGAGAAGCAGAAATTCTGGAAAAGAAGAATCACCTAGCCAATTATCTTAATAAAGAAGTGCTGTGCTTATCAATTAATGGTGATTTACAGCCTATTTTAAGATTATTAAGTGAAAAATTGAAAAAGAGTAATTCTAAGGAAATCGATGTATATGATCCTTTTAAGATGTGAATTTCATTTAGATAATTGATGTTTTTCATTTATTTTATCATATAACTAGAATATATGTGTACGAACGTTTGTTTTTGAAGGTGATTTGCACAGTAAATGGTCAGCGCGTGACGCACTGCCCAGTTCATGTTAGCTATAAATATTTAAGAAATTTACCAAACGAAAAAAAAGCAAAAGAAGCCCTGGGGTTATTATCTGCTTTAAAATATTGGCGTTTTTTATGTTTTAAACGCTTGACAAGCGAGATTAAGCTGCTTTTAATTGCAACTAACCTACGCTGCAAATGTTTAAGAAGTTTACCAAGCAGAAAAAAAGACAAAGAATCCCCGAGTTAGCTAGTCCTTTACTATCTTTGTCGAGTATTGGCATTTTTTGATGTCTTGTAACGCTTTGTAAGCGCGTTCAGCTTATTTAGATAAAAATCTAGATGTAGATGAAGTTTTGTAAAGACATACAGTATCTATATACTGCAAAAAATTGAACATAAGACGCCGATACATTAAGTAATCCTTACCTTTTAATCTGCAGATTGGCGAAAGCAAATACAATAGCTTCACTGTCATGATAAGGGGGCTGGCGGAATTTGTCAAGGAATTTTTGCATTTAATTCGTTTCTGCGAGCTACCTGGATAAGAAGTTTTCCTACTGAAATTTTGAAAAATGTAATCTACTTCTATATTCAAATATATCAAGCAGTAATTCAAAATCAGCCATTGCACCTTTTGCGTTATTATACGCGAGATTGAGCAGCTCTTTGTCCTGATATAAATCAGCAAATTTAAATTCCATACATCCTGATTGTTTTGTGCCTAAAATATCTCCACTGCCTCTTAGCATCATATCCCTTTCAGCAATGTAAAATCCGTCCTGTGACTCACACATGATCTTTAACTTTGAAGATGAGCTTTTACTTAAATTATCGTATAATAATACACAAAAAGATGGCTTGTTTCCTCGCCCTACTCTGCCTCTTAACTGATGTAATTGCGATAACCCAAATTGCTCTGCATTTTCTATAATCATAATGGTTGCATCTGGCACATCTATACCAACTTCTATCACAGTGGTTGCAACAAGCAAAGAAAATTCATTTCTTTTGAAGGAAAACATAACTTGATCTTTCTGCTCCTGAGTCAATTTTCCGTGTATTATCCCGACTCTATCAAAAAATGTTTTTTGTAATTCCTGAAAACGCATCTCTGCTGCAGCAATATTGGTCTCTTCGTTTTCTTCTATATATGGACAAATCCAATATGCTTTTTCGCCCCTGTTTATAGCACCTTTTAGCTTTTCAATAACATCTGGCACCCTACTAATGTTCATAGTTACAGTTTTTATTGGCAATCTGGATTTTGGTTTTTCTCTCAAAATTGAACATTCAACGTCACCATACATAGCTTGCTGCAAGGTTCTTGGAATGGGAGTTGCAGTAACGAAAAGTATATCGGCATTTTCTCCTTTTCCTACCAAGCGATTTCTCTGCATCACTCCAAATCGCTGTTGCTCGTCTATGACTGCAAGCCCTAAATTTTTAAATGTAACGTTAGCTTGAAATAACGCGTGGGTGCCAATCACTATATTTAAAACACCACTTGCAAGTTCGTTCATGATAATCTTTCTTTCCTTGCGCGAAGTTTTACCAGTAAGCAGCGCAACTTTTATATCGGTACAGGATAAAACTTCCTCAATCCAATTATAATGTTGCTCCGCCAAGATAGTAGTCGGTGCCATTAGAGCTACCTGCATGTTGTTTTCTACCACATTTAGCATCGCAAAAAGTGCAACTACGGTTTTGCCACTACCAACATCACCTTGCAGCAAGCTCATCATGCGATACTTGGATTTTTGCCTCTCTGAAATTTCATCTATTGCACGAATTTGATCGTTTGTTAATTGAAACGATAATTCATTTAAAACTTGCTCTTTATATTTATTCAATACTATAAATTCTCTTCCCCTTTTTTTTACATGATTTTCTCTTGCAAGTTTCAGTGCTAGCTGATACGCAAACAATTCATCATAAGCAAGCCTTTTTCTACAAACCTCGGCTTCCGCCAATGAGCTTGGTCTGTGCAACTTTATGATGCTTTCCCTCCAACTTAGCCATTTTTTTTGCTTGATTAATGTATCATCTATCCACTCTGGCAAATCAGGCAATTCTTTCAGGTTAGAGCTTATTATGTTCCCAATGCTCTTATTGGTAATGCCACGGCATAATTGGTAGACTGGCTCTATGCGAGCTATTTCTTTAAATTGGTTGATGTCAAGCGACACGTAATCTGGATGAGTAATCTGCCAATGCTCAGCAAATTTTTCGAGTTTGCCACTGATGATTACATAGGCTCCAACTGGAAATAGTTTATATAAATACTTAACTGAGTGATTAAAAAAGACTATGAATATATACTGACTCTCACTTTCAACGACTATTTTATATGGTCTACCTCTAAAAGTGGGCGACTGATGCTCATAAACTTTTGCAATAAAAGTTATAAATTCTCCAGCTTGAGCATCGGGCAGTGACTTACTTCTATCTATATAACCAAGCGGCCTATAAAACAGCAGGTCCACCACTTTGTTCCCACCACAGAGTTTAGGTAATATTGCGGAATGGAACTTAAGCATATTTTCCAGCTTGCCATTTAGAAAAGCCAGCACATCTAATTGCTCATTGAGATTCATACATGTGTAAAAACTGTTTATCAATAATAGAGCCTTTTTAAAATCTTGTCACCTTATGGTCAGGTATGCACTATAGCTAGCACAGCTCTCTAATACCAAACTTCGTTATTGGGAAGACAAATAGAATATACGATAAATTCACTTAAACCTCCAGTTATAGGCGGAAAGCACTCTTTTTCATTTGTCTCATTATTATTGAGAATTGGTATAACATCATACTACCGCGGTGCTAACAAGCAGCGGGATGACGGTTGTCGGTAAGCCTAAGTTACCCCTAACTATATTTGCTATCATAGGGCTTATAGCAGGTATTTTATTGAATTATTAATAATTTGTGATATAATTAATTATGATGTTAATAGGTCTATGATAGAAATGAATAGTACCAATCCAGTAGTTACATTAAGGGCTCAAGCAGAAGAGTTTGATTTTAGCAAATTAAGAGCTGGTAAAGATAATGCTGAAGCAAACTCTGGTGAACAGATGTATAAAGACATCAATAGAATGGATTTTGTTATTAATAAAAAAGATATAGACCAAAACTTTATTAATCAATTATATGCAAAACACGCTAGCTTGATTGAAAACAACAAAAATGGAGAAAAGAATTATCGCCCATTTGCAAAAGAAGTTTTTAAGGAAATGTTCAAATATGCTGAAGCAAAAGTTCCAAGTGATTCTATCCTAGAAGAACTAGTTACCAATTGTAATCAGGCAGGGCATGAAGCTGGTGTATTGATAGAATCTCAACTTGCACTTGGCCAACATTCATTTCTAGTATTCTCCCCTAAAAGAGTAATGAATATTGATTATATTGACCAAAATAATGTAAGTATTAGATCGGATATGAAATTACCGATATTTTTCCAAAGGAGCGATGGTAAAGCCGGTGACAAGGTGTGTGATCTATCCAGTTCAATTGAATTCACAATTGAATCTCAAAATGATAAAGATGATGTAACATATAAAGATGGTAAATTGTCACTTACTGCTCCTCGAGAACTGAAAAATTACAAAATTGATGGCAAAAATTTATTTGATATTATTAAAGAGTATTTCCAAAAATTCTGCGAGAAGTTAGGATTTAAGTTTGAAGCAGAGATAGAACATAGTTTAGGTAATCCACTAGAAGTAAACAGCCATCTGGAAAATATGGAACCGCCCATTCATAGCAATGAGCATGGAAATACACCTGGAAACTAACAATTAAAATATTTCAAGCGCTGTTAGCTCATTTGCACAATCAATTACTTCAGAACTTGGGAACTGGTTTTTAAACCAAGTGTACTGGCGTTTTGCGTAGTGTCTTGTTTTTGTTTGAGCAATCTGTATCGCTTCGTCTAAAGTAATCTCACCTTTCAAATACTTTACAATTTCTGGCACTCCATGTGCTTTCATAGCTGGCAAATGTGGAGCTAAGTTCATACTAAGTAGCTTTTTTACTTCATCAATTGCTCCATTTTCGATCATTTTGATAAAACGAGAATTTATTTTTTGGTATACATCCTCACGTTTAGGCAAAATTGTATATATCTTAAAATTATCGAATAAAGGAGGCTGTCTATTTTCTTGCCATACAAAGATTGTCTTACCAGTTTCAGTGATAACTTCAAGTGCCCTTGAAAGGCGGTGCGAGTCATTCATGAATACTTTACCTTGAATCCTTGGATCTTTGCTTAGCACTAATTTGTAAAACTCCTCTTTACTTAAATTTTTCCTTAATTCGCTTACATTTTTCCTTACTTTCTGACTTATTTGTGGCATTGATGATAAGCCTTTGATTAAACTGCTGATGTAAAGCCCGCTTCCTCCAGTGATGATAGGTATTTGAGCATTTTCTAATGCGTGATTAACTTCTTTTTCTAAATCCTCTAACCATAGACCCACGGAATAATTTTCTTTTGCTGAAACATAACCATATAATTTATAAAATTCTTCTTGCTTTAGTGGTTGAGCAGTAATTATGGGAATTTCTTCATATACCTGCTTTGAATCACAATTTATTATGCTGATATTATTATATTTTTTTATCAGGTTATCACACAATTCTGATTTACCTGAAGCTGTAATTCCTGTAATAATTACTATATTATTTTTCATTTATATTAATTTAATTAACATATGATAGAGTGTAGTAAAAATTTGGGTCCTACAATCTAAAGTTTGGAGATTTTTATGGCAGAAAACAACGACAATAATTCATTTATTAAGCGTTTCACAAACAGGACTCCTGGCGGTACAGGGGAAGGTTTTTCCAGTAAGTATTCGTCTCAAAACACCAAAGAACGGGCATTAGGGGAAAAAGGGGGAATTTCTGAATTAGCAAACAAAAAAACCGAATCCAAGGAAGCTTTTTCTGAAAGTGGCGGCATAAAAAGTAAAAGCAGAACTGTCAATGAAAGATCTTTTGCTGATGCAACAAAAAGAAGTAGGTCAGATCTTATATATTTAGTCCGTGGTAAAGATCGTGGAAAATCAGCGTGGCATTATGTATTAGTTGATAAAGAGAAAAGAGAAATGTTTCTAGCAAAAAGCAGAACTGGCTCTATAGATGTTGCAGACTATGGAGAGATTTTGTATTCAGGATGGGGAGAGGATCCACCACAGGCAATAGTTGATAAAGTCAATGAAGAGTTTGGGTTGTAGCAAGTCTGCATAACAAATGGTAAGCTGCGTTGCATTGCGTTCACAAAAACTAGCAGTTACTATATAAGATACAATGCAACAAAACTGATCTAGTTGTTATGAATAAGTTTTTAGCTATATGGTATCTAAAATAATAAATGCAATACAGAACAACTTGTTAGTGTGTTTTCCAACAGAAACAGTGTATGCTCTTGCTTGTAATGCATTAAATAATGAATCTATAGGAAAAATATATCAGATAAAGAAACGCTCTCAAAATAAACCACTGTCTATATTTGTTAGTGATATTTGCAGCTTGATGAGAATAGCAAAGCTAGAGAAAAAGTATATTGGTTTAGTAAATCACTTTTCTCCTGGACCGATTACCTATATTTTACCACTTAAAAACAATAATATATTGCCAAACGAATTCTTTAAAGATAGTATAGGCATCAGAATCCCTGAGCATCCTATTGCAATTTCAATACTAAACAAACTGAAAGTTCCAATAGTTGCAACTAGTATAAATATTTCAGGAGAAAAAAGTGTATGTAAGGCAGACGATATACCACAATCCATTAAGCAACATTTATCTGCAGTGATTGAAGATGATGAATTAGTTTCTGGTATAGAATCTACTATTATTGACTTAACCGAAGATAAGATTAAGGTTTTAAGGGAAGGTGCAATTTTATTACAAACAGTAACCAATGCATTTTCAAACTAAGATCTATAGGAGAAAGAATGAAAAAAGTAATAGGTCACAACCAGGCCAAAAAAAAATTAATGAACAACTTATCTGTTCAGTCTTGGCTGATCTGTGGTAAAAAAGGTATAGGAAAAGCAACACTTGCAAAATCCTTCTCCAATTGGTTACTCATAAAAAGCTATAATGAAGTAGCATTGGACTTACACATTGTTGAAGGTGATACTATCGGAATAGAAAAAGTCAGAGAAATGAAAAACTTTCTACACTTAAGTCCCATTCAATCAGAACACAAAATATCTATAATAGATAGCTTAGAGGCAATGACTAATAACGCTAAAAACGCAATATTGAAAATATTAGAAGAGCCGCCAAAAAATTCTAAGATATTTATAATTAGCCATAAGCCATATGATATACAAACTACTATCCAGTGTAGGTGCTTTCAGCTAAATTTACTTCCATTAACTTATGACGAAACAAAGCAAGTTGCTTCATCTCAATGTAAATTTGATGATCAAACGTTTGACGAAATGATTACTTTATTTCCTGGAATGCCAGGAATGATAATAAATGCAATAAGTAGTGATGCTTATGAAGCATACAAATGCTTTTATAAATTTCTTCATGATTTAAAGAATCCCAATATGATTAATAAAGTAATTAATAGCGAAATCGAACTAGAACTAGCATCATATATAATTCAGGCCTTCATTTTAGAAAGCATAAAGAGAGAGGTAAATGGTGTTGAAATTTTACTAGGTCAGTGGAAAAAAATAGATGAACTTTTCGTTGTTGCTAAGCAACTTCACTTAGATAAAAAGCATGTTTTAGCTAATGTAGTTAATATCATGACATAAGTTTACAAAGTATAATACTTTTAACATAAATTCATGATAAAATTCTGTTAATTTAATACTCGAAGTATATAATTTGACTGATAATAAATTAACTGTATGGCAATCAATAGAAGTTTTGACGAAAGCCATACTAAACATGCAGAAAGAATTAAGTTCAATCAAGAATATAGCTTTAGACCAGGACGTCACCTTAGAAAAAGGAAAGGAGTTGTTAAGCGGCATTTATGAAGCAAATTTTAAGCTAAACAAGGCAATCAATATAGCTACTTTGCCAAAAATTGGCTATCATATGCTAAATGGTGAGCTTGTTGTACGTAATCATATCACGGAAGAGGAAGTAAAGATTCCTAGAGATTTTCATTACCTTAAAGTCGTTAAATCCGATCATGATGATTATAAATTAACGTTTTGTAATTTTTTAGGTAATGAGTTCTTTGAATATAAAAAGTATGATCCACAATATTCTGGCGTTTCAGATGAATATAAGTTTGTGGATTTTGGTAGTGTAAAAAAGACTCATAATCTAAAATTTAAGGAATACGTTGGTCATGCACCTAAGTTTTTTGCTGCAGAAGGGCCTATTGAGCCTGGATCTCAAAACCATGCAATTGATCTATTTGAGCTAGTCAAAAGTGGTAAAGGTAGCAAAGTGGGAACCCTCGCTGATGAATTTGGTTATTTTGATGATCAAAATAAATTACATTATTATAATTATCACAAAAGTGCTGAAAGTAATATTTACAATCCTGAAAATTTCAGTGTAAAAATGATCAATGTAGATGTGAGCAAAATCGATAAATTCTACCTTATTGCGGAACAAGGTGATATAATCATTCATCCTATTTTGGAAAATTTAGACATATTTTAAAGTTTTTTAGAGTATCTAATCTTATTGTTATTATAATTGGGTTTGGTAGCATTGTGTTATGGAAGATAAATTGCTTGAATCAGTAAAAAACAAAAGTTATTTCAGTAAAGCAGTCGAATGGTACTGCCATAGGTATCTGTTTTGTGTAGCAGAAAGATCTTGGATGGCATTAATAGTATCGCTTCTCCTAGTATGCTTATGTTTATTAATATTAAACATATACCTGTTATTTCCTGTTAAAAAAGATTTAAATTTTGTGAAGTACATGAACCACACAGAAGATGAGTTCTCTGCAATGCATAAGCTTAGTTTCAGTAAAAAGGAAGATGAATACACTTCCACAGCGAGGTACTTAATAAGTAAATACATTGAAATATACGAGTCCATTAAGATCGTTGAACCGAAGTACCAAGAAAATTTTATAAGAAACAATTCTATACATAAAATCTATCAAGGCTTTCAGGAAAAAACGAACAATGAAGCTGTTAGTTCACCTTCATCCAAAAGAAAAACTGCCAACATAAATGTAATAACATTATCTATTGATCGATCGACCAAGGACTTAGTTACATTTGCTGGAAATGCTACTGTAGTTTTTACAACCGAGCAAAATAAGGAGGTGAAAGATCATACTGTGGAGATTAGCTTCACTTTGTCGAGTATAAAAGCAACTCTGGCTGGTATAATACCATTTAAATTTATTGTTAATGGTTATAAATACAGATTTTAAAATATTACTTGGTAGCTAAAAAAAATAACTAAAGTGCATGTAGCAGTAATAACTGGAGGTAAAACTAGAAGAATTGGCGTTTTTTTAATAAAGTAATTCTGAGAAGGTTTTAAGAAAAAGGCATTGTAAATTATCGGTAAAAAGTACAGAGCGTTAAGTATAGTACTAACAATTAACACTAGAGTTACAAACACAGAAAGTATTACATTGCCAGAGTTGAAAACAGCTTGAAAAATGAGAAATTTACCCCAAAAAGTCGGAGCAGGCGGCACCCCTATCATAGACAATGCACCTATAGCAAATGCTGTCATGTTAATTGGCATACTGCGTCCTATACCATGAATCTTATCTATATATTTCTCACCTGTTTTCGTTATTATTGCTCCGGCAATGAAAAACAAAGTGATTTTTGCAAATGCGTGGCAAACTAATTGAAAAATTGCAACCCTCATGCTGAGCTCACTAAAAATTGAAGCAAATAATATAATATACGACAATTGAGAGATGGTAGAGTAAGCAAGCAATTTCTTTAATTCTTTTTGCTTTAATGCAATCAATGATGCAGTAATAATAGTAAATCCAGCAGCGTACGGAAGCCACCCTCCAGCAAACCAATTTTGCTGCACAAAACGTTGTATGTTATCGACGCCGAAAGTGTATAATATAACTTTTATGATGATGAAAACTCCGGATTTCACAACAGCAACAGCATGTAATAGTGCACTCACAGGAGTTGGTGCAACCATTGCTTTTGGTAACCAAAAATGCATTGGCATTAATGCAGCTTTTCCTATTCCATAAATCAGCATAGCAAAACACACTGCAATGAAAGTGATGAGTGAAGTATCAAATTTGAATATTCCACCACTTACAAAGTCTAAAGTATGAAATTCATTATATAAAAGGCCTATTGCAGGAAAAAATAATACTAAAGAAGAGAAAAATAGCACGCCAAAGTAATAGCGCCCTGCAATCATTGATTCATTTGTTGAGTTGTAAGTAACCAGAGGGTATGTACTAATAGTTAGAAGCTCATAAAAAACAAATGTAGTGAGCAAATCTCCAGAAAAAGCAATAAACATTGCACAGCTAATCGATATTGAAAAAAAGCATAGAAAACTTGAGTGATTGCTATCAGCATAGTTATTCTGCATATAACATATTGCGTATATACTGGTTAGTATCCATAAAAACGATATTAATAAACTGAATATTACTCCGGTAGACTCTAGCTTTAAACTAATGTGCAAATTATTACCAAAATCCATGAGAATAAATTGAGAATGATCACCATATACCCAATATAAAGTGCACAGACACGTATACGTAAACAGAAGTACAGAAGAAATGACAGTAATACTATTGTTCACTCCGGGCCATTTACCAGTAAAAAAGATAACAAAAGCACTTAAAAGCGGAATCAATGCAGTAATTAATAAGTAATTTTCGGTAATTGAAAATGGTAAGGAAAGATACATTAAGATATAGTCCATTAAATTTTCTGTTTAGGTAAAGCTAGAATTATACTCAAATCATAGAAAAACCGCTATGTTTTTTTGGTAAACTAGTTGTTTGTGTATGCTATAGCTATACCGCCGCGGTATCTCTAGATCCCGCTAACTAGTAGCGGGATGACGAATTTGTCGTTACGTCATACCGCGATTCATTCGCGGTATCTCATCCGCTAACTAGTAGCGGGATGACGAGCTTATCGTCATGCCACCGCGAACCGTCATACCGCCGCGGTATCTCGGCATAGATTCCGCTAACGAGTAGCGGAATGACGAATTTGTTGTTTTTCAAATTGTCGGTAAACCTAAGTCAGTTTAGCTATATAGATAGCATAAAGTCAACTGCATAAATTGAAACAATATCTGCTAGACGCAAATTATAACAAATGCAGTAGCGTAATCTCCATCGTCACTCAGAGAAAGATGAATCTTGTAGTCCTTTGAGATGAAATCCTTTCTGACAGCAATATATGGTTTTCCTCTTACATCGCTGTATATTTCTATATCTTTCATTATAATGCCCTGGCTAAATCCAGTACCTCGTGCTTTAACAAAAGCTTCTTTTGCTGCAAAGCGTTTGGCAAAATACCTTGCTCGCATTTCTTGACTATTATACTTTCTACTTAGCTCTATTTCTTTTTCAGTGTAGATTCTATTGAGAAATTTTTCCCCGTATTTTTGTAATATTCTCAATACTCTTGGTATATATACTATGTCAGTGCCGATACCGCGTATCATTTTGTGCTAAAGCGATTTATTGCTTCCTCAATCTGCATTTCTTTTACCTCTCCAGTTGCTCTATTTTTTACTTCAACTATATTTTCATCTATTGCCTTTTTTCCAACAATTATTTGCCACGGCAAGCCTATCAGATCCATTCTAGAAAATTTTACTCCTATACTTCTTTCCGTATCATCGTAAAGCACTTCATCACTTTTCAAAGCTTTGTATATTTTATCTGCAGCCTCCGTTACTTTCGTTTGTAAATTGATTAAACCAATTCTGAAAGGAGCTACCGCTTCTGGCCAGATAATTCCCTTATCATCATGAAAAGCTTCTATTATTGCACCGACAAGCCTTGAAACCCCAATGCCATACGAACCCATATGCATGTTGACATTTTTTCCATCTTGAGAAGTAACACTTGCCTTCATAGGCTTTGAGTATTTGTCGCCAAAATAAAAAATATGCCCTATTTCAATACCTTTACTAACATTTAACTGCTCTTGCGGCACAAGGCAAGTTTTAGGGTCGTGCATATCATCTGCAACTGCATATATATTCTTCAAACTTTCAACATCTTCACTTTCCAGTAGTTCAGAAAATTTATTGTCATAATATAAAGTGCTCTCACCAGTGTTTGCCAATATATGAAACTCGTGGCTCAAATTTCCTCCAATTGGCCCAGTGTCCGCTCTCACTCCAATTGGAGTAAGTCCCATGCGTTTGAAGATTTTTATGTAAGTTTTGTACATCAAATTATATGAATTCAGTGCACCTTCGTAATCTACATCAAAACTGTATGCATCCTTCATCAGAAATTCCCTACCCCTCATAACACCATAACGTGGTCTTACCTCATCACGGAATTTCCACTGGATATGATACAAACAAAGTGGCAAATCTTTGTAACTTTTTACCACATCTCTAATTAGATCAGTTGCTACCTCCTCATGCGTTGGACCGAAAAGCATATCTTCCTCATGCCTATCCCTTATACGTAGCATTTCCTTACCGTAATCATCGTAACGTCCCGATTCTCGCCAAAGATTTGCTGGTTGCACACAAGGCATTAATGCTTCAATTGCACCAGATTTATCCATTTCATCTCTGATAATATCTTCAATATTCTTAAGCACGCGCAGACCAAGCGGCAACCACGTATAGATGCCAGATGCTATCTGCTTTATTAAACCTGCACGTAAAGAATATTGATGGGAGATAATTTTAGCATGGGTAGGCTTTTCCTTTAGAGTTGGTAGGTAATATTTGGATAAACGCATATAATAGACCTGATTGTATTAAGTAATCTTAATACAATCAGACCTGTAGGTAAACTTATTTTGAAAAAGAAGGGAAGTGTGTGGTACTTCCCTTGATAATTTTATAGCTACCGTGGTCTTGGTACAACATTTTCATCCCGCTAACAAGTAGCGGGATGACGATTGTCAGGGTGTCATCCCAGCGCCCCTATGATGTCATCCCAGTGCCCAGACACCTTAGACAATCTGCCAACTTCTGATTTTGTCCATTCTGGGCGGGATTGTTGAGTTCTCTGATCTTAAATACTACATTTACTTCATCAAGATCAATGTTGACTTCTTTTACTAATGTCCTAATAAGACTACGTTTAGCTTGCCAATCTAGGTGTTCCAATTCCGATTTAACACTAGAATAAAAGCCCTTTATGCTATTTGTAATAAGATTCATTTTCTGCTGTAGTCCCTTTTGATCAATCACCTTTTTCTTCTCTCCTTCAATCTCTTTTAAACGTTCCTTCATTTTTTTCATTGCCTGCTTAAAGTCTTCCTTACTTATATATTTTTCCTCACTTGTATTCTCTTGAATATAATAATCATTTATAAGTTCTTTAATATTTTGTTTTAATTGACTCTCACGTCTTGCAAACCTTTCATCTAATAATTCATTCTTATCTTCTGAAATTCTACATTGGTACTCCTTTACCATCCTATCTGGATTTTTTAATACACTTTTTACTTCTTCCCACACACCTGTTTCTAACACTTCTCCACGAATAGATCCGTTAGTGCATACCTTATTACCGTAAAAATTTCTTGTACCCAGGCAAGTGTAATAAGTATACACAATCTTTTTTTCTTTGCTGTAATTTCGTCTTCCGCAGTAAGCACGTCCACAACACTTACACACAACTAGCTTTTGCAACAGATATGTCTCTTTTCTTTGCTGCACTCTTGCTCTCTGTTTATTCTCAATCAATTGTTCTTGTACTACATTAAACAAATCCTCGTCAACTATTTTCGGCACCGGTATATGAATCCAATTCTCCTCATCTGTACTGTAATACCAAATCTCATAAATAAGTAGGCAAATAACTCACAGAACAAATGGTTTTGATCGAACTTTCCGTAATATTACGAATGAATGCACATACAGTATCCTCCAATAAACTAACAGAGTCATATATTCTATTTTTAATGAGATTGTCTTTCAAATATTGCCATAAACGCTCTACTGGATTTAACTCTGGTGAATATGGAGGTAAATAGATTAAGGTAATATTTTGTGGTATTTTTAAACCTTTGGATCTATGCCATCCTGCACAATCCACAACAAGAAATGCCTCCCTTGTTCCTAAATATTGTGACATCTGCTCAAGGAATATATTCATACAATCAGTATTGACGTTTGGTACGAATAAGCTAGAACTCTCTCCATTTCTAGGATTAACTGCACTATAGAGATAAAAGTTTTGCCTACCTAATTTTACCTTAACCTGTGTCCTAATGCCTTTTTTAAACCACCCGTGTCCAATCTTTGAATGTGTGCCAAACCGCGACTCATCGAAGAAAAATAGCTCTTTTTCGGGATACGTGACAATAGTTTCATTAAGATTTTTTTTTAAACTCTTCTTGTTTATTTTTATCCTGTTTATTGTGCACAGGCCTTGGAGTAATATACGAAAAACCTAACTTTTGCATCAGTCTATGTGCTGTAGACTTACTTACCTCAATAGAAAACATTTTCTCAATTATGATTTTTAATTTCTTAGCCGTTAGGTTGGCTCCTTCTTCTGCTATGACATTTTTAATTTCTTCTTGCTGCTTGTAGCTCAACTTCGGCTTTACTCCACGTCCTGGTTATATTTTAAACGCATTGACTCCTCCTTCCTTAAATCTTGTAATCCACTTCATCAATGTAGTTCTAGTAATTCGGTATATTTGAACAACTTTTGTTATTCCATATTCTTTTGCAGATATTATTGCCTGTAATCTTCTTCCTATCTCTCCTCTTATGCCGTGCTTCTTTAATTCCAGGTTACACTTATTATATAATTCTTCTCCTATTGCTTTACTTTTTCCTGCCATAACTCCCCACTAATTCTTAAATTATTCTATTTTAGAAATTTTTCTTTATTCGTCTATTTATTTTTAGGAATTGGTATAAATAGAGTGAGTTCGCCGGCTGTTGCTTTTTTTTGGTTTGACTTCTAGCATTACTGGGCCCGCCTTTGTTTTACCATATGCTGCTTGCCCCTTGTATGCTGGATTTTTTAACATCTTATGGATGGTGCTTGAATGCCACACCTCTTTTCCTGTTTGTGTTCTAACAGAAGCTTCTCTTAGTCTCTTTACCGCTTCTCTAATACTTATCCTTTCCTCTCCAATCCACATGAACACCTCTCTCACTACTTTTGCTTCCTCTTCATTAATTTCAAATTTGTTTTCTCCTCCTTTTACATGCTTTCTTATATATCGATAACCATAAGGTGCATTGCTTATTACACTCACACAACCTTCTCTTGCTGCATGCAGTTTTCCCCTCATGCTTCGTATCAAGATTTGTCTCAGTTCAAACCTTCCTACTGCTCCTTGCACATCTGTCATTAAATCGGACTCTGGTGTATCATCAACCTTATGATTTGAAAAGATTATTTCTACTCTTGCTCTCTTAAATTCATCTATTACATCTCTTTGATCTACAGGATCACGTGACAACCGATCTAGTGAATAGATATAAATCTTATTAATTTTTCCTTCTGCTACTTTATCACGTAATTTCTTTAAACCTTCACGCTCTAAATTTGACCCTCTACGGCCATCGTCAGTGAATACATATTCTTCCAATAACTCATGTCCATCTACAGCAATTCTACGCTTAAGCTCTGCAATTTGGCTCTCTATTGTATGATCCCGCACTTGTCGGTCTGATGAAACTCTTGCATACAAGGCCACCGTTATCATCTTTTTCTACCTCCTTTTCGTTGTTTCTTTTTACTGAATACTTTAGTAACTGCTCGTAAGCTTCTGATAAATGTTTATCTGCTAACTCATCAGGCTCATATCGACAGGTCACAGTTAACGTTCTCTTTCTCATAATTTCTCCTGTAAATGTTTTCATAGTTCAGGAGCCTGACCACTCCCTTTTTCCATAAATCCATTACTCTTGCGAAAAAGACGCAACTGTTAACCTTTATTTCTCTCAGCTTTTATGCAAAATTTTAGAAACACATACGCTATCTTTCATCAATTGAGCACTCTCCCAAATCATCAAGCTTCTTTTTTCCCTCTAATGATAAAATTTCCCTTTTTTCCATAATCACCTCTTTCTTAGCCACAGCCCTTCTAAATTTTCACAAGCTCTTCTTTTGCCACTATCACACCTGCTGCTGATACGACCCTTATTTTTCTCCTAAGAAACTCCCTCAACTAGCTCTTCCTGTTGCACCAAGATATAACCAAAATCCCGTGCCTTTTTGATCAAATTTTTCACGACTCTCTCTTTGTAACGTGTTTCGTAATAGTTCATTCCTTTTTCTACATACTTTTGTCCGTATCTCAACATTTGATAGAAGATACACGCTAATTTCCTTGCTGTAGCAGTAATTGCTTTTGGGGATCCTAGTTGCTTTTTTAATCTTCTATAATATGCACCCAATGCACTCTTACTTTTTCCCACGGCATAAGCAGCCATTCGAAAGGCATTTGCAGCACGATTGATAACCTCACGAGTTCTTGTCCTAAATACTTTTTCCCCTGTAATCTTATTAGCAGGACTTAGCCCTAACCATGAAGTAAAATGCTTTTCTGATCGCCATTTACTGTAGTTAATACCAATTTCCGAAATAATAGCTTGTACAGTTAGTACATCAAATCCAGGAATTTTAGTAAAATCTATACCGGTTACTCGATACAATTCTTCACGCAAGGCAAAGTTTGGCTTATCTTTTCGATACTTACTTCTTTCCTTGCTTAACTCTTTACTCTCGTCAGATTTCGCTTCAAATGTCTTATAGTGGTTTTCAATATTTTTGTCACACTCTGCTATTTTTTCCTGATAAACATTGTATAGTTCAAATTCCTGCTGTAATGCAAATAAATGTTCCTCTCTGTAGTCACCTGTTAGTGCTTTGGCAATAGCCGATTTATCACTCTTTATTCGCACATCCCTTAATTCAGCTAATTTATTAGGATTTCTTTCACCTTCGATTATAGCCTTAATAATTTGCATTCCAGTGACACCTGTTATATGGCTTATTACTTTATGTAACTGAATATTCATTTGTACTAACGCCTTTTGCATCCTATTAATACCAATTCCTAAAAATAAATAGACGAATAAAGAAAAATTTCTAAAATAGAATAATTTAAGAATTAGTGGGGAGTTATGGCAGGAAAAAGTAAAGCAATAGGAGAAGAATTATATAATAAGTGTAACCTGGAATTAAAGAAGCACGGCATAAGAGGAGAGATAGGAAGAAGATTACAGGCAATAATATCTGCAAAAGAATATGGAATAACAAAAGTTGCTCAAATATACCGAATTACTAGAACTACATTGATGAAGTGGATTACAAGATTTAAGGAAGGAGGAGTCAATGCGTTTAAAATACAACCAGGACGTGGAGTAAAGCCGAAGTTGAGCTACAAGCAGCAAGAAGAAATTAAAAATGTCATAGCAGAAGAAGGAGCCAACCTAACGGCTAAGAAATTAAAAATCATAATTGAGAAAATGTTTTCTATTGAGGTAAGTAAGTCTACAGCACATAGACTGATGCAAAAGTTAGGTTTTTCGTATATTACTCCAAGGCCTGTGCACAATAAACAGGATAAAAATAAACAAGAAGAGTTTAAAAAAAAATCTTAATGAAACTATTGTCACGTATCCCGAAAAAGAGCTATTTTTCTTCGATGAGTCGCGGTTTGGCACACATTCAAAGATTGGACACGGGTGGTTTAAAAAAGGCATTAGGACACAGGTTAAGGTAAAATTAGGTAGGCAAAACTTTTATCTCTATAGTGCAGTTAATCCTAGAAATGGAGAGAGTTCTAGCTTATTCGTACCAAACGTCAATACTGATTGTATGAATATATTCCTTGAGCAGATGTCACAATATTTAGGAACAAGGGAGGCATTTCTTGTTGTGGATTGTGCAGGATGGCATAGATCCAAAGGTTTAAAAATACCACAAAATATTACCTTAATCTATTTACCTCCATATTCACCAGAGTTAAATCCAGTAGAGCGTTTATGGCAATATTTGAAAGACAATCTCATTAAAAATAGAATATATGACTCTGTTAGTTTATTGGAGGATACTGTATGTGCATTCATTCGTAATATTACGGAAAGTTCGATCAAAACCATTTGTTCTGTGAGTTATTTGCCTACTTATTTATGAGATTTGGTATAATATGTGTAGTCGCACTTTCTGTAAGATTTTTACGTTGCCGAACATAACTACGCAATATGCACATTTGATCATCTGGCCTAAACGATCCTTGGATTAACCCATAACTGTGTAGTTGTTGTAGCCATTGGCAATCCTGGACGTCTGATTTTCTCCCAGGTACATTTTTTACATGCCTTGCATTTGCCAGTTTTACTTCGAATCCATACGATTCAAGTACTTGGAACAAAGGAATCCAATATACTCCTGTTGACTCCATAGCTACTGTAGTAACTTTACACTTCTTTAACCACTTTGCTATATTGTGAAGATCTTCTGTGAAGCAGCTAAACTTTTGTACACGTTGTTCATCTCTTTCTTCAGGTACACATACATAATGCACAGATGAACCGATATCTATTCCTGCTGCGTTAGGATTCATTATCTCTAATTTACTTTTTGCTTTTTTCATGGTAGCTCCTATAATTTGTAATAACGAAGTGCTTCAGCTTGGGAATGGTTAAGATTATACAATCTCCTAAACGAGGTAGTCATAAAATATGGCTCCATCAATGGTTCGAACGTTCCTCCCAAAACCATGCTATGAAACGGGCACTTATGGCACCAGTGAAAAATTCGGTTATAACTGCAAAAGCACCTCCTGTACAATTGTACTTAAAAACTGCTAAAAACTTAAATTGGAGAGTTTCTTCCTGGTTTGACAGATTTTTCTGTTCGGTGCTATGAACTCTCTCTGCTTATTTGCGATTTTTACGTTCTCTAACACTTCTTTTATCTCTTTATTATTTCTCGCATAATCCATTGGCGTTTTGCCAAATTTATCCTTTTGCTCTACATTTGCTCCCGCTTTTACTAGCTCTTCTACTATTTTTACCTCACTTACCATGCATGCCAGGTGTAACGCGGCAAATTTGCTACTTCGTTCCACTGCGTTTACCTCTACTCCTGCCTTTATCAGCTCTTTTGTATTTTCTACACGTTGCCCCATTACTGCTAAGTGCAGTGGTCTATATTGTCCCGCATCTGCCACATTTATATCTGCTCCTTTTTTGATTAATAACCTCACTTTTTTTGGATCTGGCATTCCCACCGCGTAATGCAATATCGTCCTTCCTTTTGTGTCTTTTTTATTAATATTTTCTATTGAGTTATCTAATACCAATTCCTAAAAATAAATAGACGAATAAAGAAAAATTTCTAAAATAGAATAATTTAAGAATTAGTGGGGAGTTATGGCAGGAAAAAGTAAAGCAATAGGAGAAGAATTATATAATAAGTGTAACCTGGAATTAAAGAAGCACGGCATAAGAGGAGAGATAGGAAGAAGATTACAGGCAATAATATCTGCAAAAGAATATGGAATAACAAAAGTTGTTCAAATATACCGAATTACTAGAACTACATTGATGAAGTGGATTACAAGATTTAAGGAAGGAGGAGTCAATGCGTTTAAAATATAACCAGGACGTGGAGTAAAGCCGAAGTTGAGCTACAAGCAGCAAGAAGAAATTAAAAATGTCATAGCAGAAGAAGGAGCCAACCTAACGGCTAAGAAATTAAAAATCATAATTGAGAAAATGTTTTCTATTGAGGTAAGTAAGTCTACAGCACATAGACTGATGCAAAAGTTAGGTTTTTCGTATATTACTCCAAGGCCTGTGCACAATAAACAGGATAAAAATAAACAAGAAGAGTTTAAAAAAAAATCTTAATGAAACTATTGTCACGTATCCCGAAAAAGAGCTATTTTTCTTCGATGAGTCGCGGTTTGGCACACATTCAAAGATTGGACACGGGTGGTTTAAAAAAGGCATTAGGACACAGGTTAAGGTAAAATTAGGTAGGCAAAACTTTTATCTCTATAGTGCAGTTAATCCTAGAAATGGAGAGAGTTCTAGCTTATTCGTACCAAACGTCAATACTGATTGTATGAATATATTCCTTGAGCAGATGTCACAATATTTAGGAACAAGGGAGGCATTTCTTGTTGTGGATTGTGCAGGATGGCATAGATCCAAAGGTTTAAAAATACCACAAAATATTACCTTAATCTATTTACCTCCATATTCACCAGAGTTAAATCCAGTAGAGCGTTTATGGCAATATTTGAAAGACAATCTCATTAAAAATAGAATATATGACTCTGTTAGTTTATTGGAGGATACTGTATGTGCATTCATTCGTAATATTACGGAAAGTTCGATCAAAACCATTTGTTCTGTGAGTTATTTGCCTACTTATTTATGAGATTTGGTATAACATATGGGGTTATATATGATCAACAACTTTTTAGGTATAGATGTTTCAAAAGAACATTTTGATGTTTCTCTCTCATTCATAAGCAAAAAAGGAAAACGTGAAACTAGGAAAAGGAAATTTAAAAATGATGATACTGGGTTTCAAAGTCTGCTGAACTTTCTACAAAAACATAACGTAGAAGAAGTAAAAGCTTGCATGGAAGCCACTGGTTGTTATAGCGAGGCTTTGGCTGAATTCCTTTATAACGCTAGACATTTTGTGAGTGTTGTAAATCCAGCTTGCATAAGGTTTTATGCAAAAAGTAAGCTTACACGACAAAAGAATGACCAGACTGATGCAGAAATTATTGCAGATTATTGTCAAAGACAGGAACTTTCTCGTTGGACACCACCTTCTCCTGAAAAGAAAAAATTAAAACATCTTTATCGTTGTTCAGATGCGTTAAAAGATGAATTAACATTAGTAAATAATCATTTAGAAAAGACAGAGAGACTGCCTGAAGAAGTTGTAAATGTTTGGGAAAACCTAGCAATGACCATAGAACAATCAATAGAAACAATAAAAAACTCCATATGTGAACTAGTAAAACAACACAAAGAATTGTTGGAAGATTTTCAACTCTTACTGACTATTCCAAGCATAGGAGAGGAATCAGCAGTAGCTATTTTAGCTGAAATTCCTGATATAAAAGCCTTTATAAATGCCAGGCAATTGGCAGCATATGCAGGAACTATACCAAAAAATGTAACATCAGGTTCATCTGTACATGCCAAGCCCAGATTAAGTAAAACTGGTTCACGAACATTACGTAAGGCAATGTACTTTCCTGCTATAGTAGCCAAGAATCATAACCCTATTATTATGACTTTTTGCGAAAGGTTGAAAGAGAAAGGTAAGCATAATATGGCTATTGTGGGAGCTGCAATGCGTAAGTTACTCCATATTATTTTTGGTGTCCTAAGTTCAAAAAAGGCTTTTGATCCTGATCATATAAAAAACCGCAAAACAAAGTTATCTATGGAAAGCTTGTTTATTTGATAAAGATTAAATGTAAAATTTGTATGTCAATACTCACACAGTCCGGTAGAGCAGCAATAGCAGCAAGTATAAAAGAACAGCCTATACATCTTGCTTGGGGTAGTGGTAATTCAAATTGGGAGAGTAGCCACAGAGCAGAAAAAACTTTTGTTAAGAATAGAGTAATGCTCGATCATTTCCCAGTTAAAGAGGTAAAAATCTTTCAAGGCTCAACAACCTATAAGCCAAGCATAGATTATACGATTGACAGCAATACTGGTACTGTTAAGTGCCTTGAAAATAGCTCTATTACAGCGGACAGTACAGTTACTGTAGAGTATATTCGAAGTACACCAGCAGAGCCCATTACTTCTACAAAGCTGCTTAATGAACTTGGAAGACGCATTGTTGATGAAGTCCTTTTTTGCACAGGTGATGAAAATGGAGAACTTATAACTCCTTCGGGAAGGTTTAAATCTTCAAATATGCCAACCAATAATTTATATCTTAAATTTACCTTCGATTTCACGGATGCAGCAAATCAAGTGATCAGAGAGCTAGGAATTATGGTTGGCACCAAAGTAAAAGAAGCCTTACCACCAGGGCGAAGATATTTTGAACCTAAAGATATTGAAAATCCTGGGATTTTATTGGTTTTAGAGCACACTGTGCCGCTTATCAGAACTGCAGCTACAAGAGAAACTTTTTCCTTTGTTGTAACATTTTGACATATGACAATAGTCTATTTTTTGAAAGAAAAACACTTCGATCAGAAGAATCAACAAAATCTAAGTTCATTATTCAACGTTCTTGTAACTTTTTTGTTGACGTACAAGACGGTATCTGTACCTTAAATTTACTTTCGATTTCACGGATGCAGCAAATCAAGTAATACGGGAACTTGGGGTTATGGTTGGTACAAGGGTAAAAGAAGCAGGACAGAGATATTTTGAACCAAAAGATATAGAAGACCCGGGAATTTTATTGGTACTTGAACACACGGTGCCACTTATTAGAACTGCAGCAACCCGTGAAACTTTTTCATTTGTCGTTACATTCTGAAGAGGGGAAAAGAATGACTTTGAATAGCTATTATAATCGCTCCGATAAAGAATACGAAAAAAGCTTGTTCCTTGCAGGAAGAGGTTTGCAGTCAGCAGAATTAAATGAGATTCAAGATTATGCTCTTTCAAGGCTTAAAGGCATAGGTGATGCGATATTCAGCGATGGTGATATTATAACGGGAAGCAATTGTATCATAGACGGGGAAAAAGTTACACTTGAAGCTGGAAAAATCTATCTTCGTGGAGCGGTTAGAAGCGTCGAAAAAGAAGAGTTTGTTATTCCACTAAGTACCACAGTTCGCATAGGTGTTTATTACGTAGAGTCTACCATTACAGAACTTGAGGATGAAAATCTTCGTGATCCTGCAATTGGTACACGTAATTATCAAGAAGTAGGGGCAGCAAGGCTTAAAGTTTCCACCATTTGGGGTTATCAAGCAGAGAGTGTTACTGTTAACTCCGCAAATGGGGAATTCTATCCAATTTATAACATTGAAAACGGAGTGTTGGTAGAGCATTCACCACCACCACAGGCAAACATAGTAACCACAGCACTTGCTCGTTATGACAAAGAAGCAAATGGTTCCTACGTCGTAAACGGTCTAGAAGTAATGTGTTTGCAGAGAGAAGAAGGGGACGAAAAGGGGAAAAAAACATTTGTGATTAATGAGGGAAAAGCTCATGTTGACGGCTATGAGATTGAGTTACCTCATAGTATTCGTGTTTCTTTTGATGAAGATCCAGACATAAAAACAGTTGAATCAGAACCACATACTTTTCAGCCAAATAGCCAAAGAGTAATGGAACTAAAAGTTAATGATTTTCCAATAAGTGAAATCAAAAAAGTAGATATAACTGTTCAAAAAACAATTGCCGTTACTCATGCTGGAGCTATTGATCCGATACCTGACTCTGCGGTACTTGAGATTATTCAAGTTAAACAAGGAGACGTTATTTATGAAAATAGTGCAGATTATAAACTAAACGCAGGAAACATTGATTGGTCATTACCTGGCAAAGAACCAGCACCTGGGAGTAGTTATCAAATAACTTATCGCTGTCGTACTCAGGTGAGCCCTGAAGATATAAATGAACAAGGATGTAAAGTAAGGGGAGCAGTTGATAACAGCTTGGTTTTAGTTGATTACACTTGGAAGATGCCCCGTTATGATTTAATCACCATAGACGCAAAAGGGGTAGTAAGGAGAATAAAAGGAATTGCGCATCCTTGGCGACCATCAATGCCAAAAGCACCTGCTGGACAATTGCTGCTTTGCTATATTCATCAGACGTGGAAAAAAGGGGAAGAGGGAAAAATAAAGATAGTGAATAATGCTATCCATGCTGTACCGATGAATGAACTCGAAGCAATGAAGAGTGGAATAAGAGATCTTTATGCGCTAGTTGCAGAGGAGCGTCTACGCAATGATGCAAATTCAAGGGATCCGACAGCAAAAAAAGGAGTATTTGTTGATCCGTTCTTTGATGATGATATGCGTGATCAGGGTATTGTTCAGTTTGCAGCAATAGTAAATAAGGAACTAGTTTTGCCGATTGATGTAGAAGTTGCAGACGTTGAAAAAGGGAAAAAACCATATCTTTTGCCGTATGAACTTGAGCCGGTATTGGAGCAGCTTTTACAGACTAAAAGTGAAAGGATCAATCCATATCAGGCATTTGATCCGATACCCGCAAAAGTTACAATCACCAAGAATACAGATCACTGGCCCGAGGTAAAGACAGTGTAGAAAAGTCCAGTGACAAGAGAATTTAATACTTCTGAAGTTTCTGAACTTTTATCCAGTAGTACAAAAGAGGAAGAGTTTATGAGAGAAGCAGTACAAGATTTTGAGATTGAAGGATTTTCCCCCAACGAAAAACTTAAGGAAGTAAAATTTGATGGCATCAGCATTCAACCCATAGCATAGAAGGCAAAAAAATGGAAAAAAGAGCTAACAATCAGGGACAAATAAAGGGAAAGGTGAAAGTACCGGCAAATATTCCAGCAGGTACTAAATTAGTACAGTTTTACGGGGGTAAAGGAAGCTACGGAGAAGCAACTTATACTGGTAAAAAAACTATTACCATAGAAGAAAGAAGAAGAGTTATCGCAGCAAGAAGAGTTGACCCTTTAGCACAAACATTTACTCTGAATGAGAGTAGGCATATAGGAGGGGTAGAGCTATGGTTTGTAAATAAAGGCAAAAAACGTGTTGTTGTGCAGATTAGAGAAACAGCAGTGGGAATGCCCTCGCAGACTGTCATTGCTGAAAGTTATATTGAGCCAAAAGATATAAAGATAGATGGCACAGCAACACGTATAGAGTGGTCACCAGTGTTTTGCCATGCTAGTCAAGAATATGCGATAGTATTACTTACCGATGATGCAGATACAGCAGTAAAGATAGCAGAACTTGGCAAGTATGATGCAGTAAATAGCCGTTGGGTAACGAGTCAGCCATATCAAGTAGGAGTATTACTGTCATCAAGCAATGCAAGTACGTGGACTCCACATCAAAATTTAGATTTAACGTTTCGGCTTTTAGCAGCAAAATTTAGCGAAGTTTCTCATGTTATTGACCTGGGCAAAGTTACAGCAAACAATACTTCAGATTTAATAATTTTGACAAATGTTGAAAAGGTAGCATTTGATACCAATGTAGAATTTATCTTAACAGATGAGGAGGGCAAAGAAAATTTTCTGTCTGATAATTTGCCACTCGCACTACGTGAGAGAATAAGTGGAGAACTAACAGTAAAAGCAAACCTAAAAGGAGGGCAAAAAAGAAGTCCAGTGTTATATCCTGGTTTACAGCTAGTTCTTGGTAATCTTTCAGAGTCCGGAGATTATGTTACGAGAAGTATTGCAGCAGGGGCTAACACTAAGATTACCATAACATATGATGCGCTGATACCCGGCACTGCAGACGTTAAAGCATATGTGCAGAAGGGGGTGGAAAAAGGGGGAGAAAAATGGCAGTTAGTAGATTTAACAGCAGGAAAACCAATTGGAGAAAGTTGGGTAGAGAGAACTCATGTGCTATCAAATTTTAATGCAAGTGAGACCAGGGTGAAATTAGTGCTTAGTGGTACGGTTGTCTATCGTCCTAAAGTCAAAAATCTACGAGTTATTGTAACGTAGAAATGCCAGATGACCAAACCAAAAGAGGATATCCTTTGCCGCATCCAGAGAACATCGCTGCACAAGATGTAGTGCGTATCCGCACAAGCATAGAAAAAATAGATGAAGATATTACCGAAAGAGAAGATGAACTTAAAAATAATTTTGAACGATTTAGATTTGAAACTTTTTTGAATTTTTGGGAATGAAGGAAGCAATAGAAGCATTACACCAAAGGATAAAGGATTTAGCAGCAAGTAGCACACCTGATCAACTTGCGTATCTTGCGAAATCGCTGGAATTGATAATAGATAAAAAAGCTATTTCCGATATTGTGCAAATGACTAAAGTAAAAGAAATAATCGATGCACTACAAGGAAGGCTTAAGGATTTAGCAGCAAATAGTACACCAGATCAGTTAGCATATCTTGCTAAAGCATTGGAATCGATAGTAGATAAGAGTGCGGTATCTGATATTGTACAGATGACAGATGGAAAGTTGAAAGAACTCTTGAGCGCTGCAAGATCGCACTTGAATGAGATAAATACCAATAAGGAAAATTCAATATCGGCGATAACTGAAGCAAAGGCAGAGTCTGTAAATGAGATCAATACGCTAAAAACTAATACCTTGGATATTTTAAAAGCATCATCAGATTCACATATATCACTACTTGATACGAGAAAGGATGCTAATATTGCAGCAATAAACAGTGTTAGCAACAGTCATAAAGATGGTCTTAAAGGTTTAGTAGAAGATTTTCGTGCTATTAATAATGTACCACCTGGTTCATCAATTATAGAAGAAATAGAAACTCGAGATGAGCAATTAAAAGCATCCCTTACAAACGAAATAAAAATTAGGGAAAATCAGCTAAGAAGCAAATTTAACTCCATCAATGATGTGCCTAGCAGTTCATCAATTATGAGAGAAGTGAAAAAGAGGAATATGGTTGAACCAGGGTCATTACCTTTCTTGTTTGGTGTGCTCAGTAGAAAAAATAATTACTATGGTCACGGAATTTTCACAACTGAATTAGGTCAATGGAGCAGTGATATAACAAAAACCGACTACATGTTACAACTACTTGCAGGTAGCCATACATACGATACAAGTTACGTTAGTTTTTATCGGCCAAGACAACTCAGTTTTATAGAGGGAAATAAAGGAACATTTATTTACGGAGAGTCATATACAAGCAGTGACTCCACGAGTCGTAATCAGATATATTATACCAAATCTCATAAATAAGTAGGCAAATAACTCACAGAACAAATGGTTTTGATCGAACTTTCCGTAATATTACGAATGAATGCACATACAGTATCCTCCAATAAACTAACAGAGTCATATATTCTATTTTTAATGAGATTGTCTTTCAAATATTGCCATAAACGCTCTACTGGATTTAACTCTGGTGAATATGGAGGTAAATAGATTAAGGTAATATTTTGTGGTATTTTTAAACCTTTGGATCTATGCCATCCTGCACAATCCACAACAAGAAATGCCTCCCTTGTTCCTAAATATTGTGACATCTGCTCAAGGAATATATTCATACAATCAGTATTGACGTTTGGTACGAATAAGCTAGAACTCTCTCCATTTCTAGGATTAACTGCACTATAGAGATAAAAGTTTTGCCTACCTAATTTTACCTTAACCTGTGTCCTAATGCCTTTTTTAAACCACCCGTGTCCAATCTTTGAATGTGTGCCAAACCGCGACTCATCGAAGAAAAATAGCTCTTTTTCGGGATACGTGACAATAGTTTCATTAAGATTTTTTTTTAAACTCTTCTTGTTTATTTTTATCCTGTTTATTGTGCACAGGCCTTGGAGTAATATACGAAAAACCTAACTTTTGCATCAGTCTATGTGCTGTAGACTTACTTACCTCAATAGAAAACATTTTCTCAATTATGATTTTTAATTTCTTAGCCGTTAGGTTGGCTCCTTCTTCTGCTATGACATTTTTAATTTCTTCTTGCTGCTTGTAGCTCAACTTCGGCTTTACTCCACGTCCTGGTTGTATTTTAAACGCATTGACTCCTCCTTCCTTAAATCTTGTAATCCACTTCATCAATGTAGTTCTAGTAATTCGGTATATTTGAGCAACTTTTGTTATTCCATATTCTTTTGCAGATATTATTGCCTGTAATCTTCTTCCTATCTCTCCTCTTATGCCGTGCTTCTTTAATTCCAGGTTACACTTATTATATAATTCTTCTCCTATTGCTTTACTTTTTCCTGCCATAACTCCCCACTAATTCTTAAATTATTCTATTTTAGAAATTTTTCTTTATTCGTCTATTTATTTTTAGGAATTGGTATTACTACCCGTATGCTGCACTTGGAGTAATATTTGTAAAAAACAGCACAAGTAGTGATATAACAAGAACATTAAACTTTGTTGGTACATCTTTTTGGAGTTCAGGGTATGAAGGAGCAGGAGCATTTGTGGGAACACCTGATAATACCAATAAATCGAGGATTTCAAAAATAACATGGAAAAATGTTTACCAATACACGAGTTCGAGTAGAGGATTTGCTGGATCAGGGAATGTAGAAATTCCAGCAGGAAAAACAGTTGCAGTGTTACTGTATACATCATCTTACCTAGATAGCAGAGGAAAAGTTAGTGAAGGTATGCTTTCAGGTGATGTACATATCTATGGTCAGTTTATCCAGTGGGGAATTTATAACATACGTAACAACTTTTTAACCGCAGGGCTTGAGGTGGATGTAGAAAGGACACTAAGAGCTTGGCAGTGTCCAGGGTTAACTAACACCTATGAGATTTGGAGGTAAAAGAGTGCCTGTCTATATTAGATTCAAAGACAACAAACAAATTGAAACAACAACGCTTAAAAGCAAGCCAACTGGGAATGATTGGTATGAGGCACCAGAAAATTTTGACTGGCAAAAAAGTTATTGTTTAACTGAAGGAGGGAAAATTGTTGAAAGGAGTAAGGAGGATATTGAGCTGGAATTACTGGAAACTGCGAAACTTTCTGCATTTTTTAGTCTTCGTGCTTATTATGATAACTATACTCACCAATATGCAGGATATTCTCATCAGAAGTCTAAGTCGTATGAGATACAAGCGAAAGCCGCAAAGAACATTCTAGCAGCACCGGAATCTATAGACGAAAAAGATGCAGAAATTATAGAGCCATTAGCAAAAGTTCGAGGAATTTCAATAGTCCAAATGGCTAAATTAATTCAGGAAAAGGCAAAAAAAGCAGTAAAAGCAATAATCAAATGTGAAGAATTGGTGGATATAGCTGAAAGGGAAATCGGTGAAGCTAAAAGTAAAGAAGAGCTGCAAACTTTGCTAGATGATTGTAAACAAAAAATGCAAAAAGTTCTAGAAAGTTAAAAAAAGAAACCTTTTCTCTATCCACTTTCCAAAATTCAACATTACAAGGAGAAAAATGACAGAACAGTTTTTACATGGGGTAAATGTTATTGAGGTTACCTCTGGTGCAAGAGCAGTACGCACAGCTAAATCATCAGTGATAGGTGTAATTGGTACTGCACCTGATGCTGACGAGCAAAAATTTCCACTGAGTAGTCCAGTATTAATCGCAGGAAGCTTAAAAGAAGCGGCAAAACTGGGAAAAAAAGGAACTTTGCCTTTTGCAGTAAATGGAATATTTTCCCAGGTTGGTGCAACAGTAGTAGTGATTCGAGTTAAAGATGCTGATCAAGAAGAAGAAACGTTAAAAAACATCATTGGAGGAGTTGATGAAGAAACCGGGGAATATGAGGGCATTCAAGCATTCCTCAGCAGTGAAAGTATAGTCCATGTTGCCCCAAGAATACTAATTGCCCCTCAGTTTACTCATCAATTATCTAGCGAAGGGTCTGTAAACCCAGTGGTTAGCGCTTTAATTCCTATAGCAGAAAAGTTAAGAGCAATAATAGTAGCAGATGGGCCAAATACCAATGATGAAGAAGCAATAAGATGGAGAAAAAGTGTAGGCAGTAGCAGAGTTTACGTAGTTGATCCGTGGGTTAGGGTGTTTGAAGGGGAGGAAAAACCGCCAAGTCCATTTGTTGCTGGTTTAATAGCAAAAATAGATAGTGAACAAGGCTTTTGGCATTCGCCTTCAAATCAAGAGATAAATGGTATTGTTGGAACAAGCAGAGCTATTGATTTTACCCTCGGTGATACAAGTTGTAGAGCAAATTATTTAAATGAAAATGAAGTAACAACGATAATCCACCAAAATGGCTACAGACTCTGGGGAAACAGAACATGTTCAAACGATGAAAGATGGGCTTTTCTGTCGGTGAGGCGTACTGCAGATCTAATCAATGATAGTCTACTGCGAGCTCATCTATGGGCAGTTGATCGAAATATCACCAAAACTTATATAGATGATGTGATTGAGGGGGTGAATTCCTACTTAGCAAGTTTAAAAGCGCAAGGAGCGATTATCAGCGGAAAATGCTATGCAACTCCAGAACTCAATACACCGGCAAATATTGCAAGCGGGAAAGTGTATTTTGATTTTGAGTTTACACCACCATATCCGGCTGAACAGATTACTTTCAGATCTCACTTAGTGAACAACCAAATACTTTAAAAGGCTTCTAAA
Organism: Wolbachia endosymbiont (group A) of Clivina fossor; assembly: GCF_964026865.1. Lineage (NCBI taxonomy): Bacteria > Pseudomonadati > Pseudomonadota > Alphaproteobacteria > Rickettsiales > Anaplasmataceae > Wolbachia > Wolbachia endosymbiont (group A) of Clivina fossor. The sequence goes on along the minus strand of NZ_OZ034707.1, from coordinate 97,672 downwards.
CAAAATTCAACAAATAAACGAGGAGAAAAATGCTGCCAAAAATCTTAAAGAATTTCAACGTATTTGTAGATGGTCGTGGTTATGCAGGAAAAATAGATGAAATAACCTTACCAAAACTTACTATTAAAACCGAGGAATACCGAGCAGGAGGAATGGATATTCCAGTAAGTATAGATATGGGCATGGAAAAGCTGGAAGCAGATTTCACTTTTGCTGAATATGACAAAGAACTCTTCAGGCTCTTTGGTTTAATCTATGGGAATTCAGTAGCTTTAACAATTCGAGGAATGATGCAAGGAAGCGGAATTTTTGGTTTTGAAGGAGTAATTATCAACCTTAGGGGAATATTCAGAGAATTTGATTTTGGCAGTTGGAAACCGGCTGAGAAAGCAACGCTGAAGTGTACCGTAGCTGCGCATTATTACAAACTTACTATCGGTGCTAGAGAACTTATCGAAATCGATGCTGAGAATATGATTCGCAAGATTAATGGTGTTGATCAAATGGCTTTATTACAAACGGTTTTAGGAATCTGATGTAGTTTACATATTTTTTTATTGAAAAATTCAGAGAAATGTTGTATAATTATTGTGGTATATTTTGGTAAAACATATGGCAAACTTGGGAACTAATGTAGCTCTTAGCAAAGAAACTTCACAGCATCTTGCTGAACTGGCCAAGCTCACTAAGCAGCCTGCTCAAGAATTAGCAGAAAGGCTAATCAGAGAAGCGGTTGAGCTTGAAGAGGAAGACATTTTTTTGTCTGCAGTTGCTGACGAGTATGATATTGAAGGTGCAAAAAAGACTAAAAGCGAGGATGTAGATTGGGATACACTATTATCTTCTTAGACAATGTTCTCGAGAAAGATCTTCCAAATCTTCCGAAAACAGTAAGGAAAAGGGTTATAAAAGCAATAAACGAGCGGCTTACAGTTGACCCTATTAATCTTGGTAAAGCGTTAGAGCATAGTCTTAAAGGGTATAAAGGACTAAGAGTTGGCGATTATCGTGTTCTATATTATGCAGACACTTTAAAGTATGAAGTAACCATAGTTATAATAGGACATAGAGATACCATTTACGAGAAGGCTAAAAAGATACTTAATATACACTAAATATATTTTCACTTTTTTATTGAAAAAACTTAGAAAAAGGGTGTTGCCATTCCAATAAAACACAAAGCTATAATCACAATAAAGAAATTAGTTATGTAAAAGCCAAACAGACTTTTATTTAATTAATTTTTAGGGGGAAACATGACAACAGTAAAACTTGATAATCCAATAACAGTAGAAGGAATTGAGGTTTCGGAATTAACTTTTAGACCAGTCAAAGTAAGAGACTGTTTAGCAATGGAACGTGCCGGTAGTAGTGATTTTGAAAGTGATTTTGAAAAAGAAGTTGGATTAATAGCAAACCTTGCATCTGTAACAAAAGAAACAATTTGGGAGTTATATTTTGCAGACTACATGAAAATACAGGAGGAATTGAAAGATTTTTTTCCATCGGTTACACAAAGGACTTAAGGCTAAATGTACTAATGCTCTGTTCCGTTGTAGGTGGCGGGATTGAGCAGGTACTTGAAATGGAAATAAACGAATTTATTTTGTGGACCAAAGCTGCGGGGGAATTTAAATGTCAACATTATCAGTAAAAATAGGTGCCATACTAGATGGTAGCTTTAATAGCGCAATGGCAGGAAGTAGTGCTCAACTTTCCCGTCTTGGGGGTACAATAAGGCAACTTGATACATCGATAAAATCTGTATCCAAGTTTAAGGAATTAAGCAGTGGTGTTTCAGTTGCTGGGCAGTCCTGGAGAAAGTTAGAAAGGCGAGTAAAGGCCTTGGCTCAAGAGATGAAAAAAACGGAGAAGCCAAGCAAAGATTTAAAGGCTAAGTTTGATAAAGCTAGTACATCAGTAATAAAGACAAGAACAGATTATTTAAAGAAGAAAGAAGCTCTACGTGTATTCAGTGAAGAATTAAGGAAAAGTGGAAGAGATATTAAGTCTCTAATAAGAGATCAAGATAAACTAGGTGCTTCTGTAGGTAGGCTGAGAAGTCAATATAATAAGCTAAACTTTGCTACCAAAGCATACCGGAGCTTTTCAGCAAAAAGGACACACTTTAAATCACAATTACTAGAAACAGGAGCACTTGCATTAACACTTGGAACTCCATTTAAAGCTGCAATTGATTTTGAAAGCGCTATGGCTAATATTAAGGCAGTGATAAAACTTTCTGATGATAAGGAAGATAATGATGGAGAATTCATGGAACTTGGTAAAATGTTGAAAGAGTTATCCCGAACAATACCACTATCTGCTGCAGAGTTGGCACAAATAACTACAAGTGGTGCTCGACTTGGTATTAAAGAAAAAAAAGATCTTTTAGAATTTACAGAAATAGTGTCGAAAATGGCAGTAAATTTTGGTATGAATGTAGAAGAAATAGGAAGTGATGTTAGTAGTTTTTATAACATTTATAAAATGAGCCTAAAAGATCTAAGAAACTTGGGAGACCTAGTAAACCATCTTGCAAGCAATACTTCCGTTGAAGCAAAAGATCTGATGGCAGGAATAAATATAGCCAGTGGTGCGGCAAGACAATTTGGTTTGGAGATTGAGCAGATAGCTGGCTTATACCAAATCTCATAAATAAGTAGGCAAATAACTCACAGAACAAATGGTTTTGATCGAACTTTCCGTAATATTACGAATGAATGCACATACAGTATCCTCCAATAAACTAACAGAGTCATATATTCTATTTTTAATGAGATTGTCTTTCAAATATTGCCATAAACGCTCTACTGGATTTAACTCTGGTGAATATGGAGGTAAATAGATTAAGGTAATATTTTGTGGTATTTTTAAACCTTTGGATCTATGCCATCCTGCACAATCCACAACAAGAAATGCCTCCCTTGTTCCTAAATATTGTGACATCTGCTCAAGGAATATATTCATACAATCAGTATTGACGTTTGGTACGAATAAGCTAGAACTCTCTCCATTTCTAGGATTAACTGCACTATAGAGATAAAAGTTTTGCCTACCTAATTTTACCTTAACCTGTGTCCTAATGCCTTTTTTAAACCACCCGTGTCCAATCTTTGAATGTGTGCCAAACCGCGACTCATCGAAGAAAAATAGCTCTTTTTCGGGATACGTGACAATAGTTTCATTAAGATTTTTTTTTAAACTCTTCTTGTTTATTTTTATCCTGTTTATTGTGCACAGGCCTTGGAGTAATATACGAAAAACCTAACTTTTGCATCAGTCTATGTGCTGTAGACTTACTTACCTCAATAGAAAACATTTTCTCAATTATGATTTTTAATTTCTTAGCCGTTAGGTTGGCTCCTTCTTCTGCTATGACATTTTTAATTTCTTCTTGCTGCTTGTAGCTCAACTTCGGCTTTACTCCACGTCCTGGTTGTATTTTAAACGCATTGACTCCTCCTTCCTTAAATCTTGTAATCCACTTCATCAATGTAGTTCTAGTAATTCGGTATATTTGAACAACTTTTGTTATTCCATATTCTTTTGCAGATATTATTGCCTGTAATCTTCTTCCTATCTCTCCTCTTATGCCGTGCTTCTTTAATTCCAGGTTACACTTATTATATAATTCTTCTCCTATTGCTTTACTTTTTCCTGCCATAACTCCCCACTAATTCTTAAATTATTCTATTTTAGAAATTTTTCTTTATTCGTCTATTTATTTTTAGGAATTGGTATTAGTAAATGCTTTCGTTATGTTAGGAAAACAACCAAAGAAAGCGGCAGAAATGATAAATGGTGTGCTGGTAAAACTTCAAACGGCAGGGAAGCAAGGAGATGAATTTAGAGAAACACTAGAAGAAATCGGGATAGATATAGAAGAGCTTGAGGAAAATATCAAGAAAAACCCTCACAAAGCACTACTGGATTTTTTTGAAATTTTAAAAAAAATAGATAAACATGATCGGGCTGGCATTCTGTTAAAACTCTTTGGACAGGGAGCAGAAGATGATATAGCGCTACTACTTGAAAACTCAGAAGTATATGGAAAAGTGCTGGACTTACTAGCTGATAAAAAGAAACGTACAAACTCGTTGGAAGAAGAATTTAATGACCGTGTGAGTACTACAGCCAACCAATTGCGATTGCTGAAAAACTCAATAGCAGAAGTAGGAATGAATCTGGGTTCAGTGATGTTGCCTATTTTAAAACCTATAGTTGAATGGTTAAAATGGGGAAGTGAACGTATAGCTTTATTTGCAGAAAAATATCCCACTGTAACTACAGCAATCATGGGTACCATAGCAGCACTAATAAGTCTTAAAGTTCTATTAGTAGGTGGTGGTTATATACTTAGTCTTTTCATGGGAACAGTTTGGAGTTTAGCGGCAAAAGCAATAGCAACATTTTCTTTTCTATTGACTTATGCTATTCCAGCGGTAATTACTGGACTGAGTGTTTTAAAAGCTACAACTCTGAGCTTAGCAATAAAAGCTTTCCCTCTGCTATCATTAGCTCTTTCTGCAGTAGGAGGAGGATTAAGAATCTTAACAGCAGCAATGATAAGTAATCCTATAGGAGCAGTTATTGCTGCAATTGCAACTGGTGCAACACTTATTATAACTAACTGGCAAAAGGTAAAGAACTTTTTCTCTAGCATCTGGGAATACATAAAATCGATAATAAAACCCATTGGAGAAATGTTTTCATGGATGGGAAATACTGTTGGTAGCATATTTGGAAAGGTTGCCGAAAATAGCCCACTGAAAGAATTTGAAAAAAGAAAAAGTATTGTTACTGAAATAAAAGCAGTCCATACTCCCCTTAAAAGCAGCATTTCTAGTAATCTGTTGAATAACAGTGCAATAAAAGAAATATCTGAGAGAAGTAGAAATAACAAGAGCTTTATTGAGGAGAAAAAATCCGTAGAAGATAATCAAGTTGATAAAGTATTTGAAAAAAATAGATTTGAAAAAAAGGAGTCAAAAACACATAACCAGACATTTAATCAAACGTTTAATATAATTGTTAAAGCGGAGCCTAACCAAGACGCTCGTAGCATTGCAGATGCAGTAATAGAAAGATTCAGAGAACAAGCAAGAGGGGCTCTTTTTGATGTTGTGGAGGAAATAAATTAAGTGTTATTTGGGCAATGTAAGTTTGATCCAGTAAGCCTCAGGCGCAGTAAAGAGCACAGGTGGCATACAATTGAATGCATCGAGAAGATATCACTGCAGAATATTGGTTCAGGAAGTGAGAATATTGATTTAACAGGAGTGATTTATCCACATCGTCAAAATGGTAGTTTAGAACAACTAAGAAATATGTGCGATATCAAAGAACCAAATGTTTTAGTTTATGGCTCAGAGGTACTAGGAAACTTTGTAATTACCCATATAGAAGAAAAACAGGAATCATCTTTTCCATGTGGATTGCCAAGAAAGATTGAGTTTCAATTGAAGTTAAAAAGTTATAATAAATGATTTACTATTTTACCAAAGAGAATGAGATGCTGGATTATATTTGTTGGAAACATTATGGGTACAGCTCTGGATCAGTAGAAGTGGTCTTGGAAAAAAATCCTGGACTTGCAGAGTATGGAAGCTTTTTGCCTGCAGGACTGAAAATTAAGTTGCCTGAGATTCAAAAGATATCACAGAAGTCTGTTGTAAAAATTTTAGATTAATGAGACCTGATTTTGATATAATAGCTGAGGATAACTCCATTATAGAGAGGAGCAGCTTAATATCTCTGCGTATCATTGACGAATCTGGTACAATGAGTGATGAAGTTGAAATATGTCTTGAGCATGGAAATAATGAACTCCGGGGTGAGTTGGAAGTTTTTCTAGGGTATAAAGAGACAGGGCTATTATCTATGGGTGTTTATATCGCAAGTGAAATCACAATACAAAGTCCACCACAAATCTTAAGAGTCAAGTGCTGTGCAGCAAATTTCAAAGGATCATTAAAAGAAAAGACATCAAAAGAATGGAAAGAAATTACTTTAGGTGACTTAGTAAGAAAGATAGCAGAAAAGCACGGATATGAGGTGAAAATAGCACAAAAATTTGAAGATATATTTATATCGCATATTACCCAAACCGACGAAAGTGATATGAATTTTTTGAAAAGGATAGGAGATGAGTATGAAGCAACGGTAAAGCCTGTAGGAAAATGTATAATTTTTATTCCCAAAGGAGGAGGAAAATCAGCAACAGGAAAGGTTTTAGGCACAACGTTACTGACACCCAAAGATGTGATAAATTGGAAAGTAAATTTTAATGTACGTAGTAAATATGGATCAGTTATAGCAAAATGGTACAGCTATGAAAGAGGAGAAACCATAGAAGAAAAAGTAGGCAATGAAGAACCAAGTTATCCGATATATAAGCTTTATCCTACTGCAGAATTAGCGATCAATGCAGCAAGTGCTAAGCTCAGACGATTAAAGCAAAATGAAGCAAAATTAAACATGACAATACCTGGCAATCCAGAGTTATTTGCAGAAGCTAAAATTAACTTATTAGGTTTTTGTCAAGAAATAGATGGAGAATGGGTAATAGAAAGGGCAGAGCATATTCTAGATAATAGGGGATATCAAACTATGATAGAAGCGGTAATAAGCAGAATTAATTAAAGAAAATTTAAGCAAGTGGTGGTCTAATGCCAAGCAGGAACAATAAAGTGTACCATGAACAGAAATTTGAGAAGAGCTCTTCGAGCAAGCTCAACAGATGGATTAATTTTTCTGATAATATTGATAGTGTGTGTTGTTGCTATATATTCCTTCTTATTTGATAAAAAGGATATTAATGATGATATTTATACCACGTTACAAACTGCAACTAAGAACTGTGACTTGGAAACTGTGAAATCATTAGTAAAAAAGAGTAAAGATGCTTCAAGTATTAGTAAAAAAGCATTATATCATGCTGCAAAGAAAGGATGCTTAGAAATTGTCACATTTCTGTTAGATGAAGGAGTAGATATAAATACTAGCTTAGCACTACTTGGTGCCGCTGACGGTGGTCAATTGGAGGTTGTAAAACTTTTGCTGGAGAGAGGAGCCAATCCTCACGTTATAGGCTGGAAAGGGAGAACTGCAAAAATTGTAGCAATAAAGGAGTCATTTTATCCTGTAAATAAGGGGCGTTACGAATACGAAGAAATAATAGATCTGCTTAATCAGGCGGAAAAACAGTATAAGCCAGAGCAATAAACTGTACATACAACACACAGTACAAATTTTCAACAATTATCTACAATAAATTATTACATTATGCAAAATCAAAAAATCCCAATAACAGTAATTATCACTATAGTAATACAGACCGTAGCAACAATTTGGTGGCTCGCCAAGCTAGATTTACGGGTACACATGCATGATAAATTTATAGAGCAGAACAACGGATTGACCGTTACGGTATACCGGCTTGAGGAGAGAATAAAAAATCTTTCTGAGGAGCTAGATGAGTTTAAATTACAAGTTTTAAGCGGAAAAATTAAACCTTAATATCTTTATCTAAATTTTCATTTCACAATGACTAAATATATTTTGTCCGTTGACGGAGGAGGCATAAGAGGGATAATTCCTGCCATTATTCTCGCAGAAATAGAAAAGAGAGCAAGGAAGCCTATTTCTCAGATTTTCGATCTAATGGCAGGTACTTCAACCGGTGGGATTGTTGTTGCTGGATTGTGTAATACCAATTCTCAATAATAATGAGACAAATGAAAAAGAGTGCTTTCCGCCTATAACTGGAGGTTTAAGTGAATTTATCGTATATTCTATTTGTCTTCCCAATAACGAAGTTTGGTATAAGAAAGATGAACGGGGAAATCCTCAATATTCAGCTAATGATTTAGTTGAGCTTTACCAGGAGTATGGAGCATATATTTTCAAGTCTTCATTCTTCAGGCAGTCAATATTATCTTGGTTTAACTGTGCACAATACCCACACAAAAACATCGAATCGATATTGGAAAAATATTTTGGTGAAAATATTCTCAAAAACACTTTAAGCAAGGTACTGATTACAAGTTACGATATTCACAATAATTTTCCATTTTTCTTTAAAAGTTGGAGGGAAGATAGAAATTTTATCAAGTTGAAAGATGCACTCAGAGCCACAACAGCAGCACCAACATACTTTGCACCTAAGTATTTAGAAGTTAGTCAAACAGAAAGAGTGTTAGTAGATGGAGGAGTATTTGCCAATAACCCAGCGGCTTGTGCATATGCAAATAGCAAAAAACTTTTCCCTAATGAAGAAATAGTGCTGGTGTCAATTGGCACTGGTAGACTATCTAATCGAATCAAGTACAGAAAATTAGGAAAGATAGCCTGGATAAAGCCTCTATTAAATGTGATGTTTGCTTCGAGCCTTGATGTAGTAAATTACCAGCTAGGTAACGTAATGGACGACAGATACATCAGGATACAATCACAACTGACAATAGCGTCGGCTGAGATGGATAATGTAACACCTAAAAATATTAAATGTCTGCAGCAGGAGGCAAATGCAATGATAGAAGGTAATCAAAAAGTAATCGATAAATTTTGCGATATCGTATCTTAATTTACATAAAAATGCCAAGCAAACTAAAGAAATTATACCACAAAGCAAAGAAAGGTTTAAAAAACATAGTTTCGCCCAAAAAACATAAAACTGTGACTAAGGGGCAAGAAGCTAAAATTTTAAACGATAAGCCAAAACCGCTACATGAGCAACCTCTAAAGTTGATGGAGAAGACCTCTAAAGTAAAAAAAGATAAAAAAGGAATAAAAGAAAAAATAAAAAGCTTCAAAACGAAGAAAGCAAAACCCGTAGAGAAAGAGCTAAAAAAGGGTAGCATATTCAAAAAAGGCTTCAAAAAGCTAAAAGCAAAAGTAAAAAAATTAAACCCCATAAAGGTTAAGAAAAATAAGATAATCGGGAGCAAGAAGCTAGCATTTTTACTGACATCTGGCACGATTGTGGCAATTTTGCCGATGTTCAATTTAGCTCCTCTTTCAGCATTAGCCATAACTTCTGCATGTGTTTTCAGTATAAACTTTATCGCAGTTAAAACGCTAAAGAAATTTATCAAACAACGCAAATTAGCAGCAGAATCTAAAGAAGAGTCAACTCTACTAGCTGAACCAAGCAAGCCGGAAGAAGAAATTCAAGATGTATCAGTCGAATTAATAAAAGAAGAATCTAAGCAAGTTTCTAGAGAATAGACTTAGCTATTTATTACTGCATTTGTTGCAGCAGACAAACCACCCAAGAAAAGGAAATAAATTTTGCTTGTAAAGTCTCCTCTTCGTTACCCTGGAGGGCGCCGTTTCTCAAATTATTAATAAATATATTCCAAAAGAGTTATCTACGCTTTGCTCCCCTTTTATAGGTGGAGGAGTTAGCGTTAGCTAGCAGAGGTTTATGGCTATGACGCCTTTGAACCATTAGTAAAATTTTGGCAGGTGCTTTTAGAAGATCCTTGCGGAGGTAGTTAGAAAATATGACATCTACCATGTTTTATCTCTTGCAAAAAACACCTTGCAAGATAGAATTTGCAGCATTTTTTGCATTAAATCTTTCAGCGGTACAACATTGTCGGGCGGTATGTCTCCAGACGCTTTACACTAAGTTCAATAGAAAGATTGGCAAAATTTTCAATTAAAAATCTTACTGTGGATTTAGCTGACTTTAAAAAAAGTATTCCTAAACATGCAAATATATTGTGATCCTCCTTATTTAATTGATCAAAAACTATACGGAAGAAGAGGTTGACCATGAAGAAACTTTTGTCGACTCGCGATGGATGGGTTTTATCGTATAATGACTGCGAGGAAATACGGGACATGTATACAGGGCATCGTATCATTACACCCAAGTGGACGTATGGAATGGGTAACTCTAAAAAATCGAATGAGATTTTAATCTTGAGTAAGGACTATAGCAAGTTTCAGTATCGCGGTCAAAAAAACCAGTAAGTAAAGAAAATTCAGAGCAAATTTCCCAATAATAGATATCTATATTAATAGATTTACTTAAGTACCTTTCTATTTTTATTTAAATATTATCTTTTTAATAAAATGCACTAGTAAAATACAAATTTTATTTGTAAAAATAACAAAAAGTGAGTGCATAGTTAACAATTTAAAAATATTTGTCGCTGCATACTTTAATACAAACTCATTTTTTGTGAGGGCATTATGAGGGTTGAAAAGATTTTAGATGAAGCATCAAAGAAAATCTATAAGTTTAGAAATCCTAGCCTCTTTTCTTTATTAGTTAGTGCAGTCTTCAAATGGATCATAAATAGTAGATTGGGTGTTCGTTTTTTACATTTTGCTGCAGAAAAGAACTTTTATAATATCATTCGATTCCTTGTCAAACATGGTGCTAACGTTGATGCTGCAGATAGAGAAGGCAATACAGTACTACACGTTGCTTCCATATTTGGCTTTATCGAAATAGTACAAACTGTTGCAGCAAGGACTGAAAATATTAACGCCTATAATATTTACGGTAATACTCCTTTACATTTTTCAATAAAGTATAAGCAATTGTATGCTATGCAAAGGCTATTACGATATGGTGCCGATATTAATCGCCTAAATGGTCTAGGTGAGTCACCTCTTCATATAGCTGTAAAATGTGCTGATGGAGTAATGTTGGGATTGCTGATAAAGGGAGGCGCCTTTCTCGAAACTAAAAATGCAGAAGAAAGTACTCCTTTGCACCTTGCAGTTTCATTAAATAAAAAAGAGTATGTGGAGATTTTATTGCGAAGCGGGGTAGATGTTAACACAATTGGGAAAAGTGGTTGTACTCCTCTGCACCTTGCTGTTATGAAAGGCAATAAAGAAATTGTCGAGTTATTATTAGATAGGAAGGCAAACGTTTATCTGGAATGTTTTCATAATTCTAATAAAGGTTACACAGCACTGGAGGCTGCTGTAGCAAATCGAAACGAAAAAATTATAGAATCGTTTCTGCTTCATGGAATAACTTTGGGGTAGTGGAAATGTCCTACGAGCAGATTTCTATATGTAGCATAATACTAATTATTGCTATTAAAATATTTTCTTTTTTTAGGAAACGAGCGTATAAAAGTCTTATCAGAAAGGTGTCACTAAAAGAGAGTGAAGAGAAAATTGAACATAATCTTGATGACATCCAAGTTTATAAAGAAAATCTAAAAATAATTGGTGTTGCAAAACCGATAGGTAAATGGACAAAGATGGCTATACTCAATAATGAATTGATGCAGCGTTTGGCACGATTGATAAAGGAAGAAGGCGATGAGAAGGGATACTGGGAGCTATTTGTAAAGGCTCAGTCTTCATCTCGAGGTATATATAAGGGAAAAGCACGGTCTAAATGATCAACTCTTTTTTACTACACTTAACATGTCTTGCATCTCATACCAATTCCTAAAAATAAATAGACGAATAAAGAAAAATTTCTAAAATAGAATAATTTAAGAATTAGTGGGGAGTTATGGCAGGAAAAAGTAAAGCAATAGGAGAAGAATTATATAATAAGTGTAACCTGGAATTAAAGAAGCACGGCATAAGAGGAGAGATAGGAAGAAGATTACAGGCAATAATATCTGCAAAAGAATATGGAATAACAAAAGTTGCTCAAATATACCGAATTACTAGAACTACATTGATGAAGTGGATTACAAGATTTAAGGAAGGAGGAGTCAATGCGTTTAAAATACAACCAGGACGTGGAGTAAAGCCGAAGTTGAGCTACAAGCAGCAAGAAGAAATTAAAAATGTCATAGCAGAAGAAGGAGCCAACCTAACGGCTAAGAAATTAAAAATCATAATTGAGAAAATGTTTTCTATTGAGGTAAGTAAGTCTACAGCACATAGACTGATGCAAAAGTTAGGTTTTTCGTATATTACTCCAAGGCCTGTGCACAATAAACAGGATAAAAATAAACAAGAAGAGTTTAAAAAAAAATCTTAATGAAACTATTGTCACGTATCCCGAAAAAGAGCTATTTTTCTTCGATGAGTTGCGGTTTGGCACACATTCAAAGATTGGACACGGGTGGTTTAAAAAAGGCATTAGGACACAGGTTAAGGTAAAATTAGGTAGGCAAAACTTTTATCTCTATAGTGCAGTTAATCCTAGAAATGGAGAGAGTTCTAGCTTATTCGTACCAAACGTCAATACTGATTGTATGAATATATTCCTTGAGCAGATGTCACAATATTTAGGAACAAGGGAGGCATTTCTTGTTGTGGATTGTGCAGGATGGCATAGATCCAAAGGTTTAAAAATACCACAAAATATTACCTTAATCTATTTACCTCCATATTCACCAGAGTTAAATCCAGTAGAGCGTTTATGGCAATATTTGAAAGACAATCTCATTAAAAATAGAATATATGACTCTGTTAGTTTATTGGAGGATACTGTATGTGCATTCATTCGTAATATTACGGAAAGTTCGATCAAAACCATTTGTTCTGTGAGTTATTTGCCTACTTATTTATGAGATTTGGTATCACTACCTCCCTCAAATTTTAAGCATGATGTGAAACTTTAATTTACAAAGATTTTAAATTTCATTCTTCTCTTCACTAATCTGTACTACCCTAGACAAAAGAGAATATAGTAAATCTTTTAACATTTGATCTTCTACTTTGTGGTATTCCTTCATTATATTTAATATCTTGCCTTCACCATCCTCATCTTCACAATAACTTTCTGCTTTAGATGTAGGCAGTAGAGCTCCAGAATGTAATGACAATCCTTTTGCTATTTTAGGTGCAATTTTGAACGATGCCTCCCCTTGCTCATAATAGACTATTTGCCAATCGGGCATTCCGCTTTTATCTGCTGATTCTGCCCGTGTATATCCTCTTGCAAACCGCCAATCTTTTGCCTTTTGTGCCATTTGGTATTTTACAGGTTTTATCTCTGTTGTAACCTTTCTAATTTGAATCCCCTCTGACACACATCTGGTTAATGCGCACACCGCATCACGAACTTTTTGGTCCTTAATTCTTTTTAGGTTTTGCACTAAATCAAAAGCCTTCTTGTCTTCGCTATTAATACAATTTATTGGTTTGGGAAAGAAATATTCAATATCACGCGATGATTTGTTTGCTATCTTCTCGAGAGTATCAGGTGGAATACTGTGTACCCTTCGCTCATACTTTTCTATTAGTGACTTTGCTACACCAATTTTTTCTGCGAAATTTGCTTGAGAGCATTCTAACTCTAGCCTAACATCTTTTACCTTTTGAATTATATGGTAGCATAAAGAATTAGGATCGATTTTCTTCTCGGTAGTAGTCATTTTTTTCACAGGTATTTAAATGTACACAGTATTATTGCATTTTATTAAAATTTCACTACGGTTGACTTCAGATTGAGAAGACCCAGTTCAGAAATCTCTAATAGTTAAATAACTTTCTATCTTTATTTAAATGTTATATATTTAATAAAATATACTAGCAAAGTGCAAAAATATATTCGTAAAATATATAAAAAGTGAATGTATGAGTCAATAATTAATTTACAATTGTCGCTGTATACTGAAACAGTGGTTGAGGTAAAAATTATGACTGAAAATACATTAAAACTACAAGAAGAAATAAAGCGTCACAACGAGTTGTACTATCGGGAAAATACGCAAGAAATAACCGATGCAGAGTACGATGAACTGGTAAAAAAGGTAGATATTCAAACCGTTGGTACTGCGCCTGATAGAAGATTTTTAGAGGTGGAACATATTGTACCAATGCTCTCGTTGGACAAGGCTCATGGACGAGATGAAGTTGAAGAGTTTCTTGCTAGGGTTAAAAAACTTCTGAATGTACATGAGTTGGAAATCATATGTGAACCAAAGATCGATGGTGTGTCGTTTTCTGCAATTTATGAGGATGGTATATTCATTAAGGGTTTAACTCAAGGTGATGGCCATTACGGTGAAGATGTAACAAAAAATGTTGCAACTATAGCAGGATTGCCTAAAGTTTTACCTGATGTAAAGGGCAGATTGGAAGTTAGGGGCGAAGTCTATATAAGAAATGACGATTTTTTAAAATTAAATAAGGATAATCAATTTTCAAATCCACGCAATACGGCATCCGGTTCATTAAGACAATTGAACCCAGAGGTTACTGCCAGTAGGCCATTGAAATATTTTACTTATTCTTTGATTGGCGGAACAGAAAAGACTCAATTTGAAGTATTAAATAGACTGAAAGAACTTGGCTTTTGTGTTAATGAATATAAATTTTTAGCAAACAATGTAGGCGAAATGTTGGAGTTCTATGATCGAATCTATAGCAATCGTCATAATTTAGGCTATGATATCGATGGCGTAGTCTACAAGGTTAATGATTTGAAATTACATGATAGATTAGGAAATACTAACAAAGCACCACGTTGGGCAATGGCACATAAATTACCTACAGCGTGTGGAAAAACCAAGATAAAGAAGATATCAGTACAAGTGGGCAAAACTGGTGTACTCACTCCAATCGCTGAATTGGTGCCAATAAACATAGGTGGGGTGGTCGTTACTAGAGCAAACCTGTATAATCAAGATGAAATCAAGCGTAAAGATATACGTGAAGGCGACATCGTGGTAGTAGAGCGGGCAGGCGACGTCATTCCAAAGATTGTAGAAGTTGATAAAAGTTCTCGCCCTGAAAACACACCTAAATTTAAATTTCCTAAGATTTGTCCAGAGTGTGGCAGTTCAGTATACAAAGTTCCAGAAGAAGCGGCAATAAGATGTTCAGGTGAAAACGTTTGCCCAGCACAATAAATAGGAAAGTTAAAACATTTTGTGGAAGTTCTTGACATTAAAGGTTTGGACAATAAGCAAATAGGGCTCCTTTTCGACCTTGGCCTGATAAAACAAATCCCTGATATTTTCACTCTCGAAGAAAAACTCAAAAGTTTCAACTTAAGTGAGCTAAAGGGATGGAATAAAAAATCAATATCTAATTTATTGAACTCAATCAACAGCAGAAGAACTGTAACGCTTGAAAAGTTTATAACTTCTTTGGGAATTAGATTCGTAGGACCACATGTAGCAAAATTACTTGCACGACATTATAAATCTTATGAAAATTGGCAATCTGCTATGACTCAATTATCGTCTAGTATATCCAGAACAAGTGAGATTTCCTTAAATCCTGTTGCCAAAGATTCTGCTAACGATGATATCACGATATCACTAACCGTAAGCGTGGTAAGCGATGGCAAAGCTTTCTTTGAGTTAGTCGAAACTAGTGGTGTTGGCGAAAAGAAGGCAGAGTCTTTAGGAGATTTCTTTTGCGAGGAAGACAACATCAAAATGGTAAACGACCTTGCCTCTCAACTAAAGATTGAGCCTGTAAGTGCTAATGTTAGTAATTCCCCTTTTAGTGGAAAAATAGTGGTTTTCACTGGGACCCTCTTGACAATGGAAAGAAAGGAAGCGCAAGCAAAAGCTGAATCTTTAGGTATAAAAGTTAGCTCTAGTGTGTCCAAAAATACGGACTTCTTGGTTGTCGGCGAAAAACCTGGGTCAAAGCTCGAAAAGGCTAAAAAGCTGGGTGTTAAAATTTTAACTGAGGAAAAATTTAATAAATTAATCTTGGGAGAAGAATAAACCCTTCTCGATCAATTCTTGTATCTACTTTTTAAGAATGGCACCTACGATTTTATTTGTTAGGCCCTTTTGAGTATACCCTCGCATTGGCATATAATTTTCTACTTTTTGTGCTATTTTACACCTTGTAGTACACTTTGTGTTATTGTTAGTTTTTTTTGAAACCATACTTTTTTATAAAAACAACCACATATATTGTATCATAAAATTTTATCAAAGTCTATTATTTTTTTCCACGTATCCATAAGCTCTATATGAAATTTTTGCTATGCAAGATCCAGCCTTATTTTAACTTCAACTTTTAGGCTTCAAGTTGCTTGATTTCTGCAGCAGATACACCAGTTATTTGGGGGATAACATCGATAGAAATGCCTGACCTGAGTAGGTTATTTGCAACTTTGATCCCCTCTGCTTTGTTAATCTTTTCTTTGTAAATTTGCCTTCTTTGGGATAAAAATTCTACCCATATACCCAGTTCGTCTAGTGATTCTTGATCGTCAATTTTTTGACACTCTCTCGCCAAACTTAATCGCTCATTTTCTCCTTCACTATCTTCATAATAATCTTCTTTCGTTGGTTTAGCTATAAGATCGTCAACATCCTTTGATAATTCTACTGCTATTTCCCATAACGTTTCACCTAAAATGATAACGTTCCCTTGTTCACAGTTGTGTATTTTCGAACGTGATACACCGAGCTTTTCTGCTAAATATTCTTGAGCATATCCTCGTACTATCCTCCAATTTTTTATCTCTTCTCCTTTGTTTTGACGCTTAGGTATTTTTTTCTCTTTGTTGTCATATTCGTCAGCTAATAAACCAGTCGCTTGGTAGATAATGTCAACAGAAAACCCTGCTTTAAGTAGATTTTGTGCTATTCTTACCCTTGCCTCTTTTGCATTACTTTCCTTCTGAGCTCGGACAGATTGGGTCAATGCATAAATTGCCTTGCGTGATTCTCGCTTTCTTGTTTGTGCCGTGAGATTGTATATTGCTTGTTCCTTGGCTTTATCAAAACAACAGTTTTCTCTTAGTACTTTTCGTCTAGGAAATAGACCTCCAGCCTTAGTTGAGAATGCGTCCGCTAGTCTTTTTATGTCTTTAGTTGGAATACCTTGTACCCCTTGTTCATATCTTAGCAGCGTATAGTAGTTTATGCCTGTTTTATCTGCTAAAGCTTTCAGGGTATATCCTCGCTTTAACCTCCAGCTTCTTACTTTTTGTGCTATTTTGTATCTTACAGGATTAATATGCTTTGTACTATTGTAACCAGTGGCCACTTTTGTTTACAGAAAGGAACATATATACCAGATTTTTTGCTATAGCTTAAGAAATTAAAAGCTTTTGAACGCTTTGGAAAAGCTAGGCCTCAATGCAGTCGATCTTATATGATCCAAATTTCGTATTGGCTGTAGGTGGAGAAGGAAGAAAACCTCTCCCTTCTCGTAGTAATCTTCAACGTTTAACGGAAGTTGTTTTACTATCCTCATTTACCCTGTTTACCCATGACAATGTTTCACTTGAGTCATTTTTGCTAACAGCCTTTATTTTTTCTGCGGCTTGCTCTTTACTCCACATGCCACTTCTCTTGAAACCTCCTTCTTTTATTGCCTCTTCGATTGTCTTTCCTCCTAATAGGCAATTTTCCCTTATTGCTCCTCCTTCTTCTTGTAATTTCCCCCACGTTTCTTTGTCTTCTACTATTACTTGTACTCGATCGTAATTTTCTGTATCGTGGCACAATCTAATTTTTACCTCACCATGGTCTGAATGAAGTGTCATCGTAAGGTCGCCACCGTCTGATAAACCGGTATAGTTTCTTTCACCTCCTTTTTCGACTTTTACTTCAACCTCGTTATCGCCTATTTTCATGATGTGACCTCCCAATTCTACCCAGCCTTTGTTTAGACCTAAATTTCTTGTACCTTCTAGTACTTTTGCAGGCTCTACTGTGCTACCCTCAGAAAATTTCATATAAAAGGACGTCTAAGGTGCGTAGTAGCATTCTAAAGCCATCTATGGGAGACATTTTTTTCATCAACGCATTCAAAACTTAAAAAAATAAACTAAAAATAAAAAACTTGAACATTTCTTCACAATTGTGTATAATTATTAATGCTTTTTAGGTTAATGTCTTATGGCTTTTTCTAAATTTCTAGATCCTAAATTTGACCTGTCCTTCAAACGAGTGTTTGGCACTGAGAAAAATAAGAATATCCTTATTCACTTTTTAAATGACATCTTAGGCTTTACTGGTGTTAACACTATACAAGATGTTGAGTTTCTTAGCACTATCATGAATCCTGAAATTGCTTCTGATAAACAAAGCATTGTTGATGTTCTTTGTAAGGATTCATACGGAAATAGGTATATTGTGGAAATGCAACTCGCTCGTGATAAAGGCTTTGAAAAACGTGCCCAACTTTATGCTGCTAAAGCTTACTCAAGACAATCTGGCAGTTACATTGATTTTAAGAAAGTATTCTTTATTGCTATTTCCAATAGTACGCTATTTCCTCCAGAGGTTGAATATCTTTCCACTCATAATATACGAGAGATAAAAACTAATGGCCATTATCTAAAGGATTTTCAATTCGTCTTTATTGAGTTGCCGAAATTTACAAAAAACAAAGTAGAGCAACTAGAGAGCACAGTAGAAAGGTGGATTTTCTTTTTCCGGTATGCAGAAAATACTACAGATAAAGACCTAAAAGATATTGCAGAGAAAGCCCCAATAATCAAGTTAGCATATGATGCATTAGACAAATTTAGTTGGAGTGAAAAGGACCTAGCGGCATACGAAGAAAGAGTCTTGAATGTACAGAAAGAAGCTGCTATTTGGGAACAACGCCTTGATGATGCTTCTGCTAAAGGTAGACTAGAAGGTAGACAAGAAGGCATCCTAATCGGTCATGAAAAAGGCAGAGAAGAAGGTAAGCAGGAAGGTAGGGAAGAGGGCAAAAAACAGGCTAAAATAGCTGTGGCTAAAAATTCACTTAAAGCAGGTGTACCTATTGATGTTATCGCTGAAATCACCGGCCTTTCTGTGAATGACATTAAACAACTTCAGGAAGAAATTGTCTGATATGATCTTTGTAGTTGCTTTTCCACAGTTGGATCATTTAAATAAGCTTGAGGTTCATTGTCTGTTTTTACTGGCAGTTGGCTTTCTAATCGACTAACATTAGTAAAAAAAGCAGTAGTAAGATTACTAGCCATAAAATTAACTGCTCCTTTAACTAGCTGTTCTAATAAAGATCGTTTCGGCTTACGTGTTTGCTCTGCCTCTTCAATTTCACGTTTTGAACCTATAAAAGGAATTACTTTGGTTGCTTGTACTACTTCTTCTATGTTCTTACTATTTTTCAAGCTATCAAGATATTCTCTAGCTGTCATAATTACTTCTTTTTTATTTAGATGGTCTTGAAGTTTTTCGCTACTTAAATTCATATCAGCATTGATAAGCAACGGTACACTACCTTCCACATTAATCTTTGTTCCAAAGTCATATAACTGTACTCTAGATAATTCCTGACCATTAACCTTAATAAGACCAAGCTCCTTATCTTGCTCTGCTAGAAGTTGACGCTCTGTTTTAATTTCTTTTGCTAAAATTTGTTTATCTTCACTAGATAGTAGGTTATTAGCTTTACCAACATCAAAGTGTTCAACAAGAAAACCTTTTTCTTCTATTTTATAACCAGCAAACTTCACTGCTTTTTCTACAATCTTCATAAGCTGATCAACACTTTTTAACTCAGAAATAAACGCTGCATTACTATCAAAATAAGCATAGTTATCATCAGTTCTATAAATGGCAACTACGTGATTACTTGTTACTAAATGAATAGCAAAATCACCCTTAACTCCAGCTATGTAATTTGATAAATCACCAAATGTTTTGTAGCCCTTAGTATGAATTGAGCTTGAAGGTAAACTATTCGTAACAGAATCTAGTTGTCGTTCGAAATTATCAAGTAATTTACTTAAAGCAAAAACTTCTCTTTCCTCCCCTTCAGATATCTGCTTACCTTGAGCTATGCGCTCATAAATTTCAACTGAAGTTTCTAAATTACTTAAAAACGATTTGTCACTCTGTAAAAATAAAGCTTGAGATAAGCCACGTGTAATTGTTACACATTTACCATCAGTCTTAACTCCACGCTCTTCAAATGAAGGTAAATAAAGCCCTTGTTCTACTGGTTCAATGAATGATACAAATTTTGATAAGCGCAACTGTTCTTTCTTATTATGGTACACTGACTGTATTTGTTTTTCCCTTGTTCCTCGTCTCGGGGATAAATCTCTTGAGCTACCTGCTGCTGTGTCTAAAATTTTATCATCTTGTCTGTTCTTACTCCGATTGGTGGTACCCTTCCGAGTTTTTCTCTTAGCTTTAGGATCACTCTGTTGTAGACTATCTAAATTTTGTCCTTGCTCCGTTCTACCAGATGAGCTACTTGACTCAAGGCCTACATTGGTTATTTTGTCTCCTTCACTAATATTCTGTTCATCTAATACCAATTCCTAAAAATAAATAGACGAATAAAGAAAAATTTCTAAAATAGAATAATTTAAGAATTAGTGGGGAGTTATGGCAGGAAAAAGTAAAGCAATAGGAGAAGAATTATATAATAAGTGTAACCTGGAATTAAAGAAGCACGGCATAAGAGGAGAGATAGGAAGAAGATTACAGGCAATAATATCTGCAAAAGAATATGGAATAACAAAAGTTGCTCAAATATACCGAATTACTAGAACTACATTGATGAAGTGGATTACAAGATTTAAGGAAGGAGGAGTCAATGCGTTTAAAATACAACCAGGACGTGGAGTAAAGCCGAAGTTGAGCTACAAGCAGCAAGAAGAAATTAAAAATGTCATAGCAGAAGAAGGAGCCAACCTAACGGCTAAGAAATTAAAAATCATAATTGAGAAAATGTTTTCTATTGAGGTAAGTAAGTCTACAGCACATAGACTGATGCAAAAGTTAGGTTTTTCGTATATTACTCCAAGGCCTGTGCACAATAAACAGGATAAAAATAAACAAGAAGAGTTTAAAAAAAAATCTTAATGAAACTATTGTCACGTATCCCGAAAAAGAGCTATTTTTCTTCGATGAGTCGCGGTTTGGCACACATTCAAAGATTGGACACGGGTGGTTTAAAAAAGGCATTAGGACACAGGTTAAGGTAAAATTAGGTAGGCAAAACTTTTATCTCTATAGTGCAGTTAATCCTAGAAATGGAGAGAGTTCTAGCTTATTCGTACCAAACGTCAATACTGATTGTATGAATATATTCCTTGAGCAGATGTCACAATATTTAGGAACAAGGGAGGCATTTCTTGTTGTGGATTGTGCAGGATGGCATAGATCCAAAGGTTTAAAAATACCACAAAATATTACCTTAATCTATTTACCTCCATATTCACCAGAGTTAAATCCAGTAGAGCGTTTATGGCAATATTTGAAAGACAATCTCATTAAAAATAGAATATATGACTCTGTTAGTTTATTGGAGGATACTGTATGTGCATTCATTCGTAATATTACGGAAAGTTCGATCAAAACCATTTGTTCTGTGAGTTATTTGCCTACTTATTTATGAGATTTGGTATTAGATGTTTAACAAAACTATCAAAGTAATTATTAATAGAAAAACTTTGTTTTCCTTTAGTAAATAGCTTAGCATAATTAACATCATTATCTGTATAATATTTATCTACATTTTCAATTTGTATATGAATAGACTTCTTTTCATAACGAAGGACAATATCATTAAATTTATCAATTTCAGAATCTTCAAACGCTAATGACAACAAAGGATATTTATGTTCATATGTAGACTTTCTAAGTGAGCAAAGCACCGACAAGTCTAATCGATACATAATCTAATCAAATGATGAGGAATGTATTGCTTAGTTTGACAAGTATTATCCAATTCATCCTGTCCAGGTTTATCCTGTAAATCACTAGGAAACTCTGAATCTTCATTACTAGTAACATTTACATCCATGCGCAGCCTCTTTGATACTGTACCATCTTTGTCTGTAACAGAACGTCCACGTTTTCTAGGGTTTACATCCGTTTCATGATTTTCCTTACCTGAACCACTTGAATGACCACTTTGTTTATGTGAGGAGTTTTCAATATCTCGTAATGGTATAGAAATGTAAGATTAAGAAATATTGTTTGAATTTAAACCTATCACATTACCGTAAGCTTCCTCTCTAGAAACTTTTATGCTTCTCTTTATATCTTTTTCAATATTGCTAAGAAGTGGTACAAAATGGTTCCTGTAATTCACTATATAAATAATATTATTACCTGTACCTACCTTACCTTTAGTAACATATAATCCATCTATCTCTTCATCTCTCAATTCTATAGTCCTAATTTTTACGCCATACTTTTCACATATCATTTTTCCTTCAACTTCAGGTCTTCCCCATATAGCGTTTTCCAACTTTAGAATTTTTATTTCTGAACCAGAACTTGCATTTTTAATGTCTTCTGCAGTAAATTCAATACGCGGAATATATTCACAAAGTTCTTCAATTTCTACTTTTAAAGCATTATCCAACCATGAGCCTTCTGATTGATCAACTTGTTGTGCATATTGCTTACAACTTTCCCGCAAAGACTTTACACTAAATCCTTTACTACCTGTAATCAGACCTTTATCTTTTAGCTCGTTCAACCCTTGAGCTACGGAATCAAAGAAACAATCCCCTTCACCTACAGCAGCTCCTATTTTAAAGCCCTCAGGCAATTTCTTTCTTAGTATTTCTAAAAGTTGATTAAGCTCTTTTTTTTCTTCATCCTTTGCATTTTTTATCTGACTAAAAATGGAAATAGGTTCTCTAGTAACGAAATCTGACTTTTTTAGAGTGCTCTCACTACTAGGTGATTTACCGGACTCTTTATTCCCTGCTAACATATCGACTCACTATACTAAACTATTCACATGATAGTCGAAAAAATCAACAAAGCAAAGTTATCTTTTTATGACTAATAACATTATTTCAATAGGTATATATTTCAATACTTTCTGTCATTAAATTAATAATATGGTCGCTTTTGTTTAATTAAAAATAATAACCGTGAGAAGAGTTTTTCTTGGAATCGCGTGGTCTACCACGTGTACCGTTCGAACTTTTCTATATAATAATCTCACTACATTGCAAAATCAGCTATATTAGCTTACTTTCGCCATATTTAGATATGAATTAATTTGTTTGGCTTTGTTGCAACAATTTTGCGTTTTTATTTTCACAACCCTATTTTTGTTTAACTTATTCTCACAAAGGTACGTACTTTTTTGTGGTTTTGAAAGGAGTAAATAAACAAATTTTCTGCAACACTAAAATTAGATATCTCTCTCAAAAATATTTTATTCAAAAAAACCTTTTTCTTTCTATTTAAATTATGATAGAGTTATAGAAAAATTAAGGCATGATATGCTATCCTCAGAATTGTATAACGCTCCGTTGAGGGTTCCAATCATAATGAGCTACCTGAGCAGGATGGTCTGATTTTCATGGATGACAAGAGCATATCTGGTTTGGATGAATCTGTTTCTCTGAGTACCCCAAGTAAATCAACCAGCCTAAGTAACATAGGCGTATTTGACCCGTTCGACCAGATTTTCTCGAGTACCCCGATTCACCAGGGTAGTCTGCACATCCCAAGTTTCACAAGTAACTCGTGCGATTCGATTGATAAGGCTGAACTGAGTGATAGAGTTGGTGTAGCTGGCATAAGTAGACTGGCTCGTCCGATAGAAACAATAGTAACTATATTGAACGAGCTAAGGAAAGTGGAAAACAACTCATTATTGGTGACACACTTAAGCACATTGGAAACAGGTATTAAAGATCTTATATGTAAGGCAGAAGAACTAATTAAGAATGATGATAGCCAAACTTGCCATAACAATAAGCTTGAAGGCCTATATCAAGATATTGACAAAATTAAACGAGAATTAGAGTCAAAAAAAAAGGTAAATGTTTCTTTAAGTAGAGAAAATCAAGTGTTGTCAGAACACAAAGATCAATTAGAAGAAAAGAACAGAGAGCTTTTAACCAGAAATGATAAACTAAAGGCACAGCTAGTTACAGCAAACACAGAAAAAAAAGAACTAGAAGAAATACTTGAGATATATGAACCTTTAGTGAAAAAGATGGAGGCAGATCTAAGTAAAGTGGTTAAAGAGAATAGGCTATTGAAACAAGAAAGAAATGAGCTCAATAACGAATACAAACACATTTCAAGATCAGAAGAGACAAAAGATCTGGGTATACAAACAGAGGACATAGATACATTACAAGAAAGAGCCGAGTTAAGTGACGGCTATAGGGTAGAGCTGGAAGAAAAGCTAAAAATAGCAAATGAAGATAATAAACGATTAACATTAAGTAATAGTATTTCAAAAGAAATGGTAAAACAACTAGAAGAAAAATTAAGGTTGAAAGCTTCACAACCTAATTTTACAGAAAAAAAACTTTTTGATGAAATAAAAGAGGCTGATCAGCAACAAATAGGGACTCTTGACAAATCAACTCAAATCGAAATTAAGTATGAATGTAATTTTGAAACTACAGTACCTATAAAGAATGAAGAGCTGAGTAATGCAACACAAGACTTTGGTAAAAATACTAGCGAACTAACTAGACTTACTGAAGAACTTAAAGGAACAAAAGTTCAGCTTGCAAAGAAGGTGGAAGAAATTAGCAACTTAAATGGTCAAGTCACTCAACTTACTGAAGAAAGCAGTCAACTTAGAGAGAAATTTGATGAAATAAAAGCTCAACTTGAAAAGGATTCGAAGCAAGCAACACAAACGGAACAGAGTCAACGAACAAAGCTTAATGATCTAACTAGTATAGTAAGTCAACCTAATAGCAAAAAAAGTGAACTTGAAACTCAACTTACAGAGAAAGAGAAAATGCTGGATACCGTACAGAAGAGCTTGGTTGACAAAGATGTTGAAGTAACTCAATCTACTAGTGAAACAAACCAACTTAACGCTACTATAGGGACACTAAATACCCAGCTTACAAAGCAGAAGGAAGCGCTAGATAGTGCAAATCAAGAAGTAAATCGACTCAAAAGCATAGAAGATCAACTTAAAAATACTATAGAAAAACTTGAAGGCATAAAAAATCAACATGGTAAAAACAAAAAATTCTTGAGAGCAAGCATTCATAGCAAAAGGCAATATAATTACGCCTCTGTTTCTTTTGTATTATCTGGAACATTTGCCGTTAGTGCAAGCTTAATAGTACCTTATTTAGGAATATGTATTGCACTTACTGTAGCTGCATTAGCTTTTCTTGCAGTAGGGTGTTACTGTTTATATAAAGCAAATACAGTACTTAATGATGTTAGAGCTGATCAAATTACAAACGGCGCTGATCATGCAGTTGCTTAAAATATTTTTTAGGGTTTTATTTGTACCCATTTGGCTTTTGGTAAGTTCAAAAGTATGTGCTGTAACCCATATACTCAAGATAAGTAGAAATAGCAGGAGGGGTTTTGTTGCATAGCGAGTTATAGAGTAAGTCGAGTAAAGGAAATTCATGCAGCAAGTTCAAAAGCCAATGTCAGAAGGAAAGTTTGCGTAAACATCTGAACTTACTAAAGAAACTCAAACATTACAAAATAATAAAAAGATTATGTTAAAATTAACTTTACTTATGTTATATACTGTATATAATACATGATTATCTCTAGGTTAGGAGGAAGTATGATTGTTGCTGAATCTATCGGTGGGCAAGAGTGGTCAGAGGCAAATACTGGTACTGGCCAAAGCGTGAGTGATCAGCAAATACCAGAGTCCATACAAGATACGTCTGTATCATCGTCATCGCAATCACCTATACTGAGTAGCAGTGGGTATTTTTCTCCTGGAAATACTTCTACACCTTATTCACATATAAGTGAAAATGAAGTGTTGGAAATGAACCAAAGCATGAATGATCAGCAAATACAAGATACGTCTATATCATCTAGTAATGAGGATGAAGTGTTTGAAAGTAATGCATTTGGCGATGAAGAGAAGCATAAACAACAGGGAGGTGAGTTAGGAGATAGAATAAGGGAATTAGAGCAAGAAAACACATATTTCAAGGGACAAAACTTAGCATTAAAAAGCAATAATAAAAAGATAACAGAAGAAGGGGAAGAAGGGGATGAATGTAGATTAAAGCTAGAAAAATCAGAAAAAAAAGTTAAAGAGCTTGAATGTAGATTGAAAAACAAACTAGCTGAAGGATGTGAAGAAAATAAACGTTTAGAACAAGTGGTAAGCGCATTAAAGGAAAATCTACAGAGTAAGGATGATGAAGCAAAGAGCTTACATAATTTATTGAAAGATAGAATGAGTGAAATTCAGTCAACAAATAGAGCAAATGAAGAACTACAGAAAAGATTGGATCAACATGAAACTGAGATAAGTAGGTTAAGAGCGAAAACCACAGAGCTGAGGAATGATATGAAGGAAATAGTGGAAGATTTAAAAGATGATCATGAAAAGCAGTTAGTAGGGTTATTAGAAAGAGAGAAGAAATTGACTGATACAATAAGTCAATTGGATAAAAAGAATCAAGAATTAGTTGGAGAATTAAATGAATTGGAGAGAGGAGCTTTAGAAGCAAAAAATCTTTACCCTAGTAGTGGAATGTCTCTTACAGATGAGATGAGCGACACAAATAAAAAGTTAGAGCAAAAAGAAAGTCATCAACAAGTAGAGAAAGTGGATATATCAACTCAAACGGGAATTGAGTATGATAGCGGTGATTGTAATCAGGAAACAACTCCTAAAAATAAAGTGGTAGATTCAGATGATTTTAGTTTATTCGCTCAAGGAACAAGTAATCGTCCAGAGTGTTATGAACTTGGTCAGAGAAATGAAACTGATAGGGTTATTGACATATGTGTAGAGCACACACTGTCAGATCAAAGCAAAATTGATGATAGTGATTCAGATTCAAAAAATGAACAAAAGCTAGAAGAGAAGTTAAGTACTGAGCAAGAGTGGTCAGAAACAAACGAACCATATGATGGTGAATATGAGTTGATTAAAGAAGAACATCTGTCACAAATTTCATGTAATGATCGGTTAGAAATCTTAAGAAAGCAAGGACATTCAGAGAGCGACATAGATGAAATATGTAGTCATGGTGATTCTTGGTATACTCAAACAACCATACCGACACTTGATAATAAAGCACCACCATCTTTAATGGATAGTCGAGATTCACTACGTAAACGAGTGTGTGTTTGGCTTGCTCAAGAGTATGGCCTCACAGAAAATCAAAAGCAGTTAAACATAGAGTTATTGGATATTTTAAAACATCTAGACTGGTATGATGAAAGTGCTCTCTTTGATTATGATAATGGTGGTGTTGTTATGCTCAAAGAATTTTTAGAAAATAATAAAAATAATCCAGATCTAAAAGTTATTCTTGACCTTGAAAGAGGGGAATCTGGGGCAACGGTATTGCACGCGGTTTCAGGAGCTCGTATATATGAAATAGGTCGTGATCATGAGCATCGAGCTGTAGGTTTACTCTTGGCAGCAGGAGCAGATCCTAACGCACAGGATAATGAAGGAGAAACACCTTTGTACTATGCTGCTGCTATTGGTAATGGTGAAGGTGTAAGCTCACTACTTTGGAAAAATGCTAATCTCAATATATGTAATAAGCAAGGAAAAACTCCACAGCAGATTGCAATCGATAGTGGTCACCATAATGTGGCAGGGCTACTTTTAACTGACAAACAAAAGAAGTTGAGAGACAAATTATATTATAACATTCGTGCAAATGTTTCAGATCTTATTCACTTCACTAAGATTTTAAAAGAGTTTTTAGATGAACACAAGAATAATCCAGATCTAAAAGTGGTATTAAATATTCGAAGTGAAAGAGGTGAGTCAGAAGTTCTTGAATTTGCTGAACGTATTTCTTACTTTAATGGAGCTGTTGGTGCAGAAGTAAGAAACTTATTTTTGGAGGTAGGGGCATCATGCGATGTACTTTATCGTGTAGTAAAGGAAGAACGGCCCTTTGTTTTATGGCGTAGTTTAACGCTAAATCAACAGAAAAGATTAGATGATTTTTTATACAGAATATCTAAAGCTGAAGATATGGACAAACTAGAAAAAGTTGTAGATGAGGTCATCAGATCTGGAGTGCAGCTAAATTTTAACAAAGACTTTTCTCCAAAAGACCCTATTGCATGTAATTGGTATAGTTCAACAGATTATGTGATAAAAAGGATTGGTGAGTTAAATAAGTTAAAAAGGAATCCTAAAGTTGCCAGTGATATAATATGTAAGTTGGTATCAAGAGGGGCAATATTATATAATAGAAATAGTATGGATGTAATTGACGAACTGGAATTAGAATCTAAAGACCATAGAGCTAATATGAAAAAAGCTTATGCAGATTATATTAATAATGCTCATAAATTTATTAAAGTCGTGAAAAGAGCAACCAATGGTAGGCTGAATGATGTAAGAATGGATAACTCTGTTTTTTATTTGGAATATTCAGAAGATAGCACTAAAACTGCTTCAAAAAAATGTCAGTCTGGCATTGAAAAAGCAGGTTCTTTTATAGAAAAAACAGCATCTACTACAGGAAAAGCAGTATCTGCTGCTGGAAAGTACATAGATCCAGCAAAGAGAACCCGTCAAACATTAATATCCATAACAACGGTTATTTTCATTTCAGCTGTAGCATATGGTGTCTCTCAGGGTTACATTGGGGCCCTTGCCGCTTTATTCCTCGCAGCTATTGCTATAGCTACATGTCTTGCTCTCACTTTAGGGTTTAGTGGTGTTAAGAAATGTTTTGAAAAACTAACTAATAAAACAAAGAACTCTACTGACAATGACCGACAGACAAAGCGTGCAAGAAATCCAAAAAGTGAAATGAAAGATACATCAACAAAATCTCCCGCAGATGGGTTAACAATATAACTAGTATACCCTCTTTTCCGGAGCGATGAAGTCAATTTCATCGCTCAGAGTTTTTTCAGCAACTTTTTTGTAGTCAATTTTTACGTTAATTTGACCTTTCTTTTCTTCAAGCCACGCTATGGTGTGTTTCATCCAGTTTTTATCATCACGCTCAGGAAAATCTTCACGAGCATGAGCACCTCTACTCTCCTCTCGATTGGCTGCGCATTCCATGGTAATAACCGCTTGTGGGATCATGTTAGCAAGCTCCAGTGCTTCAACTAAATCACTGTTCCATATCATACTGCGATCCTCAAGTGAAACATCAGGCATCATTTTTGCTACCTTTTTTATAGCTTTTTTACCTTCTTCTAAAACTTCAGCAACACGGAACACTGATGCGTACTTTTGCATAGTGTTCTGCATTTCGCTGCGTATTTTTGCTACTTTGAGCTTCCCAGAAGCAAATCGCATTTTATTAAACCTATCTATTATCCAATCTGTACAATCTGAGCTCAATTTTTTATGTGGTGTACCGGATTTTAGTTTCTCTTTTGCTCTGAGCGCTGCAGCTCTACCAAAAACCACAAGATCAAGAAGTGAGTTAGAACCAAGTCGATTTGCACCGTGCACAGAGACACATGCAGCTTCTCCAATTGCAAATAGTCCATCTACCACTTCTTCCTTACCTTGCTTCAGCGTGATCACTTCTCCATGATAATTGGTTGGAATGCCACCCATGTTATAGTGAACAGTCGGAATGACCGGTATTGGATCTTTAGTGACATCAACTCCAGCAAAAGTTCTTGCGGTTTCGCTGATGCCCGGCAATCTGAGTTTTATTACTTCCGGATCAAGATGCGCTATAGTTAAATACATGTGATCTTTTTTCGGTCCAACTCCCCTTCCCTCTCTAATTTCAATTGTTATTGCACGACTTACCACATCACGGGAAGCTAAATCTTTTGCTTTTGGTGCGTAACGTTCCATAAACTTTTCGCCCTGAGAATTAACGAGGTACCCCCCTTCTCCACGGCACCCTTCTGTCATCAAGCACCCTGAGCCATATATTCCTGTTGGATGAAATTGTACAAATTCCATATCTTCAAGTGGTAACCCAGCTCTCACCACCATGCCATTACCATCACCTGTGCAGGTATGCGCACTTGTTGCAGAGAAATAAACACGTCCATATCCACCTGTTGCTAGCACCACTTTATGCGCACGAAATTTATGTAATGTACCGTCGCATAGCGACCAAGCAAGAACTCCACAGCATGCTCCGGTTTCGCTATCCATAATTAAATCAATCACAAAGTATTCAACAAAAAATTCAGCGTTGAATTTAAGACACTGCTGATATAGAGTGTGAAGGATTGCGTGCCCAGTTTTGTCTGCTGCCGCACAAGTGCGCTGCGCTGATTTTCCTTTACCAAAGTGAGTTGTCATTCCACCAAAGGAACGCTGGTATATTTTGCCATTTTCTGTACGAGAAAAAGGTACGCCAAAATTTTCAAGTTCAATAACAGCTTTAGCAGCGTTTTTACACATATATTCTATTGCATCTTGATCACCAAGCCAGTCTGAACCTTTTATTGTGTCATATGCATGCCAGCGCCAATCGTCTTCACCAATATTACCTAAAGCTGCACTAATTCCGCCTTGTGCTGCAACTGTATGACTTCGTGTAGGGAAAATTTTAGAAATGCAGGCAACTGAAAAATTAGTTGCAGCCATCCCAAGCGTTGCTCTGAGCCCTGCTCCACCTGCACCCACTACTACCACATCATACTCATGTTCTATGATCTCATACGCTGACTTATCCATATTTGCTTATTTTATCATTACAGGCTTATGATATCACAGAAGTAGAAAAAATCTATACAAGTTTTCTATAGCTAATACCAATTCTCATTATTAGTGAACCACTTTTTCATCCAATAATTTTGATCTTAATGCCATTTAAACCTCGCTATTTTACTTACTTCAGGTGGAACATACAATAAAATGGTTGAGTCTTTATCTGGCTTGCATCCATCGGTAGTTATTACACTAAATAAACAGGAAGTTGGTGGAATGATAAAAGAAACGATTACTCAAAAATTTTCTGAAATGGCCAGGGAAAACCTTGGCAATTTCTCTGAGGAAGAGCAGGAAAAGATTCGTAATGAGTTGCCGGAATTATCGTCTGAAACAGTAAGATAGCTACACGCTTAGCTCTTGAGAAAAAGTGTCAGGGGTTTAGCAGTGGACTAGATAATGATAAAAAGGAGGAAATACTAGGAGAATGTATGAGTAATTTATCCTATGTTGAACTGGAGAACCAAAACGAAGTGGTAAGGTAAATTATATTTCATTAAAGTCATTTATCTTGAAACATAAGCAGGATTTTGTATAGTTGTTTCAATTTGGGTCTGTATATTGAAACAATGCGTGAAAATGACAGGTCATTGTACAAGAGGTACCTAATTTGCCGACAAGAATGCTAGATAAAGAAACTTACATTTCAATTATTTCATAATTTCTGTATAATCTTACAAGCTCAATTGGTATATTATGAAGATAATAATAGGTAATGCTAGTAAAGAATTAGGGGAATCAGTAGTTAACCGGCTAGATGTTCAACCATCCTCTGCTTGGATATCAAAGTTTACCGATGGCGAGGTAAATGTAGAAGTAGCAAATGATCTATATAATCAAGAAGTATACATAGTACAATCTCTTTCTCCCCCTGTGAATGATAACCTTATGGAGCTTCTGCTTATAATTGATGCAGTAAATAGATTAGGAGCCAAAAGGATAGTAGTAATTATTCCTTATTATGGATATAGCAGACAAGATAGAATTATCAAGAACAATGATATGCAATCTGCTTTAAATGCCAAATTAGTTGCAAATCTTATTCAAACTGCAGGTGCAAGTAGTGTTGCAGTGATTGATTTGCACTCAAGTCAAATTGAAGGATTCTTTGATGTACCGATAACTAATTTGAACTGCTTTGAAGCATTTGTTGACTGTATACACACGGAAAATTTGGCAATTGTTGCACCTGATGTTGGTGCAATTGGCAGAGCACGTGCTTTTGCAAAGACTTTAGAGGAAAAGTACAAGATAGGGTTAAGTGATAAGATTATTGTAGTAGATAAATATAGGGAGAAAGCAGGCACATCTCAAGTAATGAACATAATAGGAGAAGTTGCGAATAAAAATTGTGTCATTGTTGATGATATAGTTGACTCTGGTGGAACATTGTGTAATGCAGCCCTTGCTTTAAAAAATTGCGGAGCAAAGTCCGTAATTTCATGCATCACACATGGCGTGCTTTCAGGAAGTGCAGTTGAAAAAATTTCTTCCTCTTCTTTAGATAAATTAGTGATTACGGATACTATACTTCACAAACTTGAAAAAACTGGTAAAATAGAAGTTGTTTCGGTCGTAGATATTTTAACTCACTTCATCCAAGGAGGTAAAGATGCCAGCTAAGTCAACAGAAGACGTTATTACTTCACTAATAGAATTTGCAAATAAGAGAAAAATAACAATTACCAAGGAAGAAATGCTTAAAATTGCACAGCTTGTAAGGATTAAGTTATCAAATGACGAGATTGATCACTACTCCAAAGAACTGACAATGCTGGATTGGATACATGATACTTTATTACAAGTTAATACTGAAGGTGTTTCTCCTATGCGTTATGGCAGTATAGACAAGGACATTCATGTACGCGATGATGTTATAAATTCTCAAAACATTAAAGAAGAGATATTGTCCAATACAAAACCTGAGCATGGGTATTTCGTAGTGCCAAAGGTTATAAACGATTAGGGTAAAATAAGGCTCATATCAATTCTATAATAGATCTACTTTCAAAGTATCCGTTCAGCAGAGTGGCAAAACAGGTATAGCTAACCCAAGAAGGTTTCCCTACGTCATACCGCCGCGGCGCTAACAAGTAGCGGAATAACGAATTTGTTGTTTTTCAAATTGTAGGTAAACCTAAGCCACTTTAGCTATAGTTTACTTGCCCCATGATTTTCTTTATTATCAGATATTGCTTTAAATAATATGGAGGGGTAAGTTGTCAGCAATTGCCATCATTGATTTTGGTTCACGTACGATATCGGTAGTTAACATTAGCTACCTGAGGGTCAGAGTCGCCTTTCTTAAAGATATTTTAAGTATACTAGATGTATTATTGATACGTGATAATAAAACTGGAGGGTTTTATGGAAACATCTGAATTAACTTTACTCGACTTACAGGATTTGCTTGAAAGTTTGAAAAGGCATGTGCGTAGTGAAGTAGAAAAATATGTAGATAAAAGGGTAGAAGAAGTCAAAGATGAGGCAGTAACATATATAATAAATAAAGTATTAAACAATATGGTGGGTAATGAGCCACTAAATGAGCTCAAAATAGATAAACCTAAAGAAATTGTGCAAGTTGATGATGGCTTAACGCAAAATCAAAAAGTTATTAAAGCTCTTTTTATAGGTAGAACACTTGTTGGAGAATATAAAAAGAAAATGTATGAAGTTACAGTCAGTAATGAGGGAAAGTTTATTTACAATGGGGAAGAATATAGTGCTCCTTCTACGGCTGGCACAAGAATTACCGGTAAAAGTTGCAACGGTTGGGATTTTTTTAAAGTATGCCTTGACCCCAAAGAAAAACTGAGGACTCTGAGTCACCACCGTGCAAAGTTTCTGTCAACTCAAAATAAATCATAGCTAACGTTTAAGTCATACATCAAAGCTTTTAAGAGGTCTTAGTTTACTTACTCCATTATTTCCTTTATTATCAGATATCACTTTTAAATAATATGGAGGAGCAAATTGTCAGCAATTGCCATTATTGATTTTGGTTCACAATTTACACAGCTTATCGCAAGACAAGTCAGGGAAATGGGTGTGTATTGCGAAATATTTCCAAGCAACATCAGTTTTGAAACAATATCAAAATTCAATGGGTTTATTCTCTCTGGAGGACCACAATCTGTAAATGATGATTGTTCTGAAACAAGTAGAGTAGTACATGAAATTATAAAACTTAATAAGGCAACAAACGTTCCTATACTTGGAATATGCTATGGACAGCAACTCATTTGTCATTATTTTGGAGCAAAAGTAAAAGAGAGTTTCAAACAGGAGTTTGGCAGAACTAAAATCAAGATACTAAAAGAATCCCCCATTATAAAGGATACCTGGAATGTTAATTCTGAAGTGGATGTATTAATGAACCATGCGGACAGTGTTGATACTATACCACAGGGATTTACTGTTATCGCATCAAGTGTGATAAATCAAACAATTGCAATAATTGTCAACGAACAGCGGAAGATTTACTGTACTCAGTTCCATCCTGAAGTGAGGCCCACAACAAATGGCAGTAAATTGCTCTCTAACTTCTTGGAT
This sequence comes from Wolbachia endosymbiont (group A) of Clivina fossor, assembly GCF_964026865.1. NCBI lineage: Bacteria > Pseudomonadati > Pseudomonadota > Alphaproteobacteria > Rickettsiales > Anaplasmataceae > Wolbachia > Wolbachia endosymbiont (group A) of Clivina fossor. Next base: position 63,661 of record NZ_OZ034707.1, on the reverse strand, counting down.
ATTGCAAATTGCGAGAGAGACTGGACAATGAAATCGTTTATTGAAAAGCAGAAGGAAAAAATCAAAAATGTAGTAGGAGAGAAAAAAGTAATCGCTGCAGTAAGTGGTGGGGTTGATTCAAGTGTTGCAGCGGCTCTCACACATAAAGCTATAGGAAAACAATTGAACTGTATTTTTATCGATACTGGGTTGTTACGCAAGAACCAGACCATTGCTATGTTGAAAGAAATTCCGATAAACTACGTTGATAAATCAAATTTATTTTTGAGTAGGTTAAAGGGAATAACTGATCCAGAAAAAAAGCGAAAAATTATCGGTAACGCTTTCATTGAAGTGTTTGAAGAAGAAGCAAAAAAAATAGGTGATGTGGATTTTTTGATGCAAGGTACCATCTACTCTGATGTAGTTGAGTCAGGGCATGCCTCAGACAACACTAGTACAATTAAGTCTCACCATAATGTTGGTGGGTTGCCAGAAAAGATGAACCTGAAGCTAGTAGAGCCTTTACGCTACCTCTTTAAAGATGAGGTAAGGCTACTTGGAAAAGAAATTGGGCTTTCAGACGAGATAATATTTCAACATCCATTTCCTGGACCCGGACTTGCAGTGAGGATTATAAGTGAAGTCGATGAAGAAAAGGTGCGAATATTGCAAGAAGTAGATGAAATATATATTAATACGATGAAAAATTACGATCTATACGATAAGATATGGCAAGCTTTTGCTGTATTATTACCAATAAAAACTGTAGGCGTCATGGGAGATGGTCGTACATACGGATATGTTTGTGCTTTAAGGGCTGTAACATCGTCCGATGGTATGACGGCTGATGCATTTCCATTTGAAGATAAGGATCAGCATTCGCTAGTGTTTTGGGACTTTTTACAGAATGTTGGCAGTATAATTGTTAATAACGTTTCCGGAGTAAATAGAGTTGTCTATGACTTAACTTCTAAACCACCAGCAACCATTGAGTGGGAGTAAATCAAAAGTCTAGTCATACCGCAGCGGGATCTAGAGATACTGCGGCGGAATGACGTAGGATTGCTGTCATCCCGCTTTGTTAGCGGTTGAGATACCGTGAATAAATCACGGTATGACGTTAAGTAACTCGTCATCCCGCTACGTGTTAGCGGGATCTAGAGATACTGCGGCGGAATGACGAATTTGTTGTTTTTCAAATTGTAGGTAAACCTAAAGCTATAGAAAAAAAGAAGAACCAGTTTCTTAGTTCTTCATTAACATAATCCACTTCATATGCCATAATAAAATTTTATATCTTGGAGAAGGAAATGACATTAAGGTTAATACTACAAGAAGTCAACAGTAGTCCAGATCTGAGTAAGGAAAATTTAATTGATAGAATTAAAGATAAGCTGCAGCAGGAAAATCAACTTATATATGATGAGTGGAAAAAAAGCGAATTTGATATAAATTACACGTTTATAATACTCAAGTGCAATTTATTACTTATAGCAGCTGAAAATGGCTATGAAAAAGTAGTAAGATACTTAACAAAAAACGGAGCTAATGTTAATGTACAAGATGAATGGGAAAAAACCTCCTTACATTATTCTGCTCAGCATGGGCATACACAAGTAGTAGAAATTTTGCTAGAAGAAGGAGCAGGCGTTAATGCACAAGATGAAGATAAAGGGACTCCTTTGCATTATGCTGCCAAACACGGGCATACAAAGACAGTGAAACTTCTACTAAAAAATGGAGCTAATACCAAATCTCATAAATAAGTAGGCAAATAACTCACAGAACAAATGGTTTTGATCGAACTTTCCGTAATATTACGAATGAATGCACATACAGTATCCTCCAATAAACTAACAGAGTCATATATTCTATTTTTAATGAGATTGTCTTTCAAATATTGCCATAAACGCTCTACTGGATTTAACTCTGGTGAATATGGAGGTAAATAGATTAAGGTAATATTTTGTGGTATTTTTAAACCTTTGGATCTATGCCATCCTGCACAATCCACAACAAGAAATGCCTCCCTTGTTCCTAAATATTGTGACATCTGCTCAAGGAATATATTCATACAATCAGTATTGACGTTTGGTACGAATAAGCTAGAACTCTCTCCATTTCTAGGATTAACTGCACTATAGAGATAAAAGTTTTGCCTACCTAATTTTACCTTAACCTGTGTCCTAATGCCTTTTTTAAACCACCCGTGTCCAATCTTTGAATGTGTGCCAAACCGCGACTCATCGAAGAAAAATAGCTCTTTTTCGGGATACGTGACAATAGTTTCATTAAGATTTTTTTTTAAACTCTTCTTGTTTATTTTTATCCTGTTTATTGTGCACAGGCCTTGGAGTAATATACGAAAAACCTAACTTTTGCATCAGTCTATGTGCTGTAGACTTACTTACCTCAATAGAAAACATTTTCTCAATTATGATTTTTAATTTCTTAGCCGTTAGGTTGGCTCCTTCTTCTGCTATGACATTTTTAATTTCTTCTTGCTGCTTGTAGCTCAACTTCGGCTTTACTCCACGTCCTGGTTGTATTTTAAACGCATTGACTCCTCCTTCCTTAAATCTTGTAATCCACTTCATCAATGTAGTTCTAGTAATTCGGTATATTTGAACAACTTTTGTTATTCCATATTCTTTTGCAGATATTATTGCCTGTAATCTTCTTCCTATCTCTCCTCTTATGCCGTGCTTCTTTAATTCCAGGTTACACTTATTATATAATTCTTCTCCTATTGCTTTACTTTTTCCTGCCATAACTCCCCACTAATTCTTAAATTATTCTATTTTAGAAATTTTTCTTTATTCGTCTATTTATTTTTAGGAATTGGTATAATATCAATCTACAAGATGAAGGTGAAAGAACTCCTTTGCATTATGCTGCTGAGCACGGGCATATAAAGACAGTGAAACTTCTACTAAAAAATGGAGCTAATACCAATTCTCAATAATAATGAGACAAATGAAAAAGAGTGCTTTCCGCCTATAACTGGAGGTTTAAGTGAATTTATCGTATATTCTATTTGTCTTCCCAATAACGAAGTTTGGTATAATATCAATCTACAAGATGAAGGTGGAAGAACTCCTTTGCATTATGCTGCTGAGCACGGGCATATAAAGACAGTGAAACTTCTACTAAAAAATGGAGCTAATATCAATCTACAAAATAAAAATAGATATACCCCTTTGAGTTGTGCTTGGCATAGTAAATATCCAGAAATGGCAAAACTTCTGCTAAATTATGGTGCAGACCCATCATTTATTCATAGACCTAAAGCTACAAAAGCAGGAATTACTGTGGGTATATTAGCTGCCATTGTTGCTCCATTAGCACTCATTTATGCTACTGCATTACCTGCACTAGCAATAGTTGGAATTACTGTGGCATCTGCACTGATCGTTGGTGGAATTTCCTATGGGGTTGCATATAAGTCATCAGAGCATTCATTAAACAGTAAGCTAAGTGAGGTTAGCTGCAGTAATGTTGATGGAAATAAACAAGCTGTACAACCATAGTTACTAATTTACCACAGTAACCGCGCCGTGGCAGTGCTTGTATTTCTTTCCGGAGTTGCAAGGACATTTGTCGTTTCTTGAGACTTTGGAAAGTCTGCTATTTCTAGCAGAATGTAACCTATTGCCTATCTCTTGGTTGTCTGCCAACTTAAAGTGTGCTAAGCGGTGAATGGTAAGTTCTTTCCACTTTTCAAGCATCGACTCAAACATTAAGAAAGCTTCGCGTTTAAATTCATTCAGTGGGTCTTTCTGCCCCATGGCACGTAAGCTTATGCTCTGTCTTAAGCTTTCTAAAGTTGAAAGGTGTTCCCTCCATAAATGATCAAGTGTCATTATCATCATTTGCTTCACGATCGTATTCCACAAATCTGTAGTGTGCTGACTGTTGAAATATTTTTCTTTCTCAGTAAAAAATTCTTGTATCTTATCATTTATATAATTCAAAGCTTCTTGTTTGTTTAAAAACTTTGCTAAATCTTCTTTATCAAGCGTTATTCCATACTTTGTATGGAATTCTTTGACTATATCTTCAATATAATCCTCATAATAGCCACTTTGGATTATACCTTCTACTATGCTCTCATTTACTTCGCTATATACTTCAAGTAAATCATTAATTTCGTTGCCTAAGATATTGTTTCTCTGCTTAAAAATAACTTTACGTTGGTTGTTGATTACGTCATCAAACTTAAGCAAAGACTTCCGCACATCATAGTTTCTAGCTTCAACTTTCTTCTGCGCCTTCTCAAGTGCCTTATTGATCCATGGATGATGAATAGCTTCGTTATTCTTTAACCCTACTTTTTGTAAAAAGCTTCTCATTCTATCAGAACCAAATATTCTCATTAGATCATCTTCAAGCGATAAAAAGAACTTAGAAAGTCCAGGATCCCCCTGACGACCAGAACGGCCGCGTAATTGATCATCTATTCTCCTGCTTTCATGTCTTTCGGTTCCAACCACGCATAAACCACCAGCTTTTATAGCAATTTCCTTATCTTTTTTTACTCTTTCGACTATTTCTTGGTATTTTTTTTCTCTTTCATCAGCATTTTTTATCTTCTTTAGCTCTACCTTTGCAATCATTTCAGCGTTTCCACCGAGTTGAATATCAGTTCCACGTCCTGCCATGTTAGTTGCTATAGTGATACTACCTGGCACTCCAGCTTGTGCTATTATGTACGCCTCTTGTTCATGATAACGAGCATTCAATACTGAATGCTTAAGAGAATGGCTTTGCAAAAGCGCAGAAAGCTTCTCAGAGTTTTCGATGCTTACCGTGCCAACAAGGACCGGTTGAAGGCGTTTGTGGCATTCTTCTATAAACTTCAACACAGCATTAAATTTTTCTTTTCCTGTGCCATAAATTTCATCATCAATATCAACTCTTTTTACAGGTACATTGGTTGGAATTTTTACTACATTTAGTCTGTATATATCACGAAACTCTTCTGCCTCTGTTGCTGCTGTTCCAGTCATTCCGGAAAGTTTATTGTACATACGAAAGTAATTCTGAAATGTGACCGATGCTAAAGTTTGGTTTTCATGCTGAATTTCAAGATTCTCCTTCGCTTCAAGTGCCTGATGAAGACCATCGGAATATCTCCTGCCCTCCATCATACGCCCAGTAAATTCATCAATAATCACTACCTTGCCATCCTTTACTATATAATCTTTATCAGCAGTAAACAGCTTATGTGCACGTAATGCTTGGTCTATATAATGAGTCATTATCATGCTGTCAGTATCATAGAGCGAGGAATTTTCAGGAATGAGATTGTATGACCTGAGTAGTTCTTCCACTCGTGAAATACCATCTTCAGTAAGGAACACTGCCCTACCCTTTTCATCCACCTCATAATCAGAGTCAACTAATTTGGTTACTATTTTATTGATATGCTTATATATCTGATTGTTTTCCTCAATCTGGCCAGAAATAATAAGCGGAGTGCGAGCTTCATCAATGAGTATTGAGTCTACTTCATCAACTATTCCGTAGTGAAAGCCTCTCTGAACCATGTCTTCTTGAGAAAATTTCATATTGTCTCGCAGGTAATCAAAGGCAAGCTCGTTATTTGTGGAATACACGATATCTGCACTGTAAGCCTCTTTTCTCTCTTCGTCTGTCAAGTTATTCGTGATAAACGCAACAGAAACCCCAAGAGAATTATATAATTTGCTCATCCACTCTGTGTCTCGTTTTGCAAGATAATCGTTAACAGTTACGACGTGCACGCCTTTCCCTTCTAAGGAATTTAGATATGCTGCTAAAGTTGCAACGAGTGTCTTTCCCTCTCCTGTTTTCATTTCTGATATCATACCATTGTGGAGCACCATTCCACCGATCAGCTGAACATCAAAGTGCCTCATGTTAAGAAACCTGCGAGAGGCTTCACGCACAACTGCAAATGCAGGTACGAGAAGATCATTTAACGTTTTTCCATTTTTCAATTCTCGTTTGAATTCTTCAGTTTTACCAGCAAGCTCCTCATCAGATAAGCTCTGCATTTCTGTTTCTAATGCATTTATTTGCTGAACAATTTTCCTAAAGGATTTTACTATCTTCTTGTTTGCGGAACCAAATATCTTTCTTATAAAAAAGAATGACAACGTAAAAATGAAAAATATAAGAATGGCTGTCAAAATTAGCGGAGAATCTAGCATAAACTTAAGTAAAGTCTTATTTAATATGAGATTATATTACTAAATGCAGCCTACAGCAATGACATATTAGATTTGGGAAATCTTTTCAAATTAAGAACCTATCACAGGCATTGTTTAGTTTGCTGAAAATAGTTGTTCGTTTAAGTTGTTAGTTATGCTAGATTAAGAGTAATTCACTTGAGAACAGCAAAGAAAGGTAGGTATGCAAAAATAGGACTGAAAATCTTTGGTTAAACTAAGCTTCTTCATTTAGAATTTCATTAATAATTTTCTGTTGTTTCATAACTTCTGTTGTCTTCCAGTCGCGCATTGTAATTAGTGCCTTCCATAAAGCCCAGCCGCTTGCTCTGGCCCACGTGTCTGGATCTAAACATAGATGTGACTTGAAGATTCTCCGATTTTCGTTGTTCAAAAGTGTCCAGGCAATTACCAAGTCACAGGCTGGATCGCCGACACCCACACATCCAAAATCGATTACAGCAGCTACACATCCATCTTTCGCTAGGATATTCCCGCTTGCAAAGTCACCATGAATCCATACTGGATTCTTGTTCCATCTTGAGCTTATAGCTTTTTCCCAAAAGGACATTATAGTTCTAGCATCAATAAAACCTTGCAATTCCTTAATGGCCGATCTTACCTCTGTGTCATAGACTGATACGTGATCGCCGCGCCAGAAGTTATGGAGTCCAGGATTAGGGCCTCCTTTAACATCAATTTTATGTAACTCATTCAAAAATTGTGCAAGCTGAGAAGCAATAATCTGTAAATCCAGATCATCTATAGACAATGCATTTATGCTTTCCCCTTCGATCCACTTATATATTGACCAATTCCAGGGATAATGCTTTGATGGTTGTCCCATTGCAAGTGGCTTAGGAATAGAAAATGACAAATGTGGTGCAAGTACCTCAAGCCATTTTTGCTCCTTTAGAACTTGTAGCGCATAATCTTCTGCGCTTGGTAGCCTGATCAACATCTCTTCACCCAAGCGAAAAGTTCTATTGTCTATACCACTGAGTTCAACAGGTTTGATCTCTAAGTGAGCCCACTTTGGAAATTGCTGTGCAACAAGTTCGGTAACAAGTAATAACCAAGAGCGACTATCAATTTTTGATGCCATTTGCCGATTTTTCCTATTTTACCATCCGCCTTAGAAACCTTCTGATTCTAGAAAAACTTGCTTGTCATTTTTAATTGCTGACATTGTTTAAGTTAATACCAATTTACACTTCCAAAACTAATCTATTTGGATCTTCTATATAATTTTTTATTTTAACAAGGAAAGTCACTGCTCCTTTGCCATCCACTATTCTGTGGTCGTAAGAGAGGGCGATATACATCATAGGTCTGATTTCTACTGCATTACCCACGGCAACTGGCCTGTTTTGTATTGAATGCATTCCAAGTATTCCAGATTGCGGAGGGTTTATTATCGGAGTGGAAAGAAGCGAACCGTATACTCCGCCGTTTGAAATAGTAAATGTTGCACCTTCCATTTCTGATACTTGTAATTTGCCTTCTCGTGCTTTTTTGCCAAGAGCAACTAAAGTCAACTCAATTTCTGCAAATGACATCTGATCAGCATTTCGAATAACTGGTACAACAAGACCTTTATCGGTGCCAACAGCAACACCTATGTCATAGTAATGTTTATATATGATCTCATCGCCTGAGATCTCAGCGTTAATTTCAGGGATCTCTTTCAGTGCTTGCACCGCTGCCTTTATAAAAAACGACATAAAACCAAGTTTTATTCCATATTTTTTTTCAAAAGTGTCCTTATATTTTGCTCTTAGATCCATGACATTTTTCATGTCAATTTCATTGAACGTGGTCAGTATTGCAGCAGTATTTTGCGATGCCTTCAAACGAGCAGCAATTACTTGTCTTATTTTGCTCATTTTTACTCGTTCCTCTCTTTGCTCTCCACTCACTACACTTTTTGGCAATTCGTATTGTTTTATTGCAGGCTGTTCTGCTTTGTTCATGTGGCCTATCACATCTGCCTTTGTTACTCTGCCTCCCATGCCAGTTCCTTTGACACTTTCTGCATTAATTGCATTTTCTTCCATAATTTTGCGAGCTGATGGAGCATCTTTTTTAGCAGAACTTTCGCTTTTATCTTCTTTTCTCGCTTCCTCTTTTACTTCCCCCACGGAAAACTTCGCTAACAATTGATCAGGACTTATTACATCATCTTCCTTTACGAGAAATTCAGTTATTTGCCCTGAAGCTTCTGCAGTTAATTCGAGTGCTGTTTTGTCAGTCTCAATTTCAAAGATCAAGTCATCTACTTTTACTGCTTCTCCAATATTTTTCTTTATTTTTACTATACCTTCCGTAACTGACTCACCACCAAGAGTTTTTGGCGCTCTGATTTCTATAATTTTGCTCATAAAACAACTTCCGTATAAAACTTTCTATAGATTTATACATGAAAAGAGACATGTAATAAACTAATAAATTCATTGAGGCTTTTATCATTTAGAAGTGACAAACGGATAATATACTCCCAAATGTCATTCCAGCGCGTGATGCTAGGCCATCTTGACACATTTCGCCAACCCCGTCTCTCGGCTATGGTATTGCTAATCAAACAATGACTATGCAAAAGACCTAATAACATGTATAATCCATAAATAATTTTTGAGGTAGATTGTGAAACTAGGTGTTAATATTGATCACGTTGCAACCCTCCGCAACGCACGCGGAACTTCCTACCCAGATCTATTGAAAGCAGCAGAAATAGCCATTGACGCTGGAGCAGACTTTATTACTGTACACTTACGAGAAGATAGAAGGCATATTAGAGATGAAGACGTATTTAACCTAAAAAAAAGCATTAGCACTGAGCTAAATCTTGAAATTGCAGCCACGGAAGAAATGCTTGAAATAGCAAAAAAGGTAAAACCCTATTCGATTAGTATAGTACCAGAAAAAAGAGAAGAATTAACAACCGAAGGTGGCCTGGATATCATTAATATGCACAGCAAACTTTCTAGTATAATAGAGGAAATGCATAGCTCTAGCATAAAAGTCTCACTGTTTATCGATCCAAATATTAATCAACTAAAATATCTTGAGAAGCTAGAGATAAAACCTGACATAATAGAAATTCACACAGGGGATTACTGTGATAATCCATCAGAGAAAAAGTTACAGTTAATTACTAATGCTGCAGAGTACGTCAATAAATTAGGAATAGAATGCCACGCAGGACATGGCATAACTTATAAACACGCTAAGAAGATGACAAGAATACCTCATATCTCAGCTCTTAACATAGGCCACTATTTAATTAGCGAAGCTGTATTTTATGGCTTACACAGCGTAGTAAAAACAATGAAAATGATAATGTCTAACTAACTGCTGCTTTTTCCTTCTCATTTAAAATACTTAAAAGAGTTTGGCTTGCTTTAAATTTTACCCTTATCTTTTCAGGAACAGTCATGATCTCACCATTTTGGGGGTTACGACATTGTTTCTCCTGACTTATAGCAGTAGAAAATGTTCCTATTCCATGCAAACGTATTTCACCTTTCCCATGCAGCTCATCCTTTATTATTTTAATAAACGCATCATGAATCTTGCTCAAATCAGATTTTGTTATATCTATATTCTGACCAGAACAATCTTCCTTTAATTGTTTTATTATATCTTCTTTACTCATAAATTACCTTAATATTGAAAAATCACACAAATAGCATATTATGTTGACACCGATAGTCAACTAAATTCATCACAAAAATAGAGGATATTATACACTTTTGCAAATATTTGTATAATACTTACAAAAAAACACCACTATGAAATAACTATCTCTTAGAAAATTGACACTTTTTCCGAGCTTTATGTTGACCATATTTCTTACGTTCAACAACACGCGAATCTCTAGTTAAGAACTCACCATTACGTAATATAGAATGCAAATCTTGGCTTACACTACTTAAAGCTCTGCTTATTCCATGAGCTAGAGCACCTGCTTGACCAGATAGCCCTCCACCCTTTACAGTTGCGAATACATCATATTTGTCTAACGTAGAAGTTGCTACAAATGGCATTTTCACTATTTGGCACACTGACTCTCTTTTAAAATAAGAAATTAGATCGCCTTTTTTGTTAACACTAAATTTTCCACTTCCCGGCTTTATCCATACTCTTGCTGCAGATTCTTTTCTTCGGCCTGTAGCATATAAACGACCAAGCGAATCAACTGCTGATTTAATTGTCTTTTCTGACCAATCATTATTATTTATTATAGAACTCTTCATTTTTACTCCATTACTTTTTATTTTTACGATTCAAAGAGGCAAAATCTATCTTTTCAGGTTGCTGCCCTTGATGCTTATGCTCTGAACCAGAATAAACATACAAATTTTCAAAGCGTCTACGCGCCATAGGGCCATCATCAAGCATCCTTTTCACTGCCATTTTTATTACACGCTCAGGAAATTTGCCATTTAAAATATTATCTGGAGTAGTTTTCTTCAAACCACCAGAATAACCTGTATGCTTATAGTAAATTTTATCTTTAAGCTTCTTCCCGGTAAAATGCACCTTTTCTGCGTTGATAATAATTACATTATCGCCACAATCCATATGAGGTGTATACTCAGGTTTATGCTTTCCACGCAATAGTGTCGCTACAAATGCTGCAAGCCTTCCTACCACTAATCCTTCTGCATCTATGACAAACCATTTTTTGTCGATTTGTTTCTCTTTTAAGAAAAAAGTTTTCATTGTAATTTAACTAAACAATAGTAAGCTACTATATACTTAATTTCTCAATAGTGTCAACAATATTAGTTATTGATTATTAAAGTAATTTATGTTAGTAATTGAGCTGCGCAACCAATATGCACAGGAAGTAGAATGTTTCGATTGATTATTACACTTGCAATCATTTTTGGTACTATAAGTTGCTATGCAACCGATGTGGGAGAAGTTATAAGCAAAGCGATCAAAAATAGCTCAAAAATAAAGTCTCAATTTTACCAATATAAAAGCGCAGAAAAACAGCTTAAGTCTTCTGGGTTAGCTGGATTTTTACCTGACATTAGTTTGCAGTACAATTTCAATAGTAACTTTAATCTTGATACATCTGAAAAAAACCTTACATTGCGCCAGAAATTAATCGATGGCGGTGGCACCTTTGCCACATTCAGTCGATCAAGTCATCTTCTCAAAGCAGAAAAAATGCGATTTCAGCAATTAAAACAAGAGGTTGCACTTAATGCTGTGAAAGCATATGTTGGTGTTTTACAAAAGACAGAAATATTAAAGCTCAGAGAACATAAAGAACGCGTTTCTTTGGAACATTTGTCAGCTATGAAAAAACGCTTTTCCCTTGGAGAAGTTACTAACGCTGAAGTTTTGCTAGCAAAAGCAAAATTTTCGTCTTCTATATCCGAAAGAGTTGATGCTGAAGGTAAATTAAAATTGGCAAATATTGCTTATTATCATTTGATTGGCGAAGATGCTGATGACCTTTCTGAAGCTAATGATAAACTACCTTCTGTCCCAGAGCTAAATGAATGTTTACAATTAGCAAAAACCAATAATTTATCTCTAAAAGCAGCAGTTTATCAAAAAAGAGCAGCCGGAATGGAAGTGATCGCTGAAAGCTCCAAGTGGCTTCCTTCTTTAAATCTAAGCGCAAGCAAAAATTTTGGGAAGGATGGTGTAAAATTAGACAAGCTATTAGAAAATGTTCATATAGTTTTTACTCTTGATGTTCCAATCTTTAAAAAAGGAGCGAATGCTTTTGGTGTCAGTAAAGCTAAAATGGATGCAAAAAAATCTACCTACGATTATTATGAAACGGTAAAAAATATAGAACAAGCAGTTGTAAATGCTTGGAATAATGTGCTAACAGCAAAAGCCATTATTAAAGCAAGTCAAGAAGCGGAAAAAGCAGCAGCTTTAGCATTGGAAGGAGTTGAGCAAGAGGTAAACTTAAGTTTAAAGAGTACATCTGACCTTTTGGACACTGAAGATGCATTATTTAAAGCACGTTCAGACTTAGTTGAAGCAAAAAGCAATTATGTAACTAGTGTTTATAATTTGCTTTTTATAATAAATAGTATAAATCTCTAAATTTAATGGTATTAGCACTATGCATGATGAACAAGGCAATCAATCTGTAAAGGATATTCTAGAAGATATAAAAAAAGCTATATCGGGTAAAAACGCAAGTAACGATAAAGCAGAAATAAAGGATGAAAATGATGATGTGCTATGCCTTGAAGAAGAGTATCCAGAAGACATGGAAGAAGATGGCAAAAAAGAAAATGGTAAAGAAGAGAACATTGATAATGATGACCAAAGTGAGGAAATGGCTTGCAACAACAACCAATTTAATGGCCATAGCTACAATTCAGAAGAAAAAAAAGACATTGATTTGTACGATAATATCCAAATGAGTAATAACAAAGCGAGTAATAGCGGCTTACAAGCGCAAAATAATGATCATCTAGTTTTAAAAGAGAATATGGAAGAGATCAAAGCGCTGCTTGGAAAAATGCAAAACGAATTGCAGCATAAACAACAAAAAAGAGCGAATCTTACTGTTGAAGAATTAGTTACATCTCTTTTAAAACCTCAGCTCTCAGAATGGCTGAATAAATATCTACATGCACTGGTAAAAGAAGTAGTTGAAAAAGAGCTCAAAGATATAATCAATAATAAGTAGGGTATTAGCAATAAAAACTAGAGTAAAGACGGCTAGAGGCAGAAAACTATCTTCAACAAGGTGGCTACATCGTCATTTGAATGATCAGTATGTGCGAAAAACTAGCAAGGATGGTTATAGGTCACGCTCAGCATATAAGCTGGTAGAAATGGATAATAAATTTAAATTATTCCAAGAAGGGCAAAAAATTATTGATCTTGGTGCTTCTCCTGGTGGATGGTCACAAGTCGCGTCTCAGAAAGGTGCAAATGTAGTTGCTCTTGACATGAAACCAATGAACGCAATTAATGGAGTAGAGTTTATACAATGTGATATTATCAATGGGCTTGAAATTTTAAGAGAAAAATTCAAGGATCAAAAATTTGATGTAATTTTATCTGACATGGCGCCCGAATCTTGTGGTTTAAAATCGTTGGATCATATCAGAATTATGCTTTTATGTGAGGCAGCGCTCAATTTTGCAAAGCATTTCTTGAGCCATGGTGGCACGTTTGTAGTAAAAATTTTCCAAGGAGAATCTGATAAAGATTTTTGTAACGAGCTAAAAAAAATGTTTAAAACAGTAAAATATTTTAAACCAAAGTCAAGTAGATCTGAATCTACAGAAATGTATTTGGTAAGTTTAGGCTTTATTGGCAGCAGACCTCCTATATAATATTAACCCAGGTAGCCCGCAGAAGTGAAAAAACTTCCTTGACAAACTCCGCTAGCCCCCTTATCATGAAACTGAAGCTATTTATTTATCTTCTCTGTACAGATTAAATGACAAAAAAACTCACGTATCTGGCGTCTCATGTTTAATTTTTTGCACTATGTGCACCTTATGTCTTTATCAAATTTCTAGGTTTTTACCTATACAAGCTGAAATACGCTATTTAAAACATCAAAAAACGCCAACTTAAAAAATGGATAGTGAATAATTAGCTACCCTAGGGTTTCTTTTGCCTTTTTTTCTGTTTAGTAAATTTCTTAATGTTTATAATTTAGATTAGTTGCGGCTTAAAAGCAACTGAATCGCGGTTATTAAACGTTTAGAATAAAAAAACGCCATACTTGAAAGTATAATGTAAGTAATTAGCCAACCACGGGGCTTCTTTTGCCTTTTTTTCTACTTGGTAAATTTCTTAATGTTTGTAGCTAAACGACAATCGTCATCCCGCTGCTTGTTAGCGGGATCTATGCTAAGGAGATACCGCGGCGGTATGACGGGTTAAGTAGGGTGTCATTCCAGTGCTCCTTTTTTTGTCATCCCAGTGCGTGACACTGGGATCTAGCCTTTATTATTTGGTTGTCTTCTGGATTCCAGTGTCAGCTACTTTCATGACATCATCATAAAGTAAAATGAGATCCCAGTGTCACGCACTGGGATGACAGAAGAAGGTGCTGGGATGACAGGGGAGTTGAATGACAACGAATTGGAAGAAAATGTTTATGACTAATTTTTAGATCAAACATCGAATTTCGACAAACTTAACTTTTTTGTGAGACTATTCAGCAATAATAAATAAATTGAGAGGAAAGGTTATGGTAATAGAAAAGGAAAAGTTTTTTGAAATAATACGCAATGTGAGTGAGAGTGAAGGTTTGAATAAGGATAATTTGCTTGAAAGACTAGGGAGTAAGCTAAAAGGTGTAAACCCAGAAGCATATAGCACTTATAACAATTTGAAGATAGATAAGCTATTCATGATACAAGATTTAGATAAAATTGCAAGTTACACATTGTTACATCTTGCTGTGGAATGTAACAGTGTACCAATAGTAAAACTCCTACTAGAAAAGAAAGTAAAAGTTGATGAACAAATATCGGGTGATTTTAATTCTAAATTCACTGCTTTGCACATTGCTGCTTTGCATGGTCATCAAGAGATGGTTCAGCTTTTATTAGATGCTAATGCAAATCCTTCACTAAAAGATAGTCAAGGCCGAACTCCAAGAGATATGGTTAGCAATATACCAAATAAGGATATCATAGTAGAAATGTTAAAGGAAGGAGAACAACGTTATGCTGAGGCAAGAAAGAAAAGACTAACTTATGGACAAGGCACTTTACTGCAGCCTAATAATAAAACTCCAGGAAATTTAGCTGTGGGCGGAAATAAAATAACTGCTGCAGTGCAAGCATGGAATGCAAAAGGTCAGGGAGAGAACAATGGAACTACACCAAACAACAGAAAAATCTATGTACAAAATGAGAATGAACAGACTTCTTCAAACTCAATCATTAATGAAAACAATACAGACAAAGTAGGTGATACATTAGAAAGAGAACAGGCTAAAAGAGATGCTGTGGCGCAAAAGTTGCAAGAGGCAGAAAACGATTTGCCAATAATCGGAAGTGCATAGAACAACCCGGTCATAATCAACATTCGGAACAATACGGTGCTACATATAATGGTGAACAGACCTCTTTAGATTTGACTACTGATGAAAGTAGTAATACCAATTCCTAAAAATAAATAGACGAATAAAGAAAAATTTCTAAAATAGAATAATTTAAGAATTAGTGGGGAGTTATGGCAGGAAAAAGTAAAGCAATAGGAGAAGAATTATATAATAAGTGTAACCTGGAATTAAAGAAGCACGGCATAAGAGGAGAGATAGGAAGAAGATTACAGGCAATAATATCTGCAAAAGAATATGGAATAACAAAAGTTGTTCAAATATACCGAATTACTAGAACTACATTGATGAAGTGGATTACAAGATTTAAGGAAGGAGGAGTCAATGCGTTTAAAATACAACCAGGACGTGGAGTAAAGCCGAAGTTGAGCTACAAGCAGCAAGAAGAAATTAAAAATGTCATAGCAGAAGAAGGAGCCAACCTAACGGCTAAGAAATTAAAAATCATAATTGAGAAAATGTTTTCTATTGAGGTAAGTAAGTCTACAGCACATAGACTGATGCAAAAGTTAGGTTTTTCGTATATTACTCCAAGGCCTGTGCACAATAAACAGGATAAAAATAAACAAGAAGAGTTTAAAAAAAAATCTTAATGAAACTATTGTCACGTATCCCGAAAAAGAGCTATTTTTCTTCGATGAGTCGCGGTTTGGCACACATTCAAAGATTGGACACGGGTGGTTTAAAAAAGGCATTAGGACACAGGTTAAGGTAAAATTAGGTAGGCAAAACTTTTATCTCTATAGTGCAGTTAATCCTAGAAATGGAGAGAGTTCTAGCTTATTCGTACCAAACGTCAATACTGATTGTATGAATATATTCCTTGAGCAGATGTCACAATATTTAGGAACAAGGGAGGCATTTCTTGTTGTGGATTGTGCAGGATGGCATAGATCCAAAGGTTTAAAAATACCACAAAATATTACCTTAATCTATTTACCTCCATATTCACCAGAGTTAAATCCAGTAGAGCGTTTATGGCAATATTTGAAAGACAATCTCATTAAAAATAGAATATATGACTCTGTTAGTTTATTGGAGGATACTGTATGTGCATTCATTCGTAATATTACGGAAAGTTCGATCAAAACCATTTGTTCTGTGAGTTATTTGCCTACTTATTTATGAGATTTGGTATAACAAATTTAGAGGGGTTTTCCTCTAGTATTAACTCAAGTCTTAATAATGCAGACTGGCTAACTAAACGTGATATTATTAGAACGTTAGTTAAGCGAATTGAGATTAATTTTGAGGATGTAAACATCGTGTTTAGAGTAAAAGAGCTTCCAGACTCTTTTCATATGGAGAAAAATCAATGCTTGCAATGTTGTTGTAGGGGTAGGTGGTGGTCAACTTGGTATTGACAAAAATGACCTTATTAAGTTTACAACAGTAGTTGCTAAAATGACCACAGCGTTTGATATGTCGGCAGAAGAAGCTGGTAATGCTATTGCGAAAATATCCAATGTCTATGGAATTAAAGTTGATGGTATGGAAAATGTAGGTAACATAATAAACCATCTTTCAGATAATACTGCTGCTAAAGCAAAAGAAATGGTTCTTACGCTGAATAGAATTGGCGGTAATGCTAAACAGTTTGGTTTAGAAATTGATCAAGCAAGTAGCTTAGCAAGTGCATTCATAAGCTTAGGTAAACAACCTGAAAAAGCAGCAACTGCTATAAATAACTTTCTTAGTAAACTGCAGACTGCAAGAGAGCAAAGTCCTGAATTTCACGATGCATTAGATGAGATGGGAACAAGTATAGAAGAGCTCGAACAAACTATTAAAAAAAATCCTCAAGAGGCAATATTACAATTCCTTGAAACTTTAAAAAAAATAGATGATCAAGAGCGTGCCGGTATTCTTATGAATTTGTTTGGCTCTGGGTTTCAAGATGACATTGCTCTTTTAGTAGGAAGCTTAGACATTTACAAGAAAGCTATTGAACATTTAGCTGATAAAGAAAAATATAACGCTTCAATGCAGGACGAATTTAACAATCGTGCAAATACTACAGCTAATAAATTACAATTACTTAAAAATGCAATAGTTGAAGCTGGAATGAATCTAGGGTCAGTAATGTTACCTACTTTAAATTATGTAGCTGGAAGTTTAAAAGCAATAACAGAGCGTATAGCTTCTTTTGCAGAAAAACATCCAACTTTAACTACGGCAATCATGAGTACTTTAGCAGCTTTGATAAGTTTAAAAATTGCAGCAGTAGGACTAGGATACGGATTTACATTGCTAGGAAGTACGATTTTTAGTCTGAAAGCAAACCTACTTGGAGTATTTTCATTTTTATCAGCTACAGTTTTTCCTGCAGTAATAACAGGACTAAGAGCAATAACACTCGCTGTAATGAGTAACCCTATAGGACTTTTAATAGCAAGTCTTGTCACTGGTGCAGCTCTTGTTATCACTAATTGGCAAAAAGTGAAAGACTTTTTCTCTAGCTTTTGGAAATCGATAATAAAAACCATAGAAGAAGCTTTTTCATGGATAGGGGAAAGTGTATTTGGAAAAGTATTGGGGAATAGCCCACTGAAAGAGTTTGAAAAAAGAAAAAGTATTGTTACTGAAATAAAAGCAGTACATACTCCCCTAAAGAGTAATATTCTCAACAGTGGAAATCCTTTGCTAGGTAACAGTATAATTAAAGAATTTTCCAAGAGAAATCAGAATAGCTTCAGAATCAAAAGCCTTACTGAGGAGAAAAAGTTTACAGAGAGCGATAATAATAAGATATTTGCAGATTTTGCAAGGAGTAAATTTGAAAATAAAGAACAAAATAAAACTCAGAACATCACTAATAATTACACTATCGGCATCAAAGCAGAGCCAAATCAAGATGTTCGTAGTCTTGCAGATGAAGTAATAAAAAGGATAAGAGAAAAATCACGTGATGTTTTATTTGATACAGTAGAGACGTTTTATTGATCAACTATGTTTTTAAAAATTTTTTATTTGTGTAATTTTGCAAATTATATAGGCAATAAAAACCCGTGTGTCATAGAAATAAAATTTTATATCAAACAGCTACCACCTGCTTAAGTCAATGAATATGTTATCTCTTGGTCCATATAAATTTACTCTGATAAGTTTGAAGTATAGTAAAGAAAATCGTTGGAGTGTAATTGAATGCATCGATAAAATGCCGTCACTACAAAATATTGGTCAAGGAGTGGAAACTATAGACTTAGAGGGAATAACTTATCTTCATAACCCTGGAAATTTGAGTCAATTAAATAGTGCAAAAGAAGCAGAAGAACCTCACACTTTGGTTGATAACATGGGAAATGTTTTGGGACAGTTTGTGATTACAAGATTAGAAGAAAAGCAAACATCATTTCTCCCTTGTGGATTTCCAAGAAAAGTTGAATTTAGTTTGAGTTTGAAAAGCTATAGATGACTATATATTACTTAACTAAAGAAGGAGAAATGCTAGATCTGATTTGCTGGAAACATTACGGATTTACTGATGGAGTAGTGGAATTAGTACTAGCAGAGAACTTAGGTTTGGCAGAATACGGAAGCTTTTTACCTGCTGGATTAAAGATAAAGCTTCCTACTATTAAGAAAACAGTACAAAAGTCAAAATTAAAGGTCTGGGAATAAATGCAGCCAGATTTTATAATAGATAAATGTGAATCAATTAAAGATAGAGTTATATCATTGCGCCTCACAGATGAATCTGGGACAATAGACGATGTAGTTGAAGTGTATGTTGATTACAGAGATGAAAACTTAAATATCCCAGATGAATTGAATATTTCTTTAGGGTATAGGGAAATCGGAGTGACGCCCATGGGTGTATATACAATTAATGAAATTACAGTACAGAGTCCACCTAAAACCTTACTAATAAAGGCTCATGCAACAAATTTAAGACTATCATTAAAGGAAAAAGTATCTAAAGAATGGCATCAAATTACTCTAGGTAACTTGGTTAAGGAAATAGCAGAAAAGCATGGATATAGATGCAGAGTTGCAGAAGAATTTGAAAATGTGTTGATTCCACATATTAACCAAATAGAAGAAAGTGATATAAGTTTATTAACAAAAATAGCAATAGAATACGGAGCAATGGCAAAACTAGCTGGCGGATACATACTCTTTATTCCAAAAGGTAAAGCAAAATCGGCAACTGGAAAAGCTTTAGGAACAACAGCTATTAGAACTCAAGATACGATAAATTGGAAAGTGCATTTTACTGTGAGTAGGTACAACTCAGTGGTTGTAAAATGGCATAGCTATGAAAGGGGTGAAACTATATCAGAAACAGTTGGCTCTGGTAGTCCAAGTTATACTATACAAACACTTTACTCTAATGTAGAATCAGCACTAAGTGCAGCAAATACTAAGTTAAAACAACTAAAGCGAAATAATGCAGTATTGGATATCACCATGCCTGGTAATCCAGAACTATTTGCAGAGGCGAAACTTAGCTTGTTAGGTTTTCATCAAGATATAGACGGTGAATGGATAATTGACAGAGCAGAACACGTATTAGATGGTTCAGGTTATCGCACTATGTTATCAGCATCTATCAGTAAACGTTAAAGGAAAATCAGTAAAACAAATGTTTAATGTTGAAAAAAGTATTGAATATGAATAGAGACTCAAGAAATAAGCTACATTTTTGGTGGTGTATAACAATGATAATATGTGTTGTTATTACCTATTGCTACATGAAAGCAAAAGCTACAGATCATTATAAAACAATATTACGAACTGCTTCTCAAAATTGTAACTTAGAAGTAGTAAAATTTTCAGCAAATAACCTATTAGATATTAATACACAGATTCCCGAATTAACGGCATTACATTATGCATCTGGTGCAGGATGTGTGGAGGTTATTAAATTTCTAATAGAGAAAGGAGCTGATATAAACACAGCAAAATATGAAAGATGGACAGCCTTACATTCTGCTGCATACAGAGGAAATTTAGAAACAATTAGGTTTTTATTAGACAAAGGTGCAGACCCTACCATTAGAGACACAGATGGGAAAACGCCAAGAAAAGTTGCTATACTAGGATCAAGGCACAACAAAGATAAACCTTACAGAGAAATTATTAAGCTACTTGCAAATGCTGAGGAACAGCATAAATCAAAATAGTAGTTACTAAAGTAGCTATCCATAATAAACTCACATTTTTAAATCATTATGCAAAATCAAAAAATCCCAATTACGGTAATTATTACCATATTAATCCAAACAGTAGCAATCATATGGTGGTTATCCAAGCTAGACTCAAGGGTACAATTTCACGATAAACTTATTGAATATGGTTTAATGGAAAAAGTGTTAGTACTTGAGGAAAGGGTGAAAAATCTTTCTGAGGAATTAGATGAATTCAAAGATAACTTAAAGTCTGGTGTATAATGCTTAGACTGCGATTGGCGATTTTTCCAATTTTTGACGTATTGTTCAACTAGTGGAGAATCTCCTGTTATGATCAGTAGGTTTTCAGCATTTCTTTGCTGAGCGGCATCTGAAAAGTTAAATGATCCGGTTATGATTTTTTGCTCATCAATAATAATTACCTTGCTATGAGCAATAGCGGGTTTAAAGTCAATCCATATCGGAATTTTGTGCTCAAATAATTCGTTAATTACACTATGTTTTGAACTAGTTTGTGATTCATCTAGGATAACCTTAATATCAACTCCACGCTTTTTAGCTTGAACCAAGGATTCAGCAATAGGCTTTGAGGTAAATTGGTATGCCTGAACCAACACGGATTTTTTAGCATGATCCACGGAATCAATTATTAGGTTGGTGCAATTTTCTCTAGGAGTGAAACATACAGTAGTACTTGGACAAGAAACACAACCTGATAAAAGAGAACAAGTTAATAAAATCATTAAATATCTAAACATGACTAAATATATCCTTTCAGTTGACGGCGGAGGCATAAGAGGAATAATACCAACAATAATATTAGCAGAAATAGAAAAAAGAACAAGAAGAACTATAGCTGAAATCTTTCACTTAATGGCAGGAACCTCAACCGGTGGAATTGTTATAGCAGGATTATGTAAAAAAGATAAACAAGGAAACCCTCAATATTCAGCCAATGATTTAGTTGAATTTTACCAAAAATACGGGTCATATATTTTTAAATCTTCATTTTTAAGAAGATCAATATTTTCTTGGCTTAATTGCGCACAATACCCACATAAAAATATTGAATCTGTGCTGGATAAGTACTTTGGTGAAGATGCTCTACAAAACACTTTAAGTAAGGTACTGATTACAAGTTACGATATTCATAACAACTATCCTTTCTTTTTTAAGAGCTGGAGAGAAGATAGAAATTTTATCAAATTGAAAGATGCATTACGAGCTACAACTGCTGCACCTACTTACTTTGCACCTAAATATCTTAAAATCAACCAAAAGGAAATGGTATTAGTGGATGGCGGGGTATTTGCCAATAATCCAGCGGCTTGTGCATATGCAAGTGGTAAGAGGTTATTTCCAAATGATGATATTCTACTGTTATCGATAGGTACTGGAAGAACAGATAGAAGCATAGAGTATGCCAATTCAAAGAGATTTGGAAAAATAGGCTGGATAAAACCACTAATACATGTGATGTTTTCTTCAAGTTTAGATGCAGTAAACTATCAACTTAATCAAGTTATAGCTGATAAATATATACGTATACAATCGCAATTAAAAATAGCATCACCTGATATGGATAATATTATACCAAACTTCGTTATTGGGAAGACAAATAGAATATACGATAAATTCACTTAAACCTCCAGTTATAGGCGGAAAGCACTCTTTTTCATTTGTCTCATTATTATTGAGAATTGGTATTACATCAAAAAATATCAAATCTCTTCAGCAAGAAGCAAATGCAATGATAGAGGACAATCAGAAAGTGATAGAAAAATTCTGTATAGAAATATTAAATATATAACTATCTTTACTTATATCTTAATATATTGTTTAACACAATTCAATTTTCACACTCATCAGCAGTTAGGCCACTTGCTCGCAAAATAACATCAGTAGAAACACCCGCCTTAACTAGATTTTTCGCAACCTTGATCTTTTCTGTTTTTTTTACTTTCTCTTTGCTATTCTTCATATCCCTAGATAAAAATTTCTTCACTAATTCTTGCTCTTCAGTTTTTCTTAGTAAATTAAGTAGTTCACTATCTTCATTTGTTTTAGGCAGCAGAACTTTAATATTCACTGATAATCCTTCTGCTATTTGATATAATTTGTCAAATGATATGGCAGTGTATCCTATTTCATACTCGTGTATTTCCTTGAGTGTTAAACCAACTTTGTTTGCTAAATCTTTCTGAGTATACCTTTTTATCAATCTCCATTCTCTTATTCTTTGCCCTACTCTGTAGTATATAGAATCAGTGCAGACTTCTTTCTCTGTATTATCATACTCGTAAATAGATAAGCCGGTTGCTTGGGAAATTATGTCAACTGAAACTCCTTCTTTAACTAGATTTTTTGCTACTTCTAATCTTGCCTCCTCTTGATTGATTTTCTCGCTAATATGAACAAACCTGACTAATGAAGGTACTATTTTGCCTAACTTTTGATTCTCATATATTTTTGTTAGATAGAGTATTTCTTCGTCTTCATCTTTATACTCTCTTACTACTACTGATTCAGGTAGCAGATCTGTAACAGTAGCTGATAATGCTTTTGCTATTATATATAATACTTCAACAGGAATAGCGCTATAGCCATTTTCATAGCTGTTCACTTCTTGGTATGTTAAACCTATTTGACCTGCTAATCCTATTTGAGTATGACCTCGCATTAACCTACAATTTTCTATTTTTTGCCCTATTCCATAACTAACATTGCTTGCAGAAACAAACACATATACCTCCATTTAAGAAAAAAACTCTATTACTATAATTTTTCCACGAGCTACCCATCTAAAACTATATCAACAGGTAAACCTACCGCTTGCAAAATAATATCAACAGGAATTCCCCCTTTTACTAAATCCTTTGCAGCTTTGATCCTTTCCGCTTTTCTCACTTTTTCTTCACAAATCCTTATACCTTCAAACAGAGACTCTCTTAATGCATTACGTAGTTCTTGGCTCTCAATTTCTTTGTATTCTTTAACCAAATCAGGTAGCTCATTTTCTATCTCATCTCCTGTTAGTTCAAGTAGGTCCATGATATTAATTGATAACATCTTTGCTATTCCATATAATTTATCAAGTGGAACAGAAGTCCTTCCTTGTTCATAGTTGCTTATTTCGTGACGTGTTGTATTCATTTTCTCTGCTAAATCTTTTTGAGCATACTCTCTCACTAGCCTCCATTCTTTTATCTTCTTTCCTATTTGGCAGTGTATAGAACCAACTTTTTCTTCAATACATTCATCAGCAGAGAGGCCAATTGCTTGTGAAACAATATCAACAGAAATTCCTGCTTTAACCAGACCATTTGCAATTTTTATTTTTTCCGATTTTCTACTACTTTTTTCACTGACTTGGACAAATTTGGTTAGCAAACAAAACATCCTACGCAACTCCTGATCATTAATCTTTTTATATTCTCTTACTAGATCTAATATTTCTTCTCCCTCATCTTCAAGACAGCTTTTTGATATAGGAATTAGATCCGTAATACTGATTGATAGTGTCTCAGCTATAGCATACAACCTTTCAATTGAAATTCTACGGTTCCCTTTTTCATATTGCAGTATTACCCAGTACTTTACACCAATTTTCTCCGCTAAATCCTTTTGAGTATACCCTCGCTCTAACCTCCAACTTTTCAATTTTTGCCCTACTTCATAGTCTAGACTTTTTTCCACGCAAAAAACCATATATATAATATTTTCTACTATAGCTCAAAGGCTCCAGTAAACTCTGGAACCTTAAAATAAATGAATTAAAGTTCCCTAAAGGTTTCTTTACTACCTCCACATACCCTATTTACCCATGAAGACGGAGACAATACTTCATCATTGCTAATCTCTTTTATAGCATACTTTTCACTCCATATGCCACATCTAGTGAAACTACCTCTCTCTACTGCTTCTTTAAGTTTTACTCCCCCGAAAAGGCAATTTTTTCCTACTTCTTCTCCTATTTTTTGTAATTCAGCCCACATTTCCTTGTTTTCTACTCTCAATTATACTTGATCATATTTTTTTACATCATGGTACAATATAATATTTAGCTTACCAATGCTTGTAGGAAATTCTAACATGATAGAGCTGCCATCTGATATATCAGTATAGTTTCTTATACCTCCCTTTTCACTTTTAACTTCAACTGCATCATTACCAATTTTTAAAATATTACTTCCTAACTCCCTGTTTGCTTCCAGTATTTTGGCAACTTCTACTTTACTGTCCTCAGAAAATTCTATATATGATGTTGTATTGTCTATCTCGAGATCTATTAAGGATCCTTCTTGCACAGCACTTTCGCCAGCTTTTTCTAGTTCTTCTAGTTGCTTCTCTATCTGTGGCTGAACTTCTGGTTGTAGCTCATCATAGATTTCACCTATCAGTTTATTCTGCAGTAAAGTATCATGAAACTCTGCACCGCTTAGCATTAATTTACGTATTAGCTTTTTTCGATCACTTTTTTCTAATCTGTGAAAATGTGTACCTAATACTACATATTCTGCAAAGCTCCATTCTCCATCATTACATGCATTTATTCTTGCTCCAGAGGCTAGTACTTTGTCTATAACTTTGTGCAATTCATTTACGTTTTTTACCTCTACTACCGCACTCTTAAACCAGCTCAACTTTTCACTTTCGCTTGCACTTGGCTTTATTTTTTGCAAAGCTGAAGTAAATGGATTTTGATAATCTGCTTGATCGCTTACAGGTTTTGTGCCATACATGTAGTCAAATCCTTTCCCATAGTTGATTTGGTTTTCGCGAACTTCTCTACCAGGGAAAGGTACATCTCCAGGATTTTTAGCCTTATTAATTTTACTTACAAAAGTAGACTGCTTTATATCAATGCCTTCAAGAGCACCAAATATTTTCTTCAACAACTTGTGATTAACATTAGTCTTTTTATTCCAATCTTTACTAGTCACATAACCCCCATATTAAAAATACTTTCTAAATATACAAATCTTAATTTATACATTCTATTACTCATTATAAATTATAGTGAGTAGATTTGCAAATACTTTCTGCTATAACAATCCGTTTTCTCTAAAGCTAAAATAGCCTGCACTTGTGATAATAATGTGATCAAACAATCTAACACTTACAGTACTACACGCTGCTGCTAAGCTCTTCGTTACTGCTTGATCTTCTTCTGATGGTTCTAAGCGTCCCCCAGGATGGTTATGTGACATTATTACTAATGTTGCATTCTTTATTAATGCTTTTCTTATAATTTCCTTTATATATACCGGTGCTTTTTCCATTTCACCAATATAGGATTCTTCTCCGATTAGTTGGCGCCTTTTATTCAAGTACAGTATTTTTATACACTCCCTTTCTGAGTGGCCTATACTTACGTTCAAATATTCTACTAGCCCTTGTAAGTCCATTATTGGTTCACTCTTAAGCTTTTCTCTCAGTACCCTTTCTAGCGTTTCCTTAACACACATAATCATTGCTACTGCAGAATCAGTCACTCCTTCTATAACTTTCAGGTCATCCATTTCTCTACCTAAAATCCTTCCTACTCCTGTATAAGTATTCACCAGATTTTTAGCAATTTCTTGAGCTTGCGGCCTTTCATGTACTGCACTTAGAAACGTTTCCATTATTTCACGATCAAGTAGTGCTTTTCCTTTGCTTTCTAATATTCTGAATTCGATTTCTTCTTTACTTTTATTCATATAATTTACCTTTCACTAACAACAAACTTTTTTTAGATATTTACTGCTGTTTTTTTTATCAGCATTGGCATAAAGCCATAGCTTCCGAGTGAAGTCAAATCAATTTCTCAATCTTTTTTACTTATTTTTTCATTAAAAAGTGAAGATATTAATATATAATGATTTTTTTATTTTAAACTTGTTGAATTTCGCTTAAAGAGAGGCCTGTTGTTTGCAAAATAATATCGGTAGAAATTCCTTTTTTAAATAAATTCTTTGCAATTTTGGTTCTTTCTGCTTCTCTAATTTTCTCCTCACAAATCCGTATGCCTTCAAACAAAGATCTTATTAGTGCATGACGTAGTTCTTGACTTTCAATCTTTTTGTATTCTTCAATTAAATTCGGTACCACTTTATCATCTGTATCCTCTGTTAATTCAAGTAGGTCCATGATATTAATCGATAACGCTTCTGCCATTTCATATAATTTATCAAGTGGAACAGCAGTCCTTCCTTGCTCATAGTTGCTTATTTCGTCACGCGTTGTATCTATCTTCTGTGCTAAATCCTTTTGAGTGTACTCTCTTCCATTCTTTTATCCTTTTCCCTATTTTGTAGTAGATAGAACCCGTTTTTTCTTCAATACATTCATCAGCAGAGAGACCAATTATTTTTGCAACAATATCAACAGAAACTCCTGCTTTAACCAGACCCTTTGCAATTTTTATTTTCTCTGCTTTTTTACTACTTTTCTCACTAATTTGAACAAACTTGGTTAGTAAACAAAATATCTTACGTAACCCTTGATCATTAATCTTTTTATATTCTCTTATTAGATTTAGTTCTTCATTTTTAAAGCAGGCTTTCTCATTTGATACAGGAATTAGGTCTATAATATCAACCGATAACACTTTTGCTATAGCATATAACTTTTCAATCGAAATTTTACGTATTCCTTTTTCATATTGTAGTACTACTTGATACGTTACACTGACTTTCTCCGCTAAATCTTTTTGAGTATATCCCTTTGCTAATCTACGATTTCTTACTTCCTGTCCTATTACTTTGTAATCTAAAAAATTAGAGCATTTATTCTCTTTTTTCACATTTTATACTCCATAACCAGAAGAGCTGTTACGTATACTTAATTGGCAACCTTTTTGACAAACTGAACTCATCTCCTTTCAAACAATTTTTCTATATCACTTAGTTTCATTTCTATATAAGTTGGTCTTTCATGACCAGAATATGGAGTTTTCTCAATTTGTCTTAGTATCTCATTTATCTCTTCCAATTTCATTTTTCTTCCTGCTCCATGGCAAGCGATTGTGGCTGATATTTTATTCACCTTATCCTCTATTGGCAACGTATCTTCCATTTCCGTTAACTTGTCTACTATATCAACTAGCATCTCTTTTATATCTATTGTTCCCAAGATTGAAGGTATTTCTTTCACCATTATTTTATCTTCTGATTCTATTTCAATACCAAAACCCATTTCAAAAAGCTTATCTTTATACATTTCAACCATCTCCATTCCTGCTTGGTTTTTAATCTCAACTGTTTCAGGAAGAAGAAGTTTTTGTCTTTTTATGCCTGATTTTTGCTTTAAGCTCTCGTATATCAATCTCTCATGGGCTGCGTGCTGGTCTACTATAATTAATTTGCCTTTAGCCTCAGCAATAATGTAAGTATTGTAGACCTGACAGCGTGCATATCCTAGAGGATGATCCGCTATTAAATCAATTTGCTTCCTTTCTAAAACCATCGTTCCCTTTTGGGGTGGAGATTCTCCATATTTAAACGTTTCTGGTAAGCTTTGCCTTCTTTCATCTGGTGCATTGAATTCTTTCATTAGACGATTTTCTAAAAGACTTGGCCTCCTTTCGTAAAATTCTTTTTGACCCTTTACTTCTCTGCTTTTTCCATTATTAACACGCTCATTATTCCTTTGACTTTCACTAACATCAAAAGGCGAACCACCCAGTTCTTCTCCAATACCTTGACACCTAGATCCATCAATATCACTCACTGAAGAGGTACCTATTCTCATTGACAACGCTTTTATTAGCCCTCTTCTCACTATTTCATATATTAACCTCTTATTTTGAAATCTTACTTCCGATTTATTTGGATGCACATTTACATCTACTTGGTCATATGGTACTTCTAAATGCAACACTGCAAAAGGATACCTATTGTCTGGAATAAAATCGTGATACGCATATCTAATTGCACCAACAAGTAGATTGTCTTTTATTGGCCTTCCATTAACAAACGTATAAATCTGAGTTGAGTTGCCACGATTGACATTAGGTTTACAGATGTGTCCCTTAAGTTTGATGCCTTCTTCTTCCTCTTTAACTTCCAACGAATTGCTCTGAAATTCTTCTTCTGTTTCACATAATCTGTTAAATAATGAAGTTTGCTTAACATATTTTAAGAGCTTTTTATTGCCGGAAGTGAGAGTAAACCCAATACTATAATTAATTATTGCTAAGTTATTTACAATATCAACTATAGCTTGTGTCTCTGCCCTCTCGGTTTTTAGAAATTTTAGTCTATTTGGTGTAGCAAAAAATAAGTCACGAACTTCAATATATGTACCCTGTAGCAAAGAACAAGGGATAACCTCTCCTATTTTTTCTCCTCCTTCATAACTTATAGACCATGCTTCCTTTGCTCCACTTGCCTTAGACGATAAGTTCATTCTACTTACTGCTGCAATTGAAGGCAAAGCTTCTCCTCTAAACCCAAGGTGCTTGATTTCTATTAACTCACTATCGCTTAATTTTGAAGTAGCGTGGCGCATAAACGCAAGTTGCAAATCTTCCTTTTCTATTCCATTTCCATTATCTGTCACAGTTATAAGATTGCGCCCACCACTTTCTATTTTGATCTCTATTTCTGAACTTCCAGCATCTATTGCATTTTCTACTAATTCCTTTACTACACTTGCTGGCCTCTCTATTACCTCTCCCGCTGCTATACGATTTATAGTTTTTGTGTCTAAAAGAATTATTGCCATAATACTCCACCCAATCTATGAAACTTAGAGTTCCCTCTATTTTTTGGTGATTTCTTGACCTCACAATCTCTATATTTTAGCTTTTTAGATTCCTTTCTAGCAAGTCTATCTGCCTCCTCATTGTACATATTACCGTTGTGAGCTCTAACCCACTTCCAATTAATATCATGCTGCAAAGCAACTTCATCTAGTTCCTGCCATAATTCTCTGTTCTTCACTGGCTTTTTATCGGCTGTCTTCCAACCATTTACCTTCCATTTATTGATCCACTCTGTTATACCTTGCTTAATATATCGACTATCAGTGTGTAAAATAACTTTGCAAGAAACTTTCAACATCTTTAGCCCGTTAATCACAGCCTTTAACTCCATTTTGTTATTCGTTGTGTTTTCTTCACCTCCAGAGATACGTTTTTTGATAAAGACACTTTTATTTTCATACATCACCACGGCTGCCCATCCACCAGGCCCCGGATTTCCGGAACATGCTCCATCTGTATATATTGTAACCTTCTTTTTTTCGCCCATACTTACAGGATATAGATTCAACGTAAATTTGCTACCGAAATATGTTGATATTATTTTTTGAATATTTTAAAATGTAAGGTGTGAGAGATTGACAAACCTGTCCTCTCGATATTAGGTAAATCGTAATTGAGCTTTTAGGCTCATATTTTTATTAGGAGGTTAATCTCTCACAATGAAAATAAATATTTTTAAGCTCTTCATAGCTCATCAATTCATTTGCTGGGGTTTTTAAGGTGTTTTATAAGGTAATTATGAAAAGATGATCTAAATCTACATCTAAAGCCTTAAATGCAATTCTCAGATGATTTCTGGCAGACTTTTTTTCTTTAACATACACAAAAGTTTGAAAAATAAGGCTTAGTGATAAAAAGGTTGAACATTTCTTCAGAATTGTGTATAATTATTAATGCTTTTTATCTTACTTTCTCATGGCTCTTTCTAAGTTTCTCAATGTGCAAAATGATTATGCATTTAAGAGAATATTTGGTACTGAAAAGAACAAAGACATTCTTATTCACTTTCTTAATGATATATTAGATCTTACTGATGACAACCAGATTAAAGATGTCTCCTTTCTCAGTCCCATTCAAGACCCTGTTATTGCCTCTCAAAAGCAAAGTATTGTTGATGTTCTCTGTGTTGATTCTACAGGGGTCAAAACCATCATTGAGATGCAAGTCGCTAAAACAAGGGGCTTTGAAAAACGTGCCCAATATTACGCTGCCAAAGCTTATTCAAGTCAAGCTGATGTAGGTGACCAGTATCATGATCTTAAAGGGGTTATCTTTATTGCTATTGCTGATTTCATCTTATTTCCTAACAAGCTGGCTTATAAGTCTGATCACGTGACTTTTGATAAGATGACCTTTGAACATGATCTTAAAGACTTTAGTTTCACTTTTATAGAGCTACCAAAGTTTAATAAAACAAAAGAAGATCAATTAGAAAATATTGTTGAAAAATGGATCTATTTTTTTAGTGCGACCCTGAAAGTCGTGGTTTTGTGGTGGTTAAATTCCACTTTCCCTAGACATCGGGGATAATGTATATCTCACATTTTAAAGGGTGGCAACCTTTGGGATGCAAGCATGAGATAAAAGCAGGTAACACTAAACCTCATGGTGAATCCCTGCAAACAGAGTTAGATATGATTACGAGAGGAACCTATGTTTGAATTGTCGTCAAAGCATAGTATGCGAAAAGAGGTTGAACTACGCATAGACCAAAATGGTACGAAGCAAAAGGGGAACTAAAGATTGAAGACTTTAGTTATTGATGTTCCCAGCTTCCGGCAAATAGTAGGAATCTAAGTTTAACGTGAAACGAAGCCATGGAACGGAGTAACCACATAAAAGCTCTTATATTCATAAAAATATAAGTAGGTAGCCAACCACAAGCTGCTATGTGGAAGGATTGTTTAAGAAGCTAATGCCCAAAGTAATATCTGGGATACGCAGACGTAAACACTTTAATTTGGAAGGTAAAGTGGTGAATAGTAGTGAATATGTTATGGACCAGCAAAAAGCTAGGTATGAATGGAATGGAATTCCTTGGCGAAAGCTGAAGAAATCTTCATTTAAGCTACAAAAACGAATTTACCAAGCTTCTAAATGTAATGATATCAGAAAGATGCATAATCTTCAGAGATTATTACTCAAATCAACAAGTGCAAAAACACTCGCTGTTAGGAAAGTAACACAGGACAATAGGGGGAAGAAGACTGCAGGTATTGATGGAAAGGCTAATCTTAATCAAAAAGAAAGATTACAACTATCATATTCTTTAGATATAAAAGAAAAAGCAAAGCCATCAAGACGCGTCTGGATCCCAAAACCTGGTAAGCCATCGGAGCATCGCCCGCTTGGTATACCTACTATATCGTGTCGAGCAAAACAAACACTTGTAAAAATGGCTTTAGAACCAGAATGGGAGGCAAAACTTGAGCCAAACACTTATGGTTTTAGACCTGGTAGATCATGTCATGATGCAATTGAAGCCATATTTGATGTGCTAAAACAGAAAACAGCATATGTATTAGATGCTGATATTTCTGGATGTTTTGACAATATTAACCATAATAAACTGCTTGAAAAGCTCAATACCACACCAACGTTAAAGAAAATCATAAGAGGATGGTTAAGGGCAGGCGTTATGGAAGATGGAAAGTTTCAATCCACAAAACGTGGTACAATTCAAGGAGGGACGATCTCACCGTTGCTAGCTTGTGTTGCATTACACGGATTAGAGCAACATATCAAAAAAGCATTAACAAACGAACTCTTTCAATGCATGAAAAGAAAATATGGTAGGATATCGCATAAAAATGCGCAAAAGTCTATTAGTGTAATTTTCTACTGTGATGATTTTGTCGTCATACATGAAAGTGAAGAAATTATTCTTAGGGCAAAAGTTCTAGTTGAAGAATGGTTAAAAACCATTGGATTAGAATTAAAGCCTTCTAAGACAAAAGTTTCTCATACATTAAAAATCATTAATGGAATAAAACCAGGATTTGATTTTCTTGGATTTTCAATAAGACAATATCCAACAAAAGAAAGTAAGAAAGGTTACAAATTATTAATAAAACCAAGTCGTAATTCTATAAAGCAGCATATATTTGCTATTAAACATAAACTTAGAGAAATGCGTGGGGCGCCACAGGAAGTAGTAATAAGGAATCTCAATCCAATCATTAGAGGGTGGAGTCAATATTACTCTTCAGTAGTTTCATGTAAAATCTTTAGCTCATTGGATAATACTATACATAGAAAGCTCTGGAAGTGGGCAGTCTTTAGGCACCCAAACAAAGGGAAATGCTGGATAAAAAGAAAATACTTTAAAAAGTATAATAACGATAACTGGCGTTTTATGACAAGTAACAAGATACATCTTATTATACACAGCGATCATGTTATTAAACGACATATCAAAGTGCAAAAAACCAGATCTCCATATGATGGTGATTGGGTTTATTGGGGTAATCGTCTTAGAGAAATACCAGATAAGCCATCAAGAGTAATAAAACTATTGAAGTTACAACAAAGTAAATGCGGTAATTGTAGACTATGGTTTGAAAGTGATGATATAATAGAAATACATCATAAAGACCGGAATAGACGAAACAATATGATCAAAAATTTATCTTTGTTACATGGGCATTGTCACGATGAATTACACAGGAGGTGTGCATGACAAGCACCAAATTAGAGAGAAGCCGTATGAGGCGCAAAGTCTCACGTACGGTTTTGAAGTCGAGTGAAGAGGGGCGACCTTCTTCACTTAGACAACAGCACGCAGATGAAACGAGCGAAGAGGATCTAAAAAAAATAATAGGTAGTGATGTAATTATTGGTAGGGCTTATGATGAGTTAAACCAATATAACTGGAGTAAAGAAGAACGTCTTGCTTATGATCAAGCTAAGAAACGTACCGATGATTATTTATCTACCCTTGAAGAAAAACTTCACGAAGGCATCCTTATCGGCCATCAAAAAGGTAGGGTGGAAGGTATTCAAATTGGTGAAAAAAAAGGCGAAAAACAGGCTAAAATAGCTGTGGCAAAAAATCTACTTAAAGCAGGTGTATCTGTTGACTTAATAGCTAAGTCTACTGGTCTTTCTCAAACTGAAATTTCACAACTCAAGGAAAAAGCTTAAGTACTGTAGCTCCCTTAGAGCGCTTTTCAACTTATTGTGCTTCTTTATCTATTAGTCTAATATATTAAAGCCTACATCTAACTCTTCCGCTATTCTTGCTATAGCCTATTTGATTTTCTCACTAATTTTACGCATCAGTTAAGTGCAAAATAGATGATATTTAAATATAAAAAATGTTTTTCATAAAATTTTTCTTGTCCTTGATAATTTTAGTGTTGATATTTGATTCTAACTTTTGCATAAGGTTTGAGTCTTTTTTGTACTATGTAGGTGAAGGCCGTTTCCTCCCTGTATTCTTTTTTAGTATGTTTGCTACTGCACATGATGCTGGTATTTTAGGTACAGACGAAAGAGTCTATTTTTGTTTTGACAACCATGGTATTGATACTATAGTATTTCCTAAAGTAAATGATAAAGATATAATAAACTATTTGGGTTATAATGGCGTATAGTGTGGATTTAAGAGAAAAGGCAGTATCGATGATAGGAAAAGGAAAGACGAAGGTTGAGGTAGCAGAGCTTCTGGAAGTAGGAATAGCAACTCTGTACCGCTGGTTAAAAAAGAAAGCTGCTGGTGAAAGCCTCAAGCCATCTAAAAACGGCAGTTTTATTCGAAAAATAGACCCAAAAATACTCGAAGAATATGTTAAAAAGAATCCAGGTCATACGTTGGCAGAGATGAAACAAAATCTTGGATTTGGAATAAATTCAATTTGGTATAGACTAAAACAGCTAAGAATTACTTTAAAAAAAAGTCACACTATATCAAGAACGCAATCAAGAAGATAGGCAGCGATTTACTGATAAAATCTCAAAAATAGACTATTCTAGCATCTTATATATAGACGAAGCAGGAGTTGACAATAAATTATACCGAGAATATGGACGTGCTCCAAGAGGAAAGAAAATTTATGCAGATATTCCAGCGAGAGAGAATCAGTATAGTAGCCGGGTGGATTGGAAAGAGATTTATTGCACCTATGACTTTCAAAGGTGGGTGTGACAAAGAGGTATTCAATACATGGTTGGAAAAGATGTTGTTACCTAAATTGCTACGTGGTACAACCATAGTTATGGATAATGCTACATTTCATAAGACTACTAAAACAAAATCATTAATAGAGTCTTTTGGCTGTCATTTGCTTTATCTTCCAACATATTCACCAGATTTGAATCCCATAGAACACTGTTGGCATACCATCAAAAGCCGCCTCAGACCTCTAATGTATAAATGTACAGACTTACAACTTTTGGTTGCTAATACCATAATGGAAATTTATCATTCATTTTAGAAAATACTATAGTAATAAGGATTTACTCATTTTTCGATCAACTGATATGCAAGCTTTTATACAAGCACTGCCGGATCAGTATAAATGCAGCAGTGCTGTGGAAGCTTATAGGAGATATTATCTCAAGGAAAAGATGAGATTTGCTAAGTGGGAAAAGGGCAGAAAAGCACCGGATTGGATAATCTGCTACGTAATACCACAACTAATACAGCTCATAAATAGAGAAGCCATCCAAATCGGACATGAAAAAGGCATCCTAATCGGCGAAGAAAAAGGTGAAATGAAAACTAAAATAGCAGTGGCAAAAAATTCACTTAAGGCCGTTGTCTCTATAGATGTGATAGCTAAAATGATCGGCCTTTCTATTGATTACATTAAGGACATTCAAGAAGAAAAGTTTTAGCCATAACGTTTTTTTATTAAGTCCTCTATTCTAGTAATTTTAATGTTGCAATCCATTCTGATGTTTGTATAGTACCTCTTATTTACATAATATTATAAACATTCAATAGGAGGGTAAAATGCCAAGGAAGAAAGACCGTCATGCTGCGGTACTTAATAAGTTAAAGAGTGTTATTCAACATGCAGATTCTAAGGTTGCTGCTGAAAGGCGTTTAGCTGTTGAAAGATGGGTGAAAACTTATATTAAGCAAGTAGAATACCTTAAAGATGATAAACTACAATTCTTATACAACATATTCCGCGATGAAAGTTGCTGGTCAGGTACAAGATTGAACAATACAATCTTAGGACAGAGGTTTACTGAAGAAAAAACAGGTGGAATAGAAAACCCACTTTCCAGGTATGATATGGCATGTCGATACTGTGTAATAGATAAAATTCAATCGCTCTTTCAGAGGCAACTTGAGTCTTACAAAAGTAGCTTCTCTTCCAAAGAGGTGGATGATGATGGTAAGCCTGCAACTAGCAATAACAAATATGTGAAGAGTAAACTGTTGAGTTATATGAAAAGTCAAGATCCTGTATTTAGTTTCTGGATCGATAAAGAGTCCGGAGAATTAAAAAAACATGGCAACGCAGCAGATGGTTTTAAGAAAGCCATAAAATTTAAGTGGAGTGAGGGAGTAGAGTATTTCTATCATCGTCTAAACGAACAGGTAAAAGAGGAAGAAATTACTAGCGCGATTACTACCTTGTCCTCTGTTCAATGTGACCATAATGGTGCTATTATTTTAGATTTTTGTCTTAGTAAAATGAGTGATCAAGCAAAAAATAAGCTATTTAAAGATTCTGAGCTGTCGAAAAAAGATAAAGGAGTATACTCTCTTCTTAGTGCGTTGATACATCAAGGTTTTTTTGATACAGTTCAAGTGGTAGTTTCTCTGTTTAAAAGTAAGGTACTGGCGAATAAGGTACTCTCAACACATGATTATTCACTCCTTCTTTCTTTGCTTTCAGATATAATGCTTGAAGAGCCTGAGTCAGGTACTCAAGCTAGGGCAATCATGATGGATCTTTGGCAATATAATGGCTTTAATGAGTACAAAAAGGTTGTAGTCGATTTTTCTAATAGTGTAGATCCAATAACGGATGTGGTGGCAAAATTGGTGATAGACTGGAAGAACGATAATAATAAGGACAGAGCAATTGCAAAAAAGGGCGAGATATTGGAGATGCTACAATTTGCTCAAAAGATTTGCTCATCTGAAGGTTTTGAAGATTTTAGAAAGGACGTGATTGATGATCTAAGAATAGTTGGTAGGGGAGGTATGAAAAAAAATGTAGACTACGGTAAATTGGCAGAAAAGTTGTTTGCTGAATTAGATAAGACCTTGCCTAGTGGCAGAGGTGATGTTGGTGGAGCTGGTGACCCACAGTCTACACTAGGGAGTGCTGAAGTTAGTAGTTTTTCTGGTCATAGTAGGTAGGAGTGTTTTATGCATGGATTAATTGGAAGTTTGATAAATGGGAATTGCAATGAGTTTACAGAAGAGTTTGAGTATTTTCTGGATTCATGTCCATCTTTTTTGCATTCTGTTGGTAAGGATCGTTTCTTTCCTGCATTCTTTTTTGGCATGTTTGCTACTGCACATGATTCTGGTGTTGCAAACAATGATGAAAGAATCTTCTTTCGTTTTGATAATGATCCAGGTAGTCCTGGAAGGGGGAATCTAAAGGTTGCAATTCTAACAACTGATGGAAATAACAGAAGAGTTGTAAGGTGCTATACTATTGCTGACAGAGAGAATAGCTACGGTTCTAGGTTTAGCCAACAGGAAAGGGAGCAGGTGGAGGGTATCCTGCAAGATGAAGAGCTAGAATGGCAAGAGTATAAAACATTCATATGGGCGGATAATCAAGGTGAAGATGAAGAAGAGGAAGCAGTAAGATGTAGGATATTTCAGGCAGGACAAGGACCATTTACTGGAAATCATGCATCTTATTTAACTCGTAGACACAGTTTTCAAGAGATTACCAGAACACCTGGACTGCAAAATAATTATTTACCAAATCTGATAAGCAGGCTAGAAAGTAATGATAGCGTAGCTGTAAGGAATGCTAGTACAAGAATTTTTCGATATATCATTAGTGTCTATGATAGATATGATCAGGCATTAGACTTCTACGGCAGAGAGTCGGACTATCATGGTCTTGTGTCTGGCGTTTTGATGCATTTTAGATGTCGTAATGCAGCCAATATTTACCTTGAGCTGTTTGTAGGTGGTGGATATGCAGATATTACTTCTATTGTACATGGTACACAGAGGTTAATTAATTCTGTTCCCTGTGTAACTGAACTTAAGGCAGGCAGAAGAGCAGATAGGAATGCTGGCCGTGCATTAGAGCAGGCTGGAAATTATGTTAATGGATGTCCCGTTTCATCCATATCTATTCCAACATTATCACCAAGAGCTGTCTGCGCTGGAGTGAATTTCGATTTTGGTAACCCAGGACGTTTACAGCTTGGTGTGAGGGCTTTTTTAGCAAAAGGTTCTTCTTTAATGGAAAGATTATTTGAACTTGTAGAGGATGAGGAGATTGGAGAAAATGTTAGGGATTATCTACTCCATCCAGCCTTTGGTGTACCTGCTGTACCAGGTATTAGGAATAGGGGTGGTGTTAACGCTAGAGATAGAAGAATATTTCTCTATACAAGTGGATTTGCTTTCGCAAGTATTGCATTTGCAAAAGGAACTGTGCCAATAGAAGGAAATCGTGCAATAGTAGATAAGCACTTGTTTCACTATGACGGTAATGCAAAAATGTTAGATGAGCAAGGATACAATAC
Organism: Wolbachia endosymbiont (group A) of Clivina fossor; assembly: GCF_964026865.1. Classification (NCBI taxonomy): domain Bacteria; kingdom Pseudomonadati; phylum Pseudomonadota; class Alphaproteobacteria; order Rickettsiales; family Anaplasmataceae; genus Wolbachia; species Wolbachia endosymbiont (group A) of Clivina fossor. The sequence goes on along the minus strand of NZ_OZ034707.1, from coordinate 25,822 downwards.
ACAAGTAAATATTGGAGATCGTGCTTTAACCATGGTTTTACATGTATCACGTGGGAGAGACCAGAGGGAGGAGGTGGTTATATTTCATGTTCGCCACATATTGGCTAATCAACGGTTTCCGAACAATGGATTAGATCTATCACGTTGGTCAAATGCTATGGTGCATGAAGTAGTATGTAATTTAACCATAAATAGAAGAATAAGAGGAGCTAACGATAATCTTGGCTTGACTGTTGCTGTAGAAACATTTGACTCACCTGCTGACTACCTACGGGATAGAGGCAATCAGCCTTTTCAAGGTGAGCTTTTACGGATAGGTGGTGTTGATAATGTGCATCGCGCTGCAAATGTAATGATGAATACTGGCTGGGTAAATGAAGATCCAGGTAGTCATGAACGGTTGTACCAAGCAATTTCTAATGTGCTACATCCATTAAGATGGGTAGTAAACAGAGATAATGCTAGGGAAGCTGGATTTCATGCTATATTGCATGGGTTGTTTTACACTTGTGATAATCCTGCCAGAGTAATTAGTGAATTTCAGGTTGGAGGAGGAGGAAAGTTAGACCTAGTATTGTCACGAGCTTTAGGAAGGAAAGGAGGTACTCACCCAGTTGGAAAAGAGCTAAAGTTTGCTGCCACTGGGGCAGAGGTACAAGCTAGAGAGCGAGAAGCAGATGATCAGTTGGCTGATTATGAGAATCGTAGAGGGTTTGATCGGGTTACTGATGGAAATAAAATAATTCTTTCGTACGCTGTACTTAATGATCAAGCACAAGCTCCAAATACTTTTATTACATCGGTTACCCACCATCCTCATGCTCTGCATGTAAAACGTAACTTAGGAAATGATGGCATAAATGATTTTCCTTATGGGCATTAAGAAATTAATGAGGGTTCAATCGTCTGTTGTGAATAGAGGGTTTATGGTAATTTATTGTCCCAAATTTGGGAGAAAAAACCTGGACCATCCTTTCAAGAATATAATTTTAAGGTGAAAATTTTGAAAGAATGTGGAATATTATAGAAAAAGCAGTCACTCTGTATATGAATGTACATATCACATAGTGTGGATAACAAAATATCGATATCCAGTATTAGTTGGAGATATTGGGCAGAAAACTAAAGAAGTTGTACAAGAAGTATGTGCAAATAATCAAGTAGAAATTATCAGAGGTAGAGTTGCGTCAAGTCATGTACATGTATACGTTTCTGTACCCTCATACTTAAGTATTAGTAAGTTAGTGCAGTTAATAAAAGGAAAAAGTTCCAGAAAAATCCAGCAAAACTTTCCAGAGCTGAGAAAAAGATACTGGGTTATGGGCAGTAGGCTACTTTGTCAGGACTAGCGGAAACGTAACTGACGAAATGATAAAAAATTATATTGAAAATCACTCTAAAAAAGAAGATAAATTTGGTGACTTTCAAGTCGAAAGTTAGCATTCTATGCTCTCTCTCAATCTTTGGATTTCAATCCATAGTGGTTGAATTTGCTAGACAAGATTTATAGTTAGAACTGCTGGAAATATTATATTGGCTACTTCATCTCGTAACCTGATCGGCTTTATTGAATAGCGAATTACAGGATGGACAGATAAAAGAAATCCATGTATCAAGTTTAAAAGTGAATGGGTTAGGGGTATCAAGTTGAGGAAAATTGTAAATGAGCCTGAGAGGAAATTTGTATTTTTGATGATTTGAGGTGTTAGAACTAAGATAACTCTGACGAAAAATTTTCAAATTCTGCTTGCTATAAAGTCATTTTTCTTTGTTATTCTTAAATAAATTACTATTAATTTAATAACATATTTTATTAGAAACTTAAATAGTACAACCATTTCCAGCACCCAAAACCAGCAAGCGTGAGAAATGTTTTTTTTGGAATCGTGTGGTCTACCGCTTGTTCTGTGCGAACTTTTATTTATAATGATTTTACTATACCGCAAAACCAGCCACTTTAGCCTATTTTCATCATATTTAGATACGAACTAATTTGCTTGGCTTCGTTGCAACAATTTTATGTTTTTATTTTCACAACGCCGCTTTTATTTAAATTGTTCTCACGAAGGTAGGTACTTTTTTGCGATTTTTGAAGGAAGTAAATATTTAAAGTTTTTGTGACGCTACAGAATCGAGTATTTTTTACAAATTTTTACATAATTTATCAAAAAAATTGACAACTACCGAAACGTTAGCTAGAATATTTAAATTATACCTATAGTAGAGTAAAATGACTTTTGACAAACATGTTTATGGTAATTCTTTGAGAATAACAGGTGCTATCAATATAAGCGAATTAGTAAGCTTTTTACAAAATAGAACAAACATCACAAAACTTAGCTTACTAGAAGTTAGGGATGAAAGTTTAAAAGGATTAGCTTTTCGTGAAAGGTTTACTTCTGGTTGCTTGGAGAAAAGTATTAGTGTAAAAGGTATAAAAGAATTAGCTAAGCTTAAAAATCTTACTTCACTTGATTTGAGCGGGGACGATGTTACCGATGAAGGTGTAAAGGAATTAGCTAAACTTAAAAATCTTACTTCACTTAATTTAGACAGGAACTATATTACCGATGAAGGTGTAAAGGAATTAGCTAAGCTTAAAAACCTTACTTCACTTGATTTAAGCGGTGTAAGGATTGGTGTAAAAGGTATAAAAGAATTAGCTAAGCTTAAAAATCTTACTTCGCTTAGTTTATTGCGGTGCTATGGTCAAAAAGATGATGAGTGTGTAAAAGAATTAGCTAAGCTTAAAAATCTTATTTCACTTGATTTAAACGATAACAGAATTGGTGGTAAAGGTGCGAAGGCATTAGCTAACGGTAATCTTAGAAATCTTACCTCACTTTGTTTAAGCCATAACCTTATTTGTGGCGAAGGTGTAGAAGCCTTAGCTAACGGTAATCTTAAAAATCTTACCTCACTTAACTTGAAGTACAATTGTTTTGGTGATAAAGGTGCGGAGGCCTTAGCTAACGGTAATCTTAAAAATCTTACTTCACTTTATTTGAGGTACAACGGTATTTTTAACCAAGGTGCAAAAGAGTTAGCTAAGCTTAAAAATCTTACTTCACTTTATTTGAGTCACTATTCCCATCGTACATTAGAAGCTCAAAAAGCTTTAGCAGAATCTAGGAAAAAGGTTATATTAGATAGGGCTACAGATTATTATCACTTTGTGCAAGACGCATGGTCTAAAAATAGTAACGCTAGTAGACTAGATGAGAATATTACAAAGGAGCTGTTTTTTAAGCTTGCAATGAGAGATGGTAAAGATTGGGTTGTCCTCTTATTAAATGATCTCGATAAATATCCTTTTCTGATCAACTCAAGGGATGAAGAAGGCCATACACTCTCTCATTTTTATACTCATTCTCCTAGAATGCAGGAACTTTTGTTTGAGCATGGCTTAATTCCTGAACAAGAAAGAAATCAAAGAAGAGATGATGAACGCATTGCACGAGATAGTCAATCTGTCCATAAAAGTCTGGTAGTAAAACGGACAAATTTTTTTGCCAAGAAGCTAGTTGAATCCACAAAAGCCAGTGAAGGTCAATTAGAGCAAACAGTAAATTCTTATGTGGAAAGTATAGGACTGCTTAAACAATATCAGAATGATCCAATAAGACTAAGGCTTCTTAGTTTAACTGATAATGAAAAAAAAAGTGCGATGGAAGAAACATTACGTGAGACTGATCCTACGCCAGGTGATGAAAAATTTATTGAGGCTGTTGTTGATAAAGCCGAGCAAGCACTAAAACAGCAGTATTTAAAAAAGAACTTCCGCGGTGAATATGACCAAGGGTATCCTACAAATAGGATGCAGTATGATTACACAAGGGGTAGCGAAAGGTTTATTACTATACCTGAATCTATAGGTTATATAAAACTACTTATTGATGATTTTTCCGTTCCACTGAAAGAAAAAAAGGAGTTGCTAGTCACTCTTATGGAACAAAATCCAGATTTGGTAAAGAACAAATTATCTAAGGTAAAAGAAAAACTTGGAAATAGCGTAATCCTCGATAAAGAACAGTTTAATAAAACAGAACTACATGGATTATTAGATGGTATAGATGACGGTAAAAAAGTAGATGAGTTGTTCAAAGAAATCAGTTGTTTGAATATAGAAGAGGTCTGGAGAGAGCAAAAAGAATTTATTCTCCTAAAACAAATATATATAGCAGCAACAACTTATGGTGAAAATAGCGGTGCCTGCGTCCAAGGCACATGGAGCCAAATTATTAGTAGTATAAACGAAATTAGCTCCGAAATCGTGGCACAATATGATCGCTATTTAGAAGAAGAACAAAAGCAGGAAATGCGAAAAAATGCTATTACAAAAGAAAATGTTATACCATTTGTAGAAGATTTAGCTGGTAAATTAATTCAATATGTCAAGGATAATCCAGAGTTGAAAGAGGTTTTGCAACATCACTTATTATACTTAGAACATATAGATGTTGATGATCCTGAGAAAGTTACGTTTGAACAACAAAAAATTTTAGCGGAGATAAATAAATATTTTAGTGAAAATATTAAGGGTGTTTTACGGAATTACAATAGAAACATACCAAGTAGAGGTGAATACAGCCTTGTCATCGAGGAATTGTCAAAGGTAAAAGCAATGCAAAATTTTGCACAAGAGCCATCTAATCAGCAGAAGAATATCACAACGGATGAAGAATCTAAAGATGCTAAAAACAATAATATACAACCAAGTAATCCAGATGATGATGCTCCACGAAGTAAAAAGAGAACTATTGTAACTGCCTCTGCGCTGGCAATAGCTGGAGTTGTTTCGGGAATAGCTATTGCAGTTCACCTAGAAATGTTAGCAGTCGGAATAGCAGTTGGAGCTTGTTGTCTTCTTGCTGCTGCGATCATATATTACTGTAACAGACCTTCACATTCACTTGAAAACAGCAGTGCAGAAAAGGTGGTGAACCCAATATGCTTAAGTTAAGGAGAAATAGCAACAGGAAGAGTTATTTTAAATATTTAGCAATAATCTTAATAATTTGAAAATCTTTCTAAAGAAATTATCTTGACGTTTATGGTTTTTCAAGAATGCCACTAACTTTAAGATTTTGTAGGCCAGTCGCCTATATTAATATGAACACCTACCTCAATTTGCCAACTCTTGAAATTCAGCTAACTTTAATAGACTTTAGCATAAAAAGGTTGAACATTTCTTCAGAATTGTGTATAATCATTAATGCTTTTTAGGTTAATTTCTTATGACTTTTTCTAAGTTTCTTGATCCCAAAAATGATATATCGTTCAAGCGTATCTTTGGTACTGAAAAAAATAAGGATATTCTTATTCACTTTCTCAATGATATCCTTGGCTTCACTGGTAAAAATGAAATAAAGGATATAGAGTTTTTAAGTACTATTCAAGACCCTGATATTGCTGCTAAAAAGCAAAGTATTGTTGATGTCCTCTGTAGAGATGAAAATGGACTGCAAGTAATAGTCGAAATGCAGGTCGCTAAAACTAAAGGCTTCGAGAAACGTGCTCAGTACTATGCTGCTAAAGCTTATTCAAGACAAGCTGACAAGGGTGATCAATACCATGACCTTAAGGAAATTATCTTCATTGCTATAGCAGATTGTGTACTGTTTCCTAATAAATCTGAGTACAAGTCAAAGCATACTATTCGAGATGAAGACACTAATGAACACGATTTAAAAGATTTTTATTTTATATTTATTGAATTGCCAAAATTTCCAAAGAATAAGGAAGATCAATTGGAGAATATAGTAGAAAAGTGGGCTTATTTCTTTAGGTATGCAGAGGAAACCAGTGAAGAGGAGCTGGAAAAAATAATAGGGAGTGATTTTATAATCAAAAAAGCCTATGAAGAGCTAAATAGATTTAACTGGTCAGAGAAAGAATTTATTGCCTACGAGCAGGAAATAAAACGTATTCTTGATGAACAGGCTGTACTCGCTCAAAGACTCGATGATGCTACTGAAAAAGGCAAAAAAATTGGTAAAGAGGAAGGAAAAATTGAAGGAAAAATTGAAGTAGCAAAAACAATGCTGGCTAATAATGTTGATGTTGACACTATTGTCAAGTTTACTGGTCTTTCTATAAGTGAGATAAAAGAATTGCAGAAAGTTTAATAACTTATAGATTCTTCTAAAGAAGTTAGCTTATTTGAAATTTGCTTGACGTTTTTTGAGCATGTCCTTTTATGTTGGATTCAAAGAAGATAGGCTGCTCCACACTTTTTACTTTCTCGAGCTTGGTGTTGGGATTTATGATATTGTACAGCGCAAAACTTACACAAGCTAATCCAACTATCCCGCCAACTACCGCTATGGCGTACATTTTCAATATATAAGCCACAATACTGCTAACTAGCAATGCCGCACCAACAACACCAGCTACAATTGGTTGAATTGCCTTTTTTGATGATTTTTCGTCTACAGTACTATCAAAACATGCAGCAGAAGAGGGGCTGTCAGGAACATTTGGCTCTACAGTAGTTTCTATTTGCGCTTCTTCGCTGCTTTCACTTATAGGTTGAAGATCTTCACTATTTATATTATATAATTTAATATCAGTATCAATTACAGATTTATGCTCTACATCACATACTCCATGCACTTCCTCTTCAGCCGGCACACTTTTGCCTGTTACAACCTGCTGCTTTATGGTTACTTCTTTATTAAGAACTTCTTCTGAAAGTTTTTTGCCTTCTTCTCTTGTTGTGCTGCTAGAAATACTTGGCTCTTGTATCTCAGTTTCTTTGGAAGTAGTGGTAAATCTATCATTCCAATTTTTGAATTTTTTAGCAATAGCTTTCCCTATCTTTTTCATAATCTCTATTAAAATTTGTTGTATTTAATGTGCGTAATTTAACCGTAGAATTTCTCCAACTGTTCACTCCACAGCATCGGTATTTCTCTTAAATCAACTAACCTCAAACCACTTGGTTGCCTCCCATTTACTATGTCTTCCTTAATCTTTGGAGCCAGATAATTTAACCTCAAGATTTGCTGTATTCTTCTCATGCTTATCTTAATTTTAGTGCTCAGCTCCTTCACACTTCTATATTTTCCTGCCTCCAGTTGACGTTTCCACAGATGAGCCCTTACCACTGCTTTCAGTAGCGCATTATTCGTTTTCCCTTCTGGTTCTATTACCGTGCATTTATTTCCTTTCTTCTTTAAATTCATTGCTATAAATGTCCTCTCTGACTCAGAATGTACCTCTATTCCATCTTCTTTTACCATTACTCCCTTTATTAGTTTTTTCACCACTTCTTTCTGTTTTCCAAAACTTAAATTTTTCCACTCTTCCGCTTTTTCTTGCCAATTTTTGTATAGGTGCTCTGCTCTCTTCATTACTTCTTTTTCCACTTCTCCTGCTACTATATTCCGACTCTTTGACGCACAGCTTTTTCCAACTAAATGATTGTTGCACACGTAATATCTATACCTTTTATTCTCTTTTTTTGCGTACGTCAGCGTCATATTTGCATTACAGCTCTTGCACTTTATTATTCCCTTTAGCAATGCTTCCTCATATTTTACTTTTCGATATGGCTGATTCTTTATCAATTCTTGCGCTTTTTGCCATTTTTCTTCCTCTATTATTGCCTCATGCTTTCCCTCATATTGCTTCTCATAATGCTTGATTTTTCCCATATACGTTGGATTTGTTATTATTCTTCTTACCGTCGCTTTTTTAAAGATTTCTCCTCCATACACCTTTCCTGATTTTGCCTCAAACTTCTTCGTTCGGTATCCTTCTCTATTTAACTCCCTTGCTAGTTCTGCCATTGATTTCAGTTCCATATATCTTTCATAGATATGTTTTATTACTTTTGCTTCTTTTTCATTTATTATTAATTCCTTTTCTTTTGCATCGTACCCTAGCGGCAGATTTCCTCCCATCCATAACCCTTGTTCTTTCGATGTTGCTATTTTATTTTTTACTCTCTCTACTACCATCTCTCTTTCTAATTGTGCTGCTCCTGATAATACCGTTTGTACGAATTTTCCCATTGGCGTATTATTGTCAAATATCTGTGTTATTGCTACAAAGTTTACTCGGTGCCTCCTAAAAAATGATGTCACTTCTATGCCGTCTTTTGTCTCTCTTGATAACCTATCTAGCGTATATACCACTACGCAATCTATTTCTCCTGCTGCTATATTCTTTAATAATTCCTTTATCGCTGGTCTTTCTAAATTTTTCCCTGAATATCCTCCATCATCGTACCTTTTTGCCAATGCTACCCATCCTTCTCGGCTTTTTATATATTTTTCACATGCTACTCGCTGTGCATCCAAGCTATTAAACTTTTGTTCTAATCCATCCTCATTTGATTTTCTTGTATATATCGCACATCTTATTTCTTCACACACTTTTTCTCTCCTTTTCACGCATGCCAAACAATAAAGGTCCGTTGTAGCTCATTCCCATTATTTTTCCGGCTACCGCTGATAATGACGTATAAAACTCTTCTCGGTAGATCAAACCTGTATTTGTTACCATTACAACGTGAACTTCTTCCCCTCTCTCTAATATCAACTCTGTCCCCTCTACTGGTAGTTTATCGCTACTTATCCTTTTTCCCTTCTCTAGTCGATCTGCCAGGTATTCTAGTCTTTTTGCTCCTTTTCTTGATATTTCTCCATATGTTTTCTCCTGTATTTTATACGCCAATCTTGGTATCAGGTATTTCTTTGAGTATCTAGGTGCCTCTTCCTCAAATACCTCTTTCCATATTTTCCTCAGTTCTACTAATGGTTTCTCTCCTAAATTCTTTACTTTCTTCTCTATTTTTTCCTTTTTTTCCATAACTCTCATACCACTTTTCTTCAGCTACAGCTCTCCGTCTTTAACTTCCTCATCCATATTTTTCAACTCTTCCTTTGCCATTATCACACCTGCTACCGTACTTTCCGATACAACCACTAGTTTTTCTAGAAATTCCCCCTGTTTATTTGCGATTTGCTCTACATTCGCTCCCGCTTTTACTAGTTCTTCTACTATTTCTATCTCTGCTACCATGCATGCAAGGTGCAACGGAGCAAATTTGCCACTGCGTTTATATCAGCTCCTGCCTTTATCAGCTCCTTTGTATTTTCTAGACGTTGCCCCATGACTGCTAAGTGCAATGGTCTATATTGTCCTGCATCCGCCACATTTACATCTGCTCCTTTTTGGATTAATAACCTCACTTTTTTTGGATCTGGCATTCCCACCGCGTAATGCAACATCGTCCTCCCTTTTGTGTCTTTTTTATTAATATTTTCTATCGAGTTATCTAATACTTCTTTCCACGACTTATTAAATTCTTCTCTTTCTTTCTTACTAAATTTTACCATAACTTTCCTCAGCTATTAATGTAATATAAAGTGCCTCCAATTTGGCTCACTTTAGCGCTTAGCAAATCTTGTTTGTTTACTAGCTACTTTTTCACTTAGGGCTGTTTTGGCATAAAAAGCAAGTTTTTTTTACAAAATATACACATTTTTTCCGCATATTATATTAAGATATAAATCTATATACCTAATATATTAAATTTACCTTCTTTTGCTTTTTCCAATAATATTAATTTTTTACTTCTTCAACTCCATTACCTCCTCTATTGCCTTGTTTGCTTCTCCATACATCACTTCTACATCTCTCATATTCACTCCCTTCTTTTCTAGATAACTCGTCACCTTCGGATAAATTTTTGCATAGTTTAGAGGACTGCATTCAAACCTATCTATTGCATCCATATCTCCTCCTGCATTTATCAGCTCTTCTATTGTTCCTATTCTTCTTGCTAAACAGGCTAAGTGTAGTGGTACTGCTTTATTGTTTGATTTTGCATTTACTGTAGCTCCTTCTTCTATCAGCACTTTCACATTTTTTCTTCTTCCTAAAAACGCTGCTAGGTGCAACGGCGTTTCATTTCTATTATTTCTCTCGTTAACGTTTGCTCCTTTTTTTATTAATAGCTCTACTATTTCTGGCTCTGACACTTGTGCTGCACGGTGCAATATCGTACAACCATCTGTGTCTTTCTCATTTATTTGTTGAAACTCGTTTACTGATATTGCTTTCAATAAATTATAAAAAGCGTTTTTTGTTTCTTCTTTTAACTTTATCATGACTACCTCACTATAAATGCTCTATAAAATTGCCTGTTTTGGCTCATTTCAGCGCTTGGTAAATTTTTTTTGTTTACCTACACCTACTTAATTTATAGCTGTTTTGGCATGGAAAAGCAACTTCTTTTTTTTAAAAAACACACATTTTTACCGAATGTTAATGTAGTATATGAAGATATAAATATATGTATTTAACTCATTAAACATATGACCTGTTTTTCTTCCCAACTTCTGTTTAAATGTCGATGTTCATGCCACGTTAGTACACATACTGTAATTGCTATTGAATGATGGAGAGACATACTCCATTATTTTAGCACGAAGTAACAAGTTCAATAGAATTAGTTCTTCAAAAATAATTTAAACTTTTACAGTAGGAGCAGTCTTATGAAATATTATAGTGGATTAGATGTCTCACTCAAGGAAACTTTTATCAGTATCGTTGATGAGAAAGGAAAAATTGTTAAAGAAGAAGTTATTGTAAGTGAAAGCAGTACAATAGCGGAGTATTTGCTTAGTCAAAGCAAAAAATATGAAGCAATAGGGATAGAAAGTGGACAACTATCAATATCAATGTGCAAAGAATTGAGGAGATTTGGATTGCCAGTAACTTGTGTAGATGCAAGGCATATGGCAGCAGCATTGTCTGCAAGAATCAATAAGAATGATAAAAATGATGCAAGAGGTATAGCACAAATGATGAGAGTTGGGCTATTTAAAGAGGTATTAGTAAAGTCAGATGAAGCTTGTCAGATTAAAATAATGCTTGGAAGCAGAAGACAATTAACACGTAGCAGAGAGAAAATTGAGGGAACAATAAGAGGATTATTAAAAATATACGGGATAAAAATTGATCAGCGTGCCAGATCTACAAGTTTCATTTTAAAAGTGCAAGAAATAATTAATGAGCTAGATGAAATTAGCAAGAACTCAATTGAAGCATTAGTACATAGCTTAGAAACAATAGAAGAATCGATAAGAAAACTTGACAAAATGCTCTCAGAGCAAGGTAAAAAAGATGAGGATTGTAAATTATTAACTACTGTTCCAGGAGTTGGTATTATAGTAGCAATGACATACAAAGCTGCGATAGATGATGCATATAGGTTTGAAACATCTTATGCAGTTGGAGCCTATATGGGATTGAGCCCAAGACAGTACGCTTCTGGAGAGATTGATCGGCATGGAAGTATATCAAAAATGGGACCAGTAGAATGTAGGAATGTGTTGTACGAAGCAGCACAAGTCTTACTGGTAAAATGTAAAAGGAAATTTAAATTGAGAAGCTGGGGATTGAGGCTTGCAAAAAAGAAGGGTATGAAGAAAGCAATTGTTGCCGTAGCGCGGAAGTTGTCTGTAATTATGCATAGGATGTTGGTTAGTAAAACAGAATTCTGTTATCAATAAATGCAAAAAGTAGATAATTTGATGTAAAGTAAAGATAGCAATGCCGATGGAAGGGATAAGCAAGATCCTAGGTTGAAGCATAGACTTCGTAAGACACATGTTGCCGTCCACTTCCGCCTAACAAGTATAGTGCGGCTTGGCTAAAATACAAATTAGCCATATCAGACCGCGGAGAGAACCATGGAAGCATGCTATTTTAACTTATATTAAGACTATGGAGGGAAAGAATGATACCTTAGTTTTTATAAGCTTAATGAATATGTGGATAAATACTTTAAATGTGTGTGGCGTATTTATCCACATATTCATTGGCTGCATAATTTAAAAGAGATTAATTAGAAATTTAGTGCTGGTGTTTTGATTGCCAATAAAACCCCTTTTGATTGAATAAGATAATACGATAGTAAATAAAAGGTTGTATCAGACCTGAGTTTTACATCAAAAAATATTTTTCATGATACAAAAAATTATTATTGACTTTCATGCAATTAGAGAACCTGGGTAAAACACCAAAATGTAATTTTCTAACTCCTGTATTGAATCCTTTTGCTCTGAATTTAATTCGCTTTCAAAATGAATGTAGTGTTCTGTTACGCTAAATCTTATTATTTTGGGGGTAGAGAAATTCTTTACTTGATAGTGGTGAACGGCAAAAAATCTTTCTAAAATTGGCTGGTATTTTAAATTCCACAGTTGTTCAGATAGCTTATCACTTCCTAGTAAAAACCTTTTTCCCCTCTCTTCTATACTACTTACTGGAAAACAAGCATTTACTTCTCCTAAATTCCAACTATCTGATAATACTATCTGCGCCTTTGCAAACTTAATTGCTGGTAATAAGCTCTGTGGTAGCGGATATAGTGCTTTGAAGTTATACCACACATGATTTCTTTCATAAATACCGTTATAATTCTTTGTGTGAGGCTCGGTTTCTCCAAGGATTGCTACATCTAGCCGGTATATATCATTGCTCAAAGCTCGTTCATAATGATCTCGCAAGTAACTATCTATAATCTCTACTAATGGACCATTAGACCTGAAAAAATTCACTCTTCCAAATGATAACACTGGGCCATCTTCTTCTATTTTTACACCTGAGTAATCCGATAACAAACTGCCAAAAAAGCTTTCATCTAAAATAAACCTATCAACGTTATCGTTAAAAATCCTCATTAGTCTCGATCTTGCTGGCAATGATAGCTTTGCTAATTCTACTACTGCATCTACGAAGAAGTCGTTTGGTACGTTTCTTATCCCTATCTGTAATTCAAAAAAGTGTTTACCGGGTGGCTCTTCAATAATTGTAATATCTTCTATACTTGCCCATTTTAATGCTATTTTCAGTGACGCCGGTGTTCCTCTTAAACGCTGAAATTTTATTCCTTCCTCTACGGCTTTTCTTTTGTCTTTTACCCAACGCAGAATCTCTTCTAACCCATATTCCTCTATTATCCATGGTAATACTTTTTCCCCTGGGCTAAATTTAAATCCTTTTACGCTGCTTGGATCAACTTTGTAATCGATTGCATCAACCAGTGCTTTTTCTTGTTTTGTTGCATTTGGCGGTAATAGCATTAGTTCAACTCAACATTTAAACTTTTTAAGAAAGCACATTCATTCCCCAGTACCACAACATCCTCTCTTGGCTCGATTAATTCTACGTTTTCTACTCCTTCTACGAATAAATTCGCTATAATCCACGATCTTGTCACCTTCCATCCCAATCTTTTCGTTGTTTCAAATTTTTCGATAAATTTCTTCTTTACCGTTTCAATAATATCTGGTCTTTTAATGCTAATTTTACTGTGGATATCTATTTCAATAATATTGCAACCAACTACTGTTATCGTATCTGTTAATACCCTTATATCATCCCTGGTGACTCGCTTTCTTACAATATCAAGTAGTTCTTCAGACGCTATGCTATTTGTGGATAACTCCGTGGATAAAATCGAGATCTCTACACTTCCTGGCACTTTTGATTCAACCAGCGCATCCTTTACTCTACTATCTGCTGAGAGTGCTTGAAACCGATAATTTCCTCCCGTGCTCCAGCCAACTATTTTTGCCTTGATTCTTTTCCTAAAACTTTCATCATTTTCCCCGTTCTCCCTTTCCACTCCGTAAAATTCAGCTAAATTATCAAGATCTTCTCCCATTGCAAACTTAAGTAAATTACTTTTTACTGCTTCGTTTATTCTTTCTCTCAGCAAAAGTTCTCGCCATGCTGCTACCTCCAGAATCTTCATCGCTGGGTCACTTTCTACTAATGCTGTAAAACTTGCATCATGCTTCACTAACTCTTCCTTCATCCGAGCAAAAATCTCTTCAAAGTTCAGTGGTTCGATAATATTTGGCTGCTCCATCTTTATACTACAATTCCTTCAAAATGAATATTTTCTCCATTTGGTGTATATATCCCTTCCAGGGCAATAGTGACTTTCCCTTCTTTCACCTCTGTGATTTTTACCTTTTCGAGTTTGAATCTTTTTTCCCATTTTTCTAGTGCTCCTGCTGTTGCCGCATAAATTTCCAGCGTAAAGTCCCTATTGATTGGCTTATCCACTAATTCAAATAGTCGTGACCCATAATTTCTCCGCATAATACGTGATCCTATCGGTGTGGTTAATATATCAATTATTGATTGTTTCAAATGTTCTATTCCTTCTAATTCCTTTCCCGTGCTAGCATTCATGCCTCTCATTCTGCAAATACATTTTTGCTAACACCTATCACTTTAAAACCACACGATACCAAGTCTCCTGTTCTTGTTACCCCAATACCATTCACAAATACGCTGTTTGATCCTTGTGTTATCGTCTCTCCCAGAGTTACAATATCACCTTTTCGACACACAGATCTACCGTTTACAAAAACGTCGTTACTACCACTCATACAAACATGTGCCGGTATTCCACTGCAATAATCTCCTACACAAACTATAGCTCTTCTATTAATTAAGGTCGATTCTCTTTGCATTGAGTTTTATACCACCCTTGGTAATCTTTACACTTGATTCTCCAACCCTAAAAGTAATCTTATCAACTACAGATACTTCCAAATGATGGTTTTTCTTGTCATATGATATTTTTGTCCCGTCTTCAAATAAAAAACAATCTACCTCTTTTTTGCTTTCCGGAGCAGGGTATTTTTGTTGGTATATCCCAGCTAAAACAACTCCTAACGATAACTCTCCAAGTGGTGAAAATATCACAACTTGCTCATCAATATTCGGTGCAAACCAACTTATATCTTCTCCTGCTCTTGCCGTTACCCATGGAAGCCAATCGGTTATAAATTCTCCTACTTTTACCCGCACTCTTGCCTTTTCATAGTCTACTTCTTTAACTAGACCTATACGAATAATGTTCGCTAGCTTTCTATTTAGCTCTGCAATGGCAAAATTATGCTCTAATACCAAACTTCGTTATTGGGAAGACAAATAGAATATACGATAAATTCACTTAAACCTCCAGTTATAGGCGGAAAGCACTCTTTTTCATTTGTCTCATTATTATTGAGAATTGGTATAACATGTACATCTCCTACATTTATGGTATGTGGTATCACACCTATTTCAGACCATCTCGACTCACCTGTATGTAGCTCGTGGATCCATTCGACCAGCCACACTAGATATGCATCTAATTCTGGTCTAAAATTGTCTACTTCCGCTGATATAAATTCACCTGCTGAAACATTGTCCACGTTCCAAGTATTCTTATTTACTACTCTTGCTACTTCTGCTGCCAGTGACCTCACAACTATCGAGATGATATGAATTGTTATTGCTTGGCTGGAAGCATGAGAAGATAATAACTTCTCAGAGTGGATAGGTGGCAGGTTGAAAGGATTCATGAGGCCCTATTTTGCTTTTATATGCAATAATGGGATTAGACCTCGTTATCGAGATTAACCGCCCCTGCCACCGAAAACCATCGTGCGGCCCATAAAATTTGGTGACCGCGTATAGGAGGTTGGACCAACCGGTAATATTCTACTCTGATATTTTGTAGTATTCAATAAGAGGGAAAATTTATGCGTTACATAGGTGTTGATTTACATACTAATAGCTTTACTGTTTGCTACTTAGAAACAGGAAAGCAAGAATATATTCGCACATTTCACTTACAGAACTTGGACAATTTCGTTGAAGGTCTTAAATCAGAAGATGAAATAGCTTTCGAAGCTACAGGTAATAGCTGTTTCTTTTATGATGCAGTGTCATCTTACGTCAAGCGCGCAGTGATAATTGCACCCTGGCAATTTGAAGTTATTCGCCGCTCTGTAAAGAAGACAGACAGGCATGATGCAAGAGCTATTGCTTTCTTTCTAAGCAAGGATATGTTGCCTGAAGCGAGATGTAAAAGCAAACAATGCCAGCAGTTAGCTTCTCTTCTTCGAACAAGAGAGCAGTTAGTGAAATCACAAGTATCTCTAATCAATAAAATGCACGGTCTTTTTAATTATCATGGGATAAAAATTAAGAAGGAAACGCTGACAACTAAAGCTGGATTTGAACGCTCTATTCAAAAACACAATTGGGATTATATAGAAAAGATAGAGATTGAAGTAATTATCTATCAACTGGAAGCTATTAGAGAAAATCTCAAGAAGCTTAAAGAAGAAATTACTGCTTTTGCTAAGCAACTTCCTGGATTTAATAACCTTATCAGTATTAAAGGTATTGGTGCAATTTCTGTAGCAGTTTTTATCACGACAATTGGCGATATTAATGATTTTAGCAATCCTGAAAAGCTCACTGCTTATTTCGGAGTTGTACCATCAGTTTCTCAATCTAATCAGCAATGTACTATTGGAAGAATCACCAAATATGGGCCAAAAATGGCACGAACTTCTTTAGTACAGTGTACCTGGGTCGCTATACGATATAGTCCTTACCTGAAAAGTTTTTACGAGCATGTGAAAAAGAAGCGTGGTTCTGCTAAGGCTATTATTGCAACTGCTAGAAAATTTCTAACAACCATTTTCTATACACTGAAAAGGAACTGGATTTTTGAAGATTTTACAAAATTTGAATTTTTTATTGAACAATAATTGTAAGGGAAAATATGATACCTTAGTTTTTATAAGCCAAATGAATATGTGCTTTAAGTGTATGTAGACGCACATATTCATTAGCTACATTAATTTAAAAATATTAATTAAAAACTTAGTATTAGTATTTTTGTTGTCAATGAAACAACTTTTGATCGAATAAGATGGTACAGTAATAAATAAAAAATTACATTAGAGCTGAATTTTACATCAGAAAATGTTTTGAGTAATACAAAAATCATTATTGACTTTTATGCAATTGAGAGCTACCGATCTCTGACAGACATTTTCTACATACTTAAAGACAACCGGGTTTTTAAAGATTTTACAAAATATGAAATTTCTTATTGACAACAATCATAGGAGGAATTCTCGACTGTTCCATCAACTATCACTCTTGCCTCAAATCTTGCTTTCAGCGCCAATTCCTCTGTTCCCGGATCTTTTCCTGGTTCTAAACTCACAAGCTCTACAAACACTGCTGGGGCTACTATTTCCCGACGTACCGCTCTATACACTTCACATGTCTGTATCGCTGGTATCTCTTCCCTGAGCTTATTACAAATTGCCTCATGTAAATTTCCCCAGAACATTATTTCATATAATACCAATTCCTAAAAATAAATAGACGAATAAAGAAAAATTTCTAAAATAGAATAATTTAAGAATTAGTGGGGAGTTATGGCAGGAAAAAGTAAAGCAATAGGAGAAGAATTATATAATAAGTGTAACCTGGAATTAAAGAAGCACGGCATAAGAGGAGAGATAGGAAGAAGATTACAGGCAATAATATCTGCAAAAGAATATGGAATAACAAAAGTTGCTCAAATATACCGAATTACTAGAACTACATTGATGAAGTGGATTACAAGATTTAAGGAAGGAGGAGTCAATGCGTTTAAAATACAACCAGGACGTGGAGTAAAGCCGAAGTTGAGCTACAAGCAGCAAGAAGAAATTAAAAATGTCATAGCAGAAGAAGGAGCCAACCTAACGGCTAAGAAATTAAAAATCATAATTGAGAAAATGTTTTCTATTGAGGTAAGTAAGTCTACAGCACATAGACTGATGCAAAAGTTAGGTTTTTCGTATATTACTCCAAGGCCTGTGCACAATAAACAGGATAAAAATAAACAAGAAGAGTTTAAAAAAAAATCTTAATGAAACTATTGTCACGTATCCCGAAAAAGAGCTATTTTTCTTCGATGAGTCGCGGTTTGGCACACATTCAAAGATTGGACACGGGTGGTTTAAAAAAGGCATTAGGACACAGGTTAAGGTAAAATTAGGTAGGCAAAACTTTTATCTCTATAGTGCAGTTAATCCTAGAAATGGAGAGAGTTCTAGCTTATTCGTACCAAACGTCAATACTGATTGTATGAATATATTCCTTGAGCAGATGTCACAATATTTAGGAACAAGGGAGGCATTTCTTGTTGTGGATTGTGCAGGATGGCATAGATCCAAAGGTTTAAAAATACCACAAAATATTACCTTAATCTATTTACCTCCATATTCACCAGAGTTAAATCCAGTAGAGCGTTTATGGCAATATTTGAAAGACAATCTCATTAAAAATAGAATATATGACTCTGTTAGTTTATTGGAGGATACTGTATGTGCATTCATTCGTAATATTACGGAAAGTTCGATCAAAACCATTTGTTCTGTGAGTTATTTGCCTACTTATTTATGAGATTTGGTATAACTCATTTGCTGATCAAAATACTTCTCAAATACTCTTTCTACTTCATTATCAACTAACTCTTTCATTATTTCCCGAGCTTGCGTGTTTACTTTAATTTCATCTATTGGTAACGGTGTCATATACCTTCTTCTGAATATTCCTATATGACCATTTTTCATTGTTGCTATAAATGCTCCTTCATACATACGGCTTCCTACCTTTGCTCCTATCTTTGTCTGTTTTATGCTCCCAAGTTTTGCTACTCCTATCCACTGCGAACTGAGCTTTACTATCGACCATAAACGCTTTCTATTTGCTTTATCCACACTTAACTTTTTTCTCATTGCTTTTTTTGGTATTTGTTTTTCTTCGCTAACTTGTTTAACAGTTTGCGATCTTACCCACAGTGCTGTTTTGTTTAATGCCCTCACCGCTGCTTTTTCCACTTTCGCTTTCTCTGCATCTATGCTACCGGTGATTTCTATGTTTATACGCATTTACACCCCTAACGCTTGAATTTTCCATAGCATTCCCGAATTGTCCCTAAGTGGCGGTGTGTGTACTCTGTATCTACAACTACCTATGGAAAAAGTATCTCCTACTACTGGCTGCAATATATCAAAGACACTCACCTCCAAAATCAACATCTCCCCGACAAATTGTCCTTCACCAATTCCATATAATTTATCTGGTTGTTGTTTCAGCACCTGAACCATGTATGACTTATCCTTTGATTCATACAACGCTTGCTGCCCTAGATGTGCAAAACAATCTGCAAATAATCTTTTTATTTTTCCTTGCATATTTTACCTTTATGCACTAATCTCTACATGCACGCTAAGAAGGGGCATACAGGTAGAGCAGTCTCATGCCTCACCACTTTTATAGTTGCTCTACCTGTATTGTTATGCTGCAACGACTTTGATTAATGTTCCTGGACGATGGCACATTGGTAAAGGATTTGACTGAGTATGTAAATCGGTCCCTCTATCAAATCTTCTTGGCTCTTGTTTTGCATATAATGGCTGTCCTAGGGTATTCACCGTCTCATTAAAGTCCGCCGGTGCAAAGTATGTCGTAAATGTGCTTGCTGTTCCTAGTGGAAAACAATGGCCGGTATTTCCTTCAATAAATCTTCTTACGTTTCCTTCAGGATCAGTTGCTTGTCCTCTATATTCCTCAAATGTTATTCCACAGAACGTAAATCCTGACCTCATGTCGTTCCTTAATGCTGCTCCTTCTTGCCATCTCTCGTATGCTTCTTTTACTTTAGCATGAGAAGTGAGTGCATCAAAAAACTCTGGACTTACCAGCGCATGAATCCCAGTCATGTACTCACCACTTAAGTTATCCTCAACATGACGCAATACTTCCAGACACTTACGCTTTACATCGGTTGTTGCTGTTCCCAGTGCAAAATTTACTACTTTAGGTGTAATTTCAAATTCGTTATAAAGATTTAATAACTCTGACCCATCAGCATCAAGAATGATTCCCTTCAGCGCTCCCATCCGCAAATGTTCTAACGTTATCGCATGTTTGTTTCTCATTAGCTGCAAATGATCAGTTATTACATCTGCCAGCGCTTTAAGTTCACTTTCTGACCCAAATGCCCTTATTCCCTGTACTTCCTCTGGCAATACTACATCATCATGCGGAATATGTGGAATGGTAAAAGTTCTTATTTTCCGTTTTCCTCGTTTTCCCACTGTTGCTGGTGCTCCTGGTGATTGCGTTGGTAATAAAGTTAAAACTCCATGGTGTTCTTCTATCGTAATATGTCGAAATCTTACTGACCTACTTGGAAATAAATTTAAATTTTCTGTTCGGCCATAATTTATCGGCAATATGTTCATTGCATTTGTTAATGCTGTCATACTAAATGCCGGATTTGTAAATGGATTTTGCATGTTTTTCCCCCTTGTTTTCCTTACTAATTTAAGTTGAGTTTAGACCCCTTTGCGGATAATAACGCCCCGTGCTTCAAGTTACTTTATTGCTGCAGCTTTTTGCTCTTCTGTTATATTTGCTGGCCATACAACTGCATGATCTGCTAGTATTGCTATACGTGTAATGATTACCGCTTTGGTGGTTTCCGTTGCGTTTACATCATTTGTTATTACACCTATCGCCGTTTGTGTGCCATCTGTAGCCGTTGCATTTATAATTTTAATTAGATCATCTTTATCACGACCAACAACCATGCCAAGCTTTAGGTTTTGCCCCTTTGCTACTGTTATTTGATCTCTTGAATATAGATTAGACGCTTCATATTTTAGAAGATCGCCTAAATTATTTGTTTCAGTTATGCTTGTCATATTTCTCCCCCTTTTTTTCCTTTGTTTATTCCGCTGTGTTTAAAGTCGCTATTCGCCGCGGTAAAAGATATGTTGCTCTATAATTGGCTATTCTGGCGCATTTTGAACACTTATTTACCGCGGCGTATGTTAGACCGCGGTATCAAATGCTCCGACTTTTTGCTACCTGCATCATCAAGTCTTCCGGTGTACTTTGCGGTATTGTACTCAAAATCTCTGTCTTCTTTGTTCTCTCTGCTAGTATCGACATTAATATCTCTTGCGCTTGTTTGGCATTTACATTCTGCTCGATAAATTCTCCTATCTTTTCTGGCATCTTTGATAAATTACATAATCGTATTACCTCTAATACCAATTCTCAATAATAATGAGACAAATGAAAAAGAGTGCTTTCCGCCTATAACTGGAGGTTTAAGTGAATTTATCGTATATTCTATTTGTCTTCCCAATAACGAAGTTTGGTATAATACTTCTTTACGGCAGCTTTCGTACCCTAAACATCTTCCTTGTTCAATTAGATCATCAATATCTATTGCTTGTTCTTTTATCTCAACTTTGCTCATATTATTTCTCCTATAATTATCTATAAATTCAGAAAACGTTGTTATTCCATCAGCAAGTCCTATCTCTATTGCTTTCTCGCCAAAATATAGCCCTGCTTCCGTTGATTTGATTTTTTCCGTGGACAAATTTCTGTTTCGTGCTATGAGCTGGACAAACATCTCATACAGGCGGTCTACTTCCTCTTGTAAGCTTTCCACACTTTCAGACGTTATCGGCTCATGCGGATTTAAATCGTTTTTTCGATTTCCAGCAAATACTGTGGTATATTTTACCCCTTGCTTTTCATCAAACCCACTTTGATCTATATGACTTGCTATTACCCCTATGCTTCCCACTCCTGATGTTCTGCTTACAAATACTTTCTCAGCACTTGACGCTATTGCATACGCCGCAGAATACGCATCATCATTTGCCATCGCTATTATCCTCTTTTTTCCACTTTCCCTTGCACTGTAGATAAAATCGGAAAGGTCGAATAAACCGTTTACTTCTCCTCCGGGGCTGTCTATGTCCAAAATTATTGTTTCTACTTCTTCATCTATTAAAGCTTCTTCTATCTCTTCACGTATCTTCTCATATGATGTCATCCCCAACACATCATCAAAAGCTTCTGCATTCTTCGTCAAGATCCCATGTATCGGTATTACTTTTATTCCCTTTTTATTATTTCTTACTGCATGTTTTATATTTTTAAACGTTGGGTGCTTCTCTGCATGTAATGACAATAAATCAAAGCTTCTTTGCTCTATCATCATCGGTTTATTGAGCCAGCTCACTTATATTATTTCAGTATTAGAATCAAAACTACTGACGTCCGAGTCAAAACTTAATCCCAGTTCACTAGCACGTCTTTGATCTTCAGCAATTTCTTGGTCTATTTCTTCAATATCATAACCTAGCTCTGAAACTACTTCTGACCTGCTCTTAAACCCATTCCTTACTGCCATTTGCTGTGCTTGCTGGTCTTTTAGTGGATCTACCCAATCAAATCCTTGTGCTATCCATTTTACCTCTTTTGCCGCTTTTGCCCCTTTTTCACTTATGTCTAATTCTCCAGATAGTATTGCTAATTCTAACCACCTATCCCATACTGGCCGGCAAAATTGAAATACTACCACGTTATGCTGTAACATTGCACACCTCCGGCAAAACTCTATTAACCCTGCTCGTATCGATGAATAATTGACCCCGGTAAGATCTCCTGTTAGCTGCTCATACGTTATCCCCATACCTACTGCTATTGCCCTCAATTGCTGTTTCATGAATGCTTCATAACTTCCTCCAACATCTGATGGTTCTGAAAATTTGATATCTTCCCCTGGATCTAAAAGTTGCATAGTCCCTGGCTCTAAACCTGACAGCGCTACTCCATGTTCATTACTCTCTCCTTCTCCCATGATGTTTGCTTCTGGATCGAGTCTGGTGATAAACCCTGCAAACATTGCTGCTGTTTTTTTTCTAACGAGTTCAGCATCATCGTATTGATCAAGTTCATAGAGCTTCAAAAGTACTGTAGAGAGCCACGGTACTCCTCGAATTTGCCCAGGTCTCAGAGGTCTATAGATATGTAAAACATCGTTTGCTGGAACTCTCACTGATTCGCCAAATGATCCTTCACCAGGGTGCTCTCGAAAAAGGTAATACGCTTCTCTCTGCCCAAGTCTATTGAACTCAATCCCGTTTCTAATTACATTACCGTTGGCAAGGGTTTGATTGCTCTTATTGTCTAAATGCTCTGATTCAAGTACTTGCAGTTGCAACGGCACACAAAGACCATCTTCTCGTTTTCTTGTTCGGAGTCTTACAAAACATTCCCCTCCCTCTATCATGCTTCTACATACAAGAGCTTGTAATCCATAAAAATCACTCACTCCGCTACTGTCTGCTTCATCTGTCCATCTCAGCCATAATTCTTGCACTTTTTTCCGAAACTCTGCATCTTTGGCTTTTGATTGCGGCTTTATTCCTGTCCCAACAGAGTTACTTACTATCGTATCGATGATGTTTGCCGCATACGAGTTCTTTCTTACCATGTCACGTGATCGACTACGCAGGTGTTCAAGGCTCTGAGACAGCAAATTGTTTATACTTCCTGACTCTGGTTGAAAGTGCAATAATCTTCTGCCAGATCCAGCTCCATCCCATGCTGAACCTTTAGGCTTTGGTGATTTGTGGAATAATTGTTTGAATGATTTGAGTAGCATTACTTTTCCTTGTCTGAAACTTTTGATAATTCAGCTTCTAATTCTTCTATTGTTGGCAGAGCTGTTTTTACCTCTTCTGGTAGATTTTCAGTGATTTGATACTCTGCTAACCCTATTGGCTTGTTCATGTCACGTAATGCATACTCGGCTACAACACCAACTTTAGAGCGATAGAGGATAAGACCAATTGATGGATTATCACCTGGCTGTCTTAATAAATCATCAACTGCTGAAAGGTAAAAATTCATCTTTCCAGTGTATTCTGGCTTGAATTTCCCTGCTTTTAGTTCAATTACAATATAGCAACGAAGCTTAACGTGGTAAAAGAGTAAATCCAAATAGAAATCTCTATTTTCAACCTGTAAATGGTACTGCCTTCCTAAAAATGCAAACCCTTCACCAAGTTCTAAAAGGAAACGTTCTATGTGAGCTACAAGAGCTTTTTCTACTTCCCTTTCATGCGCTTTTTTACCAAGACTCAAAAAATCAAATACGTAAGGATTTTTAAGCGTTTGCTGTGCTAAATCTGATTGAGGCGATGTAAGCTTATTCCTAAAGTTTGTTATTGCTTTACCTTCACGTTTATACAAATTTGTTTCAATTTGCATCGACAAGATATTGCGAGACCAGCCGTGTTCACGCGACTTTTTAGCATACCAAAATCTTTCTTCTTTGTTTTTAATTTCGTACATTATTACGATATTGTGACCCCAAGGTAATTGGTCAACAGCTTGTTGACGAATTTCGTTTTCGCTATATTCTTCCGCAAACCTTCTCATATACTTTAGATTTTGAATGCTAAACCCCTTCATATCAGGAAAAGCATCTCGCAAATCTTTACTTAGTTGTTCAATAACTTTCGCTCCCCAGCCATATTCTTTTTGCCGTTTTAAGATTTCTGTACCAGTATAATGATAGAGCAAAATAAGCTTACTATTAACCGCAAGTGCTGCTTTGTAACGATTAGTAGCAATATGTTCTTTCAACTGCTCTAAAAATTCTGTATATTCTTTTCCTATAATTTTTGTCATAGTGTTCCTTTCAACGATTTTTATCATTATATGATCCCTTTATTCGTTGAAATAACAATCTTTCTCTTCACACCTGCAACTTTTAGCTCAGCTTTAATTCGTTGTCTTAAATCCAATAGATCTTTTATCTGAACTTCTCCATACCTAACCACATGATCACCATACGCAATCGATACCACTCTCTCTCCGCTCTGTAGCTTCCTTATCGCTTCTTCTACTTGAGTTAAATATTCTTGGTTGTACATCAACTTTTCTCACTCAACCATTGACTTCTTCTCACTCTTTTTGACTTTTTAGCTTTTTCACCTGCTAAACTCTCCCATTTACTCTCTGGCCAACGATCAATCCCCAGGGCAATAGACGCAGCTCTTGCGTAAATTCGGCAATCTAGTACTTCATTTCGATCTCTTATCTTTTGCCACTCTTGCTTGGTATACCCTTTTACTACCTTGGTAATTAGTTGTTCTGCAGTAAGTTGCTTAAAATATTCAGGTGGATATTCGGGAAAATGACAATATCCCGGCCCGTTTTTTAAAACATTAAGTAGCTGAAAAAGCTCGGACTTTAATATCGATACCCCAACTGGCCACAGCTTCATTCCTCTCTTTAGCTTTTGTCCGCCAACTGTTACATCAACTCTACTTGGGCTGTTAAGCGGCACTAGCGCTTTGTTTGCTCCTTTTACTGCCATCACTCTTCCAGAGCCTTGGTGACCTCTTACCCAGTTGTATACCTCTTGTGTTGCATACCCAGCATCTACCGCCATCATACTTATCATGTATTCAAGACCATTTTCACCGATAAAATGATGATTCAAAAGCTCTGAAAGTTTTTCCCATACTTCTCCACTTCCAGTATCACCTTCAAATACCTGGTAGTCTATTGACCAACTTTCTCGGTTTCTTCCCCATGCTACAATTTCTGCCTCTAAACGATCTTTTTGTACATCAACCCCTGCCGTCAATATCACTTTGCCCCTCGGCACCGTACCTATCGGAAAATTTTCTCGACGCTCAAATAATTGCTTCCAGTCTGGTACTTCTCCTTTATCTACCCAGGTTTCTCCGAGTGTTGTATTTATCCAAACTTTCAGTAATTGTTCATTTTCCTTCGCATGCAGGTAATCTTCTACTGCTTGTTTCCAACTATACCAGCCAACTGGGCTATACAAGCTTGAAAGGTGGAATCCTTTTTTTTCACCTTTTATTGGATTAGTAGGCCTCCATTTTCCACGGGCTAGCATCTCTGTTTTCTGATGATTTTTTATTTCTCCCCTACACTCTATGCAAACGTAGTGGGCTGTATTTGGATTTTTATCCTTCCACTTTATTTGTGGCCATTTCAGCACCTGATAGTGATCACAATGTGGACAAGGTACAAAAAAGTATCGTTTGTCTGAGCTCTCAAATTCCTTCTCTATTCTGCTGATTCC